>NZ_CP039291.1:1303122-2606244 GCF_004798685.1 Cellulomonas shaoxiangyii | reverse complement strand
CAGATCGGGACCATGGCCAGCCGCGTCCAGCGCAGCAGGGGGTCGGCGCCCCCGACGACGATGCGCCGGCGGCCCCACAGGTTGCGCACGGCGATCGCGGACGTGGCGAGGATCGCGCCGGACGCGGTCGAGAACGACGCGGCCACGATGCCCGACAGCACCACCACCGCCAAGAGGGGCGGCGCGTGCTCGGCGAGGAGCGTGTAGAGGACGGGCCCGTCGGCGGTCGTGATGCCGAGGACGGCCGACGCCGTGAGCGCGACCAGGGCGAAGACGGTGCCGATCACGGCGGTGAAGCCGGCCGCCGCGAAGCAGGAGCGCTGGGCGACCTCGGGGCTCTTCGCCCCGAAGATGCGCTGCATGAAGTCGATCGCGACGATGTCGCCGATGCCGAGCGAGACGAGCGTCGCCCAGTTGACGGGGGCTCCCTGCGCGCTGTCGGTCAGCTGGCCCAGGTCGAACGGGCCCATGCCCGCGGGCACGACGATCCCGAAGCTCAGGGCGACCCACGCGAGCAGGCTCACCGCGGCGACCAGCGTGATGGCCGTCTGGATCACGGCCGTGTAGGCGTCGGAGAACAGCCCGCCGGCGACCGTGTACGCGAGCACGAGGAGGACCGACAGGAGCACGCCCCAGGCGTACGGGATGCGCGCGAACCGCTCGAGGAGGAACCCGCACGCGACGAGGTTGCCCGCGAGCAGCGTGACGAACGAGAGCAGCATGACGACCGACGCCACGACCTCCGTGGGCCGTCCGTACCGGATGCGGAAGTAGTCGCCGAGCGTGAACAGCTTCATGCGGTTGATCGGCTTGGCCAGGAACAGGCCGGTGAGCAGCAGGCAGATGCTCAGCCCGAGGGCGAGCGAGGCGCCCGACCAGAAGCCGAACTGGGAGGTCAGGTCGGTGTTGCCGACCGTGGCGTTGGAGTCGACGGCCGCCGCGGTGAGGGAGACGGCGACGAGCGGCACGCCGAGGCGCCGCCCGGCCACGAGGTAGTTGGCGCTGTCCCCGTCGACCTTGCGGGCCACGGCGACGCCGACGACGAGGACGACCAGGACGGTCAGACCCACTCCAGCGATGATCATGAGGGCTCCCGGCGGGATGCGGCGGAGATCGGGTGGCGGGCGAGCGCGGCGTTTCTGTCGTTCGACCCGTATTCATCCGCGCGGGTGTGACCGGCCCGCGTCCCGCACGAAACGATCGTGTTAAGGCGGTCGCGCACGGTGTCCACGCCCGTCGTGCGGGCGGCAGCGGGCTCAGCCCGCGGCGACGTCCGCGGTCGCCGTCAGGCGACGCCCCGCCGCCGCGTGCGCCGCACGGTGCGCCGGCTCGAGGCCGACGAGGGCCAGCGCGGCGTCGGCGACGGCGTCCGGTGTGCGCGCGTCGAGCGTGGCGGGTGAGCGCCGTCGCTGCAGGATGACGCTCTCGACCAGGCCGAGCACGAGCGCGGCGGTGCGCACGACGTCGTCCGGGGCCACGCCGCACGCGGCCACGAGCTCGCGGTAGGCGGCCTCCAGCTCGGTGCGCCGGGCGTGGAAGGCGGCGAACCGCTCGTCGTCGAGCTCGGGGAGCAGGTACAGCGCGCCGAGGTTGTCCTCGCCCGCGCACAGCAGCCGGACGTCGCCGGCCGCGAGCGCCCACAGGCGGGCGGGGGCCGGCTCGTCGCGGCGCAGGAGCGCACGGGCGGCGTCGAGGGACGGCTGCACCGTGCCCAGCAGCAGCTCGAGCAGCACCGCGTGCTTGCCGGGGAAGTGGTGGTAGAGCGTGGCCTGCCGCACGCCGGCGACCTCGGCGAGCGCGTGCGTGCTGGTGCTGCCGTACCCGACCGTGCAGAACAGGCGCGCCCCCGCGTGCAGGATGTCCTCGCGCGTGCCGAGGCCGGTGGGGGAGTCGCCCGCGGTCCGCGGGCGTCCGGTGCGGCGGGGCATGGGCGCCGACGCTAGCAGCCGTGCCCGCGCGGACCTCCGCGCACGACGCCCGTGCCATCGGTAACAGCCGCGCAACACCGCGCACATCGGGACGTCACGGCACCGGTGTTCGCTCCTTTCTGTCCACCGACAGAAAAAGGGGTGAGCGCATGAGCGCCACGAGCGAGGCCGGGACGTCGACCACCGCGGGCGCCCGCGCCCACGCCCGCGCGCAGGAGGGCACGGTCGTCGCCGAGCGGCCGTGGCTGCCCGCGTCCGCCGTCCCCGCCGCCGCGCTCGCGGGCGGTCTGCCCGTCGGCCCCGGGGCGGACGACCTCGTCTGGGCGGAGCGGGTCGCGGGTGGCGGGTACGCCCACCGCGAGCTCGCCCGCGGCACGCACGTGCGCCTCACGGACGTCACCGGCGACGCGAGCGTCGCGGTCGTCCTGCACAGCGCCGGTCGGACGCACGAGCGCCTCAACGTGGCCGACACCGTCAAGGTGCAGTGGCAGGTCTACACGGGCGTGGGGCAGCTGCTGCTGTCGGACCAGGGCCGCGTGCTCGCGACGGTCGTCGAGGACACGTCCGGCCACCACGACGCCGTGTTCGGCACGTCGTCACGCGCGCGCAACGAGCGCCGGTACGGCGACGCCGGCCCGCACGGCGGGTCGCCCGCCGGCCGCGAGCTGCTGGTCCTCGCCGCGGCCAAGCAGGGGCTGTCGCGGCGCGACGTGCCGCCGTGCGTGACGTTCTTCCAGGGCGTGCGCGTGGCGCCCGACGGCACGGCCGAGCCGACCGGCTCCGCGGGGCCGGGTGCGAGCGTCGTGCTCCGCCTCGAGATGCCCGCGGTGCTGCTGCTGGCCGCCACCGCGCACCCGCTGGACCCGCGCGAGCGCTGGAGCTGCGGCCCCGTCGACGTCGTCGCCTGGCGCGGCGCCCCGACCGCGCCGTCCGACCCGCTCTGGGACGCCACGCCCGAGGGTCGCCGCGCCTTCCTCGCCACCACCGACCACCTCACCGCCCGGGGGATCGCATGACCACGACGACGAGCCCGGCGAGCGCTGCCGGGCGCCACACCTTCGGCCGCGTGCTGCACCGCGAGACCGTCGCGCCCCGCTCGCCCTGGTCGCACGTGCTGCGACGGGGGCAGGTGCTGACGGTCGTCGACGTCGACGGCAACCAGGCCGTCGACTTCCTCGCCTACGACGCGCACGACACCGCGAACGCCTACAGCGCGCAGGCCACGCTCGCGGAGCAGGGGTCGGTGTTCCTCGTGCGGGGCTCGGTGCTGCGCACGGCGGACGGCGACGCGCTCCTGACGGTCGTCGACGACGACGTGGAGCGCCACGACACGCTCGGCGGGGCCTGCTCGAAGGAGTCGAACGCGCTGCGCTACGGCCACCACACGTGGGCGCAGCACGCCTGCGCGGACAACTTCCTCGCCGAGCTGTCGCGGTACGGGATGGGTAAGCGCGACCAGGTGTCGAACGTCAACTGGTTCATGAACGTGCCGGTCGACGCCGACGGCGCGCTCGGCATCGTGGACGGGATCTCCGCGCCCGGCCTGCGCGTGAGCGTGCGCGCCGAGCGCGACGTGCTCGTCGTCGTCTCGAACTGCCCCCAGGTGAACAACCCGTGCAACGGGTTCGACCCGAGCCGCGCCGAGATGGTCGTGTGGTCGGGCGAGGACGCCGGCGCGGACGAGGGAGCCGCGTGATGGCACGCTTCGACACCCTGCTCGTCGCGAACCGCGGCGAGATCGCCGTGCGGATCCTGCGCAGCGCGCGCGACCTGGGCCTGCGCACCGTCGCCGTCTTCTCCGAGGCCGACCGCGGCGCCCTGCACACCGAGCTCGCCGACGAGGCCGTCCTGCTCGGCCCGCCACCCGCGGCGGAGAGCTACCTCGACGTGGACCGCGTCGTGCGCGCGGCGCTCGCGAGCGGCGCCGGCGCGGTGCACCCCGGGTACGGCTTCCTCTCGGAGAACGCCGGGTTCGCGCGCGCCTGCGAGGCCGCGGGGCTCGTGTTCGTCGGCCCGACGCCCGAGCAGCTCGAGGTCTTCGGCGCCAAGCACACCGCGCGCGCCGCCGCGCACGCCGCGGGCGTGCCCCTGCTGCCGGGCACCGACCTGCTCGGCTCGCTCGACGAGGCGCTCGCCGCCGCCGACGCCGTCGGGTACCCCGTCATGCTCAAGGCGACGGCCGGCGGTGGTGGCATCGGCATGCGCGCGTGCCACGGCCCCGACGACCTGCGGGGCGCGTGGGACGACGTCCGGCGGGTCGCGGGCGCGGCGTTCGCGTCGGGCGCCGTGTTCCTGGAGCGGCTGGTCGCGCGGGCCCGGCACGTCGAGGTGCAGGTCTTCGGCGACGGCGCGGGGCGGGTCGTGACGCTCGGTGACCGCGACTGCACGCTGCAGCGGCGCAACCAGAAGGTCGTCGAGGAGACGCCGACCCCGGGCCTGCCCGACGCCGTGCGCACCCGCATCACCGACGCGGCCCGGGACCTGTGCGCGTCGGTGGGCTACCGCTCGGCCGGGACGGTCGAGTACGTCTACGACCCCGACCGCGAGGAGGCCGCGTTCCTCGAGGTGAACACGCGTCTGCAGGTCGAGCACCCGGTCACCGAGGCCGTGCACGGCATCGACCTCGTCGCCTGGATGCTGCGGCTCGCGCAGGGGGAGCGCGCGGTGCTCGACGAGGCGCCGGCCGCGCTGGTGGGCGCCGCGGTCGAGGCACGCGTGTACGCCGAGAACACGGACCTCGGGGGCGTGCCCAGCGCCGGCACCGTCACGCACCTCGCGCTGCCCGACGGCGTGCGCGTCGACACGTGGCTCGAGGTCGGCACGCAGGTCAGCACGCACTACGACCCCCTGCTGGCCAAGGTCGTCGTGCACGGGCCGGACCGGGAGGCGGCGTGGGCGGGCCTGCGCGCGGCGCTCGCGGCCACGCGCGTCGACGGCGTCGCGACGAACCTCGGCCTGCTGCGGGTGGCCGCCGCCCACGCGGACGTCGCCGCGGCCGCGCACAGCACGCGCACGCTCGACGGCCTGGTCGACGCCACGCCGCGGTTCGAGGTGCTGCGCCCCGGCATGCTGACGACCGTGCAGGACCTGCCGGGCCGCGTGGGGCTGTGGCCGGTGGGCATCCCGCCGTCGGGGCCGATGGACACGTGGTCGTTCGCGGCCGGCAACCGGGCGCTGGGCAACCCCCCGGGCGCCCCGGGCCTGGAGTGCACGATGACGGGCCCGGCGCTGCGCTTCCGCACCGCCGCGCGCGTCGTGGTCACGGGGGCGCCGGCACCGGTCGACGTCGACGGGACGCCCGTGCCGCTGTGGGAGCCGGTCGAGGTCCCCGCCGGCGCCGTGCTGAGCATCGGCACCGCGACCGCGGGCATGCGCACGTACCTGCTGGTGGAGGGCGGGCTCGACGTCGTCCCGGTGCTCGGCTCGGCCAGCACGTTCGACCTCGGCGAGATCGGCGGCGTCACGGGCCGCGCCCTGCGCACGGGCGACCTCGTCCCGCTCGCGACGCCGGCGGTGCCGCACGACGTCGCCCCCGTGCCGCCGGCCGAGCGCCCGGCGATCGGCGACCGGTGGGAGCTCGCGGCGCTCGAGGGCCCGCACGCCGCCCCCGAGTTCTTCCTGCCCGAGGACGTCGAGGCGTTCCACGCCGCGGACTGGGAGGTGCACTTCAACTCCGCGCGCACGGGCGTGCGGCTCGTCGGGCCGCGGCCGCGGTGGGCCCGCCCCGACGGCGGCGAGGCGGGTCTGCACCCGTCGAACATCCACGACACGCCGTACGCCGTCGGCGCGGTCGACTACACGGGCGACCTGCCGATCCTGCTCGGGCCGGACGGGCCGAGCCTCGGCGGGTTCACGTGCCCGGCGACCGTCGCGACCGGGCACCTGTGGAAGCTCGGGCAGCTGCGCCCGGGCGACACCGTGCGCTTCGTGCCCGTCACCGACGCGCAGGCCGCGCGCCTCGCCGACGCCCCGCTCACCGACGCGGTCCCCGACCGCGCCCCCGTGACCGACGGCGGCATCCTCGCGCGCCGCGCCGCGACCGACGACGTGCCCGAGCTCACGCTGCGGCGCAGCGGGGACGCCAACGTCCTCGCCGAGTACGGGCCCATGCGCCTCGACCTCGGCGTCCGCATCCGCGTGCACGCCCTCATGACGGCGCTCCAGGCGCGCGTCGACGCGGGGGACCTCGCCGGCGTCGTCGAGCTCACGCCGGGCATCCGGTCCCTCCAGGTGCACCTCGACCCGGCCGTCACGAGCGTCGCCACCCTCGTCGACGTCGTGCGCGCCGCGGACGACGCCCTGCCGCCCACGCACGACCTGCGCGTGCCGAGCCGCACGGTGCACCTGCCCCTGTCGTGGGACGACCCGTCGACGCGCGAGGCGATCGAGCGGTACATGAACGGCGTGCGGGACGACGCGCCCTGGTGCCCGTGGAACATCGAGTTCATCCGCCGCGTCAACGGGCTCGCGTCGGTGCAGGACGTGCACCGCACGGTGTTCGACGCCGAGTACCTCGTGCTGGGTCTGGGCGACGTCTACCTCGGCGCGCCCGTCGCCACCCCGCTGGACCCGCGCCACCGGCTCGTCACCACGAAGTACAACCCGGCCCGCACGTGGACGCCGCAGAACGCCGTCGGCATCGGCGGTGCCTACCTGTGCATCTACGGCATGGAGGGGCCGGGCGGCTACCAGTTCGTCGGCCGGACGGTGCCCGTGTGGTCGACGCTGCGCCAGCGCGGCGCGTTCGAGGCCGGCACGCCGTGGCTGCTGCGGTTCTTCGACCGCATCCGCTGGTACGAGGTCGCGCCCGACGAGCTCCTCGAGATGCGCGCCGACATGGCGGCGGGGCGGCTGGCGCTGCGCGTCGAGGAGGGGGAGTTCGTCCTCGCCGACCACGAGCGGTTCCTGGCCGAGAACGCGGCGTCGATCGCGCGGTTCCGCGAGCAGCAGGCCGCGGCGTTCCGGGCGGAGCGCGACGCGTGGGCGGCGGCGGGGGAGCTCGACCGCGTCCACGACGTCGCCGCGCCGCCCGCCGAGCCGCAGGTCGTGGTGCCGGAGGGGTGCACGGCCGTCGAGGCGTCGTTCGCCGCCAACGTCGTCCGCGTCGACGTGCGTCCCGGGGACACGGTCGAGGCGGGGCAGACGCTCCTGGCCGTCGAGGCGATGAAGATGGAGGCACCGGTCGTGGCCCCGGCCGCCGGCCGGGTGCGGGAGGTGGTCGCCTCGCCGGGCGCCCAGGTCGGCCCCGGCAGCGTGCTGGTCGTGCTCGAGCAGGACGACGCGGCGTGGGGGACCGCGCGGGGCGAGGACGCCGCGTGAGGCGGGCCCGCGCCCACTCGCCGCCCGGTGCGGGGCCGTGGTGTGAGCGAGTCGTCGGTGCGTCCAGGTCGAACATGAGGCACACTGGTCACGGCCCCGCCCCGGTAACGACTCGGGAGCAGGCCCGCGTCCCGGCTCGTGGTGCTGGCGGACGCCCCCACGAACGCCGCGAAAGGCGACCAACCTGTGCCTACTTTCTCCTCCCTCGGCGTGCCCGAGGTCCTCGTCCGTTCCCTCGCCCAAGGTGGCCTGACGGACGCCTTCCCCATCCAGACCGCGACGCTGCCCGACACGCTCGCGGGTCGCGACGTCCTCGGCCGCGGCCGCACCGGCTCCGGCAAGACGCTCGCGTTCAGCCTGCCGCTCGTCGCCCGCCTGGCCGGCCTCGTCGCCGGCGTGCAGGGCGTGCGCCGCGTGCCGGGCCGCCCCAGCGGGCTCGTGCTGGCCCCGACGCGTGAGCTCGCGTCGCAGATCGCCGCGACGCTCGAGCCGCTGGCCAAGGCCGCCGGCCTGCACGTCACCACCATCTTCGGCGGCGTCTCGCAGCGTCCCCAGGAGTCGGTCCTCAAGGCCGGCGTCGACATCGTCGTCGCCTGCCCGGGCCGCCTCGAGGACCTGATGAAGCAGGGCGTCGTCTCGCTCGCCGCGATCAAGATCACCGTGCTCGACGAGGCCGACCACATGGCCGACCTCGGCTTCCTCCCGGGCGTCAAGCGGATCCTGGCCGCGACCGACCCGAACGGGCAGCGGATGCTCTTCTCCGCCACGCTCGACAACGGCGTGGACCTGATCGTCCAGCGGTTCCTGCGCAACCCGCTGCGGCACGCCGTGGACAGCGCCGAGTCGCCCGTCTCGGCGATGACGCACCACGTGTTCCTCGTCGACGGCGTCGACGCCAAGAAGGACGTCGTCCACCAGCTCGCGTCCGGCACCGGCCGTCGCGTGCTGTTCATGCGGACGAAGCACCAGGCCAAGAAGCTCGCCAAGCAGCTGACGGCGGCGGGCGTGCCCGCGGTCGACCTGCACGGCAACCTCAGCCAGGGTGCGCGCGAGCGCAACCTCGAGGCGTTCTCCAACGGCGGCGTGCGGGTGCTCGTCGCGACGGACATCGCGGCCCGCGGCATCCACGTCGACGAGGTCGAGCTGGTCGTCCACGTCGACCCGCCGGCCGAGCACAAGGCGTACCTGCACCGTTCGGGCCGCACGGCCCGCGCCGGGTCCGAGGGCGCGGTCGCGACCCTGGTCCTCCCGCAGGAGGAGTCCGAGGTCCGCACGCTCACGCGCCTCGCCGGCATCAAGGTGACGCCCCGCCGCGTGCGTGCCGGCGACCCCGCGCTCACGGCGCTGGTCGGCGAGCAGGCCGCCCACGTCACTCCGGCGCCCGTCGTCGCCGAGCCGGTCCGGACGTCGTCCGGTCGCCGGGGCGGTGGCGGCGGCGGTGCCGCGGGCGGTCGTGGCCGCCGCGGTGGTGGCGCGACCTCCGGTGGCGCGACCTCCGGTGGTGCGCGCACCGGTGGCCGTCCGGGCGGAGACGCCCGTCGCGCCGGCACCGCGGGTGGCGGGCAGGGCGCTGACGGCGGCCGTCGCCGCGAGGGCGCGCCCGCGTCGCGCGGTGGAGCCGTCGGCATGTCGATGGGCAGCCGCGCCGGCTCGCGCCGCAGCCGCTGACCTCAGCGCAGAACCGCACGTTCGCGGCCCCTCCCGGAGTGCTCCGGGAGGGGCCGCGGTGCGTGCGGCGTACACTCGTCCGGTCCGCGCGTCCCTCACGTTCGCCGGACGGCACGGGCAGGACCGAGAACCGGGAGCGAGACGTGCGGGACGAGACCGCGGAGCGCGAGGTGGCCGTGCAGGCCTGCTCGGTGTCCGCGCGCGATCGCGTCGCGCGCCCCTGACACCCCGGACCCACCGCCTCCCGCGGTGACGTGACGACGGCTCCGCCGCGCACGCCGCCACGGTGACGGCGCCGACCGCGGCAGCACCTGCGTGCCGCCGTCGGCCGTCGGCACGGCCCGGGCGCGTCGGGGGAGCGGACGCGGCACGTCCGTCCCCGCCGCCGAACCGCCGGCCCGGCGCTGCCTCCGGACAGCGCACCCGCGCGCCCGTCGGTCTGCGCACGCAGGCCCGCGGCCCTCGGCGGCTGCCCGCACCCACGGAAGCCGAGCCCGACATGCACCCCCTGACCGAGAAGCAGATCCGCAGCTCGTTCGTCAACGCCAGCCGCCGCGAGGCCACCCAGGCGACCCTGCCCGACCTGGACGCCCTGGACTGGGACCGTCTCGACTACCTGGGCTGGCGCGACCGCAAGGCGCCCCTGTCCGCGTACGTCGTCCTGGAGGTCGACGCCGAGCCGACCGGCGTGCTGCTGCGCTCCGGTGAGCGCACCGCACGCGTGCGACGCCGCGCCGTGTGCGCGTGGTGCGAGGACGTCGTCGTCACCGAGGACGTCACGCTGTACGTCGCCCGCCGCGGCGGCGCGTCCGGCCGGCGCGGCAACACCATCGGCACGCTGATCTGCACCGACTTCCTGTGCTCCGCGAACGTGCGGCGCCCGCCGACGCGCACGGAGGCCGGCTCGGACGTCGAGTCCGTGCGCGAGGAGATCGTCGCGCGCCGGGTCGCCGGGCTGCGCGAGCGGTCCGCGCGGTTCGTGGGCGAGGTGCTCAGCACGCGCTGACGGCGCACGGCACGCCCGCCGGGCCCGTCGCCGTGCTGCGGCGGGCCCGGTGCGGTGGGGCGTCAGCCCTCCGCGAGCACCTCGCGCAGGCGCGTCGCGAACGCCTCGGGCTGGCCGGGCATGCCGAACTCGTCGCCGAGGAACCCGCCGTGGTTGCTCGGGAAGACGGCGACGTCGGTGCCCAGCCGGTCGGCGAGGGCGTGCGTCGTGCGCCACGTGATGATGTCGCGGCTCTCGATGCCCGCGGCGAGCACGACGCGGGTCGACGTGGCCCGCAGCCGCGCCACGTCCGGCTCGTACGCCGTCACGGCCGCGGCGGCGCCCGACAGCAGCGGGTCGTCGCGGCCCCCGTCGTCCTCGGCCGGCATGCCGAACGCCGCGGGGTCGGGCAGCTCCGTGAGGAAGTCGGCGGGGAACTCGCCCTGCCACGACGTCAGCGCGATGAACGCGGCCATGCCGTGGCCCCAGCCGTGCGCCTGGTACGCCGCGTCGACGCGTGCGCTCGCCGCGCGGGCGTGCTCCGCGTCGGGCAGCACGCCCAGGAGCGGCGGCTCGTGCGCCACGAGGGTGCGCACGTCGCCCGGGTGCTCCGTCACCCACGCGAGCGCGGTCACGGCGCCGCCGCTCGACCCGAACAGGTCGACCGGGCCGCCGCCGAGCTCCGCGACCAGCGCGTGCAGGTCCGCCGCCTGCTGGCGCGGGTCCTGCGTCGTGGTCCCGTCGCTGCGCGTGCTGCGGCCCAGGCCCCGCGGGTCGTACGTGACGACCGTGCGGTCGGGGAAGTGCGAGGCCAGCGTGCCGAAGCCGGACGCGTCCATCGGCTGGCCGATGAGGACGAGCGGCGGCTCACCCGCCGTGGGGAGGGGGCCACGGACGTCGTACGCGATGCGTGCGCCGGGCACCTCGAGGATGCGGTGGGTGGCGGTCTCGGTCATGGGTGGCTCCTTCGTGGGTGCATCGCTCGACGCGTCGTGCGTCCACCTGCGTCCGACCCGCGCGCCGCCGCCAACTCATCGGGAGGGGCGGAGCGGGGCGGGCGGGCACACCAGGACGCGCCCCGTCGGGGACCGCCGGCCCGGCCGCCCCGGCCGCACGGAATGCGCGCCGGTGGGACGCTGTTGGCACTGGACGGGGCCACGGCAGTGCGGCCCGTCACGACGGACCGGGGGAACACCCACGTGAGCACGTGGCACGCGATCGAGCGCCGCGCCGTCGACCTGCGCCGGGTCGCCAGCGCGCTCTGTCGCGCCTTCCCGCGCTGACCTCCCGCGCTGATCTCCCGCGCTGAACGGCGCCGAGCCGCGCGCTCGGCCGACGCCGTCCGGCGCGACCGGACAGCCACGCGCCCGCCCCGGGCGCCCCGCACGCCGCGTGCCGAGACCGGGCACGCATGCCGACCGGCGCCGTCGCGCGCCCGCTCGAAAGGCGCCCCACCGTGTCCTCCAGCCCCACCACCACGTCCGCGCAGCCGAGGCGTCGCCTGCGGATGCCGTCCTTCACCGTCCAGGTGCTCCTCGGTCTCGGCCTCGGCGTCCTGCTCGGCTGGATCGCCCTGCGCATGGGCCCCGTCAACGCCGAGGGCGACGCCAACTGGCTGACCACCACGCTGAGCGAGATCGGCTCCGCGTTCGTCACGCTCCTGCGCGCGATCGTCCCGCCGCTCGTGTTCCTGGCGATCGTGGCGTCCATCGCGAACCTGCGGCAGGTGACGAACGCGGCGCGCCTCGCCGGCCAGACCCTGCTGTGGTTCGCGATCACCGCGGCGATCTCGGTGGCCGTCGGCATCACGCTCGGCCTGGTCTTCCGGCCCGGTGCCCGCACGACGCTGAGCACCGACGAGGCCGTCGAGCCCGGCACCACCGGCAGCTGGCTCGACTTCCTCAACGGCCTGATCCCGGGCAACTTCCTGGGCCTCGGCGGCGAGACGAGCGTCGAGGCGGGGGCCGACGGCGCGCTGAGCGCCGACACGTCGATCGACTTCAACGTGCTCCAGATCGTCGTGATCGCGCTGGTCGTGGGCATCGCCGCGCTGCGCACCGGCACGGCGGCCGAGCCGTTCCTCGCGTTCAGCCGCTCGGCGCTCGCGGTCGTGCAGAAGGTGCTGTGGTGGGTCATCCGCCTGGCGCCGCTCGGGACGCTGGGCCTCATCGGGCGCGCCGTCGCCACCTACGGCTGGGACCTGCTCGGGCCGCTCGCGACGTTCGCCGTCGCGGTCTACACGGGCCTCGTGGTCGTCCTCCTCGTCGTCTACCCGGTGCTGCTGCGCGCCAACGGCCTGCGGGTCGGCGCGTTCTTCCGCGGCGCCTGGCCGGCGATCCAGCTCGCGTTCGTGTCGCGCTCGTCGATCGGGACGCTGCCCGTGACGCAGCGCGTCACGGAGCGGAACCTCGGGGTCCCCGGCTCGTACGCGGCGTTCGCCGTGCCGCTGGGCGCCACGACCAAGATGGACGGCTGCGCCTCGATCTACCCCGCGATCTCCGCCATCACGGTCGCGCAGCTGTTCGGCGTCGACCTGTCCGTCCTGGATTACCTGCTCATCGCGTTCGTGTCGGTGGTCGGCTCCGCCGCGACGGCGGGGCTCACCGGGGCCGTCGTGATGCTGACCCTGACGCTGTCGACGCTGGGCCTGCCGCTGGCCGGCGTCGGCCTGCTGCTGGCGATCGACCCGATCCTCGACATGGGCCGGACGGCGGTGAACGTCGCCGGACAGGCGCTGGTGCCGGCGATCGTCGCCAAGCGGGAGGGGATCCTCGACGTGGCGAGGTACGAGTCGGGGTCGGCGGAGGACCTGTTCCGCGACGAGGTCGCCGAGGCACGCGACGAGCGGGCCACGACCGACGTCACCGACGCGACCGTCCCGGCGCGGGAGGAGTCAGCGGGCCTGCGCCCCTGACGCGCCCGGCCTCGACCGCGCGCCCCGGCCGCCGCACCCGCGGCGCCGGGGCGTGCGCGGCGTGCCCGCCTCGTCCCCGAACGTCCCGAAGTGCCTGGTCAGAGGCGTGCGCGCCGGACGGGCGCGGTGTGCCGCGGCCGCTCGGGCGGGTTAGCGTTGCGCCAGCCGGTGGGGGGAGCCAGGGTGGCGGGGGAGCAGTACGAGGTGCTCGTCGTCGAGGACGACGTCGACACCGCGCAGTACGTGCGCACGGTGCTGAGCCGGCGCGGCGGCATGTCCGTGACCGTCGTGCACGACCCGGTGTCCGCGTTGGCCGAGGTCGCGCAGCGCACGTTCGACGCGGTCGTGACCGACATCCAGATGCCGGGCATGAGCGGCCTGGAGCTGCTCGTCGAGCTCCGGTCCCGCGCGCCGGGCGTGCCGGTCGCGGTCATGACGGCCTTCGCGAGCGTCGACTACGCGGTCGAGGCGCTGCGGCGCGACGCCGACGAGTTCCTCGTCAAGCCCCTCGCCGCGGCCGTGCTCCTCGAGCGGGTGACCGCCCTGGCCGCCGAGGGCCGCCGCCGCGCGACCGTGTCCTCCGGCGCCGTCGTGCTCGCCGTCGGTGCGCACCCCGACGACGTCGAGATCGGCATCGGTGCGACGCTCGCGTCGCACCGCGCGGCCGGCGACACGGTGGTCGTCCTGACCATGTCCGGCGGCGCGGTCGGCGGGGACGCGGACGCGCGACGTCGCGAGGCGCTGGCCGCCTCCGCCGTCATCGGCGCGCGGCTGTTCCTGCACGACTTCCCGGACACGCGCATGGCGCAGGCCGACGGGCTCATCGAGGTCGTCGAGCGGACCGTCGCCGACGTGGCACCCACGATCTGCTACACGCACTCCCGCAACGACCGGCACCAGGACCACCGGGCCGTGCACGAGGCCGTCGCGGTCGCGACGCGGCAGGTGCCGTCGCTGGCCTGCTTCCAGAGCCCGTCCGGGACGATCGACTACCGCCCGGACCGGTTCGTGCCCGTCGACGGGTTCCTCGACGCCAAGCTCGAGATGCTCGCCGCGTTCGCGTCGCAGGCGCACCGCGACTACATGGCCCCCGACGTCGTGCGGGCCACGGCTCGGTACTGGTCGCGGTTCGGCGCGGGTGCGTACGCCGAGCCGCTGGAGACGGTGCGCGCCGCGACCGCGGTCGGCGGCACGGGCCGCGCGGCGGCACCCGCCGCACGCGCACAGCAGCACGACGACGGGGTGGTGGCATGACTCGGGTGCTGGTCACGGGAGCCGGCGGACCGGCGGGCGTCGCGGTCATCCGCTCCCTGCTGCGCCGTGGCGACGTCGACGTCGTCGCGGCGGACATGGACCGCTGGGCCAGCGGGCTCTACCTCGTGCAGGCCGGGAACCGGCGCCTCGTCCCGGCCGGCCGCGCCGACGACTTCGTCGACGTCGTGCGGGCCCTGTGCCGCGACGAGGGTGTCGACGTGCTGTTCCCGACCGTCGACGTGGAGCTCCCGCGGCTCGCCGCCGTGCGGGACGAGCTCGCCGCGGCGGGCACGCTGCTGGCGTCGCCGTCGCTCGCGACGATCGAGACGTGCCTCGACAAGCTCGCCCTGGCGGCCGCGTGCCGGGGGACGGTGCGCGTGCCGCGGACCGAGCTGCTCGGCACACCGCAGGCGCTGGGCGGGTGGCAGTTCCCCGTCATCGTCAAGCCCCGCCGCGGCGCGGGCTCGCGCGGGGTCCGCACGGTCCGCTCGGCCACCGAGCTCGACGCCGTGCACGCCGAGGAGGACCTCCTCGTGCAGGAGCTCCTGCCGGGCGACGAGTACTCGGTCGACGTGCTCGCGGCGCCCGACGGCCACGTCGTCGCGGCCGTCCCGCGGGCCCGGATGCGGGTCGACTCGGGCGTGGCCGTCGCCGGCGTCACGCTGCACGACGACGAGCTCGTGGAGACCGCGTCGGCCGTCGCCCGCGCCGTCGGGCTGACCTCGGTCGCGAACGTGCAGCTCAAGCGCGACGCGGACGGTGCGCCCGCGCTGCTCGAGGTCAACCCGCGGTTCCCCGGCGCCATGCCGCTCACGATCGCGTCCGGCGTCGACATGCCGTCGCTCGTGCTCGACGCCGTCCTCGGGCGGCCCGTCCCGGACCGGGTGGCGCACCGCGCGATCGCGAACGTCCGTTACCTCGAGGACGTGTTCCTGCCCGTCGAGGACGTCCTGGGGCGGCGGTGAGAGCCGCCGCCGGTCCCGTCGCCGTGCCCGCGCTCGACGAGGACCACCACGTCCACTCGACGTTCTCCGACGACGCGGTCTCCACGCCCGCGGAGAACCTCGCCGCCGCGCGGCGCGCCGGGCTGCGGCGGGTGCGCATGGTCGACCACGTGCGGGTGACGTCGACCCACGTGCCGGACATGCTCGCGGCCGTCCGCTCGCTGCCGCCGGTCGACGGGCTCGAGGTGCTCACCGGCGTCGAGGCGAAGGTGCTCGACGTCGCGGGACGCGTCGACGCCCCCGCCTCCGTCCTCGCCGCGCTCGGCACGCCCGACGGCCCCGACCGCGTCCTGCTCGCCGACCACCAGCTCCCCGGTCCGGATGGGCCGTGGAGCCCGCGCACGGTCCGCGAGCGGCTCCACGCCGGCGCGCTGCGCCCCGGGGACGTCGTCGAGATGCTCGTCACGGCGACCGCGCGCGCCGTGGAGCGCACCGGGCGCGCCCAGCTCGCGCACCCCTTCTCCGTGCTCCCCAAGGTGGGGCTCACCGAGGACGACGTGCCCGACGACCTGCTCGACGCGCTCGCGGCCGTCCTCGTCGCCACCGGCACCCCCGCCGAGGTGAACGAGAAGTGGGCGTGCCCCGGCCCGCGCGTGCGGGCGCGGTGGGAACGGGCCGGCGTCCTGCTCGTCGCGTCCACCGACGCGCACGTCGCCGGCGACGTGGGCGTCTACCGCACGCTCGCACCGGCACCGCTCGGCGGGGGCGCCGCATGACCGGCGACCTGCTCCACGACGCGCTCGTCGTCCTGCTCGTCGCGTGCGTCATGGCCGGGGTCTTCCCGGCGATCGGTGGCCTCTACCAGTACGCGCTGCTGCCCGTGCACGCGTGGCGCAACCACCTGGGCGAGGCCGCGCCGTACCTGCCGAACGTGGCCGTCCTCATCCCCGCCTGGAACGAGGGCGCGGTCCTGCACGCGTCGATCGAGCGGCTGATGCGGCTGCAGTACCCGCCCGAGCGGCTGCGCGTGTACGTCATCGACGACGCCAGCACCGACGACACGCCCGACGTGGTGCGCGCCGAGGCCGAGCGCTACCCGGGCCGCGTCATCCACCTGCGCCGCGCGCAGGGCGGCCAGGGCAAGGCGCACACGCTCAACCACGGCATCCGGGAGGTGCTCGCCGACGACTGGATGCAGGCGCTGCTCATCACGGACGCCGACGTCATCTTCCGGCCCGACGCGCTGCGCCGCATGACCCGCCACCTCGCCGACCCGACCATCGGTGCGGTGACCGCCTACATCCGGGAGGGCAGCCGGCGCCCCGGCGGCGTGGCGCGGTACATCGGGTACGAGTACGTGACCGCCCAGGCGTGCGCGCGCCGCGCGCAGAACGTCATCGGCGCGCTCGCGTGCCTCGCGGGCGGCGCACAGCTGCACACGCGCACGAACCTCGAGGCGCTCGGCGGGCGGATCGACACCACCACGCTCGCCGAGGACACCGTGACGACGTTCCTCACGCAGCTCGACGGGCGGCGCGTCGTGTTCGACGGCTCCGCGGTCGTGCTCGCCGAGGAGCCCGACTCCGTCCGGGCGCTGTGGAAGCAGCGCGCCCGCTGGGGACGCGGGAACGTGCAGGTCACCAAGCGGTTCCGCAAGGTGTGGTTCCGTCCGTCGCGCACGCACCGCCTCGGGTCGTTCGGCTTCGGGCTCGTGTGGTTCTCGACGTACGTGCTGCCGTTCACGCTGATCCTGTCGTCGGTCGGGCTGGTCGGCCTGCACCTCGTGGAACCGGCCCTGGCCGGGCGCCTGTTCGGCAACCTGTGGTGGGTCGGCATCGCCGCGTACGTGTACCTCACGGTCACGGCGCTGCTCGTCGACCTCGAGACCGCGCGGCGGTCGTGGCTGGAGGGGCTCACGTTCCCCGGCCTCGGTGCGCTCGTCCTCATCGTCGCGGCGGGGTTCCCGCAGTTCTGGGAGGTCGTGGTGCCCGGCTGGTTCGGGCTGCGCCTCAGCCCGGACGGGCGGGAGGCGTGGCTCCTGCTGCTGTACTCCTGGCCCGCGGTCTCGATGGTCATGGCACGGGTCGTGCGCGCCCTCGAGGGTCGGCGCGCGGTGGGGTGGCTGTCCCGCCCGCTGCTGTACGTCGTCGGCTACGGGCCCCTGCTGTGCGCCATCACGCTCGACGCCTACGTCCAGGAGTGGCGGGGCGCCGCGATGGTGTGGGAGAAGACCGTCAAGACGGGGAAGGTGGCGGCGTGAGCGCGCCGACGCCCACGCCGGACGCCGGGGCGCAGGAGCCGGCCGCCCCGCGCACCCGACGGTGGGCCACGCTGACCCCCGAGGCGCTCCGGGACGAGATCGACGCCAACCGGCGCTCCGAGCGGTGGGTCGTCGTCGCGTCGGCGTCCGGCGCGGCGGTCACCGCGGTCGCGGTCGTGCTCCAGGCCGTGACGCGGTGACGGACCGCGCCCCGCTGACCACGGGTCACGCGCTCCCGCCGGGCGGCAGGGTCGCAGCGGACCGCGCGCCGTCGGCCTCGCCCCTCCCGCGCGCGCTCACCCGACGGCTCTGGCCGGACGGCACCGTCCTCGAACGGCAGCTGCCGTTCGCCGTGCTGTCCGCCGCGGCGGCCGTGACGCTCGGGCTGCCCGGCATCGACGTCACCGCCGTGGCGCCCGTCGTCGTCGCGGGCGGGCTGACCTTGGCGTCCCTCGTGCTCGCGCTCGTCGTGCCGTGGCGGCGCCTGCGGCCCAGCGCCCAGGACGTGCTGCCGCTGCTGCAGATCGCCGCCGTCGCGGCGCTGCGCATGGGCACGGGCGGGCTCGGCTCGCCGTACGCCGCCCTCGTCTACCTGCCGGTCATCACCCTCAGCGCGCGCCCCGGCCGGGCCCGCATCCTGGTGGCCACGCTCGCGACCGCCGCCACCGTGGCGGCCTCGTCGTGGCTGGACCCGACCGTCGACCAGGACGTCGTCGTGCTGCGCAGCTTCCTCGTCGCCGCGAGCGCGCTCGCCATCAGCGTGTTCGTGCACGAGACGACCGAGCGGCAGCGTGCGTACAGCGCCCGCCTCGAGGGGCTGCAGGTCGCGCAGACCGAGCTGCTGGAGCGCACGCGCGAGTCGGCGGTGGCGCTGCAGCGGGTGGCGAGCACGCGGCGCGCCGCACGTGACCAGCTGATCTCCGTCATCGACTCGGCCACCGAGCAGGCGATCATCGCGACGGACCGGGAGGGGCGCGTCGAGGTCTTCAACCCCGGTGCGGAGCGCCTGCTCGGGTACGCGCAGGGCGAGGTCGTCGGCCGCATGCACCTCACCGACTTCCACGTGCGGGCCGAGATCGACGAGCGGCGTCCGCGCCACCGCGGCTCGCCGCCGCGCGGCGGCAGCGACGCGCTGGCCGAGCAGCGCGAGCTGGTCGAGGCGCTCGTGGCGCCCGCCCGCGCCGGCAGCGCCGACGTGCGCGACTGGACGTACGTGCGCGGCGACCGCACCACCGTCATCGTCCGCCTCGCGGTGACGCGCCGGGTGGAGCCCGACGGGTCGGTGAGCGGGTACGTGGTCGTGGCGACCGACGTCACGGCCGAGCGCGAGGCCGCGCTGCTCAAGGACCAGTTCCTCGGCCTGGTCAGCCACGAGCTGCGCACGCCGCTCACGTCGGTGCTGGGCTACCTCGAGCTGCTCCTCGACGGCACGGAGCCCCTCAGCGACGAGCAGCGCGAGTACCTCCAGGTGGTCGAGCGCAACGCCCGGCGCCAGCTGCGGCTCGTCAGCGACCTCCTGCTGTCCGCGCAGGTCGACGCGGGGACGTTCGCCATCACGCCCCAGCCGACCGACCTCGGTGCGGTGGCGCGCGCGTCGCTCGCCTCCGCCGCACCGGCCGCCGAGCAGGCCGGCGTGACGCTCGTCCCGGCCGTGCAGGACGCCCCGCTCGTGGCCGACCCCGTGCGGCTCGGGCAGGCCGTCGACAACCTCGTGTCCAACGCCGTGAAGTTCACGCCCCCGGGTGGCTCGGTGCGGGTCGAGGTGGCGCCGCTGCCGGACGGCGGTGCCCTCCTGGCCGTCTCCGACACCGGCATCGGCATCCCGGCGGACGAGCTCGGCGACCTCACCGCGCGGTTCTTCCGCGCGTCGAACGCCGCGCGTCGCGCGATCCCGGGCGTCGGGCTGGGCCTGTCGATCACCAAGGCGGTGATCGACGCCCACGGCGGGGAGCTGGACGTGCAGAGCACGGTCGGCGAGGGCACGACGTTCGTCGTGTCGCTGCCGGCGGTGCCGCCCGGCGACCGCTGACGGGTGCCGCCCGGGACGGTGTCGGTGCGCGCGCCTAGGGTGACGACATGACCCCGGACGTCCGCCCGGCCGTCGGCCGGTTCGACGACCTCGCCGCCGTCGTCGGCACGCGCCGGCCCGACGCGGGCGGGTGCTGGTGCATGTCCTACCGGGACTCCCGCGTGCCGAACCTCGAGCGGCCCGCGGCCGTGCGGGCGCTGTGCGCCGCCGAGCCCGGACCGGGTGTGCTCGCGTACGTCGACGACGAGGTCGCGGGGTGGTGCTCGGTCGCGCCGCGCAGCACCTACCGCCGGCTCATGCGCTCACGCACCATCCCGTTCCTCGACGAGCGCGACGCGTGGAGCGTGGTGTGCTTCGTCGTGCGGCCGCCGTACCGGCGGCGGGGACTCATGCACGTGCTGCTCGCCGGCGCGGTGGAGCACGCGCGGGCGCACGGCGCGCAGGTGGTCGAGGGGTATCCGGCCGAGACCGGGGGCACGCGCCTCGACGTCGTCTCGGGCTACGTGGGCACCGTCGAGCTGTTCGAGGCGGCCGGGTTCCACCGCGCCGCACCCACGGCTGCGCACAGCGGGCACCGCGAGCGGTGGCTCATGCGCCGCGAGCTCGGCGTGCCCGCGGGCACCACCGACGGCGGGACCTGAGCCTGCGCCCCGTGCGCCCTCGCCGGCGCGCGGTCGGCCGTCAGTCGGGGAGCAGGGGCACCGCGACCCCGTCGCCCGACCGCAGCAGGCTCGCCCGCACCACCGCACCGCTGCCGAACCGCTGCGCGACCGCGTCGGCCGCGGTGTCGAGGGCGGAGCGGTCGGCGTGCTCGAGGGGCAGCGTGTCCTGCACGGCCGCGTCCGAGCCGAGGTTCGTCAGCGCGACCCCGACCAGCGTGAGCCCGCGCTCGCGCACGAGCCCGGCCGCGTCGTCGAGCAGCGCCGTCGCGGCCGCGGCGAGCTGCTCGCCCGAGTCGGTGGCGTGCGCGAAGGAGTGCGAGCGCGTCGCCCGCGTGTAGTCGTCGAAGCGCAGCCGCAGCACGACCGTGCGCGCCGTCCGGTGCGCGCCGCGCATGCGCCGCGCGACCCGGTCGACGAGACCCAGCAGCGCGGAGCGCACGAACGTGGGGGAGTGCGGACCGTGGCCGAGCGCGCGCTGCGCGCCGATCGAGGACCGCCGCCGGTCGGTGACCACCCGCTCGGGCGTGCGCCCGTGCACGACCGCGTGCAGGTGGCGCCCGGCCGCCGGCCCCAGCACGCCGACGAGGACCGGTTCCGGCAGCGCGGCCACGTCACCGGCCGTGTGCAGCCCGTAGGCGCGCAGCCGGCCCGCGGTGACGTCGCCGACGCCCCACAGCAGCTCGACCGGCAGGGGGTGCAGGAACGCGTCCTCCCCGTCGGGCGGCACGAGCAGCAGGCCGTCCGGCTTGGCGACGCGGCTGGCCACCTTCGCCAGGAACGGCGTGCGGGCGACCCCCACGGTGATCGGCAGGCCGACCTCGTCCCGCACGCGGTCGCGCAGCCGCGCGGCGACGTCCACGGGCGGTGTCGCGTCGAGGCGGTGCAGGCCTCCGACGTCGAGGAACGCCTCGTCGATCGACACGCCCTGCACGGCCGGGGTCGTGTCGTGGAACACCTCGAAGACCGCGCGGCTGGCCTCGACGTAGGCCTCGAACCGGGGCGGCACCACGATCAGGTCGGGGCACGCGATGCGCGCGGCCCGCCCGCCCATGGCCGTGCGCACCCCGCGCCGCTTCGCCTCGTACGACGCGGCGAGCACGACCCCGCCGCCGACCGCGACGGGGCGCCCGCGCAGGCGCGGGTCGTCACGCTGCTCGACCGACGCGTAGAACGCGTCGAGGTCGGCGTGGAGGATCGCGGCGCGCGGCTCGGGCACGAACACATGTTCGACCCTGCCACCGACACGGGCCCTGGTCGAGGCCCGACGCGCGCGCCGGGTCCGCAGCCGGCATGACGTCGCCTTGTCCCGCGTGCGCCGCGCGCGTAACGTACAACCACATGGTTGTAGATGAGTTACCGTGCGAGGACGAGCAGACCGACCTGCTCTTCCACGCCCTCGCGGACGCGACCCGGCGCGACATCGTGCGCCGCGTGCTCGTGCAGGAGGCGTCGGTCTCGGCGCTCGCGGCCCACTACGCCATGAGCTTCGCGGCGGTCCAGAAGCACGTGGCCGTCCTGGAGCGCGCGCACCTCGTCGTGAAGCAGCGGCGCGGGCGCGAGCAGATCGTCCACGGGCACGTGGACGCCCTGCGCCGGGCGGCGCGCCTGCTGGCGGCCCTCGAGGAGCTCTGGCGCGGACGGGCCGACCGCATGGCGGCCGTCCTCGCCGAGCTCGACCCGGACGGTGGGACACCGCCCGACGCTCCCGCACCTCCCGCCGCACCGGACGGAGTCCCCGCATGACCGTCACCCGCACGACCACCGACCCCGAGGCGCTGACGCTCACCCTCGTCGCCGACCTCGCCGCCCCGCCCGAGCGCGCCTGGGACCTGTGGGCCGACCCGCGCCGGCTCGAGCGCTGGTGGGGACCGCCGACCTGGCCCGCCACGTTCGACAGCCACGACCTGCGTCCGGGCGGCGTGGCGAAGTACCACATGACCGGCCCGGCGGGGGAGGTCGCCCGTGGCCACTGGCGGTTCGTCGCGGTGGACGCACCGCACCGGCTCGAGCTCGACGACGCGTTCGCGGACGACGACGGCGAGCCGACGACCACGGTCCCCGCCATGCGGATGGTCGTCACGCTGGAGCCCGCCGGGGCCGGCACGACGATGACCGTGACGACGCAGTTCGCCGGCGCGGACGTGATGGAGCAGATGCTCGCCACCGGCATGGCCGAGGGGATGGCGCAGGCGTTCGGGCAGATCGACGCGGCGCTCGCCGCGGCCTGACGCGCGGGCCGGCCGTCGGCTCAGCGTCGCGCGCGCCGCCACCCGCGGAAGGCGCGCCACGCACCGGTCGACCACAGCGCCCACACCACGAGCAGCGGCTGGAACGGCAGCCGCGCGAGGCGCCGCGCGTCCGAGTCGAGCCCGAAGGCGTCGGTGCCGGTGACGTACTGGGAGACGTTGCCCGGGAAGACCGCGACGAAGAAGGCGGCGACGACCCCGCCGACGAGCGGCCGCCAGCGCCGCGGCGCCACGACCAGCGCCGTCCCGAGGGCCACCTCGACGACGCCCGACGCCACGACCGTCACGTCCGGGTCCAGGGGCACCCACGCGGGCACCTGCGCCTGGAAGTCCTGGCGTGCGAACGTCAGGTGGCCCGTGCCCGCCAGCGCGAGCACCGCGCCCAGCAGCACGCGTCCGACGGTCCGGGCCGGGTCGTCCCGGCCGGGTGCGGCGGGGTCGCGCGTGGCGCTCGTCCTCGCGGATCGGCGGTCTGGCACGGCGCCTCCCGGTCTCGACGGACGTCCGGCTACGACCGTAGGGGCGCGGGAGCCGGCGCGCCCGGCGAGCGCCCGGGCGGTGGCCCTCCGGCCGGTCCCGGCGCCGTCCGCTTCGGTACGGACGGACCCGTTCCGGTGGCGAGACCTGGACGGTGTGCCTAGCGTCGCACTACGACGCCGGCCACGGTGATGCGCATCCCGTGGGCCGGATGCATGGCCGGGGTGCGCACCCCGGAGGACGGCGCGGTCCCCGCGTCGACAGGTCGAGAACACGGCCATCAGCACATCCGTCCCGCACGGCGACCTCCCGGTCGCCGCGCCGGCCCCCCCTGGTCGCAGCGGGACGGATCGAACGACCCCAGCGGTCCGACGGGTGCACGCGCACCCGTGGTGAGAGGACGACGACATGAGCACCGACTACGCAGCCGGCCAGGCCGGCGGCGCAAGCAGCGGCACGGGATCGGCCACGCAGACCGCCAAGGAGACCGCTCAGGCGGCGCAGCAGGAGGCGGCAGGCGTCGCCCAGAGCGCAGCCGAGAGCGGCCGCACCGTGGCGCACGAGGCCAAGGACCAGGTACGCCAGGTGACGGCCGAGGCCAAGGAGCAGGCCCGCACCCTCCTCGACCAGGCACGCACCGAGGTGAGCGGCCAGGCCGGCGCGCAGCAGCAGCGGCTCGCCGAGGGCCTGCGTGGGCTCGGCGACGAGCTCAGCACCATGGCGGACAACGCCCAGGGCGGCGGCCTCGCCACGGGGCTCGCCCGCGAGCTCGCCGACCGGACCGGCACCGCCGCGTCCTGGCTCGAGGACCGCGAGCCGGCCGACCTGCTCACGGCCGTCTCCGACTTCGCACGCCGCCGGCCGGGCGTCTTCCTGGCCGTCGCGGCCGGTGCGGGCCTCCTGGCCGGTCGCCTGACGCGCGGTCTGAGCGCGGCCTCCGGCACCGACTCGACGACCACGGGCACCACGACCGACGTCACCACGACGGGCGGCTACGCCACGGACGCCGGCTACGCCACGGACGCCGGCTACGCGACGGGTGCCGGCTACGCCACGGGTGCCGGCTACGCGGGTGCGGCGACGACGGCCGACGACGACCTGGGCGGCACGCTGCCGACCGGGTCCGTCGCGGACGACGCCTCGACCGTCGGCACCGAGGGGGCGTGGGGGACGCCCACGCCCGCCGCCGAGGAGCCCGAGTACCTCGCCGCGTCGCGCGCCGTCTACGGGGAGGGCGCCGCGTCCGACGAGACCGTCGGCGGCCCCGCACCCGTGCAGACGACGCCCGGCGGCATCCCGGACGACCAGCCCGGCGTGGGCGGTACCGCGACGGGTGAGCCGTGGACCGGCGTCGAGCGGGAGGACCAGCGATGACCACCGGCTACGGGGCCACCGACCCCCTCGGCGCCCCCGGCGCCGCGGGGTCGGCCGGCTTCCCGGCGAGCACGCCGGTCGGCGCGACGGAGGCAGCCCCCGACGCGGACGACCGTCCGTCGATCGGCACGCTCCTCAGCGAGATCACCGAGGACCTGTCGACGCTGTTCCGCCAGGAGGTCGAGCTCGCCAAGGTCGAGCTCACCGAGGAGGCGAAGAAGGCCGGGGCGGGTGCCGGGATGTTCGGCGGCGCGCTCGTCGCGGCCCAGCTCGCGCTGGTGTTCGTGTCGATCTCCCTGTGGTGGGCGCTCGGCGCGCTCATCAACCGGGGCTGGTCGGCCCTCGTCGTGGCGATCCTGTGGGGAGTCGTCGCGTACGTGCTGGTCAAGCGCGGGCAGAAGCAGGTCAAGGAGGTCCGTGGCGCTCCGCGCACGGCCGAGACCCTGAAGAAGATCCCCAACGCCGCCCGAGGACACGAGGAGAAGAACCGATGAGCACGAGCGACCCGGACCAGATCCGCGCCGACATCGAGCGCACCCGCGCGGACCTCTCCGCCAACGTCGACCAGCTGACGGACAGCGTCAACCCCAAGACGGTCGCGCACCGCAAGGCCGACGAGGTCAAGGGTCGGCTCGCCGACGTGAAGGAGCGGGTCATGGGCACGGTCAGCGACGCGGGCCAGTCGGTCTCGGACAAGGCGCACGGCGTCAAGGACTCGGCGTCGTCGGCGGGCTCGTCCGTCGGTGGCACCATCGCGGGCGCCCCCGGGAACGTGCGGGACGCGGCTGCGGCCGCCCCCGCCCGTGCCAGGGAGGCGGCCGCGGGCAACCCGCTCGCCGCCGGGCTCGTCGCCTTCGGCATCGGCTGGATCGTCGGCTCCCTGCTGCCCGCCAGCCAGCGGGAGACGCAGGCCGCCTCGGCGGTCAAGGACAAGGCGCAGGACCTCGCGCCCGCGGTGAAGGGCGCCGCCCAGGAGGCCGCCGAGAACCTGCGGGAGCCCGCGCAGGAGGCGGCCGGTGCGCTCAAGGAGCGCGCGACGGAGGGCGTCCAGTCGGTCAAGGACGTCAGCCAGGACGAGGTGGCCTCGGTCAAGGACGACGCCCAGGGTGCGCGCGAGCGCGTCCAGGGCGGCTCCGGCCAGGACGAGGACCAGGGGAGCCAGGCGTACAGCCCCCAGGGCTACTGACGCTCCTCCCGCACGTCACGGCGCGGCGGCCCGGTCCACCAGGACCGGGCCGCCGCGCCGTGTGCGCGCCCCCGGGCGCCTACCCTGGACCCGTGCGCTGCGCCTACTACGACGCGGGCGTGTGCGGCTCGTGCACGCTCCTGCCGCAGCCGTACCCGGCGCAGGTCGCCGACAAGGACCGCCGCGTGCGCGTCCTGCTGGGGGACCGGGGCGGGCTGACGTGGCTGCCGCCGGTCACGAGCGCCGAGGCGGGCTTCCGCAACAAGGCCAAGATGGTGGTCGCCGGCACCCCCGACGCGCCGACGCTCGGGATCCTCGACCCGCACGGTCACGGCGTGGACCTGCAGGGCTGCCCGCTCTACCCCGCGGCCCTGTCGGACGCGTTCGCGCCCCTCGCCGCGTTCGTCACGCGCGCGGGCCTCGCGCCGTACGACGTGCCCACCCGCCGCGGGGAGCTCAAGCACCTGCTCGTCACCGTCAGCCCGGACGGCGAGCTCATGGTCCGCCTCGTGCTGCGCAGCACCGAGGCGCTGGCGCGCGTGCGCAAGCACCTGCCGTGGCTGCGTGCCGAGGTGCCCGCGCTCGCGGTGGCGTCGGTGAACGTCCAGCCCGCGCACGCGGCGGTGCTCGAGGGCGAGCGCGAGGAGGTGCTGACCGAGCGCGACACCCTGCGCATGCGCGTCAACGGCCTCGACCTGCACCTGCGGCCCCGCAGCTTCTTCCAGACCAACACGGACGTCGCCGCGGCGCTGTACCGGCAGGCCACCGCGTGGGCGGACGAGCTCGACCCCCGCACCGTGTGGGACCTGTACTGCGGCGTCGGCGGGTTCGCGCTGCACCTGGCGCGCCCCGGGCGCACGGTGGTCGGGGTCGAGACGAGCGCGGAGGCCGTCGCGAGCGCGGAGCAGTCCGCGCGCGAGGCCGGGCTGCCGGGCACGCGGTTCCTCGCCGGTGACGCCACGGGCTTCGCGCTCGCGTCGCGGGACGTCCCCGACCTCGTCGTCGTCAACCCGCCGCGGCGCGGGCTGGGTGAGCCGCTGAGCCGGTGGCTCGAGGCGTCGGGGGTGCGGCGCGTCCTGTACTCCTCGTGCCACGCCGGCTCGCTCGCGCGGGACCTCGCCGCGATGCCGTCGCTGCGACCGCGCCGGGCGCAGGTGCTCGACATGTTCCCGCACACCGGCCACTACGAGGTCCTGACGCTGCTCGAGCGCGACGGGGACGGCGCCGGACCGGGGACGTCCGCCGCGCCGTGACGCACGTCCCGGAATGCCGGGGCGGGCCCCGGGGGTTGGCACGCACGTGACCGCTCTCTCCGTGCTCGACCTCGTCCCCGTCCGCTCCGACCAGACCACCGCCGACGCGCTGGCCGCCACGCTCGCGCTGGCCCGCGTCGCGGACGAGGTGGGGGCGCGCCGGTACTGGGTCGCCGAGCACCACAACATGCCGGCCGTGGCCGCGACCAACCCGCCGCTGCTCATGGCGCTCATCGCCGCCGCGACGTCGCGCATCCGGGTCGGCTCGGGCGGTGTCATGCTGCCGAACCACTCGCCGCTGGTCGTCGCCGAGCAGGTCGCCCTCCTCGAGGCGGCGTACCCGGGGCGCGTCGACGTCGGCATCGGGCGCGCGCCCGGGTCGGACCCGGTGACCAGCCACCTGCTGCGGCGCGGGCAGTCCGCCGACGCGGTCGACACCTTCGACGACGACGTCGCGACCCTGCGCGCGCTCGTGCGGCCCGGCGGCGTCGAGGTCCGCGTCGGCTCGGGCACGTACCCGCTGCGCGCGACGCCGCTCGCCACGTCGGCGCCCCAGCTGTGGCTGCTCGGGTCGTCCTCGTACTCGGCGCAGCTCGCCGGGCGGCTCGGCCTGCCGTACGTGTTCGCCCACCACTTCGCCGGCCGCGGCACGGGCGAGGCCGTCGCGCTGTACCGGTCGACGTTCGTGCCGTCGGAGGAGCTCGCCGAGCCCCGCACCATCGCGGTCGCGAACGTCGCGGTCGCCGCCACCGAGGACGAGGCCCGCCGGCTCGCCCTGCCGCAGGTCCGCACGATGTGGCGCCTGCGCGCGGGCCAGACCCTGGCACCGCAGGAGCTCGTCGAGGACGCCGAGGCGAGCCCGCTGCCGGCAGCCGCCGACGAGCTGCTCGCGGCGCAGACCGCGTCGTGGATCATCGGCGACCCGGCGTCCGCGGCGGCGCAGGTGCGCGACCTCGCGGCCCACCTCGGCACCGACGAGCTCATGGTCTCGCCCGTCACGGGTGCGTTCCGCGACACCCCGGCCGACCGCGCCCCGGCGCGCGAGGACACGCTGCGCCTGCTCGCCGAGGCGCTGCGCTGAGTCGGCCGACGGGGGTCGCGGTGGACGCGAGCGGCGCCCCGCCGGCCCTGGTCGGGCGGCGTTAGCCTGCCAGGATGACCGAGCCCGGCGCGCCCCGACCGTCCCTGCGCGACCTCGCCGCGCCCGGCGGGCGCGTCGGTCCGCTCTGGGTGGTCACGCGCGGGTCGGGCCGCCCGCTCGTGCTGCTGCACGGCAACGCGGAGGACCACCACGTGTTCGACCGCCTCGTGCCGCTGCTGGGCCGGGGGCGCACGCTCGTGGGTCTCGACTCGCGGGCCCACGGGCGCTCCCTGCGTGGCGGCGGGCCCCTGTCCATCGCGTCGATGGCGGACGACGTCGCCGTCGTGCTCGACCTGCTCGGGCTGCGCGACGTCGACGTGCTGGGCTTCAGCGACGGCGCGAACGTGGCCTTCGAGCTGGCGCTGCGCCGGCCCGGGCTGGTCGGGCGGCTCGTCGCCGTGGGCGCGAACCTGTTCCCGGCCGGTCTGACCGCGGCCACGCTGCGCGCCACGGTGGTGGCGGAACGGCTCCTGCGCGGGCTGTCCCGGGTCGTGCCCGCGCTGGGGGCGGTGGCCGAGCGGACGGCGCTCATGACGGAGCACCCGCAGATCGACCCCGCCGACCTGGTGCGCGTGACCGTGCCCGTGCTGGTGGTCGTGGGGGAGCGCGACGCCGTCCGTCCCGAGCACACCGCGCTCCTGGTGGACTCCCTCCCGGACGCGCGCCTGGCGGTCGTGCCGCGCGCGGGGCACTTCCTGCCGACCCGGCGCCCGCGCGAGCTCGCGGCGCTGGTGGAGGGCTTCCTGCGCTGACGCGGCGGCGGTCGGGTGCCCGGCTACGCCGATCGAGGGACCGATCCGGACGCCGACCGGCGCGGACGCGACCGTGGCCGTTACGTTTCGCGCCATGCTCACCGCGCTCACCACCACGACCGACCCCGCCGCCGTCGCGGCCGGCGCCGGCGTCGGCTCCCTCATCGGCCTCGTCCTCGGCATCGTCATCATGGGCCTGCCTCTCTACGGCATCTTCACCAAGGCCGGCGAGGCGGGGTGGAAGGGCTTCGTGCCCATCCTGAACACGATCGTGCTGCTCAAGATCGCCGGGCGCCCGCTCTGGTGGGTCCTGCTCATGCTCGTGCCCGTCGTGAACGTCGTCGTCGCCGTCATCCTGTGGAACGACCTGTCCACGTCCTTCGGCCACGGCACCGGCTTCACCGTCGGGCTCGTGCTGCTGCCCTTCGTCTTCCTCTACGTCCTGTGGCTCGACGGCAGCACGTACCGGGGGCCGGCCGCGGGCGAGCGTGTGGCCCCGCCCGTCGCTGCCTGACGCCACCGCACCGGCACACGACGGCCCGGTCGCCCTGTCGGGCGGCCGGGCCGTCGTCGTGCTGTCCTCGTGCGCAGCGCTCGTCAGGCGTGCTCAGGCGTGCTCAGGCGTGCTCAGGCGTCCGCGAGGCCGCCGCCGACCCACGAGCGGATCGCCGCGGCGTCCCCCGAGGTCAGCTCCATGCGCGCGCCGCGGCACAGGCCGATGACGTTGTCCGACCAGGCGCGCGCGACGTCCCGCGGGGTGCGCGGCTCCGTCAGGGACAGCCCCACGTACAGCACGCCCGAGATGACGAAGTTCACGGTCGACCGGCCGACCTTCGCGCCCGCCTGCTGGCAGGCCTCGTGCACCCGGCGCGACGTCGTCACGCGGTCGAACGGGTGCGCCGTCACGTCGTGCGCGAGCGTCTCGAGCAGCACGCGGTACTGGGCCTGGCTCAGGCCGGGGGTGTCCGTCACGGCGATGACCTGGCGCTGCAGGTCGGTCGGGTCGGTGTCGGCCACCGCTCCCGGCAGGTCCGCCTCGCCGAACCGGCGGGCGTCCCACACGTGACCCGGCGGGCGGGTCGAGACGCCGAGCTCGGGCAGCGTGCGCGTGAGCCACGCCGTGAACCCGCCCGCGCCGGCCCACTGCGTCGCCGTCATGCTCGGGTCGGCCGTGAGTGCGGCCTGTGCGACCGCGCCGAGCGGCACGGGTCCGTCCGCGGTGCGCACGTGGCGGAGCACGGCGCGGCGCGCGCGGGCCTCGGCCTGGCTCGGCTGCACGGCGGCGGGGCCGGTCACGTGGTCCGTGCCGCCGGCCGCGGTCCCCGGAGTGGTCGCGTCCGTGGCGGCCGCCGTGGGGGCCGCCGCGACGGGCGCCGGGCCCGCGGCCGCGGTGCCCGTCGCGGGGCGCTGCGTCGCCGGCGCCTCGACCGGCAGGCCGGCGGCCGCGTCGGGCGTCACGGCCTGGTCCGCGTCCAGCGGGGACAAGGTCTGGGTCACGAGGTCGGCGAGCGCGTCGGCGCCCACGACGGTGTCGGCGACCGCGCGGTACGCGCTGGCCGCGGGGCTCGCGGTGATGATCGTGACGCGGCGGTCGTCGGCGCGGCACCGCTGGGCGAGCGGGGTGAAGTCCGCGTCGGCCGAGACGATGACGAACTCGTCGTACCGCGTCGGCGCGGCGAGCGCGTCGACCGCGTCGAGGACCAGGTTGATGTCGGCGCTGCTCTTGCCCTGCTGCGTCAGCGACGGGCAGTCGACGACCCGGAACCCGGCGCGCGTGAAGTTGGGGCGGTACCGCGAGTACACCGACGGGTTGAGGTAGCAGGCGCGCACGAGGAACCGGCGGGTCAGCTCGCCGTCCGTGTCGGAGCCCTGCGCGAGCTCGGCGAGCCAGTGGGCCGGGTCGGTGGCGAACGCCTCGGCCGCGGCGGGGTCGAGCCGCTTGAGGCCGATGTAGACGTTGTCGAAGTCGACGAGGAGGGCACTGCGCAGGACGCGGGGCTGATCGGTACCGGTGACGCTCACGCGCCCATCCTGCCCTGCGTCGCGGGTGCGGGCGGCGTCGACGCCCCCGGGCGCGCCCCGCCCGCGGCGTCAGGTCAGCTGGTTGATGCGGATCATGTTGCCGGCGGGGTCGCGGAACGCGCAGTCGCGCAGGCCGTACGGCTGGTCCGTCGGCTCCTGCACGACCTCGCCGCCGGCGGCCTCCACGCGGGCGAAGGTCGCGTCGACGTCCGAGGTGCCCAGGACGATCGAGGCGTAGCTGCCCTTGGCCATGAGCTCGGCGATCGTGCGGCGCTCGTCGTCCGTGAGGCCGGGGTCGGCGCCCGGGGGGTGCAGCACGACGGACGTCTGCGGCTGCTCGGGGGCGCCGACCGTGATCCAGCGCATGTCGCCGTAGCCGACGTCGAGGCGCACCTCGAAGCCGAGCACGTCGCGGTAGAAGGCCAGGGACGTCTCCGGGTCGTCGGCCGGCAGGAACGTCGAGCTGATGATGAGGTCCATGCCGCTCACGCTAGGGAGCCGCGCGCCGGTCGTGCTTCTCGATTCCTGACGGGTCGCATGACCTGCTTGGCGACGCAGCCGGGCAGGCCCCGGCCCTCGTCGGCGGCGAGCCGCCGGTACGCGCTCGGGGACATGCCGACGAGCTCGGAGAACCGCGTGCTGAAGGTCCCGAGCGACGAGCAGCCCACCGCGAAGCACACGTCCGTGACGGACAGGTCGCCGCGCCGCAGGAGCGTCATCGCGCGCTCGATCCGCCGGGTCATCAGGTAGCTGTGGGGGGACTCCCCGAACACGGCACGGAACCGCCGGCTCAGGTGCCCGGCCGACAGGTGGACGTCGCGCGCGAGCGCCTCGACGTCGAGCGGCTGGGCGTAGTCGCGGTCCATGCGGTCGCGGACCCGGCGCAGGAGCACCAGCTCGCGCAGCCGCGCGGCGGTCGCACTGGTCGGCGGCTCGGCGGTCACGGGTCCAGCCTGCCGCGCGCGGGCGCCGCTGCCCAGGGTCTCGCGGCGCCCGGGCGTCACGACTCGCGGCGCACGACGCGCGCCGCCCGCGCGGCCAGCACGCCCGCGGCGCCCGTCCGCCCGACGCGCAGGCGCTGGAAGGCGTCGGCGTCGGGGCCGCCGGGCACGCGGCGCGGCAGCGAGTCGACGGCGACGAGCCAGTCCGGCCAGCCCAGCAGCCGCGCGAGCGCCACGAGCCGCTCCGACTCCTGCTCGGACTCGCCCAGCTCCTCGCCGAGCAGCTCCCCGACCTCCTCGGCGGCGTCGGGCCGCCCGGCGAGCGCGGCCAGCGCCGGCGCCCGGTGCGCGCCCGTCGGGCCCGACCAGGCCGCGGTCTCGTCGTCCGGGTCCGCCACGGACGGGTCGGAGACGTACTCGGCCACGAGCGTCGCACCGTCCCACGCCCACAGCTGCAGCAGCTCGTCCCTCGTCACGACCACCACGACGACGGGCGCGCCGACCGCCAGGGACAGCGTGCGACCGAGCTCCTCGACGTGCTGGCGCCGGGCGGCGACGTGGCCGAGCGGCGTCTGGGGGACGACGACGACCCACTCGTCCGCGGGGCCGACCCAGCCCGAGAACCGCTCCGCCGTGAGCGCCGCGAGCACCGCGTCGCGGCCGGCGCGGGTGAGGACGACGGCGTAGGTCAGCCCCTCGGTGCGGTCGACGTCGGTCCCGAAGATCGTCATGCGCCCGAGTCTGGCACCGCGCCCGGCGCCCGACGGGTGGTCACGACGAGACGTCGGCAGTCGTGAACCGCGCCCAGGCGAGCGAGCCGAACACCGCGACCCAGCCCGCCTGCACCGCGAGCCCCTCGAGCAGGACGCCCGCGTCCGGCTGGATCCGCAGCATCTCGGCGAAGTCGAACCAGTGCGTGGTCAGCAGCGCCGGGTGGATCGCGGCGAGCTGCGGCAGCTGCGTGAGGACGCTCGAGACGACCGCGACGACGACGGTCGCCGCCATCGCGCCCACCGGCACCTCCGTGAGCGTCGAGAAGAACAGCCCGACCGCGACGAGGCCCGTCATCGACAGGCCCACGTACGCGACCACGCCCGCGACCCGCAGCACGCCCGCGGACAGCGGGATCGTGTCGCCCGACAGCAGCGTGAGGTCGCCCAGCCCGAACAGCGCGCCGCCGACCACGAGCCCGACCACCGCGATCGCCAGCACGGCCGCCGCGGCGAACGCGAGGGCGGCCGCCGCCTTGACCAGCAGCAGCCGCGTCCGGCCCACCGGCACGACGAGCAGGTAGCGCAGCGTCCCCGCGGCGGCCTCGCCCGCCACCGCGTCACCCGACGCGATGCCGATCGTCAGCGGCAGCAGGAACGGCAGGCACAGGAACAGGGACGCCACCACGAGGAACAGCCCGTTGCCGGTGACGCGCGCCACGAACGGCGGGCCCTGCCCGCCGAGGGCCGAGTCCTGCGTGAGGAAGAGCACGGTGGCGAGCAGCACGGGGACCAGCGCCAGGCCGACCAGCAGCACGACGTTGCGCCGGCGCCCCAGGACGAGGCGCAGCTCCGAGCGCACGAGCCGGCCGAGGGCGCCGCGGCGCGGGCCGGACGTCCCGAGGTCCGCGGCGTCGGGGCCGGCGGCGGTGGTCGTGGTGTCAGCGAGCGACATCGAATCCCTCCCCGGTGAGCTCGACGAACAGCTCCTCGAGCGACGGCCGGCGCACCTCGAACGCGACGAGGTCGACGCCCGCGCGCACGAGCGCGGCGGCGACGGCCTGCGGCGGCGGCGCGTCGTCCGGCAGGCCGGCGACGAGGGTCGGCTCGTCCGCCGGGGCCGCGGCGTGCCCGTCGACCCGGACGTCGGGCAGGCCCAGCCGGCGCAGCTCCGCGAGCCCGGGCTGCACGCCGCGCGGGGTCGTGCGGACCACGACGTGCACGCCGCGGCGCGCGGTGAGCTCGGCACGCGGCCCCTGCAGCAGCAGGCGGCCGCGGCCCATGATCCCGACGTGCGTGCAGACCTGCTCGATCTCCGTCAGCAGGTGCGACGAGACGAGCACGGTCGCGCCCCCGTCCGCGAGCTCGCGCACCAGGTGGCGCACCTCGCGCGTGCCCTGCGGGTCGAGGCCGTTCGTCGGCTCGTCGAGCACCAGCAGGTCCCGGGGGCGCAGCAGCGCCGCCGCGAGGCCCAGCCGCTGCTTCATGCCGAGCGAGTACTGGCGGTAGCGCTTGTCCGCCGCCGCGCCGAGGCCCACGCGCTCGAGCGCCTCGCCCGTGCGGTGCACGCGGGTGCGCGGGTCCGTCGTCGCGTCCGCGGCGTCGAGTCGTGCGAGGTTGGCGCGGCCGGACAGGTACGGGTGGAACGCGGGCCCCTCGACGAGCGCCCCGACCCGGGGCAGCACGCGCCCGGCGGCGTCCGGCATGGGGGCGCCGAGCAGGTGCACCGTGCCGGCGGTGGGTCGCACGAGCCCCAGCAGCATGCGGATCGTCGTCGTCTTGCCCGACCCGTTGGGGCCGAGGAAGCCGAACACCGCACCGCGCGGCACGTGCAGGTCGAGCCCGTCGACGGCGACCTGGCCGGTCGCGAACCGCTTCGTCAGCCCCCGCGTGCGGACCGCGGCGGCGGCGTCGTCCGGCGTGCGGTCCCCGCCCGCGCGCGGCTGCCCCGTCGTGGGTCGCGCGTCGACGGGCCGCGGGGAGTCCTGCGCAGCGGTCACCGCACCAGACTGCCCCGCGGTCGCCGCCGCGCGCGCGCCTGCCGCACCCGTCGTGGTCACGGCCGGCTCAGCCGGCCAGGTCGAGCAGCGTCTGCGCGGGCACCGCGCCGGCCAGCACGCGGCCGTCGTCGAGCACCAGCACCGACAGCAGCGAGGACTCCAGCAGCCGACCGCCCGCGACGGGCGTCGTCAGCTGGTCGTACAGCGCCTGCTGGTCGAGGTCGGGGACGGGGCCCTCGCCCTCGGCGGGCACGAACTGGTCGAAGAGCTCCTGCGCGCCCTCGGAGGAGCCGATGCTCTTGTCCGGCATCGACATCTCCGCCAGCGCCGCCGGGTCGGCGGCGAGCAGGCCCGCCACGTCGACGCCCGCGACCTGCACGACCGCGTCCCAGCCGTCACCCGTCACGGTCACGCCCTCGGGCAGCGGCGGCGTCGCCGCCGGGTCCTCGAGCGCGTCGGCCAGGGCCTGCGCGTCGTCGGCGCCGGCGACGCCGGCCGGCGCGGGCTGCTCGGGCAGCGGCACGACGACGTCGCGCACGCTCGCGCCGGGCGGCGGGGAGAACGCGAGCACCGCGTCGGACGGCGCCGCGAACGTCACGTCGGTGAAGCCGAGCTCGAGGGCGGGCGTCGCCGCGTCGTCGCTGCTCCACACCTGCACGCGCAGCGGCGTCCACGTCTCGGCGTCCACCGCCACGACGACCCGGCCGAGCAGCGTGGCGTCGCCGCGCGGCGTGAGGACCACCTGGTACGCGTCGCGCCCGGCGACGGTCGTGGCCGCGTCGACCCCGACGGTCGCGTGCTGCTCGGCACGCTCGAGCGCCGCCCGGCCGAGCTCCTCGGGCGTGGGCAGGTCGCCCGCGACGGGCGGTGCCGCCGCGTGCTGCTCGGCCGCCGCCTCGAGCCGCGTGCGGTCGGCGTCGGACAGGGCGTAGTGCACGACCTCGTCGTCGGCGGACGAGTACGTCCAGGCCTCGGGCCCGTCCGCGACGACCGAGTACTCCGAGGCCTGGCCGAGCAGCGACACGCGCGAGCGCTCACCGCCGTCGCTCCACACGCGCAGCGTCGACGAGCCGCCCAGCAGGGCGACGGGGTCGGCGCCGCCGACCTCGACGAGCGAGAGGTCCGGCAGGCCCAGGCGGGCCGTGTGCACGACCGTGCCGGACAGCGCCTGCGGCTCGGCCGCGGCGACGCGCGCCAGCAGCTCGTCGGGCGTGACCTCCGGCAGGCCGGCGGTGCCCGCGGTCGCGAGCAGCGGCGGCGCGGCGAACGCCGCCGCGACGGCTGCGGCGGCGACGGCCGGGACGGCCCACCGCGCGCGGTGCCGGCGCACGGGGGCGGGGGAGTCGGCGTCGTCCCGGGGGCCGGGTGCGGGGGTGCTGGTGTCCATGCCGACCACTGTGGCCCGGGTGCGCTGAGCACACCCTGAGAGGTGCCCGGGCACGCCTGCGGCCGCGCGTCGTCCGCGGTGGGATGCTGCCGGGGTGCGGGTGCTCCTGGTGGACGACGAGGTCGGGCTGACGCGCGCGCTGCGCCGCGGGCTCGGCGCCGAGGGCTTCACCGTCGACGTCGCGCACGACGGCGACACGGGACTGCGCATGGCCACCGACGGCGAGTACGACGTCCTCGTCGTCGACGTCATGCTCCCGCGCCGGCACGGGTACGACGTCGTGACGACCCTGCGCGAGCGCGAGGTGTGGACGCCCGTGCTCATGCTCTCCGCCAAGGACGGTGAGCACGACGTCGCCGACGGGCTCGACGTGGGCGCCGACGACTACCTCACCAAGCCGTTCTCGTTCGTCGTGCTCGTGGCCCGGCTGCGCGCACTCGTGCGCCGGCCCGTCGCGCCCCGCCCCGCCGTGCTGCGCGCCGGCGAGCTGATGCTCGACCCCGCCACGCGCGAGGTCTCGCGCGGCGAGCGCGCGGTCGACCTCACCGCACGCGAGACGGCCCTGCTCGAGTACCTGCTGCGCCACGGCGACCGCGTCGTCGGCAAGCTCGAGCTGCTCGACCACGTCTTCGACACCGGCGGGGAGGACCCCAACGTCGTCGAGGTCTACGTCGGCTACCTGCGCCGCAAGCTCGGCAAGGACGCCGTGGCGACCGTGCGCGGAGCGGGCTACCGGATCGGCACCGCGGCACCGGTCGTGCCGGACCCGTGAGCGCGGCACCCGGCGGACCGCCGGCGCGCGCCCGGGCGGGCGCCGGCCCGGCACGCCCGTCCCGCCGCGCCGGCCCGGCGATGTCGCTGCGGGACCGGCTGACGCTGCTCGCCACGGGTGTCGTCGCGGTCGCGCTCGTCGTGGGTGCGCTCGCGCTGTCGGCCGTGCTGGGCGCCGGCCGGGTCGCGGCGCTCGACGAGGTCGTCCGCGCCCGGGCCGCGACGGTCGCCGCCCTCGTCGGCGACGACCGCGTGCCCGACCCGCTGCCCGTCGCCGAGCCCGGCGAGGTGGCGCAGGTCCTCGACGCCGACGGCGGCGTGCTCGCGTCCTCGGCCACGGCGAGCCGGACGCTCCCGGTCCTCGACGCCGGGACCGTCGCCGCGTGGCGTGCGGAGGCCGGCGACGACGTCCTGGTCCGGACGACCGACCGCAGCGCCTACGACGCGCAGGCCCGCGTCGCGGTGCAGGCGGTCGTGCTCGACGGCGCGCCCGCGACCGTCGTGACGAGCGTGCCCCTCGACGAGGTGCGCGGCGTGCTCGACGCGACGCGCCTGGCCCTGCTGCTCGTCGTGCCGGTGCTCACGCTCGGCGTCGCCCTGCTCGTGCGGACCCTGCTGGGGCGCGCGCTCGCCCCGGTCGAGGACCTGCGTGCCGCGGCCGACCGCGTCGCGCTCGCGGGCGGGCCCGGGTCGCTGCCGGTGCCGGCGGCCGACGACGAGCTGGCCGCGCTGGCCCGGACCCTGAACGCCATGCTCGACCGGCTCGAGGCGTCGGCGGCGCGGCAGCGCACGTTCGTCGGCGACGCCGCGCACGAGCTGCGCTCGCCGGTCGCCGCGGTGCGCGCGGCCGTCGAGGTGGCGCGCGCGCACCCCGACGCGTACCCGGTCGACGACCTCGTCGCCGACCTCGCACCGGAGGTCGAGCGCATGCAGGCGCTCGTCGACGACCTGCTCGTGCTCGCGCGCGTCGGCGCGGCGCCCGTGCCGCGCGTGCGCGTGGACCTCGGCGCGGCCGCGCAGGAGGCCGCCGGGTCGGCGGCACCGGTCGCCGCAGCACGCGGGGTGCGGGTCGACGTGCGCGGCGCCGGCGCCGCGCTCGGCACGGACGACGCGGTGCGCCGCGTGCTGCGCAACCTCGTGGCGAACGCCGCGCGGCACGCGGCGATGGCCGTCGAGGTGACCGTCACCGACGCGCGGGTGAGCGTGGACGACGACGGCCCGGGCATCCCGGCGGCGGACCGTGAGCGCGTCTTCGAGCGGTTCGTCCGCCTCGACGACGCGCGCGAGCGCGACGCCGGCGGGACGGGGCTCGGCCTCGCGATCGCCCGCGAGGTGGCGCGCGAGCTCGGCGGCGACGTGGTGCTCGGCGAGGCGCCGGCGGGCGGCCTGCGGGCGGTCGTCACCCTCCCGGCCCTGCGCGCGCAGGCCCCGCGTGCGGGGGTCCACGTCGGTGACGGATGATGGTGGGACCCGCGGGCGACCCCCGCGCACCCCGACCCCGGAGCGCACGTGACCGTCGACCACCGGCCCGACCCCCGCAGCAGCGGCCCCACCGGGCCCGGCGGCACCGGGCCCCGCACGGACCCGCACGCCACCGACCCGCCCCGCACGGACCCGCCCCGCACCGACCCGCCCCGCACCGCGGCGCGCCCGGCCGCTGAGCCCCGCACGACCGCCGACGACCGCCACGGCCCCCAGGACCTGCGCCGCCTCGAGGACGACGCGGTCGCGCTCGTGCGGCGCTGGCTCGACGCGAGCGCCGACGAGCCGGTCGACCGCGCGGCCCAGCAGCTCGCGGACGTGCTCGCCGACCCGGACGGCCTCGCGTTCACGGTCGGCTTCGTCGACCGGGTGGTCCGGCCCGAGGACGACGCCGTCGCGGCGCGCGAGCTCGCCGCCCTGGCGTCGCGGGCGCCGTCCTTCCTCGCGCCGCACCTGCGCCTGGGCGTGCGAGCGGGTGCGGTGGCCGCGCGGGTGGCGCCCGGTCTCGTCGTGCCGGTGGTGCGCCGCGCGCTGCGCGCGATGGTCGGGCACCTCCTGGTCGACGCGTCCGACGCGCGCCTGGGCGCCGCGATCGCACGGCTGCGCCGCCCGGGCGTGCAGCTCAACCTCAACCTGCTCGGTGAGGCCGTGCTGGGGCGCCGGGAGGCCGACCGGCGGCTCGCGGGCATCCGCGCGCTCGTCGAGCGCGAGGACGTCGACTACGTGTCGGTGAAGGTCTCCGCCGCGGTGGCGCCGCACGCGCCGTACGCCTTCGACGAGGCGGTCGACGAGGTCGTCGAGCGGCTGGCGCCGCTGTACGACCGTGCGGCCGCGACGGGCACGTTCGTCAACCTCGACATGGAGGAGTACCGCGACCTCGACCTGACGGTGGCGGTGTTCACGCGGCTGCTCGACCGGCCGGAGCTGCTCGCCTGGTCCGGCGGCATCGTCCTGCAGGCGTACCTGCCGGACGCGGTCGACGCGATGCTGCGGCTGCAGGAGTGGGCCGCGGCGCGGCGTGCGCGCGGCGGCGCCCCCGTGAAGGTGCGGCTCGTCAAGGGAGCGAACCTCCCGATGGAGCGCGTCGAGGCGGCGGTGCACGGGTGGCCCGCCGCGACGTGGGCCACCAAGCAGGAGACGGACACGCAGTACAAGCGGGTGCTCGACGTCGGCCTGCGCCCGGGTGCGGTCGACGCCGTCCGCCTCGGCGTGGCGGGCCACAACCTGTTCGACCTCGCGCTGGCGTGGCTGCTCGCCCGCTCGCGCGGCGTCGAGGACGCGATGGACGTCGAGATGCTCCTCGGCATGGCGCAGGCGCAGGCCGAGGCGGTGCGCCGGGACGTCGGCCGCCTCCTGCTGTACGTGCCGGTCGTGCACCCGCGCGAGTTCGACGTCGCCGTCGCGTACCTGGTGCGCCGGCTCGAGGAGGGCGCGAGCCCGGAGAACTTCATGTCGGCGGCGTACGACCTCGGCGAGGACGCGGCGGCGTTCGAGCGGGAGCGTGCCCGGTTCTCCGCGTCCCTGCGTGCGCTCGACGACACGGTGCCCAGCCCGCGGCGCACGCAGGACCGCGCGCGTCCGCCGGAGCCGGTCGGCGACGCGCCGTTCGCCAACGCGCCCGACACCGACCCGGCCCTGCCCGCGAACCGGGACTGGGGGCGTGCGGTGCTCGCGCGCGTGCCGGGGTCCCGCCTCGGCACGGACACCCTCGCGGCGGCCCGGCTCGAGGACGCCGACGCGCTCGACGCGGTGCTCGCGACCGCCGTGACCGCCGCGGACGCGTGGGCGGCGCGTGGCGGCGCCGGCCGCCGGGCCGTGCTGCGCGCCGCCGCCGACGCGCTCGAGGCCCGCCGCGCCGACCTGCTCGAGGTCATGGCCGCGGAGGCCGGCAAGACCCTCGACCAGGGCGACCCCGAGGTGTCCGAGGCCGTCGACTTCGCCCGGTACTACGCCGACCGGGCGCCGGGGCTCGAGCGGGTGCCCGGCGCACGCTTCGCGCCTGCCCGCCTCACGGTCGTCACCCCGCCCTGGAACTTCCCGGTGGCGATCCCGGCCGGCTCGGTGCTCGCCGCGCTGGCCGCGGGGTCGTCGGTCGTGCTCAAGCCGGCGCCGCCCGCCCGCCGCTGCGGCGCCGTGCTCGCCGAGACGTTGTGGGCGGCGGGCGTGCCGCGTGACGTGCTGCACCTCGTCGACGTGGACGAGTCCACGCTCGGCTCCGCGCTCGTCGCCGACCCCCGGGTCGACCGGGTCGTGCTCACGGGCTCGTGGGAGACCGCCGAGCTGTTCCGCTCGATGCGCCCCGACCTGCCGCTGCTCGCCGAGACCTCCGGCAAGAACGCGATCGTCGTGACGCCGTCCGCGGACCTCGACCTCGCGGTGAGGGACGTCGTGACCTCGGCGTTCGGGCACGCGGGGCAGAAGTGCTCGGCCGCGTCGCTCGTGGTCCTCGTCGGGTCGGTGGCCCGCTCGCGGCGCTTCCGCACGCAGCTCCTCGACGCCGTGACGTCGTTGCGCGTCGGCCCGCCGGACGACCCGGCGACGCAGATGGGTCCGCTGGTGGAGCCCGCTGCCGGCAAGCTGCTGGACGGCCTGACGACGCTCGGCCCCGGGGAGCGGTGGGCTGTCGAGCCACGCCGCCTCGACGCCGAGGGTCGGCTGTGGACGCCCGGCGTCCGGGTGGGGGTGCGGCGCGGCTCGCAGGCGCACCGGACCGAGTGGTTCGGCCCCGTGCTCGCCGTGATGACCGCGCGCACGCTCGACGAGGCGATCGCCCTGCAGAACGAGGTGGACTACGGCCTCACGGCCGGCCTGCACTCGCTCGACGCCGACGAGGTCGCGCGCTGGCTCGCGGGGGTCGAGGCCGGCAACGTCTACGTCAACCGGGGCATCACGGGCGCGGTGGTGCAGCGCCAGCCGTTCGGCGGCTGGAAGCGCTCGGTCGTGGGCCCGACCACCAAGGCGGGGGGCCCGCACTACCTGCACGGCTTCGGCACGTGGCACGACGAGCCCGCGACCGCCACGTCGCCGGACGTGCCGCTGCCCGCCCCCGTCGCGGCGCTGGTCGAGGCGGCGGCCGCGGCGTGGCCCGCGGACGCGGGCACGGTGCGCGCCGCCGCGGCGGCGGCCGCGCACGCGTGGACCACGGACCTGGGCGTCCCCCGGGACGTCACCGGCCTGGAGCCGGAGCGCAACGTCCTGCGGCACCTGCCCGTGCCGGTGCACGTGCGCCTCGCCGCGGCGGCGCCCGTCGCCGACCTGCTGCGGGTGCTCGCCGCCGCGCTGGTGGCGGGGGCGACCGGCGAGGTCAGCGTCCCGGCGGCGCTGCCCGGCGCCGTCACGGCCGCGCTCGCCGCGGCGGGCTTCGAGGTCCACGTGCAGGACGACGAGGCGTGGGCGGCCGACCTGCCGCACCTGCCCGCCGGCCGGGTCCGGCTCGTGGGCGGCGACGCGGCGGCCGCCGCCCGCGCGGCCGAGGGGCGGGCCGACCTGACCGTGCACGGCGCGGCGGTCACGTCCTCCGGGCTCGTCGAGCTGCTGCCCTTCGTGCGCGAGCAGGCGGTCAGCGTGACCGCGCACCGCTTCGGTACCCCCGACCCACTGGCTGACGACGTGCTAGGAGCCCTGTGATCCCCCTGCCGAGCGGACTCAACATCCGGATCGACCGCTGGCGCCACGACGGGCTGCCGGTGCGCACGTGGACCACCTGGCGCGACGGGATGGACCGCGTGCCGCCGCAGGAGCGCCACGACGTCGTGCTCGTGCACGGGCTCGGCGTGAGCTCGCGCTACTTCGGCCCGCTCGCGTCCGAGCTCGCGGACCGCGGCGTGGTCCACCTCATCGACCTGCCGGGCTTCGGCGACGTGCCGCGGCCCGACCGGCGGCTCGCCGTCGAGGACTTCGCGGCCGTCGTCGAGCGGTGGGTGCGGCACGAGGGCCTCGTCCGGCCGACGGTCCTCGGGCACTCGATGGGCGCACAGATCGTCACGGAGCTGCTGGCCAAGTCCCCGGACGTCGCGGGGCACGCCGTGCTCGTGGGCCCGACGACGGACGCGTCGGCGCGCTCCGCGGTGCGTCAGGGTGCCCGCCTGGCCCGGGCGACGCTGTCCGAGGCGGCGCGCACGCGGCACACGCTCACGCTCGACTACCTGCTGTCGGGGCCGTACTGGTACGCGCAGGTGCTGCCGAGCATGCTGGCCTACCGCACCGAGGAGCGCATCGCGCAGGTGCCGGTGCCCGTCCTCGTCGTCCGCGGGGAGCGCGATGCCGTCGCGCCGCGCGCCTGGGTGCAGCGGGTCGCCGCCGCGGCACCCGACGGCCGGTGGGCCGAGGTCCCCGACGCCGCGCACGCCGCCTTCGCCGACCACGCCGCCGAGGTCGCCGCCCTCGTCCGCGAGCACCAGGACCGATGACGGACGCGCGCTCCGACGTCCGCGGGGTGCCGGTGCAGGACGCCGTGCCGACCGGCTGGCGCCGGCGCCTGGAGCAGGCGGTCGCGTGGGGACGGGACTACGCGTGGATCGCCGCGGCGCAGGCGCACGCGACCGTGCGCCCGCCGCCGCCCGACGACCTCGCGACGGGCACGCGCACGCCCGTGCTGCTGCTCCCCGGGATCTACGAGACGTGGCCGGTCATGGACGGCCTCGTCCGGCACCTGCACGACGCCGGGCACCCGGTGCACACCGTCCCCGCGCTCGGCTACAACGGCCGCGGCCTCGAGGAGTCCGCGCAGCGCGTCGTCGACCGGCTCGCGGAGCTCGACCTCGACGAGGTGGTGCTGGTCGCGCACTCCAAGGGCGGCCTCATCGGCAAGCTCGTGCTCGGCACGCCCGGTGCCGGCGACCGCATCGCCGGGATGGTCGCGGTGAACACGCCCTTCTCGGGCTCGGTGTACGCGCGGTGGTTCCCCGTGCGGGCGGTGCGCGCCCTGTCGCCGCTCGACCCGCAGATCCTCGCGCTCGCGCGCCAGGTGGCGGCCAACGGGCGCATCCGGTCGGTGTTCGCGCGGTTCGACCCGCACGTGCCGGGCGGCAGCGAGCTGCCCGGTGCGGTGAACGTGCGGCTGCCCGTGGACGGGCACTTCCGGCCGCTGGCCGACCCGCGCGTGCACGCCGCCGTGCTCGACGGCGTCCGCGAGCTCGCCGCCGCGTGGGAGTGCCGCTCCCACGTGCCGCCGAGCGCCGCCGCCGTCGACGCCGTGCGCGCGGCGCAGGGCGTGCCGGGCACGGGCGGCCTGGCGGGCTCCGGGATGGTCGCGACCGCGGTGGAGGTCGTCGAGGCCGCGGCGGCGGGGCCCGGCTCGCCGGCGGACGCGCCGAACCGTGCGCCGACCGGCGCGGCGACCCACGACCCGGCGCACCGGCCGACGGGTCCGGACGCGGCGCGGCCCGCCGACGCGGACGTCGACGGGCCGCGGGGGACCTCCGCCTGAGCGCGGGGTGCGGGCGCCTCAGTGCCCGACGGGGCGCTCCGCACCGGGCGGCGCCGGCCGCACGAGCAGCGCGGCGCCGATCGCGGGCAGGGACAGGATCGCGCCGAGCAGGAACGCCCCGCGCACGCCGCCCGCCGTCGCGGTGACCGCGTCGGCGCCGTCGGCCACCAGGCCCGCCGACACGGCCGTGAGCACGGTGACGAACACCGCCGTGCCCGCCGCGCCGGCCACCTGCTGCACCGTGCCGATGACGGCGCTGCCGTGCGAGTACAGCGGCTTCGGCACGGCGCCGAGCGCCGACGTGAACAGCGGCGTGAACACGAGCGCGAGGCCCGCGGACATCGTCAGGTGGGCGCCCACGACGACCCACGGCGTGCCGCCCTCGCGCAGCAGCAGCGCCATCGCCCACACGGCGAGGGAGACGAGCACCGTGCCCGGGACCAGCAGCGGACGCGGGCCGAGGCGGTCGTACGCGCGCCCCACGATCGGGGCGAGCAGGCCCATGAGCAGACCGCCCGGCAGGAGCAGCAGGCCGGTGCGCAGGGTGTCGAGCCCGAGCACGTCCTGCGCGTAGATGGGCAGCATGATGATCGAGCCGAACAGCGACATCATCATGACCGCCATCAGCGCGACGCCGACGGCGAAGGTCCGCACCCGGAACGTGCGCAGGTCCAGGAGGGCGTCGTCGCGGCGCTGCAGGCGCAGCTGGCGCGCGACGAAGACGCCGAGCCCGACGACGCCGACGGCGAGCGCGCCGACCGTGGTCGGGTCCACGCCGCCCTGCGCCGCCTCGCCGACGTGCGACAGCCCGAACACCAGACCGCCGAACCCGATCGCGGACAGCACGACCGACGGCACGTCGACGCGCGCCCAGCGCGGCTCGGTGACGTTCGGCAGGCGCAGCGCGCCGAGGACGAGCGCGGTCAGGGCGATCGGCAGCACGAGCCCGAACATCCACCGCCAGTCCAGCACGGACAGGATCAGGCCGGACACGGTCGGGCCGATGGCCGGGGCGACCGAGATGACGACGGAGATGTTGCCCATGGTGCGTCCGCGCCCCTCGGGCGGCGTCACGTTCATGACGGTCGTCATGAGCAGCGGCAGCATGACGGCGGTGCCGAGGGCCTGCACGACGCGACCGGCGAGCAGCACCTCGAACCCGGGGGCGAGCGCGCACACCGTGGTGCCGACCGAGAACGCGGTCATGGCACCGAGGAAGGCGGCACGCGTCGTCAGCCGCTGGAGCAGGAAGCCGGTGACCGGGATGACGACGGCCATCGTCAGGAGGAAGCCCGTCGTCAGCCACTGCGCGGCGGACGCGGTGACGCCGAGGTCGTCGCGCAGCCGCGGCAGCGCGACGCCCATGATCGTCTCGTTGAGGATGACGACGAACGTCGACACCAGGAGGAGCGTGACCGCGAGACGGTCGCGCGCGGACATCGTGCCGGCGGCGGTGCCCCCGGCGGCGGCGGTCGGCCCGGACGGTGCGGGGGCCGGGCTCGCCGGCGGTTCCTCGACCGTCGCGGTCGAGGCGTCGAGGTGCTGGTCGGTCACGGGGCCACCTGTCGGGTCGGGTCGTGCGGGTGGGCGGTCGTGCGGGTGGGCGGTCGTGCGGTGCGCCGGCGCGCGTGGGTCGCCGGGGCGGCGTCGTCGGCGGGGAGGACCGAAGTCTCTGGCGACAACCGCGCGGACGTCGACGGGATTCCGCCGCGGGCGCGTCGCCGCAGTGGTGCCGACCCGGTGCCGGCGCACAAGTCATCGGGGGCGGTGGGCACGGATCCGTGCCACCGCCCCCGACGAGGTGCCCGGAGGGCTCAGCGCGCGGGCGCGAGCGCCGCGTCGAGCACGCCGAGGACGACCGTGGCCGAGCGCTCGGCGGCGTCGTCGACGTGCGCGTCGAAGTCGACCCCCGCGATGGGACCGCACAGGTCCGAGATGCCCCGGACCGACAGGAACGGCACGCCGAACAGGTGCGCGGCCTGCGCGAGCGCGGCCGACTCCATGTCGCACGCGAGGGCGTCGGGGAAGGCGGTGCGCAGCGGCTCGACGCGCTCGGCGTCGACGAACACGTCGCTCGACAGGATGGTCCCCGTGCGCACCGTGAGGCCCGGTGCCTGCGCCGCGGCTGCGGCGGCGAGGAGGGCCGGGTCGGCGTCGTAGCGGGCCGGCATGCCCGGCACCTGGCCGAGCGCGTAGCCGAAGACGCGGGCGTCGGCCGCGGCGTAGACCGTCGAGGCACCGACGACGACGTCGCCGACGCGCACCTGCAGCCCCATGCCACCGGCCGAGCCGGCGCTCACGACGAGCCGCGGCGTGTGCTCGGCGAGGACGAGCGCCGCGGCCGTCGCCGAGTTCACCAGGCCGATGCCGCACGTCACGAGCAGCACGCGGCTGTCGCCGACGTGCAGCAGGCGCCGGCGGGCACCGGCGACCTCGGTCTCGTCCCCGACGGACGTGGCGCGGTCGAGGAACGGCGTCGCCTCGACGCCCATCGCCGTGACGACGACGGCGTCGACGCTCACGCGGTGACCTGCGACCAACCCGCGCGCTGGGCGAGGAACGCGCGCGCGACCTCCTGGGCGCCCTCGAGCGTGTGGTTGGCGCCCCAGCCGCACTGCACCTCGTTGGCGGCGGGCACCTCGTGCGCGCCCACGACGTCCTCGAGCGTCGCGGCCACGAGCTCCTCGACCTCCGACTGCTCCCAGCGGCCCTCGAGCATGAGGTAGAACCCCGTCTGGCAGCCCATGGGGGAGAAGTCGAGCACGCGGTCGCTGTGGTTGCGGGAGTGCTCGGCGAAGAGGTGCTCGAGCGAGTGCACGGCGGGCATCTCGACGTGCCCGTGGTTCGGCTGCGCGAGGCGCACGTCGAACTTGCTGATCACGTCGCCGTGGGGGAGCTGCTTGAGGTCCGCGAGGCGGATGTACGGCGCGGCGACGGTCCGGTGGTCGAGGTTGAACGACTCGACATTCATGCGAGGGGTGTCCACGTCCCCAGTCTGCGCCATCGGCCGGCGGGCGCGCGGCCCGGTCCGGCGGGTGGTCGCCGGACCGGGGCGCGTCAGCGGGCGCGCAGCTCGACGAGCACGCGCGGCAGCTCCTCGAGCAGCTCGCGCGCGAGGTACCCGTGCGGCCCGACGCGCGCCGCGAGCCGGTCGCCGGCCGTGCCGTGCGCCTCGACGCCGAAGCACGCCGCGTGGGCCGGGTCGGCCCCGCGGGCCAGCAGCCCGCCGACGGCACCCGCGAGCACGTCGCCGCTGCCCGACGTGCCGAGCCCCGAGTAGCCCGTGGACGACTGCCACCGGCGGCCGTCGGGCGCGGCCACGCTGCCCGAGCACGCCACGACGACGCCGTACCGGTCGGCGGCGCGGGCGGCGGCGCCGTCGAGCGCACCCTCGCCCTCCGCCGGGCCGTCGTCGTCGCCGAGCAGGTACCGCACCTCGGTCGCGTTCGGCGTCAGGACCGCGCGCCCGCGCACCGCGTCGCGCAGGTCGTCGGCGTCGCGCAGCACGCCGAGGGCGAAGGCGTCGAGCACCAGCGGCACGTCGTCGCCGGCTCCGTCCACGACCGCGCGCAGCACCGCGAGCGTGCCCTCGGGGGAGTCCAGGCCGGGACCGACCACCACGACGTCCGCCCGGGCGAGCTCGCGGGCGAGCGCGCCGTCGTCGTCCGTGCCCGTCACCGAGCCGGCCGCGTCCTCGGGCAGCGCCACGACGCCCGCCTCGGGCACCGCGACGGCCACGTGCGGCGCCACCGAGCCCGCGACCGCGAGGGTGAGGCGCCCGGCACCCACCCGCAGCGCCGCGAGCCCCGTGAGCATCGCCGCACCGGGAGTCCCGCGGGCACCGCCGACGACGCACACGCTGCCGCGCGCGTCCTTGCCGCCCGTGGGCTCGGGCAGCGGCCAGCCGCGCAGCCGCGCCGGGGTCAGGACACCGCCGTCCTCAGCCACCGGAGTCGTCCGTCCCCTCGTGCTCGGTCACGGGCGCGTCGAGCGCCGCGAGGTGCCCGACCTCGTCGAACGCCGTGAGCAGCCACGCGCCGTCGACCCGGTCGAGCCGCGTGACCGATGCGTTGCGCACGCTGCGCTCGCGGATGATCGCCATCAGCTCGTCCTCGTCCATCCCCTCGAGCACGTACCGCAGCAGCATGACCACCGCGTCGTGCGCGACCACCAGGACGCGGCGGCCGTCCTCGCGCTCGGCGAGGTCGCGCAGCAGCGAGCGCAGGCGCAGCGCCACGTCGGCCCAGGACTCGCCACCCGGCGGCCGGTGGTACATCTTGCCGAGCAGCCGGCGGCGCTCCGCCTCGCCGGGGTGGCGCGCCTCGACCCCGGCGCGGGTGAGCCGGTCCAGCACGCCGAGCTCGCGGTCGCGGAGCCGCTCGTCGACGACGACGGGCAGGTCGATCCCGGCGGCCTCGAGCGCGGTCGCCGCCGTCTGCCGCGTGCGCACGTACGGCGAGCACCACACCACCTCGGGACGCTCGTCGGCGGGCAGCCCGCCGAGCCACACACCCAGGGCCCGCGCCTGCTCGAGGCCGCGGTCGGACAGCAGCGTGTCGGCGTCGCGGGTGTCGATCTCGACGACCTCGGCACCGGCCTGCTCGGCACGTGCCGCGGCGAGGTTCCCGACGCTCTCGCCGTGCCGGACGAGGACGAGGGACGTGGGTGCGGGCGTGCCCGCGCTCACGGCGGTCAGCGCCGTCCGCCGCGGTCGAGCGCGGGGACGATCGCCGTCGGGATCGCGTAGGCGAGGGCGAACGTGAGGATCCCCGCGGCCGCGATGGTCATGCCGAGCGCGCCGTCGATGTCGAAGCCCCACGCGATGAGCGCGAACGAGCCGAAGAAGAAGACGAGCGACAGCACGCCCGCCGCCACCCGGCTGGGGGCCTCCGGGGGTGCGTCCTGGTGCGGCTCGGTCGTGTCGTACGCCATCGGTCCTCCTGCGTCGTCCTCGCCCGCGGTGCGCCCGCGTGCCGGCCCCAGTATCGCCGCGCGGGCCGGGATCGGGCATCCGGGCGCGTCAGACCAGGGCGCGTGCGCGCGGTGCGCGCGGGCCGTACGCCGGCATCCCGCCACGGTAGGCGAGCTCGAGCAGCACCAGGACGCGCTGCCGGTGCCCGCGCCAGGGCTCGAGGAGGCGCAGCATGCCGGCGTCGTCCGCGCGGCGGCCGGTGAGCGCCCAGCCGACGAGGTGGCACAGGTGCGCGTCGCCCACCGACACCGCGTCCGGGTCGCCGAGCGCCCGGGAGGTCACCTCGGCGACGGTCCACGGGCCGATGCCCGGCACGGTGCGCAGCCGCCGCGCGAGCTCGTCGGGGTCCAGCGCGGGGCTCAGCGCGTGCGCGACGCGCGCCGCCCGGCGCACCGTGTCGGACCGCTGCGCGTCGACGCCCGCGCGCCGCCACTCCCACACGGGCAGGGTCGCCCAGGCGCCCGGCGGGGGAGCCACGCGCAGCCGCGCCGGGGCGGGCCCTGGGGCGGGCTCGCCGTGCGCCGCGACGAGCCGTCGCCACGACGCCTGCGCGTCGAGGCCGACGACCCGCTGCTCGAGCACGGCCGTGACGACGGCGTCCCACACGTCGCCGCTGCGGGCCAGCCGGACGCCGCCGTACGTGCGGCGGGCGCGCGCCACCGCCGGGTGCAGGTGGTCGGCGAACCCGCGGGGGTCGTCGAGTGCGCCCAGGAGCCCCGGCGCGTCGGCGAGCGCCTGCGCCGCGCCCGCGCCCCACGCGTCCACGCGGACGCCGCCGCGGACCGGACGCAGGCGCAGCGTGGCGGTGCCGGTGGGCCGGCGGACGGCGTGCCACACGGTGCCGTCGGCGTCGTGCACCCACGTCGGGTCGCCGGCGCCGCGGCGCAGGCGCCCGACGGTGCGGCGCACGTCGACGTCCGCGGGCAGGGGGACCAGGGCGTGCACGTCCCCGGTCGGGGCACGGGGCACCGCGTGCGCGGCGACGCGGCGGCTGACGGCGGTGCGGCCGGCCGGCGGCGCGGGTGCCCGGGCGCCGCCTGCCGTGCCCGCGCCTGCCGTGCCCGTGCCTGCGGTGCCCGTGCCTGCGGTGCCCGCGCCTGCGGTGCCCGCGACGGCGGGGGCGGCTGCGGGGACGGGCGGCGGCACGGCACCAGGATGCACCCGCCGGGGGACGCACCCGGGCAGGCGCCGCGCGCGGGACGGCGGGTCGGTGTCGCCGGTCGCGTGGCGTGCGGGGCAGACTGCCGCCGTGACGTCGGTGCCCGGTGGTGCGGACCGGCCCGGCGCGGACCGGGCCGGGCGCCTCGACGTGCGCCGCGACGGCGGCATGCTGCGCGTCGTGCTGCACGGCGCGGTCGACCTCCAGGTGCGTGAGCAGGACGCACCGGTGCTGTGGGCGCAGCTCGCCGGCCCGGACGTGCACGCGGTCGCGCTGGACGCCGCCGACGTGTCGTTCCTCGACTCGAGCGGCCTGTCCGTCGTCGTGCGGCTCGTGCGCGACGCGGCCGAGCGGGGCCTGCCCGTGCACGTCGAGGCCCTGAGCCGGCCCGTCGAGGAGCTGCTCGACCAGACCGGCGTGCGCGCGTGGATGGACCACCTGGCCGCGTCGACCCCGCAGGGCGCGCGGCGCTGAGCCGCCGTCGGGGCGCAGGGCGCGGGCGCCGGGCCGGTCAGCGCCCGCGGAGGCGGTCGATCTCGCGCCGGTCGCGCTTGGTGGGCCGCCCGGCGCCGCGGTCGCGCGCCGCCGCGACGGCGACCCGCTCGCGCGGGACGGGCGCCGGGGAGCGGTCCAGGTAGGACGCCTGCGCGACCTCCGCGGAGACCCGCTTGACGAGCATCCGCTGCACCACGACGAGGCGCTCGCGCTCGCCACCCCGGACCAGCACCTCGTCGCCGGGCACGACCTGCGTCGCGGGCTTGGCGCGCTCCCCGTTGACGCGCACGTGCCCCGCGCGGCACGCGGCGGCGGCCGCGGACCGGGTCGGGAACAGGCGCACCGCCCACGTCCAGGCGTCGACGCGCACGCGTCCGAGCGGCTCGGCCATGGTCGTCTCCCTCCCGCTGCCGGACCGCCAGCCTGCCACGCGCCGGCCCCGGAGGACGCGCCGGCCGCGCGCACCCGGCCCGCACGGCGGGTGGCAGGGGGTCGCGTCGGTGAAACGCTTCGACGGTGCCACCGGGTGCCGCCGCCACGGGAGGCTGCTGGCGCCCGGCCGCCGTGCCGGGCCCGCCCGTGCCGGAGCGCGGGCCGCCCGCGCCGAAGGAGCCGTCCGCATGCCGACCCACCCGCTGCGCCGCGTCCTCGCCGTCCTCTGCGCCCTCGCCGCGGCGCTCGCCGCGTGCGCGCTCGCCGCCGTGCCGGGCACGGCCGCGCCGCGGCCCGCGGCGGCCTCGTCGCCACCCGTGCGCGTCATGGCGCTGGGCGACTCGATCACCGGGAACCCCGGCTGCTGGCGCGCGATGCTGCACCGCGACCTCACCGCCGCCGGTCACGCCGTCGACATGGTCGGGTCCCTGCCGGCCCAGGGCTGCGGCATCGCGCACGACGGCGACAACGAGGGCCACGGCGGGGCCCTGGTGACGGACGTCGCCGCGTCCGGGCAGGCGGCGGGGTGGTTCGCCGCGGCGCGGCCCCAGGTCGTCCTGCTGCACTTCGCGACCAACGACGTGTGGAGCGCGCGGACACCGGCGCAGGTGCTCGACGCGTGGACGACCCTCGTGCGCCAGGCGCGCGCCGTCGACCCCGAGGTGGTGCTCGTCGTCGCGCAGATCATCCCCGTCGCGCCGCCCACGTGCGCCGAGTGCCCCGAGCGCACGCGGGCGCTCAACGCGCAGGTGCCCGGCTGGGCCGCCGCCACGTCGACCGACCGCTCGCCCGTGCTGGTCGTCGACCAGTGGACCGGCTGGGACCCCGCGCGCGACACGGACGACGGCGTGCACCCGCACGCCGGCGGCTTCGCGCGGATGGCGGCCGCCTGGTTCCCGGCGGTCGTGCGCGCGCTCAAGATCGTCGGCGGGCAGGGCCCGGCGCCCACGGCGACCCCGACCCCGACGCCCACACCGACCCCGACGCCCACACCGACCCCGACCCCCACCCCGTCCTGGACGGTCCCGCCGACCACCGACGACGGCTGCCACGCCACGCACACCGTGACCAGCGCGTGGCCCGGCGGCTGGGTCGCGACCGTGCGCGTCGAGGCGGGGTCGGCCGCCGTGTCCGGCTGGCGCGTGGAGTTCGTCGGCGGTCCCGCGCCCACGGTCGCGCACGCGTGGAGCTCGACCTCCACCGGCGGCGGGTTCACGAACGCCGCGTGGAACGGGCGGCTCGCCGCCGGTGGCACGACCGAGCTCGGGTACCAGGGCACGGGGTCGCCGGGGACGCCCCGCGTGCGGTGCGTCGCGACGCCGGCGTCCTGAGGCGGGCGTCCTGAGCAGCGCCGGGCGCGCCCCGCGCACGGCCGTACGGTGGTGCCCATGACCTCTGGGACCACCGTCCGTCCGTCCGTCGTCGCGATCACCGGCGGGTACGTGGTGCCCGTCGTCGGCCCGCCCGTCGAGGGCGGGACCGTGCTGGTCGAGGACGGCCGCATCACGGCCGTCGGTGCGGACGTCGTCGTGCCGGCCGGCGCACGCGTCGTCGACGCGACGGGCCGGTGGGTGCTGCCCGGCTTCGTCGAGGCGCACGGGCACGTCGGCCTGCACGAGGAGGGCGAGGGCGTCGCGGGCAACGACACGAACGAGATGACCGTGCCCAACGCGGCGGCCGTGCGCGCGATCGACGCCGTCAACGTCGAGGACGAGGGCTTCCGCGACGCGCTGTCCGGCGGAATCACGTCGGTCGTCGTCAAGCCGGGCTCGGGCAACCCGATCGGCGGCCAGTCGGTGGCGATGAAGACGTGGGGTGGGCGCACGGTCGACGAGCAGGTCATCGCCGCGTCGGTGTCGGTGAAGTCGGCGCTGGGGGAGAACCCGAAGCGGGTCTACGGCGAGCGCAAGCAGCTGCCGTCCACGCGCCTCGGCACCGCGCTGGTCATCCGCGAGGCGTTCGCCAAGGCCCGCCACTACGCGGCCGCCCGCGCCGCCGCCGCGACCAAGGGCGAGCCGTTCGCCCCCGACCTGGCGCTCGAGACGCTCGTCCGCGTCCTCGACGGCGAGCTGGTCTGGGACCAGCACACCCACCGGCACGACGACATCGCGACCGCCCTGCGCCTGGCCGACGAGTTCGGGTACCGGCTCGTCATCAACCACGGCACCGAGGGCCACAAGCTCGCCGACGTGCTCGCGGAGCGCGACGTGCCCGTGATCTTCGGCCCGATGTTCACGAGCCGCTCCAAGGTGGAGCTGCGCGACCGCGCGATCGGCAACCTCGCCGCGCTCGCGGCCGCCGGCGTGCGCGTGGCCATCACGACCGACCACCCGGTCGTGCCGATCAACTTCCTCGTCCACCAGGCGACGCTCGCCGTCAAGGAGGGGCTGCCGCCGCAGACCGCGCTCGAGGCCCTCACGGTCAACCCCGCCTCGTTCTTCGGCCTCGAGGGCCGCGTGGGCGCGCTGGAGCCGGGCCGCGACGGCGACGTCGTCGTGTGGTCCGCCGACCCGCTGGACGTGCACGCGCGCGTCGAGCACGTGCTCATCGAGGGCCGGACGGTCTACAGGTGGGATGCCGAGGCCGGCGTGGGCCGCGTCGTCGAGCGCGCGGAGCGGTTCACGGCCTGACCACCTCCGGCCTGACTACCTCCGGCCTGACTACCTCCGGCCCGGTACGCCGACGGCGCCGCCCCCGCGGGGGTCGGCGCCGTCGGCGCATCCGGTCGGGCCCGCGTCAGGCGCGCAGCTCGAGGTAGCGGGCGATGAGCGCGCGCGTCGACGGGTCCTGCGCGTCGAGTGCGGCCGCGTCGCCCTGCACCGCGGGTGCGATCTCCGTCGCGAGCTTCTTGCCGAGCTCGACGCCCCACTGGTCGAACGAGTCGATGCCCCAGACGATGCCCTGCGCGAAGGTGATGTGCTCGTACAGCGCGATGAGCTGGCCGACCACCGACGGGGTGAGCGCCGGGGCGAGGACCGACGTGGTCGGGCGGTTCCCCGGGAACACGCGCGCGGGGACGATCTCCTCGGCCGTGCCCTCCGCGCGCACCTCGTCGGCGGTCCTGCCGAACGCGAGCGCCTTGGTCTGCGCGAAGAAGTTCGCGAGGAAGAGGGCGTGCACGTCGGTCCCGGCGTCGTGCAGCGGGTACGCCGGGTTCGCGACCGCGATGAAGTCGGCCGGGATCAGGCGCGTGCCCTGGTGGATGAGCTGGTAGAACGCGTGCTGCCCGTTCGTGCCGGGCTCGCCCCAGAAGACCTCGCCCGTCTGCGTCGTCACCGGCGTGCCGTCCCAGCGGACGGACTTGCCGTTCGACTCCATCGTGAGCTGCTGCAGGTACGCGGGGAAGCGGTGCAGCTGCTGCGCGTAGGGCAGCACGGCGTGCGTGTGCGCGCCGAGGAAGTTGACGTACCAGACGTTGAGCAGCCCCATGAGGAACGGCACGTTCCGCTCGAGCGGGGTGGTGCGCGCGTGCTCGTCGACGGCGTGGAAGCCCTCGAGGAGGTCGCCGAAGGCGTCCGGGCCGACGGCGATCGCGAGCGACGTGCCGATGGCCGAGTCGACGGAGTAGCGCCCCCCGACCCAGTCCCAGAAGCCGAACGCGTTGTCCGGGTCGATGCCGAAGTCCGCGACCTTGTCCAGGGCGGTGGACACGGCGACGAAGTGCTTCGCCACGGCGTCGCGCCGAGCCTCGTCGGAGTCCTCGAGGTGCCCGTCGGCGGCCAGGCGGTCCCACAGCCACTGCCGCGCGAGCCGCGCGTTGGTGAGCGTCTCCAGGGTGGTGAACGTCTTCGACGCGACGATGAACAGCGTGGTCGCCGGGTCGAGGTCCGACGTCTTCTGCGCGATGTCGGTCGGGTCGATGTTGGAGACGAACCGCACCTCGAGGTCGTCCGCGACGTACGGCTCGAGCGCCTCGTACACCATGACCGGCCCGAGGTCCGAGCCGCCGATGCCGATGTTGACCACGGTGCGCACGCGCTCGCCGGTCACACCCGTCCACTCGCCCGAGCGCACCTGCTCCGCGAACGCGAAGACCTCCCCGAGCACCTGCTGCACGTCGTCGTCGACGTGCTGGCCGTCCACCACGAGCGGGGGCTCGGCGTCGGCGGGGCGGCGCAGGGCCGTGTGCAGCACGGCGCGGTCCTCGGTGACGTTGATGTGCTCACCGGCGAGCATCGCGGCGAACCGGTCGGTCAGCTGCACCTCCTCGCCCAGCCGGACGAGCAGCGCCAGGGTCTCGTCGGTGACGAGGTTCTTCGACAGGTCGACGGTCAGGTCCCCGAGCCCGAACGTCAGGCGGCCCGCGCGGCCGGGGTCGGCGGCGAACCAGCCGCGCAGGTCCGGCCGGAACGCGCTCCCGTGCTCCGAGAGGCCCTGCCAGGCGCTGGTGGTCGTCGGGTCGATGGGCGGCGTGGGCACGTGGGCCTCCGGGTGCGCGATGGGTGCTGGCCTGCGGCGGTCGCGGCCCGCGCCGCGTGACGCGGGCGGTGCCGACCACGGTCCACCGTAGGGCCGGTGGGGCGGCGCCCGCACGGGACTCCGGCCGCCCGGAGCCGCGCACGGTGCTGCCTACAGTGGCGGCATGAGCCGCCTCCCCGTCTGGCCGGTCGCCACCGTGACCCTCCTGCTCGCCTTCGCCCTCGCCCAGGGCACCGGCGTGCGGGCCCTCGGCGGTGCGGTGCTGCTGGCCGGCGGCGCGTGGTGCGCCTGGCGCGCGGTCCGCCGCGTCGGGTGGGGTGCCGCCGCGGCGGTGCTGCTCGTCGCCGTGGCCGCGTTCGTGCTGTCCCACGTGGCGGCCGACGCGCTCGGGCCGTGGACGGCGGTCCTGCTGGCCGCCGCGGTGCTCGGTGCGACGACGTGGGCGGTCGTCGACCGGCCGCGGGCGCGGGCCGCCGTGGTGCGTCGGCGGTAGGTGCGCCGGCGGTAGGTGCGGCGGCGGGTAGGTGCGGCGGACGGGCCCGCTCGGGGGAGCGGGGACGTGCCGCGGGTGTGCGCCGGGCCCGGACCGCTGCGACGATCGAGGGGTGACGGTGCGGACGGCGCGGGGGAGCGGCGCGCTCGTGTGCTGCGGCCTGACGACGCTGGACGTCCAGCAGACCGTCGAGGCCGTCCCCGGCCCGGACGAGAAGGTGGTCGCCAGCGACCTTGAGGTGACGTTCGGCGGTCCGGCGGCGAACGCGGCCGCCGTCGCCGTCGCGCTGGGTGTGCCCACCCGGCTCGTCACCGCGCTCGGCACCGGGCCGCTGGCGGACGTCGCGCGCGCCGGGCTGGCGGCCGCGGGCGTGGACGTCGTCGACGTCGCGGCCGGCCGGCCGGACGTGCTGCCCGTCTCCACGGTCCTCGTGACGCGTGCCACGGGGGCGCGCGCGGTCGCGTCGGTGAACGGGACGCGGGCGGGCGGGGTCGTGCCGGCCGGGCCGGTCGACGCGCTGCTCGACGGCGCCGCGGTCGTGCTGGTCGACGGGCACCTCGCCGGCGTGGCCACCGCGGTCGCGGCGGCCGCCCGCGCGGCCGGTGTGCCCGTGCTCCTCGACGGCGGCAGCTGGAAGCCCGGCACGGCGGCGCTGCTCGCCCACGTCGACCTCGCCGTGCTGTCGGCGGACTTCGCGCTGCCGGCCGAGGTGGGGCAGCCGGCCCACGGCGGCGCACGCGTGCCCGACGAGGACGTCGACGCGCTGCTCGACGCGGTCGCGGCGTACGGACCGGGGTTCGTCGCGCGCTCGGCCGGCCCCGGCCCGGTGCGCGTGCGGTCGATCCTGGCGGGAGGGGACGGCGTGCGGCGCTCGGTCGTGCGTCCCGCTCGGCTCGTGCCGGGGGCGGTCGTCGACACGGTGGGCGCCGGGGACGTGCTGCACGGCGCCATGGCGGCGGCCCTGGTCCGCGGTGCCGCGCCGCTCCCCGCGCTGGCCGAGGGGGTGCGCTGCGCCACCCTGTCCGTCGAGCACCGCGGCGCGCGCGGGTGGCTCGCCGCGCTGCGCGGCGCGCCCGCCGCGGGCTGAGCCGACCGCCGGGGCGGTCGTCGCGCGACGGGCCGGGGACGCCGGGGCGCGCGTGCTACGGGCCCGTGAACCGGCGGTCACGATGTGATCACGGTCACGGGACCGTCTTGACCGGCCTTTTGTAAGGAAGGTCTACTAATCACCGTGACGACGACGACGCGGTCGGCCGGCGGCCCCGCGACCAACCCCGTGCGGCGCGGCCTGCGGCCCACCGTGAAGGTGCTCCCGGAGCACGCCCGTGCGCACAACCGGTCGCTCGTCCTCGGCCACCTGTTCCACGAGGGCCCCTCGTCCCGCGCCGACATCGCGCGCAGCACGGGGCTCACCCGGGTCACCGTCTCCGACCTCGTGGCCGCGCTGCTGGGGGAGGGCCTCGTGGCCGAGCTCGGCGTGCGCTCGGAGGCGCGCGTCGGCAAGCCCGCCACGCTCGTGGGCCTGCGGTCCGCCGACCACCACGTCGTCACGGTCGACCTCACGGACGACGAGACCGTGCACGGCGCCGTCATGACGCTCGACGCCGGGGTCGTCACCCGGATCCACGAGCCGAGCGGCGGCACCACCGGTGCGGCGGCCGTCGACCTGGTCGAGGACGTGTGCCGCCGGCTCCTCGAGGGCGCCACGTGCCCCGTGATCGGCGTCGGCATCTCCTCGCCCGGCGTCATCGACGACACGGGCACCGTGCTCGAGGCGCCCAACCGCGGCTGGTTCGACGTGCCGCTCGCCGCCCGGCTGACCGCCGGCCTCGGCGTGCCCGTGCACGTCGCCAACGACGCGAACACCCGCGCCCTCGGCGAGTTCACGTACGGCGGTGCGGACGCCAGCACGATGATCGTCACGGTGGGCCAGGGCGTCGGCGCCGGGCTGCTGGTCGACGGCTCGCTCGTGCGCGGCCGCGGCCACGCCGCGGGGGAGATCGGGCACGTCACCGTCGTGGACGAGACGACGCCCGGCGAGGACGCGCAGGAGTGCGCGTGCGGCCGCCGCGGCTGCCTCGAGACCGTGCTGAGCGCGCCGGCCCTGCGCCGCCGCGTCGCCGGTCTCACCCCCGAGGACTCCGACGCCGCGCTGGCGTCGGTCGGACGGATGCTGGGGCGCGCCCTGGCACCCGTCGCCAGTGCGCTCAACCTCGCCGAGGTCCTGCTCTCCGGCCCGCCGGAGCTGCTCGACGGACCTCTGCGGGAGGCGGCGCTGGCCACCGTCCGCGCCCGCACCATGCCCGTCATCGGGCACGAGCTCGCACTGCGGATGGCGGCTCTCGACGAGGACGCGGCGCTCGCGGGCGCCGCGGTGCTCGTGCTCTCCGGTCAGCTCGGGATCACGTGACGGTCCCGGGCGACGGGCCGGCCCGGGGTCACGTGACGACCCCGAGCCGACCGTCACCAGGTCGGCAGCTACCCCCGGCGTCGTCGGTGTGACGACCGCCTCGCTCATGGGAGGAACCCCAACGTGAAGATCCTACGTTTCGCGGCCGCCGGCTTCGCGGCGGCGCTCACGCTGACGGCGTGCTCGTCCGGTTCGGCCGGTGGCTCCACCGACGCAGAGGGCGGGGGCTCGGAGGGGGCCGAGATCCGCGTCTGGCTCGTCGGGTCGGACACGCCGCAGGACGCCCGCGACTACCTGAAGGAGACGTTCGAGGAGGAGAACCCGGGCTCGACCCTGGTGATCCAGGAGCAGTCCTGGACCGGCCTCGTCGACAAGCTGACGACGTCGCTGTCGGGCTCCGACAGCCCCGACGTCGTCGAGGTGGGCAACACGCAGGCGCCCACGTTCACGTCGGCCGGCTACTTCGCGCCGCTCGACGACGTCGCCGAGGACCTCGGCGGCGACGACCTGCTGCCGGGCTTCGTGGAGTCGGGCACCTGGGAGGACACGTTCTACGCCGCGCCGTACTACGCCGGCTCGCGCGTCGTGTTCTACAGCGAGCAGATCCTCGGCGGCGCACCGGTCCCCACGACGCTCGACGAGTACGTCGCCACCGCGACGCAGGCCCGCACCGACGGCCACTCCGGCGTGTGGTTCCCGGGCCAGGACTGGTACAACATGCTCCCGTTCGTCTGGGAGAACGGCGGCTTCATCGCCGAGCAGGAGGGCGACCAGTGGGAGGCCGGGTTCTCCTCGGAGGGCGGCGTCGCGGGCCTCCAGCAGGTCCAGGACCTGTTCCAGAACGCGTCCAACGCCCCCAAGGACGGCGACGAGACGAACCTGCAGGTGCCCTTCTGCGAGGGCGCCACGACCTTCCTCTCGGCACCGAGCTGGATCAAGTGGTCGATCCTCGCGGAGGCCGACGCGGAGGTCCCGGGCTGCCCCGAGACCTACGGCGCCGACCTGCACGCCTTCCCGCTGCCCGGCAAGGACGGCGGAGCGGCGACGGTGTTCGCCGGCGGCTCGAACATCGCCGTCGCGGCGAAGTCGGCGAACCCCGACCTCGCCACGGAGGCGCTGGCGATCATGCTCTCCGACGAGTACCAGACGATCCTCGCCGAGAACGGCCTGATCCCGGCGAAGGTCTCGCTCGCCGACGCGCTGCCGGACGACGAGATCACCGCGGCCGCGGCCGCTGCCGCGGCGAACGCGCGGCTCACGCCGGCCACGCCCAAGTGGGGCGACGTCGAGGCGCAGAAGGTCATGCAGGACGCGCTCGTGCGGATCGCCCAGGGTGAGGACGTCCCGACGGTCGCCGAGGAGCTCGACTCCACGATCGAGTCCATCCTCAACGGCTGATCGCACGCGCCGGGTCCCGCCCCCAGGGCGGGGCGGGACCCGGCGCGGCGCGGGAAGGACCCCCATGAGCTCCACCTCGCTCCAGGCCGCGCCGCCCTCGGCGGCGCCCGCCCCCCGCGCCTCGCGCGCGATCACCCCGGCCCGGCTGCTGCCGTGGCTGCTGCTCGCCCCGAGCCTGGCCGCCCTCGTCGTCGTGACCGGCTGGCCGCTCGTGCGGATGCTGTGGCTGTCGTTCCAGGAGTACGAGCGCGCCCAGCTGATGGGCGTGCCGGCCGAGTGGGTGGGGCTGCAGAACTACACCGACACGCTGACGGATCCGAGGTTCTGGACCGTCACGGTGCGCAGCTTCGCGCTGATGGTCGTGTGCGTCGTCCTCACCATCACGCTCGGCACGCTCGTCGCCCTGCTGCTCATGAGGCTCGGGCGCGTGATGCGGCTCGTGCTGTCCGTCGGGCTGCTGCTCGCGTGGGCCATGCCGCCGCTCGCGGCGATGCTCGTGTGGGGCTGGATGTTCGACACGCAGTACGGCGTCGTGAACCACCTGCTCACGTCCGTGACGGGGACCAGCTGGATGGGGCACTCCTGGCTCATCGAGCCGCTGCAGTTCTTCGCCGTCGCGACGCTCGTCATCGTCTGGGGCGCGATCCCGTTCGTGGCCTTCACGCTCTACGCGGGGTTCACGCAGATCCCGCACGAGGTCGTCGAGGCCGCCCAGATCGACGGCGCGAACGCGGCGAAGCGCTTCTTCCGCATCCAGGTGCCGTACGTGAAGCCGGTCTACACGGTCCTCATCGTGCTGTCGATGATCTGGGACCTGAAGGTGTTCACGCAGATCTTCGTGCTGCAGGGCATCGGGGGCGTGAAGTCCGAGACGAACACGCTCGGCGTCTACATCTACGAGATGGGCATGGCGCAGGGCCACTACGGCACGGCCAGCGCCATCGCCGTCGTCTTCACGGTCATCATGCTCGCGATCTCGGCCTACTACGTGCGCGCGACCGTCAAGGAGGAGGAGCTGTGAGCATCGCAGCCGCCGGCGCCGCGCCGGCCGTCAGCGCCGACCCGCGCCCCCTGGCGGTGCGCGCCGTCGTGCCGCCGCGCCGCCGCTCGGCCCGCCGGCGCGCGTCGCAGTGGGGGTGGCGCGTCGTGGCGCTGCTGGTCGCCGCCGCGTTCGCCTTCCCCGTCTACTGGATGGTCAACACGTCGCTGCTGCCGACGAACGAGATCATCGGCCCGCGCGTGCACCTCTGGCCCGACCAGCTCACGCTGCGCAACTACGAGACGGCGATCTTCGAGCAGGAGCGCTCACCGTTCCTGCCGGCGCTCGGCACGTCGCTGTCCGTGACGTTCCTCGTGCTCGTCACGTCGATGGTGTTCGCGTTCGTCGGTGCGCTCGCGGTGACGCGGTTCCGCTTCCGGGGCCGGCGCGCGTTCGTGCTCTCGATCCTGGTCGTCCAGATGATCCCGGGCGAGGCCATGATGATCAGCGTCTTCCAGCTGGTCGACGGGTGGCGCCTGCTCAACACGGTCGTCGGCCTGGGCGTCGTCTACCTCGCCGGCGTGCTGCCGTTCACGCTGTGGACGCTGCGCGGGTTCGTCAACGGCGTGCCGGTCGAGCTGGAGGAGGCGGCCATGATCGACGGCTGCTCGCGGGGACGTGCGTTCTGGAAGGTGACGTTCCCGCTGCTCGCACCCGGCCTCGTCGCCACGGGCGTGTTCGCGTTCCTGCAGGCCTGGAACGAGTTCATGATGGCGCTCATCATCATGACGCGGCCCGAGCAGATGACGCTGCCCGTGTGGCTGCGCACGTTCCAGCAGGCGACGAAGGCGACGGACTGGGGGGCGCTCATGGCGGGCTCGGTGCTCGTGGCGGTGCCCGTGATCGTCTTCTTCCTCGTCGTGCAGGGACGGATGACCGGCGGGCTCGTCTCGGGAGCGGTCAAGGGCTGAGCGATGGAGACGACCACCCTCGGTGCCGGGGGGCCCGCGCCGCTGCGCGCCGGCCCGGCCGGCGCCCCCGACGGCGTGCGGGCCGTGCTCGCACCCGCCCGTCCGCCCGACTGGGCCGTCGGTGTCGACGTCGGCGGGACCAAGGTGCTCGCTGTCCTGCTCGACGGCGACGGCCGCGTGGCCCGCACCCACCGGGCGTCGACCGTCCCCGGGCCCGACGGCCTGCTCGACGTCGTCGCGACGGCCGTGCAGTCGCTCGCGACCGCGCACGGCGTCCCGCTCGAGCGGCTCGCCGGGGTCGGCATCGGCATCCCCGGCGTCGTGGACCCGCTGACGGGCACCCTCGAGCACGCCGTCAACGTCGGCGTCGACCGGCCGTTCGCGCTGGCCGCGGCGGTGTCCGCGGTGCTCGGCGGCCGCACGCCCGTACGCGTCGAGAACGACCTCAACGTCGCCGTGCTCGGCGCCGCGCACACCGTGCCCGGCCCGGACCGCGCGGGCCACGCCCGGGACCTCGCGTTCCTGGCGCTCGGCACGGGCGTCGCCGCGGGCCTGCTGCTCGACGGGCAGCTGCGCCGCGGGACGCACCGCGCGGCCGGCGAGGTGGGGCACCTGACGCTCGTGCCCGACGGGCTGGCGTGCAAGTGCGGGCAGCGCGGGTGCGTCGAGCAGTACGCGTCGGGCAGCGCGCTCGACGCCGCGTGGCCGTCGACCGACGGCCGCCCTGCGCCCGCGGCCCTGTTCGAGGCGGCGGCGGCCGGCGACCCGGCGGCGGTGCGTCTGCGCGACCGCTACGCGTGGGCCGTCGGCGCGGCCGTGCGGATCCTGGTGCTCACCTGCGACGTGGACCGCGTCGTCGTCGGGGGCGGCGTGAGCAACGTGGGGGAGCCGCTGCTGCAGGCCGTGCGCCGCGCGCTGGACGCCGAGGCGGCCGGCTCGCCGTTCCTCGCGTCGCTGCGCCTGGCCGACCGGGTGCGGCTCGCGCCGGCCGGCGTGCCGGTGGGTGCGGTGGGTGCCGCGCTGGTGGGGCGGGGGGAGGTCGTCTGATGGAGGTCGTCGTCGCGCCGGTCGCGGAGCTCGCACGCCTCGCCGCCGACGCCGTCCAGCGCCTGCTCACCGCCCGGCCCGAGGCCGTCCTCGGCCTGGCCACCGGGTCGAGCCCGCTGGCGGTCTACGACGAGCTCGCGCGCCGGCACGCGGAGGAGGGCCTGACGTTCGCGCGGGCGCGGGCGTTCATGCTGGACGAGTACGTCGGCCTGCCGGCCGACCACCCGGAGCGGTACCGCAACGTCATCGAGCGCGACCTGGTCTCGCGCGTTGACCTCGCGCCCGGCGCGGTGCACGGGCCCGACGGGCTCGCGGCGGACCTCGCGGGCGCGTGCGCGTCGTACGAGCGGGCGATCGCCGACGCCGGCGGGGTCGACCTGCAGCTGCTCGGCATCGGCACCGACGGGCACGTCGCGTTCAACGAGCCCGGCTCGTCCCTCGCCTCGCGCACGCGCATCAAGACGCTCACGCGGCAGACGCGCGAGGACAACGCGCGGTTCTTCGGCGACGACCTCGACGCGGTGCCCACGCACTGCCTCACGCAGGGCCTCGCGACGATCCTGTCGGCCCGGCACCTCGTGCTCCTCGCGCAGGGCCGGCACAAGGCGGAGGCGGTGCACCAGCTCGTCGAGGGGCCGGTCAGCGCGATGTGGCCGGCGACCGTGCTGCAGATGCACCCGCACGTCACGGTCCTGGTCGACGAGCCCGCGGCGAGCCGCCTGCAGCTCGCCGGCTACTACCGGGAGACCTGGGCGTCGAAGCCGCCGTGGCAGGGCATCTAGCCCCTCGGGGTGCGGCGCGGCCGCCCGGGCTGCTCGTTCGGCGGGTCCGTGCCGGTGACCGTCAGCGCCCGCCGGGGTCCCGCGGGGCGGTCGGGGCGAGCAGGGCGCCGCGGACGAGGTCGAGCGCCTCGTCCGGCGTCAGGCCCGCGGCCCGGGCGACGTCGGCGTAGGCGAGGGCCGCGGCGCGCGGCGCGGCGTCGGCGGGCGCCGCCCCCGCGGCGACCTGGGTGCCGGCCCGCCGGCGCGTGACCACGACCCCGGCGGCCTCGAGCTCGCGGAAGGCGCGGGCGACCGTCCCCGGTGCCACGCCGAGGTCGGTCGCGAGGGCGCGGATCGTCGGCAGCCGGTCGCCCGGGCTCAGCCGCCCGGCGGCGACGTGCGCGACGACCTGGGCGCGCACCTGCTCGTAGACGGGGACACCGGAGGCCAGGTCGACCTCGAGCTGGACGCTCACGGGAGCCGGGGAACGGGGACGGGGACGGGGACGACGGGAGCGCCGGCGTCGCGTGCCGCGCGGTGCAGCGCGCGAGCCGCGACGACCAGCGCGGTGACGCCGACGGCCAGGCCGGCCACCAGTGCCGCCGTGCCGGCGGCGACCACCCACGGCGCGCCCAGCGAGTACGCCACGCCGTCGGCGGCGTACTCGTGCGCCCGCCCGACGGACCGCAGGGCCGCACCGCCCGCCCCGAGCACGCCGGCGAGCGTCCCGCCCAGCACGAGCTGCGTGCCGGCGAGCAGGCGCCGCGCCGAGGCGCGCCGCAGCCGGGCGTCGTCGTCCTGCGTCGTGGCCGCGACCACGGGGCGCGCGGTCACGAGCCGCAGGACGCCCTCCCCGGCGCCGAGCACCAGGAGTGCCGCCAGCGTGAGCGGGACGCCGTAGGTCCAGCCCGGGTAGGGGCCGGCGGCGGCGCTGTGCCCGGCGGCGTAGGTCAGCGCGACGGAGCGTCCGTCGGGGCCGGCGGTGGCACCGAACGCGAGCGTCGCCAGGGCGAGCCCGCCGGTCCAGGCCCACGTCAGCCGGCGCAGCGCCGGCGGTGCGACGTCCGCGACGCGCCGGGGGCGCAGCGGCGCGCGCCGCACGGTGCCGTCGGGGCGTGGCCACGTCCGCTCGCCGACGGCGCCGACGAGCAGGAAGGCCAGGCCCGCCGCGGCCGGGATGCTGCCGAGCAGCACGCCCTGCCACCGGCCGTGCGCGGCCAGGACGGGCCCGGTGAGCGCGACGACGAGCAGCGCCGCCCACGCCACCACCGCCACGACGCCGGCGTGCCGCCGCGCGTGCCGGTACGCGGCCGGCGCCCGGGCGACGTCCACGGTGCCCGGCGGCTCGCCGGCCGTGCGCGACGCGGCCACGAGCCCCACGACGACGGCGAGCGCGAGCGCGGTCCCGAGCAGGACGACCAGCACGAGCAGCAGATGACCCGACACGGCGTCTCCCTTCCTGGTTCAAAGTATCAATACATTGATACATGTGTCGCCGTCGTGTCAACCGCGCGTCCGGCCGGCGCCACGCCGGTCCGTCGGACCCCCGACGTAGCATGGGGGCCATGAGCGACCCGACCCCGCCGCCCTCCGGACCCGACGACCCGTTCGGCCCGGACACCCGGGGGGGCACGTCGCTCCTCGAGCGCACCGAGGCGACCGAGCAGGTCGAGCCCGGCGACCACGAGCGCTTCGCGCACTACGTGCGCAAGGAGAAGATCATGGAGTCGGCCCTCAACGGCCGGCCCGTCGTCGCGCTCTGCGGCAAGGTGTGGGTGCCGGGCCGCGACCCGAAGAAGTTCCCGGTCTGCCCGGTGTGCAAGGAGATCTTCGAGGGCCTGCGCGAGCCGCAGGACGGCGGGGACGGCTCCGGTGGCCAGGGCTCCGGTGGCGCGGGGTCCGGTGGCGCAGGGTTCGGCTCCGGCCGGCGCTGGGGCTTCGGCCGCGGCACGGGCTCCGGGTCGGGCGGCGCGTGAGCGCGCCCGCGCGCCCGTCCACCACCCCCCAGCACCCGTCCTCGTCGGCAGCGTCGCAGCTGCCGCCGGCGTTCCCGGCGCGCGCGCCCTGGGGCGCGGCGGGGAGCCTGCGGGCCTGGCAGGCGGAGGCGATCGAGCAGTACCGGCAGACCTCGCCGCGCGACTTCCTCGCCGTCGCGACGCCCGGCGCGGGCAAGACGACGTTCGCGCTGCGCATCGCCACCGAGCTGCTCGAGGCGCGCGTCGTGCGCAGGGTCACCGTGGTGGCCCCGACCGAGCACCTGAAGAAGCAGTGGGCGGACGCGGCCGCACGCGTCGGGATCCGCCTCGACCCCCGGTTCACGAACGCGCAGGGGCGGCACGGTGCCGGGTACGACGGCGTGGCGGTCACCTATGCGCAGGTGGCGAGCAAGCCCGCGCTGCACGCGGCCCGCACGGGCGCCGAGCGCACGCTCGTCATCCTCGACGAGGTGCACCACGGCGGCGACGCCCTCTCGTGGGGTGACGCCGTGCGGGAGGCGTTCGAGGGTGCCACGCGGCGCCTCGCGCTCACCGGCACGCCCTTCCGCTCCGACACCGCGCCGATCCCGTTCGTCACGTACGCCGCCGACGGGCACGGGATCCGGCGGTCGGTGGCCGACTTCACCTACGGCTACGGCGACGCGCTGCGCGACCACGTCGTGCGGCCCGTGCTGTTCATGTCGTACTCCGGCTCGATGCGGTGGCGCACGCGCGCCGGCGACGAGATCGCCGCCCGGCTGGGCGAGCCACTGACGAAGGACATGACGGCGCAGGCGTGGCGCACGGCGCTGGACCCCAACGGCGAGTGGATCCCGTCCGTCATCACCGCGGCCGACCGCCGCCTCACGGAGGTCCGCCGGACCGTCCCCGACGCGGGCGCGATGATCATCGCCACCGACCAGACGGACGCCCGTGCGTACGCCGGCCACATCGCGCGGATCACGGGGGAGTCCCCGACGGTCGTGCTCTCCGACGACGAGGGCGCGAGCGACCGGATCGAGGAGTTCGGGGCGAGCGACGCCCGCTGGCTCGTCGCGGTCCGCATGGTGTCCGAGGGCGTCGACGTGCCCCGCCTGGCGGTCGGCGTGTACGCCACGAGCGCCGCGACGCCGCTGTTCTTCGCGCAGGTGATCGGGCGCTTCGTCCGGGCGCGGCGGCGCGGGGAGACGGCGTCGGTGTTCCTGCCGAGCGTGCCGCAGCTGCTCGAGCTGGCCTCGACCATGGAGGTGGAGCGGGACCACGCGCTCGACCGCCCGACCAAGGACGACGCCGACCCCGAGGCGGCGCTGCTCGCCGCGGCCGAGCGCGAGACGTCGACGCCCGACGCGGTGGGCAAGGACGGGGTGGCGGGCGCGTTCGAGGCGCTCGAGGCGCAGGCGTCGTTCGACCGCGTGCTCTTCGACGGCGGCGAGTTCGGCACCGGCGCTGAGGTCGGCTCGGACGAGGAGCTCGACTTCCTGGGCCTGCCCGGCCTGCTCGACGCGGACCAGGTGACGACGCTGCTGCGTCAGCGCCAGGCGGACCAGCAGGGCGCGCGCCGCGCCCGTGGCCCGGCCGCGGTCGCCCCCGCCGAGATGGACCACCGCAAGCAGGCCGAGCTGCGCAAGGAGCTCGCGCAGCTCGTCGGGGCGTGGGCGCGGCGCAGCGGGCAGCCGCACGCGACCGTGCACGCCGAGCTGCGGCGCCGGTGCGGCGGCCCGGAGGTGGCGCTGGCCGCACCGGACGAGCTCCAGGCCCGCGTCGCGATGCTCCGTGGGTGGTTCGTCGGCAAGCGCTGACGGGCGCCGGCGCTCGCGCCCGAGCCGGCCCGTCTCACCATGCGGACGATGAGACGGGGATGAGAGCGCAGGTCAGATCGCTGGACGCGTGACCACATACCAGGACGTCTTGACGTCGCAAGTCGACCGTTCCGAATGCCGATGGGCGCGTGCGCTGGCAGGCTCTAGCCGTCATAAACCGGACCCGGGGCCCCCGGGTCCTCACATGCGGAAGCCCGGCGACGTCACGCCGCCGGGGACCTAGAAAGAGGTGTCCACATGCCTGCATGGCTCATCCTCATCCTCGTCGGCGTCGTGCTGCTCGTGCTCGGTGTCGCCACCGGCATCGGCGAGTTCCTGATCTGGATCGGTGCCATCGTGCTGGTCGTCAGCCTGATCCTCGGCCTGGTCGGCCGCGGCCGGGGTCGCGCCCGCATCTGAGCACCGCCGCTCGCGCCGCCGGCACGGCCGGCCCGTCGCGAGCGGCCCCCGCGGCCGGCACCCCCTCCGCCTGCTGCGACCCACGACGGGCCGGGACGCCATGTGCGTCCCGGCCCGTCGCGTTCCCTGCTGTCACCGCGGTCCGGCCGCGGTGCGGCGGCCCGACCGGTCGACCGGCCGCCCTCAGCCGCCCACGCGCAGCTCGACGGTCGGCACGGCGGCCTCGTCGGCGGACAGCCGCCGCGCGCCGCGCGGCAGCTCCTCCCGGGACGCCCGGTGCCGGCGTGCCGCCGCCTGCACACCGGCGACGCCCGTCGTGCCCGGCGTGACCTCGCCGTCGACGACCAGCGGCACGTGCAACGGCCGCAGGTCGGGGCTCGGCTCGCGGTCCTGCGCCTGCGCCCACGCCACCACCGCGTCCTCGGGGCCGGTGACGAGCACCTCCTCGACCGCCCGGCCGCCGGCGTCCAGCCGGCGCGCGGCGGACTTGCGCCCCCCGAGGCTCGTCTTCGACCGCGCCGCCTTCGCGACCGGCTGCAGCGCACCGTCCCGGTCCTCGCGGGCCACCAGCTTGTAGACCATGCCGCACGTCGGCGCGCCGGAGCCCGTGACGAGCGCCGTCCCGACGCCGTAGGAGTCGACCGGCGCCACGGCGAGGGAGGCGATCGCGTGCTCGTCGAGGTCGGACGTGACGACGATCTGCGTGTCGCGGGCCCCCGCCGCGTCGAGCTGCGCCCGGACCTCGTGCGCGAGCACCCCCAGGTCGCCCGAGTCGAGCCGGACCGCCCCCAGGCCGGTGCCCGCGGCGGCCAGCGCGTTCTCGACGCCGCGGCGCACGTCGTACGTGTCGACCAGGAGCGTCGTCCCCGGGCCCTGGGAGGCGACCTGGGACGCGAACGCCGAGGGCTCGTCGTCGTGCAGCAGCGTGTACGCGTGCGCGGCGGTGCCGATGGTCGGCAGCCCGTAGCGGCGCCCGGCCTCGAGGTTCGACGTCCCCGCGAAGCCCGCGACGACCGCGGCGCGCGCGGCTGCCACGGCGGCCTGCTCGTGCGCCCGGCGCGCGCCCATCTCGAGGCACGGCCGGTCGACCGCGGCGCTGGTCATGCGGGAGGCGGCGGACGCGATCGCCGAGTCGTAGTTGAGCACCGACAGGATGAGGGTCTCGAGCAGCACCGCCTCGGCGAACGTGCCCTCGACGACGAGCACGGGGGACTGCGGGAAGAACATCTCGCCCTCCGCGTAGCCGACGGCCGAGCCCGTGAACCGGTAGCCGGCGAGGAACTCGAGCGTGGCGTCGTCGACCACGCGCTCGTCGGCGAGCCAGTCGAGCTCCGCGGTGCCGAACCGGAAGGTGTCGAGCGCCTCGAGCACGCGGCCCGTGCCGGCCAGGACGCCGTAGCGGCGGCCGTGCGGCAGGCGGCGGGTGAAGACCTCGAACACGCAGCGCCGGTGCGCGGTGCCGTCGGCGAGCGCCGCCTGCAGCATCGTCAGCTCGTAGCGGTCCGTGAGCAGCGCCGTGCTCGCCGCGAGGGCGCCGCCGCCGGGCGCCGTGCCGGGCGCCGTGCCGGGCGTGGTGCCTGTCGCGGTGTCGGTCGTGGGCAGGGGCGCGACGGCGCCGCGCTCGCGCGTGTCGGTCATGGCGTCAACGTAGACGGCGGTGACGGAGGGCACACGCCCGCACCCGCCTCCGCGACGGCCCGTCGGGGCGGCGCGTCGGTGGCCGCACCTACAGTGGTGGCGTGCCCGCCCCGACCACTGTCCCCGACACGACCGTCGAGGCCGACGAGGTCACCGGTCTCGCGGACGCCTGGGTCACCCTCGTCTGGAACGACCCCGTGAACCTGATGTCGTACGTGTCGTACGTCTTCCAGACGTACTTCCGCTACCCGCGCGAGAAGGCCGAACGCCTCATGCGCCAGGTGCACGAGGAGGGCCGGGCCGTGGTGTCGACCGGCAACCGCGAGGCGATGGAGGTCGACGTGCAGGCGATGCACGGGTACGGCCTGTGGGCGACGCTGCAGCGCGGCGGCGAGTGATGCGGGCGTTCCGCCGGCAGAAGGGCCGGTACGTCGCGCGCATGGACGCGGGCGAGCGCGCCGTCGTCGCCTCCGTCGTCGCGGACGTCGCCGAGCTCCTGGGTGCCGGCCGCTTCGAGGACGGCGTGCCGCCGGGCGGGCAGGGCCCGCACGCGGGCGCCGGTGCCGCGGACGGCGCGCCCGGCACGCAGAGCACGCCGTGGACCGTCCGCACGTCGCCGCTGCCCCCGCCCGACGACTCCGCCGTGCGCCGCCTGCTGCCCGACGCCTCGCGCGACGACCCGGAGGTCGCGGCCGAGTTCCGCCGCCTCACGGAGGACGACCTGCGGGCCCGCAAGATCGGCCGCCTGCGCTGCCTCTGGACCGCGCTCGTGCACGGCGAGCCGGGCTGGCCCGACGACGCGTTCGTCGTGGCCCCCGCGTCGGCGGACGAGGTCGCCGCGACCCTCACGGACCTGCGCCTCGTGCTGGCCGACCGCCTCGAGATCCGCACGGACGCCGACTCCGAGGCGCTCTACGACGGCCTGGCGACCGGCGCGGAGGACGACGTGCGCGCCTACCTCGCGTCGGTCTACGGCGCGCTGTCGTGGCTGCAGGAGTCGCTGCTCGCTGTGATGCTCACCGCACACGACGAGCGTCGCGGAGGACGTGGCCGCTCCGACGACTAGTGTCGGCGGGGTGAACGACGCCCCCATCGGCATCTTCGACTCCGGCGTGGGAGGCCTCACGGTCGCGCGCTCCGTGCTCGACCAGCTGCCGACGGAGTCCACGCTGTACATCGGCGACACCCGCAACGGCCCGTACGGCCCGCAGCCCCTCGCGGCGGTGCGCGCGCACGCGCTCGAGATCATGGACGACCTCGTGGACGCGGGCGTGAAGATGCTCGTCATCGCGTGCAACAGCGCGTCGTCCGCGGTGCTGCGCGACGCCCGCGAGCGGTACACCGTGCGTCGCGGTCTGCCGGTGGTCGAGGTGATCCTCCCGGCCGCGCGCCGGGCGGTCGCCGCGACCCGCAACGGTCGGATCGGGGTGATCGGCACGCGCGCGACGATCGAGTCCCGCGCGTACGACGACGCGTTCGCGGTGGCCCGCGTCGAGCTGACGACGCAGGCGTGCCCGCGGTTCGTCGAGCTCGTCGAGGCCGGTGTGACGTCGGGGCCCGAGGTGCTCGCCGTCGCGCACCGGTACCTCGACCCGGTGCGTGCCGCGGGCGTCGACACGCTCGTCCTCGGCTGCACCCACTACCCCCTGCTCACCGGCGCCATCTCCTACGTCATGGGGGACGACGTGACCCTCGTGTCGAGCGCCGAGGAGACCGCCAAGGACGTGTACCGCCAGCTCGTCGCGCACGACCTCGAGCGCGACCCGGCGGCGGGCCCGCCCACGCACCGCTTCCTCGCCACGGGCGACCCGGTGTCGTTCACGACGCTCGCGCGCCGGTTCCTGGGCCCCGAGGTCGACGCCGTCGAGCCGCGCGTGGCGCTGCGGGGGGCGCTGCGGTGAGGCTCGTCGTGCTCGGCAGCGCCGGCTCGTTCCCCGCGCCGGACTCCGCCGCCTCGTCGTACCTCGTGCAGGCGGAGGACGCCGACGGGCGCACGTGGTCCGTCGTGCTCGACCTGGGCAACGGCGCGCTCGGGCCGCTGCAGCGGTACGGCGACCCCACGGCGCTCGACGCCGTGGCGCTCTCGCACCTGCACGCCGACCACGTCGCCGACATGGCCGTGCTGGGCGTGCTGCGCCGCTACCACCCGGCGGGCGCCCTGCCCCCGCTGCGCGTGCTCGGGCCCGAGGGGACCGTCGAGCGACTCGCCCAGCTCGCCGGCAAGGACCCCGCCACGCACACCGCCGAGCAGTTCGCCGTCGAGGCGTGGGCACCGGGACGGCCCGTGACCGTCGGGCCCCTGACCCTCGAGCCCGTCCCGGTGGTGCACCCGATCCCGGCGTTCGGCATGCGCGTCACCGGGCCGTCCGAGGACGACCCGGCGCGCACGGTCACCCTGGCCTACAGCGGCGACACGGACGCCTGCCCGGGCCTCGACGCCCTCGCCACCGACGCGGACGTGCTCCTCGCCGAGGCCGCCTACGTGGAGGGCCGCGACGACCACCTGCGCGGCGTGCACCTCACCGGGCGGCGCGCGGGCGAGGCAGCGGCGCGCGGGGGAGCGCGCCGGCTGGTGCTCACGCACATCCCGGCCTGGAACGACCCGCACGTCCCGCTCGCCGAGGCGAGCGCTGCCTACGCGGGCCCGGTCACCCTGGCCCAGCCGGGCCTCACGATCCCCCTCTGACCGCCCCGTTCGCACCGGCCCGCCCCACCGCGCGCACGCCCGCCCCGCCGCGGGCACGCCCACCGCGCGCACGTCCGCCCCGCGCCGAGCGCACCCCTCGTCGGTCGAGCGCACCCGTCGTACCGGGCGCGCTCGGGCGAGGACAGGTGCGCTCGCGCCGCCGGCTGCACTCGTGCCCGACCGGTGCACCGGTGGTGGCTGTGGATCGTCGGCCACGCGTCTGCGGGTGCGCTGGGAAGGTGCCGCCCGTGGACGGGCAGCGGGCGGTCGACGGGTGGCGGGGCACGCCGAGGGCGGGAGCGGCACGTGCGCCGGCGGGCGGGTCGCTCCTGCGACCGGCGGGTGCGGGCCTGCCGCCGGTCGTGCACGTCGGCGGGGCACCGGGGGACGGGCGGCCCCGCTCGTACGACGAGGTCGTACGCGGTCCCGGCAGCCCCGAGCTGCGGAGGGTGCGGCGGGGCGCCTACGTGCTCGCGTCCGACTGGTCGGGCTGGGACGCCGCCACCCGGCACCGGGCGCGCATCGCGGCCGTGCTCGCGGTGGCGCAGGAGCCACCGGTGCTGTCGCACTGGTCGGCGGCCGTGCTGCACGGTCTGCCGGTCGTCGGACGCGTCGACGACCGCGTGCACACGGTGCGCGCCGCAGCGACGGGTGGACGGTCGCGCCGGGACCTCGTCCGGCACACCACGGCCCTGCCGTTCGCGCCCGTGCTCGTCGACGGCGTGCCGGCCACCAGCGTGGCGCGGACGATCCTCGACGTGGCACGCGTGGGCGGCGCCGCCGCTGCCGTCGTCGCGGGCGATCACGCGCTCCGGGTCGGTCGGGTGCGCCTCGCGGAGCTGGAGGCCGAGCTCGGGTCGCTGCCACCGCGTGCCCGGGGAGCGCGGGAGGCCCGGCGCGCCGTCGGCCTGCTCGACGCGCGGTCCGAGTCGCCGGGGGAGTCGCTGAGCCGGGTCCGGATGGACGAGGGCGGTCTGACCGCGCCCGTGCTGCAGCACGTCGTGCGCGACGTCCACGGGGAGGCGGGCCGCGTCGACTTCTGGTGGCCGGCCGCACGGGTCGTCGGGGAGTTCGACGGTCGCACGAAGTACCGTGGCGACGACGGGGCCGACCCGGCGGAGGTGGTGTGGCGCGAGAAGGTCCGGGAGGACCGGATACGTGCGACCGGCGTGACGGTGGTCCGCTGGACGTGGCGGGAGGCGTGGGCGGGACGTCCGCTCGTCGCGCTCCTGCGCCGGGCCGGCGTGCGCTGACGTCGGGCGCACCCGTCGTCGGTCGACTGCCCCCGGTACGACGGGTGCGCCCGCGCGACGAGGGGTGCGCTCGCGCGACGACGGTGGGGCGGGCCGGTTCCGGGCGGTGGGGTCCGGGCACGTAGGGTCGTGGCATGGGTGCTTCGACCTCTGACCTCCTCGTGCGTGCCGACGGACGGCGCGCCGACCAGCTGCGACCCGTGACGATCACGCGGCGCTTCCTCGACGCGGGGGAGGGCAGCGTGCTGGTCGAGTTCGGCGGCACGAAGGTGCTGTGCGTCGCCTCCTTCACCGAGGGTGTGCCGCGCTGGCGCAAGGGCTCCGGCGAGGGCTGGGTGACGGCCGAGTACGCGATGCTGCCGCGCGCGACGAGCAGCCGGTCGGACCGCGAGTCGGTCAAGGGGCGCGTCGGCGGGCGGACGCACGAGATCTCGCGGCTGATCGGCCGGTCGCTGCGCGCGGTCATCGACGTCGCGGCGCTCGGCGAGAACACGATCGTGCTCGACTGCGACGTCCTGCAGGCGGACGGCGGCACCCGCACGGCCGCGATCACGGGCGCGTACGTGGCGCTCGCGGACGCCGTCGCGTGGGCGCAGGGCAAGCGGCTCGTGAAGCCGGGCAGGCAGGTCCTCACGGACTCGGTGGCCGCCGTGAGCGTGGGCGTGGTCGGTGGCCGGCCGGTGCTGGACCTCCCGTACGAGGAGGACGTGCGCGCGGAGACCGACATGAACGTCGTCGTCACCGGCTCGGGCACGTTCGTCGAGGTGCAGGGGACCGCCGAGCACGCACCGTTCGACCGCGCCGAGCTCGACGCGCTGCTCGACCTGGCACTCGCGGGCACCGCGGAGCTGACGCGCCTGCAGGTGGCCGCGCTGGCCGCGGACCCGTCCGACGGCTCGGCGACCCGGTCGGCCGGGGACGGGACGGCGGACGCGGCGGCGACGGCGTGAGCGTGCCCGCCGGTGCGCGCCTCGTCCTGGCGACGCACAACCAGCACAAGGTCGGCGAGCTGCGCGCGATCCTCGCCCCGGTGCTGCCGGGCCTCGACCCGGCGGCGATCCTCGGCGCGCGCGACGTCGGCGCCCCGGAGCCGGTCGAGGACGGGGTGACGTTCGCGGAGAACGCGCTCATCAAGGCGCGCGCGCTCGCGGCGTACACCGGTCTGCCCGCGGTCGCGGACGACTCGGGCCTCGCCGTCGACGTGCTCGGCGGCGCGCCCGGCATCTTCTCCGCCCGCTGGTCCGGCCGGCACGGCGACGACGCCGCCAACCTGGCTCTCCTGCTCGCGCAGCTGGCCGACGTGCGCCCGGAGCACCGTGGTGCGCGGTTCGTGTGCGCCGCGGCGCTGGTGACGCCGGACGGCACGGAGCACGTCGAGGTCGGCACGCTCGAGGGCACGCTCGCGACCGCGCCGCTGGGTGCGGGCGGCTTCGGCTACGACCCCGTGCTGGTCCCGGCCGGCGACACGCGCACGTGCGCCGAGCTGACGCCCGCGGAGAAGAACGCCATCAGCCACCGTGGCCGGGCGTTCCGCGCGCTCGTCCCGGCGGTCGTGGCCGCGCTCGGCGGACCCCCGCACGGAGGAGCACCGCGCCGATGACCGCACCCGTCCCGGACCCGTCGGGACGCCCGGGCGACGTGCAGCTCGTCGCCGAGGGCGTCACGTTCGGCTACCCGGGCCGGCCGGTGCTCGACGCCCTCGACCTGAGCGTCTCCGCCGGCGACCGCATCGGGCTCGTCGGCGAGAACGGCGCGGGCAAGTCGACGCTGCTGGCGGTGCTGGCGGGTCGGCTCGTCCCGCAGCAGGGACGCGTGCGCCGGCACGGGTCGCTCGCGGTGGTCGAGCAGGAGCTCGACGTGCGACCGGGCGAGACGATCGGCTCCCTGGTGGACGCGACCCTCACGGCGGCCCGCACGGCCGCCGACGGGCTGCAGGCCGCGATCGACGCGTTCGACCACGACGGCGGCGACGTCACCTGGCTGTCCGCCGCGATCGCCCGGTACGAGCACCTGGCCGCGTGGGACGTCGACCGCCGGGTCGACGAGGCGCTCGCGCGGTTCGGCGCGCCGCGCGACCGGGACCGCCCGCTCGACGCGCTGAGCGTCGGCGAGCGCTACCGCGTGCGGCTGGCGTGCCGCATCGCGGAGCGCACCGACCTGCTGCTCCTCGACGAGCCGACCAACCACCTGGACGTCGCGGGCATCGAGCACCTCACCGAGCGGCTGCGCGGCTGGCAGGGCGGGCTCGTCATCGTCACGCACGACCGCCGCCTGCTCGACGACGTCATGACGGGGATCCTCGACATGGACCCCTCGATGGACGGGCGGCCCGTGCTGTACGGCGCCGCGCGCTACGCCGACTACCGGTTCGCGCGCGACCAGATGCTGCGGCGGTGGCGTGCCCGCTACCGCGCGGAGCGCAAGCGCGCGGCGGTGCTCGCCGCACGCCTCGACGCGTCCTACGAGGGCCTGTCCGACGAGTGGCGCCCGCCGAAGGGCTCGCAGAAGCACCGTCGCGGCACGCGGGCACGCACGCACGTCAAGGCCGCCGACCGCCTCGTGCAGCAGCTCGAGCGGGACGCCGTCGAGGTCCCGGTGCCGCCGCCGACGCTGACGTTCCCCGACCTGCCGTCGGTGCCGCCCGACTGGCCCGGCGGCCCGCTCCTCGACCTGCGGGCACCACGCGTCGCCGGTCGGCTCGACCTGCCCGGCCGTCGCGTCGAGGTGCCGCCCGCCGGGCGTCTGCTGGTCACGGGGCCGAACGGCTCGGGCAAGTCGACGCTGCTCGCGGCGCTCGTCGGCGCGGTCGCCCTCGACCGGGGCACCCGGGCGGTCGGGCCGCACGTGCGGCTCGGCGTGCTGTCGCAGGAGGGCCCCGCGGAGCACATCGCGCCGCCCGTGGCCGGTGAGGCGCCGCTCACGGCGTTCGACGCCTACGCGCGCCACGCGCTGCGGCTGCTGGACGCGGGCGTGCTCGACCCGGACCGCCTCGTGCCGGTCGCGGCGCTCGGCCTGCTCACCGAGGAGGACCTCGAGCGACCGCTTCGGGAGCTCTCGCTCGGTCAGCGACGCCGGTTCGACCTCGCGTGCGCGCTGCTCGCCGCCCCGCACGTGCTGGTCCTCGACGAGCCGACCAACCACCTGTCGGTCGGTCTCGTGGACGAGCTGACGGCGGCGCTGCGGGCGACGTCGGCCGCGGTGGTCGTCGCGACCCACGACCGTGCGCTGCGCGCGGACCTGGCCGACTGGCCGCAGCTCGAGCTCGGCTGACGCGGCGGCCGCGGGCGCGGTGGCTCAGCCGACCTGCCCGCGCCCGGGTGCGCCGGGTGCAGCCGGCGCGTCGCCGGTCACGGCAGGCGACCGACCCAGGCCATCGCCTGACGCAGCAGGAGGCCCTGGCCGCCGTTCATCTCGACCTGGACGGCCTCGGTGCACGCCTCCTCGGGGGTCAGCCACGCGAGGTCGAGCGCGTCCTGCTGGGGGCGGCAGTCGCCGGTGACGGGCACCACGTAGGCGAGCGAGACCGCGTGCTGGCGGGGGTCGTGGTAGGGCGTCACGCCGGGGGTCGGGAAGTACTCGGCGACGGTGAACGGCTGGGGCGACGCCGGCACCTGGGGCAGCGCCATCGGGCCGAGGTCCTTCTCGATGTGGCGCAGCAGCGCGTCCCGCACCCGCTCGTGGTGCATGACCCGCCCGGAGACGAGCGCCCGCGACATGACCCCCTCGGGCGTCACGCGCAGCAGCAGGCCGACGGCGACCACGTCGCCCGAGTCGTCGACCCGGACGGGCACGGCGTCCACGTAGAGGACGGGCACCTGGCTGCGGACGGTGGCGATCTGCTCGGGGCTCAGCCATCCGGCGGGGCGGTCGGGCTCGCGGGGGTACTCGGCGGACGCGGTCACCGTGCAGTTCTACCCGTGCCGGGCCGTGTCCGCGCGAGCGGCGCGCGGGACGTCGACCACCTCGGGCCGCGGGGCCGGGGAATACCCCGCAGTCCCGGGGCGCTGTACCGCACGCAACCGCCAGGAGGAGAGACACATGGCTACGACAGCGCTGACCGTCGACACGATCGCGGACACCATCAAGGACAACGAGATCGTGCTGGTCGACTTCTGGGCGTCCTGGTGCGGCCCGTGCCGCCAGTTCGGCCCGGTGTTCGAGGCGTCGTCCGAGCAGCACCCGGAGATCGTGCACGCGAAGGTCGACACCGAGGCCGAGCAGCAGCTGGCCGCCGAGCTGCAGATCACGTCGATCCCGACGCTCATGGCGTTCCGCGACGGCATCCTCGTCTTCAACCAGGCCGGTGCGCTGCCCGCGCCCGCCCTGGAGCAGGTCGTCACCGCGGTGCGGGACCTGGACATGGACGAGGTCCGTGCCCAGATCGCCGGCCGCCAGGGCGCGACCGCCGACGCCTGACCCGGGCGCCGGGCACGTCCCGGCCGCCGCGACCGCACGGTCGCACCGCACGACGTCCGAGGGGCGTCCGCCGTACCGGCGGACGCCCCTCGCGCACGTCCGGCCCGCGGCTCCGGGAGCCCGTCGTGCGGGAGACGGGAGTCGAACCCGCACGCCCTCTCGGGCACCAGGACCTAAACCTGGCGTGGCTGCCGTTTCACCACTCCCGCGGCCGGTCGAGTCTGGCACACGCGGGTGCGCCCGCCGCGGGTGCCGGGACCGGCCGACGGGGACCGGCCGACGAGGCCCGGGCCCGTCCCGTCAGTCCAGGCCGAGGTCGCGCCGCAGCTTGGCGACGTGGCCGGTCGCGCGCACGTTGTACTGCGCGAGCGTCACGACGCCCTCGGCGTCGACGACGACCGTCGACCGGATCACGCCCGTGACCGTGCGGCCGTAGTTCTGCTTCTCGCCCCAGGCGCCCCACGCCTCGAGCACGGCGTGCGACGGGTCCGACGCGAGCGGGAACGTCAGGTGCTCGGCCTCGGCGAACGCGGCGAGCTTCGGGACCTCGTCCGGGGAGACGCCGACGACGGCGTAGCCCGCGCCCTGCAGCGACGCGAGCGAGTCGCGGAAGTCGCAGGCCTGCGTGGTGCAGCCCGGCGTGGCCGCCGCCGGGTAGAAGTACACGACGACGCGCTGCCCCCGGAGGGCGGAGAGCGTGACGGTGCCGCCGTCCGCGGTGGGCAGCGTGAAGTCGGGGGCGGTGTCGCCGACGGCGAGGCGGGGCACGGGCGCTCCTGTGCGTGAGCGGTGGACGGGACGGCGACCACCCTACGTGCGCGGGTAGCGTCGGCGGTGTGAGCGCACCGACCCCGGGCAGCACCGGCGACCTGCCCATCCGCATGCTGAACGACCGCCTGCTCGTCGCCCTCGAGGGCGACCCGGCCGAGCGTCGGTCGACCGCCGGCATCGTCATCCCCGCCACCGCGGCGATGGGCAAGCGGCTCGCCTGGGCCGACGTCGTCGCGGTCGGCCAGCAGGTCCGGCAGGTCGAGGTCGGCGACCGCGTGCTGTTCGACCCCGACGACCGCGCGGAGGTCGAGCTCGCGGGCAGCACGTACCTGCTGCTGCGCGAGAAGGACGTGCACGGCGTCGCGGAGCCGCGCGGGACCGGTGAGGGAACCGGCCTGTACCTGTGACGTCGGACCGGGAGACCCCCGCGCACGGCACAGCGGCCCCGGCGGCGACGGATGATGGGCGCGGCGCACGACGGGCGGCGCAGGACGACCCTGGACGAGGAGACTCGGTGGACGAGCAGCGGATGACCGCGGACGGTGGCACGACGGACCCGGCGGACCCGGCGATGGCAGCCGCCACCGTCCCCGGGTCGCCCGTCCCCACGGCGGACGAGGCGGCGGCGCCGCCGTCGGTGCAGGTGCTCGAGCAGGCCGTGAGCCTGCGGGGCGTCGACGCGATGCAGCACGCGCAGGAGCTGCTCGCCGAGCACGTCCCCCTGGCGCTGCTCGTCGACCTGCTCACGCCCACCGGCGACACGTCCGCCGACCTGCTCGCAGCGGAGGGGCTGCCCGAGGACGCGTGGTGGCAGGACGGCGCCGCCGCACCCGGTGACGTGCCGAGGCCGCCGGCACCGTGACGAGCGCGATCGGGCCCGCCGGCAGCGGTGTCGCAGGTGAGCGTCGTCACAGCGGGCCCCCGGGAGCGGCATGAGTTCGCAACCGGCGCCCCGGCCCTGGTAATCTCTACGAGCCGCGCGCCTCTAGCTCAACTGGCAGAGCAGCTGACTCTTAATCAGCGGGTTCCGGGTTCGAGTCCCGGGGGGCGTACCAGCCACGAAGCCCCGTCAGGTCACCGACCTGACGGGGCTTCGTCGTACCCGGACCGCTTCCCACCTCCCGCAGCGGCGGACCCGCGGGGCGGCGGTGCGGCGCCCCGCAGCGTCGCCCATGCCGACCAGCAGCTCGGCGCTCGGTGACCGTGGTGCTCCCGGGCGCGCGCTGCGACGCTGTCGGGGACGGCGGACCGGCCGCCCGCGGCGAGGAGGCAACGTGAGCAACGAGGTGCAGGAGTTCGACGTCGTGGTGCTCGGTGCCGGCGCGGTCGGCGAGAACGCGGCCGACCGCGCGTCCCGCACGGGGCTGTCCGTGGCGCTCGTGGAGTCGCAGCTGGTCGGTGGGGAGTGCTCCTACTGGGCGTGCATGCCGTCCAAGGCGCTGCTGCGGGCCGGCGACGCGCTCGCCGCCGCCCGCGACGTCCCGGGCGCGGCCGCGGCCGTGACCGGTGGCGTCGACGTCGCGGCGGTCCTCGCGCGGCGTGACGAGGTGACGTCCCACTGGGACGACGCCGGCCAGGTCCGGTGGGTCGAGGGAGCGGGCCTGACGCTGCTGCGCGGCCATGCCCGCCTCACGGGCGCGCGGGAGCTCGTCCTGACGCACGAGGACACCGACACGCGCGTCCTCGCCCGGCACGCCGTCGTCGTGGCGACCGGGTCCGTCGCCGCCGTCCCGCGTGCGGGCGGGCTCGCCGACGTGCGGCCCTGGACGAGCCGCGAGGCGACCAGCGCGCACACGGTGCCGCCGCGCCTCGCCGTCGTCGGCGGCGGCGTCGTGGGCGTCGAGATGGCCACCGCGTTCGCGGACCTCGGCAGCGAGGTGACGCTGCTCGTGCGGGGCGACCGGCTGCTGCCCCGGGCCGAGCCGTTCGCGGGGGAGGCCCTGGCCCGGGCGCTGGTGGACCGCGGGGTGCGGGTCGCGCTGCGCGCGTCGGTCGTCGCGGCGTCGCGTGACGACGCGGGCGTGCACCTCACCGTCGAGCACGAGCCGCGCGACGCCTCCGCCGGGACGGAGCAGCTCGTGGCCGACGAGGTGCTCGTCGCCACGGGCCGGCGGCCCGCCACCGAGGACCTCGGCCTGGAGACCGTCGGCCTCACGCCCGGCGGCGCTCTCGAGGTCGACGACGCCCTGCAGGTCCAGGGCGTCGAGGGCGGGTGGCTGTTCGCCGTCGGCGACGTCACGGGGCGGACCGGGACCACCCACCAGGGCAAGTACGACGCGCGCGTCGTCGGCGACGTGCTGGCCGCCCGCTTCGACCCGCGCCCCGGCGGCGGCGTGGACGGCCCGCAGGTGCCGCGCGGGCTCTCGCGCGAGGGTGAGGCCGGCGCCGGGCCGTGGAGCCGGTACCGCGCGACCGCCGACGCCGCCGCCGTGCCGCAGGTCGTCTTCACGCGGCCGCAGGTGGCCTGGGTGGGGCCCACGGAGGAGGAGGCGCGAAGGGCGGGCCTCGACGTCGGCGTGGTCGGCTACGACCTGGGCGGCGTGGCGGGTGCGAGCGTGACCGGGGAGCACTACGAGGGCCGCGTCCAGGTCGTCGTCGACCGTGCGCGCGACGTGCTGGTGGGTGCGACGTTCGTGGGGCCCGACGTGGCGGACATGCTGCACGCGGCGACCGTGGCGGTGGTGGGCGAGGTCCCGCTGCACCGGTTGTGGCACGCCGTGCCGTCGTACCCCACGCTCAGCGAGGTGTGGCTGCGACTGCTCGAGGCCGACGGGCGCTGAGCCGCCGGCCCGGGGACGGATGCGGGGACACGCACGCCGCGGGTGGGCGCGTCGTGCGACGCGCCCACCCGCGGTCGTCGGTCGTCAGTCCTCGGTGCTCGCCAGCGAGCCGTCGGAGGACAGGACCAGGCCGATCGCCGCCTCGCCCTGCCGCACGGCCGGGCCGATCAGCGAGAGCTCGTAGGACTGGAAGTCCCCGATCTCCAGGCCGTACGTCTCCTCGAGGCCGGGCTGGCAGAACGGGCGCTCCGGGCACTCCGGGGGGCCGGCGAGCACGAGGCCGCCGCAGGCCTCGGCCAGCTCGGACAGCGTCTGCACGTCGTGCTCCTGCGCGAACTCGGCGGTGACGGCGAACGCGTTCTGGTCCTGGGCGGCCGAGGCCTGCCCGACCACGAGCCCGCTCTGCTCCGCGAGCGGCGTCAGGGCCGCGACGGTCTCGTCGACGTCGGCCGACGCCCCGGACTCGGCGTCGGGGCCGTTCACCTGCGAGCTGAGGTAGGTCGTGAGCGTGGCGGCGTACTCGGGCACCACGGCCAGCGTGCCGTCCTGCAGGGCCGGGAGGTACGTCTCCCGCGAGCCGATGCTCTGCGCCTGGGCGTCGAAGCCGGCGCTGCGCAGCACCTCGGCGTAGATCTCGGCGAGGGTGAGGCTCTCCGAGAAGTTCGCGGCACCGACGGTCAGGGCGGTGCCCGTGCCGGTCTGCTCGGACGCCGCGAGACCCTCCTCCTCGACGAACTCCCGCGCCACCTCGCTCGAGGTGCGCCGGTCGATGTCGACGGCCTTGTTGAGCTGGATTAGCGTGTCCGTGTCGAGCGCGGCGGACACGCTGTCGAGCAGCTCGACGACGGCGGGGTTCTGCTGCGCGACCTCGGCGTTGACGACCGGGATGACGTTGTCCGCGTTCTGCAGGCCCAGGTCGTCCTCGAGAACGACCAGGCTCTCGCCGGCGACGGGATCGCAGGCGGCGAGACCGGAGGTGCTCGTGGCGGACGGCTCGGCCTCGCCGCCGCCCGAGCCCGGAGCGCCGCAGCCGGCGACGGCGAGGGTCGCGACGGCGAGCGCGGCGAGCGCGGTGGTGCGGGTGCGCCGTGCTGTGCGCATGAGGTGCTCCTGTCGGTAGGGCGTCCGCCCGGTCGTCGGGTCGGCGGGTGGGCGTGTGTGTCGGCGTCGAGCGGGGCGGTGGCCCCGGGGTCGCAGGTCGGGTGGGCCGCAGGCGTTCGGGAACGGCGGCCGTCGCGGACGGCCCTGCGGGCGGGTCGGGCGCGCACGGCGCCTCACCGCGCGTGATCGTCCCCATTCGACCCGCTGCCCGCGCCCCCGGCAAGCGCGGCGGCTCGCGGGCGGTGTGCGAGGCGGCGGCCGGGGCGGCGGGCCGGCTGACCGCGTCCGGCGCGCTCACGGGCGCGCAGGCCCGCCGGCGTGACGGCGCGCTGCGCCAGCGCGAGGAGCGCCTCGACGAGCAGGCACAGCCCGGCCACGAGCAGCCCTCCGGCGAGCGCCTGGCCGTACTGCTGGGTGCCGAAGCCCGTGACGACCACGGTGCCCAGGCTCGTGCCGCCGACGAGGGCCGCGAGCGGGACCGTCGCGAGCACCTGCACGGCCCCGGTGCGGATCCCCGCCGCGACCAGGGGGACGGCGTTCGGGATCTCGACGGACCACAGCACCCGCGCGGCGGACATGCCGATGCCGCGGGCGGCGTCGCGCACCTCCGGCTCCACGCCCGCGACGCCGGTGACCGCGTTCGCGAGGATCGGCGGGACCGCGAACACGGCGCACGCGACGGCCGTGGCGGTGTTCCCGAAGAACCCGCTGGCCGCCAGCAGCATGAGCAGCGCGAGCGTCGGCAGGGCCCGCGTCGTGTTGGCCACCACGACGCCGACGGTCGCACCGCGCCCGCGGTGACCCAGCCACAGCCCCACCGGCAGCGCGACGACGAGCGCGATCAGCACCGCGACGGCCGACACCTGCAGGTGGTCGACCGTCAGCGCCAGCACGCCGCGGCGCCCCGTCCAGTTCAGGGGGTCGTTCAGCCAGCGCACGGCCTCGGTCAGGACGTCCACGCCGCCTCCTCTCCGGGCACCCGACGGGCCGGGGCGGCCGCGGCCGCCGGCCCGGGTGCCGTCGGCCCCGACGCGTCCGGGGACGCGCCGCGCCCCCGGCGCGACGACCGGTGCCACGGTGTGAGCAGGCGCCCCAGCGTCGCGAGCAGCAGGTCGGCGACCAGCGCCAGCAGCAGGCACAGCACGGTCGCGGTGACGACCTCGGCCCGGTAGTTGCTGCGGAAGCCGCGGAACATCAGCTGACCCAGGCCGCCGTAGCCCACCACGACGCCGACGGTCACGAGCGCGACGGTGCTGACCGTCGCCAGCCGCAGGCCCGTGACCACCGCCGGCACCGCCTGCGGGAGCTCGACCGCGAGCAGCATGCGCACCCGCCCGTAGCCCATGCCGCGCGCCGCGTCTCGCACCGCGGGGTCGACACCCTGCAGGCCGACGAGCACGTTGCGCACGAGCACGAGCAGCGCGTAGACCACGAGCCCGATGAGCACGGTCCTGCGGCCGATGCCGGTGTACGGCGCGAGGACGGCGAACAGCGCCAGGGACGGGACGGTGTACAGGACGCCCGTGCCCGCGAGCACGACGCCCGCCAGGCGCGGCCGCACGTGGGCGAGGGCCGCCAGGGGGAGGGCGACGGCGAGCGCGAGGAGCACGGCCTGCGCCGTCAGGGCGGCGTGCTGCTCCAGATGGCGCAGCACGTCCTGCCCGTTGCGTTCGAGGTACGTCCACGAGAACCACGGGTTGGCGACGGCGGTGGCGACCGGGCCGGGGGACACGCGACGACGCTACTGGGAGGGTCCGACACGCGCCCCCGGGCCATCCTCCGGCGCCCTCCCGGCGGCGCGCGGCGGGGCCGTGCCGCCGCACCGTCCTCGCGGTGCACCGGCCGCTGCGGCCGACGTCCGTTCGCGGCTGTCGGAGGGCACCAGTAGCGTCCTTCGCCGTGACGGATACCGAGGGCGGCGGGGCCGTGCCCGTGCCGCCGGCGCCCGGCTCGGCGCCGGCCATCACGTTCGAGGCGGTCCGCAAGGAGTACGCCGGCTCGGTGGCGGTCGACAACCTCTCCCTCGCGGTCGGCGAGCACGAGATGCTCGTCCTCGTGGGGCCGTCGGGCTGCGGCAAGTCGACCACCCTGCGCATGGCGAACCGGCTCGTCGAGCCGACGTCGGGCCGCATCCTCCTGGGCGAGGAGGACGTGACGCGGGCCGACCCGGTCCGGCTGCGGCGCCGCATCGGCTACGTCATCCAGCACGTCGGGCTGTTCCCCCACCGCACCGTCGCGCAGAACGTCGCCACCGTGCCCGGGCTCCTCGGCTGGGACCGCGGGCGCACGCGCCGGCGCGTCGACGAGCTGCTGGAGCTCGTCGGGCTGGCGCCGGACCGGTACGCACGCCGCTGGCCCCACGAGCTGTCGGGCGGCGAGCGGCAGCGCGTCGGCGTGGCGCGGGCGCTCGCGGCCGACCCGCCCGTGCTGCTCATGGACGAGCCGTTCGGCGCCGTCGACCCCGTGGGCCGGGCGCGGCTGCAGACCGAGTTCCTGCGCCTGCAGCGCGAGCTCGGCACGACCGTGATGATGGTGACCCACGACATCGACGAGGCCGTGCGGATGGCGGACCGCGTCGTGGTGCTGGGCGCCGGCGCCCACGTCGAGCAGGTGGCACCCCCGCTCGAGGTCGTGGCGCGGCCCGCGTCCGCGGCCGTGGCGGACCTGGTGGGGCGCGGGCGCGTCGCGCGGCTGCTCGCCCTCGGCCGCCTCGAGCGGGCGGACCTCGAGCCCGTCCCGGACGACGGCCGCGAGGGCGGGCCGGGCACGCGCGGCCGTGCGGCGCCGACCGCGGACGGGGTCCGGCTGGGCGCGGACGCGGTCCGGCTCGGCGCGGAGCTGGGGGACGTGGTCACGGTGCTGACGCGCGCGGTGGACGCCCGTGGGACGGCGCTCACGGCCGTGCCGGTCGTCGACGACGGGGTCGTGGTGGGGACGGTCACCGCCCAGTCGGTCGTCCGTGCGCTGCACCGCCTCACGGACGACGCCGCGGGTACGGGCTGAGCGCCGAGCACGCCGCCGCGGGCGTCGCCGCGCCACGGTGTCACACGCCCTGGGTACAGTGCCCCTCGTGAGCGAACCCACCGCACGCCTGGCCCTGGCGACCTGTGCCGAGCTGCCCAAGCTGGACGCGGACGACCACACGCTGCGCGCCGCGCTGAGCGCGCGGGGCGTGCCGTCGGACGTCGTCGTCTGGGACGACCCGACCGTCGACTGGGGGGCCTACCCGCACGTGCTCATCCGCTCGACGTGGGACTACACGGACCGCCCCGCGCAGTTCATCGAGTGGACGCGGCGCGTCGAGCGCACGTCCACGCTGATCAACCCGTCCGACGTGGTGGCGTGGAACATCGACAAGACGTACCTGCGCGACCTCGAGCAGCGCGGCATCCCGATCGTGCCGACCATCTGGCTCGACCCCGAGCGGCAGCTCAACTCGCGGGCGATCCACACGCGGTTCCCCGCGTTCGGCGACTTCGTCATCAAGCCCACGGTCAGTGCGGGCTCGCGCGACACGGGGCGCTACGACGCGGGCGTCACGCCGTCCCGCTCGCTCGCCATCACGCACGCCAAGAACCTGCTCGCCGTGGGCCGGCACGTGATGCTGCAGCGCTACCTCACCCGGGTCGACACCGAGGGTGAGACCGCGCTGGTGTACGTCGACGGGGAGTTCAGCCACTCGGTCCGCAAGGGGCCGCTCCTCGAGGGGCCGTACCGGGCGGCCGACGCCGAGGGCGTGCTGTACCGCGACGAGGCCATGACGCCGCGGGACGCCACGGACGCCGAGCGTGCGCTGGCCGACCGGGCCGTCGCCGCGATCGCGGAGATCTTCCCGGACCGGGCACCGCTGCTCTACACGCGCGTCGACCTCATCCCCGACGACGCGGGAGAGCCCGTGGTGCTGGAGGTCGAGCTCACGGAGCCGTCGCTGTTCTTCGACCAGGCGGAGGGTGCCGTGGAGCGCTTCGCGGAGGCGGTCGCGGCGCGGCTGTGACGGCGCCCACGGTGGGCGGTGGGCCGGGCGTGTCCGGAGGCCGGTTCTGCTCCGCTACACTTTCTGACGGCCCACCGCGTCAGCGGCGGGCCGGGGCGCGTTCGCGTGCCCGACGTGGTGGCTATAGCTCAGCCTGGTAGAGCACCTGGTTGTGGTCCAGGGGGTCGCGGGTTCAAGTCCCGTTAGCCACCCTCTCGCAGGGCGTCGGCCTCAGGCCGGCGCCCTGCGTCGTTCCCGGGACGCGTCGTTCCGGGCATGCGTCGTCGCAGGACGCGTCGTCGCAGGACGTCGGTGCCCGTGGATCGCTCCGCGGGCACCGACCTCCCGGACTCACTCGGCGAGGACGCCCCGCTTGACGCTCGTCGCGACGACCTCGGCGGCCGCGCGGCGGGCGGTCGCCGAGTCCGGCCCCGCGCCCGCCGGCATCAGCGCCGCGCGGTAGTACCGCAGCTCGTCGATGCTCTCGAGGATGTCGGCGAGGGCACGGTGGCCCCCGTTCTTCTCCGGCGCCGCGAAGTACACGCGCGGGTACCAGCGGCGGGCCAGCTCCTTGATCGAGGACACGTCGACGACCCGGTAGTGCAGGTGGCCCACCAGCTCGGGCATGTCACGGTCGAGGAACGTCTTGTCGGTGCCCACCGAGTTGCCCGCGAGCGGTGCCTTGCCCGGCTCGGGCACCCACTGCCGCACGTACGCGAGGACCTGCTCCTGCGCCTCCTCGAGCGTCACGCCGTGCTCGAGCGCCGGGAGCAGCCCGGACGTCGTGTGCATGCTGCGGACGAACTCGCCCATCTGCTCCAGGGCCGCGGGCGGGGGCGCGATGACGACGTCGACGCCGTCGCCGAGGACCCGCAGCTCGGAGTCGGTGACGACGGCGGCGACCTCGACGAGCGCGTCGTGCTCGAGGTCGAGGCCGGTCATCTCGCAGTCGACCCACACGATGCGGTCGTTGCTGCTCTGGCTGCCGGCCGGCGCCGGTGCGGTGGGCGACGCGGTGTCGGCGCGGTCGCTGCTCGGGGACGTCCCTGCGGTACTCACGCCCGACAGCGTAGGGCTGCCGCGTCAGCGACCGCGCGACCCTGGACCGTGCGCCGGGCCGTCGATGGAGTCGGGGCGGGTCGGGGGAGCGGCGGCCGGCGGAACGGTCGCGGCGAGGGCCGCGGCGACGACGACGAGCAGGCCGGCGGCCGCGGCCAGTGCGCGCGCCGAGGTCCCGGTGACGCCGGTCCAGCGCAGGGCGAGCAGGACGACCCCGGCCGCCACGACCCCGAGCAGGAGGCGACCACCCCAGCGCAGGGCGGCCGCGCCGAGGCGGCGGGGCCACGGCGGGGTCGGCTGGGCGCCGCCGGCGTGCCGACCCATCAGACGCGCCCCGTCGTCCGACCGGCCGGCTCGTCCGGCGTGCCCGCTGACGTGGCGTCGCGACGGCGGGCGGACGGGCTCATGGGCGCCATGGTGGCACGGCCGGGTGGCCGGGCAGCCCGCGTGGACGGGTGATCGCGCGGCGCGCGCAGGGCGTCTGCCGGCCCTGGTGGGCGCCCGCACGACGACGGCCCCCGTCCCGGGAGAGCGGGAGCAGGGGCCGTCGGGCCGGTTCGGTGGGGCGCTGGTTCGGTGGGGCGCTGGTGTCGTGGCCGTCAGGTGCACGGCGGCGGTCAGGACGTCAGCGTCCAGCCGTGCGCGTGCACCGGCACGGGCACCGGGCGGGACTGCGGCCGTTCGGGCGGGCGACCGGAGGCGTCCGTCCGGCGTGACGCGCGGCGCTGCGCGCGGGTACGGAGCCTCGCCGACGCGGTGAGCCGCAGCCGGTGGTCGGAGCGGACGACGTCGTAGGTGCTGAGCGGGTGCATGGTGGTGCCTCCTGGGCGTGCGGCGGCGCACCCCGGGTCACGGGGTGGTCGCTCGATGGGTCGGTGGAGCCATCCCACCAGCGCCGACGCACCGTGTCACCGCATTTGTCCGGCCGGCCGGCGGCGGCAGGGGGATCGGGGCCCGGGGCGGGTTCTCGTCGGCACGCGTGGCGCGCCCGGCCCCGGGGCGCGGTCCCGCGCGGCGCCGCGCGGGTGCGCACGGAAGGGGAGTGGCGCCCCCGGCAGGACTCGAACCTGCAACCGACGGATTAGAAGGCCGTTGCTCTATCCGTTGAGCTACGGGGGCGGACCCGGCCAGCCTAGTGGCGCCACCTGCGCCCGCCCCGGGGAGCGGCCCGGCGGGTCGACCGGGACGGACTCGTGGCACGTCACCCGCGTGCCGCGTTTGGCCTGGTCATCGCAGGGAGGCGACAATGGGCGCGTGAGCGCCCAGCCCGGCTTCGTGCCAGCCCGGACGTCCGCGCCCACGCCGGGGCGCCACGCAGGCGTGCCCGCGGCCGGCGCGAGCGCGGCCGCCGACGTCCTCGTGCGTCCGCTGGCACAGACGTCCCTGCTCGACGCGGTGCGTGACCTGCGGCGGGACGTCGAGGCGACGTCGTTCCCGCTGGAGCTCGACGGCATCGAGCAGGCGCGGGCGTCGCGGGCACGGCTGGTCGACCAGCTCGGCGAGCACCTCGTGCCACGGCTCACCGAGCTGTCCGCACCGGCGGTCGTGGTCGTCGCCGGCTCGACCGGCGCCGGCAAGTCGACGCTCGTCAACTCCCTCGTGGGGCGCGAGGTGAGCGCCGCCGGCGTCCTGCGGCCGACGACACGCGAGCCGGTCCTCGTGCACCACCCGCTCGACGCCGACCTGCTGTCGCACCACCCGGTGCTCGACAGCGTCGAGGCCGTCGCCGCCGACTCCGTGCCGCGCGGCATCGCCCTGCTGGACGCGCCCGACCTCGACTCGGTGCTGGAGTCCAACCGCGAGTCGGCGCACCGCCTCCTGGAGGCCGCCGACCTCTGGCTCTTCGTCACGACCGCCGCCCGGTACGGGGACGCCCTGCCGTGGCGCGTGCTCGAGGCGGCCGTGGAGCGCTCGACGTCGATCGCGATGGTCCTCAACCGCGTGCCCCCGGCGAGCCTGCCGACGGTGCGCGGCGACCTGCTGGACCGGCTCCGCGCGCACGGCCTGGCCGGCTCCCCGCTGTTCGTCATCCCCGACGTCGGGCCGCACGAGGGGCTGCTCGAGCAGCGCGTCGTGGCGCCCGTGCTGCGCTGGCTGACGATGCTGGCGGGGCCGGACCGCGCGCGCACGGTCGTCGGCCGCACGCTGCGCGGGGCGCTCGCGGCGCTGCGCCCGTGGGTCGACGAGCTGGCCGACGCCGTGCAGGACCAGGCGGACGCGGCGGCCGGCATCGCGCGCGCCCTCGACGACGCCGTCGACGGCCCGCGCAGCGAGGCGGAGGCGACCGTCCGCGCCGGTGCGGTCGCCGACGGTGCCGTCCGCGCGCGGTGGGCGGAGCTGACCGCGCGGGGCGGGCCGTTCGCGAGGCTCGTGCGCCGCTCGGGCCGGGTCCGCGGTGGTGCGCGCCTCGCGCGCACCCGGGCGGTGGCGGTCGAGCCCTTGCTCGGCGAGCTGACCGAGTCGGCGGCCGCCGTGCTCGTCGCCGTCGGGGGCCGCGCGGAGGACTCCCTGCGGGCGACCCTCACGGGCCCGGGCGCGCCGGCGGGCGGGCCGTCGCTGGTCGTGCGCTGGGGGGCCGGCGACCAGGCCCGCGTCGCCGCGGCCGAACGCGCCGCGCGCGCCTGGACCGCGGAAGGGTCCCGTGCCGCCCGGGCGGCGCTGGCCGCCGCCGCGCCGGACGACGCCGTCGCGGCCCGCCGGCGCGACGTCACGCGCGCGGTGGGGGAGGACGGGCTGGCGGCGCTCGCGCTCGCCGCGGCGGCCGGGCTCGACGAGGCCCACGAGGCGCTGCGCACGCTGGTGCCCGACGCCGCGGACGCCCTCGTCGAGGACCTCCGCGCCGACCTCGTGCGCCGGGCCCGGGCCCAGGTGGACGTCGAGCGCGCCGGCGCCGACGCGGCGCTCGCCGATCCCGACCTCGCCGCCGACGCGTCCTCGCGCCTGCGGCTGCGGCTCGCCGTCCTCAAGGGGCTGACATGAGCACCGACGACGTCACACCGCCCTCCGTCCCGGCGCCCGTCCCCGCGGTCCTGCCGGCCGCGGTGCGGACCGACCCCGCGGCCCGCGTGGCGGCCGACGCCGAGCCGGAGATGGTCGGCGACGACCCGGGGCCCGACGCGGCCGAGGTGACCGCGGCGGCCCCCGGCGCGCGGGGCCGGCACCACCTCGACGCGGCCGTGCGCGGCGCGGACACCGCGGCGCTCACCGCGCGGGTCGACGCCCTCGAGGGGGCGCTGACGATCAGCGGCGAGCGGGCCGACCCGGACGTCGTCGCATCCGTCGGCGCCGCGGTCGACCGCGTGCGCGACCGGCTGGTCATCGGCGTCGACCACACGGTCGTGGCGCTCGTCGGCGGCACGGGCTCCGGCAAGTCGAGCCTGTTCAACGCGGTGAGCGGCCTGCGGTTCGCGGACGTCGGCGTGCGCCGTCCCACGACGTCGCGCGTCACCGCGTGCGTCTGGGGCGCGGACGGCGACGCGCTGCTCGACTGGCTCGGGGTCGACGTCGAGAACCGCATCGAGCGGGAGAGCGTCCTCGACGCCGACCACGAGGCGGCGCTGCGCGGCCTCGTGCTCCTGGACCTGCCCGACCACGACTCCATCGCGCCCGAGCACCGCGAGGTCGTCGACCGCGTGCTGCCGCAGGTCGACCTGCTGGTGTGGGTGGTCGACCCGCAGAAGTACGCCGACGACGCGCTGCACTCCGGCTACCTGCGCCACCTCGCCGGTCGCGACGCCTCCATGCTGCTCGTGATGAACCAGGTCGACACGGTCGCGCCCGAGGTCCGCGGCGAGCTGCTCGCCGACGTGCACCGCCTGCTGGCGGAGGACGGCCTGCCGGACGTGCGGGTGCACGGCGTGTCCGCGACGACCGGCGACGGCGTGGCCGACCTGCGGGACGCCCTCGCGGACGCCGTCGCTCGCCGGTCCGTGGCGGCCGCGCACGCCGACGCGGAGGTGGCGCAGGCGGCCCGTCTCGCGGCCACGCAGGTCGGCACGCGCGAGCCCGCGCCGTCGCAGCTCGCCCTGGGGACGGTCGTGGACAAGCTCGCGTCGGCAGCCGGGCTGCCCGCCGTCGCGGCGGCGGTCGCCGCGGTCGTGCGGGGCGGCAGTTCCCGCCCCCCGCGCCTGGGCGACGTGCACGGCGACGGCGTGGGTCTCGCACGCTCGGCCTGGCTGACGAGCGTGACGCAGGGCCTGCCGTCCCGCTGGGCCGACGACCTGCGCCACCGGGTGGCGACGACTCCGGAGCTGCGGCTCGCCGTCACCGACGCGCTCACGCACGTCACGGTGACGGCGCGGGCGTCGCCGGTCGCACGCGTGCTGTCGGTGCTCGCGGTCGTCCTGGGGGTCCTCGGGCTGGTGGGCGCCGGTCTCGTCGTCGCCGACGCCCTGGGGGCGGACCCGGGGTGGGTGCCGCCCGGCGTCGTCGTCGCCGCGCTGCTCGGTGCCGCGCTCGTCGTGGGGCTCCTCGCGTCGGCGGCGCGGCGCCGGTCCGCGGCCCAGCGCGCCGAGCGGGTGCTCGCGGAGGGACGGTCGGCGATCGAGTCGGTCGCCCGTGCGCGTCTGCTCGCGCCCACGCAGGACGTGCTGGCCGAGCACCGCCGCGTGCGCGAGCTCGTCGCGCAGGCGGCCGGGGCACCCGCGACGCGCTGAGCAGACCCCAGCCCCTGACGTCGCCCGGCCGGTCCACGAGGGCGCGACGGGGCCACCGGCCGCGGGGCCCGGCGACCGCACGATGTCGCCACACGCCCCGCCGCTCGCGGGGCCACGGCAGACAGGACAGCTCATGGGCGCACACACCCAGGACGTGACGGTCGTCGGCTGGGTCGGCTCCGACGTGCGGGCCTACCACCTCGACGGCGGCGGGACCCCGTACGCGCAGTTCCGGCTCGCGTCGACGCGGCGGGTCCACGACCGCGACACCGGCACCTACCGCGACGGTCCGACGGTCTGGTGGACCGTGAAGGCGTGGCGGCAGGTGGCGGACAACGTCGCGCGGTCCCTGCACAAGGGGGACCCGGTGGTGGTCGTCGGCAGGGTCGGCACGTCGGAGTGGACGTCGCCCGACGGCCCGCGGACCGAGCTCGTGCTCGAGGCCGTCGCGCTCGGGCACGACCTCGTGTTCGGCTCGACGGCGTTCGCGCGCAGCACGCGCGGCGGCACGGCGCGCGTCGGCGGCGGTGCCGCGGCCGCGGGGACCACCGGGCGCGCGGGTGAGGAGCACGCGGGCGACGACCACGCCGGAGACGTGCACGCCGGCGAGGCGATCGCGGACGACCCGTGGGCGCAGGCACCCGTGGACCTGCACGACGACGCGGCCCCCGGGGAGGGGACCGGCACGCCGGACGACCCCGGCGCGGCGGACGCACCGGCCCCGCGCGAGACCGGGGCCGGTCTCGCGCTGGTCGGACGCGGGTGATCGCCTAGGCTGGTGGATCGGCAACGAACGCGCCGCAGGTCGGCGCGCGCGACCGGTCGGGTGCACCGCCCGGCCCGGCACCGCGCGCCCCGACCGGCGGCGTCCCCACCGAAAGCGACCCGAGGCGGACGAGCAGTCAGTGGCTGAGTTCATCTACTCCATGTACAAGGCGCGCAAGGCGCACGGCGACAAGGTCATCCTCGACGACGTCTCCCTGAACTTCCTGCCCGGCGCCAAGATCGGCGTCGTCGGCCCTAACGGCGCAGGCAAGTCGACGATCCTCAAGATCATGGCCGGGCTCGACCAGCCGTCCAACGGCGAGGCGCGCCTGTCGCCCGGCTACACGGTCGGCATCCTCCAGCAGGAGCCGCCCCTGAACGACGACAAGACCGTCCTCGGCAACGTCGAGGAGGGCGTCGCCGAGATCAAGGGCAAGCTCGACCGCTACAACGAGATCTCGGCCCTCATGGCCGAGCCCGACGCGGACTTCGACGCGCTGCTGGCCGAGATGGGCCAGCTCCAGGAGGCGATCGACGCCGCCGACGCGTGGGACCTCGACGCGCAGCTCGAGCAGGCGATGGACGCGCTGCGCTGCCCGCCGCCGGACGCCGACGTCAACGTCCTGTCCGGTGGTGAGCGCCGCCGGGTGGCGCTGTGCAAGCTCCTGCTCGAGAAGCCCGACCTGCTGCTGCTCGACGAGCCGACCAACCACCTGGACGCCGAGTCCGTGCTGTGGCTCGAGCAGCACCTGCAGCAGTACCCCGGTGCCATCCTCGCGGTCACCCACGACCGGTACTTCCTCGACCACGTCGCGGAGTGGATCTGCGAGGTCGACCGCGGCCGTCTCTACCCGTACGAGGGCAACTACTCCACGTACCTGGAGAAGAAGCAGGAGCGCCTGGCGGTCCAGGGCAAGAAGGACGCCAAGCTCGCCAAGCGCCTCAAGGACGAGCTCGAGTGGGTCCGGTCCAACGCCAAGGGCCGCCAGACCAAGTCGAAGTCGCGTCTCGCGCGCTACGAGGAGATGGCCGCCGAGGCGGACCGCACGCGCAAGCTCGACTTCGAGGAGATCCAGATCCCGCCGGGCCCGCGCCTGGGCTCGATCGTCCTCGAGGCGAAGGACCTGCAGAAGGGCTTCGACGGGCGGACGCTCATCGACGGGCTGTCGTTCACGCTGCCCCGCAACGGCATCGTCGGCGTCATCGGCCCCAACGGCGTCGGCAAGACGACCCTGTTCAAGACGATCGTCGGGCTCGAGCCGCTCGACGGCGGCGACCTCAAGGTCGGCGAGACGGTGTCCATCTCCTACGTCGACCAGAGCCGCGGCGGGATCGACCCGAAGAAGACGCTGTGGGAGGTCGTGTCCGACGGGCTCGACTTCCTCAAGGTCGGCAACGTCGAGATGCCGTCGCGCGCGTACGTCGCCGCGTTCGGCTTCAAGGGCCCCGACCAGCAGAAGCCCGCAGGCGTGCTGTCCGGCGGTGAGCGCAACCGCCTCAACCTCGCGCTCACGCTCAAGCAGGGCGGCAACCTGCTGCTGCTCGACGAGCCGACCAACGACCTCGACGTCGAGACGCTCGGCTCCCTCGAGAACGCGCTGCTCGAGTTCCCGGGCTGCGCCGTCGTGGTCTCCCACGACCGGTGGTTCCTCGACCGCGTCGCGACGCACATCCTCGCGTACGAGGGCACGGAGGAGGACCCCGCGAGCTGGTACTGGTTCGAGGGCAACTTCGCCGCCTACGAGGAGAACAAGGTCCAGCGCCTCGGCGCCGACGCGGCGCGCCCGCACCGCGTGACCTACCGCAAGCTGCGCCGGGACTGAGGACACGACCATGAGCGACGACGCGCCCGGCCGCCCCGACCTGCCGGACCCCGACGGTCCGGCGGGGCGGTCGGGTGCGCCGGCCGTCGCGGAGGGCGTGCCCGGCGTCGCGGACGGCGCGCCCGGCGGGGGTCTCGTGGAGGCGCTCGAGCTGCTGGGGCTGCGCCTCGGTCAGGTCGAGCTGCCGCTCGAGGGCACCGGTGTCGCCGAGGCGCGCGCGGTCCGCCGGCAGGCCGTCGAACAGCTCGACGACTACCTGCTCCCGCGCCTGCGCGCCGTGGCGGCTCCCGTGCTCGCGGTGCTCGGCGGGTCCACCGGTGCCGGCAAGTCGACGCTCGTGAACTCGCTGCTCGGGGCACCGGTGTCGACGGCGGGGGTGCTGCGCCCGACGACGCGCTGGCCGGTCCTCGTGCACCACCCGCTGGACGGCCGCTGGTTCACCACGGACCGCGTCCTGCCCGGGCTCGCCCGGCTCGTCGCGGACCGCGGGACCAGCCGTGCCGTGGACGGGGGTACGCCGGACACCACGGGGACGGCGGCCGGTCACGCCGGCCTGCGGCTGGTGGCCAGCGACGCCGTGCCGCAGGGCCTCGCCCTGCTCGACGCGCCCGACATCGACTCCGTGGTCGACGAGAACCGGGCGTTGGCCCGCCAGCTCCTGGGCGCGGCGGACCTCTGGCTCTTCGTGACCACGGCCGCCCGCTACGCCGACGCGGTGCCCTGGGAGCTGCTCGCCACGGCCGCGCAGCGCCGCGTCGAGCTCGCGCTCGTGCTCGACCGCGTCGACCCGGGCGAGGAGGACGCCGTCCGGACGCACCTGACGGCGATGCTCGCCGAGCACGGGCTCGGGGGGACGCCCGTCCTGGTCGTGCCCGAGGTGGAGCCCGAGGACGGGCTGCTGCCGGGGTGGGCCGTGGCTCCGGTCGCGGAGTGGCTGACGCGCCTGGCCGCCGACCCCGCCGCACGGCGCGGGGTCGTCGAGCGCACGCGCGACGGGCTCGTGGCGGACCTCGTCGTCCGGGCCGGCCTGGTCGCCGACGCGGCGGACGCGCAGGAGGCCGCCGACGCGCGCCTGCGGGCCGCCGTCCGGACGGCCTACGGCGCGGCCCTCGTCGACGTGGAGCGCGCGACGTCGGACGGGCGCTTGCTGCGCGGGGAGGTCCTGGCCCGGTGGCAGGACGTCGTCGGCACGGGCGAGTTCATGCGGTCCGTCGAGGAGCGCGTCGCGCGCTGGCGCGACCGGCTCACGTCCGCCGTGCGCGGACGCCGTGCAGAGGAGCCGGCACTGGCCGACGCCATCGGGCGCAGCCTCGACGCGGTCGTCCTCGACGCCGCCGAGCAGGCCGCCGAGCGCGCGTACGCCGCGTGGCGGTCCGACCCCGGCGGTGCCGCGCTGCTCGACGGCCTGGCGCTGTCGCGGTCGTCGGCCCGGCTGCGCGAGGAGATCGCCGCACAGGTCCGGGCCTGGCAGGACGACGTGCTCGCGCTCGTCGCCGACGAGGGCGCCGACCGGCGCACGCAGGCGCGCGCGCTGTCCTTCGGCGTCAACGGGCTCGGCGCGGCGCTCATGCTCGCGGTGTTCGCCTCCACGGGCGGGCTGACCGGCGCGGAGCTGGGCATCGCGGGCGGCACGGCCGTGCTCGCGCAGCGCCTGCTGGAGGCGGTGTTCGGCGACGACGCCGTGCGGCGGCTCACGCAGAGCGCGCACGAGCGCCTGCTCGCCCGCGTGCACGGCGTGCTCGACGCCGAGGCCGCACGCTTCACCGCCCAGCTCGACGCGCTCGGCACGGCCGACGCCGGTGGTGCGGGCGTGCGCGCGGCGGCGGCGCGGGTCGCCGCCGTCCCCGTGCTCGACACGCCGTCCACCGTGCCCGGGGCCGACGGCGCCGCCGGCTCGCCCGCGCCGGGACACGGCGACGACGCCTCGCCGGCACGCACCGGCGCCCTCCGGGGCGTGGGCGCGCGCCGCCCGGGTGCCCGCCCGGACGGTCCGTCGCCGGCCGAGGCACCCGCCGCGGGTGGGCTGCGGGGCTGGTGGCGCCGCGTCACGGGCCGCGACGAGGACGCCCGGTGAGCCGCCCGGACGACCTGGCGGAGCGGACCGACGCCCTCGACGGGCTGTTGCGCACGGCCGGGCACCGGCTCGACCCCGCGCTCGCAGCCGAGGGGGCGCGCGTCGTAGCGCACGTCCGCGAACGCCTGGCGCTGGCGCCGTCGACCACCGTCGTGGCGCTCGCGGGGGCGACCGGGTCCGGCAAGTCGTCGCTGTTCAACGCCCTCGCGGGCGCGGACGTCGCCCGCCCGGGCACGCTGCGCCCGACGACGTCGCGGCCCCTCGCGGCGGTCGCGACGGACGAGGACGTGCACGCGCTGCTCGACTGGCTCGAGGTGGGGGACCGGCACGCGCTCCCGGCCGACAACCCCACGGCACGCGGCCTGCCGACCGGGCTCGTGCTGCTCGACCTGCCGGACCACGACTCGGTCGTCGTCGAGCACCGCGCCACGGCCGAGCGCCTCTACGAACGCGCCGACCTGCTCGTGTGGGTGCTCGACCCGCAGAAGTACGCCGACGCGGTGCTGCACGAGCGGTACCTGCGACCGCTCTCCGGCCACGCGGCCGTCATGGTGCTCGCCCTCAACCAGGCGGACCGCCTCGCGCCCGGCGAGCGTGTCGCGTGGCGGGACGACGTGCGGCGGCTCGCGGTGCAGGACGGCCTCGACGACGTGCCCGTCGTGCCCGTCAGCGCGCGCACGGGGGAGGGCGTGGACGAGCTCCGCGCCCTGCTCGCGCGCGCGGCGGAGCGGCGCCGCGCGGCGGCCGACCGCCTGCGTGCCGACGTCTCCCGCATCGGGTCCGCGGTCGCCGCCGCGCTCGACGGCGGCGCCGACGTGCGGCGCGACGTGCCCCCCGCCGACCGGCTCGTCACCGCGCTCGAGCACGCAGCCGGCGTGCCGACCGTCGTCGACGCGGTGCGTCGGTCCGCCGCCCGCCGCGTGCGCGCGCGGACCGGCTGGCCGCCGCTGCGCGCCCTCGGGCGCGTGCGACCCGACCCGCTGCGTCGCCTGCACCTGCAGCCCGGCGCGCGTGACGGCGACGCCGCCGACCGTACGTCGCTGCCCCCGGCCGGTCCGCAGGTGCAGGCCCAGGCCGCGAACGCCGTGCGTGGCTGGCTCGACGAGGCGACGACGGGCCTGCCGGACGCGTGGGTGCTCGCGGTGCGCGCCGACGTGCGCACGGGCGGACTGGCCGACGACCTCGACGTGGCCGTCGCCTCGACGACCCTGCTGCCCGCGCGGGCGCCGTGGTGGGCCCGCACCGTCGACGTGCTGCAGTGGGCCGGCGTGGTCGCGCTCGTCGGCGGGCTCGTCTGGCTCGGCGTGCTCGCGGGCACGGCGTACCTGCGCCTGCCGGAGCCGACCACGCCCGAGTGGGGGCCCCTGCCCGCGCCGACGGCGCTCGTGGTGGGCGGGCTCGCGCTCGGTCTGCTGCTGACGCTGCTGGGCACGGTCGGCGCGTGGGCCGAGGGCCGCCGCCAGTCGGCACGGGCCCGGCGGCGGTTGCGCGCGTCGGTGGCGCGGGTCGCCACCGTGCGCGTCGTCGACCCGGTCACCACGGAGCTCGCCCGGTGGCGCTCGTGCCGCGACCTGGCGCGTCGGGCGGCCGGGGACGGGACGCGCCGGCGACGCTGAGGGCGGGGTGCCGACGGGTCGATCCGCGAGGGGGCGACAGCCCCGGAGGCAGCCCCGGCGGCACGGCGATGCACCATGCACGCACGGCGCACCGACCGACGGGGCGCCGCCGGCCGGCACGAGGGTGCCGAGGAGAGGACGCGGATGGCTCGGCTCGAGGTACCGGTGCAGCTGCGCTGGTCGGACATGGACGCGTACGGCCACGTGAACAACGTCGAGATGCTGCGGCTGCTCGAGGAGGCGCGCATCGAGGCCTTCTGGAGCCACCCCGCGGGCCCGGACGGCACCCGCCCCGACGGCGCGTGGCCCACCGCCGTGCTCGACGCCGGTCCCGGCACGGGTCTCGCCACGCTCGTCGCCCGCCAGGAGATCGAGTACGTCCGCCCGCTCGGCTACCGCCGGTCGCCGGTGGTCGTGGAGATGTGGATCGGCCACCTCGGCGGCGCATCCCTCGACGTCTGCTACGAGGTGCGGGACGCACCGGCCGCGGCCGACGCGTCGGCGCCCTACGCACGGGCCGTGACGACGCTCGTCCTGGTCGACGCCGCCACCGGTGCGCCGCAGCGCATCGCCGCGGAGCAGCGGACGGCCTGGGAGCCGTTCGTCGAGGAGCCCGTGCAGCTGCGCCGTCGCCGCTGAGGCGCGCGGGTGTGCCGGGCCGCGCGGCGGCCCGCGGACCGGTCGCCGGAGCTTCATCGCCGCCGGTCATCGCCGCCGGTCATCGCCGCCGGTCACCGGCCCCGGTCGGCGCCCGCGGTCAGCGCCGGCGGTCGGCGGTCCGCGGCACGTCGGTGCGGGCGCGCTCGGCGGTCTCGGCGGCGCGCGCGATGTTGCGCTGCATGCCGCCGAAGACGATGCCGTGGAACGGGTACACCGCCCACCAGTAGAGCTGGCCCGCGAGGCCGTGCGGGTGGAAGAGCGCGCGCTGCGCGAACACGGTCGGCGGCCGCGTCGCGGGGTCGCCGGCCGTCCCCGCGTCCGCCGCGTCGCCCGCGTCCGTTGCGTCCGCCGCGGCATCGACATCGCCACCACCGGCGTCGCCCGTCCGCTCCGTCGGCTCCACCCGCAGCTCGAGCCACGCCAGCCCGGGCAGCCGCATCTCCGCGCGCAGGCGCAGCAGGCGCCCCGGCTCGAGCGCCTCGACCCGCCAGAAGTCGACGGCGTCGTCCAGCACCAGCCGGCTGGGGTCGCGCCGCCCGCGGCGCAGGCCCGGCCCGCCCACGATCCGGTCGAGGAGGCCACGCACGCGCCACGCGAGCGACCACGAGAACCAGCCGCGCTCGCCCCCGACCGCCTCGATCACCCGCCACAGCGCGGCGGGGGAGGCGTCGACGTCGACGCGCCGCTCGTCGACGTGGAGCGAGCCGCCCGCCCAGTCCGGGTCGGACGGCAGCGGGTCGCTGGGTGCGCCCGGCACGGCGGCCGACGACCACCGGGTCGTGACGCCTGCCCCCTGGATCCGGGCGAGCGCGAGCCGCACGGCGCGGTCGAACCCGATCAGCCCGTCGGGCGGGTCGGGGACGTACCGGGCGATGTCGTGCTCGTCGCACACGACCTCGTGCACGAGGGACTCGACGAGCGGCCGCGCGAGCCCGCCGGGCACGGGCGTCACGAGCGACACCCAGTGGCTCGACAGGCGCGGGCTCAGCACGGGCACGCCGACGATGACGCGCCGCGGCAGGTCCGCGATCGCCGCGTACCGCTGCATCATCTGCCGGTACGTCAGCACGTCCGGCCCGCCGATGTCGAACGCACGCGACACGTCCGCGGGCATCGCCGCGGACCCGACGAGGTAGCGGAGGACGTCCCGGATCGCGATCGGCTGGATGCGGTTGTCGACCCACGTCGGCACCGTCATCGCGGGGAGGCGCTCGGTGAGGTAGCGCATCATCTCGAACGACGCCGACCCCGACCCGAGGACCACGGCCGCCCGCAGCACGGTGGTCGGCACGCCGGACGCGAGGAGGATCTCGCCCACCTCCGTGCGCGAGGCCAGGTGCGGCGAGAGCTCCTCGCCCTCCGGGTACAGGCCGCCGAGGTAGACGACCCGCCCGACCCCGGCCTCGCGCGCCGCCTGCGCGAACGTCAGCGCCGTGCGGCGATCCCGTTGCTCGAACGAGCTCCCGGAACCGAGGGAGTGGATGAGGTAGTACGCGACGTCGGCGCCGTCGAGCGCGGCGCGGATGCCGTCGAGGTCGGAGGCGTCGCCCTCGACGGCCTCGACGTCGCCGAACCACGGGCGTCCGCGCAGCCGGTCGGGGTGGCGGGCGACCGCCCGGACGCGGTACCCGGCCGCCAGCAGCTCGGGCACGAGCCGGCCGCCGACGTACCCCGTGACCCCGGTGACCGCGACGAGCGGCGCGTCGGGCCGCGGCCTGCCGTCGGGACCCGGCCCGGGCACGAGCCCGCTGAGCGAGCGGGCGACGGGCTCGGGGGCGAGCCCGGGCTCGGCGGCGCGGCCGGGCTCGGGAACGTCGTCGTCTCGCCTCACCCGGGCAGTCTGCGGCCGCGGCCCGGGGGCCGCACCCGGAGCCGTCGGTGCCCGGTGCGCACCGGCCGTGGGCGCGCGCCGGCGCGCGGACCGTCCGCCCGGGCCGGCGTCAGGGCGCGAGCATGGCGAGCGTCCGCTTCTCGGCGACCGCCTGCGACCGCGTCGGGGCGATCGTCTCCCCGCGCTCCCACAGCTCGATCACCCGCGGGTCCACGTACGACGAGCGGGCCACCGCCGGCGTGTTGCCCAGCTCCTCCGACACCGCCTTCACCACGGACGCCACCACGCGCCGCCGGCCGCGGTCGCTCGCGGGCGTCGGCCCGGCCTGCGCGAACCCGCGGGCGGCGAGCACGGTGGCGTGCCACGTGCGGAAGTCCTTCGGCGAGGCGTCCCCGAGCCGGTCCTTCACGTACCCGGCGACGTCGCTGCTCGTGACGTCGTGCCAGCCGGCGTCGTCGCGCCACGCGAGCAGCTCGGGGCTCGGGTCGCGGCGGCGCAGCAGCGTGCGGCACAGCGCGGCGACGACCTCGTCCTCGACGATCGTGTCGCGCACCTGCCCCGACTTGGCCGGGAAGACGAGGTGCACGGCGCCGGGGTCCGCGTCGTGCGCGGGCGCGAGCACCTGCACGTGGTCGCGGCGCAGCGTCGCGAGCCCGAACGACCCGTTGCGGCGTGCGTACCCCTCGCCGCCGACGCGCAGGTACGCGCGGTCGAGCAGCCGGAACGCCAGCGCGAGCGCCTTGTCCCGCGGCATGCCGTCGAGCGCGAGGTCGGCCTGCACGCGCCGCCGGGCACCTGGCAGGCGCCGCGCGACGTCGAGCACGTGGTCGTGCTTGAGCCGCGCCCGCCGCGTGTGCCACTGCTGGTGGTACAGGTACTGGCGGCGCTGCGCGTCGTCGAAGCCGGCGGCCTGGATGTGCCCGTTCGGCCACGGGCAGATCCACACGTCCTTCCAGGCCGGCGGGATCGCGAGCGTCGACACCCGCTCGAGGTGCTCGGGGTCGTCGATGCGCCGGCGGTCGAGGTCGAGGTAGACGAAGCCGCGGCCCGCCCGTCGCCGCGTCCAGCCGGGCTGGTCGATGCGCACACGTCGGAGCCGGACCATGGCGGGAGTCTCACCCGGGCGGTGCCGGGGCGCTCGCCGAGCGCGGACCGCGGCCCCGTCCTTGCCGTGCCGGGCGTCACCCCGGCAGGCGCACCATGCCCTCCTGGGCCACGGACGCGACGAGGGTCCCGTCGCGCGTGAAGACGCGTGCGGCGCCGAGGCCGCGCCCGCCCTGAGCGCTCGGCGTCGACTGCACGTAGAGCAGCCAGTCGTCGACGCGCACGTCGCGGTGCCACCACATGGCGTGGTCCAGGCTCGCCATCGCCAGCCCGGGGGCGGCCCAGGACCGGCCGGTGCGCCGCAGCACCGGCTCGAGCATGACCTGGTCGCACGCGTACGCCAGCAGCGCGCGGTGGAGCAGCTGGCCGCCGGGCAGCGGCGTGCGCGAGCGCATCCACACCATCTGCCGGCCGAGGCCCGGCTCCGGGTCGGCGCCCAGGTACAGCGAGCCGCCGACGTGCCGCACGTCGAACGCGGCCTCCTGCGTCCAGAACTTCGCGACGGGGTGGTCGATGCCCTCGAGCTGGTCGAGCGCCGAGACGACGTCCTCGGGGGCGGGCACGTCCGCCGGCATCTCCTCGGCGTACGCGACGCCGGGCTGGTCCTCCTGGAAGGACGCGATCATCGAGAGGATCGGCTGGCCGTCCTGCAGCGCGTGCGTGCGGCGTGCGGTGAACGAGCGCCCGTCGCGCAGGCGCTCGACCGTCAGCGCGATCGGCTTGCGCACGTCGCCCGGGCGCAGGAAGTAGCCGTGCAGCGAGTGCGGCAGGCGGTCGGCGGGCACGGTGCGGCCCGCCGCGAGCAGGGCCTGGGCCAGCACCTGGCCGCCGAACACGCGTCCGCCGGGCTGGGCGAGGCTCCGGGCGTGGAACAGGTCGGGCGTCTCGGGGTCCGCCGTGACGTCGAGCACGCCGAGCACGGCCGCGGTCGGGTCGTCGGCGGGCGCGTCGGCGGGCGCGTCGGCCGGGACGCCGTCCGCGGGGTCGGGGGTGGGGTGCGTCATGGGGGCGGTGGTCCCGTCAGTCCTCGAACGTGTTGAGCATGGAGAACGCGGCGCGCTCGAGGTAGTCCCAGAGCTGCGCGCGGTGCAGGGGGGCGAGGTCGAGGCTGTCGACCGCGGTGCGCATGTGCGCGAGCCAGCGGTCGCGCGCGTCCGGGTTGACCTTGTAGGGCGCGTGCCGCATGCGCAGGCGGGGGTGGCCGCGCTGCTCGGAGTAGGTGCCAGGCCCGCCCCAGTACTGCTCGAGGAACCCGGTGAGGCGCTCGGCGGCGGGGCCGAGGTCCTCCTCCGGGTACATCGGCTTGAGGACGGGGTCGGTGGCGACGCCGCGGTAGAACTCGTCGACGAGCCGGACGAAGGTCTCGTGCCCGCCGACGGCCTCGTAGAACGAGTCGGCTCTCACGGCGCCCATCCTCACACGCGCCCGCCCGAGGCGGCCCGCTCCGCGGCGCCCGCGGGCGCACCTCACACGGTGCGGCGCGGCGCCCCGGCTGCTCGCGCCGACCGCCGAGGCGGCACGTGCGGGCCGTGGCGCGTCACAGGCCCAGCTCGTCGAGGACCGTCAGCCCCCCGCGGACGACCGACCGCGCGTGGTCCGCGCCGGGCGCGGTCACCGCGAGCCGGGCGAGCCGCCGGCACTCCTGCGACGTCGTGGCCGCGAGCACGGCCGCGACGTCCGGCAGCGCGCGCGGCGTCATGGACAGCGACGTCACGCCGAGGCCGACGAGCACCACGGCCAGCGCGGGGTCGGCGGCGGCCTCGCCGCACACGCCGACGGGGCGGCCCTGCGCGGCGCCGCCCGCCGCCGCCATCTCGACGAGTCGCAGGACCGCGGGCTGCCAGGCGTCGGACAGGCGCGCGACGGCGCCCAGCAGCCGGTCGGCGGCCATCGTGTACTGCGTGAGGTCGTTCGTGCCGACGCTCGCGAACGCGGCGTGCGCGAGCATCGGCGCCGCGAGCAGCGCGGCGCTCGGCACCTCGATCATGATCCCGGCGGTGCCGAGCCCGTGGCGGGCGCACGCCGCGACGAAGCCCTCCGCCTCGTCCACGGTCGCGACCATCGGCGCCATGACCCACGTCGTCGTGCCGGGGTGGTCCGCCGCGGCCCGCGCGATGGCCGTGAGCTGGTCCTCGAGCACGTGGGGGTGCGTCTCGGCGACCCGCAGGCCGCGCACGCCGAGGGCCGGGTTCGCCTCGGGCGCGGCGCGCAGGAACGGCAGCGGCTTGTCGGCGCCCGCGTCGAGCGTGCGGACCACGACCTTGCGGCCCTCGAACGCGGCGAGCACGCGCCCGTACGCCGCCACCTGCTCCTCGACCGTCGGCGCCTCGGTCCGGTCGAGGAACGCGAACTCGGTGCGGAACAGGCCGACGCCCTGTGCCCCGGACGCGGCTGCGGCCTCGGCCTCCGCCGGGTCGCCGACGTTGGCGAGCAGCTCGACGCGCTGGCCGTCGGCGGTCCGGCCCTCCCCGTCGAACGTCCGCACGGCGGCGGCGAGCGCCCGGACGCGCTGCACCACGTCGTCGGACGGGTCGAGCGTCACGGTGCCGGCCGCGCCGTCGACGAGCAGCGTGGTGCCCTCCGCCACGCCGGCCGCCCCCGCCGCGGCCACGACGGCAGGGATCCCGCGGGCGCGGGCGAGGATCGCGGTGTGCGACGTCGGGCCGCCCGCGGTCGTGACGACCGCGAGGACGCGCGCCGGGTCCAGCGTCGCGGTCAGGGCGGGTGCGAGGTCGTGCGCCACGAGCACGTAGGGGTGCGGGAGGGCCGGCAGGCCGGGGGCGGGGCGCCCGGTGAGCCGTGCGACGAGCCGGTCGCGCACGTCGTGGATGTCGCGCACGCGCTCGGCCAGGTACCCGCCGAGCTCGGCGAGCTGCGCGGCGACGGCGTCGGCGGCCTCCCACACGGCGCGCTCGGGCACGAGGTGGTCGACGCGCACGCGCTCCTGCGCGTCGGCGACGAGCGACGGGTCCGCGGCCATCGCCGCCGTGGCGAACAGCAGCGCGGCGCTCGCGCCCTCGGCGGCCTCCGCGGCAGCGTCGAGCCCTGCCCGCACGTCCTCGGCGGCCTCGGCCACGCGCGCGGCGGCGGCCTCGGTGTCGGCGCCGGGCGGCAGGCGGCGTCCGGCGGGCGGCTCGGCGACGGCCTCGGGCAGGTGCGCGGCCGGTGCGACGACGCGTCCCGGGCTCACACCGATGCCGGTGACGACGGTCGTGCTGCCCACGCGTACCTCCTCGCTGCTCGCGGTGCCCCGGCCGCCCCGGGCGTGGCCCGGGTGCGGACGCGGCACCGCACCGACGACGGCGTCGGTGCGTGGGCAGTCTGTCGTGGACCGCGCCCCGCGTGCCAGCGCCGACACGCGCGCCACCGACCTGGCCCGCGCAGCGGCGGCCGGGCCCGAGCACACGCGGTGGTCCTGCGCCACGGCCGAAGGGCCGGACCGGTGGGTACGGCCGCGGCGGCGGCGGTAGCCTTGGGGGTACGCACGGGACGTGCGCCCGCGCCGAGGCGGTGCGCGGGACGTGCGGCGTCGCGACAACCCCTGGGGAGAACCACTTGAGCAAGGCACAGCAGATCCTGGCCGCCCTGGGCGGGGAGACCAACGTGGTCGACCTCGAGCCCTGCATCACGCGGCTGCGGGTCGAGGTGGGCGACGCGGAGCTCGTCGACGAGGCCGCCCTCAAGGCCAGCGGCGCGTTCGGCGTGGTGCGTTCCGGCCACATCGTCCAGGTCATCGTCGGCCCGGAGGCCGACAACCTCGCGGCCGAGCTCGACACGCTGCGCTGAGCGACCGGCGCAGAGACGACCGGCGCAGAGACGACCGACGCTGAGACGACCGACGGGACGACCGGTGCCGACGAGACGACGGTGCCCGGTGGACCGCGCCGACGAGCCCGCCGACCTGAGGGCGCCGACGTGACCGCCGTCCGGCTGCTCAGCCCCGTGGCCGGCACCGTCCGCCCCCTCGCCGACGTGCCGGACCCCGTGTTCGCGGGGGAGATGGTCGGCCCGGGCGTCGCCGTCCAGCCCGACCCGGTCGCCCGTCAGGACGTCCTCGCGCCGTGCGACGGCGTCGTCGGCGCGCTGCACCCGCACGCGTTCGCCCTGGACCTGGGCGCGGACCGCGCCGTGCTCGTGCACGTGGGCATCGACACCGTCGGCCTCAAGGGCGAGGGCTTCGAGGTGCACGTCGAGGCCGGCGCACACGTCCGTGCTGGGGACCGCGTGCTGACGTGGTCGCCCCTCGACGTCGCCGCCGCGGGGCTGGCGACCGTGTGCCCCGTCGTCGTGCTCCAGGGCGACCCGGCGACGCTCACGCACCTCGTCCCCGACGGCGCACGGGTGGACCCCGGCCGGCCGCTGCTGGACTGGGCACCGGAGGGCTGAGCCGAGCCCTGCGCGCGCACGGCCCCGTCCGCCGGTGCGGACGGGGCCGTGCCCTCTCAGGCGCGCTCGCTGCGGCCCGGGTCGGGGTGCAGCGCGTCGTGCACGGGCGTGTCGTGCGGGTCGCGTCCGTCCGGCACGGCGGCCGGGTCGGTGGCGGGGCGGGCGGCGTCGGGCTCGGCCGCGGCGCCGCCGGCGTCCGCGCCCGCGTCCACACCCCCCTGCGCACCCCCGCCCCCGCCCGCGTCCGGCGCGTCGACGTCGGCCCCCGCCGGGACCGCCTCGCCCGGACCCTCGCTCGCCGCGCGGTGCGCCGCCAGCAGGTCCCGCTGGCCACCGAGCGGGACGCCCGCCTCGGCGAGCCGGCGGCGCACCGACGCCCGCAGCTGCCGGCCGACCTCCCACTGCTTGCCCGGCTCGGTGCGCAGGCTCAGCTTGACCGTGACGGCCTCGGCGCTGAGCCGCTCGGCGCCGGTGATCGTGGGCGAGCCCTGCACGAACGCGCCGACCACGGGCGCGGCGGCGACCTCGGCCGCCGCCTGCTCGAGGACGCCGCGCACCTCGTCGAGGTCGGCGAAGTAGTCGACGTCGATCTCGACCGTCGCCGTGCCGAAGCCCTGGGTCTTGTTGCCGACGCGCAGCATCGACCCGTTCGGGACGTACCAGAGCGTCCCGTCGCCGTCGCGCACCTTGGTCACGCGCAGGCCCACGGCCTCGACCGTGCCGGTCGCGGCCCCCACGTCGACGACGTCGCCGACGCCGTACTGGTCCTCGAGCAGCATGAACAGGCCGGACAGGAAGTCCTTGACGAGCGCCTGCGCGCCGAATCCGACCGCGACGCCGACGATGCCGGCCGACGCGATGAGGGGCGCGATGTTCACGCCGAGCGCGTCCAGGACCAGCACGACCGTGATCGAGCCGACGACGATCGACGCCGTCGAGCGCAGCACCGACCCGATCGTGCGGGCCCGTTGCGCGCGCCGCACGGCCGTCACGGGGTTCGCGCGCTGCAGCACGGAGCGCATCTCGGTGCCGCCGAGCGGCTTGAGCACGCCGCGCTCGAGCAGGGAGTCGCCCGTGGCGATGTGGTCGGCGACGGTGCCGATGAGGTGGCGCAGCGCGGCGAGCACGAGCGCGCTGATGACGACGATGAGGACGATCCGCAGCGGGAGGCCCACGAACCAGTCCCAGAACGACGCGGCCCACGCCGCCACGTCCGTGCGGTCCTCCGGCACGGCGGGGACGAACCCGGGGTGGTCCGTCCCGGTGGACGAGGGCGTCGGGGCGCCGAGCACGAGCGGCGTCACGCGGCCCCCTCCGCCCGGTCGGCCCCGGCGAGGCCGGCGAGCAGGCCCGTGCGGTCGGCGACGAACTGCAGCTGCTCGACGGACAGGCCGATGGTCCGCGACAGCGCGCGTCCGCCGTGCCCGACGCCGATCTCCCGGCGCACGAGGACCGGCCGGTCGTCGACGTCGGACGACGTCGCCGCCTGCAGCGCCGCGCCGAGCTTGCGTGCGTGCAGCGGGTCGACGCGGGTGTCGCCCTCGAAGACCGTGAACAGCACGGCCGGGTAGGCGGTGCCCTCGACGACCCGGTGGTACGGGGAGTACCCGAGCAGCCAGTCGAGCTCCTCGGGCACGTCCGCGTCCCCGTACTCCTCGGTCCACGTCACGCCGAGGCCGAAGCGCTGGTAGCGCACCATGTCGAGCAGGGGGGCGGAGCAGACGGCCGCTGCCCACAGGTCCGGGCGCTGCGTCACGGCGGCGCCGACGAGCAGGCCGCCGTTCGACCCGCCCCACACGGCGAGCCGGTCCGTCGTGGTCCAGCCGCCCGCGACGAGGTGCTCGGCGACCGCGAACAGGTCGTCGAAGACGTTCTGCTTGTGCGCGCGCATGCCGGCGCGGTGCCACTCCTCGCCCTCCTCGCCACCGCCGCGCAGGTTCGCGACGACGTAGACGCCGCCGGCCTCGACCCACGCGAGCGTGCTCGCCGAGTACGCGGGGTCGAGGGAGATCTGGAAGCCGCCGTACCCGTAGAGCACGGTCGGCGCGGGGGCGAGGGGGTGCCCGTCGGCGTCGAGCCGGTCGGCGCGCGCCAGGACGAACGCGCGCACGGTCGTGCCGTCGGCGCTGGTGACCTCGACCTGCCGCGCCCGCACGTCGGGCAGGTGGGGCACGGCGCCGGGCGGGGTCGCCCACACCGTGAGGGCGCCCGTCGTCGCGTCGAAGCGGTACACCCGCGGGACCGTCACGTGGTCGGTGTAGGAGAACCACAGGGACGTGCCGCCGTCGGGCCGCGTGACGAGCCCGGACACCGAGCCGAGGCCGTGCAGCGCCAGCCGGCCCGCGTCGCCGGCGTGCCGCGCGCCCGTCGTCGGGTCGTGCAGTGTGACCTCGCTCACGGCGTGCCGCCGCCACGACGCGACCAGCAGCGTCGGCGTCGTGTCGTCGCCCCCGCCGTCGAGCAGCGCGACGTCCTCGAGGACCGCCTCGTCGTCCTGCGCCACGAGCGTCGTCCAGTGCGCCACGCCCGGCGCGGTCGGGTCGGTCACGCACACCCGCCCGCGCGGAGCGTCGAGGTCGGTGTGGACGTACAGGCGCCCGTCGCGGCCCACCCACGCACCCACCTCGGCGTCGAGGCCCACGGCGACCTCGGCGAACGACGGTGCCTCGGTCCCGCCGCCGGCCGTGAGGTCCGCGATCCACACGTCCGTGCGCGGGGCCGTGCCGGCCGACGCGGAGACGATGAGCCAGCGTCCGTCGCGGCTCACCGAGACGCCGTAGTAGCTCGTCATGTCCAGTCCGGCGCCGAACACCTCGACGTCCTGCTCGGGCGAGGTGCCGACGCGGTGCAGCCACACCCGCCGGTGGTACTGCTGCTCGTCCGCCGGCAGCAGCGCGGGCGCGAGCCGGCGCACGTAGAAGAACGCCTCGCCGCCGGGCAGCCACGCGACGGGGGAGTAGCGCGCACGGTCGACCGGCCCGTCGACGACCTCGCCCGTCGCGACGTCGAGCACGTGCAGCACGCTCTCCTCGGTACCGCCCGAGGACACCTGGTAGGCGAGCAGGTCGCCCTCCTTGGACGGCTGCCACGCGTCGAGCGTCGTGGTGCCCGCGGGGTCGAGGGCGAGGGGGTCGACGAGCACGCGCTCGCGCTCCCCGCCGCCGCCGTCCGGCTCGACGACCACCACGACGGCGTGCTCCTGGTCACCGGCCCGCCGCGAGACGAACCGGCGGTCGCCGCGCCACGCGGGTGCGCTGACGAAGCCGGCGCCCAGCAGCGCGCCGAGCCGGTCGCGCAGCGCGTCGGTGGCGAACGGCCCGCCGGCCGCAGCCCGCTCCGCGCGTCCGCGGTACGCGGCGTACAGCGCGTCCTGCGCCGCCGACCACGCCTCCGTGGCGGGGTCCCGCGGGTCCTCGAGGCGGCGGTACGGGTCCGCGACGGTGCGTCCGTGCAGGTCCTCCGCGAGGTCCTCGCGCGGTGCGGGCGGGTAGGCCAGGGGGGTCGGCGTGGCGGCGTCGGTCATGGTGCGACAGGCTACGGACCGTTGCCGTGCTCCCGCGCCCGCGACCCGCGGCCGGCCCGGACCGGCGCTCGTCCGGCGCACGCGAACACCCGCCCTGTCCGGGCAGGTCAGGGACGTGCGTGCGAGGATCGACGCGTGCCTGAACAGCCCCTCCACTCCGCCGACCGCCCGTCCGACGACCTCCTGCGCCTCGCGGAGGCGTACGACATCGAGGCCCGCTACCAGGGCCACGACGGTGAGCACCACGAGTCCAGCGCGCACACCCTGCGCGCGGTGCTCGCGGCGCTCGGCGTCGACGCGTCGTCGCCGGAGCGCATCGCCCTGGCCCTCGCCCACGTCGAGAACATGCCGTGGCGCCGCACGCTGCCGCCGGTCGTGGTGGCGCGGGAGGGCAGGAGCGTCGACGTGCCGGTGCACGTCACCCACGGCGACCCGGTCGAGGTGTGGGTCGAGCTGGACCCCGAGGCCGGTGGCGGGCGCCGCGACCTCGCGCAGGCGGACGTGTACGTCGAGCCGCGCACGGTCGACGGCCGGGTCGTCGGCCGCGCGACGTTCACCCTGCCCGGCGACCTGCCGCTCGGGTGGCACGAGATCCGGGCCGAGGGCCCGAGCGCGCAGGCGCACAGCCCCGTCGTCGTGACCCCGGCCCGGCTCGCGCTGCCCGAGGCGCTGCGGGAGGGGCACGTGTGGGGCCTCATGGCGCAGCTGTACTCGGTGCGCTCGCGGGCGTCCTGGGGCATCGGCGACCTCGCCGACCTCGCCGACCTCGGCTGGCTCTCGGGCCGGCTGGGTGCGGACTTCCTGCTGATCAACCCGCTGCACGCTGCGGAGCCGGTCGAGCCGCTGACGCCGAGCCCGTACCTGCCGACGACCCGGCGCTTCGTGAACCCGCTGTACGTCCGGGTCGAGGACGTGCGGGAGACGGCGTACCTGTCGGCCGCCGACCGGGCGCTCGTCGAGTGGGCGGCCGAGCCCGTCCAGCCGCTCGACACGGACCCGGGGCCCATCGACCGCGACGCCGCGTGGGCGGCGAAGCGCGCCGCGCTCGAGGTCGTCTTCGCGCAGCCGCGGTCCGCGGCGCGGCAGGCCGCGCTCGACGCGTTCGTCGAGGAGCAGGGCGAGGGCCTGCGCACGTTCGCGCTGTGGTGCGCGCTCGTCGAGCGGCACGGCGCCCCCGAGACGTGGCCCGCGCCGCTGAACGACCCGTACTCGGACGAGGTCGTGGCCGCGGCGGTCGAGCTCGCCGACCGGGTGCGCTTCTGGTCGTGGCTGCAGTGGGTGGCGGACGAGCAGCTCGGCCGGGCGCAGCAGGCGGCGCTCGACAGCGGCATGGCGCTCGGGATCATGCACGACCTGGCGGTCGGCGTGCACCCCGCCGGCGCGGACTCGTGGGCCCTGCGCGACGTGCTGGCCAACGGCGCGTCCGTCGGTGCCCCGCCCGACATGTACAACCAGCAGGGCCAGGACTGGTCGCAGCCGCCGTGGCACCCGGCCGAGCTGGCCCGCGCCGCCTACCGGCCGTACCGCGACATGCTCCGGACGGTGCTGCGGCACGCGGGCGCCATCCGCATCGACCACGTCATCGGCCTGTTCCGCCTCTGGTGGGTGCCGGAGGGCAACAGCGCGGCCGAGGGCGCGTACGTGCGCTACGACCACGAGGCGCTCGTGGGGATCCTGGCCCTCGAGGCGCACCGCGCCGGCGCGGTGGTCATCGGCGAGGACCTCGGCACCGTCGAGCCGTGGGTGCGCGACTACCTGGCCGACCGCGGTGTGCTCGGCACGTCCGTGCTGTGGTTCGAGCAGACGCCGGACGGCCCGCTGCCGCCCGAGCGCTACCGCCGCGAGGTCCTCGCCACCGTCACGACGCACGACCTGCCGCCGACCGCCGGCTACCTCGCCGGCGAGCACGTGCAGCTGCGCGAGCGGCTCGGCCTGCTGACCCGGCCGGTGCGCGAGGTCCAGGCCGAGGCCGACGCGGAGCGTGAGCGCATGCTCGACGCGCTGCGCGAGCGGGGCCTGGTCGGGCCGGACCCGTCCGAGCGCGAGGTCATCGAGGCGCTGCACCGCTGGGTGCTCGCGACCCCGTCGGTGCTGGTGGGCGTCTCGCTGGCCGACGCGGTGGGCGAGCGGCGCGCGCAGAACCAGCCGGGTACGGACCAGGAGTACCCGAACTGGAAGGTGCCGCTGGCCGACGGCTCAGGCAACGTGGTGCTCCTCGACGACCTCGTCACCAGCGCGCGGCTGGCCTCGCTCGCGCGCGTCATGAACGAGGGGTGAGCGGGCCGCCCGTGCCCGTGCCCGACCCCCTCCCGCGCCGCGTGCGGGTCGTCGGGAACTCGGGTGCCGGCAAGACGACGTACGCCCGCGCTCTCGCCGCGGCACTCGGCGTCCCGCACGTGGAGCTCGACGAGGTCTTCTGGGCCCCCGGCTGGGTGCACCGCGACGCCGCCGAGGGTCGGGCCGACCTGGCCGGGCGGCTCGCGGGCGCGGACGGCTGGGTCGTCGACGGCAACTGGCGGTCCCGGCTCGACGGCATGCTCGACGACGCCGACACGGTGGTGTGGCTCGACTACGACCGGCGGACCGTCATGGCGCGCGTCGTGCGCCGCACCCTGCGCCGCGGCCTCACCCGGCAGGAGCTGTGGCACGGCAACCGCGAACGGCTGACGAACCTGCTGCGCCGCGACCCCGAGGAGAACATCGTGCGGTGGGCGTGGACGATGCACGGCGCCTACCGCGCGCGCTACGCCGCGCTCGCGGCGTCGGGGACCACGCGGGTCGTCCGGCTCGGCTCGCCGCGCGACGCCGCCGTGTTCCTGCGCGCGGTCGCCGACGCGCGCGGGACGCGGTGAGGGCCGCACGAGCCCCGGGCAGCCGAGCCGGCCGACCAGCGGGCTGAGCCGCTGGGCCGGCCGCTGAGCCGACGCCCGCCGAGCGGTCGAGGAACGACGAGGGGCGACGCACCGGTCGGTGCGTCGCCCCTCGTGCCGTGCTGCGGGCGTCGGTGCTGCCCGGGCGTCAGGCGCGCCGGCGGTCCGCCTCCTGCGCCGCGAGCGCCCGGCGGACCCCGTCGCGCGACTCGGCGACGAGCCGGCGCAGCGCGGGCGCCGCGTCGGGGTGCGCGGCGAGCCACGCGTCGGTCGCACCGAGCACGTCGACGTCCGCGTGGTCGGCGAGCAGCGTCGGGTAGAGCCCGAGGACGACGTTCTGCGCCATCTCGTTCGTCTTCGCGGACCACACGCGCTCGAGGTCGGCGAAGTACGGCTCGACCCACGGCAGCAGCAGCGCGACGTCGTGCACGCGGGCGAACCCGCTGATCGTCGCGGCCTGCAGGGCGTTGGGCAGCTCGTCGCCGGTGACGACGGCGGCCCACGCACGCTCCTTCGCCTCGGGCGTCGGCAGGGCCGCACGCGCGGCCGCGGCGGCCCGCTGGCCCGTGGCGGTGGCGTCCCGCGAGAGCTCCGCGGCGACGGCGGTCTCGTCGGCGCGGCCGCCCGCGACGAGCGCGGTCAGCAGCTCCCAGCGCAGGTCGGTGTCGACCGACAGGCCCTCGAGCGTCCGGCGGCCGTCCAGCAAATCCGTGACCGCGTCGAGCTGGGCGTCCGTGCGGGCGCGGCCCGCGAACGCCTTGACGAGCTGGAGCTGGGCGTCGGAGCCGGCCGCGGCCGCCTCCGCGAGCCCGAGCAGGCGGTCCGCGGCCGTCACCTGCGTGGCGTCGCGGTGCTCGGGGGCGACGTACAGGTCCAGGGTGGTGGCGAGCTGCCGCAGCAGCACGAGCACCACCGACGAGTCCGTCTCGTGCGCCACGTTGCCGAGCACCAGGTCGACGAAGTCGCGCGCGGGCGTCTCGCCGTCGCGCGTGGCGTCCCAGGCCGCCGCCCACACGAGCGTGCGGGGGAGCGAGTCGGTGAAGGCGCCCAGGTGCGCGATGGCGGTCGCCATCGACTGCGCGTCGAGGCGGACCTTCGCGTACGCGAGGTCGTCGTCGTTGACCAGCAGCAGGTCGGGGCGCACCCGGCCGACGAGCTCCGGCACCTCGGTGCGCGGGCCGTCGACGTCGAGCTCGACGCGGACGGTGCGCACCAGGCGCGTGGCGCCGTCGACGTCCTGCAGGTCGTACCCGGCGACCGCGAGGCGGTGGGGCCGCTGCGTCGGGTGCTCGGTGGGGACCTCCTGGAGCACCGCGAACGACGTGATCGTGCCCGCGTCGTCCACCTCGAGCTCGGGCCGCAGCAGCGTGACGCCGGCCTTCTCGAGCCACAGGGCGGACCACGCCGACAGGTCGCGGCCGCTGGTCTCCTCGAGCTCCGCGAGCAGGTCGCGCAGCTGCGTGTTGCCCCAGGCGTGCTTCGCGAAGTACGCCCGCACACCGGCGAAGAACTGGTCCTGGCCGACCCACGCGACCAGCTGCTTGAGCACCGAGGCGCCCTTGGCGTACGTGATGCCGTCGAAGTTGACCTCGACGTCCTCGAGGTCGCGCATGTCCGCCACGATCGGGTGCGTCGACGGCAGCTGGTCCTGCCGGTACGCCCACGACTTCTCGAGCGAGGAGAACGTCGTCCACGCGGCCGTCCAGGGCGTCGCCTCGGCCGTCGCGAGCGTCGACGCGTACTCCGCGAACGACTCGTTCAGCCACAGGTCGTCCAACCAGCGCATGGTCACCAGGTCGCCGAACCACATGTGCGCGAGCTCGTGGAGGATCGTCACGGCGCGGCGCTCGACCGTCGCCTCGGGGACCTTGGAGCGGAAGACGTAGGACTCGAGGAACGTCACCGCGCCGGCGTTCTCCATCGCGCCCGCGTTGAACTCCGGCACGAAGAGCTGGTCGTACTTGGCGAACGGGTACGGCACGCCGAACCGCTCCTCGTAGAACGTGAAGCCCGCGCGCGTGACGTCGAGGATGTTGTCCGTGTCGAGGTGCTGGGCCAGCGACGCGCGGCAGTAGACGCCGAGCGGGACCGTGCGGCCGTCGGCGCTCGTCAGCTCGGAGTGCTCACCGTGGTACGGGCCGGCGATGACGGCGGTGACGTAGGACGCCAGGCGCGGCGTCGTCTCGAAGCGCCACGTCGCGGTGCCGGCGTCACGCCCGCCGTTGAGGTTGCGCCCGCCCTCGACGGGCTCGGGCTCGCCGACCTGCGGGTAGTTCGACACGACGGTCCAGTGCGCCGGCGCCGTCACGGTGAACGTGAACGTGGCCTTGAGGTCGGGCTGCTCGAACACCGCGAACACGCGGCGCGAGTCGGCGACCTCGAACTGGCTGTACAGGTACACCTCGTCGTCGACGGGGTCGACGAACCGGTGCAGGCCCTCGCCGGTCTGCATGTAGGCGCAGTCCGCGACGACCCGCAGCTCGTTCTCCTCGGCGAGGTCGTCGAGGCGGATGCGCGCGTCGGAGACCACGTCCGCGGGGTCGAGGCGGCGGCCGTTGAGGACCACCTCGTGCACCTGCGGCGCGATGAGGTCGACGAACGTGCTGGCCCCGGGCGTGGCGGAGAACCGCACCGTCGTGGTCGACCCGAACGTCCGGGGCCTCGTCGTCAGGTCCAGCGCGACGTCGTACGCGTGGGTGCGCACGAGGGAGGCGCGCTCGGCGGCCTCGGCGCGGGTGAGGTTCTCTCCGGGCACGGATCGGCTCCGATCGGTCGGCGGCGGTGGCCGCGAGGAGGTGCTGCGGCGACCGAGCGGGTCGGCGTCGACCTGGCCGCGTCGCGGGCGCGGCGCCGGGGCGCCGTGGCGGACCGGGCACGCGGCGGGGGCGGTCAGAACGGGCTCGGCCGTGCCGGTCGTGCGGGTCGCGTGGGCGACCGGGCACGATCATGCCACGCCACCCGCGCCCGGCCCGGGCACGTGCGCCCCGCCGGGCCGGGTTCCCCGGCTCCGACCGGCGGTACCTCCCGTCGCGCCGGTTTCGCGGCTCCTGGCCCGGTGTGATGGGCTTGCCCCCGCGCGACGCCGGCGCCCCGCCCGAGGGCGCCCGTCGCCCCGTCGGAAGGAGTGCCCGTGCCCGTCGTCGACTTCTGGTTCGACCCCGCCTGCCCGTGGGCGTGGATGACGTCGCGGTGGATGGACGAGGTCACGCGCGTGCGCGACGTCGACGTCCGCTGGCACGTCATGAGCCTGTCGGTCCTCAACGAGGGACGCGACCTGCCCGAGGAGTACCGCCGCTCGATGGACGCGGCGTGGGGCCCGGTGCGCGTGCTCGTCGCTGCCGCGCGCGACCACGGCGACGAGGTGCTCAAGCCGCTGTACGACGCGATGGGCACGCGCCGCCACCCCGGGGGTCGGCACGACACCGACGCGATCGTCGCGGAGTCGCTCGCCGAGGTCGGTCTGCCGGCGTCCCTCGCGGACGTCGCCGGCACGCAGGACGTGGACGACCTGCTGCGCGCGTCGCACGCCCGCGCGATCGAGATCGTCGGGGACGACGTCGGCACGCCGGTCGTGGCGATCGACGGCGTCGGCTTCTTCGGCCCCGTCATCACCCCCGCGCCGAAGGGCGAGGACGCGGGCCGCCTGTTCGACGGCCTCGCGCTGGTCACGAGCGTGCCCGGCTTCTACGAGCTCAAGCGCACCCGAACCGTCGGGCCGATCCTCACCGACGGGGACGCGGCGGCCGCGCGGGTCTCCTGATGGCCGGGCGCGGGTTCGCCGGGCTCACTCCCGGCATGAAGGCGTTCCTCGCGGTGGACGCCGTCCTCGTCGTGCTGCTCGTGCTGCTGTTCGTCGTCGTCCAGCGCGGTGGGGACGACGGGGACGCCGGCGCGGCGGCCACGCCGACCCCGAGCGGTACCGCGGCCCCGGCGCCCGAGGCGACGCCGGCCGAGGCGGTCGCGTTCGCGCTGCCGAGCGGCAACATCGCGTGCGACATGAGCGCCGGTGGCGTCGAGTGCCGGATCGCGAGCTTCACGTACGCCGCGCCCGAGGTGGCCGGCTGCGAGGGCGCGACGGGCAACGTCGTGCGCCTGGACGCGCAGGGCTTCGCGTTCGTGTGCGTCGAGGGCGACCCGCCGGCCACGGCCGGGGCGGACGTCCCGGTGCTCGAGTACGGGTCGCAGGAGACGGCCGGCGAGTACACGTGCCGGTCCGGCACCGACGGCGTCACCTGCTCCGGGGCCGGCGGCGTGGGCTTCCGCCTCGCGCGGGCCGACTGGACCGAGCTGCCCTGACGGCCACGGCCTGACGTGCCCGGCCGGTGCCGCCCCCCTCGGGGTGACGGCACCGGCCGGTGCCGTCACCAGATGTGCACGCGGTCCGCGGGGTCGAGCCAGAGCGCGTCGCCGGGCTGCACGTCGAACGCCGCGTAGAACTCGTCGATGTTGCGCACGACCCCGTTGCAGCGGAACTCGTCCGGCGCGTGCGGGTCGATCGCGAGGCGGCGGACGACCTCCTCGTCGCGGCCCTTCGTGCGCCAGGACTGGGCCCAGCCGAGGAACACGCGCTGCAGGCCCGTGTACCCGTCCAGCACCGGCGCCTCCTCCAGCGGCCGGCCGAGCGCGATGCGGTAGGCCGTGATGGCGATCGCGAGGCCGCCGAGGTCGCCGATGTTCTCGCCGACGGTGAGCTCGCCGTTGACGTGGTGGCTGCCGCCGAGCTGCGCGGGGGAGTACGCCGAGTACTGGTCGACCAGCGCCTTCGTGCGGCGCTCGAACTCCGCCCGGTCCTCCGCGGTCCACCAGTCCTCGAGCCGGCCGTCGCCGTCGTACTTGGACCCCTGGTCGTCGAAGCCGTGGCCGATCTCGTGGCCGATGACCGCGCCGATGCCGCCGAAGTTCACGGCGTCGTCCGCGTCGGCGTCGAAGAACGGCGGCTGCAGGATCGCGGCGGGGAAGACGATCTCGTTCATGCCGGGGTTGTAGTAGGCGTTGACCGTCTGCGGCGTCATGAACCACTCGTCGCGGTCGATCGGCTTCCCGATCTTGGCGAGCTCGCGGTCCTGCTCGAACGCGTTCGCGCGCCGGACGTTGCCGACCAGGTCGTCGGCGCGGACCTCGAGCGCCGAGTAGTCGCGCCACCGCACCGGGTACCCGATCTTCGGCGTGAACGCGTCGAGCTTGGCGAGCGCCTTGGCGCGGGTCTCCTCGCCCATCCAGTCGAGGCGGGAGATCGACTCGCGGTACGCCTCGACGAGGTGCGCGACCAGGGCGTCCATGCGCTCCTTGTGCGTGGGCGGGAAGTGCCGCTCGACGTACACCTTGCCGACCGCCTCGCCGAGCGCGCCCTGCACGAGGCCGACGCCGCGCTTCCAGCGGTCGCGGATCTCCTGCGTGCCGGTCAGCGTGCGCCCGTAGAAGTCGAAGTTCGCCTGCACGAGCTCGTCGGTCAGGTACGGGGCGCGCGACGACGCCGCGTGGTACGTCGCCCACGCCTGCCAGTCGGCGAGCGGCACGTCGGTCCACGCCTGCGCGAACGCCTCCGCGAACGACGGCTCCCGCACGACGAGCCGGTCGAGCGCGCCCTCCGGTGCGCCGAGCGCCGCGGCCCACGCGCGCCAGTCGAAGCCCGGTGCGCGGTCCGCGAGCTCGGCGAGCGTCATGGCGTTGTACGTGAGGTCCGCGTCGCGGTCCTTCACGACGTCCCAGTGGTCCGCCGCGAGGCGGGTCTCGAGCGCGACGACGCGCGCGGCCAGCTCCTCGGGGTCGCCGGCCGCGACGACGCCCGAGACGTCGCGCACGAGGCCGAGCACGCGCGCGACGTGCGGCGCGTAGGCCCCGCGCACGGCCGCGTGCTGCTCCTCGCGGTAGTACGCCTCGTCGGGCAGCCCGAGGCCGCCCTGCACGAGGTGCACGACGTAGGTCTCGGGGTCCTTCGCGTCGTTGTCGACGTAGAACTCCACGACGCCGGCGGCACCGGTGCGCTGCAGCTCACCGAGCGCGTCGGTCAGCTCGGCGGCCGACGTCGCCCCGTCGACGAGCGCGAGGTCGGTGCGCAGCGGCTCCAGGCCGGCCGCCTCGACCGCGCCGGTGTCCATGAAGCTCGCGTACAGCGCGCCGATCTTCGCCTCGACGCCGCCGGCGTCGGCGGCGTCGAGGGCGGTCCGGGCGGCGTCCGTGATGATGTCGCGGACCTGGCGCTCCGCCTCGTCGTAGAGGGCGCGGAACGTGCCGTCCATGGCGCGGTCCGGCGGGATGACGTGCGCCGCGGCCCAGCGGCCGTTCACGTGCGCGTACAGGTCGTCCTGGGGGCGCGCGGCCGGGTCCAGGTCCTCCAGGGGAAGTCCGCTGCGGGTCATGCGCGACAGCCTACGGACGCGTGCGGCTCGGGGCCCGCAGCCTGCGGCAGGATGAGCGCATGCGCATCCACGTCGCCGCCGACCACGCCGGGTACGAGCTCAAGGTCGCGCTCGTCGAGCACCTGCGCGCCGCCGACCACGAGGTCGTGGACCACGGCGCGCACGAGTACGACCCCCAGGACGACTACCCGCCCTTCTGCACCGCGGCGGGGGAGGCCGTCGTCGCGGACCCCGGCTCGCTGGGCGTCGTGATCGGCGGCTCGGGCAACGGCGAGCAGATCGCCGCCAACAAGGTGGTCGGCGTGCGCGCCGCACTCGCCTGGAACGCCGAGACGGCGCGCCTGGGCCGCCAGCACAACGACGCGAACGTCGTGGCCATCGGTGCGCGCCAGCACCCGGTCGACGAGGCGCTGGCCCTCGTGGACGCGTTCCTCGCGGAGCCCTTCAGCGGGGACCCGCGTCACCAGCGCCGGATCGACGAGCTCGCCGCGTACGAGCGCTCGCGCGCCTGACGTCCGGGCGACCCGCCGCGACCCGCCTCGCGCCGGACGTCAGAAGATCCAGCTGCACACCGGCGCGACCGGCCACGCGAACGCGGCCGCCACGGCGGCGACGTCGGCGCCCCCGCGCACCTGCACGAGGCCCGCGGCGGCCTGTGCGGCGAGCGAGCGCCCGCCGAGGTACAGCGCGCCGAGCTCGCGCACGTCGAGCGTGACGTCCGGCTCGGCGCCGGTGCGGGTGACCTCGGCGGCGCCCGACGCGCCTGCGACGAGGCGCCAGCGGCCGGCGTTGGCGGGCAGCAGCGCGTCGCGCACGTCGAGCACCACGTCGACGGGCGCCGCGTACCGCCGGGCGGCGAGCGCGACCGGCAGGTCGAGCACGCGCACCCACACGTTGTCCTCGAGGCGGGTCCGCGCCGGGCGCGGGTCGACGAGCAGGTGGGTGAGGGGGTCGTCGACGGGCAGCATCGGCGTCTCGACCGTCGCGGTGAGGTCGAGGTCCAGCAGGAACGACCAGAGCCGGTGCGTGGCCGCCGCGTCGAGCGCGAGCAGCTGGCGCACGCGCACGACGAACGCGGGCCCGGTCGGCTCCCACGCGGCCTTGCGCGCGAACGTCGCGGCGCCCCGCACCGCACCCGTCGCGTCGGTGACGGTCGCGACGAGCAGCGGCTCGGCACCGTCGCGCCACGGCGGCGGGTCCGCCAGCGCCCGCACGCGCAGCGCCGGCGTGGTCCGCGTCGCCCAGCCGGGCCGGGCGGCGGCGACCCGCTCGTGCAGGTCGTGGACGAGGGCGCCGTGCCGGGTCTCGTCGGCGGCCTCGAGGCGGACGACGAGGTCGGCGCTGCCCGGGACGGCACGCAGCGCGGCGCCCCGGGGGAGCGTCATGCGCAGGTTGTCGGCCGCGCACCCGTAGCCGAACCGGCCGTAGATCACAGGCTCCGAGGCGAACAGCGCCGAGACGACCTCGCCCCGCTCCAGCGCGCGGTCGAGGTGCGCGCGGACCATCGCGCGCAGCAGGCCGCGCCGCCGGTGGTCCGGCCGCACGCCCACCCAGGTCAGGCCGGCGCACGGCACGGCGCCGCCGGGCACCGGCAGCCGGAACGGGAAGGACCCGTGCACCGCGGCGAACTCGCCGTCGGGGGCCTCGACCGCGACCATGCGGTCGTCGGGCACGGCGAACGGGACGACGTCGTCGACCGCGGGGTCGGCCGGCACGACGAAGGCGAGCCGGTCGACTGCCACGAACTCGTCCTGGCGCTGGGCCGGCACCTGCAGGAGGCGGTACCCGTCGGGGAGGGTGCTCATGACGCCATCGTGGAGCAGGTGGCGCCGGTGCGGCACCTGCATTCGCGCCACGCTCCCCGGCGGCCACGCCGGCCCCGCGTGACCCGTAGCCTCGGCACCGTGAGAGCCGACCGGGACAGGGACGCCGCGTCCGCGCGCGTGCGCCGCGGGCTGCGGCGCGTCCGCGCGCTCGGCACGCAGGGGGTGCTCACGGCCGTCTTCCTGGTCCTGGCGTTCGCGCTCGCGGCCGGCGTCGAGCGCGACCCGCGGTGGTTCTCGCCGTCCGTGTTCGTGCTCCTGCTCCTGGTCGCCACGTCGGTGCTGCGCTGGCGGACGCTGGTGGTCGTCGTGGCCGCGGTGCTGGTCCTGGCGACGGCCCTCGCGCTCGCCGCCGTGCCGACGCTCACGCCGGGCGCCGTCGTCGTGCTCCTGCTGGCCTGCGCCGCGGTGCTCGTGTTCGCGTGGGAGCGCGAGCGGCTCGGCCTGCAGGGCGCGCCGGGCGCGCTCATGCTGGTGGACCTGCGCGACCGGCTCTCCGCGGGCGGGCGCGTGCCGCCCCTGCCCGTGGGCTGGCACGTGGACGTCGAGGTCCGCTCCGCCCACGGCGCCGGGTTCTCGGGCGACTTCGTGGTCACGCGCCTCGCCGAGGGGCACCGCCTCGAGATCGCGCTCGTGGACGTGTCGGGCAAGGGGCAGGCGGCGGGCGTGCGGTCCCTGCAGCTGTCGGGTGCGCTCGGCGGGCTGCTGGGCGCCATGTCGCCCCCGCGGTTCCTGCCCGCGGCCAACGACTACCTGCTCGACCAGCGCTGGGACGAGGGCTTCGCCACCGCGGTGCACCTCGCCGTCGACCTGCGCACCGGTGGCTGGTCGGTCGCGTCGGCGGGTCACCCGCCCCCGATCCGGCTGGACGCGGCGTCCGGCCGGCTGGAGCTGCTCACCACCGCGGCCGGTCCCGCGCTCGGCGTGGTCGACGCGATCCGCCCGGAGGTGCGCACGGGCACGTTCGCGCGCGGTGACGCGATCGTCCTGTACACCGACGGGCTCGTGGAGTCGCCGGGCCGCGACGTCGACCAGGGCATCGACCGGCTGCTGGGCGTCGTGGAGCAGGTCGTGTCCGCGCGCGGCGGCAGCGCGTCCGCCGTCCTCGCGGGCGCTCGGGCGGCCGAGGACGACGACCGTGCGGTCGTGGTGGTCCGGCGGCGGTGAGCGTGGACGACGCGTACGTGGCCGAGGTGCTCGCCGTCGTCGCCGCCGTGCCGCCGGGGCGCGCCATCACGTACGGCCTCGTCGCCGAGGTCGTCGCCGACCGTGCGCTGGCGGCGGGCCGGCCGGTCCGCGGCGGGCCCCGGCAGGTCGGCCGGGTGCTCGCCCGGGCCGACGCCGACGTGCCCTGGTGGCGCGTCGTGACCGCGGCCGGCTCGCCGCCGGCCCACCACCTCGGCCGCGCGCTCGCGCACCTGCGCGCCGAGGGCACCCCGCTCACGCCGGACGGCACGCGGGTGCGGCTGCGCGCGGCCGTGTGGTTCCCGCAGGAGTGAGCGGGGCGGGACCCGCCGACGCCGGTCAGCCGAGCGCGCGGCGCGAGCTGACGACCCCCGTGTCGAAGCCGGCCAGGTGCAGCCCCCCGTGGAACCGGGCGTGCTCGATCTTCACGCAGCGGTCCATCACCACCTGCAGGCCCGCCTCCTCGCCCCCGCGCGCGACGTCCTCGTGCCACGACCCGAGCTGCAGCCACAGCGTGCGCGCGCCGACCGCGACCGTCTCGTCCAGCACGGTCGGCAGGTCGTCGTGGCGGCGGAACACGTCGACGAGGTCCGGCACGACCGGCAGGGCGTCGAGCGACGGGTACACCGGCCGCCCGAGGATCTCGGTCGCGCGGGGGTTGACGAAGTACACGTCGTACGGCGAGCTCGACAGCAGGTAGGTCGAGACGAAGTACGACGCACGCGCCGGGTTGGCCGACGCGCCGACGATCGCGACCGAGCGGGTGCCGCGCAGGATCTGCAGGCGCTCCGGGGCGCTCGGCCCCTGCCACGTGCGCGCGCTCACCGGGCCACCGCCGTCGCCGCGGGTGCCGTCGCGTGGGGTGCCGTCGGGTGGGGTGCCGTCGGGTGGGGTGCCGTCGCGTCGGGCGCCGTCGCGACCGGGGTGCCGGACCGGTCGAGCCCGGTCGCGAGAGTGAGCGCCTGGTCGATGTCCCACACGATGTCGTCGGCGTCCTCGAGGCCGACGCTGATGCGCACGAGGTCCTCGGGGACGCCCGCCGTGCGGAGCTGGTCGGCCGACAGCTGCTGGTGCGTCGTCGAGCCGGGGTGGATGACGAGGGTGCGGGCGTCGCCCACGTTGGCGAGGTGGCTGGCGAGCTGCAGCCCCTCGATGAACCGGCGGCCGACCTCGCGGCCGGACAGCTGTGCGGTCGCCCGCAGCCCGAACGCGAACACCGAGCCGGGACCGAGCGGGAGGTACTCCTGCGCACGCGCGTGGTGGGGGTGCGACGGCAGGCCCGCCCACAGCACGTACGCCACGCGCGGGTCGGGCTCGAGCCACTCGGCGACGACCCGCGCGTTCACGAGGTGCGCGTCGAGGCGCTGCGGGAGCGTCTCGACGCCCTGCAGCAGCTGGAACGCCGACTGCGGCGCGAGCGCCGGGCCGATGTCGCGCAGCTGCTCGGACCGCAGCTTGGTGAGGAACCCGTACTCGCCGAAGTTCTCCCACCACCGCACGCCCCCGTACGACGCGACGGGCTCCGTCATCTGCGGGAACTTCCCGTTGCCCCAGTCGAACCGGCCGGACTCGACGACGACGCCGCCGAGCGTCGTGCCGTGCCCGCCGAGGAACTTGGTGGCCGAGTGGATCACGATGTCGGCGCCGTGCTCGATGGGCCGGATCAGGTAGGGGGTGGTGAGGGTGGAGTCGACCACGAGCGGGACGCCGGCGGCGTGCGCGACGTCGGCCAGCCCGCGCAGGTCCGCGACGTCGCCGGAGGGGTTCGCGACGACCTCGGTGTACACGACCTTGGTCTCGGGGCGGATCGCCGCGGCGTAGTCGGCCGGGTCGGTGCCCGCCACGAACGTCGTCTCGACGCCGAACCGCCGCAGCGTCACGTCGAGCTGCGTCACGGTGCCGCCGTACAGCTGCGCCGACGCGACGACGTGGTCGCCGGCGCCGAGCAGCGCGGCGAACGTGATGAACTCCGCCGCCATGCCGGACGACGTCGCGACCGCGCCGATCCCGCCCTCGAGCGAGGCGATGCGCTCCTCGAGGGCGGCGACGGTGGGGTTGCCGATGCGGGAGTAGATGTTCCCGTACTTCTGCAGGGCGAACAGGTTCGCGGCGTCGGCGGTGTCCTGGAAGACGAAGGACGTCGTCTGGTAGATCGGCACGGCCCGGGCCCCGGTCGCGGCGTCGGGGATGCCGCCGGCGTGCAGGGCGCGGGTGCGGAAGCCGAAGCGGTGCTCGCTCACGGTGCTCCTCGGGGGACGGTTCGGGCGGTGCGGGACGGTCGCGCAGGCTCGGTGGGGCGGGGTCGGGTCACTACGGGGTCGTGCGCAGTCCGGCGGCGGCCACGAGCGCGGCCACCTGGTCCACCGCCCAGGGGTTCTGCAGCGACGTCGTGTCGCCCAGGGGGGTGCCGTCGACGAGCTGCGCGAGCAGCCGCCGCATGATCTTGCCGGACCGGGTCTTGGGCACCTCGGGGACGACCAGCACGTGACGCGGCCGGGCCACGGGCCCGATCGCGGCGGAGACGTGCGCGCGCAGCGCGTCCCGCAGCTCACCGGTGGCGGCGAGCCACGCGGCGTGGTCGTCGACCGGTCCGGGGGGCGTGGTCGGCACCACGAACGCCGCGACGGCCTGGCCGGTCACCGGGTCCGCCCCCCCGGCCACGCCGGCCTCGCCGACGGCCGGGTGGGCGACGAGCGCGGACTCCACCTCGATGGTCGACAGCCGGTGGCCCGAGACGTTGACGACGTCGTCGATGCGGCCGAGCAGCCACACGTACCCGTCCTCGTCGTAGGACGCGCCGTCGCCGGCGAGGAAGTAGGCGCCCGCGGGCCCGTGGCCGGCGAACCGCCGCCAGTACGCGTCGAGGTACCGCTGCGGGTCGCGCCACACGGTCCGGGCCATCCCGGGCCAGGGCCGCTCGACGACGAGGTAGCCGCCCTCGCCGGGGCCGACCTCGACGCCCGCGTCGTCGACGACCTTGGCGGCGATCCCCGGCAGCGGCCGCGTCGCCGACCCCGGCTTGAGGGTCGTGACCCCGGGCAGCGGCGCGATCATCGCGGCGCCCGTCTCCGACTGCCACCAGGTGTCGACGACCGGCGCGCGGTCGGCGCCGAACGTGCGCCGGAACCACACCCACGCCTCGGGGTTGACCGCCTCGCCGACGGTGCCGAGCAGGCGGATGGTCGACAGGTCGTGGGGCACGCCGTCCGCGCGGACCGGGAGGTCGTCGCCGAACCAGGTCATGAACGTCCGGATCAGCGTCGGCGCGGTGTAGTACGTCGTGACGCCGTACCGCTCGATCACCTCGAGGTGCCGGGCCCGGTGCGGGGCGTCCGGGACGCCCTCGTAGATGACCTGCGTCGCGCCGTTCGCGAGCGGCCCGTAGAGCACGTACGTGTGCGCCGTGACCCACGCGAGGTCGGCGGTGCACCAGTGCACGTCGTCCGGCTTGTGGTCGAAGGCCGCCCAGTGCGACCAGGCGGCGTGCGTCAGGTACCCGCCGGAGGTGTGCACGAGGCCCTTGGGCCTGCCCGTGGTGCCCGAGGTGTAGATGACGAACAGCGGGTGCTCGGCGTCGAACGACTCGGCCTCGTGCACGTCCGGTGCGGTGTCGACGACGTCGTGCCACCAGACGTCGCGCCCGTCGGTCCAGGGCACGTCCTGCCCGGTGCGGCGCACGACGAGCACGTGCTCGACGTGGTCGAGGCCCGCGACGGCCGCGTCGGCGGTGGACTTCACCTCCACGTCGGTGCCGCGCCGCACCTGGCCGTCGCTCGTGACCAGCAGCTTCGCGCCCGTGTCCTGCACGCGGAACCGCAGCGCCTCGGCGGAGAACCCCCCGAACACGAGCGAGTGCACCGCGCCGACGCGCGCGATCGCGAGCGTCACGACCACCGTCTCGGCGAGCACCGGCAGGTAGACGACGACGCGGTCGCCCGGTCCGATCCCCAGCGCCGTCAGCGCGTTCGCCGCACGGGACACCTCGCGCTGCAGGTCGGCGTAGGTCAGGGTGCGCCGGTCGCCGCGCTCGCCCTCGACGTGCAGCGCGACGACGTCCCCGCGCCCCGCGTCGACGTGCCGGTCCACGCAGTTGACGGCGACGTTGAGCCGCCCGCCGAGGAACCACCGCGCCTCGGGCACCGTGAGCGCGTCGTCCCCGCCGCCGGGCGCGGGGACCGGGGGTGCCCACGTGTGCGCGGTGTGCCATGGCGCGTCCCACCGCAGCCGGCGCGCCGCGTCCTCCCAGAACGCCACGGGGTCGGCGTCCGCCCGCTCCCACGCGTCGGGACCGACGTTCGCGGCCGCCGCGAGGTCCGCGGGCGGCGCGTAGGTGCGGGTCTCGGTCTGCAGGGCCGTGATCGTGCTCATGCGTACCTCCGCAGCAGGGTCCGCTCGCCCAGGGCGACGAGGGAGTCGGACAGCTTGCCGAGCAGCGCGAGCAGCACGATCGCGAGCAGGATGCGGTCGACGCGGCCGTTCTGCTGGGAGTCGTTGAGCAGGAAGCCGAGGCCCATCGACGACGCGATGAGCTCGGCCGCGACGAGGAACAGCCACGCCTGCGCGAGCGCGAGCCGCAGCCCGGCCAGCACCGAGGGCAGCACGGCGGGCAGCTGCACCCTCTGCAGGAGCCGCACGCCGCGCAGGCCGAACGCACGGCCCGCCTCCACGAGCTGCGGGTCCACGTGGCGGAGCGCGGCCGCGACGGTGGTGTAGACCGGGAAGAACGCGCCGATCGCGATGAGCGTCACCTTCGACTCCTCACCGATCTTCAGCCACAGGATGAGGAGCGGCACCCACGCGAGCGACGGCACCGCGCGCACCGCGCCGAGCAGCGGCGCGAGGAGCACGTCGGCGGCCCGGGACAGGCCGACGAGCGACCCCAGGACCAGCCCGACGCCCGCGCCGACGACGAACCCGACGAGCACGCGCTGCACCGAGATCGCCACGTGCGTCTGCAGGTCGCCGCGCGCGAGCAGGTCCCCGGCCGCGCCCCACACCGCCGCGGGCGCGGGGAGCTGGTAGGGCGGGACGAGGCCGCCCGTCGTCACGGCGTGCCAGACCGCGAGCAGCAGCACCGGCAGCAGCGCGCCGCCGACCACGCGCACGACCGGGCGCGACCAGAAGCCGCGCGGGCGCGCCGCGGGCGCCGGCCCGGCCGCGGGCACCGCGTCGGCGCCGCGTGCGGCGTCGAACGGGTTCAGCGCGCGCAGCGGCCGGCCGGCCCGGTCGGTGACGGGGCCGGCGCCGACGCCGGCGACGTGCTCGGACATGACTGCTCCCGGGGGACGAGGAGGGGGTAGGTGCCGCGGCGCCCCGCCGGGGGGCGCCGCGGTGGGGGTCAGCCGTCGACGCGGGCCGGGTCGGCGTCCTGGGCGTACGTGGGCTCGAAGAGCTCGTCGAGCGCGCGGTCGATGTCGTCCTGGCTCGCCACGTCGCCGGACTCGACGAAGATGGGCCCGACGACCTCGAGCACCTCGCGCTGCGCGTCGCCCGGGACCGGGTCGACCGCGAGGTTCGTGCGCTCCCCGATGACGCGGGCGGCGACGGCGGGGTCGATGCCGGCCACCTCGGCGAGGATCGCGACGACCTCGTCCGGGTTCTCCTGGGCCCAGGCGCGCGCCTTCTCGTAGGTGTCGACGACGACCTGCGCCACGTCGGGGCTGGTCTCGAGGAACTCCTCCGTCGCGTTGAGGAACCCGTAGGAGTTGAAGTCGACGTTGCGGTAGATCAGCTGCGTGCCGGACTCGGCCTCGCTCGCGGCCATGATCGGGTCGAGCCCGGACCACGCCGCGACGGAGCCCTGCTCCAGCGCGGTGCGGCCGTCGGCGTGCTGGAGGTTCTGCACCTCGACCTGGTCGAGCGGCACGCCCGCCTCGCCGAGCGCCTGCAGCAGGAAGAAGTAGGGGTCGGTGCCCTTGGTCGCGGCGACGGACGTGCCGGCGAGGTCCGCGACCGACGTGATGTCGGAGCCGGCCGGCACGACGATCGCCGCCCACTCCGGCTGGGAGTAGATGTCGATCGTGCGGATCGGCGAGCCGTTGGACCGCGCGAGCAGCGCGGCCGAGCCGGCCGTCGAGCCGACGTCGACCGCACCGGCGCGCAGGGCCTCGTTCGCCTTGTTCGAGCCGGCGGACTGCACCCAGGTGACGGTGACGTCGTCGCCCAGCGTCTCCTCGAGCCAGCCCTGCTCCTTGATGACCAGGCTGAGCGGGTTGTACGTGGCGAAGTCGATGTCGAGCGTGTCGGTGCTCCAGCCGGCGTCGTCGCTCGACGCGGCGGTCGGGTCGGCGGCCGCCGGGGCCGAGCCCTCGCCGGGCACGCAGCCCGCCAGCGCCAGGGCGGTCGCCAGGGCGAGGGCGGTGGCGGCGGCGGGCCGGTGCAGGTCCGTGGTGCGCAGGGTCATCGGTGGTCCTTCGGGGAGCCCGGCCGGGCGGCCGGGGGAGGGGAGGGGGTGGGGTGGGTCAGATCGAGTGGTGGCCGTCGGCGTCGGCGGCGCGGACGTGGTGCGTCGCGACGCCGAGGCCCTCGAGGAGCTCGGCGCGCAGCTCCGCGAGGCGCTGGTCGGCGCGGTCGCGGGGGCGGCTGCCCGGCACGTCGATCACGCGTGCGACGCTCGGCTCGTCGTCCGGCCCGGCGCCGAGCGACCGCAGCAGCAGCACGCGGTCGGCGAGGTAGAGCGCCTCCTCGACGTCGTGGGTGACCAGGACGACCGTCGCCGGCTCGGCGGCGTGCACGTCGAGCAGCAGGTCCTGCATGCGCAGGCGGGTGAGCGCGTCGAGCGCGCCGAACGGCTCGTCGAGCAGGAGCACGCCGGGGTTGCGGGCGAGCGCGCGCGCCAGCGACGCGCGCTGGGCCATGCCGCCGGAGACCTGCCGCGGCCGCAGCCGGGCCGACTCCTCGAGCCCCACCAGCCGCAGCAGCTCCGCGACGCGGGCGCGACCGGCGTCCTTGGGCGTGCCCGCCGGCAGCCCGAGCGCGACGTTCTGCGCCAGCGTGCGCCACGGCAGCAGGCGGGGCTCCTGGAACGCCACGGCGGTGCGGCGGTCGATGCCCGTCACGGGCGTGCCGTCGAGCAGCACGCGGCCCCCGTCGGGTGTGTCCAGCCCGCTGACCTGGCGCAGGAGCGTCGACTTGCCGCAGCCGGACGGGCCGACGAGGGCGACGATCTCGCCCGCGTCCAGCTCGACGTCGACGGCGCGCAGGACGGGCCGCGCGCCGGAGGGCGTCGCGAACGTGCGGTGCACGTCCTGCAGCACGACGCCGTGCGCGGGGCGGTCGGCGCGCGGGCGGGCCGGGGTGGTGAGGGCCATGGGGACGTCCCGGGGGGCAGGGCGCGGGCGTCCGGGGGGCCGGGCACCCGCGAGGGGCGGGCACCGGCGGAGACCCGCGGGGGCGGGTCGGCGCGCTGGGGGTCAGCGGGCGCCGGTGCGGGGCGTGCGGCAGCACGACCGACAGCACCGGCACATGACGGTCGCGGAGGAGGTGAGCGCGCGGGTGGCGGTCATCGCGTCCTCCTTCGTCCGTCGGTGGCTTCTCACATCATGAGACGCGGTGACCACGTCTCGGACGCACTCTAGCCAGACCTCCGCCACGGCGGCAATGCACGTCCGTCCTCCGGGCGCGCGGAACGAGGCGGACGGCCCCCGCCGCCGCCGGACCTCCTGGCTCAGCCCGCGGACGGCCCCGCGTCGGGGCGTGCGGGCGCGGCGGCGTCGGCGCCGCTCTCCGCCCACAGGTCGGCGAGCCGCGGCAGCGTGCGCGCGTCCGCCTGGGCGAGCACGGTCGTCACGGCCGTCTCCCGCCAGGTGGGCAGCTGGGCCCGCACGTCGTGCTCCGTGCCGACCAGCGCGACGTCCCGCACGAGCTCGGTCGGCACGGCGGCGGCCGCGCGGGCCCGGTCGCCCGCCAGGAAGTGCGCCTGGACCTCGTCGCAGGCCTCGGCGTAGCCGAGGCGGTCCAGGACGTCGCGGTGGAAGTTCGCGCCCTTGGCTCCCATGCCGCCCGCGTACAGCGCGACGAACGGCCGCACGACGTCGGCGGCCTCCTCGACGGACCCCGCGAGCACGACCGGCACGGTCGCGACCACCTCGAACGCGGCGGCGGGCCGCAGTGCAGGGGACCGCCGCGCGAAGCCGTCCGCGAGCCGCGTGCGGTACTCGGCGTCCATGCGCGGGGAGTAGAAGAGCGGCAGCCAGCCGTCCGCGACCTCGGCCGCGAGCGCGACGTTCTTCGGCCCCTCGGCGGCCAGGTGGATCGGGAGGTCGGCGCGCAGCGGGTGCACCGTGGACCGCAGGGCCTTGCCGAGGCCGGCACCCTCGTCGGCCGGCAACGGGAGGCGGTAGAACTCGCCGTCGAACCGGACGGGCGCCTCGCGGGCCAGGACCTGCCGGACGACGGCGACGTACTCGCGCGTGCGGGCGAGCGGCCGGGGGTACGGCTGCCCGTACCACCCCTCGACGACCTGCGGCCCGGACGCACCGAGCCCGAGCACGAACCGTCCGCCCGAGAGGTGGTCGAGCGTGAGGGCCGCCATCGCGGTGGCGGTGGGGGTGCGTGCGGACATCTGCGCGATCGCGGTGCCGAGCCGGACGCGGCGCGTGCCGGCGCCCCACCACGCCAGCGGGGTGAAGGCGTCCGACCCGTACGCCTCGGCCGTCCACACCGAGTCGAGGCCGAGCGCGTCGGCGGCGTGGACCGCCTCGCGCGCGCCGGGCGGCGGACCCGCCGACCAGTAGCCCGTGTGGTAGCCCAGCCGCATCCGTGGTCCTCCGTCGCCGTCGACGCACCGCCCGTCCGCCGGCGCACGAGCGGCCACGCTACTCGGGGGCAGCGCTCCGGGACCGGTCGGCCAGCGTGTTGAGCAGCGCCGCGCCCGTCGCGGCGTCGTCGACCGTCACGACCACGACGCGGTCCCCGCTGCGGTGCACCTCGACGGCCTCGCCCCGGCGCAGCACGACGCCGACGCGGCCGCCGAGGCTGATGCGGTAGCCCCAGCCGCCGAAGTCGCGCAGGGGGTGCACGTCGACGACGCGCGCCGCCTCGACCTCCTCGAGCGGGACGTGCAGCGCCGGCCAGCCGAGCGCCGACCGTGCGGTGAGGCCGTGCGCGTCGACCCGGACGCGGAACACCGTCATGCAGCCCAGGAGGGCGACGAGGGCGGCGACCAGCGCCAGGAGCCCGGGGGTCCGGGTCGCGAGGGCGGCGCCGGTGACCAGCACGACGGCGGTGCCGCCGATCACGATCCCCGGCCGGCCGGTGGCCGTCCGTGTCCACGCGGCGCGCTCGTGCGCGGCGAGCGGGACGCGGGGGGCCGCGGGGTCCACCCCGCCGCCCGCGGGCAGCGGGGTGTCACCCGGCGTGGCCCAGGCGGCGAGGCACCCGGCGAGGAGGCCCACGGCGACCATGGCGGCGACGGTCGCGCCGACGCCGCCCGCGTCCCGGGCGTCGGCGAGCCCGCGCTGCGCGTGCAGCGTGCCCAGGAGCACCGTGGCGAGGGCGGCGGCCACCCCGGTGGCCAGGCCCGCAGACATCCGGCGCGCGGTGACCTGGCGGTCGACCGCCAGGGCGAGCGCGGTGGCGGCGGCGGCCAGCACCAGCGTGACCACTGTTGTGCCGACCACGAGTCCGGTGACGGAGCCGAACCCGTCGGGGCCCGAGGGGCCCCAGTGCGTCGCGACGGGGGAGGGCAGCTCCGGCGCCCACGACAGGGCGACCACCGCGGCGGCCGCGGCGATCACGAGCGGGGCGACGGCGCACAGCAGCACCGACGCGAGGCGGTGCGTGGTCGGCCGGGCGTCGGTGGCGAGGGTGCGGCCGGCGGTCATCGCAGGGCCTCCTTGACGAGGGTGGTCACGGTCTCGGGTGCGACGCCGAGCCGCCGGGCGACCTGGGCCACCCGGCCGACGGCGTCGTGCAGCTCGTCCCAGTCGCCGCCCGCGCGGGCCGCGACGACCGCCCCGCGTCCGCGGTGCAGCTCGATCACGCCCTCGTCGCGCAGGTCCTGGTAGGCGTGCAGCACGGTGTGCAGGTTGACGTCCAGGGCGGCGGCGAGCTCGCGGGCCGACGGCAGCCGCTCGCCCGCGCGCAGGTCGCCGCGCGCCACGCCGGAGCGGACCTGGTCGGCGAGCTGCGCGTACAGCGGCTCGCCGGAGGCGGTGTCGATGCGGAAGAGCACGGTGCCAGTCTAGTAGTTACGCAACATCTATAACAACCCTGGTGCGGCCGCGCCGGGACGACGACGTGCACCCCGGCCCGGGCAGGGCCCGGCGAGGTGAACCGCCCGTCGCCGCCGACGGGCAGGGCGACGCCCGAGCGACGTGGTGCGTCAGATGAAGATCGCGGGGTCGTCGACCTCGGCGTCGAACGGCGCCGCGAGCGGCCGGCGCCGCACCTGCGCGGGCACGCCGACGGCGATCGCACCGGCCGGGACGTCCGTGATGACGACCGCGTTCGCGCCGACCTGCGCACCGTCGCCGATCCACACCGGCCCGAGCACCTTCGCGCCCGCGCCGACGACCACGCGGTCACCGAGCGTGGGGTGGCGCTTGCCGCGCCGCATGGCCTTGCCGCCGAGCGTCGAGCCGTGGAACAGGACGACGTCGTCCCCGACCTCGGCCGTCTCGCCGATCACCACGCCCATGCCGTGGTCGATGAACAGGCGCGCGCCGATGCGTGCGGCGGGGTGGATCTCGACGCCCGTCGCGGCACGTGCCGCCTGCGAGAGGAGCCGCGCGGGCAGCCGCAGCGGCACCACCTGCCACATGCGGTGCGCCAGCCGGTACACCCAGATCGCGTGCACGCCCGGGTAGCCGAGCGCCACCTCGAGGAGCGAGCGCGCCGCGGGGTCGTGACCGTGCGCCGCGTCGAGGTCGTCGCGCAGCACGCGCAGGAAGTCGGTCAGGTGTCGCATGGGGTAGCTCCGTCGGCGGGGGTCGCGTGGGGACGCGGGATGACGACGCCCGGCCGCCGTGGTGGGACGGCGGCCGGGCGGCGGTGTCAGTCGAGCAGGTCGGCGTAGAGCACCGAGGTGAGGTAGCGCTCGCCGAACGAGGGGATGATCGTGACGATCAGCTTCCCGGCGTTCTCGGGGCGCTTGGCCAGCTCCACCGCCGCGTACAGCGCCGCGCCGGACGAGATGCCCACGAGCAGGCCCTCCTCGCGCGCCGCGCGGCGCGCCCAGGCGACGGCCGTCTCCGCGTCGACGTCGAGGATCTCGTCGTAGATCGAGGTGTCGAGGATGTCGGGCACGAAGTTCGCGCCGATGCCCTGGATCTTGTGCGGGCCCGGCGCGCCGCCGTTGAGGATCGGCGACTCGGCCGGCTCGACGCCGACGACCTGCACGCCCGGCTTGCGCTCCTTGAGCACCTGGCCGACGCCCGTGATGGTGCCGCCCGTGCCGATGCCGGCGACGAGGATGTCGATCTCGCCGTCCGTGTCGGCCCAGATCTCCTCGGCCGTGGTGCGCCGGTGCACCTCGGGGTTGGCCTCGTTGGCGAACTGGCGGGCCAGGATCGCGCCCGGCCGCTCCGCGACGATCTCGGTCGCCCGGTTGACGGCCCCCTTCATGCCCTCGGAGCCCGGCGTGAGGATGAGCTCGGCGCCGAACGCGCGCAGCAGCGCGCGGCGCTCCTTCGACATCGTCTCGGGCATGGTCAGCACGACGTCGTAGCCGCGGGCCGCGCCGACGAACGCGAGCGCGATGCCCGTGTTGCCGGAGGTGGCCTCGACGATCGTGCCGCCCGGCTTCAGCTCACCGGACCGCTCGGCCGCGTCGACGATCGCGACGCCGATGCGGTCCTTGACCGAGTTGGCGGGGTTGTAGAACTCGAGCTTGCCGACGACCGTGGCGCCGGCACCCTCCGTGAGCTTGTTGATGCGAACCAGCGGGGTGTTGCCGACGAGCGCGGTCGCGTCCTCGTAGATGCGTGCCATGGTTCCTCTTCGGTCGGGGCCGCCGCGGGCGGCAGTGGGGGACGGTGCGGGGCTGCGGTCGCGGGGGCCGCGACGGGTGGTGCGGGGTGCGGGCCGCGCGCCGGTCGGTCCCATCGTGCGGGAGGAACGGGCGGGGTGCCGGACGACGGCCTGCCGGGGCGAGCGCTGGCGCACGGGGTGGTGCGGGTGCGGGTGCGCGCCGTGGGGCGCGCGGGCAGCCAGCGCTCTACCGACAGCGACAGCACGCCGTGCGGGCGCGCAGGACGGGGGCGGCGGCGGCGTGGTGCGCGCTCATCGCTCTCCTCGTCGGTCGGGGCGCGGCGCGTGGGCCCGCCCCCCGGTGTCGTGGCGTGTGACCGGTGCACGAGGCGCCGGTCGGCCCGACCGTAGCGGGCGCAGGGCGCCCCCGCAAAGGTCGTCCGCGGATCGACGCCCGCGCGGCGTGCCCGGCGCGGGCCGCGCCGGACGTGTCGTGCGGGTCAGGCGGCGCCGGGCAGGGCGCCGACCGCGCTCAGCCACGCCTCGGCGAGCAGGCCGTGCCCGGCGGGCGTCGGGTGCACGCCGTCGTACGCCCACCGCTCCGGCGAGGTGCGCACGGCGGCCGCCGCGACCAGGCCGTCGGCGGGCACGAGCACCGCGCGCAGCTCGGCCGCGACCCGGCGCACGACGGCGATGCGCGGGTCCAGGTCCGCGCGCCACAGGTGCTGCTCGGGCGTCACGGGGACCACGAACGGCTCGATCAGCACGAGCCGGGCGTCGAGGCGCTCCCGCGCCGAGGTGAGGACGGCGCGCAGGTGCTCCTCGTACTCCTCGGCCGTCGTCACCGTGCCGCCCGCGAACCGCCGCCACGTGTCGTTGACGCCGATCAGCACCGACACGACGGTCGGCTCGAGCGCGAGGCCGTCGACGTCCCAGCGCTCGCGCAGCAGCCGCGCCGTGTCGCCCCCGACGCCGCGGTTGAGGAACTCCAGGTCGTGCTCCGGCAGCCGGGCACCGGCCAGCGCGGCAACGACGCCGGCGTACCCGTGGCCGAGGCTCGTCGGGTCGTCGCGGTCGCGCCCCCACTCGGTGATGGAGTCGCCGGTCAGGAGCACGCGGTCGCCGGGGCGCAGGAACGTCGTCGTCACGGGCGCTACCTCAGCACGCGCGGGCCGCAGACGGAAACGGGGGCGGAGCCGCGGACCGGGGGCGGCGCGCGCGGGCGTCGTGGCGCGGTGGGCAGGACGGACGGTGCGGGTTCGGGCACCGGGACGGGCGTCGGAGCGGACGACGGGAATCGAACCCGCGTAGCCAGTTTGGAAGACTGGGGCTCTACCATTGAGCTACGTCCGCGCAGGTCCGCCGCGTCGCCGTGCCCGCACCTGTGACGTGCAGCGGGACCGGCGGCCCTCGGACCGCGGCACCCAGGGTAGCGGGTGCCACCGGGCGCGACGCGCACGGGCGGGCGCACCGAGGCGGGTCCACCGTCGTCGGCAGGGCGCCGGACGTGCGCCCACGGGATGTGGCGCAGGTTGGTAGCGCGTCCGCTTTGGGAGCGGAAGGTCGCGGGTTCGAATCCCGCCATCCCGACCACGGCCCGGCCACGGCCCGACCATGGACCGACCACGGCGCCGACGCCGGACCACGCCAGGCGTGCCGCCCGGCGGTCGCCGGCCCCGCTTTGGGGCCGATCGGCGCGGTGACGTAGCATCGAGGGTCGCGAGTGCGCCGGTGCTGTGCTGCTCTGCCAGCTGCGCGCTGCCGCCCGCGACACCAGCGCCCGAACCGCGCGCCCAACCGGCGCGCCGACCGTGCCAGCCCGTCGGACCCGCCGGCGCATGGCCATGACCAGTGGGAGACCATCGAAGTGAAGAGCGCCGTCGAGACCCTGGATCCGACCAAGGTCAAGCTGACCGTCGAGGTGACGTACGACGAGCTCAAGCCGAGCATCGACCACGCGTACAAGCACATCGCGGAGCAGGTGACGGTGCCGGGCTTCCGCAAGGGCAAGGTGCCGCCGCGCATCATCGACCAGCGCGTGGGTCGCCCCGCCGTGCTGGAGCACGCGATCAACGAGGGCCTGTCCGGCTTCTACGCCGAGGCCGTGCGCGAGAACGAGCTGCGCCCGCTGGGCCAGCCGGACGTGCAGGTGACGAAGGTCCCCGGCCTGTCCGCCGCGCCGCAGGGCGAGGACGGCGAGCTGCACTTCACCGCCGAGGTCGAGGTGCGCCCGGAGATCACGCTGCCCGCGCTCGACGGCCTGTCGGTCACGGTCGACGACGTCGCCGTGGACGACGAGGACGTCACGGGCCGCCTGGACGCGCTGCGCGAGCGCTTCGGCTCGCTGGTCGGTGTCGACCGCCCCGCCGTCGAGGGGGACTACGTCGTCCTCGACCTGACCGCGACGATCGGCGACGAGCAGGTCGACCAGGTCTCCGGCGTGAGCTACCAGATCGGCTCCGGCAACATGCTGGAGGGCCTCGACGAGGCGCTCACCGGCCTGTCGTCGGGCGAGTCCACGACGTTCGAGACGGCGCTCGCCGGCGGCGAGCGCGCGGGCGAGCAGGCGCAGGTCTCCGTGACCGCGACGGCCGTCAAGGAGCGCCAGCTGCCCGACGCCGACGACGAGTTCGCGCAGCTCGCGAGCGAGTTCGACACGTTGGACGAGCTCACGGCCGACCTGCGCGAGCAGGCCGCCCGCATCAAGGCGTCCAACCAGGCCGTGCAGGCCCGCGACCTGCTGCTCGAGCAGCTCGTCGAGGCCGTCGAGATCCCCGTGCCGTCGGGCGTCGTCGAGGCCGAGGTGCACCGCCACCTCGAGGGCGAGGGCCGCCTGGAGGACGACGAGCACCGTGCCGAGGTGACGGAGCAGGCGCAGACCGCGCTGCGCAACCAGATCCTCCTCGACACGCTCGCCGAGCAGCTCGGGGTCAAGGTGGGCCAGGGCGAGCTCATCGACTACCTCGTGAACGCGTCCCGCCAGTACGGCATGGACCCGAACACGTTCATCCGCACGCTGGACGAGCAGGGCCAGATCCCGGCGATGGTCGCGGAGGTCGCCCGCTCCAAGGCCCTGGCCGTCGCCCTGCGCCGCATCACCGTCACCGAGCAGTCGGGTGCCACGGTGGACCTGTCGGAGTTCATCGGCTCCGACGAGGACGACGCAGCGGTCGAGCAGGCCGAGACCGAGGCGGGCGCCGCCGAGGACGCGCAGGCGCAGCCCGTCGCCGACGAGGCCGGCGAGCAGGACGCCAAGGCCTGAGCACCACCGCACGCAGCCGACGGCCCCGCGACACCACGTCGCGGGGCCGTCGTGCGTCCCGGGTGGCATCCCGGCGACGCCGCTGCGCCGACAGCGAAACGACGCGGCGGCGGGACGTGTCGCGGCTGGTCCGGGCGTTAGGGTCGCTGCAACGCACGGCCGGACGTGCACGAGCACCGCACCGGCCCGCCGCACGACGCAGCCAGACGAAGGAGCCTTCGTGAACGAGCAGGTCCCGGCCATCGCACGGGCGGAGTCCGTAGGACTCGGCCTCAACGACAGCATCTACAACCGTCTGCTCCGTGAGCGGATCATCTGGCTCGGGTCCGAGGTCCGCGACGAGAACGCCAACGCCATCTGCGCGCAGATGATGCTGCTGGCCGCGGAGGACCCCGACAAGGACATCTGGCTCTACATCAACTCGCCCGGCGGGTCGATCACGGCCGGCATGGCGATCTACGACACGATGCAGTACATCAAGCCGGACGTCGCCACGATCGCGATGGGCATGGCCGCCTCGATGGGGCAGTTCCTGCTGTCGTCCGGCGCCAAGGGCAAGCGCTACGCCACCCCGCACGCGCGCGTCATGATGCACCAGCCCTCGGGCGGCATCGGCGGCACCGCCACCGACGTGCGCATCAACGCGCAGCTCATCCTGCACATGAAGAAGGTGCTGGCCGAGCTGATCGCCGAGCAGACGGGCAGGAGCGTCGAGCAGATCAACGCCGACTCCGACCGTGACCGCTGGTTCACGGCGCCGGAGGCGCTCGAGTACGGCTTCATCGACCACGTGGTCAGCAGCGCCGGCTCGGTCACGGGCGGCGGGGGCACCGCCCCCGACGCCGACGGCGCGCCCGACGGCACCGGGACCTCGGCCTGACGGCCGGGCGACCCGCAGAGAACCAGCGAGGAGAACCTTCGTGAGCATGGAGTCCCAGTTCATCGCCCGCGCCGGGCGCCTGGCCGGCGGCACGGCACCCGCGTCCCCCACGGGCCGGTACGTGCTGCCGCAGTTCGAGGAGCGCACGGCCTACGGCTACAAGCGCCAGGACCCGTACACCAAGCTGTTCGAGGACCGCATCATCTTCCTCGGCGTGCAGGTGGACGACGCCTCGGCGGACGACGTGATGGCGCAGCTGCTGGTCCTGGAGTCGACCGACCCGGACCGCGACATCACCCTCTACATCAACTCGCCCGGCGGCTCGTTCACGGCGCTGACGGCGATCTACGACACGATGCAGTACATCAAGCCGCACATCCAGACGGTCTGCCTCGGGCAGGCCGCCTCGGCGGCGGCCGTGCTGCTCGCGGCCGGCTCGCCGGGCAAGCGCCTGGCGCTGCCGAACGCGCGCGTGCTGATCCACCAGCCCGCGATGGAGGGCGGCGGCTACGCGCAGGCGTCCGACATCGAGATCCACGCCAACGAGCTCATCCGCATCCGCGAGTGGCTCGAGCAGGCGCTCGCGCACCACACGGGCCGCCCGATCGAGCAGGTCCGGGTGGACATCGAGCGCGACAAGATCCTGACGGCCGCGCAGGCCGCGGAGTACGGGATCGTCGACCAGGTGCTCGCGAGCCGCAAGGGCGTGCAGCCCACGGTGGTGCAGCCCGCCGCCGAGTGACGCACCGTCCGGCCCCGACGCCCTCGCGTCGGGGCCGGACGTCCGTCCGGCATCCACGACGCCGCCCCGTGTTACGGGGAGCGTCGCGGCGGCGTGTCGCCCAGGACACGCCGCGACCCGCCCCACCCGTTCGGCTGACACGGGAGCCCCCGTGGTGTGCAATGGGGGAACGTGACTCCCCGGGGCGGGTGTGCACGAGCAACGGCTCCCGCCGCACGGCGGGGCCACCCGAGGAAGGGGACCCACGTGGCGAGGATCGGGGACGGGGCGGACCTCCTCAAGTGCTCCTTCTGCGGCAAGTCCCAGAAGCAGGTCAAGAAGCTCATCGCGGGCCCCGGGGTCTACATCTGCGACGAGTGCATCGAGCTGTGCAACGAGATCATCGAGGAGGAGCTCGCCGAGGCCACCGAGGTGGGCATGGTCGAGCTGCCGAAGCCGAAGGAGATCTTCGAGTTCCTCGAGCAGTACATCGTCGGGCAGGAGCCGGCCAAGCGGTCGCTCGCCGTCGCGGTGTACAACCACTACAAGCGCATCCAGGCCGGTGAGGGCGCCCGTGCCGCCGGCGACGAGCACGTCGACATCGCCAAGTCGAACATCCTGCTGATCGGCCCCACGGGCTGCGGCAAGACGTACCTGGCGCAGACGCTCGCGAAGATGCTGAACGTCCCGTTCGCGATCGCCGACGCGACGGCGCTCACCGAGGCGGGCTACGTCGGCGAGGACGTCGAGAACATCCTCCTCAAGCTGATCCAGTCGGCCGACTACGACGTCAAGAAGGCCGAGACCGGCATCATCTACATCGACGAGATCGACAAGATCGCCCGCAAGAGCGAGAACCCGTCGATCACGCGCGACGTGTCCGGTGAGGGCGTGCAGCAGGCGCTCCTGAAGATCCTCGAGGGCACCACCGCGTCGGTGCCGCCGCAGGGCGGGCGCAAGCACCCGCACCAGGAGTTCATCCAGATCGACACGACGAACGTGCTGTTCATCGTCGCGGGCGCGTTCGCGGGCCTCGACGAGATCATCACGTCGCGTTCCGGGCGCCGAGGCATCGGCTTCGGGGCGCCGCTGCACACGGCCGACGACAAGGACGTCTACGGCGACGTCATGCCCGAGGACCTGCTCAAGTTTGGGCTGATCCCCGAGTTCATCGGTCGCGTCCCCGTCATCACCACCGTGTCGCCGCTCGACCGCGACGCCCTCGTGCGCATCCTCACCGAGCCGCGCAACGCGCTGATCAAGCAGTACCAGCGCATGTTCGGGATCGACGGCGTGGAGCTGGACTTCGAGGACGACGCCGTGGCGGCGATCGCGGACCAGGCGCTGCTGCGCGGCACGGGTGCGCGCGGCCTGCGGGCCATCATGGAGGAGGTCCTCCAGCAGGTGATGTTCGAGGTGCCGTCGCGCGACGACGTCGCCCGCGTCGTCATCACGCGCGACGTCGTCCTCGACAACGTCAACCCGACGCTCGTGCCCCGCGAGGTCGGCCGCGACAAGCGCGCGCCCCGCGAGAAGAGCGCGTGAGCGACCTGCCCGCGCCCGTCCCGCCGGATCTCGCCCGGCTCCGCCGGACCATCGACAACATCGACGCGGCGCTCGTGCACCTGCTCGCCGAGCGCTTCAAGGCCACGCAGCAGGTGGGTCTGCTCAAGGCGCAGCTCGACCTGCCCCCGTCCGACCCGGGCCGTGAGGCCGCGCAGGTCGCCCGGCTGCGCGCGCTCGCGCAGGACGCGGACCTCGACCCGGTGTTCGCGGAGAAGTTCCTCGCCTTCATCGTCGAGGAGGTCATCCGCCACCACGAGGCGATCGCCCAGGACCACGCGCACACGGGCAGCACGCAGGCGACCGCGCAGGACGCGAGCGTCGGGCACGCCTGAGCCGGCGCGGTCGCGTCCGCCTCGCGGGTGACGGCTCGCGTCCGCGCGGTGGCGGGTCCGTCCCCGCTGGCGGATGGTGGAGGGGTCAGACCCGTTCGGGCGGCCGGGGCACCGATGCCCGGACGGGACCCCGACGCGAGGAGACCTGCCTGATGGACCTGCACTGGCTCAAGCCGCTGCTGGGGCGCTCGGCGCCCTTCACCACCGTGTACCTCGACGCCACGCATGACGATGCGACGGGGGCGGCAGACGTGCAGTCCCGCTGGAAGGTGCTGCGCCGTCAGCTCGAGCACGACGGCTCGCCGACGCAGGTGCTCGCCCTGCTGGACGAGCTCGTGGCCCGCCCCACGCACGCCGTGGGGCCGCACGGGCGCGTGCTCGTGGCCGACGCGCGCGAGGTCCTCGTCGACCGCCTGCTCACCGAGCCCCCGGCGCAGTCGACCGCGGCGTGCGGGCCGGTGCCGCTGCTGCTGCCGGCAGCGCGGGCGGCGGACGAGGCGACGCGGTTCCTGCTCGTGGAGCTCAACCGCCAGGGCGCGGACCTGACGTGGACCGACGGTGCCGGGCCGCTCGGGGTGGACAGCGAGGCCGTCGAGGGCGACCACGACGAGATGCACAAGGTCCAGGGCGGCGGCTGGGCGCACCGCCGCTGGCAGCAGCGCGTGCAGGACTCGTGGGAGCGCAACGTGGACGTCGTCGCGGCCGACCTCGACCGGCAGGTGACCGAGCGCAAGCCCGAGCTGGTGGTCCTCACCGGGGACGTGCGCGCGGTGGCGCTGCTCAAGGACGCGGTCGGCCAGGAGGTCCGGGAGGTGCTCGTCGAGGTGCCCGGCGGGTCCCGGGCCGAGGGCGTCAACGAGGCGGCGTTCCACGAGCGCCTCGACGCGGTGCTGACCGAGTACCGCGCCCGCCGGCGCGAGGCCGTGCTCGACCGGTTCCGCCAGGAGCAGGGCCGCGAGGAGGAGGCGGTGACGTCCCTCGCCGACGTGGTCGCCGTGCTGCAGCGGGGTCAGGTGTCGGAGCTCGTGCTCGGCGAGCCGCCGGCCGGCAGCCCGGGGCGGCTCGCCGACCGGCAGCTCTGGGTCGGGGACGGTCCGCTCGAGCTCACGCTCGGCAAGGACGACCTGGCCACGATCGGCGTCGCCGACGGTGCGCGGCAGATGCCCGCGGACGTGGCGCTGGTGCGCGCGGCCGTGGGGCAGGACGCGGGCCTGACGTTCGCGGACGAGGGCGCGGTCGACCTCGTCGACGGCGTCGGGGCGCTCCTGCGGTGGAGCGACGAGTCGACGCCGCGCGAGTCGGTGCTCAGCCAGTCGGCCGACAGCGGCCGCATCCACAACGTCATCTGACCGCACCCCGCCGCACGGCGCGACGGCGCGGGCCCGGGTGGGCCCGCGCCGGCGGCGTGCCTGGGCCGGTCGTCAGTCGCGGGTGTCGACGTACAGCGCGTCGACGTCGGCCGCGAGGTCGGCGAGCACCTTCGCGCGCTTCACCTTCAGCGACGGCGTGAGGTAGCCGTTGGCCTCGGTGAAGTCCATCGTCAGCACGCGGATCTTGCGGATGGACTCCGCCCGGGACACGGACTCGTTCGCGCGGTCGACGGCGCGGTCGAGCGCCTGGAGGACCTGCGGGTGCGTCGACGCCGTGACGACGTCCATGGGCGGCAGGCCGTGCGACGCGAGCCACCCGGGGAGCATCTCGGCGTCGAGGGTGACGAGCGCGCCGATGAAGGGACGCTGGTCACCGACGACGACGACCTGGCTCACGAGCGGGTGCCCGCGCAGCCGGTCCTCGAGCGCCGCGGGGGCGACGTTCTTGCCGCCGGCGGTGACGATGATCTCCTTGCTGCGGCCGGTGATCCGCAGGCAGCCGTCCTCGTCGAGCGTCCCGAGGTCGCCGGTCTTGAACCACCCGTCGACGAGCACCTCGGCGGTCGCCTCGGCCTGGTGGCGGTAGCCCCGGAAGACGTGCGGGCCCTTCACCCAGATCTGGCCGTCGTCGTCGACGCGCAGCGAGGCGCCCGGGAACGCCGGGCCGACCGTCCCGATCTTCGTGAGCTCGGGCCGGTTCACGGCGGTCGCCGCCGTGGTCTCCGTGAGGCCGTACCCCTCGAGGACGTGCACGCCGATGCCGCGGTAGAAGTGGCCGAGCCGCTCACCGAGCGGCGCGCCGCCGGACACGGCGAACTCCGCACGGCCGCCCAGCGCGGCGCGCAGGCGCTTGTGCACGAGCGCACCCGCCAGCCGGTGCTGCGCCGTCAGGGCGGCACCCGGACCGGCCGGGGTGTCCAGCGCGCGGGAGTAGGCGATGGCCACCTTGGCGGCCCACCGGAACAGGCGCAGCTTGCCGCCGGTCCCGGCCTTCTGCTCGGCGGAGTTGTAGACCTTCTCGAAGACCCGCGGCACGGCCAGCACGAACGTCGGCTGGAACGACGCGAGGTCCGGCAGCAGGTTGCGGGTGTCCGGCGTGTGCCCGAGGACCGCGCCCGACTCGACGCACAGCACCTGGATGAACCGCGCGAAGACGTGGGCGAGCGGCATGAACAGCAGCGTGCGCGACGTGGGCTTGGAGACGACCTCGCCCAGGCCGACGGCGCCGTTGCGGACCAGCTCCACGAAGTTGCCGTGCGTGAGCTCGACACCCTTGGGGCGCCCGGTGGTGCCCGACGTGTAGATCACGGTCGCGAGGTCGTCCGCGCGCGTCGCGCGCCAGCGCCGGGCGACGTCCTCGTCCGTGAGGTCGGTGCCGCGCTGCACGAGCGTGGTCACGGCGCCCTCGTCGAGCACGAGCACCTCCCGGAGACCGGGGAGGTCGTCGCGCACCAGGGTGACGGTGGCCGCGTGGGCGGGCGTCTCGACGACCGCCATGCGCACGCCGGAGTCGGAGGCGATCCAGCGCACCTGCTCGGGGGACGACGTCTCGTACACCGGCACGCCCACCGCACCCGCGGCCCACACGGCGAAGTCGACGAGCGTCCACTCGTACCGGGTACGGGACATGATCGCGACGCGGTCGCCGGGCTCGACGCCCGAGGCGATGATGCCCTTGGCGACGGCGGTCACCTCGGCGACGAACGCCTCGACGGTGACGGGCTGCCACAGCCCGCCGAGGGCGGCCTGCCGCTCGATGAACGTGCCGCGGGCGTCGCGCGCCAGGCGGGCGGCGAGCATCCGGGGGATCGACGCCCCGGGGTCGGCGGGGACGAGGGCGGGGGAGTGGGACTCGGGCATGGTCGGCTCCGGGACGGCGGCGAGGGGTGGCTCGACCCTAGACCTGCGGGGGCGCTCCCGCGGTGCCGGACGCGTCGTGGCGGTGCGTCGGGTCGAGCACCCGCTGGAGGAACTCCCGCGTGCGCGGCTCTTGCGGGTCGCCGATCACCCGGCCCGCGGGGCCCACCTCGACGATCTGGCCCTCGTCCATGAACACGACGCGGTCGCCGACCTCGCGGGCGAACGCCATCTCGTGCGTGACGACCAGCATGGTCATGCCGGCGTCGGCGAGGTCGCGCATGACGCCGAGGACGTCACCGACCAGCTCGGGGTCGAGCGCGGACGTGGGCTCGTCGAACAGCATGAGCTGCGGGTCCATCGACAGCGCGCGGGCGATGGCGACGCGCTGCTGCTGGCCGCCCGACAGCTGCGCGGGCATCGCCTGCGCACGGTCCGCCAGGCCGACGCGCTCGAGGTTGGCGAGCGCGGCCCGCTCGGCCTCCTCGCGCGAGCGGCGCAGAACGGTGCGCTGGGCCATCGTGCAGTTGTCGAGGACGCTGCGGTGGCTGAACAGGTTGAACTGCTGGAACACCATGCCGACGTGGGTCCGCACCCGGTCGATGTCGACGTCGGGGTCGGTCACCTCGACGCCGAGCAGGTCGATGCGCCCCGCGGTCGGCTGCTCGAGCAGGTTGACGCAGCGCAGCAGCGTCGACTTGCCCGACCCGGACGGGCCGATGATGCAGACGACCTCGCCGGCGGCGACCTCGAGGTCGATGCCCCGCAGCACCTCGCGCGGGCCGAACGACTTGTGCAGGCCGGAGATCGTGACGACGGGCCGGCTCATGCGCGGCGTCCCTTCGTGCCGGTGCGGCGCTCGAGGCGGCGGGTGAGCCAGCCCAGCGGCAGGGTGATGAGGAGGTAGCAGGCGCCGGTCACGAACAGGGCCGTGAGGCCGCCCGCGGCGGAGTTCAGCGCGTCGCGGCCGATCTTGGTGATGTCGTACTCCGCGAGCGTGAGCCCGACGAGGAAGACCAGCGAGGTGTCCTTCGTGAGCAGGATGATCTCGTTGGTCATGGGCGGCAGGACGATCCGGAACGCCTGCGGGGCCACGACCTGCAGCATCGTCCGCGTGTGCGACATGCCGAGGGACCGGGCCGCCTCGATCTGCCCCGCCGGGACCGCCTGGATGCCGGCGCGCAGCGTCTCGGCGATGTACGCGGACGCGACGACACCGAGCGCGATCGACGCCTTGGCGAGCACGGACGGGATGGACACGCCGAACGCGATCGGGACCGCGTAGCCGACCGACAGCACGACGAGCAGGGCGGGGATGCCGCGGAAGAACTCGATCCACACGGTGGCGATCGCGCGGTAGACCGCGACCGACGACAGCTTCATGAACGCCAGGAGCGCCCCGAGGGGGAGCCCGACGGCGAACGCCCCCAGCGTGTACCTGAGCGTGTTGAGCACGCCGATCGGGAGCTTCGCGGCGAGGTCGGCGGCGACCGCGGGGTTGAACAGCTGGTCGCCCACCCGCGACCAGTCCGTGAGGAGCGCGATCACGAGCACCGCGACGACGAGCACGCCGTACTGGACGCCGCGCACCACCTGGGCGCGCCGGCGGGGGCTCATGCGCCGCCGGCCCGGCGGCATCTCGAGGGTCTGCTGTGCGGTGGTCATGCGGTCTCCGTCGCGGTGGGCCGTCCGTCGCGGGCTGTCACGGCGACGGGCGGGCACCCGGTGCAGCACCGGCGCGCCCGCCCGTCACGGGCGTCAGCCCTCGTCGGGCGCGGTGCCGATGTGCGTGGTGTAGATCTCCTCGTACGTGCCGTCGCCGGCGATGCGCACGAGGGTGGAGTTGATCTCCTCGAGCAGGGCGGTGTTGCCCTTCTTGACGCCGAGGCCGTACTGCTCGCCCGTCGGGAACGTGGCGGCGACCTCGAAGCCCTCGTCGATCCACGGGCCGAGCACCGCGATGTCGTTGACGACGGCGTCGACCTGGCCGGTCGTCAGGGCCTGGACCTGAAGGCCCAGGTCCTCGAACTGGACCGTCTCGAGGCCCTCCTCGGTCGCCCAGGTCTCGCCGGTGGTGGCGAGCTGCACGCCGACGCGCTTGTCGGCGAGCGACTCCACCGTCGAGAGGTCGGAGCCCGCCGGCACGAGCAGGCCCTGGTCGGCGTCGAAGTACGGGTCGGAGAAGTCGAACTTCGCCTGGCGCTCCTCGGTGATGGTCAGCCCCGACGCGACGATGTCGCACGTGCCCGTGTCGAGGTCGGTGCCGGACTGGATGGTGTCGAACGGCGTGACCTTCACCGCGAGCTCGACGCCCAGGTCCTCGGCCACCTCCCGCGCGATGTCCATGTCGAGGCCGACGATCTCGCCGCTCTCGTCCTCGTACTCGAAGGGCTCGAACGGCGGGTTGGTGCAGACCGTGAGCGTGCCGGGCTCGACCAGGGCGACGCCGTCGGTGGCCGCGGGGGACGCCTCGTCGGAGCCGAGCCCGCCGGAGCAGGCACCGAGGGCGAGGGCGGCCGCCGCGACGAGGGCGGTGGTGGGCAGCAGGTGACGCATGGGTTTCCTTCCGTGCTGGAGCGCGGATGAGTATACGTGCACCAGCATGGTTATACAGAATCGTCCCGGCCCGGGACCTGGGTCCCGGGCCGTCGGTGCGGCAGCGCCCGACCGGGCGCGTCGACTCAGGTCCGCGCGACCGCCTCGCCGAGCCGGGCGTCACGCGCGACGAGCGTCTCGTCCTCCGCGTCCACGAGCTCGAGCGTGCCCGTGGCGCGGCCCGCCGAGCGGACGTCGTCGAGGGCGACCTCCACGGCCGCCCGCAGCGCGGCGGGCACCGCGAGCACCGCGTGCTCGATCGGCGTGCGCATCGACGCCTTCGCCTCGGACTTCACCTTGCGCAGCGCGGCGAGCGCGGCGCCCGCCGCGGTGACCACGCCGGCGTCCGCGTCACCGGCCGCCGCGCGCAGCGGCTCGGCCGTCGGCCACGGCGCACGGTGCACCGTGCCCTCGCGCCACCAGGACCAGACCTCCTCGGTCGCGAACGGCAGCACGGGGGCGAACAGGCGCAGCAGCGTGTCGAGCGCGATGCCGAGCGCGGCGCGTGCCGACGCCGTCGCGGCCGGCACGTCGCCGGCCGCGGCGCCGGCACCGTACGCACGGTCCTTGACCAGCTCGAGGTAGTCGTCGCAGAACGTCCAGAAGAACGTCTCGGTGGTCTCCAGGGCCCGGGTGTGGTCGTAGGACTCGAGCGCCGCGGTCGCGGTCTCGACGACCTGGGCGAGCCCGGCGAGCATCGCGCGGTCGAGCGTCTCGGTGACGAGGGCCGGGTCGAGCAGGACCGGCTCGTCGGCCGCGCCGAACGAGAGCACGAACTTGCTCGCGTTGAGGACCTTGATCGCCAGGCGGCGGCCGATCTTCATCTGGCCGACCTCGAAGGCCGCGTCGGTGCCCAGGCGGGCCGAGGCGGCCCAGTAGCGCACCGCGTCCGAGCCGTGCTCCTCGAGCAGGGCCAGCGGCGTCACGACGTTGCCCTTGGACTTGCTCATCTTCTTGCGGTCGGGGTCGAGGATCCAGCCGCTGATCGCGGCGTCGGTCCACGGGAGGGACCCGTTCTCCAGGTGGGCGCGCACGACCGACGAGAACAGCCAGGTGCGGATGATGTCCTGACCCTGGGGGCGCAGGTCCATCGGGAACGTGCGGGCGAACAGGTCGGGGTCGTCGAGCCACCCGCAGACGATCTGCGGCGTCAGCGAGCTCGTCGCCCAGGTGTCCATGACGTCGGGGTCGGCGACGAAGCCGCCCGCCACGCCGCGCTGCTCCGCCGCGTACCCCGGCGGGACGTCGCTCGTCGGGTCGACGGGCAGGGCCGCCTCGTCCGGGACGATCGGCGCGTCGTAGCGCGGCTGCCCGTCCTCGTCGAGCGGGTACCAGACCGGGAACGGCACGCCGAAGAAGCGCTGGCGCGAGACGAGCCAGTCGCCGTTGAGGCCGCCGACCCAGTTGTCGTAGCGCACCCGCATGAAGTCCGGGTGGAAGCCGAGCTCCTGGCCGCGGGCGAGCAGGGCCGTGCGCAGGGCCTCGTCCCGGCCGCCGTTGCGCAGGTACCACTGCCGGCTGGTGACGATCTCGAGGGGCTTGTCACCCTTCTCGTAGAAGTTCGCCTTGCGCTGCGTGGCGACGGGCTCGCCGAGCAGGTCGCCGGACTCGCGCAGCGCGGCGACGAGGGCCTCACGTGCCGAGAAGGTGGTCTTGCCGGCGATCTCCGCGTAGCGCGCGCGGCCGGCCTCGGTGGCGATCCACTCCGGGGTGTCGCGCAGCACGCGGCCGTCGCGGCCGACCACCGACCGCGTGGGCAGGCGCAGCTCGCGCCACCACTGCACGTCGGTGAGGTCGCCGAACGTGCAGCACATCGCGATGCCGGCGCCCTTGTCGGGCTCCGCGGCCGGGTGCGCCAGGACGGGGAGCTCGACGCCGAACAGGGGGCTCGTCACGGTGGTGCCGAACAGGTGCTGGTAGCGCTCGTCGTCCGGGTGGGCGATGAGGGCGACGCACGCCGGCAGCAGCTCCGGGCGCGTGGTCTCGATGACGACGGCCTCGCCGTCGGGGCGGTGGAACGCGACCTTGTGGAACGCGCCGGGGTAGTCGCGCGCCTCGAGCTCGGCCTGCGCGACCGCCGTCTGGAACGTGACGTCCCACAGGCCGGGCGCCTCGGCCTGGTAGGCCTCGCCGCGCTCGAGGTTGCGCAGGAACGCGCGCTGCGACACGGCCCGGGCCGTGCTGCCGATCGTCTGGTAGGTCATCGACCAGTCGACGGAGAGGCCGAGCCGGCGCCACAGGTGCTCGAACTGCTGCTCGTCCTGCGCGGAGAGCCGCTCGCACAGCTCGATGAAGTTCCGGCGCGAGACCGGCACCTGGTCGCCCGGCTTGACCGCCTTGCCGTCCGTGCCCTCGTGCGGCGGGGTGAAGTCCGGGTCGTACGGGAGGGACGGGTCGCAGCGCACGCCGTAGTAGTTCTGCACGCGCCGCTCGGTCGGCAGGCCGTTGTCGTCCCAGCCCATCGGGTAGAACACCTCGTACCCACGCATGCGGCGGTAGCGCGCCACGACGTCGGTGTGCGTGTACGAGAAGACGTGGCCCACGTGCAACGAGCCGGACACCGTGGGCGGCGGGGTGTCGATGGAGTAGACCTGCGCGCGCTCCTGCGAGCGGTCGAAGGAGTACGTGCCGGCCGCCGTCCAGGCGCCGTCCCAGCGCTCCTCGAGCCCGTCGACGGTGACCTTGTCCGGTACCTGGCGGGCGGGCGCGCTCGTCGGGGCATCGGCACGTGCGGTCAGGTCGGTCATGGGCACACATCTTTCCACGCGTACCGCGACGTCCCTACGCCGCGCCGGCGCCCCGTGTGCGGCCGCGGACCGGCCGGCCGGGGGCCCGTGGCGGCCGGGTCAGGCGTCGGTGCGTGCGGCGCGGCGCGCCCGGTAGGCGGCCACGTGCGCCCGGTTCGCGCACCCGTTGACGTCGCAGAACCGTCGGGACCGGTTGCGCGACAGGTCCAGGAGCACGGCGTCGCAGTCCTCCGCGGCGCACGTGCCCATGCGGTCCCACTCGTCGGAGCGCACGAGGTCCGCGGCGGCGAGGGCCGTCTCGGCGAGCACGACCGACGCGAGCGGCGCGTCGTCCGCGGTCGCGTGCAGGTGCCAGTCCATGTGGTCGTGCCGGGCGAGGGAGGGTACCGCGTCGGCGTCGCGCAGCATCGCGTTGACCTGGTCGGCCGCCGCGTCCCGGTCCGCGGCCCAGAGCGCGCCGACGCGCGTGCGGGCCCGGCGCACGGCGGCGAGCTCGGCCGCGTCGCCGTCGTGGCGCCCGGTGTAGCGCCAGCGGGTGCGGAAGGCGCGCAGGTCCTCGGGGGTCGTCAGGGCGTCGGTGCCGTCGAGCCGCCGCGCCGTGTTGACCAGGTCCGCGGCGGCCCGGAGGTTCGCCTCCGTGTCATGGGCGAAAGGCACGTTGACTCCTGTCGGGACGAGGCCGTAGCGTCATGAGCATAGGAGCGGATGACCCCTGACACCGGCGATCCCGGGGCGCGGGACCGCCTCGTCGCGACGACCGCCGGGCGCCGCGTCCGTCCGCCCGCGTCGCGCGGGCCGGGGTGTCGGGAGACGACGTGCAGGGCACGCGTGCGCGCAGCGCAGGGATCGCCGCGGGGCTGCTGGCCGCCCTCGCGTTCGCCACGAGCGGGCCGGTGGTCAAGCCGCTGCTCGCCGCGGGGTGGTCGCCGGGGGCGGCGATCCTCGTGCGCCTCACGCTGGGGGCCCTGCTCCTGGCCGGCCCCGCGCTGTGGGCCCTGCACGGACGCTGGTCCGCGCTGCGCGCCGACGCCGCCACCGTCGTCGGGCTCGGGCTGCTCGGCGTCGCGGGCGCCTCCACGCTGTACTTCCTCGCGGTGGACCGGCTGCCCGTCGCCGTCGCGCTGCTGGTCGAGTACACCGGGCCGCTGCTGCTCGTCCTGTGGGGCTGGGCGCGCACGCGCCGGGCGCCGTCGCGCACGACCCTCGTCGGGGCGGCGCTCGCCATGGGCGGCCTCGTGCTCGTGCTCGACGTCACGGGGTCGCTCGCGCTCGACCCCGTGGGGCTGCTGTTCGCCCTCGGCGCCGCCGTCGGCAACGCGGCGTACTTCGCCCTCACCGCGCGGCCGCTCGCGCTGCCGCCCGTCACGCTCGCCGGCGCCGCGATGGCGGTCGGCGCCGTGACGGTCGCGGTGCTCGCGCTCGTGGGCGTGCTGCCGCTCGCGGCGCCCGACGTGCGGGTCGAGGTGCTCGGCGCGACGGTGCACTGGGCCGTGCCGCTCGCCGTCGTCGGGGTCGTGCCCACCGCGCTCGCCTACGGCGTGTCCGCCGTGTCGGTGCGGCTGCTGGGGGAGCGCGTCGCGTCCTTCCTCGCGCTGTCCGAGGTGCTCTTCGCCGTGCTGCTGGCGTGGGTGCTGCTCGCCGAGGCGCCGCGCGGCGTGCAGGTCGTCGGCGCCGCGCTCGTCGTCCTCGGGGTCGCGGTCGTGCGCCGGGGCGCCGACCGCGACGTCGGCGCGGGAACCGCCCCGGCGCCCGCCGCCGGCACCGCGCCCGCCGCCGACACGGCGCCGACTCCCGGCGAACGCCCGGCGACCGTGCACCCGTGAACCCGACGGCGGGCCCGCGGACGCGCCGCCCCCGAGGGAGGCGCGAGCCGCGAGCCGGCCGCCGGGTCAGCGCCCGAGCGTGATCTTCAGGATCCGCTCGTCGCTGTTGTTCGCCACGGAGTCCTTGTCGCCCCGCGTGCTCGTCGTGACCCACAGGCCGCCGTCGGCGCTCGGCTCCACCGTCCGCAGCCGCCCGTAGGTGCCCTGGAGCAGCGACTGCACCCCCGTGAGGGAGCCGTCCGCCGTGATCGTCGCGCGGTACAGCCGGGTGCCGCGCAGGCACGCGATCCACAGGGAGTCGCCGACGACCGCGATGCCGGAGCACGACGCCGCCGCGGTCGACATCGTCAGCTTCGGCGCCACCAGACCGGCGTCCGAGCAGCTCCCGCTGGTGCCCTCGCACTGCGGCCACCCGTAGTTGCCGCCGCGCACCACGAGGTTGGTCTCGTCCATGAGGGAGTTGCCGAACTCCTGCTGCCACAGCCGGCCGCGGGAGTCGAACGCCAGGCCCTGCGGGTTGCGGTGCCCGTAGCTCCACACCGCGTTGCCGAACGGGTTGTCGGCCGGCACGCGCCCGTCGGGGTGGATCCGCAGCACCTTGCCGGCGAGGTTCGCGGTGTCCTGCGCCCACTGCGGGTTCTGGCCGTCGCCCGTCGCGACGTACAGCATGCCGTCGGGCCCGAAGCGCAGCCGGCCGCCGTTGTGGTACTTGTTCCGCGGGATGCCCTGGACCAGCACCTGCGGCGTGCCCGAGAGGGCGCCGTCGACGTACCGGACGCGCACCACGCGGTTGTCCGTGGCGGTGGTGTGCATGACGTACAGCCACGGGTCGGTGGCGAAGTCCGGCGCGACGGCCAGGCCCATGAGCCCGCCCTCGCCGTCGGTCCCGGCCATGCCCGGGAAGGTGCCCGCGACGACGGTCGTGGTGCCCGTCGCGGGGTCGAGGCGGACGACGCGGCCCGCGTCGCGCCGGCCGTACAGCACGGATCCGTCGGGCAGCTCGACGAGGCCCCAGGGCAGGTCGCGGTCCGTCGCGACCTGGCGGACGGAGCAGATCACGCCCGCGCCGGTGCACGTGGCGCCGGTGGTGACGGTGACGGCCGCCGAGGCGGGCGAGCGGTTGCCCGCCTGGTCCCGGGCGCGCACGGCGTAGGAGTACGCCGTCCCGGCGGCGAGGCCGGCGTCGACGAACGACGTGGCGGACCCGGGGACCGTCCCCACGACCACGCCGCCGCGCAGCACCTCGTACCCGGTGACGCCCACGTCGTCGGTGGACGCGGTCCAGCGCACGGTCGCGGACGTGCCGTCCGCGCTCGCGGTGACCCCCGTCGGGGTCGTGGGCGCTGCGGTGTCGGTCTGGCACGGCGGCACCGTGAGCTCGAGCGTCGGGCTCGCCTGGGACACGTTGCCGGCGGCGTCCCGGGCGTTGACGTACATGCCCCAGGTGACTCCCGGCGACAGCGTGAGGACGGCCGACGTGGCGGTGCCGGGCACCGAGGTCATCTGCTGACCGTCGTGGTAGATGTCGTAGGCGGCCACGCCCACGTTGTCGGTCGAGGCGGTCCACGACAGCGTGACGGCGGTGCACGTCAGGCCCGTGGTGCGCAGCCCTCCGGGCGGGGTGGGGGCGGAGGTGTCCGTGGACGCGCCGAGCGGGACGAGCTGCCACTGCTGGTTCGTCTGCCCGCGGTCCGTCCACTGGACGACCGGCGCACCGTCGGCCAGCGAGGCGTTCAGGACGTCGAGCGCCTTGCCGCTGTGCCGGACCACCAGCCGCACGTAGCCCCCGGCGGAGTCGGCGAGGCGGACCTGCTGGTGGGCCGCGGACCGGTCCGTCCACTGGACCGCACGGGCCCCGTCGGCCCTGGAGGCGCCCGTGATGTCGAGGGCCCTGCCGGAGTGGCGGGCCTGGAGGCGGTACCAGCCGTCCCCGGCCGCCACGAACCGCCACTGCTGGGACGTCCGGTCGTCGCGCGTCCGCTGCACGATCGCCGCGCCCTCGGTCGTGGCGGACCCCGCGACGTCCAGCGCCTTGCCGCTGGCCCGGTTCACGAGGACGTACCAGCGGCCGGGCTCGACGGTCGCCGCGGCCGCAGGGCCCGCCGCGGCCGGGACGAGGAGCACCGCCAGGGCCGCGGCCACGAGGCCTGCGAGGAGCCGGGCGTGCCGGGGGCGTGGGCGGTGGGAGTGCGCGAGCAGGCGGGCGGGGGGCGTCGCGGGCGTCATCGTGGGTCCTCTCGGGCGCGTGCGCTCGACGATGGTCGGTCGGCGCCCGGCCTGGCAATCCCCGCGGCTCCCTGAATCGCTTCAGGACGGGTGCCCGGCGCCGCCCCGCCCCGCCGCGTGCGCCGCGCCGGGGCGGGGTTAGGCTCGACGGCGCACCAGAACACCAGCGAGAGGGCACCACGTGTCGGGGTTGACGATCGGGTACGCGGCGATGCTGGAGCAGTTCCACCCGCGCGAGGCGGTCGAGCTGTCGGCGTACGCCGAGGGGAACGGGTTCTCCGGCGTGATGGCCGCCGACCACTTCCAGCCGTGGGTGCCCGCACAGGGGCAGTCGTCGTTCGTGTGGAACGTGCTGACCGCGATCGGTGAGCGCACCAGCGGCGACATGGGCCCGGGCGTGACGGCGCCGACGTTCCGCTGGCACCCCGCGATGGTGGCCCAGGCCTCCGCGACGCTCGCGGCGATGTACCCCGGGCGGCACTGGCTCGGGCTCGGGTCCGGCGAGGCCCTGAACGAGCACGTCGTGGCGGGGTACTGGCCCGAGGCGCCCGAGCGCATCAACCGCATGTTCGAGGCCATCGAGGTCATCAAGAAGCTGTTCTCGTCGTCGCTCGCGGGCAAGGACGTCAAGCACGCCGGGCAGTTCTACAAGCTCGAGTCGACGCGCCTGTGGACGATGCCGGAGGAGGCGCCCGAGATCCTCGTGGCGACCGCCGGCCCGGTCACCGCCAAGCGCACCGGCAAGCACGCGGACGGGATCATCACGGTCGGCGCGCCGCTGGAGAAGATCTCCGGCCTGTTCGGCAAGTTCGCCGACGGTGCGCGCGAGGCCGGCAAGGACCCGGACACCATGCCGAAGGTCCTGCAGCTGCACCTCTCGTGGGCCGAGACCGACGAGCAGGCGCTCGCCAACGCGATGCACGAGTGGCCCAACGGCGGCATGAAGTTCCCCAAGGCCGACATCCGCTCGCCGTTCGACTTCGAGCAGATGGCCAAGCTCGTGCGGCCCGAGGACTTCACCGGCCGCATGGTGATCTCCGCCGACCCGGACGTGCACCGCGCCGAGATCCAGAAGTACGTCGACCTCGGCTTCGACCGCATCTACCTGCACAACGTCGGCCGCAACCAGCGCGAGTGGATCGAGGTCTTCGGGCGCGACGTGCTGCCGAAGCTGGCGCGGTGACCGCAGGGGTGGGCGAGCTGCGCGTCTGGGCGCCCGACGGCGTGCCGGAGGTCGTCCCCGGGGACGATCTCGTCGCGCTGCTCACGGCGGCGCTGCGCACGGACGCGGACGCGGAGCCGTCGCACGCGCTCGCCGACGGGGACGTGCTCGTGGTCACCAGCAAGGTCGTCTCCAAGGCCGAGGGGCGCGTGGTCGCCGCCGACGACCGCGAGCGGGCGATCACCGACGAGACGGTGCGGGTGGTCGCGACACGCGAGCATCCGGGCGGGGTCACCCGGATCGTCGAGAACCACCTCGGCCTGGTCATGGCGGCGGCCGGGGTCGACGCGTCGAACACCCCCGAGGGCACGGTGCTGCTGCTGCCGGTGGACCCCGACGCGTCGGCGCGCGCGCTGCGGGCGGGGCTGGCGGCGGCGTTCGGCGTGCGGATCGGGGTGCTGGTCACGGACACCGCCGGGCGGCCGTGGCGGCAGGGCGTGACGGACCTCGCGATCGGCGCCGCGGGCGTGCAGGTGCTCGACGACCTGCGCGGGCAGCTCGACACGTTCGGCCGCCCGCTGACGATGACCGTCGCCGCCGTGGCCGACGAGGTCGCGAGCGCCGCCGAGCTCGTCAAGGGCAAGGCGTCGGGGCGTCCCGTCGCCGTGGTGCGCGGCCTCGGCCACGTGGTGACGGACGACGACGGTCCGGGCGCGCGCCTGCTGGTCCGCACCGGCCCCGACGACATGTTCCACCAGGGGTCCGCGGAGGCGTACGCGCAGGGCTGGAAGGACGCGCTCGCCGCCGAGGAGCGCTGACCGGCGGGTCCGTCCCGGCCTTGTCCCGGCGCCCTGCGCCCGGCGATCGGCGCCCGGCGCCCGGCGCGCGCGGGGTGCTCAGCGGGCGGGAGCGGGCGCGGGCGACCGGTAGACGAGGCGGCGGTAGACCGCCTCCACCGGCCCGCGGCGCCCCGACCGCTCGAGGACGACGGCGAACGCCACCGTGACGAGCCACACCCCGACGGCCCAGGCCACGACCTGCGCGGACGACAGGTGCTGCCCGAGGCCGAGCGTCCAGGCGGCGAGCGGCACGACGAACAGCACGGACTGCAGCAGGTAGCAGGAGAGGGAGCGCGTCCCGACGGCGCGCAGCGCGCGTCCCACCGGGCCCAGCGTCGTGAGCGTCGTGCCGCGCGCCGCGACGACCCAGGCGACGAGCGCCGCGAACGCGACGCCGCCGAACGCCCCGGAGACCATGTGCAGCGTCCCGGGCCAGAACAGCTGCGCCGGCGACGGCTCCCAGACGCGGGCGACCGCGAGCGCCATCGGGAGCCCGCCGACCACGCTGACGGCGAGCCCGCCGAGCGCCCAGCGGCGCAGGAGCGGCAGGTGCTCGGCCGGTCGCTCGAGGACCGAGCGGCGCGCGGCCCACAGGCCGGCGAGGACGAGCGGGAGCGCGACGAGCACGCCCAGGGGCGCGACGAGGAGCGCCGCGAGGCGCACCAGCAGCGCCACCCAGGGGGACGTCTCGGCGCCCTCGAGCCCCGCCGCCTCCCCGCCGGAGAGGAGGGAGAGCGACTCGAGCGCGCCGTTGAGGAGGCCCGAGAGCAGGAGCGTCACCACGGCGACCACGGCGAGCACGCGGCCCGGCACGCGGACGAACGCGACCGCCAGCAGCCCGGTGAGGCCGTAGGTGGCGAGGATGTCGCCCTCCCACAGCAGCACGATGTGCGCGACGCCGAACGCGACGAGCCAGCCGGCGCGGCGCAGCAGGTCGGCGCGGCAGGCGGGCCAGGGCACCCACGCCGCCGCGCGGCGGCGCACGACGACCCCGATCCCGTACCCGTAGAGCAGCGCGAACATCGGCATGGTGCGCCGGTCGACGAACAGCGCGACGACCCCGTCGACGATGCGGTCGAGCGTGGACCCGTCGACCGGGCGCCCGCCGGGGCCGGTCGCGACGCCCCACAGGTGGCCGACCGCGTTCGCGATCGCGATGCCCAGCAGCGCGAGCCCGCGCGCGACGTCGGGCGCGACGGCGCGCTCGGCGGCCGGGACGGGCGTGACCTGCGGCGCCGGCGCGGGCGGCGCGACGGCGGGCGGCGGCGGGGACGTCGTCATGGGGGACATCCTCGCCAACGACGACCGGGCACCGCCTCGGCCGCGAGACGGGTCCGCGGGTCCGCCGCGCGACGGAGGGGGACGGGCGCCGGCGGCGACGAAGGGGGACGGGCGGCGCGGTTCAGCGTGCCGCGCGGGCGGCTGCCTTGGCGGCACGCTTGGTCTCGCGCACCTCGCCGAGCGACGTCAGGTCCGTGACGTCGGCGATCGACCGGCGCGCGCCCTCCTCGCCGTACGCCCCGGCCGCCTCGCGCCACCCGGCGGGGGTCACGCCGCGCTGCTTGCCGAGCAGGGCCAGGAAGATGCGCGCCTTCTGGTCGCCGAACCCGGGCAGGGCCTTCAGCCGCTTGAGGACGGTGGCGCCGTCCGGGTCGCCGTCGGTCCACAGGCGGGTGACGTCCCCGTCGTACTCGTCCACGACGGCGCGCGCGACCGCCTGGATGCGGCCCGCCATCGACCCGGGGTAGCGGTGCACCGCCGGCGGCGTCGCGCAGAGCGCGGCGAACGCGTCGGGGTCGGCGTCGGCGACGTGCCGGGGGTCGAGGTCGCCGAGTCGGTCGGCGATCTTCGCCGGCCCCGCGAAGGCCGTCTCCATCGCGACCTGCTGGTCGAGGAGCATCCCGAGGAGGAGTGCGAAGGGGTCCTCGTCGAGCAGTCGGTCCGCCGCCTCGTCACCCGTCATCCACAGCGCCATACGGGTCATCCTCGCGCACCGTGCTACCGCGGGCAGCCGGTCCCCGGCACACTGGCGACCGCGCATCGGTCGGAGCGGTGCTGAACACGAGTCAGGGGGCGGTATGACGCAGGAGGAGGACCGGCCCACCCGGTCCCGGCGCCGACGGTGGAGTCGCTGAGGGCCGCCCGCGTCGTCGCCCTGCGCGAGCAGGTGCTGCGGCGCTGGCCGGACGACCTTGTCGAGGAGCACTGGGACGGGCCTCTGTGGCGCGTGGCCGTGCCGCGCCACGGGTGGACCGTGGAGGCGGAGGACCTCGACGGCTGCTGGGCCGTCCTCGTGGAGCCGCACGGGCACGGCTTCGAGACGCACGACGCGAGCGTTGGCACGGTCGTGCGGCTGCTCGCCGCGGCCGTCGCGGGCGACCTGTGGCTCGTACGGTGGCGCATCGGGCGGCTGGCGTCCGGGTCGTGGCTCGAGGACGGCGCCGGCGACGGCTTCACCGGTGGGCCCGGCGGCGCCTGGCTGGACCGGCTCGCGGGCTCGCTGCCGGGGTACCGGCGCACGCGCGCGAGGCTGGGGGAGGCGCCGGTGGAGCGGGCGTGAGCGCGAGCGTGGGCGCGTTCTGCGTCGCCGCCGTCGCGGCCGGGTGCGTGTGGGTGCTGCGCGACGGCGACGGCTACGTCTCGGTGGCGGGTGCGGACGGCGGGCGCGGCGCGATGCCGTTCTGGTCCGGCCGGTCCCTCGCCGCGACCGTGACACGGCGCGCACCCGCCGACCGCCGCCTCGTGCCCGAGCCGGTCGACCTGGAGGCGTTCCTCGCGCGCTGGCTGCCCGGGCTCGGCCGCGACGGGCTGCGCGTCGGCGTCGACTGGTCGGGCATGCGGGCGCGGGGGGTCGAGGTGGAGCCGCACGAGCTGGCGGGGACGCTGGTCGAGGCCGGTCGCAGCCCCGGCGCGGCGACGGGTGGACGTGGGTGAGGACCCAGGGGGGCGAGTGAGGGCGCACGGTCATGGAGATCGCCGTACACGGCGGAGGGGAAGGTGCGACGATGCCGCTCGACGAGTGAGAGTGCGCGGACACACGCCCTCGGGTGCCGACGGCAGTCCCGTGACGCCGCGTGTTCACAGTGTTCGAGCAGCACCTCATGGAGAATCTGGGGTCAACGGAATGGGTAACGGCGCGACAGAGGATCTCCTCGCAGAACTCGCACCCCGCGTCGGCGGTCTCTCCTCGGAGGTCGGGACACGTGGGGACGTGGCCTACCTCCGGCTGCGCCGAGCCGCTGCTCCCGAACGTTGGGCCGTCGTCAGCACACCGGGCGACAGGTGGTTCTCCCTCGAGATCGACGGCGGTTTCTCCTTGGACCGTTTCGAGGAGGAGACGCCGCCCGAGGACGTGAGGCGGATCGTCGCTCTCCATGTTCGCCTGGCAGTCACCCATCTGACCGAAGGAGGGGTGGCGGTCGCGGCACGGGGAGGCCGCCGGACACGCGCGGTCCGTCTCGCGGACTCAGGTGAGGAATACGTCCTGCGCCGGTCGGTGGCCGGTGAGATCCGGGGCCGGCTGGGTCTCGGTGGCCGTCGAGCGAGGGCTTAGTCGTCATGCCGCCGCGTGATTCACGGCGCGAGAGGCGTGCCTCGGTCGTGAACGTCGCCGACTACGCCGGCACGAGGGGCGACTCGCTGTACCTGCACGGGAAGGCGCTCGTCGAGGACGCGGACTGCCGACGCATCCGGTGGTCGAGCCTCATCGTGTCGGGCGAGGAGTCGTTCTGGAGGGCGCTGGGGACGGTCGCCCTCGGGAAGGACACGGCGTCGACGTTCCGGCGGTGCGACTTCTCCGGGCTGGCGACCCGCGGGCTCGACGCCCACTGCACGCTGGACGAGTGCACGCTCCTCGACGTCGACGTGAAGGTCGCCACGGGCACAGCCTTCGGCCTCAGCGTGACGGGCTGCGTGTTCTCGGGCACGTGGGACGGCAACTTCACCGCGAGCGGCCGCGTTCGTGTGGTCGGCAACGACTTCCGCCAGGTCTACGGCGTCGGGTTCGTCGACGGGGTGGACTGGCGGCAGAACACGTTCGACCACGGGGCGACCCAGCTGGTGCTGCAACGATCCGAGGCGGACGCGCCCGTACTACGCGCGTTGGAGGAGAACAACGCCGTCCTCGCCCTGACGATCCGTGCGCTGCGTGGCGAGGGGATGTCGTTCGGGCCCGGCCAGGACTGGGTGCTCCTGTACGAGCGCGACTTCGATCCCGGTGAGTGGTTCATCCTCCGCGAGGCTCTCCTGAAGTGAATCACCGCCGGGAGGCGGTGCGAGGGCCCCGCGAGGCAAGGCGCACAACTCGTGCTGTGACCCTTCGGGGCGAAGGTGCCCGCAGTTATGGTTGCAGTCGCGAAGCGCATCCAGAAAGCGCCCTCTCTCCCGGGGAGCGATCGGCCCCGCGCGCGACGCTGTCTCCGCCGCTGCGTACGCTCGGCAACCGCGATGGGCGAGGCGGGGACCGCGGTAGCCGGGGCGTAGTTGGCGGCGGCGTACCGCGCCATCCGCCGGTCACGACCGGACTGTGGTACGAGGTGTCAATGTCTACGAGATCGGGAAGCGGTGGCGATGAGAGCAGTGCGGCGGCCTGACGTCGGACTCGGTCGTGCAGCAGTCTTCTTCGGGCTTCTCCTCGAACTGCTGCTTGCGATTGCCGTCGCAAGCTCGGCCGAACTCCTGGCGCCGCTGCCTCTCACGCTTCTTGCCATCGCTCTTGCGCTCGCTGCGCGCGCTTGCGTGGTCGGGTGCTACTTACGTGAGGACGACGTCGTCGTCCGGTCGTGGCTCCGTACGTATCGCGCTCCCCGACGCGTGATCTCGGATGCCCGACCGATCAGCTACTCCGGATTCGCCACCCGCTTCAGCGACTCGCGTCTCGTCTCGATGGTGGCGCTCGACGTCGTCGGCCGTGCCGTGCCGTACGAGCTGCGCTTCTCGGCGGACACGCCGCGGCGGGTCCGCGCGTCGGCGCTCCGGGTCAGGGAGTGGCTGGTGGCACCGGGATCCGTGGCGGCCGGGTAGCGGTGCGGCGTTCTCGTCGTCTCGCGTCGGAGTTCCCCTCCGCCCGGCCGGTACGCGCGCGACTGGTCGCCCGGCGTTTGGTCGGCAGCGTCACCGGCGTGATTACCAGCGGACCCGGCGATGGCGCCCCACCGGACCCGAGCGTCGGTACGGCACGCCCGCAGTCCGGTGCGCGAACCGCTGCAGGAGCGTCGATCGGTCACAGAGCAAGGGCCGGGTCGACTGGAGAAGGCTGTTCTCGAGTGGCCCGGAGAGGCATCCCTGGTCATGGCCGCCGCCGTGGGCTCTGGTGACGCGGGGCCGTTCCGTCCACTGCTCGCGAGCTGGTAACGCCGACGTCCCCGTTCGTGACGACCAGCGGGTTGCGGCGGCGGTGCAGCGCCTCCGCCAAGCTTGAGTAGACGGCGGAAGTGTCGACACCGAGGCAGTCTGATCACCAAGGAGCTGAACTCATCTGAGGGGGGCAGCTTCAGGGCTGGGCGTCGGACTTGCCGCGCCTTCGGTACTCATCGAGGAAGCCGCGACAGTGCCTGCGGTGGTCACATCCGCCGGTCAGCGTCCAAGGGCCTCGGCAGCAGGTGCATCAGCGTTTCGTGCGCGACATGGCGCGCCAGGTTTACTGGTCAGGGCGCGTCGGTATTGACCCTGGGACCGGCCTTCGAGGAATTCCCGACGCCACTCGGCTAGGGCGCCCGGTTGAGCTCAAACCCGACAATCCACGAGTGATCGCGCGCGGCGTGCGCCAGCTCGCCCGGTACGAGCGAGCTGCAAACAAGCGAGGTGAGCTCTGGGCCTACCGCGTTAGCAGCACTGGCGTCGTGTCGTACAGGAGGGTGCGATAGCGTGCCCGCGTTCGGGGGAAGCTCGCCCGACGTCATTGAGCAGGAGGTCCGGCCATGGGTGAGGCGGTGCACCGGCGCGCCATTGCGAGCGCTGTCCGGTCGTGTGTGTACGAACTCGTCGCGCGCGATTTTGAGGCGACGAAGAACGACGCGGCCAGGGCCCGGCCGATCCCGTGCCAGGTGTCGTTGGTGAAGTACCCGAACCCGCAGGCCGGCACAGGGCCGGAGTACGACTGGATCGTCACGTTCGCCAACCCGGGGACAGCTGTGAAGAACGGCAGGATCGCGATGGGGCTCTTCGCGTTCCACCAGTCCTTTCAGCGGGGGACGGACCGGTACGAGATGGGCGTCGCGGGACAGCTAGAGGCGTTCAGCGAGGACTTCCGTGCCCACACGCTGCCATTCGTCGAGTCGGTCACGAGCCACCGCGATCTTCTTCTTGTCCTGCTTGAGCACCGCGTGCGCATGTCACCCGATACGCCGGACCTGGAGCAGTTCGGACGTGCCAAGGCCGCGTTGGATCTCCTCGCGTACGGACAGCTCGTGCCGGCCGACGCCGAGCTCGCGAAGCAGGTCATCCATCGTGCCATCGCGGATGGTCCGTCCGACCTCGTCCGGCGGCATGTGGTCGAGGCCCTCGAGTTCGTCGGGTACCCGCTCACCGTCTGACGGTCCGTGGTCCGTGGTCCGTGGTCCGTGTGCGTCGGGCCCGCGCTGCGGCCCCGACGCTGCGGGAAGCGGTCCGACGGGCGCGACGGAGGCGCCCTGGGAGCGCGTGCCGCCGGTCAGCGGAGCGAAAGCCGCGGTTCCGTCTCGCGGCCTCGGGTGAGGAATACCTCCTGCCCCGGACGGTGACCGGTGGGATCCGGGGCCGGCTGGGCCTCGGTGACTGCGGAGCGAGGGCCGAGTCAGCATGCCGAGACCCGTGGGTCAGGCGATCTCGCGGGCGAGCGTCGTGACCCGGTCCACCACGGCTCGCTCGGCGGCGAGGTCCGGCGCGAGGTGCCGCAGGACGGTCGTCACGGCGTCCTCGAGGTCGGAGGCCGGCGTGACGAGGGACTCCGGCAGGCCGGCGTCCTGCACGGGGGCGCCGTGGCCGCGGAGGTGCTGGACCCATGCCGCGACGGGCCGCAGCGCGCCGTCGGCGCCGGCGCTGCGGGCCTCGAGCTCGGCACGGACGACGGGGATCACGCGGACGGGCAGCTTCTGAGAGCCGTCGGCCGCGATCTGCGCGAGCAGGTGCTGGATGCGGGCGTTCGAGAACCGCTCGAGGAGTGCGGCCCGGTAGTCGTCGGTCGGCACCGTCAGGTGCCGTGCGGTGGCCGCCCACCACTCCTCGACCCAGCTGCGGACCACGGGGTCCGCGATGGCCTCGGCGACCGTGCGGTGGCCGCGCACCGACGCCCCGTACGCCATGAGGGAGTGTGCGCCGTTGAGCATGCGGAGCTTGCGCTCCTCGAAGGGCGCGACGTCGTCGACGACGAGCGCCCCGGCGGCCTCCCAGTCCGGCCGACCGCCGGGGAACGCCCCGGCGAGCACCCACTCGGAGAACGGCTCCGTGGACACGGGTGAGGCGTCGACGTAGCCGCGTGCCGCCGCCACGTCGGCCCGGTCCTGGTCGGTGGTCGCGGGCGTGATGCGGTCGACCATCGACGTGACCCAGGAGACGGAGCCGCCGATCCACTCGGCGAGAGCGGGGTCGATGTGCTCGGCGGCGTCCAGGACGACGCGCGCCAGGACGGCGCCGTTGTGCGAGAGGTTGTCGCAGGGGACCACCGTGAGGCTGCCGGCACCCGCCCGGCGCCGGGCGTCGAGGCCGGCGGCGAGCCGGACCGGGACGGTCCGCGCCGCGGCGCCGCGGTCGTGCGAGACGGCGGCGAGGTCCGCGGCCACCGCCGCGTCCCCGAGGTGGAGGCCGCCGTCGGCGCCGCGGAGGTAGCCCGCCTCGGTCACGGTCGTGGTGACGACGCGGACGTCGGGGTGGGCCAGGTGTGCCAGGAACGCGTCGTGCTCGGCGGAGGCGTGGAGGGCGGAGATCGCCGAGACGACCTCGATGTCCTCGCGGTCCTCGCCGCGCGTGATCAGGGAGTACAGGCCGTCCTGGCCGCGCAGCTGGTCGGCCGCGTCCGGCCGGCGTCCGGTGAACGCCGCGACCCCCCAGTCGCCGGCGTCGGGCGCGTGCTCCGTGTACCAGAACTGGTGCGCGCGGGCGAAGTTGCCCAGCCCCAGGTGCACGATCCTCACGGGGGCGACCGGGCGTCCGTGGTCGTCGCGGTTGAGCGGTGGCGTCACGGCGTCGTCTCCCCGGCGAGCATGGCCGATAGCCTAGTTCGGTGGGCCGAGTGGGCTCGACCGGTGAGAGACGGAGGGGCGTGATGGCGTCGGCCCTGATGCACACCCACGTCACCGACGTCCTCGGGCAGCGACTGGTGAGTCGCGCGCTGGGCCCCGGCGAGATCGTCAACCTCGCGGACATCGAGGCGGAGTTCGGGATCTCGCGGACGGTGGCGCGTGAGGCGATGCGCCTGCTCGAGTCCCTCGGGATGGTGGAGGTGCGGCGGCGCGTCGGGCTGATCGTCGCGGACGAGAGCCACTGGGACGTGCTCAACCCCCGCGTGATCGAGTGGCGCCTCGCCGGGCCCGGCCGGGAGGCGCAGCTCCGGTCGCTCCTCGACCTGCGCATCGCGGTCGAGCCGACGGCGGCTCGCCTCGCGGCGCTCAACGCCTCGGACGAGCAGCGCGAGCGATTGCTCGAGCTCACCGAGGCGCTGCGCGACATGGGCGGGCGAGGGCTCGGCGAGAGTGAGGAGTACCTGCGCGCCGACGTCGGCTGGCACCAGACGCTGCTGCGCGCGAGCGGCAACGAGATGCTGGCTGCGCTCGACGGCGTGGTCGAGGCGGTCCTCGTGGGCAGGACGCGGCACGGCTACTCGCCGCAGGTGCCCGTCGGCGAGGTCCTCGACCACCACGACACCACCGCGCGCGCCGTGGCGGCACGCATGCCCGAGGCGGCGGAGGTCTGCTGCCGCAGTCTCGTGACGCGCGTCCGCGCCGAGCTCGTGCTGCCCGACTCGACCGTCGTGAGCCCGGCTGTGGCCGCCCGCCGCGCCTGAGCGCGCGCACCCGCTCGTCCGTCCACCGGCGTGCCCGCCTGCGGTCGCGGGTGACCTTAATGGGATTACGTTGCCGACCGGCGGCTCATGTGTCAGCATTCTCGGCGCGCCCACCGTCGTCGGCCGTCCGGTGCGTCGACCGGCCCACCGGCCACCGGCTCAGTGACGTCGGGCGACATCGCTGTCGCGGCGGATATATGAGTGTGACTAGGCAGGACTCTGACGCATCGCAGCGCGGAGCGGGATGAACCGGGCGCTCTCCCAGCAGCCTGAGCGGGTCGGTGAGCCACCTCGGCCCCGGTGCCCATCACGTAGAAAAGGAACCAGCATGCAGCGTCGCAAGCACTCACTGGTAGTACCTATTGCGAGCGGGGCCATCGCACTCGCCCTCGTCGCCTGCAGCGGCACCGCGGGTGGCGGCGAGGCGAGTGGCGACGCCGAGGGGGAGAAGTACAACCTCCGCTTCAACCACGTCCTCGCCGAGAGCGAGCCGTTCCACGCCGGCTTCACGGCCTGGGCGGAGGCCGTCGAGGAGCGGACCGACGGCGGCCTGACGATCGACGTCTACCCCGCCGGCCAGCTCGGTGTCGAGGAGGACATCATCGAGCAGGCCCGCACGGGTGCGAACGTCGGCCAGAACACCGACTCCGCACGCCTCGGCATGTACGTCGAGGACCTCGCGGTCATGAACGGGCCGTACTTCGTCGAGGACCTCGACGAGGTGCAGCGGCTCCAGGAGAGCGAGACCGTCCAGGAGATGCTGACCCAGCTCGAGGAGGAGGAGGGCCTGAAGGTCCTGTCCTTCAACTGGGTCCAGACGCACCGGCACTTCTTCACCAACAAGGAGATCAACAACCCCGACGACCTCGCGGGCCTGCGCATCCGGACCCCCGGGTCGCCGATCTGGCAGGAGTCGATCCGCGCGCTCGGCGCCGAGCCCGTCGCGATGGGCTTCGGAGAGATGTACTCCGGCATCCAGCAGGGCGCCATCGACGGCGCCGAGCTGGTCTACGCGAACATCCCGGGCGGCAAGCTCAACGAGGTCCTCTCGCACGCGACCGAGACGGGGCACATCCTCCTCATCAACTTCGAGGTCGTGAGCGCCGACTGGTTCAACTCCCTGCCCACGGAGTACCAGGAGATCCTGGTCGAGGAGGCGGACAAGGCGGGTCTCGCGGCGTCCGAGACCATGGAGTCCGAGATCGAGACCATCCGGCAGGAGCTGGTCGACGCCGGGCTGACGGTCAACGAGAACCCGGACGTCGAGGCCTTCCAGGAGGCCGGCGAGGCGGCGTACGAGACCCTCGGCCTCACGGAGGTCAAGCAGGCCATCTGGTCGGAGATCGACAAGTCATGAGCACGACTCCTCCCCGCGGCCCGCACGGGGCCGGCGCCGAGGAGACGGACGAGGGTGCGGCACCGGTCGGGCGCGGGTTCTACCACGCGCTCGACCGGGTCGAGGTCAGGGTCGCCCAGGTGTTCCTGGTGCTCATGACGGTTCTCGTCCTCGTCTCGGCCATCGCGCGCACGGCCGGCAGCCCCGTCTCGTGGGCCGTCGACCTGGCGACCTTCGCCTTCGCCTGGACCGTCTTCGTCAGCGCGGACATCGCACTGCGCCGCGACAAGATGGTCAACATCGGGATCCTCGCCGAGCGGTTCCCGGCGGGCGTCCAGCGCGGCCTCGCGGTCCTGAACTGGGTCCTCATCATCGTGTTCCTCGCGGCGATGGTCGTCACGGGCCTCCAGCTCGTGCAGACGACGTCGGACCGCAGCTTCAGCGGCCTGCCGTGGCTCAGCTACTCGTGGGTCACGCTCGCGGTGCCCGTCGGGTGCCTGCTCATGCTCTACACGTCGTGCCACAAGCTCCGCGGCGTCGTCCGCGCCCAGCGGGAGGTGACCCGATGACGCTCGTCTTCGTCATCTTCCTGGTGCTCGTCGCGATCGGGATGCCCATCGCCTTCGCCATCGGGATCTCGGGGTTCGTCTTCTTCCTCTCCCAGGAGACGCTGAACCTCACCATCCCGGCGCAGGTCACCCTCACCCAGACGCAGAACTTCGCGATGCTCGCCATCCCGCTCTTCGTGCTCGCGGGGAACTGCCTCAACGAGACGGGCATGACCCGGCGTCTCATGGACTTCGCCTCGGCGCTCACCGGTCACATGCGTGCCGGGCTGGGTCACGTCGGTGCCGTGAGCTCGTTCATGATGGGCGGCGTCACCAGCTCGGCCATCGGCGACGCGACGATGTTCAGCCGCGTCCTGGGCCCGAGCATGACGGCGCGGGGCTACCAGCCCGGCTTCTCCGCGGGCGTCGTCGGGACGACCTCGATCATCGTCACGATGGTCCCGCCCGGGACCGGCCTGATCCTCTACGGGACGCTCGGCGAGGTCTCGATCGGGCAGCTCTTCGCTGCGGGGATCATCCCCGGCATCCTCATGACGATCATGCTCATGGGGGCGATCTCCCTCACCGCACGCCGCCGTGGCTACCCGCCGGAGCGCGCGACGCGAACGCCCGCCGGTGAGGTCGCGCGCAAGGGGGTCCAGAGCATCTGGGCGCTGCTGTTCCCGGTGATCCTCATCCTCGGGCTCCGCTTCGGGCTCTTCACGCCGTCGGAGGCGGGTGCCTTCGCCGTCGTGTACGGCCTCGCCGTCGGCCTCTTCGCCTACCGCGAGCTGACGTGGGAGAAGTTCCAGCGCGCCCTGCGGTCCACGATGACCGACGTCGGCATGATCATGTTCCTCATCGCCGTCTCCGGTATGTGGGCCTACGGCCTCACCTGGGACCGGGTCCCGCAGCAGATCATGAGTGTGCTCCTCGGCATCACCGAGAACCCGATCGCGATCATGGCGATCCTCGTGGTGGCGCTGCTCATCGCCGGGATGTTCATGGACTCGACCGTCCTCATCCTCCTGCTCACGACGATGCTCGTCCCCGTCGCCCAGCAGGTGGGCCTGGACCCGATCCACTTCGGCATCGTCATGGTCCTCACCCTGACGCTCGGGCTGCTCACCCCACCTGTCGGCATCGTGATGCTCATCGTGTGCCAGAGCTTCAAGACGACGGTCTCCGAGTACTTCAAGCACTCGAAGTACCTGTTCCTCGCGCTCATCGCGCTGATCGTCCTCCTCATCCTCGTGCCGGGCATCGCGACGTGGCTGCCGGGCCTCCTCTACACCTAAGGACCAACGCTGTGCTCAACTTCGAAGGAAGACGGGTCATCGTCACGGGGGCAGGTGCGGGCATCGGTCGGGAGACCGCCCTCCTGCTCGCCCGCCACGGTGCCGCCGTCGTCGTGAACGCGCTCGAGGGCGCCGCGCACGGGGGACAGGAGACGGTCGACGAGATCGTCGCCGCCGGCGGACGCGCCCTGTTCGTGCCCGGTGACGTCTCCGACCCCGAGGCCTGCCGCACCGTGGTGGAGACCACGGTCGGCGAGCTCGGCGGGCTCGACGTGCTCGTCAACAACGCCGGGGTGGTGCTCCCCGGAACCGTCGAGACCACGTCCGACGAGGCGCTCGACACGATGCTGGCGGTGAACGTCAAGGGCGTGTTCAGCATGTCCCGGGCCGCGGTGCCGGCGATGCGCCAGAACGGCGGTGGCGTGATCGTCAACACCGGTTCCGTGGCGGCGATCAAGGGCCACACGGACCGGGCCGCGTACGCCGCGACCAAGGGTGCCGTCGTGGCCCTGACCCGGTCGATGGCGGCCGACCACATCGGCGAGAACATCCGGGTGAACTGCGTGTGCCCGGGCACCACCATGACTCCGGCGATCGAGCAGAAGATCGCCAGCGCTCCGGACCCGGCCGCGGCCGAGCAGGCGTTCGTGGGGCGTCAGCCGATCGGGCGGCTGGGGTACCCGAGCGAGATCGCCCACGCGATCGCGTTCGCCGCGTCCCCGGAGGTCGGCTACATGACCGGGTCCGTCCTGGTCATCGACGGCGGGATGACGATGTGAGCACCTCCACGAGCAACTCCCTCCTGGTCCCCGCGACCGACCTGGAGCGGTTCGCCGTCGACTGCCTGGTCGCGGCCGGCGCGAGCCGCGAGCGGGCCGAGATGACGGCACAGGTCCTCACCCGCACGGAGACGTTCGGGATCCACTCGCACGGGCTCAAGAACCTCGGCGGGTACATCGAGAAGGCGCGCCGTGGAGCGTTGGACCTCGACGCCGAGCCGGTGGCCCTCGTCGACGGGCCGGCCTTCGCGCTGCTCGACGGGCGCAACGGGCTGGGCATGGTCAGCGGGGTGACGGCCGTGCGGACGGCGATCGAGAAGGCGAGGGTCTTCGGTGTCGCCATCGTCGTCGTGCGCCGCTCCACCCACTACGGTGCCGCCGGCATGTACGCGCTCATGGCTGCCGAGGCAGGCATGATCGGGATCACCGCGAGCAACGTGGACCCGAACATGACGGTCCCCGGTGCCCGCGGCAAGGTGATCGGCAACAACCCGCTCGCCTACGCGCTGCCCGCGGGCGAGACGCATCGCCCGGTGATGTTCGACGTCGCGCTCAGCGCCGTGGCCTCGCTCAAGGTCGTCAAGGCGCGGGACGAGGGGTCGAGCGTCCCTGAGGGGTGGATCGTCGACGGGTCCGGCCGGCCCACGACCGACCCCTCCCGCTACCCGGACGAGGGCGCGATGATGCCGATGGCCGCGCACAAGGGCTACGGTCTGGCGCTGCTGGTCGACGCCCTGACCGGGGTGCTCGCCGACGCGCCGACGTCGGACCAGGTGCCGAGCTGGCTCTTCGACATGGACCGGCCGAACGACGTCTCGCACGTGTTCGTCGTGGTCGACCCGGCGCTCCTGGGCGGCGCGGCACCCTACGCGGACCGGGTCGACGGGTTCCTCGACCGGCTCCACGGCGTGCCGCTGGCCGACGGCTCGGACGAGGTGCTGCACCCCGGCCAGCTCGAGTGGCGCCATCACGACCGGGCCGTGTCCGACGGGGTCCCCCTGCCGGACGACGTCCGGGCGTCGCTCGAGGCGCTCGCCGCCGCGGTCGGCGTCCCCGCCCCGTGGGAGGGACGGGCGGACTGAGACGACGAACGCCGTCGGCCCCGGGGTCGACCGCGTTCGTACGAGGTGCACTGCCGGGTCGTGGACGAGCCCCCCGATCACACGACCCGGCAGTGCTTCGTCCTCAGCCGGCATCCCGCGTAGTCGTTGACGAGGATGCGGGGCGCGCGGACCGGTCGGGGGGTGCGGGCGGCACCGCGGTGGAGCCCCACGAGCCCGCCGACGCCCTCGTCGTCGCCGCACGGACCGGCGGCATCCCCGGCAGCAGCGCCGAGGACCTGCGGGCGCGCTGGCCGTACCGACCCGCAGCGGCGTCGACGCCGGGTCGCTACTCGCCGCCGCCGAAGAAGCCGCCGTCGAGGACCCGGCTGTAGCGCAGCCGGAGCCCGCGCTCGGTGCTCGCGGCGATCGTGGCCACCACGAGCGAGATGTTCAGCGCGTCCGGCAGCCGGAGCGGGCTGACCCACACACCGATGGTCTGCGCCACGGGCGGGATCTGCGTGAGCTGCTCCACGATCTGCGGGACGCCGAGCACGAGCGCGACGAGCAGCACGCCCACCGACGTGAGTGCGAGGGCCCGGCTCAGCGCCGGGCGGGTCCTGTCGAGGTGGGCACGGCGACCTTCGCCTGAGGCCGGGTCGGGCACGAGCTGCCGCGCCGAACCGTCGGCGGCCACGTACTGGATACGCCGGAGCCCGTACCCGCTGGCCGCGACCTCGATGGTGCCTCCCGGCACCGGGAACGCGGCGGGGAGCGTCGCTCGGGCGTGGTGCAGACCGTCGACGTAGAGGCGCGCCCGCACCTCGCCGTCGTCGTCGCCGCCGTGGCGGACGTCGACGGACCAGGTCTGCCGTGCACCGGCCGGGCCCGTCAGGTCCAGGTGGAAGAGGGAGCGGGTGAACAGCTGCCACCAGCGGTAGGGCGTGAGCGCGTGCCCGTCCCCGGGCTGCACCGTCCCGTTCGTGCGTGCCATGTCTCCTCCTGGGTGTCCTCCGGTTCCGGCGTGCGTGCGCCGCCGCGGCCCTGGTGGCCGCGGCGGCGACGGCGACATCGCTGCGCTGGGTGCTCGGCCCGCTGTGCCATGTCGGTCAGACCCCCACGACGTAGGTGAGTGCGGCCCAGACCGACACCGTCGACACGGTCGTCCACAGGGCGATCGCGACCGCCTGCCACAGCAGCACCCAGCGGCGGGACGCCCCGCCGGCGACGAGGATCGCCGTGGTGAACTGCGTCGGGATCGCGAGCGGGCCGAGGATGCTCGCTCCCGGGACGCCGAAGCGCACGAGCCACGTCTGGACGCGCTGGCGGCCCCTCGACAGCGGCTGGGTCGGCGCCGGCTCGCCGAACGCGTCGACGGTCCCGACGTCTGCGGACCCCGGCGTGCCCGAGCCGCCGACTGTCGCGCCCACGCGGGTCCTGCTCCGGTGGACGACCGCCGTGCGAGCCCGTGCGGTGAGTGCCACCACGAGGGCCACGGAGAGGAAGTTCCCGGTGGCTGCGGCGACGCCCGCGACGACGGGATGAAGGCCGGCGACGAGGCCGACCATCGCGGCGAGCTCACCCTCGACGAACGGCACCGCGCCGGCGAGCACGACGATGAAGGGCTGGAAGATCTCGGGCACCTGGGCCACGAGCTCCTGGAACCTGCTGATGAGCTCCTGGAGAGGGGTCATGATGTCGTCTCCTTGCGGGTCGTGGATCGAGCGGTTCTCGATCACGACCCGAGGGGACACCGTGTTGTCGGAACAGGGTCAAGCGGTCGCGGGCGGGCCCGTCCGGCCGGGGTCGTCGCGGGCCGCCAGGACCGCCTGCGCGAGCCGGTGCCCGAGCAGGCCGGCGCGGGTCAGGACGTCACGCTGGGCGGGGTTGTACAGCTCCATGACCGCCTCGAGGAACGTCTCCTGGGCGACGCGCCGGCTCGTCGCCAGGTGGCCCGCCGGGTCGCTGAGCCACGGGTAGTCGACGAGGTTGCGCGCGATGCCCTGCGCGAGCTGTTCCGCGAGCCGCTGCCGCGTCGGTTCGTCCGCGTCGGGCGGCAGCGCGTCGAGCTCCTTGCCGACGTCCCCGACCTGGGCGTCCTCCTCGACCATGTCCCGCAGGTCCGCCATCGCCTCCTCGTCGTAGAGCTTCGAGTAGATGTGGAGGACGGACCGGTCGGCCTGCGACAGGTGCTCCGCGACGGACGCGAACCCGGCGGGCACGTCGGCCGGTGCACCGTTGCTCAGGATCGCCGCGATCTCGGCCCGGGCGTGCTGCAGGCGTTCGACCCTCGCCGCGAGGTCGGCGTCCACCTCGAGCAGCCTGTCCGCCGCGCTCGTGCTCTCGGCCACCCCGTCGACCTCGGAGAGCGGCACACCCAGCTCGACGAGGCGCCGGATCTGCAGCAGGCGCACCAGGTGCGGCACGCCGTACTTCTTGTAGCCGTTGTACCTGCGGTCGGGCTCGTCCAGGAGCCCGATCCGGTGGTAGTGCCGGATCGTGTTGACGGTCGTCCCCGCCAGGTGGGCGAGCTCGCTCGTGCTCCAGGCCATCGATGCTCCTCGTCTGCCGGCGACGCCGGAGGGGACTCCGTCGGCTGCCGGAGGGCACCCGTCGACGAAGCCTGTCACCGACTGCTCGACACACCCGGGCCGGACACACCGGTCGTCCTCGACCGCGACGACGTGGACCGACCCACGGCGACCTCGTCGTCACCGCGGACACCCGGCCGGGCGGTGGGCGCTGGCCGCACCGCCCGGCCGGCGTCCGGACGCGGTCGTCGAGGTGGTTCCCCTAGTGGACGACGAGCTCGGGGCGTGCCTCGTCGACCTCGGCCGGCCTGCGCACGAAGAGCGTGAGCACGACGGCGACGCTGGCGATGACCGCGCCGAGGACGAACGCGTCGTGCACGCCGGCGGTCATCGCCTCGGCGGGGTCGGCGCCCGCGGTGGCCGCACCGGCGGCCCCGACGGACATGAGCGTGACGAACAGGGCGGTGCCGGCGGCGCCGGCGACCTGCTGCAGGGTGCTCGTGATCGCACTGCCGTGGGAGTACAGGGCGCGCGGCAGCGACCCGAGCGCCGACGTGAGCAGCGGGGTGAAGACGAAGCCCAGCCCCAGGTTGAGGGTCATGTGCACGAGCACGATCCACCAGATCTCGGTGTCCGTGCCGAACGTGGTCATGCCCCACAGCGCGGCCGCCGCGACGACCATGCCCGGCAGGACGAGCGGCCGCGGCCCGAAGCGGTCGAAGAGCGACCCGACGACCGGTGCGATCACGCCCATGAGGACACCGCCGGGCAGCATCATCAGGCCGACCGTGAGCGTGTCGAGCACGAGCGCCTGCTGCAGGTACAGCGGCAGGAGGATGAGCGAGCCGAAGAGCGCCGACATCACGACGACGACGAGCACGACGGCGAGGCTGAAGGAGCGCGAGGTGAAGGTCCGCAGGTCGAGGAACGCGGAGTCCGTCCGCTGCAGCGACAGCTGGCGCCGCACGAACACGGCGAGCGCGACGACCCCGACCGTGAGCGGGATCCAGACCGGGACCGGTGCGTGACCCGACGCCGACTCGCCGATGAGGCTCAGCCCGTAGATGAGCCCGCCGAAGCCGAGCGCGGCGAGCACCGCGGAGGGCAGGTCGAACGACGCGGGGGAGGTCTCGGTGACGTCGCGCACCCACACGGCGCCGAGAGCGAGGGCGAGGAGCGCGACGGGGAGCACGAGCCAGAACATCCAGCGCCAGTCCAGCGCCGACAGGATGGCGCCGGCGGCCGTCGGGCCGATCGCCGGGGCGACGGCGATGACGATCGAGATGACGCCCATCATCCGCCCACGGTGGGTCGCCGGCACGACGTTGAGCACGGTCGTGAACAGCAGCGGCATCATGATCGCGGTGCCGGACGCCTGCACCACGCGCCCGGCGAGCAGCATCTCGAAGCCGGGAGCGAGCGCGGCGACGAGGGTCCCGGCGGCGAAGAGCGACATCGCGGTGAAGAACAGCCTGCGCAGCGGGAACCGGGCCAGCAGGAAGCCGGTGCAGGGGATGACGATCGCCATGGTCAGCAGGAAGCCGGTGGTCAGCCACTGCCCGGTCGCCGCGGTGATCTCCAGGTCGACCATGAGCCGCGGCAGGGCGACACCCATGATCGTCTCGTTGAGGACCACGACGAAGGCGGACGCCACGAGGAGGGCGATCACGGGTCCGGTGCGGGGCGCGGGGCCGCCGGGCGCGGGGAGCGGTGCGGTCGGGCGGTCGTGCTCGAGCGTCATGAAGGGCTTTCTGTCGGCAGGGCGGAGGTCGGGACGGCACGCCTGAGGAGTCGCACACCGCCGGCGGCAGCATATGGCAGTCACTGCCAATATCGGTCCACGTGATGTGACACTGTGCGGATGCTCGACGACCGGCAGCGTGACGCCCACGGCGCCCGCGACGCCTCCCGCGCCCACGACGGCCCGCGGGAGCAGCGCCGCCGCGAGACGCGGCGCGCCATCGCCGACGCCGCGCTCGACCTCTTCGAGCGCCAGGGGGTCTCTGCCACCACGTGCGAGGCGATCGCCGACGCCGCCGGCATCGCCCCGCGCACCTTCTACCGCCACGCGGTGACGAAGGAGAACGCCCTCTTCGTCGACGACGACGCCATGGAACGGCTCGTCGCGCGCGTGCGTGCCGTCGACCAGACGGCACCCACGGTCATCCGCGCGATCGAGCAGGCCTACCTCGCGCAGATCGACGCCTTCGACGCGGATCCCCCCGAGGGCCACGCCCGCGTCCTGCGGGTGCGTCGCCTGGTCCTCGCCGACCCGGGCCTGCTCGCCCGCGCCCTCGCCCTCGAGGACGAGCACGTGCAGGAGCTCACCACCCTCGTCCTGCGCGCCGGCGACCCGCCCCACGTCGACGAGATCCGCGCCCGGACCGTGGTCACCGCGATCGGCACCTCCGTGCGGCTGGCCTACGACGAGTGGGCACGCCGGGCCGTGCGCGGCGAGGGGACCTCGACGCGCTCGCTCTACCTGCAGGTGCGGTCGGGCCTGATCGACTACTTCTCGGGCAGCGCGGACGGCCAGGCGTCCTGACCTGCGAGGAGGACGAGGTCGGCGGGGTGGTCCACGTCGTGGCGGAGCGACGAGGACCGCGGGACGTCGAGGCGGACGTGCCCGGCCGCCGCGTGGCGGTGCGACGAGCCGGCCCCGAACCGGGGTCGCAGGGTGCGTCCCGTGCTCGCGGTCAGGAGCGTCGTGCCGGTGCCCGCCGCGTCGGGCACGTGGGCCCGAGCGTGCCCCGCCGCCGACGCCGGGGCCGCGTCGAGGTCCGTGGGGTCGAGGCGCGGCAGGTCGCCCAGGACCACGGCGACGGGCGCGTGCGGGGCCAGGCCGCGCGCGTGCGCGGCGCCCGCGAGCACGGCCGCGTCCAGGCCGGCCTCGCCGGCGTGCGTCGCGGCGGCGGCGGCGGGCTCGTCGAGCGGCACCACGCCGAGCCCCGGGGCGGCCGCGGCGAGGTCGCGGTCGGCCGTGACGAGGACGGCGCCGGCCACCGAGGGAGCGGCCAGCACGGCGGCGAGCGTGTCCAGCGCCATCGACCGCACCAACGCCGTGCGCGCGGCGTCGTCCAGGACGCCGGCGAGGCGCGTCTTGCCGCGGCGGGCGTCCTTGACCGGGACGACGACCCACCAGCCGGTCACGGCAGGCGGTCCACGAGGGCCAGGGCGCGGGCGGCGATCGCGGCGGTCGCCGGGACGTCCGTCATGAGGGTCGGCGCGGCCGCGACCGTCCAGCCGTCCGAGCGCAGCGCGGGCACGGCGGAGGCGTCCGCGTCGTCGACGAGCCACGCGTCCAGCACGCCGCCGACGCCGCCCGACAGCACGGTGACCCTCACCGGTCTGCCTCCGCGCTGCCGCCGGTCAGCGCGATCACCGGGCGCCCGGTGGTCGGGTGCCGCAGCACCTCCGCCTCCACCCGGTAGACGGCGCGCAGCAGCGCGGGCGTCAGGACGTCCGCCGGCGCGCCCGCCGCAGCGAGCCGGCCCTCGGACAGCACCAGCACGTGCGTGCAGAACGCCGCGGCGAGGTTGAGGTCGTGCAGCGCCGCGACGGTGGTGACGCCGAGGTCGCGGACGAACGCGAGCAGCGAGAGCTGGGCGCTGACGTCGAGGTGGTTCGTGGGCTCGTCGAGCAGCAGCAGGTCCGGCTCCTGCGCGAGCGCGCGCGCGATCTGCACGCGCTGGCGCTCGCCGCCGGAGAGCGTCGACCAGGCGCGGTCGGCCAGGTGCGCGGCCGACGCGGCGCCGAGCGCGCGGTCGACGGCGCCGTCGTCGACGTCCGTGCCCCACAGCGAGCGGTACGGGATGCGCCCGAGCGCGACGACCTCGCGCACGCTGAGCGGGACGGTCGCGTTCGACTCCTGCTCGAGGAGCGCGACGTGCCGGGCGCGGCGGCGGCGGGGCAGGGCGTGCACGGGGACGGCGGGCGCGCCGGACGGCGCGTCCGGGTCGGTGACGAGCACCGCGCCGCGCTCCGGTGGCAGGAGCCCGGCGACCAGGCGCAGCAGCGTCGTCTTGCCCGCGCCGTTGGGCCCGAGCAGGCCCGTGAGCGCGCCGGGCGGGGGAGTGGCGTCGATGCCGTCGACGACCCACCGGCCGCCCAGGCGCGTCGCGACGCCGTCGATCCTCAGCTCCACGCCGTCCCCCGCCCCCGGCGCAGCAGCACCGCGAAGACCGGCACGCCGATGAGCGCCGTGACGATGCCGACCGGCAGCTCCCGCGGGTCGAACACGGTGCGCGCGAGCGTGTCCGCCCACACCAGGAACACCGCCCCCGTGACCGCCGCGACGGGCAGCAGGCGCCGGTGCGCCGGCCCGGTCACCACGGAGACCGCGTGCGGGAGGATCAACCCGACGAACCCGATCGCGCCGCTGACCGCGACCATCGCGCCCGTCAGCAGGGCGACGAGCGTCATGAGCGTCCAGCGCGTGCGGTCGACCGCGATGCCGAGCGCCGCGGCGGACGTATCCCCGAACGCGAACGCGTCGAGCCGCGTCGCCGCCGCCACGAGCACCGACCCGACCACCACGAGCCCGCCGCCCGCGATCGCGACCGACGACCACGTCGCGCCGGCGAGGGACCCCATGAGCCACGACAGGATCTCCCGGTAGGAGTCGCCGGTCGCGCTCCAGAAGATGACGAACGACGTCCCCGCGGCCGCGAGCTGCGACACCGCGAGGCCCGCGAGCACGGCGCGCGACGGTGTGAGGGTGCCGCTCGTGCGCGCGAGCGTCAGGGTCGCGACCAGCGCGGCCAGCGCGCCCGCGAACGCCGCCACCGGCAGCAGCACCGCCACGCCGACCACGAGCACCGCGACCGCCCCGAGCGACGCCCCCGACGACAGCCCGAGCAGGTACGGGTCCGCCAGCGGGTTGCGCGTGAGGGACTGCATGACCGCGCCCGAGACGGCGAGACCCGCCCCGACGGCCGCCGCCGTGAGCACGCGGGGCAGGCGCAGGTCCCACACGATCGCGTCGTGCAGCCGGGACACGTCCGCCACGGGCAGCCCCAGGTGGCCGCCGACCGCGCGCGCGACCTCCGCGACGGACAGGTCCGCGGGACCGATCGTCACGGTGACGAGCAGGCTGACGACGAGCAGGGCGAGCCCTACGGCGAGCAGCAGCACCAGGGGCGGGCGCAGGGGAGGACGGTCCACGGGTGTCACGTCAGCGGCGCGTCACGCGCCGACGCCCAGCGCCCGCACCTGGTCGACGAGGTCCGCCACCGTGTCGGCGTTGCGCACGCCCGCCTCGGAGGCGGCGAACGGGACGACGGCGTAGCGGCCCTCGCGCACCGCGGTGAGCTGCGCGGTCGCGGGGTTGGCCGCGAGCGCCGCCTTCTTGGCGTCCGCGGTGTTCCACGCCGAGTCGACGAGGACCAGCACGTCAGGGTCCGCCGCGACGACCTGCTCCCAGCCGACCGAGGACCACGTGTCGTGCACGTCGGCGAAGACGTTGGTCATGCCCGCGGCCTCGAGCATCATCTGCGGTGCGCCGATGCCCGCGCCGACATACGGGGTGTCCGTGCCGGACGACCACCACACGGCCGTGGGGCCGTCGAGCGGTTCCACCGCGTCGAGCGTCGCCTGCTGCTCGGCGACCACGTCCTCGGCCGCGTCGGGCGCGCCGAGCAGGGCACCGGTCTGGCGGATCTCCTTGAAGACCGCCTCGAACGTCAGCGGGTCGGGCTGGAAGCCCTCCTCCTTGCACGCGGCCGGCGACACGTAGGTGCCGATGCCGAGCTGCGCCAGCGTCGCCCGGTCGCCCGCCGCGTCGGGCGCGAAGTTCGACTCCCAGCCGGCGTAGACGAAGTCCGGCTCGACCTCGAGCAGCGCCTCCTGGCCGGGCACCTTGTCCGACAGGACGGGCACGTCGGCGAGGGCGTCCGCCCACGCCTCGGGCGGGGGGCCGTCGCTGAAGGCCGTGCCGACGAGCCGGTCGGCCAGGCCCAGGGCGGCGACCATCTCCGTGGTCGAGGACTTGATCGTGACGATGCGCTCGGGCGCCCGCTCGAGCGTGACCTCGGTGCCGCAGTTGTCCACGGTCACGGGGTAGCCGGCCGTCGGCGAGGCCGCGGCGGACGACGAGCCGCCCGACGGCGTGGCGGGGGAGGTGGCGCTCCCGTCGGCGCACGCGGTGAGGGCGGCGACGGGCAGCAGGGCGGTGACGAGCAGGGTGCGGGCGCGCGGGGGCATCGGGGTCTCCGGGGTGGCGAGGCGCCGCGCACGCCGTCGGGCGCGGTGGGGGTGGGAGTCGGCGCACGTCGCGTCGCGGAGGACCGTCCCAGCCCGGGGCGGTGCCACCCGGCCATCAGGGGCCGGGTTCCGAGGCGCCACCCTAGGCACCGCACGGGGGGTGCACGCAACCGGCGGCCCCGTGGTCCGTCCCGCGCGCGCCCGTGACAGGTGCGATGCTCGGGCGCGGCGCCGTCCCGCGCTGCGCCACCGCCCGTCGCGCCCCGCCGCACCTCAGGAGCCCGCATGACGACGCCCGTCGACCGTCCCCGCCGCGCCCTGGTCACGGGCGCCTCGTCCGGCATCGGCGCCGCCACCGTGCGCCGCCTGCGCGCGGACGGCTGGGACGTGGTCGCCACCGCCCGTCGCGCCGACCGGCTGGACGCGCTCGCCGCGGAGACCGGCGCCACGACGTTCGTCGCGGACGTGACGCAGGACGCGGACGTCGCCGCACTGGTCGCGCACGTGCGCGACACCGGCGGCGTGGACGCCGTGGTGAACAACGCGGGCGGGGCGTTCGGGCTCGACCCGGTCGCGTCGGCCGACGTCGCCCAGTGGCGCGCCATGTACGAGCTGAACGTGCTCGGCACCCTGCGCGTGACGCAGGGCGTGCTGCCCCTGCTGCGCGAGCGCGGCGCCGGCGACGTCGTCGTCGTGACGTCCACCGCGGCGCACGGCGCCTACCCCGGCGGCGCGGGGTACACCGCGGCCAAGCACGGCGAGCGGATGCTCAGCGAGACGTTGCGCTGGGAGATCGTCGGCGAGCCGATCCGCGTCATCGAGATCGCGCCGGGCGCCGTCGCGACCGAGGAGTTCTCGCTCGTGCGCTTCGACGGCGACGCCGATCGCGCGGCCCAGGTGTACGCGGGCTACGAGCCGCTCGTCGCGGACGACGTCGCCGACGCGATCGCCTGGGCGCTCACGCGGCCGGCGCACGTGAACGTGGACCTGCTGGTGGTGCGTCCGCGCGCGCAGGCCAACAACACGACGATCGCCCGCACGCAGGGCTGAGGCGCCCCGCCCCCGGGCGGCACCGCGTCGACAGGTGAGGTCGGCTCAGCATCCGGACACCGCCGGGTGCGATGTCGGCGCGCGTGCTTACGCTGCACCGGTGCCCACCCCCTCCACACCCGCTCCGACCAGCGGGTCCGTCTCGACCACCCGGGCGCTCGCGCGCCTGATCCGCTGGGCGCGACCCGCCGTGCCGCGCGTCGTCGCGGGCGGCCTCGCGACCCTCGCCGCGAGCCTGCTCGCCCTCGCGGTGCCGCAGGTGCTGCGCGGGGTCGTCAACGGGCCGCTCCTCACGGACGGCAACCGGTCGGCGGTCGTGAACGCCGCGCTGCTCGTGCTCGCGCTCGGCGTGCTCGAGGCGTTCCTCGTCTGGTGCCGCCGCGCGCTCATCGCCACGCCGGGCACGGGCGTCGAGCGGAACATGCGCACCGACCTGTTCCGCCACCTGCTGGACCTGCCGGTCGCGTTCCACGACCGCTGGTCCGGCGGGCAGCTGCTGCAGCGGTCGATGGGCGACCTGCACACCGTGCGGCGGTGGATGGTCTTCGGGCTCGTCCAGCTCGTCGTCTCCGCGACCACCGTGCTCGTCGGTGCGGGCCTGATGATCGCCACGAGCCCGCTGCTGGGGCTGGTCTACCTGGCGGGCGCCCTGCCGGTGGTGTGGCTCGGCTTCGCGTTCCGGCAGGACTACAAGGTCGTGGCGCGGCGGGCCCGCGACCAGGCGGGCGACCTCGCCACGTCGGTCGAGGAGTCCGTGCACGGCATCCGCGTGCTCAAGGCGTTCGGCCGCGGCGAGGACGCGCTCGACGACTTCGCGCGCCTCGCCGACGGCCTGCGCGAGACGGAGCTCGACAAGGCGCGCGCGCAGTCGCGCATGTCGTTCGCCCTGGCGTGGATCCCCGAGACCACGCTGGCGATCGCGCTCGGCCTGGGCGTGTGGCTCGCGGCGTCCGACCGCGTGAGCGTCGGCGCGCTCGTGGCGTTCTTCGCCACGGCGGCCGTGATGAACCGCCCGGTGGAGAGCCTCGGCCAGCTGCTCGCGATGACGCTCGACGCCCGCGCCGGCACCGACCGGTTCTTCGAGGTCATGGACACGGCACCGGCGGTGCGCGACCCGCAGCACCCGGTGGCGCTGCCGCCCGCACCGGCGGGCGGCTCCCGCGTGGAGCTCGCCGGCGTCCGGTTCGCGCACGGCGCCCAGGAGGCCGAGGTGCTCCGCGGCGTCGACCTCGTGCTCGAGCCGGGGGAGACGATGGCGCTCGTCGGCCTCACCGGCAGCGGCAAGACGACCCTGCTGCAGCTCGTCCCGCGGCTCTACGACGTCACGGGCGGTGCAGTCCGGCTCGACGGCGTGGACGTGCGGGACCTGACGCGCCGCGACCTGCGCAGCGCCGTGTCCGTCGCGTTCGAGGACCCGATCCTGTTCTCCGCGTCCGTGCGCGACAACGTGCTGATGGGCGTGCCGGAGGAGGAGCTCGCGCGGATGTCCGCCGCCGAGACGGACGCGCTCGTGGACGAGGCCCTCGACGTGGCCCGGGCCGCCTTCGTGCGCCGCCTCCCGGCCGGGCTCGACACCGTCATCGGCGAGGAGGGGCTGTCGCTGTCCGGCGGCCAGCGTCAGCGCGTCGCGCTGGCGCGGGCGATCGCCGGCCGGCCCCGGGTCCTCGTGCTGGACGACCCCCTCTCGGCGCTCGACGTCGCGACCGAGGCCGAGGTCACCGCCGGGCTGCGGCGCATGCTCACCGGCACGACCACGCTCGTCGTCGCGCACCGCACGTCGACCGTCGCGCTCGCCGACCGCGTCGCCGTGCTCGAGGACGGCCGGGTCACGGGCGTCGGGCGGCACGGGGACCTGCTCGCGACGCACCCGCACTACCGCTACGTGCTCACGGCCGAGGGCGGCCCGGACAGCCGGCCGGGGAGTGTTCCCGACGACGCGGACGAGCCGCTCCGGCGCGGCGAGCCCACGGAGGTGGCGCGATGAGCACGACCGCCCCCCGCCCGCCGGCCGCGGGGTCGCCGCGCCCGGACGCCACCCACGACGAGGACGGCGACCTCGCGCTGCACCCGCGCGACGTGCGGCGCCGCTCGCTGGCCCTGCTCGGGTCGCTGCTGCGCCCGGTCTCCCGCCGCGTGTGGGGGACGGCGCTCGTGGTCGTCGGGGCGCAGCTCGCGCTCGTCGCCGGCCCGGCGCTGGTCGCCCTCGGCATCGACCGCGGCCTGCCCGCCCTGCGCGACGGCGACGCCGCCCCGCTGCTGACCACGGCCGCCGCGTACGCCGTCGCGGCGCTCGTCGCGGGCGTGCTGACCGCCGCGACCGTGCGGTTCGCCGCGCGCGTCAGCCAGGCCGTGCTGCTGGACCTGCGCCGGCGCGTGTTCCGGCACACCCAGCGCCTCAGCCTCGAGTTCCACGAGCGCTACACGTCCGGCCGCGTCATCTCGCGGCAGACCTCCGACGTCGAGGCCCTGCGCGAGCTGCTCGACGGCGGCGTCACCACGCTCGCCGCGAGCGGCCTCGCCATGGTGTTCACGGCGGCCAGCCTCGTGCTGCTCGACTGGCGCAGCGGCGGGGTCCTCCTCGTCGCGGTCGTGCCGGGCGTGCTGCTCACGCGCTGGTTCCAGGTCCGCTCGCAGGCGCAGTACCGGCGCAGCCGGACCGCGGTCGCGCGGGTGATCGTGCGGTTCGTCGAGACGATGACCGGCATCCGCGCGGTCCAGGCGTTCCGGCGCGAGACGCAGGTCGCCGAGGTCTACGACGACCTCACCGAGGAGTACCGCGAGGCCAACGCGGAGGCGATCCGGGTCAACGGCGTCTTCGACACCGGACTCGTGCTCATCGGCAACGTCACGGTCGCCGGGGTGCTGCTCGTCGGCGGCCTGCGCGTGCTCGACGGCGACATGGCCGTCGGGGTGCTCGTCGCGGCGGTGCTCTACGCCCGGCGGTTCTTCGCCCCCCTCGCCCAGATCGGCATGTTCTACAACAGCTTCCAGTCCGCGACGGCGGCGCTCGAGAAGCTGTCGGCGCTGCTCGCCGAGGAGCCCACCGTGCCGGACCCCGAGCGGCCGGTGCGCCTCCCGGCCGCGACGGGCGACGTGCGCTTCGACGGCGTGGAGTTCGGCTACGGCACCGGCCCCACGGTGCTGCCGCACCTCGACCTGCACCTGCCGGCCGGGCAGACCGTCGCGCTGGTCGGCGAGACCGGTGCGGGCAAGTCGACCGTCGCCAAGCTGCTGGCCCGGTTCTACGACCCCCGCGAGGGCGCGGTGCGCCTCGACGGCGTGGACCTGCGCGACCTCGACCCGGTGGACCTGCGCCGGGCCGTCGTCATGGTGACGCAGGAGGCGTACCTGTTCTCCGGGTCGGTGGGCGCGAACATCGCGCTGGGCCGTCCGGACGCGACGCCCGCCGAGATCGAGGCCGCCGCGCGCGCGGTCGGCGTGCACGACCTGATCGCGGCCCTGCCCGAGGGCTACGACACCGGCGTCGACACCCGCGGCGTGCGGCTGTCCGCGGGGCAGCGGCAGCTCGTGTCGTTCGCGCGCGCGTTCCTCGCCGACCCGGCCGTCCTCGTCCTCGACGAGGCGACGAGCTCGCTGGACATCCCCGGGGAGCAGCTCGTCCAGGAGGGCCTGCGCACGCTCCTCACCGGGCGCACGGCCGTCGTCATCGCGCACCGTCTCTCGACCGTCATGCACGCCGACCGCGTGCTCGTGGTCGATGACGGCCGGGTCGTCGAGGACGGCAGCCCCGAGCAGCTGGTCGCGCACGGCGGCCGGTTCGCCTCGCTGCACGCGCAGTGGCAGGAGTCCCTGCGCAGCACCTGACGTGCGTGGCCCCGCCCGTCGCAGGACGGGCGGGGCCACGCTGCTCCGGTGCGCCGGGGTGCGTCACCGCGGTGGACGACCGCGCGCGGTCACCGGCGCGGTCAGAGGTGGCGTGCGGCGTACGCGTGCAGCGCGTCGCGGACGAGCGTCGCCCCCTCCTCGCCGCCGTAGCTCGCCGCGAAGCGCGGGTCGGCGACGTACATGTCGGCCAGCCCGGTCACGTACGCGGCGACGGGCGACGCGCCGTGCCCCGGCGTGCCGGGGACCGAGCCGAGCCAGGCGACGTGCCGCCGCGCGAGCTCCTGCGCCTCGTCGGACGTCGGGTCGACGCCCGACCGCGCGGCCGCCGCCCAGTCGGCGCCGAGCCGCTCGGTCTCGGCCTTCCACCCCGCGCGGTCGGCGTCGGACAGGCCGCGCCACCAGGCGTCCGACGCGGCGTACGCCTCGGCGCCCCAGCGCTGCTCCACCTCCTCCCGGTACTGCGTGTGGTCGAAGCCGTCGAAGATGTCTGCGGCCATGAGCCCTGCTCCGTTCTCTCGTGCGGTGAGCGTGCGGTGCACGGACGCCGCCTGGCGGGCCAGGCGGTCCTGCTCGGCGCGGAGCCGGGCGAGGTGGCGGCGCAGGGCCGCCGCCTCGTCGGTCTCCCGGTCGAGGACGCGCCGGATCTCGGTGAGCCCGAGCCCCAGGTCGCGCAGCAGGAGGATGCGCTGGAGGCGCACGAGCGCGTCGTCGTCGTACCAGCGGTACCCGTTCCGGCCGACGCGGCTGGGCTGCAGCAGCCCGACCGCGTCGTAGTGGCGCAGCGTGCGGCTGGTCGTGCCGGTCAGCCGCGCCACCTCCTGGATGGACGCCTCCACGGCTCCTCCCTCCCGCTCGTCCGTGCCCGCCCCTCGGCGGACTCGCTCCACGGTAGGAGTTGACGCCGCGTCAAGGTCAACCCCGCCGGACGGAGGGTCGTGCACGGGCGTCCGGTCCGCGCCGGGCTAGCCTCTGCGACCGTGGACTGGGTCGAGGTCATCGGGTTCGTGACGGGCGCCGCGTGCGTGTGGCTGGCGGCTCGGCAGCACGTCGCGAACTTCCCGGTCGGCATCGCCAACAACCTCGTGTTCGTCGTGCTGTTCTGGCAGGCGGGCATCGGCGCGAACGCCGCCCTGCAGGTCGTCTACCTCGTGCTCGGCGCGCTCGGCTGGTACTGGTGGGTCCGCGGCGGCCCCGACCGCTCGACGCTGCCCGTGCGGCGCACGCCGCGCGCCGTGTGGCCCGTCGCCGCGGTCGTGGTGGTGCTCGGCACCGTCGCGCTCGCGCGCGTGCTCGACGCGACGGGCGCCTCCGTCCAGCCGCTGTGGGACGGCGGGACGACCGCGCTGAGCCTCGTCGCGCAGCTCATGCTCGGCCGCAAGTGGGTGGGCAGCTGGGCGGTGTGGATCGTCACCGACGTGCTGCTGATCGGCCTCTACCTGAGCCTCGGGCTGTACCTGACCGCGGCCCTGTACGTGCTGCTCATCGCGCTGTGCGTGCAGGGCTGGCGCGCGTGGTCGCGGGACCTGCGGACCGGGTCGCAGGAGGACGACGCCGCGCCGGCGACGGCGGCGCCCGGCGTGCCCGCGTGAGCGAGCGGCGGTACCGCCACGGCCTCGTGATCGGCAAGTTCTACCCGCCGCACGCCGGCCACCTCGCCCTGGTCCGGCACGCCCTCGCGCGGTGCGACCGCGTGACCGTGCAGGTGCTCGCGTCGTCGGCGGAGTCGCTGCCGGCCGAGACCCGCGCCGCGTGGCTGCGCGAGGAGCTGCCGACCGCGCACGTCGTGCACGGCCTCGACGACGCACCGGTGGACTACGCCGACCCGGCCGCGTGGGACGCGCACGTCGCCGTGATGCGGTCGCTGCTCGACGCGCCCGTCGACGCCGTCGCGACGTCCGACGCGTACGGCGCGGAGCTCGCCCGGCGCCTCGGCGCGACGTGGCTCCAGGCCGACCCGGGACGCCGGGGCGTGCCGGTCTCGGGCACGGCCGTGCGGGCCGACCCGGCCGCGCACTGGTGGGCCCTGCCGGCGCCCGTGCGCGCCTGGTACGTGCGCCGTGTCGTCGTGACCGGCGCCGAGTCGACCGGCACGACGACGCTCGCGGAGGACCTCACGGCCCTGTTCGGGCTGCCGGCCGTCGCGGAGTTCGGCCGCGAGTGGTCGGCGGAGCGTCCCGGCGGCCTCGACGCCCCGTGGCACACGGCCGAGTTCGACCTGGTCGCGCGCGAGCAGGCCCGCCGGGAGGACGACGCGGCCCGCCGCACGCCCGTCCCGCTGCTCGTCTGCGACACCGACGTCCTGGCCACGACGCTCTGGCACGAGCGCTACGTCGGCACGCCCTCGCCCAGCGTCCGCGCGCTCGCGGCGGCGCGCGTGCCCGACCTGTACCTGCTCACGGGCGACGAGATCCCGTTCGTGCAGGACGGCCTGCGCGACGGCGAGCACGTCCGGCACGCGATGCAGGACCGGTTCCGGGAGGTGCTCGCCGACCAGGCGGCGGCCGGCGGCGCCCCGTGGGTCGAGCTGCGGGGCGACCGCGCGACCCGGCTCGAGGCGGCGGCCGCGCTCGTGCGCCCGCTGCTCGCGACGCCGCGACCGCTCGCCGACCCGATGCCGCAGGCCAACGGGGACGTCGTGCACCTCGGCGGGGACGCGGTGCGGATCGTCGACGGTCGCGTCGTCGGGGCGCGCACGGGGGCGCGCGACACCCGGGCTGCGCTGCCCGGGGCAACGACCGACCGCGTGCCACACTCCGACGCGTGAGCGACGAGCCCGCCGGCGACCCCGGCCTGACCCACGTCTCCGCGGCCCCGACCAGGGCGGGCGCACGTTCCCGCCACGGCGCCGACGTCGCGCTGGACGTCGCGCACCTGTTCGCCGACGCGTCCGTGGGCTCCGCGGCACCGGCCGGCACCCCGCTCGACGAGAAGCTGCGCCAGGCGTACTTCTGGATGGTCAACCACGCGATCATCAGCCCGCACTACGACCTCGAGTTCCACGACGCGGCGCGCCCGCGCACGACCTACCGCGTCGGCGACTCGCGGGCGGCCGTCGAGCTGCCGACCGACCAGTCGTACTCGTCGTTCGTCCTGCTGCCGCTGCTCACGTTCGCGGTGCGGGGCCGTTGCCTGCTGGTCGGCGGGCCGGGTCGCGGCAAGACCGCCTCGGCCGTCCTCATGGGCGTCATCGCCGGCTACCCGGTGCGCGACGTGCGCCGCGCCATGCAGCACGGGCACCCGCAGCTGACGGTGCAGGACATGTTCGGGACGCCGCTGCCGCGCGACCTCATCGGCGCCGAGAGGCTGTCGGACATCGACGTCGCGTGGCGCTCGTGGCTGGGCATGCGCGTGAAGATCGTCGACGAGTACAACCGCATCCCCACCCGCACGCAGTCGGCGCTGCTGACGGTCCTCGCGGACGGCTACGTCGAGGTGTTCGACCAGATCTACGAGACGGGTGCGTCCGCCTGGTACCTCACCGCCAACGACGACGCGGGCGGGGGGACGTTCCAGGTCGTCGACGCCCTGCGCGACCGGATCGACGTGGTCGTCAAGGCGCTGTCGTTCAACAGCCGGTTCCTCGGCGACCTCGTGACGCGCGCCGAGCGCCGGCTGCGTCCCGAGGAGAACGTGCCGCCCGGCATCGTGTTCGACGCCGACGAGCACGACCGCCTGCACGCCGAGGTGCTGCGGGTGCCGTTCCCCGCGCCCGTGCGGCGCCGCCTCGAGCACTTCGCCGCGCAGCTCGAGCTGCTGGAGCGCGCCGCGTGGCAGCTGGAGTACCGCACCAAGGACACGGCGCGCCTCGCCGGTGTGGATCCGCACCTGCTGGCCGCGGCGGACGACGGACGGGACCGCACGCAGGACGTCGGCGCGCAGACGCTCAACGGGTTGTCGGTGCGCGCGCTGCAGTCGCTCATCGCCTACGCGAAGGCGATGGCGTACTTCCGCGGCAACGCCGAGGTCACGCTCGACGACCTGCGCGGCGTGCTGCCCTTCGTGCTGCACGACAAGCTCCAGCCGGACCTGCAGGCACCGGCGTTCGACGACCCCGAGCGCGAGCCGCTGCGCACGGACCGCGTGTCGTGGGTCCGCGACATGTTCGACGCGGCGTGCCGCCAGTACGACACCGCCGGCCTCGACGGCGACGACCCGGTCGGCGACGTGCTGGCCGAGCTCGCGCGGGGCCTCGACGGCGTCGACGAGCGGACCGTCCGCGCGCGCCTCGCGCACGTGGAGGGCCTGCTCGCCCGCTGGCAGTCGACCACCAAGCTGCACGGCGACGTGTGGGAGGACGCGCTCGCGTTGAAGTACGCCCACCAGCGGTACTCCGCCTACCTCGACTGGCTGCGCTGGAGCGGCGCGTGACCACCGCGCCGGACCCGACGCTCCGCTCGGGCGGGTTCTGCGCGACCACGCCGGCACGGTCGACGGGTGGCTGCGGCGCGCGGCCGCCGCCGGCGCGAGCGGATCCGCCGTCCGAGCCGCGCTGGCCGAGCTCGAGCCGGTCGTGGCGGCCACCGGTGACGCCCGCCGCACGCTCCCCGTCGTGCGCGTGACGCTGGACCTGGTGGCCCGCGGACGCTGGGCCGGGGACCACCCGCAGCGCGCCGCCGTGCTGCGCGCGCTGCCGCTGCTGCGCGGCTGGTGGGACGCGCACCCCGACGCGGTGGTCGACGCGTGCGTCGCCGCCGCGGCGGTCGTCGGCCGGCGGGTCCCCGTCGAGCGGTGGGCCGGGCTGGTGGCCGCGGCGCCGGCACCCGCGGACCCGGTGCACGTGCGTGGCGCGATGCTCGTCGCCGCGTGGCGCTGCGGCCTCGTCCGGTACCGCGACGCCGCGCTCGACGCGGCCGCGCACCTGCCCGCGGAGCTCGCGGGCCCGCTCCTGGCACTGCCGGGCGACGTCGACGTCGCGACCGTGCTGGAGCGGCACCGGGCCGACCGGTGGTGGTGGCCCGGTGCGGCGACCGACCCCGGGGTCGTCGCGCGCGTCGGCGGGTTCCTGCCGCTGGGCGGGCCGTGGGTCGGGCTGCCGCGCGCCGTGCCCGGCGGACCCTCGGGGTGGCTCGCGCTCGCGGACGGGCGGCGGTGGGCGGTGGTCGCGGACGTGCACGGGTCCGCGGTCGTCGCGCTCGACGCCGAGCTCACGACCGAGCCCGGCCCCGCGGGCGACGCGACCGTGCCCGCGCGCCGGGAGCCGCCGGTGCCCGCGGCGCTCCCGGTGCCCTGGTCCGACACCGTCACCGGCGTGGTCCCCGCCCCCGCCGGCCCCGCGGACGTCGTGCTCGTCAGCCGGGCCCACTCCTACGCGCTCGACGTCGTGCGCACGGCGCCGCAGGGCCGGGCCGCATGAGCGCGGACGCCACGGCGCCGGCGCGCGGCGCGCGCGCCCCCGGCGACGGCCCCGACCTCGACGCCGTCGCCGACCGCTGGCGTGCGGCGTGGCCCGACGCGCTCGCCGCGTGGGGCCGCGCGTCGCGCATGCACGCGCCCGTGCTGCACACGGACGACGCCCCCGACGTCGGCTCCTTCGCCTGGTACGACGGCCGGCGGGTCGAGGTGCATGTGGACCTCGCCGACGCCGTGGCGCGCGGCCTGGCCGACCACGCCGTCGCGGTCCTCGCGCACGAGGTCGGCCACCACCTGCTGTCCCCGGTGGACCACCGCACGCGCGTGCGGATCGCGGCGCGCGTGCGGGCAGGTCTCGTGGACCAGGACCGGCTGGTCGGACCGGTCGCCAACCTGTGGAGCGACCTGCTGATCAACGACCGCCTGCAGCGCACCGGAGCGGCCGACCTGGCCGCGGTGTGGCGGGCGCTCGGCCCGCCCGCCGACCCGCTCATGGCCCTCGTCCTGCGCGCCGACGAGGTGCTGTGGCGCCTGCCGCGCGGGACGCTCGCCGGCGACGCGGCGGTCGACGAGTCCGCCGCCTGGCTGTGCGCGCGGCTCGTCCGCGTCTACGCGCGCGACCCGGTCGGCGGAGCCGGCGGCTTCGCGAGCCTGGTGCGGACGACGCTCGCGCAGCACGACCTCGAGGACGCCGGCCTGGCGGAGCGTGTCCTGCGCGTCGTGTGCACCGACGAGGGCGACGCCGCGGGCCTGCCGTACGGGCTCGCGGGCGACGCCGCCCTCGGCGGCCCCGTCGTGCACCCCGCGCTCGACCCGGCCGTCGTCGGTGACGCCGCGACGGCGCGGGACGAGCCCGACGCCCCGGTCGCGGCCGCGACCGGCAGCGCGGCCGGCGCCGACGGGAACCTGCTCCTGCCCGCCGACCTGCACGCGGTCCTGCAGGCCCTCGGCGACACGTCGACCCTGGAGGACGTCGCCGTGGCGTGGTATCGGGAGCGCGCGTCGGCGCACCTGGTGCCGTTCCCGGTCGACCGGCGCGAGAGCGTGCCCGACCCGCTGCTCGGCGGGTACGAGCAGTGGGACGTGGGGGACGACCTCGCCGACGTCGACTGGACCGGCACCGTGTCGGCGTCGCCGGTCGTGGTCCCGGGCATCACGACCGTGCGCCGCCAGGTGCTCGACGACACGCCCGCCACGCCGCTGGTGCGCCCCGTCGACCTCGACCTCTACCTCGACTCGTCGGGCTCCATGCCCGACCCGAAGCAGTTCTCGCACGTCGCGCTCGCGGGCGCGGTGCTGGCGCTGTCCGCCCTGCGCGTGGGGGCGCGCGTGCAGGCGACCACGTGGAGCGGACCGCACCAGGTCGCCGGCACGGACGGCTTCACGCGGGACGCCGACGCGGTGCTGCGCGCGGTCGTCGCGTTCTTCGGCAGCGGCACCGCGTTCCCGCTGGCGCTCCTGGAGCGCACGTACCTGGGCGACGCGGACCACGGCCCGACGGCCACCGGGCCGACCCACGTGGCCGTGGTGTCCGACGACGGCGTGCTGACGATGTTCCAGCCGGTCCGCCGGGGCCCGGACGGGCGCCACCGCGCGGACCCGGACGACGACGTCGCCGTGCGCTCGCTCGCGCGCGCGGGCGGCGGCGCCTCGCTGCTGCTCGACGTGCCCGAGCGGCGCCGGGCGGCCGTGACGGCGGCCGTGCCCGACGGGGTCGACGTGTACTGGGTGGACGCCGACGCGCGGCTCGTCGACTTCGCCGCGGACTTCGCGCGCCGGACGTGGTCGCCGGTCGGAGGTGCGCGATGACGCCGGCCGCTCCGGGCGCGACGGGCGCGGTGCCCGCCGCCGTCGTGCCGGGTGCCCGCCGGGACGGTCCTGGCCTCGAGACGCTCCTGCACCGGCTCGCGCAGACGCCCGCCGAGCTGTTCGACGACGCGGTGGCGGCACCCGCGGTCGTCGCGGACCTCGCCGTCGCCCTCGACGGCACCGTGCTCGACCCCGCGCGGCTGGGCGTGCTGGACGGTGCGCTGGTGGACCGCGACCGCGCGGTGCCCGCGCTGCTCGCGTGCTGGCTCGTCGCCGACCCGGCCGTGCGCGCCGATCCCGGCACCCGCGCGGCCGCCGCCGACGCGGGCGGCGCGGCCCTGTGGCTCTACGCGGTCGCGACGGTCCTCCCGGACGCGCTCGCGGGGCTGCGCGCGGGCGCCGCCTGGCTCGCCGACGACCTCGCGCGCGAGGAGCTGGTGCGCGCGTTCCTCGCCGTCGCCGGTCTGCGGGCCGCCGGGGAGGACGACGCCCTCGCGCTCGACGCGTGGGTGGCGGTCAGCACGGTCCACCGGCGTCGCATGGCGGCCGAGACGGCGCAGGAGCAGCGGCGCGCGCGCGAGCTCGCGGCCCGGCTCGCGGCGGAGCGCGCGAAGGAGGCGGCGGCGCAGTATGCGAACTACTGACACACCCGCGGCCGCCGCCCCGCCGGACGTCCCGGACGACCTGCTCGCCGAGTACGCGGCCATGGGTGCGGCCACGCTCGCCGACCACGAGCGCTGGCCCGCGCTCGCGGACGCGGACCTCGACCGGGTCACGGCCGGCCGCGCGCACCCCGCGGCGCCCGTGTGGGTGCACGCGACGGGCGACCGGCTCGACGCCGGCGACCTCGCGGCGCTCGCGGCACGGCGGCAGGCCCACCCGGCCGGCGACGCCCGCGCGGGGTCGCCCGGCACGGGGCCGGCCGGTCCACCCGACGGCCCCCCGTCCTGGGTCGCCGCGCTCGTGGCCCGCGCCCACGCCACCGTGCCCCGGTACCGCTCCGCGGCGCGCGCCGGCACGAGCGGCGCCTCGACGCCGCTGCACGCGCTGCCCACCGTCACGCGCGCCGACCTCGTCGCCGACCTGGCCGCGCACGTGCCGGTCGACGTGCCGCTCGACCGCGTGCTCGAGGGCACGAGCTCGGGCAGCACCGGTGCCGCGCTGCGCGTGCCGCTGCACCCCCGCTGGGTCGCGGCGGACCTGCTCCTGCTGCACGACCTCGTCGCGGCGGCGGGCGGCACGTGGTTCGCGGACCCCGACCGGCTGGGACTGCTCAACCTCGTCGACCAGCGCACGGCGTTCACGTACGTCTCGGCGATGTCGGCGTTCCCGCGGCCCGCCGGGACGCCGGTCCCGCTGATGGCGCGCGTGAACCTCGACGCGTCGGCGTGGCGCCGGCCGGGGGACCGCGAGCGGTGGCTCGCGGACGTCGACCCGCAGGTGGTGAGCACGAGCGCCCTGCCGCTCCTGCACCTGCTCGAGCTCGCCGGGGCCGGCCTCGAGCTGCACCCCGTCGCGGTGGTCAACGGCGCCACGCACGTGACCCCCGCGGTCCGCGCCGCGGTCCGCGCGACGTGGGGCGCGCCGCTCGTCGACCTGTACGGCCTGCGCGAGACGGGCCCGGTCGCGGCGGCCCTCGACGACGGCGACCACGTCGTCGTGGACCGCCGCGTGCACGTCGAGGTGCTGGACGCGTCGGGTGCGCCCGTGCCCGACGGCGCGCGCGGCGAGGTCGTCGTGACCGTGGACGAGAACCCCTACCTGCCGCTGCTGCGGTACCGCACGGGCGACCACGCGGCGCTGCGCCGCGACGCGCGCGGCACGGTGCTCGTGGGGCTCGAGGGGCGCGCGCCGGTGCGGTTCGCCGACGCGGCCGGCCGGTGGCGTCCCTCGGTCGACGCGACGCAGGTGCTGCAGGCCGCAGACCTGCTGGCGTGGCACCTGCACCAGGACGCGACGGGCGGGGTGCGTCTGACGGCCGTGCCCGCGCACCCCGGCGCGGCCGACCGTGCGGCGCGTGCGGTCCGGGAGTGGCTGGGCCGCCCGGTGGACCTGCGCGTCGCGGACCGGTCCGCGACCGGCCACGGCAAGCCGCACCGGTTCAGCACGGCCCTGGACCCGGCCACGCGGACGCCCTGACGGGACGTGCGCCCGGTCCGCGCTGCCGCTCGCCGGCGCCGCGACCCACGGCGCGCCGACGCGGGCGGCGCCTTAGGCCGCCGGCCTCCACCGCGAGTCGTCGTTGACCCACGCGTAGTACAGGCCGATGAGGAGCCCGCCGCCGATGAAGTTCCCGACGAGGGCGAGCGCGAGGTTGCCCGCCGCGAGCCCGAGGTCGATGCCCTCGCGGAGCCCGACGATGGAGAACAGCACCGTGTTGGCGACCGAGTGCTCGAGGCCGAGGAACGCGAAGATGAACACCGAGACGATCATGACCAGCGACTTCGTCAGGTCGTCCTTGATGAGGCCGTTGTAGGCGAGCAGCATCGCGAGGTTGATGCAGAAGTTGCACAGGATCGCGCGCACGAGCAGGTCGGCCCAGCCGCCGGGCCCGGCGGTGACGTAGTCGAGCTTGTGGTCCACGGCCGCGACCATCTGGTCGAGCGCCGCCCCCTCGACGAGCGTGGAGAACCGCAGCAGGCCCGCGACGAACAGCCCGCCGACGAGGTTGCCGAGGTAGCACAGGCCGAGCAGGCGCAGCGCCCGCCCCCAGCCCGTGCGCCGGTGGTACGCGCCGATGGAGACGATCATCATGTTCGACGTCAGCAGCTCGGAGCGCGAGTAGTAGATGAACACCAGCGCCCACCCGAACGCCACGGCGCCGACCATCCGGCCGACGGGCTGCAGCGTCGTCCCCCCGCCCACCTCGATCGACGCGAACGCGGCCACGACGGCGTAGTGCGTGCCGTACAGCAGGCCGATGATGACGCCCGCCATCGCGGCGCGCTGCAGGTAGCGGCGCGTGAGCCGCCCCGACATGGTCGTCTTCGTCTCGAGGGACTCGAGGACCGTGCTGATGAACTGCCGCCCGGGGAACAGCGCGTCCGAGGGGTCGGGCGTGGTGGTGCTCACCCTGCGAGCGTCGCACACCCGTCCCGGCCGCGCAGCGGCGTGTCGTACCTGGTCGCGGCCGCGTGGGGGTCAGGACGGCGGGCGTGCCGGGGCCGGGAGGCCGAGACGGTGGAGCAGGCGCGGGGCCAGGTCGGCCACGTCGTGCACGACCTCGGCCGCACCGGCGCGCAGCAGCTCCTCCTCGCCGCCGTAGCCCCAGCCGACGCCGACGCACGCGATGCCGTGCGCGTGCGCGCCCTCGACGTCGTGCTCGCGGTCGCCGACCATGACCGTGCGGGCCGGGTCGGGGTCCACCCCGGTCGTCGACCGCACCCACGCGATCGCGCGGCCCATGATCTGCGCCTTCGACTCCGACTCGTCGGCGGGCGCTCCGACGACCGCGTCGAGCAGCGGCGTGAGGCCGACCTCGGCGCAGATCGGCACGGCCCACGCGACGGGCTTGGCGGTCGCGACGACGAGCAGCGCACCGGCGTCGCGCAGGGTCCGCAGGGCCTCGGGGACGCCGTCGAAGACGGTCGTGTCCCACACGCCGACGCGCCCGAAGTGCTCGTTGTAGACCGCGACCACGTCGGCCAGGTGCTCGGCGGCGACGCCGTGCGCGGTGAACGAGCGCCGGATGGGTGGCCCGACGAACGTGCGCATCACCGCGTCGGCGGGGGCCGGCACGCCGAGGTGGCCGTAGGCGGCCCGCACCGAGGACAGCACCCCGGGCGCGGAGTCCATGAGCGTGCCGTCGAGGTCGAGCAGGACGAGCGGGCGGGGGGCGGGGAGGGGCGGGTGGGTCATCGCGGTCCATTCTCGTGGACGCGCGCGGCGCACGCGTCGCTACGATGGGCGCACAGGCGTCGACCCGGCCATCACCGGTGAGCCTCCGGAAGAACGGGAACCGCGTCGCAGCAGGCGCGTCCTCAGTAGAGCCGGACGGGGCAGGCCCGTCACAGCCGCAGCGAGAGTGGTCCGCGCGCCCCGGCGCGCGGGCAAGCGAGGTGGTACCGCGGTGCCGCCCGGGTCGTCCGGGTGTCGTCGTCCTCGTGGTCCGACCGTTGCCCGTCCGCGAGGACGGGCGAGACCAGGAGCACCGCCCGTGGCGTACCCGCTGCACCGCCCCGACAGTCCCGTCCCCGCGTCCCCGGACCTGCCCGCGCTCGAGCGGGACGTCCTCGCGCACTGGGACGCCGACGGGACCTTCCAGGCGTCCGTCGACCAGCGGCCCGCGGGGGAGAACGGCGCGAACGAGTACGTCTTCTACGACGGCCCGCCGTTCGCGAACGGCCTGCCGCACTACGGCCACCTGCTGACCGGCTACGCGAAGGACGTCGTCCCGCGCTACCAGACGATGCGCGGCAAGCGGGTCGAGCGCCGGTTCGGCTGGGACACGCACGGCCTGCCCGCCGAGCTCGAGGCGGAGCGCAAGCTCGGCATCACCGACAAGTCGCAGATCGACGAGATGGGCATCGCCGCGTTCAACGAGGCGTGCCGGACCTCGGTGCTCACCTACACGCAGGAGTGGCAGGACTACGTCACCCGCCAGGCGCGCTGGGTCGACTTCGAGCACGACTACAAGACGCTCGACCCGACGTTCATGGAGTCGGTCGTCTGGGCGTTCAAGCGGCTGTACGACAAGGGCCTGGCCTACGAGGGCTACCGCGTCCTGCCGTACTGCTGGCGCGACGAGACACCGCTGTCGAACCACGAGCTGCGCATGGACGACGACGTGTACGCGTCGCGCCAGGACCCGGCGCTCACGGTCGGCTTCCGCCTCGCGACGGGCGAGCTGCTGCTGGTCTGGACGACGACGCCGTGGACGCTGCCGTCCAACCTGGCCGTCGCCGTGGGCCCGGACATCGAGTACGTCGTGGTCGAGGCGCAGGAGGGCTCCCCGTTCGCCGCGGCGCACGCGGGCGAGCGCGTCGTGCTCGCGGCCTCGCGCCTGGCCGCGTACGCCCGCGAGCTCGGCGCCGAGCCGGTCGTCGTCGAGCGCCTGACGGGTGCCGACCTCGTCGGCCGGTCCTACACGCCGCCGTTCGACTTCTTCGCCGGCCACGAGAACGCGCACCGCGTGCTCGCGGCGGACTTCGTGACCACCGAGGACGGCACGGGCGTCGTGCACCTCGCGCCCGCGTTCGGCGAGGACGACATGGCCGCGTGCGACGCCGCCGGCATCCCGCCGGTCGTGCCGGTCGACTCCAAGGGCCGGTTCACCGCGCTCGTCCCGGACTACGCGGGCGTGCAGGTGTTCGAGGCGAACAAGCAGATCATCGCCGACCTCAAGGCGGGCACGGGCCCGCTCGCGCGCGCCGCCGCCGACGTGCGCCCGGCGCTCGTGCGGCACGAGACGTACGAGCACTCCTACCCGCACTGCTGGCGGTGCCGGAACCCGCTGATCTACAAGGCCGTCTCGTCGTGGTTCGTGCGCGTGTCCGCGTTCAAGGACCGCATGGTCGAGCTGAACCAGGAGATCACCTGGATCCCCGGCCACATCAAGGACGGCCAGTTCGGCAAGTGGCTCGAGAACGCGCGCGACTGGTCCATCAGCCGCAACCGGTACTGGGGCACGCCGATCCCGGTGTGGGTGAGCGACGACCCCGCGTACCCGCGCGTGGACGTGTACGGCTCGTTCGCCGAGCTGGAGGCCGACTTCGGCCGCGTGCCGACGAACGAGCAGGGCGAGCCGGACCTGCACCGGCCGTTCATCGACGAGCTCACGCGCCCCAACCCGGACGACCCGACGGGCGCGTCGACCATGCGCCGCATCCCGGACGTCCTCGACGTGTGGTTCGACTCGGGGTCGATGCCGTTCGCGCAGGTGCACTACCCGTTCGAGAACCGCGAGTGGTTCGAGCACCACTACCCGGGCGACTTCATCGTCGAGTACATCGGGCAGACCCGCGGGTGGTTCTACACGCTGCACGTGCTGGCCACGGCGCTGTTCGACCGCGCCGCGTTCCGCAACTGCATGTGCCACGGCATCGTGCTCGGGGACGACGGCCGCAAGGCGAGCAAGTCGCTGCGCAACTTCCCGGACCCGGCGCAGATGTGGGACGCGTACGGCTCGGACGCGGTGCGCTGGAGCCTCATGTCGTCCTCGATCCTGCGCGGCGGCAACCTCGTCGTGACGGAGGAGGGCATCCGCGACGGCGTCCGGCAGGTCCTGCTGCCCCTGTGGAGCACGTACTACTTCTTCGCGCTCTACGCGGGCGCGGCGGACTCCGGGCGCGGGTACACCGCGCAGCGCGTCACCGCCGAGCGGGTCGCCGACCTGCCGGCGATGGACCGGTACCTGCTGGCGCGCACCCGGGATCTTGCGACACGGCTCACGGAGCAGCTCGACGCGTACGACATCCCGGCCGCGTGCGAGAGCGTGCGCGAGCACCTCGACGTGCTGACCAACTGGTACGTGCGCACGCAGCGCGACCGCTTCTGGTCCGAGGACGCCGATGCCTTCGACACCCTGTGGACGGCACTCGAGGTGTTGACGCGCCTGATGGCACCGCTGGCACCGCTCGTGACGGAGGAGGTGTGGCGCGGGCTCACCGGCGGGCGATCGGTCCACCTCGCTGACTGGCCGGACGTCGGGTACGCCCGCGCGGACGACTACCTGGTCGGCTCCTTCTCGCTCGTCGCCGCCGTGGACGAGGTCCGTGCGGCCGTCTCCGCGGCCCTCGGTCTGCGCAAGGCCCACCAGGTGCGCGTGCGCCAGCCGCTGCGCCGGCTCACGGTCGCGGTCGCCGACCCGGCGGCGCTCGCCCCGTACACCGACCTGCTGGCGGCGGAGCTCAACGTCAAGCACGTCGAGACGGTGACGGCCGACCTGGCCACCGCCGAGCGCTTCGGCATCACGCAGCGCCTCGCGGTCAACGCCCGGGCCGCCGGCCCGCGGCTCGGCCGCGGCGTGCAGGCGGTCATCAAGGCCGCCCGGGCGGGCGCCTGGCGGCAGGAGGGGGACGACGTGGTCGTGACCACCGACGAGGGCGACGTGACGCTCGAGCCGGCCGAGTACGAGCTGACCACGGTCGTGGCCGGCGGCGACGGCACGGACGCCACGGTGGCCGCGACCGTCCTGCCCGGGGGCGCGTTCGTCGTGCTCGACCTCGCGCTCGACGACGCGCTGCGCGCCGAGGGGTACGCGCGCGACGTCGTGCGCGCCGTGCAGGACGCCCGCAAGGCGGCCGGCCTGCACGTCGCGGACCGCATCGACCTCACGCTCACCGTGCCGGCCGAGCACGTCGCCGCGGTCGAGGCGCACCGGCAGTTCGTCGCGGCGGAGACGCTCGCGACGGGGGTGTCGGTGGTCGCCGGCGACGGCGCGCTGCAGGTGCACGTCGCACGGGCGGGGGAGCAGGCGTGAGCGCCGCACGGCCGGGCGGGGCCGACCACCTGCGCGACGCCGCGGCCCGCGCCGCGCGCGAGGCCGCCGACGAGGTCTACCGCGGCATCCTCGCCCGCGCGCCCGAGCACGACATCGACCCCGAGCTGTCGCGCGTGCGGGCGGTGCTCGACCTGCTGGGCGACCCGCAGCGCGCGTTCCGCTCGGTGCACGTGACCGGGACGAACGGCAAGACGTCCACCGCGCGCATGGTCGAGCGGCTGCTGCGCGAGCACGGCCTGCGCACCGGGCGCTTCACCAGCCCGCACCTGACCCGCGTGAACGAGCGCATCGCGATCGACGGCGAGCCCATCAGCGACGAGCGCTTCGTCGAGGTCTGGCAGGACGTGGCCCCGTACGTGCACATGGTCGACGCGCAGTCCGCCGAGCGCGGCGAGCCGCGGCTGTCGTTCTTCGAGGTGTTCGTCGTCATGGCGTACGCCGCGTTCGCCGACGCGCCCGTCGACGTCGCGGTCGTCGAGGTCGGCATGGGCGGGCGCTGGGACGCGACCAACGTGCTCGACGCGGAGGTCGCCGTCATCACGCCGATCGCGATGGACCACGAGCGCTACCTCGGGCACACGCTCGTGGAGATCGCGTCGGAGAAGGTCGGGATCGTCAAGGACGGCGCCACGCTCGTGCTCGCGCAGCAGCACGAGGACGTGGAGGGCGTCGTGCTGACGGCGGCCGCCGAGCGCGGCGCCCGCGTCGTGCGCGAGGGCGTCGACATCGCGGTGGTCGAGCGGCAGGTCGCCGTGGGCGGCCAGATGATGGTGCTGCGCGGCATGGGCGGCGTCTACGCGGACGTCTACCTGCCCCTGCACGGCGAGCACCAGGCGCACAACGCGCTGCTCGCCCTCGTCGCCACGGAGGCGCTGCTGACCGGCGGGGCGGCGCTCGGCGCCGACGTCGTCGGCACCGCGTTCGCCGACATGACGTCGCCGGGCCGGCTCGAGGTCGTGCGCTCCAGCCCGACGATCATCGTCGACGGGGCGCACAACCCGGCCGGCACCGAGGCGCTCGTCGCCGGCCTCGAGGAGGTGTTCGCGTTCGAGCGCCTCGTGGGCGTGGTCGGCGTCATGGCCGACAAGGACCCCGAGGGCATGCTGTCCGTGCTCGAGCCCGTGCTGGCCGAGATCGTCGTCACGCAGGCGTCGTCCGACCGCGCGCTCGACGCCGACGACCTCGCGGAGATCGCGGTCGACGTCTTCGGCGAGGACCGGGTGCACGTCGCGCCGCGCCTGCCCGACGCGATCGACATCGCCGTGCAGCGTGCCGAGAGCGAGGCCGAGCACGGCTCGGGCGTCCTCGTGACCGGCTCGATCCTGCTGGTCGCGGAGGTGCGCGTGCTGCTGGGCCGCGGCTGACGGGCGGTGCGGGCGGCCCCGGCGCCGCCCGCACCGACCGGCGCACCCCGGGTCCGGCCGCGCCGTCCCCCCGCGCGCGGCCGGGCGGGGCCATGATGGGCCGATGACGACGCCGGCCCGGCTTGCCCCGCTCCTCGCGCAGTACGACGACGCGACCACGCGGCTTCTGACCCGGCTGCGAGGGCCGGAGCACGACAGCGGCGACGGCACGCCCGTCGCCGTGGACGCCCTCACCGACGCCGAGCGCCTGTGGGAGCCCGTGCCCGGCGCGTGGTCGGTCCGCCGGCACGCGGACGGCCCCGGCACGGGGGCCACCGTCCTCGTCGGTGCGGGGGAGTGGGGCCGCGACGGCGGCCGGCCGCACCCGTACCCGCCGCCCGTCACGACGATCGGCTGGCGGCTGCACCACGTGACCGAGCTGCTGCTCGGCCGGGCCGACTGGACCGCCGGCGCGCGGCGGCTCACCGAGGAGGAGATCGTCGTCCCGACCGACGCGGCGACGGCCGTCGCGGACCTCGCCGGCGCGGTCGGCGCGTGGCGGGAGGCGCTGACGTCGGTCGACGACGCGGCGCTCGACGAGGTCGGCCGCAGCACGTACCCGTACGGCAGCGACGGCGAGGTGCCGTTCCTCGAGGTCGTGTGGTGGGTCAACCAGGAGGTGCTCCACCACGGCGCCGAGATCGCCCTGCTGCGCGACCTGTACCGCGCGGCCGACGGTGGCGCGCTCACCGGCGGGGGCGGGTCCGCTTGACCCGCGTCCGGCACCGCCGGAAGGTGGGCGGTGCGGGCCGACGGCGCCCCCTGGCGGCACGTGGAGGAGGACGCGAGTGAAGAAGCTCATCAACGACCCGCAGGACGTCGTCGTCGAGTCGGTCCGGGGGTTCGGTCTCGCCCACGCCGACCTCGTACGCGTGCACCACGACCCGCTGTTCGTGGCGCGCGCGGGGGGTGCCGTGCCGGGCAAGGTCGGCCTCGTCAGCGGGGGCGGGAGCGGCCACGAGCCGCTGCACGCGGGGTTCGTCGGGGTCGGCATGCTCGACGCGGCGGTGCCCGGCGCGATGTTCACGTCCCCGACCCCCGACCAGGTGGCCCCCGCGGTCGCCGCCGCGGACTCCGGCGCGGGCGTCCTGACGATCGTGAAGAACTACACGGGCGACGTGCTCAACTTCGAGACGGCCGCCGAGCTGGCCGAGGCGGACGGGGTCACCGTGCGCTCGGTCCTCGTCGACGATGACGTCGCCGTCGAGAACTCGCTCTACACGGCGGGACGGCGCGGCGTCGCGGGCACCGTGGCGGTCGAGAAGATCGCGGGCGCCGCCGCCGAGCGCGGCGACGACCTCGACGCGGTCACCGCCGTGGCGGAGCGCGTCGTCGCGAACGTCCGGTCGATGGGCGTGGCCCTGACCGCGTGCACGGTGCCGCACGCCGGCCGCCCCAGCTTCGACCTCGCCGACGACGAGATCGAGCTGGGCATCGGCATCCACGGCGAGCCGGGCCGGCGCCGGGTGCCCCTGGCGAGCGCCGACGAGATCACCGGGATGCTGCTGACGCCCGTGGTCGAGGACCTCGGCCTGACCGGTGGCGAGCGCGTGCTGCTGCTCGTCAACGGCATGGGGGGGACGCCCGCCTCCGAGCTGTACGTCGTCTATGGTCGGGCACGCGCGTTGCTCGCGGAGCGCGGGGTCGAGGTGACCCGCTCGCTCGTCGGCAACTACGTGACATCGCTGGAGATGCAGGGTGCGTCGGTCACCGTCCTGCGTCTGGACGACGAGCTGACCGCGCTCTGGGACGCCCCCGTGAACACCGCCGCACTGCGCTGGTGACGGCGGCTGCCGCCGTGGGCGCGCGACGTGAGGAGGAGGGCCGATGACGCTGGACGTGGCATGGGCGCTGGACTGGGTGCGCCGGTCCGCGGCGACCGTGACGGAGAACCGCGACGAGCTCGTCGAGCTCGACCGGCTCATCGGCGACGGTGACCACGGCGAGAACCTCGCGCGCGGCTTCCGGGCGGTCCTCGGCAGGCTCGACGCGCTGACGGAGCCGCCCGCCCAGGTCGGTGACGTGCTGCGGCTCGTCGCCACGACCCTCATGTCGACGGTCGGCGGCGCGGCCGGGCCCCTGTACGGGACCGCGTACCTGCGCGCCTCGAAGGCCACCGCGACGGACGCGCTCGACAGCGGCGGCGTCGTGGCCATGCTCGAGGCCGCGCTCGACGGCGTCGTGACCCGCGGCAAGGCCGGCCCGGGCGAGAAGACGATGGTCGACGCCTGGACGCCGGCGGTGGCCGCGGCGGTCGAGGCGGCGGACCACGGCGCGCCGCCGTCGGAGGTGCTCGCCGCAGCGGCGCGAGCCGCGCACGAGGGCGCCGAGGCGACCGTCTCGCTCGTCGCGACCAAGGGCCGCGCCAGCTACCTGGGCGAGCGGTCCGTGGGCCACCTCGACCCCGGGGCGCGGTCGAGCGAGCTGATCCTCGTCGCGGCGGCGCAGTCCGCCGCGGCGGCGGACTGAGGGACGTGGTGGACGCGTGACCACGACGTCGCTGGACGAACGAGAAGGAGAGGGCCGCTCGATGGGTCCACGGTGGGCGCAGGTCGCGCTCGTGCTGGTGTCGCACTCGCGGGCGCTCGCGGAGGGCGCAGCGGAGGTCGCGGGGCAGATGGCGCCCGGGGTGCTCATCGTGCCCGCGGGCGGGCTCGACGACGGCGGCGTGGGGACGAGCTACGCCCGCGTCGAGCGTGCCGTCGCCGAGGCCTCGGCGGACGGCCGGTCCGTCGTCGTGCTCACGGACCTGGGGTCGGCCGTGATGACGACCGAGTCCGTGCTGGACCTGGCGGACGCGGACGTGGCGGGGCGCGTGCGGCTCGCGGACGCGCCGTTCGTCGAGGGCGCCGTGGCCGCGGGCGTCACCGCGCACGGCGGCGGCGACCTCGACGCGGTGCTCGCGTCGGCGCACGACGCGGGCGGCACGTTCGCCGGCTGGGCGCCGGGGCAGGGCGACGCGCGCCCGGAGGGGGCAGCCGGCGGGGTGCCGCCCGCCGTCCCCGACGGCGCCGTGCGGGCGACCGCGGTCCTGCGCAACCGTCTGGGGCTGCACGCGCGGCCCGCGGCGGTGCTCGCCCGCGCGCTGGCCGCGTACGACGCACGGGTGCGGGTCAACGGCGCGAACGGCGCGAGCGTCCTGGAGCTGATGAAGCTCGGCGCCCAGCAGGGGGACAGCCTGGAGGTCGTGGCCGAGGGGCCCCAGGCCGCCGAGGCCGTCCACCGGCTCGTGACGGCCGTCGAGGACGGGTTCGGCGAGGAGTAACCACGCTCACCTCGATGTGCATTGACTGCAAAGTTGCAGTCGGTGCATGGTGTGGCCCGTGACTGCCGCACCCAGCCCCACCGGAGGCACCCCGCAGGCCGCGCCCGGCCTGCGCGAGCGGAAGAAGGCCCAGCGCCGCGCCGCGCTCGTCGACGCGACGCACCGCCTCGTCGCCGAGCACGGCCTGGACGGCGTGACGGTCGAGCTCGTGTGCGCCGAGGCGGGCGTGTCGCCCCGCACGTTCTTCAACTACTTCGCCACGAAGGACGACGCGCTGCTCGGCCACTCGCCGTGGACGCTCGACCCCGGTGCCGCCGCCGTCTTCGCCGCGGGGGGCCCGTCGGGGCACCTGCTGGACGACCTCGTGACGCTGCTCGCGCCCGTGCTCGACGACCCGCCGCTCGGGCGGGAGCGCATGCACCGGGCGCTCGAGCTCGCGACCGAGCACCCGCGGCTCATGGCGCACCACGTCGCGTGGATGGACCAGCAGAAGGACCGCCTGCTCGACGTGGTCCGCTCGCGGCTCGGCGACGCGTCGCCGCAGCTCGCGGACACGGTCACCGGGCTGGTGCTGGTGCTGGTCCACAGCACGTTCGTGCGCTGGGAGGCCGCGGGCGGCACGGGCGAGGCCGAGGAGCACGCCCGCGCCGTCGTCGCCGACCTGCGCGCGGTCGTCACCGCCTGACCTGCCGCGGCACCCACGCTCCGGCGACCCCGCGCGGCGTCGCCGCCCCCGCACGACCCACCACCAGAAGGACGAGGCACCCCCCATGGCCACCGCCACCGCACCGGGCCGCGCGGACGACGCGCCGCTCGTCGTGCTCACACCCCGCACGGTGTGGCTCATCTTCGGCGCCCTGATGGCGTCGATGTTCCTGTCGTCGCTCGACCAGTCCATCGTCGGCACCGCGATGCCGACGATCGTGGGGGAGCTGAACGGCGTCGAGCACCAGGGCTGGGTCGTGACGGCCTACATCCTGGCCATCGCGATCGTCATGCCGCTGTACGGCAAGTTCGGCGACCTGTACGGGCGCCGCTGGCCGTTCCTGTTCGCGATCGGCGTCTTCACGCTCGCGTCGGCGGGCGCCGGCTTCGCCGACTCGTTCGGCGCGCTCGTGGCGTGGCGCTTCGTGCAGGGCCTCGGGGGCGGTGGCCTGATGATCCTGTCCCAGGCGATCATCGCCGACATCGTGCCCGCCAAGGAGCGCGGCAAGTACCTCGGCCCGATGGGCGCGCTCTTCGGCATCGCCGCGGTCACCGGCCCCCTGCTCGGCGGCCTCTTCACGGACCACGCGGACTGGCGCTGGGCGTTCTGGATCAACATCCCGATCGGCGTCGCGGCGTTCGTCGTCGCGTGGATGGCGCTCAAGCTGCCGTCGCGCCGCTCCGAGCGGCCGGTCGACGTCGCGGGGATCCTCTTCCTGGTCCTGGCGACCTCGGGCCTGGTCCTCGCCACGAGCTGGGAGTCGTTCAGCGGCGGCGCCGGCTACGACTGGAGCGACTGGCGCCTGCTCGGCCTGGTCCTCGGCACGCTCGCGTCCACCGCGGCGTTCGTCGCGGTCGAGCTGCGGGCCGTCGAGCCGATCCTGCCGCTGCGCCTGTTCCGCAACCCGACGTTCACCATCGCGACGAGCATCGGCCTCGTGCTCGGGATGGGCATGTTCTCCGCCCTCGCGTTCCTGCCGACGTTCCTGCAGATGGCGACCGGCGCGGGCGTCACCCAGTCCGGCTTCCTCATGCTGCCGATGATGGCCGGCGTCATGATCACGTCCATCGCGTCGGGGCTCGCGATCACGCGCACCGGCCGGTACAAGGCGTTCCCCGTCGTGGGCCTCGGCGTCACGGTGCTCGGCCTGATCTGGCTGACGCGCATCACGGGCGACATGTCGATGTGGCTGTTCGGCGCGATGATCTTCGTCCTCGGCGCCGGCATGGGCCTCGTCATGCAGACCGTCGTGCTGGCGGTGCAGAACTCGGTCGACCCGTCCGAGATCGGCACGGCCACGAGCGCCAACAACTTCTTCCGGGAGATCGGCGCGGCCGTCGGCACGGCCCTGTTCTCGACCATCTTCACCTCGCGCCTCAGCGACCGGCTGGCCGGCGCCTTCGGCGACGCGCCGGCCGGCACCGCCCCCGAGTCGTCCGGCCTGACGCCGGCGGCCGTCGAGGCGCTGCCGGAGCCCGTGCGGTCCGGGGTCGTCGACGCCTTTGCCGACGCCCTCGCACCCGCGTTCTGGTACCTCGTGCCGCTCGTGGTGCTCGGGTTCGTGCTCTCGCTCTTCCTGCGCGAGGTGACGCTCTCCGACGTCGCCGGCATGGTGGCGCGCGGCGAGGCGGTCGCGGACCCGGCGCGCGCCGGCCGCACCGGGGAGCCGGGTGCGACGGCACCGGCGCCTGCGGGCGCGGCGCCGACCGCCGGGCACGACGAGGGCGGGGCCACGGGGCGGGCGTCCGTCGGAGCCCCGTCCCCGCGCGGCTAGCCTGGTGCGATGAGCATGCACGGTGGCGGCCGGGGCGGTCGCAAGCGGCCGGCCAAGCCGCAGTTCACGCAGATGACGCTGATCCTCGAGGCGCTCCTGGTGTTCTTCGCGACCCTCGTGGCCTACGGCCTGCGGGTCGCCCCGCCCGCCACCGTGTGGGTCGTGGGCGGCGTGACCGCCCTCGTGCTGCTCCTCATCGCCGGCTACGTCGGGCGCCCGGGCGGCTACGTCGCCGGCTCCGCCGCACAGGTCGTGGTCCTGGCGTTCGGCGTGCTGGTGCCGATGATGTTCGTCGTCGGCGGCCTCTTCGTCGTGCTGTGGGTGGTCTCGCTGCGCCTGGGTGGGCGCATCGACCGGGAGCGGGCGGAGTACGACGCGGCCCACCCGCAGGCCTGAGGCACCTCCTGTGCCTGCCCTGCCCCCACCGTGCCACCACTAGGGTGACGGCCATGGCAGACGCACCCCTCCCGCAGCGCACCCTCGTCCTCGTCAAGCCCGACGGCGTCCGCCGCGGGCACGTCGGCGAGGTCCTGCGCCGCATCGAGGCGAAGGGCTACACGCTCGTGGCGGCCGAGCTGCGGCGCGCCGACGAGGCCCTGCTCGCCGAGCACTACGCCGAGCACGCGGGCAAGCCGTTCGTGCAGGCGCTGATCGACTTCATGCGGTCCGGCCCCGTGCTCGCCGCGGTCGTCGAGGGCCACCGCGTCATCGAGGGCTTCCGCTCGCTCGCCGGCGCGACCGACCCGACCGTCGCCGCGCCGGGCACCATCCGCGGCGACCTCGCGCGCGACTGGGGCACGAAGCTGATCGAGAACATCGTGCACGGCTCGGACGGCGAGGAGTCCGCCGCCCGCGAGATCGGGCTCTGGTTCCCCGCCCTCTGACCCACACCCCCGCCGCACGCCTCGCCCATCCGGCCTACGCCCGGTGGGCGGGGCGTCGCCGTGCCGGGGCCGGCGGTGCCTAGGCTCAGCCCGTGCACCTCAAGACCCTGACCCTGCGCGGGTTCAAGTCGTTCGCCTCGGCGACGACGCTGAGCTTCGAGCCGGGCATCACGTGCGTCGTCGGGCCGAACGGCTCCGGCAAGTCGAACGTGGTCGACGCCCTCGCGTGGGTGATGGGGGAGCAGGGCGCGAAGTCGCTGCGCGGCGGGAAGATGGAGGACGTCATCTTCGCCGGGACGTCGGGACGCCCGCCCCTCGGCCGGGCCGAGGTGTCGCTGACGATCGACAACACCGACGGCGCGCTGCCCATCGAGTACTCCGAGGTGACGATCTCGCGGACGCTGTTCCGCAACGGCGGGTCGGAGTACGCGATCAACGGCCGCCCGTGCCGGCTGCTCGACATCCAGGACCTGCTGTCCGACACGGGCCTCGGCCGCGAGATGCACGTCATCGTCGGGCAGGGGCAGCTCGACGCGGTGCTGCGGGCGACGCCCGAGGAGCGCCGCGGCTTCATCGAGGAGGCCGCAGGCGTCCTCAAGCACCGCAAGCGCAAGGAGAAGGCGCTGCGCAAGCTCGAGGCGATGCAGGGCAACCTCACCCGCCTCGGGGACCTCACGGCGGAGATCCGCCGGCAGCTGGGCCCCCTCGGCCGGCAGGCGGAGGTCGCGCGCAAGGCCGCGGTCGTGCAGGCGGACCTGCGGGACGCGCGCGCCCGGCTCCTCGCCGACGACCTCGCGCAGCTGACGGCGCAGCTCGAGCAGGAGATCGCCGACGAGTCGGCGCTGCGGGAGCGCCGGGCGGACGTCGAGGGCCGGCTGACGGCGGCGCGCGAGCGGCTCGTCGCGCTCGAGGGGGAGGCCGCGCTCGCGGCCCCGGCCGTGAGCGAGGCCAGCGAGGTCTGGTACCGGCTGTCGTCGTTGCGCGAGCGCCTGCGCGGCACGGCGTCGCTCGCCGCCGACCGCGCGCGGCTGCTCGGCGCCCCGACGCAGGAGCGCGCGCCGGGGCAGGACCCGGACGACCTGGAGGCGCAGGCCCAGCGCGTCCGCACCGCCGAGCAGGAGCTCGCCGCCGAGGTGGACGTCGCCCGGGCGGCGGTCGGGGGCGCGACGACCGCGCGGCAGGAGGCCGAGGCGGCCGCCAGCGCGGCCGAGAAGGCGCTGGCGGACCTGCAGCGGGGCGCGGCGGACCGGCGCGAGGGCGTCGCGCGCCTCGCCGGGCAGGTCGCCGCGCGGCGCAGCCGGGTCGAGGCGACGGAGGCGGAGATCGGCCGCCTGCGGGACGCGCTGGCGGCCGCCGAGGAGCGGGCCCGCGACGCGTCGACGCGGTTCGCCGCCCTCGAGACGCAGGTCGCGGGCGTCGAGGAGGGCGAGGAGGGTCTCGACGCGGAGCACGAGGCGGCCGCCGAGGCGCTCGACGCCGCGGTCGCCCGCGTCGCCGACCTCGAGGACGGCCTGCGGGCGGCCGAGCGTGAGCGCGAGCAGCAGGCGTCGCGGGCCGAGACGCTCGAGATGTCGCTGTCGCGCAAGGACGGCGCGGGGACGCTGCTGGCGGCGGACGCGCTGCCCGGCGTGCTCGGCTCGGTGGCGGCCCTGCTGCAGGTCGACGCGCGCGACGAGGACGCCGTCGTGGCGGCGCTGGGCGCCGTCGCCGACGCGGTCGCCGTCGAGTCGGTCGAGGCGGCGGTCGACGCGATCCGGCACCTGCGCACCGAGGACGCGGGCCGCGCGACGCTCCTCGTGGCCGGCGCGGGCCCGGGCCGCACGGTGGAGCTCCCGGCCGGCGCCGACCGCGCGGTCGACCTCGTGCAGGCGCCCGCGGCCGTGCGCGACGCCGTGCACGCGCTGCTCGCCGACGTCGTCGTGGTGGACGACCTGGCGGCCGCGCGTCCGCTCGTCGCGGCGCACCCCGACGTCGTGGTGGCGACCCGCACCGGTGACGTGCTCTCCCGGTTCCGCGCGTCCGGCGGGTCGGCGTCGGCGCCGTCCGCGCTGCACCTGCAGGCCGCGCTGGAGACGGCGCGGGAGGCGGGTGCGCACGCCGCGGCGACGGCCGAGCGCCTGCGCTTCGAGCTCGCCGCCGCACGCGCGGCCCGGACGTCGGCGCAGGAGGCCGTGGACGCGACGCTCGAGCGCCTCAACGAGTCGGACGCCGCGCTCGCGGCCGTCGCCGAGCAGCTGGGGCACCTCGGTTCCGCGGCCCGGTCCGCCCGCGCGGAGGCCGAGCGTGCGCAGACGTCCCTCGACGCGGCCGGTGCGACGCTCGCGGAGGACCACGCGCTGCTCGCCGAGCTCACGCAGCGCCTCGCCGCGGCGCAGGAGCAGCCGGAGGACGCCGAGGCCGCGATCGCGCAGGCCACGCAGCGCCGGGACGCCGCGGCGGCCGAGGCGACCGCGGCCCGATCCCGCGAGACCGAGGCCCGCCTGACGCTGCGTACGGGGGAGGAGCGGGCGCGTGCGCTGTCCGGGCGCGCGGAGGGGCTCGAGCGCGCCGCCGCCACGGAGCGGGCCGCGCGCGAACGGGCCGCCGCCCGCGAGCGGGAGCGGCGTCGGCAGGCCGGTGTCGCCGCCGCGGTGCACGAGGGCGCCGTCCGTGCGACCGCCCAGCTCGAGCGTGCGCTGCGCCGGGCGTCGGACGAGCGGGACGCCGCCGAGGCGGCCCGCGCGGAGCGGGACCGCGACCTCGCGGCGGTCCGCAGCCAGGTCGACGCCCTCGCGCGCGACCTCGCCGAGCTCACGGACGTCGCGCACAAGGACGAGGTGGCCCGGACGCAGCAGCGGCTGCGCATCGAGCAGCTGGAGACCCGCGCGGTCGAGGACCTCGGCCTCGACCCGGCGGTCCTCCTCGAGGAGTTCGGCCCGCACCAGGACGTCCCGGTCGTGCTCCCGCCGGGCACCGAGCCCGAGCCGGGGGCGCCGGATGCCGTCCCCTACGTGCGTGCCGAGCAGGAGAAGCGGCTGCGCGCCGCCGAGCGCGGGCTCGCGCTGCTCGGACGCGTCAACCCCCTGGCGCTCGAGGAGTTCGCCGCGCTGGAGGAGCGCCACCGCTTCCTGACCGAGCAGCTCGCCGACCTGAAGAAGTCGCGCGCCGACCTGCTGGAGATCGTCAAGGAGATCGACGAGCGGGTCGAGCAGGTCTTCACGGAGGCCTACCGGGACACGGCCGCGGCCTTCGACGACGTGTTCCCGCGCCTGTTCCCCGGGGGCGAGGGCCGCCTCGTCCTCACCGACCCGGACGACATGCTGACGACCGGCATCGAGGTGGAGGCGCGGCCCGCGGGCAAGAGGGTCAAGCGGCTGTCGCTGCTGTCGGGCGGCGAGCGGTCGCTCACGGCCGTCGCGCTGCTCGTCGCGATCTTCAAGGCACGCCCCAGCCCGTTCTACGTCATGGACGAGGTGGAGGCCGCGCTCGACGACGCGAACCTGGGGCGCCTGCTGGAGATCTTCCGCGAGCTGCAGGACGACTCCCAGCTCATCGTCGTGACGCACCAGAAGCGCACGATGGAGATCGCGGACGCGCTGTACGGCATCACGATGCGCGGCGACGGCGTCACGACCGTCATCAGCCAGCGGATGCGCGAGGACCAGCCGGCCTGAGCGCCGGACGCGAGCCCCCGGCGGGCGCTCGAGTGCGTCGTCCGCCGCGCGCGGGTGCGCTGCTGTGAAGGTCGTGTGAGAGGTCACGCCGCGGCTGCGCGGCGCCGTGCGCCGGTGCGTCGACGGCGGAAAAATGGTCCTATGACTCTGGTGCCCGTGGTCCTCCTGGCTCTCCTCGCCGCCGGTGCCGTGCTGCTGCTCGCGAGGGCGAGCAGCGAGGACGCCGCGGCCGGCGACGAGTCGCCGTGGGAGTCGTTCCGGCGCGGCCTGCGGGCCCGCCGCGAGCCCGACGCCGAGCAGGCCCAGGCCGCCGCCGCGGCGGCCGTCGAGCCCCGGGACGTGTCGCTCGCCGACTTCCTGCGTGCGAACGTGCAGGAGGGGGACGGCTACCTGCACGTCGAGGAGCTCACCGAGGACCTGCACCGCGCCGCGCAGACCCTGCGCGTGCGCCGCGGCGCCTGACGCCGACAGACTGTCGTCGTGGACCTCAACGACCTCCTGCCCTACCTCGTCGGTGCGCCCGTGCTGGTCGCGGGCGCGGCCGCGGCGCTGCTCGTGCGCCGGCGCCGGCGCCCCGACAGCACGTCCGACCTCCGTCCGGACGCCGGGACCGGCTCCGCGCGCACCGCGACGGATGTCGCCGACCGGCCCGTCGTGCCGACGCCCGTGCTCCCGCCCGACGTCGCGGTCGACGGCACCGGCGGCGCCCTCGAGGGCACGGTCTCCGACGACCTGTCCGTCGACGACCTGGCCGCGCCGCCGCTCGAGACGCCGGCGCCGAGCGCGGGCCGCCTGCGCCGGCTGCGCGAGCGCCTCGCGCGGTCCGGCTCCCCGCTGGGTGCGCGGCTGCTGTCGGTCCTCTCGCGCGACACGCTGACCGAGGACGACTGGGACGAGCTCGAGGAGACCCTCCTGCTCGCCGACGTCGGTGCCGGGCCCACCGACGAGATCATCCAGGCGCTGCGCACCCGGGTGCGGGTCGAGGGCCTCTCGGCGCCCGGCCAGGCGCGCGAGGTGCTGCGCGAGCAGCTGCTGGCGCTCGTCGACCCGTCCCTCGACCGGTCGCTGCGCACGGAGCCGGTCACGGCGGCCGACGGCACGCCCGCCCCGGCCGTCGTCCTCGTGGTCGGCGTCAACGGCACCGGCAAGACGACGACGGTCGGCAAGCTCGCGCGCGTCCTCGTGGCGGACGGCCGGTCCGTCGTGCTCGGCGCGGCGGACACGTTCCGCGCCGCCGCGGCCGACCAGCTCCAGACGTGGGGGTCGCGCGTCGGCGTGCCGACCGTGCGTTCGGACCGGGACGGCGCCGACCCGGCGTCCGTCGCGTTCGACGCGCTGCGCACCGGCCGCGCCGAGGGTGCCGACGTCGTCCTCGTGGACACCGCGGGCCGGCTGCAGAACAAGGCCGGGCTCATGGACGAGCTCGGCAAGATCACGCGCGTGCTGAGCCGCGACGCGCCCCTGTCCGAGGTGCTGCTCGTGCTGGACGCGACCACGGGGCAGAACGGGATGCAGCAGGCGCGCGTGTTCGGCGAGGTCGCGGGCGTCACGGGCATCGTCCTGACGAAGCTCGACGGCACCGCCAAGGGCGGCATCGTCGTGGCGGTGCAGCGCGAGCTCGGGGTGCCGGTCAAGCTCGTGGGGCTCGGCGAGGGCCCGGACGACCTCGCGCCGTTCGACCCGGAGGCGTTCGTGGACGGCCTGCTCGGGCAGTGACACGGGCGGTGGTGCGGGCGGTGACGCCGGCGCCGGCCGCCCGGTGACGCGCGCCGGTGCGGGTCCCCACGGGACCCGCGCCGCGCCGCGTCCGGTGCCGCCGGGCGGACCGATCGTCCCGAGTGCTGGACGATCGCCCGGGTCGAAACACGATGTTCACACAGGGGCGGTGCTTGTCACCTCGCGGTAACGCGCCGCGTGCGCGTGTGAAACGCCCCTCCGCGACGGTTGTCGCCGACCAGCCACGCCCGGTGGCGAGCGGAGAGGCGACCTTCCATGGAATTCGAGCTGGACAGTGGCAACACCGCGTTCATCATCATCGCCGCATCACTGGTGTTCCTGATGACGCCCGCACTGGCGTTCTTCTACGGCGGCATGGTCCGCGGCAAGAGCGTGCTGAACATGATGATGATGAGCTTCGGGGCCCTGGGCCTCGTCTCGCTCATCTGGGTGCTCTACGGCTACTCGACGGCCTTCGGCACCGACGTCGGCGGCTTCATCGGCAACCCCGCCGACTTCCTCGGCCTCCAGGGCGCGACGGACGACCAGAGCCTCATGGCGGCGACCGGGGTGCCGTTCCTCGTCGCCGCGGGCTACCAGCTGACGTTCGCGGTCATCACGGTCGCGCTCGTCTCGGGTGCCGTGGCCGACCGCATCAAGTTCGGCGCGTGGCTCGTGTTCGCCGGCCTGTGGGTGACGTTCGCGTACCTGCCCCTGGCGCACATGGTGTGGGGCGGCGGCCTCCTCGGCGGCGGCTGGTTCCTCGCCGACGCGCTGCCCCTGCCGATCGACTTCGCCGGCGGCACCGTGGTGCACATCAACGCCGGCATCGCCGGCCTGGTGCTCGCGATCGTGCTCGGCAAGCGCAAGGGCTTCGGCCGTGAGCCGATGCGCCCGCACAACCTGCCCTTCGTGATGCTGGGCGCCGCGCTCCTGTGGTTCGGCTGGTTCGGCTTCAACGCCGGCTCGGAGTTCGCCGCGGACGGCACGGCCGGGCGCGCCTGGGTGAACACGACGGTCGCCGCGGCGGTCGCGCTGCTCGCCTGGATCGGCACGGAGAAGGTCCGCGACGGCCACGCGACGTCGCTCGGCGCCGCGTCCGGCATCGTCGCCGGCCTGGTGGCCGTCACGCCCGCCGCCGCAGCGGTCGACACGTGGGGTGCCATCGCCATCGGCCTGGTCGCCGGCGTGCTGTGCGCGCTGGCCGTGGGCCTGAAGTACCGGTTCGGCTACGACGACTCCCTCGACGTCGTGGGTGTCCACCTGGTCGGCGGTCTCGTCGGCACGATCCTCATCGGCCTCTTCGCGACGGACACCGACGCGACCTGGTACCCCGAGGGCGCGTCCAACGGTCTGCTCTACGGTGGCGGTGCGGGCCAGCTCGGCACGCAGATCATCGTCGCCCTGCTGGCGATGGTGTTCAGCGGCCTCGTGACGCTCGTGATCGCGCTCATCCTCAAGGCGACGATCGGCATGCGTGCCACCGAGGAGCAGGAGGTGTCCGGTCTCGACCTGACGGTCCACGGCGAGACGGCGTACGAGTCGCTGGGCGCGGGTGCCCGCGTCGTGACGGAGGTGAAGTGATGACGAAGCTCGTGACGGCGGTCATCCAGCCGCACCGGCTGGACGATGTGAAGTCCGCCCTCGAGGCGGCAGGGGTCCGCGGCCTGACGGTGAGCGAGGCGAGCGGCTACGGCCGTCAGCGTGGCCACACCGAGGTGTACCGCGGCGCGGAGTACACGGTCGACCTGGTGCCGAAGGTGAAGATCGACGTCCTGGTCGCCGACGGCGACTCGGCGGCGGTGACCGAGGTGATCGTGCGCGCGGCGCAGACCGGCAAGATCGGCGACGGCAAGGTCTGGGTCGTCCCGGTCGAGGACGTGGCCCGCGTCCGCACCGGTGAGCACGGCGACGACGCCCTCTGAGCAGGACGGTCACGCACAGCACATGACGACAGGACGGCCGCCCGCCACCGGGTCGGCCGGGTCGCCGCAGGTCCCGCACCCCCTCGGGGTGCGGGACCTGCGTGCCGCTCGGCTCGAGCTCGCCGCGCGCACCACGGGACCGGGCACGGACGGCGTCGCCCGCCGCCGCGCCGTCGCGGACCTCGTCGTCGGGGCCCTCGGTCGGCTCTGGGACGAGGTCACGGAGGGCCGTGAGGTCCCCGGCGTCGCGCTCGGCGTCGTCGGCAGCGTCGGGCGCGGCGACGCGAGCCCCGTCTCCGACCTCGACCTGCTGCTCGTCCACGAGGGGCGCGGGCACGGCGCCGACGCGCTCGCCGACCTGGCGCAGCGCCTCTGGTACCCGATCTGGGACGCCAACCTCGACCTCGACCACTCGGTGCGCTCGCTCGCGCAGTGCCGCCAGGTCGCGTCGAAGGACCTGCCCGCCGCGGTGGGCCTGCTCGAGCTGCAGCCGGTCGCGGGGGACGGGCTCGTCGTGGCCCGCGCGCGGTCGGCGCTGCTGGCGGACTGGCGCTCCGCGGCCCGCCGCCGCCTGCCCGAGCTGCTCGCGTCCACCCGGCAGCGCGCCGACCGGCACGGCGAGCTCGCGTACCTCATCGAGCCGGACCTCAAGGAGGCGCGCGGCGGCATCCGCGACGCGGTGGTGCTGTCCGCGCTCGCCGCGACGTGGCTCACCGACCGCCCGCACGGCGCGGTGGACCACGCGTACGCGCACCTGCTGGACGTGCGCGACGCCGTGCAGGTCGTCACGCGCCGGCACACCAACCGCCTGCTGCTGGCGGACCAGGACGAGGTCGCGGCGCTCGTCGGCTTCGCCGACCGTGACGACCTGCTCGCGTCGGTCGCCGAGGCCGGCCGGGTCATCTCGTACGCGCTGGACACCACGGCCCGCAACGCGCGCCAGGCCCTGCAGCGGCCCGCGCGCCGACCCGTCCTCGTGCGCGGGCGCCGCACGCCCCCGCGGCTGCGGCAGATCGCCGAGGGGCTGGTCGAGCACGACGGCGAGCTGGTCCTGTCGGTCGACGCGCGCCCCGCCGACGACCCGGTGCTGTCCCTGCGCGCCGCCGCGACCGCCGCCCGCACCGGTCTGGTGCTGTCCCCGGTGACCGTGGCCAGCCTGGAGGCGACGCCGCCCCTGCCGACCCCGTGGCCCCGTGCCGCGCGTCAGCAGCTCGTGCACCTGCTCGGTTCGGGGCCCGCGCAGGTGCCGGTGTGGGAGGCCCTCGACCTGGCCGGCGTCGTGACGACGTGGGTCCCCGAGTGGGCTGGGGTGCGCAACCGGCCGCAGCGCTCGCCGATCCACCGGCACACCGTCGACCGGCACCTCGTCGAGACGGTGGCGCGCGCGGGTCGGGACCGTCGCACGGTCGACGCCCCCGAGACCCTCCTGCTCGCCGCGCTGCTGCACGACATCGGCAAGCGCGCCGGGGCGGGGGACCACTCCGTCGAGGGCGCCCGCCTGGCGGGTCCGGTCGTGCAGCGCATGGGCTTCGGCCCCGAGGTCGCCGCCGACGTGACCCGGCTCGTCCGCGAGCACCTGACGCTCGCGGACCTCGCCACGGGCGCCGACCACGACGACCCGGCGACGCTGGCACGGCTGCTCGACGCGGTCGACCACCGCAGCGACCTCCTGGCGCTGCTGCGGGCGCTCACCGAGGCGGACGCGTCCGCGGCGGGGCCGACGGCCTGGACGACGTGGCGCGCGACGCTCGTCGACGACCTCACCGCCCGAGGGCTGCGCGCCCTGGCAGGTACCCTGGACCGTCCGTAGCCCGTCCGCGTCCAGCAGCGAGGTCCGGTGTTCGCCACCCTCTCCGACCGACTCACGTCGACCTTCAAGAACCTGCGCACGAAGGGCAGGCTCTCCGAGGCCGACATCGACGCGACCATCCGCGAGATCCGCCGCGCGCTGCTCGACGCCGACGTGGCGGTCCCGGTCGTCCGCCAGTTCACCGGTGCCGTGCGGGAGCGCGCGCTCTCGGCCGAGGTGTCGCGCGCCCTCAACCCGGCGCAGCAGGTCGTCAAGGTCGTGAACGAGGAGCTCGTCGCGATCCTCGGCGGCCAGACGCGCACCGTGACGTTCGCGAAGCAGCCGCCCACGGTGATCCTGCTCGCGGGCCTGCAGGGTGCGGGCAAGACGACGCTCGCCGGCAAGCTCGCCCACTGGCTGAAGAGCTCGGGCCACACGCCGATGCTCGTCGCGGCGGACCTCCAGCGCCCCAACGCGGTGACGCAGCTGCAGGTCGTCGGCGAGCGCGCCGGCGTGCCCGTGCACGCGCCGCACCCCGGCAACCAGGGCGCGGACGACGTGCTGCCCGCCGGTGCGGACCCGGTGTCGGTCGCCCGCTCCGGCCTCGAGGCGGCGCGCCAGCGCCAGCACGACGTCCTGATCGTCGACACGGCCGGACGCCTCGGCGTCGACGCCGAGCTCATGTCGCAGGCCGCCGACATCCGGGACGCGGTGGACCCGGACGAGATCCTGTTCGTCGTCGACGCGATGATCGGCCAGGACGCCGTCACGACGGCGCAGGCGTTCCAGGACGGCGTGGGCTTCACGGGTGTCGTGCTGTCCAAGCTCGACGGCGACGCGCGCGGTGGTGCGGCGCTGTCGATCGCCAGCGTGACCGGGCGCCCGATCATGTTCGCCTCCACGGGCGAGAAGCTCACCGACTTCGAGGTCTTCCACCCCGACCGGATGGCGTCGCGCATCCTGGACATGGGTGACGTCCTCACGCTGATCGAGCAGGCCGAGAAGGCGTTCGACGCCGACCAGGCCGAGAAGATGGCCGGCAAGCTCGTCGGCGGCGAGGACTTCACGCTCGAGGACTTCCTCGTGCAGATGCAGCAGCTGCGCAACATGGGCTCGATCAAGAAGATGTTCGGGATGCTGCCCGGCATGGGCCAGATGCGCGAGGCGCTCGAGAACTTCGACGAGCGCGAGGTCGACCGCATCGAGGCGATGATCCGCTCCATGACGCCCGGCGAGCGCCAGAACCCCAAGATCATCAACGGCTCGCGCCGCGCCCGCATCGCCCGCGGCTCCGGCACCACCCCGAGCGAGATCAACCAGCTGCTCGAGCGGTTCGACGGCGCGAAGAAGATGATGCGCCAGATGGCCAAGGGCGGCGGCGTGCCCGGGATGCCCGGCGGCATGCCGGGCATGGGCAACCTGCCGGGCATGGGTGGCAAGAAGTCGCGCGGGAAGCAGGCGCCGGCCAAGCGCGCCAAGGGCGCCCGGTCGGGCAACCCCGCCAAGCGGGCCGAGCAGGAGCGCGCCGCCGCGGCGCGCGCCGCCGCGCAGCCCGGCGGTCCGGCGGGGTCGGCGTTCGGGCTCGGCGGCGCCGCGCCCGCCGAGCCGGAGCCGACGGACCTGCAGCTGCCGGCCGGCCTCGACAAGCTCTTCGGCGGCCGCTGAGCCCCGCCGTGGCCGTCACCCACCTGCGCGGCACGGTCGTGCTCGGCGACGAGCACGAGGTCGGCGAGGCGTGGGTCGTCGGCGACCGGCTCACGCTCGAGCGGCCGGCCGGTGTGCCCGACGCCGTGCTCGACGGCTGGGTGCTGCCCGGGCTCGTCGACGTGCACTGCCACGTCGGGCTCGCGTCCGACGGGCCGGTGGACGACGCCACGGCGGAGGCGCAGGCGGTCGCCGACCGCGACGCGGGCGTCCTGCTGATCCGGGACGCAGGCTCGCCGGCGGACACCGCGTGGGTGCACGAGCGCGCCGACCTGCCGCGGCTGCTGCGTGCGGGCCGCCACCTGGCGCGGCCCAAGCGGTACCTGCGGCGGTACGGCCGCGAGCTGGCGACCGTCGAGGAGCTGCCGGCCGCGGTCCGCGAGGAGGCCGCGCGTGGTGACGGCTGGGTCAAGCTCGTCGCCGACTGGATCGACCGCGACCTCGGGCCCGACGGCGACCTGCGCCCGCTGTGGCCCGACGACGTGCTGGCCGACGCCGTCGCCGCCGCGCACGCGGCGGGGGCCCGGGTCACCGCGCACACGTTCGCGACCGAGTCGCTCGACGCCCTCCTCGACGCCGGCGTCGACTGCCTCGAGCACGCCACGGGCGCCACCGCGCAGCAGGTGGAGCGGATCGCCGCCGCGGGGGTGCCGGTCACGGCGACCCTCCTGCAGGTCGCCCAGTTCGAGGCGATCGCGGCGCAGGGGGAGGCGCGCTACCCGCGCTTCGCCGCGCGCATGCGGCGCATGCACGCGCGCCGGCACGCGCACGTGCGGGACCTGCACGACGCCGGCGTGCGCGTCCTCGTCGGCACGGACGCCGGCGGCACGATCGGCCACGGGCGCATCGCCGACGAGGCGGCCGAGATGGTGGCCGCGGGAATCCCCGCGCGTGACGTCGTCGCGGCGGCGAGCTGGCGCACGCGCGCGTGGCTGGGCGCGGACGGGATCGCGGAGGGCGCGAGCGCCGACGTCGTGGTCTACGCCGCGGACCCGCGGCGCGACGTGCGCGTGCTCGCCGAGCCGGCCGCGGTGGTGCTGCGCGGCGTCCGCGTCCGGTAGCGACGGCCGGCGTCGAGCGCCGTCACAGGTGGCGCGGGAGCGGTGCGAGGCACGTGCGCGCGGAGCCCCGGGGATCTGGCACAATGGTCGGCTGTACTCGGCGCGCACAGCCCCTCTACCTGTGCCCGTTGCGTCCTTCGGCCGGACCGGCGCGCTCTCCCCACGAGCAGCGAGGGTCGGGCCACCCCAGCAGACATCAGGAGACACCACCTCGTGGCAACGAAGATCCGCCTCAAGCGCATGGGCAAGATCCGTGCGCCGTACTACCGCGTCGTCGTCGCCGACTCGCGCACCAAGCGCGACGGCCGCGTGATCGAGGAGATCGGCAAGTACCACCCGACCGAGGAGCCGTCGCTCATCGACATCAGCTCCGAGCGGGCGCAGTACTGGCTCGGCGTCGGCGCGCAGCCGTCGGAGCAGGTGCTCGTGCTCCTCAAGATCACCGGTGACTGGCAGAAGTTCAAGGGCCTGCCGGGTGCCGAGGGCACGCTGCGGACGAAGGCCCCCAAGGCCGACGCCCAGGCTGCCGTGGACGCCGCCGCGCTCGACGCCGAGAAGGTCAAGGCGTCGGCGTCGGAGAAGAAGGCGACCGTCGTCGAGGCGCCGGCCGAGGCGTCCGCCGAGGCCGAGCAGGCCTGATGCTCGCCGACGCGCTCGAGCACCTGGTGCGGGGCATCGTCGACCACCCGGACGACGTGCGCGTGCGCACGTCGCCGCTGCGCCGCGGGGAGACGCTCGAGGTGCGTGTGCACCCCGAGGACCTCGGGCGCGTCATCGGTCGCGGCGGCCGGACGGCTCGTGCCCTGCGCACGGTCGTCGGCGCGCTGTCCACCGAGGGCCCGGTCCGCGTCGACGTGGTCGACGTCGACCGGCGCTGAGAGCCACACCCACGGCCCGGTCCCTCCTGCGAGGGGCCGGGCCGTCGGCGTCACCGGGCACGTGCGCCCGGTGCCGGACGAGCCCCGCCAGGTCGGACGACCGGCGGGGGAAGGAGAGCAGGATGCAGCTGACGGTGGCCCGGATCGGCCGGCCGCACGGACTGCGCGGCGAGGTCGCGCTCGACGTGCGCACCGACGCGCCCGAGCGGCGCCTGACGGTGGGCGCCCGGCTGGACACCGAGCCGCCCGCGGCGGGGCCGCTCACGCTGGCCCAGGTCCGCCGCGCGCAGGAGCGCTGGTACGTGACATTCGCGGAGGCGTCGGACCGCACCGCGGTCGAGGCGCTGCGCGGGATCGAGCTCGTCGTCGAGGTCGACGCCGCCGAGGCGGACGACGACGGCTGGTACGAGCACGAGCTCGTCGGCCTGCGCGCCGAGCACGTCACCGACGGCCGCGTGCTCGGGGAGGTGGTCGGTCTCGAGCACCTGCCCGCGCAGGACCTCCTCGTGGTCCGCGAGCCCGACGGGACGCGCACGCTCGTGCCGTTCGTCGAGGCGATCGTGCCCGTCGTGGACGTGCCGGGCGGGCGGGTCGTGCTCGACCCGCCGGGCGGCCTGCTCGCCGCCGACGCCGCCCGGCTCGTCGTGGACCTCCCCGCGCCCGGCGAGCGCCCGGACGACGAGGGCTGACCCGTGCGCGTCGACGTCGTCTCGATCTTCCCGGAGTACCTCGCCGCCCTCGACCTGTCGCTCGTCGGGAAGGCGCGCACGGCGGGCCTGCTGGACCTGCGGGTGCACGACCTGCGCGCGTGGACGGACGACCGCCACCGCACGGTCGACGACACGCCGTTCGGGGGCGGTGCCGGCATGGTGATGCGCCCCGACGTGTGGGGTCGCGCGCTCGACGACGTGCTCGACGACGGCGCGCACCTCGTCGTCCCCTCACCGGCGGGGGAGGTGTTCACGCAGCGGACCGCCGAGCGGCTCGCGGGCGAGGAGCACCTGGTCGTGGCGTGCGGACGCTACGAGGGCATCGACGCGCGCGTCGCCGAGCACTACGCCGGCCGGGTCCGGGTGACCGAGCTGTCGCTCGGCGACTACGTGCTCAACGGTGGCGAGGTCGCGGCGCTGGTCGTCGTGGAGGCCGTCGCGCGGCTGCTGCCGGGGGTCGTGGGCAACCCGGCGTCGCTCGTCGAGGAGTCGCACGGGGCGGCGGGGCTGCTCGAGTACCCGGTGTACACCAAGCCCGCCGAGTGGGCCGGCCACGCCGTGCCGGACGTGCTGCTGTCGGGGCACCACGCACGCATCGAGCGCTGGCGGCGTGACCGCGCCCTCGAGCGGACCGCGGAGCGCCGGCCGGACCTCGTCGCGGCCCTCGACCCGGCGGCGCTCGACCGGCACGACGTCGCGCTCCTCGCGGACCTCGGCTGGGTGGTGGACGGCGGACGCCTCGTCCGTGCGGCCGGCGACGCCTGATCCCAGCCGCGACGCGATCCGACCGGGGCCGCGCCTCCCGTCGGCGCGGTACGTGCACGAGGTGCTGATTCGGCCGGTGGCCTCGGCTGTGGCAGACTGGTCGGTCGGTGCGCGTCGGCCGCCTCTCTGCCGCAGGGGAGAGCGCCCACGACGCACGGACCCGGCCCCGGCCGCGGTCCGCCACCCGATCCGAGCCCCCACGGGTGCGTGCCCTGCCCCGGCAGCGCGTGCGCCCGTCGATCACGCTCCTGACCTGCGGCAGGGCGGGGAAGTGATACGTCATGCAGACGCTCGACGCGATCGACGCAGCATCGCTGCGCACCGACGTCCCGGATTTCCGTCCCGGCGACACCCTGAAGGTCAACGTGAAGGTCGTCGAGGGCAACCGCTCCCGCGTCCAGGCGTTCCAGGGCGTGGTCATCGCCCGCCAGGGTGCCGGCGTGCGGGAGACCTTCACGGTCCGCAAGGTCAGCTTCGGCGTCGGCGTGGAGCGCACGTTCCCCGTCCACTCGCCGTCGCTCGACTCGGTGGAGGTCGTCACCCGTGGTGACGTCCGCCGCGCGAAGCTGTACTACCTGCGCGCGCTGCGCGGCAAGAAGGCGAAGATCAAGGAGAAGCGCCAGCAGGTTCCGGCCGGCAAGCGCTGAGCACCACGCCTTCCACGCACGTCCCGACGGGCGGTCACCGCAGCTGCGGTGGCCGCCCGTCGGCGTGCCGGGGCCGGGTGGGCGCAGCGGGCGCGTGCCCCGCCGCGGGCGTGCGCGTGGGAGAGTGTGTCGGTGAGCGAGCGACGCGCCGAGGAGCTGGGGCCGGTGCCGGGCCCGGGGCAGGGCGCCGACGCCCACGCCGGGGACGGGCGGCCCCTGTGGGCCCCCACGCGCATGGGGGCCGGCGACGACGGCGCCCCCCGGGGTGCGCGTGAGCAGGACGCCCCGCGCGAGCGGCGGCGCGGTCGTCACGACCGCGACACCGACCGCCGCGGCCGGTCGACCGCGTGGTCGTGGGTCCGCGAGACGGCGATCATCCTCGTCAGCGCGCTCGTGCTCTCGCTCGTCGTCAAGACGTTCCTCGTGCAGGCGTTCTTCATCCCGTCGCAGTCGATGCACGAGACGCTCGTCGAGAACGACCGCATCCTCGTCAGCAAGCTGACCCCCGGCCCGCGCGACCTGCAGCGCGGGGACATCGTCGTGTTCAAGGACCCCGGCGGCTGGCTGCAGCCCGTCGTCCAGCCGGAGCGCGGCCCCGTCGGCGAGGCGCTCAACGACGGGCTGACGTGGATCGGGCTGCTGCCGCAGGACGCGGGGGAGCACCTCGTCAAGCGCGTCATCGGGCTGCCCGGCGACCGGGTCGCGTGCACGGGGCCCGGCGAGCCGGTCACCGTGAACGGCGTCCCGATCGACGAGCCGTACCTCGCCGCAGGCTCGCAGCCGAGCGAGAAGGCGTTCGACGTCGTGGTGCCGGAGGGCTCGGTGTGGGTGATGGGCGACAACCGCCAGCACTCGGCCGACTCGCGCTACAACCAGGGCCGCCCCGGCGGCGGCTCCGTGCCGGTCGACAACATCGTGGGGGTCGCGTTCGTCACCGTGTGGCCCGTCGACCGCGTGACCGTGCTGCGCAACCCGTCCGACACGTTCGCCGGCGTGCCCGACCCGTCCTGACCGCCCCGACCCGAGGTCCCGCTGCCGCATGACCGTCGCCGACACGACCAGCACCGCCGTCCCCGACGTCGCGTCCGCCGGCACCGCGCCGGCTCCCGCCCTGCGTCCCACCGCGCGCGCGGGCCGCACGTCGGCGCGGCCCGCCCCGCACCTGCGGCACGAGCGTGCGCTGCTGCGGGACGGGCACACGTTCGTCGCCGGCATGGACGAGGTGGGCCGCGGCTCGCTCGCCGGACCGGTGTCGGTCGGCGTCGTCGTCGTGGACGCCGGCACGCGGTCCGCCCCGCGCGGGGTCGCCGACTCCAAGCTGCTGACGCCGGCGGCCCGCCGTCAGCTCCTCCCCGCCCTCGGGCGCTGGGGCGTGGCGCGCGCGGTCGGGCACGCGAGCCCCCAGGAGATCGACGAACGCGGCATCATCGCGGCCCTCCGCCTCGCCGGGACCCGCGCGCTGGCGGCGGTCGTGACGGTCGTCGAGCGCGTGGACGTCGTGGTCCTGGACGGCTCCCACGACTGGCTCACGCCCCCGTCCCCCGACCTCTTCGGCACGCAGGACGAGCTCTTCGGGGACCTGCACACCGTCGCCGTGCCGCGGGTGCACAAGCGGGTGAAGGCGGACCGCACGTGCGCGAGCGTCGCCGCCGCGAGCGTGCTGGCGAAGTGCGAGCGCGACGAGCTCATGGTCCGGCACGCCGAGGACCACCCGCAGTACCGCTGGGACGAGAACAAGGGGTACGCGGCCCCCGAGCACCTCGCCGCGCTGCGGCTGCACGGGCCCAGCCCCCTGCACCGCCGGTCGTGGCGGCTCCCGGAGACGGTCGCGCCGCCGCCCGCCACGAGCGGTCCGGGCTGGCGGATCGACGGCCTGCTCGCGGACGACCTGCTGCTGCCCTGACGCCGGCCTCGGGCTGTCACCAGGCCCGCGGCAGTGCCGCCGGGTGCGATGGGGGATGATGGACGCGTGAGCGCCGAGGACCTGGAGAACTACGAGACCGACATGGAGCTCGCGCTGTACCGCGAGTACCGCGACGTCGTCGGGCTCTTCTCGTACGTGGTGGAGACGGAGCGCCGGTTCTACCTCGCGAACCACGTCGACCTGCAGGTGCGGTCGGCGGCGGGCGAGGTGTACTTCGAGCTCTCGCTCGTCGACGCGTGGGTGTGGGACGTCTACCGGTCCGCGCGGTTCGTGAAGTCGGTGCGCGTGGTGACGTTCAAGGACGTCAACGTCGAGGAGCTGGCCAAGGCCGAGCTCGACCTGGGCTCGGGAGCCGCCTTCCCGCGCTGATGCGGGCCCTGCGCGATCCCGCGAGCCGCCCACAGCCCCGGCCCCAGACGCCGGGCGCACCGGTCCCGGCCGGCGCCCGTCCGCCGTGGCGCGCCACCCGTCAGGGTCGGCGCCGGAGGTGGTCGACGTGCGTGCGACGGACGCGGTGGGACGGTACGGGGAGGACGTGGCGGCGCGCTTCGTCACGGCGGCGGGCTGGACGGTGCTCGACCGCAACTGGCGGTGCGCCGAGGGGGAGCTCGACATCGTGGCGCTCGACGGCGACGAGCTGGTCGCCGTCGAGGTGAAGACGCGGCGGTCGGTCGCCTACGGGCACCCCGCGGAGGCGGTGACGGCGCGCAAGCTCGCACGCCTGCGGCGCCTCACCGCAGCCTGGCTGAGCGCGCACGACGTGGCGGCGCGATCGGTGCGCGTCGACGTCGTGGCGGTCACCCTGCAGGCCCGGGGGCGCCCCACGGTCGAGCACCTGGCGGGGGTGGTCTGAGTGCTCGGGCGCACGTGCGCCGTCGCGCTGGTCGGCCTGCACGGCCACGTGGTCGAGGTGGAGGCCCACCTGGCCACGTCGCTGCCCGCGTTCAGCCTCGTCGGCCTGCCCGACGCGTCACTCGCGGAGTCGCGGGACCGCGTCCGGGCCGCCGTCACGTCGTCCGGGCTGGCGTGGCCGAACCGCCGCATCACCGTGAACCTCTCGCCCGCGACGCTGCCCAAGACGGGCTCCGGGTTCGACCTGGCCGTGGCGGTGGCGACCCTGGCGGGCGCCGGCGTGGTGGACGCGACGTCCGTGGCTGCGTGGGTGCACGTCGGTGAGCTGGGGCTGGACGGGCGCGTGCGGCCGGTGCGCGGCGTGCTGCCCGCCGTGGCGGCCGCGGTCGCCGCCGGGCGGCCACGCGTGGTCGTGCCGGCGGGCAACGCGGCCGAGGCGCGGCTCGTCCCGGGTGCCGAGGTCCTGGCGGCCGAGCACCTCGCGCAGGTGGCGGCCCGGCACGGGGCCGACGTGGTGGTGCCCGAGGTGGAGCCCGTGCCCGACGTCCCGCCCCGGCGGGGTGCCGTCGAGGTGCTCGACCTCGCCGACGTGCGCGGGCAGGAGGACGCCCGCCTCGGCGTCGAGGTCGCCGCGGCGGGCGGGCACCACCTGCTTCTCGTCGGGCCGCCCGGCACGGGCAAGACGATGCTGGCGGCCCGCCTGCCGGGTCTGCTGCCCGACCTCGGCGAGGCGGACGCCGTGGAGGTGACGGCCGTGCACTCCGTGGCCGGCACGTTCGACCCGGCGCACGGCCTCCTGCGCCGGCCGCCGTTCGAGGACCCGCACCACACCGCGACCGCGGCGAGTGTGGTGGGCGGCGGGTCGGGGCTGCCTCGACCCGGGGCCGCCTCGCGTGCGCACCGCGGCGTCCTGTTCCTCGACGAGGCGCCCGAGTTCACGACCGGGGTCCTGCAGACGCTGCGCCAGCCGCTCGAGCACGGCGAGCTCGTGCTGCACCGCGCCGGGGGGACCGCGCGGTACCCGGCCCGGTTCCAGCTCGTCCTCGCGGCCAACCCGTGCCCGTGCGGGCGCGCCGTGGGCAAGGGGCTCGACTGCACGTGCCGCCCCGAGCAGCGCCGCCGGTACTTCGGCAAGCTGTCGGGTCCGCTCCTCGACCGGGTCGACCTCCAGCTGGAGGTCCCGCCCTCACGCTCGGCCGACGCGCCGGGGGAGGGGAGCGCGGCCGTGGCGGCGCGCGTGCGGGACGCGCGCGAGACCCAGCGGGAGCGCTGGCGCGCGGGTGGCTGGCGCACGAACGGCGAGGTGCCCGCCCGTGCGCTGCACGCGGCGCTCGGCGCCGACGCCCGCCTGCTGGCGGACCTGCACCGGGCGGTCGACCGCGGGACGCTGACCCTGCGTGGCGCCGACCGGGTCCTGCGCGTCGCGTGGACGCTCGCGGACCTGGACGGACGGGCGGCCCCGGCGCGCCCGGACGTCGCGCGCGCACTGGCCCTGCGCACGCGGGGGCACGGGGCGTGAGCACCGCGGAGGCCGACCGCCGCGCCCGGGCGACGTGGAGTGCGCTCGTCGAGCCGGGGGACGAGGTCGCGGGGGCGCTGGTCCAGGCGTGCGGCGCCCACGACGCCCTCGCGTGGGTGGACGCCGCCGTGACGGGACGCCCGGACTGGGCTGCGCTGGGTGCGCACGCCGGCACCGGCGGCGAGGTCGTCCGCCGACGGGTGAGCACCGCGTTGCGGCGATGGGCCGTCCGGCGGCCGCACGTCGACGCCGACCGCGACGCCGATGCGGCGGCGCACGTCGGCGCACGGGTCGTGGTGCCCGGTGACCCGCAGTGGCCCACGGGGCTGGACGACCTGGGCACGGCGGCCCCGTTCGCGCTGTGGGTGCGCGGCGACGGCCTGCACCGCCGTCGGTCGGTCGCGCTCGTGGGGGCGCGCGCCTGCACGGGGTACGGCGAACGCGTGGCGGTCGACCTCGCGGTCGACCTGGCGCGCCGCGGGTGGCAGGTCGTCTCCGGGGGTGCGTACGGCATCGACGCGGCCGCACACCGGGGCGCCCTCGTCGCCGAGGGGTCCACGCTCGTCGTCCTCGCCGGTGGGGTCGACCGCGCCTACCCCGTCGGCAACGCGCGACTGCTGGAGGAGGCCGTGCACACGGGCGGCGCGGTCATCAGCGAGGTCCCACCCGGAGCGGCGCCCACCCGCAGCCGGTTCCTGCAGCGCAACCGGCTGATCGCGGCGACGGCACGCGCCACCGTGGTGGTCGAGGCGGCGTGGCGGTCCGGGGCCGCGAGCACGGCGCACCACGCGGCCCGGCTGCTGCGGCCGGTCGGTGCCGTGCCGGGCCCCGTGACGTCCGCGGCGTCCGCCGGCTGCCACCGTCTCCTGCGCGACGGGGTGGCGGTGTGCGTGACCGACGCCGCGGAGGTCGTCGAGCTCGCCGGCGACGTCGGAGCGGACGCCGCGCAGGCCCCGACGCAGGTCGGGGCGCCGGGGGACGGGCTCGCACCGCTCGCGCGTCGCGTGCTCGACGCGGTGCCGCGGCGCGGTGGACGCACCGTCGACGACGTGGCCGTGCGCGGCGGCACGACCCACGCGGAGGCGCGTGACATGCTCGGCCTGCTCGAGCTCGACGGGCTGGTCCGCAGGGTCGGGGGCGGCTGGGTGCTCGAAGCGGATGAGCAGCGACCCGGGTGAAAAAAAGCCGCGTTAGGGGGAATCCGCGCCAGCGAACCGGACATTGTCGGCGAATTCCGTCACTGGGCATTCTTGTAGTTTCCTGTGCGTCTTGTGGCGCACCAGTGGCGCCCGCCACCTTAGGAGCATGTTCATGGCGGAGATCACGGCGGGGGCCCCCGAGCGGGCCCAGCTCGTCGCCGACTTCGCCCTCCACCTGCGCGCCCAGCGCGCGCTCTCCGAGCACACCCTGCGGGCGTACCTCGGGGACCTCGACCACCTCTTCGGGCACGCGGTCCGGTACGGCGCCACGCGCCTCGACCAGATCGACCTCGCGGTCCTGCGGGGCTGGCTCGCCGCGATGGCGGGCGCCGACCGCAGCCGCGCGACCCTCGCGCGGCGGTCCGCGGCGGCGCGCACGTTCTTCCGCTGGGCCGTGCACACCAGCCGGCTGGCGACCGACCCGACGCTGCGGCTCGCCTCGGCGCGCGCCGGCGCACCGCTGCCCACGGTGCTGGCCGTCGAGCCCGTCACGCGGCTGCTCGACGCGGCGCGGGAGCGCGCCCGCGACGACGACCCCGTGCACGTGCGCGACTGGGCCGCGGTGGAGCTGCTGTACGGCACGGGCGCGCGGGTGGGGGAGCTGTGCGGCGCCGACGTGCCCGACGTCGACCTCGCCACGCGGACGCTGCGCGTCGTGGGCAAGGGCGGCAAGGACCGCGTCGTCCCGTTCGGCGTGCCGGCCGCCCGTGCGGTCGCCGCGTGGCTGGACGTGGCACGGCCGCGCCTCGTGCGGGACGGCACGCCGCCCGCGCTCCTGCTCGGCCGGCGCGGAGGCCGTGTCGACCAGCGCCAGCTGCGCACCGTCGTCCACGACCTCGCCGCCGCGGTCGGCGTCGAGGACATCGCCCCGCACGCGCTGCGGCACACGGCCGCGACGCACCTGCTCGAGGGCGGGTCGGACCTGCGGTCCGTGCAGGAGATCCTCGGCCACTCGAGCCTCGCGACGACGCAGCGCTACACCCACGTCTCCGCCGAGCGGCTGCGCTCGGCCTACCGCCTCGCCCATCCACGGGCGTGAGCACCACCACCGCGTCGCCCGCGAGACCCGCCCCGCGACCCGCCACCGCCCGCCCCACCACGCCCGCGCACGCAGGCACCACCACAGAGACGGAGCCGACGATGACGGCACTGCAGGACGCCACCGTCGGGACCCCGGCCCCCGCCCCCCTCCGTGCCTACCGTCCGGGCACCGCACCCGCCGGCCTGGTGCCGCAGCAGCGCACGGTCCAGGGCGGCGTCCCCGCCCGGGCCGGCTCCGCACCGGCGGCGACCGCGGACGAGGTCGCGGCCCTGTGGGAGCGCTTCACCGTCGAGCGGTGCCCCCGCACGCGGGAGCGCCTGATCATGCTCTACGTGCCCCTGGTCACCGCCGTCGCGGGCCGCCTCGGGATGCGCCTGCCGTCGACCGTCGAGCACGCCGACCTCGTCTCCTACGGCATGTTCGGCCTCATCGACGCGATCGAGAAGTACCGCACCGACCGCGCGGTGAAGTTCGAGTCGTACGCCTCGTCCCGCATCCGCGGCGCCATCATCGACGAGCTGCGGGCGATGGACTGGGTCCCGCGCTCCGTCCGCACGAAGGCCCGCGCGGTCGACCGCGCGTACGGCGAGCTCGAGTCCAGCCTGCACCGGGCCCCCACGGAGGCCGAGGTCGCCCAGCGCCTCGAGGTCCCCGTCACCGAGCTGCGCGCCGTGTACACCCAGCTCGCGGCCGTCAACATCGCCGCACTGGACGAGATGCTGTCGGGTTCGGACGACCGCCCCGGCGCCGCCACCCTCGCGGACACGCTGGGCGACCGGCGCACCGAGGACCCCGCCGGCTCGCTCGAGGCGCAGGAGACCAAGTACCTGCTGGCCCGCGCCATCGAGTGCCTGGGCGAGCGCGAGCGGCTCGTCGTCGTCCTCTACTACTACGAGAGCATGACGCTCGCGGAGATCGGCCGGGTCCTGGGCGTCACCGAGTCCCGCATCTCGCAGATCCACACGGCGGCGATGGTCCGGCTGCGCACGCGCCTGCTCGACGCCGAGCGCGCCTGACCCACGGCCCGCGCCGGGTGCGGGACGTGGCGCCACGTCACCGCACCGGCAGCAGCACCACGGGGCCGGCGCCGGCGAGCAGCGACCACGGGTCGACGTAGCGGTCCCCCTCACGGACGCCCCAGTGCACGCACGTACCCGCGCAGTGGCCGCCCTCGCCCACCGTGCCGAGCCGCTCCCCGGCGCGGACCGGGTCGCCCGCCGTCACGTGGGGTACGACGGGCTCGACGCTGCTGCGGCGCCCGTCCGGGTGCAGGACCGTGACGACGCCGCGCCCCGCCACGGGCCCGGTGAACGACACGATGCCGTCCGCGGGTGACACGACGTCCGCACCGGCCGCGGCGAGCAGGTCGACGCCGCGGTGCCCCGCGGCCCACGGCTCCGGCGGCGCCACGAATGCCCGCGCGAGGACCGGTGGGTGCACGGGGGCCCGGTAGGCGGAGGGTGCGGGCGGCGCGCCGACGCCCGCGGCGGACGGCTGCGCCGCCGCGGCCGCCCCTGCCAGCGCGAGGGCGACCGCTGAGACCAGGGCTCCGGCCCGCTCCCGTCCCCGGCGGCGCGGCTCGCGGCGGCGCGGCATGGGCACGGCAGGTGCGGGCGCGGCGGGGGCGGCGGGGGTCGGCGACATGGCGGCAGGCTGCCGCCACGCCGGTCGCCGCAGCACGCGTACGCGGCGACCGGTGGGGGGCCCTGCGGTGCGCCGGGCTGTGGTCGGGCGAGCGTGGCAGGACGGCGCGGGACCGGGGGCGCGGGCCACCGTCGTGCGTGGGCTAGACTTCACCTACGACCGGCCCGTGCCGGTCGAATTCGCGTGCCATGACCCGGTCGCCGACCGGACGTCGTCCTGCACGGTCCGGGCCTCGTGCCCGGTGCGGACGACGGGTGGCACCAGGGGACCGGCCGCCGGCCGGACCACAACCGAGACCGCGGGCCGCAGGCCCGCACGAGCGCGCACGCCTGGCCGGCGTGCGCCGGGAGGACGTCACATGGCCGTCGTCACCATGCGCCAGCTGCTCGAGAGCGGTGTCCACTTCGGGCACCAGACCCGCCGCTGGAACCCCAAGATGAAGCGCTTCATCTTCACCGAGCGCAACGGCATCTACATCGTCGACCTGCAGCAGTCGCTGTCCTACATCGACCGCGCGTACGACTTCGTCAGCCAGACCGTCTCGCACGGTGGCTCGATCCTCTTCGTCGGCACGAAGAAGCAGGCGCAGGAGCCGGTGGCCGAGCAGGCCGCGCGTGTCGGCATGCCCTACGTCAACCAGCGCTGGCTGGGTGGCATGCTCACCAACTTCTCGACGGTCCACAAGCGCCTGCAGCGCCTCAAGGAGCTCGAGCAGGTCGACTTCGACGACGTCGCGGCCTCGGGCCTGACGAAGAAGGAGCTGCTCGTCCTGCGTCGCGAGAAGGACAAGCTCACGAAGACGCTCGGCGGCATCCGTGACATGGCCAGGGTCCCCTCGGCCGTGTGGATCGTCGACACGAACAAGGAGCACCTCGCGGTCGACGAGGCGCGCAAGCTCGGGATCCCCGTCGTCGCGATCCTCGACACGAACTGCGACCCGGACGTCGTCGACTACCCGATCCCGGGCAACGACGACGCGATCCGTGCCGTGCAGCTGCTCACCCGCGTGATCGCCGACGCGGCCGCCGACGGCCTCATGAAGCGCCACTCGGGCGGTGCCGCCGCCACGCAGGGCGCCGACGCCGACGCCGAGCCGCTCGCCGAGTGGGAGCGCGAGCTCCTCGCCGGTGCCGAGGCCGGTCTGCAGGACCCGGCGCTCGCGCCGGAGGCCGTCGACGCCGCGGCCGCGACCGCGGGCGACGCGCAGCAGCCGGTCGGCGGGGCACGCCCCGACGAGTCGGCCGTCGCCCCGGGTCAGGACGCCGCGCCCGCCGTCGAGGCCGCTGCCGCGGCCGAGGCGCGCGAGGAGGCCGCCGTGCAGGACGAGGCTCCGGCGCAGGACGAGGCTCCGGCGCAGGCCGAGGCTCCGGCCGAGGCGCCCGCGCAGGACGAGCAGGCCTGACGCACCGACGCACTCCCGCGGGTGCGGCGCGCCCGACCGCGCCGCACCCGCCCCGGCCCGCGGACCTGCGGGACCGGCAGGAAGACCCCAAGGACGGACGGAACTGATGGCGAACTACTCGCTGGCCGACATCAAGGCGCTCCGCGAGCGGACCGGTGCCGGCATGCTCGACGTGAAGAAGGCGCTCGAGGAGGCCGACGGCGACGTCGACAAGGCGCTCGAGATCATCCGCGTCAAGGGCCTGAAGGGTGTCGGCAAGCGCGAGGGACGCTCCGCCTCCGACGGTCTCGTCGCGGCCGAGGTCTCGCCGACGCCCGACGGCGAGGGCCAGACGGGCGTGCTCGTCGAGGTCAACTCGGAGACGGACTTCGTCGCGAAGAACCAGACGTTCATCTCGCTCGCCCAGCGGGTGCTGGCGACGGCGGTCACCTCGGGTGCCGCGGACGCCGACGCGCTGCTGGCCGCGGACTCCGACGGCACCCCGCTGCAGACGGTCGTCGACGAGACGGCCGCCACGCTCGGTGAGAAGGTCGTGGTCCGCCGCGTCGCACGCCTCGCCGGCGAGCACGTCGAGGTGTACCTGCACAAGGTCAACAAGGACCTCCCGCCCCAGGTCGGCGTCCTCGTCGCCACGGACGCGGCCGGCGCCGGCGTCGCCCGCGACGTCGCGACGCACGTCGCGGCGTACTCGCCGACGTACCTGACGCGCGACGAGGTCCCGACGGACGTCGTCGAGAACGAGCGTCGCATCGCCGAGGAGACCGCCCGCAACGAGGGCAAGCCCGAGGGCGCGCTGTCGAAGATCGTCGAGGGTCGCCTCAACGGGTACTTCAAGGAGACGGTCCTCGTCGACCAGGCCTTCGCGAAGGACCCGAAGAAGACGGTCGGCCAGGTGCTGGCCGAGGTCGGCGGCACCGTCACCGGCTTCGTGCGCTACCGCGTCGGAGCCTGACCACGTCGTGACGGCGGTGGCCCCGGTCCTCACGGACCGGGGCCACAGCCGCACTGGGCGCCCGCGGTCCGCCGGGCGTCCGCGTCCGTCCAGCGGCCCCCTGCGCCCCGGCGCCCCGAACCAGGAGGACCCGTGACCGAGCACCCCACCGACGGCCCGCAGGCCGGCACCGCGCCCGGCACGCTCCACGCGCCGCGCAGCGCCGACCAGGTGGAGGGCCGGCGCGTCCTGCTCAAGCTCTCGGGCGAGAGCTTCGGCGGCGGCTCGGTCGGTCTCGCGGTCCCGGTCGTCCGGCGGATCGCGGGGGAGATCGCGGCGGCCGTGCGCGGGGGCGTCCAGGTGGCGATCGTCGTCGGCGGGGGGAACTTCTTCCGCGGCGCCGAGCTGCAGGTCGGCGGCATGGACCGGGCCCGCGCCGACTACATGGGCATGCTCGGCACGGTCATGAACTGCCTCGCGCTGCAGGACTTCCTCGAGCAGGCGGGCGTGAGCACGCGCGTGCAGACCGCCATCACGATGGGGCAGGTCGCCGAGCCGTACATCCCGCTGCGCGCGATCCGGCACCTCGAGAAGGGCCGCGTCGTGATCTTCGGCGCGGGTGCGGGGCTGCCGTACTTCTCGACGGACACGGTCGCGGTGCAGCGGGCGCTCGAGACGCACTGCCAGGAGGTCCTCATGGGCAAGAACGGCGTCGACGGGGTGTACACGGCCGACCCGCGCCGGGACCCCGACGCCCGCAAGCTCGACCACCTGACGTACACCGACGCGATCGTCGGGGAGCTCGGCGTGATGGACACGTCGGCGCTGAGCCTGTGCCGCGACAACGACGTGCCGATGCGCGTGTTCGGGCTCGAGGAGCACGGCAACGTCACGCGCGCGCTCGAGGGTGAGAAGATCGGCACGCTGGTCACCGCGAGCTGAGCGCACCCCCGCGCCGCAGCAGAACCGCGCCGCACCCGAACCGCACCGCGCCCGCGGCACCCCCGCGGCCGCACCGACATCGACGAAGGAGCACCGGTGATCGACGACACACTCCTCGAGGCCGAGGAGAAGATGGACAAGGCCGTGGAGGTCGCGAAGGAGGACTTCGCGGCGATCCGCACCGGCCGTGCGAACGCCGCGATGTTCGCCAAGGTGTTCGTCGACTACTACGGCTCGCCGACCCCGCTGCAGCAGCTCGCGTCGTTCAACGTCGTCGAGGCGCGCACCATCCTCGTCTCGCCGTTCGACAAGTCGTCGACGACGGCGATCGAGAAGGCGCTGCGCGACTCCGACCTGGGTGTGAACCCGACGAACGACGGCAACGTGATCCGCGTCGTGCTGCCGGCCCTGACGGCCGAGCGTCGCAAGGACTTCGTCAAGCTCGCGAAGTCCAAGGCCGAGGACGCGCGCATCTCGGTGCGCTCGGTGCGCCGGCGCGCCAAGGAGGAGCTCGACCGCATCGCGAAGGACGGCGAGGCGGGCGAGGACGAGGTCGCACGCGCCGAGAAGGAGCTCGAGGCGCTGACGAAGCGCCACGTCGACCTGGTCGACCAGCTGCTCGCGTCCAAGGAGAGCGAGCTGCTCGAGGTCTGATGACACAGCTCGCCGCTCCTCGCACCACCAGCCCCGGACGCGACCTCCCCGCCGCGGTCGCGGTCGGCGTCGTGCTCCTCGGCGCCGTGGCGGCGTCGCTGTTCATCCGCAAGGAGGCGTTCGTCGTCCTCGCGGTGCTGGCCGTGGGCGCCGCGACGTGGGAGCTCGCGCAGGCGCTCACCCGGCGCTCGATCCACCTGCCGCTGCTGCCGCTGCTGGTCGGGGCCGCCGGGATCCTCGTCTCGGCGTACACCGCCGGGCCCGAGGCGCAGTTCGTCGCGTTCCTGCTGACGGTCGGCGGCGCAGTCGTGTGGCGGGTGCTCGACGGCAGCGGCGAGCCGGCGCTGCGCGACGTCACCGCGGCGACGTTCGCCGCGGCGTACCTGCCGTTCCTCGGCGGGTTCGTGATGCTCCTGCTCGCGGAGCCCGACGGGCCCGCGCGCGTGGTCATGTTCATCCTGCTGGCCGTCGCGTGCGACACCGGCGGGTACGTCGTGGGCACCCTGCTCGGCCGGCACCCGATGGCGCCGACCGTCAGCCCGAAGAAGTCGTGGGAGGGCCTGCTCGGCTCGATCGTCCTCGCGAGCGTGGTCGGCGTCGTCGGCGTGCAGATCGCGTTCGAGGGCGATCCGCTCGTCGGCGTGCTGCTGGGGCTGGGCACGGTCGTCAGCGCGACGCTCGGGGACCTCGCCGAGTCCATGCTGAAGCGCGACCTGGAGCTCAAGGACATGGGTCGCCTCCTGCCCGGGCACGGCGGCGTCCTCGACCGGCTCGACTCGCTCGTGCTCACCGCCCCGACGGTCTGGGTCCTCCTGACCGTGCTGCTGCCGGCCGGCTGAGCCGCGCCCACCGGCCCGCGAGGGCCCACCGCAGAACCGGGCCGCCGCTCACCAGGGCGTGCGGCCCACCGGGCCCCGACCGGGCCCGCCCGCCGTCCGCCCCCGTCCGCCACCCGCGGGAGAGGAGCTCGTCGTGAACCCCACACCCGTCCGTCTGGACCTGAGCGCACCCACGCGTGGTGCGCGCGGCAAGCCGCCGCGCCACTTCGTCGACCTGACGCCCGAGGAGCGCGTCGAGGCGGTGCAGGCGCTGGGGGAGAAGCCCTTCCGCGCCAAGCAGCTCGCGACGCACTACTTCACGCACCTCACCGCCGACCCCGCGGCGATGACGGACCTGCCGGCCGCCACGCGCGACGTGCTCGTCGCGGACCTGTTCCCGCCGCTGCTGACGGAGAGCCGCACGCTCACCGCGGACCAGGGCGCGACCGTCAAGACGCTCTACCACCTGTTCGACGGCGCCAAGGTCGAGTCGGTCCTCATGCGGTACACCAACCGCGCGACGCTGTGCGTGTCGAGCCAGGTCGGCTGCGGCCTCGCCTGCTCGTTCTGCGCCACGGGCCAGATGGGGCTGACGCGCAACCTCTCGACGGCGGAGATCGTGGAGCAGGTGCGCCAGGCGGCGCGCGCGCTGGCCGCCGGTGAGATCCCCGGCGGGGCGACACGCCTGACGAACGTCGTGTTCATGGGGATGGGCGAGCCGCTCGCGAACTACAAGGCGGTCATGGGCACGGTCCGCCGGCTCGTGGCGCCGACCCCGGACGGGCTCGGCATGTCCGCGCGCAACGTCACCGTCTCGACGGTGGGTCTCGTGCCCGCGATGGACAAGCTCGCGGGCGAGGGCATCCCCGTGACGCTCGCGCTGTCGTTGCACGCCCCCGACGACGAGCTGCGCAGCGAGCTCGTGCCGGTGAACACCCGGTGGACGGTCGACGAGGCGCTCAACTCCGCACGCCGCTACTTCGACGTGACGGGCCGGCGGGTGTCGATCGAGTACGCCCTCATCCGGGACGTCAACGACCACGCCTGGCGGGCGGACCTGCTGGGGGAGAAGCTCGTCGCCCGCGGCGGCACCGGCTGGGTGCACTGCAACCCGATCCCGCTGAACCCGACGCCGGGTTCGCGCTGGACGGCGAGCGATCCCGAGGTGGAGCGGGAGTTCGTGGCACGCTTGCGCGCGCACGGCATCCCCACGACCATCCGGGACACGCGGGGCAGCGACATCGACGGGGCGTGCGGCCAGCTCGCCGCGGAGGAGGACGAGTGAGCGACGGGATGTTCCGCACCGTCTCCGGACTGCGCCGCGGGTACGACCCCGACGAGGTCGACGGGTTCTTCGCCCACGCGCGCTCCCTGTACGAGCAGGGCCCCGCGACCGCGCTGTCGGGGGCCGAGGTGCGGCACGTCGCGTTCGACATGGTCCGGGGCGGCTATGTCACCGCGGCCGTCGACGCCGCGCTGGACCGCCTCGAGGCGGCGTTCGTGGCCCGGCAGCGCGCCCAGTACGTCGCGGACAAGGGCCAGGACGCGTGGATGTCGCAGCTCGGTGCGCAGGCCCGGACGCTCTACGGACGTCTCGGGCGCCCCGACGGCGACCGCTTCGCCCCGCCGGAGGGCCGTGAGCCCGGGTACGAGCCCGCCGACGTGGACGCGCTGTGCCACCGGCTCATCGCGTACTTCGACACGGGTGCGCCCCTGACGGCCGGTGAGCTGCGCGCGGCGACGTTCCGGCGGCGCAACGGCCGCAACGGCTACGCGGAGGCCCCCGTCGACGCGTTCGTCGCCCGGGCGGTGGAGGTCCTGCTCGGCGTCGAGTGAGGGGCGTGCGCGCGGCCCGGCCCGTCCGGCGGCGCCCGTGCGCTCTGCGAGGATGGCCGGCGTGAGCCAGCGCAGCGTCGTCGTCCTCGGGTCCACCGGTTCCATCGGGACGCAGGCCCTCGACATCGTGGCCCGCAACCCGGACCGCTTCACCGTGACGGGCCTGTCCGCGGGCGGCGCCCACCCGGAGCTGCTCGTCGCGCAGGCACGCGCGCACCGGGTGCCGGTCGTCGCGGTCGCGGACCCCGCGGCGGCGCAGGGGCTGCGGGATGCGCTGCCGGGCACCACCGTGCTGGCCGGTCCCGACGCGGCGACCGAGCTGGCTGGCTCGGGCGCCGACGTCGTCCTCAACGGGATCACCGGGTCGGTCGGCCTGCTGCCGACGCTCGCCGCGCTGCGCGGGGGCAGCACGCTGGCGCTCGCGAACAAGGAGTCGCTCGTCGTCGGCGGCGCGCTCGTGCACGCGGCCGCCGTGCGGCCGGGGCAGATCGTGCCGGTCGACTCCGAGCACTCGGCGCTCGCGCAGGCCCTGCGCGCCGGTGACCGTGCGGAGGTCCGCCGGCTCGTGCTGACCGCCTCGGGCGGCCCGTTCCGGGGCTGGTCGGCCGACGAGGTGAAGGCGGCGACGCCGCAGCAGGCCCTCGCGCACCCGACGTGGGCGATGGGCCCGGTGGTCACCGTCAACTCGGCGAGCCTGGTCAACAAGGGGCTCGAGCTCATCGAGGCGCACCTGCTCTTCGACGTCCCGGTCGACGACATCGCGGTCGTCGTGCACCCGCAGTCGGTCGTGCACTCCATGGTCGAGTTCGTCGACGGCTCGACGATCGCCCAGGCGTCGCCGCCGGACATGCGCCTGCCCATCGCGCTCGGGCTCGCGTGGCCGGACCGCGTCCCGGGCGCCGCGGCGGCGTGCGACTGGGCCTCGGCGACGGCGTGGACGTTCGAGCCGCTCGACGAGGACGTCTTCCCTGCCGTGCGGCTCGCGCGCGAGGCGGTCGCGGCCTCGCCCACCCACCCCGCCGTCTACAACGCCGCGAACGAGGAGGCGGTGGCCGCGTTCCTGGGCGGGCGGATCGGGTTCGGCGACGTGGTGGACACGGTGCAGCGCGTCCTGGCCGAGCACGACGGGACGCCGGCCGCGGCGCTCACGCTGGACGCCGTGCTCGCCGCCGAGGACTGGGCGCGTGCACGCGCCCGGGAGCGGCTCGCGGCGCGCTGAGCCACGCCGCGGCTCAGCCGCCGGTCGCGTCGAGCACGCGCTCGGCCGGCGCGCTGGTGCGGCCGCGCCGCTCCTCCACGCGGTCCGCCCACGCGGCGGCGGCGCCGCGCACGGCGGCACGCGGGACGGCGGTCCGCACGCCGGGCCGGTGCCCCGCTGCGGGCGCCGTCGCGACCCACGGCAGCCCCACGAGCGGCGACTCGGTCCCGGTGAGCAGGTCCGCGAGCACCCGGCCCGCGAGGTTCGTCACGGCCGCGCCGTCGTGCCCGTCGGGGCCGCCGCCGACGGACCACGCCAGCCCGGTGCCCCGGTCCAGCCCGACGGTCCGCCGCCCGTCGGCCGCCGTCGTCACCGCGGCGTCCCAGGTGTGGCGCACGGCGTGGTCGTGGAGTGCGGGCAGCAGCTGCGGGACCCGCTCCGGCACGCCCGGTGCGCCGCCGGCCACGAGGCGGTCGTCCGCCGTGCGCACGAGGGTCAGGGGGCGGTTCCGGTCCTCGACGACGGTCACGCCCGTGCGCAGCCCGAGTGCGTCCCAGACGTCCCCCGGCAGCGCCCCCGTGGCGAGCAGCCGCACCGGTCGCCGCACCACCGGGACGGGCGACCCCGGGACGGCGAGCGCGCCGCCGGTGACGACGACGTGCCGGGCCCGGACCGTGCCCTGGTCGGTCACGACGGCCCGGGGCGCCACACGCAGCGCCCGGGTGTGCTCGGCGACGCGCCCGCCGCGCAGCTCGACCACGTGGGCGAGCCCGCGCACGAGCCGCAGCGGGTCGACGTGGGCCGCGTCGGGCGTCCAGGTGGCGGCGAGGACGCCGTCCGCGTGGACGTACCGGCCGGCGGCGACGGGGTCGAGCAGGTGCACCTCGTCGCCCCGCTGCGGCGCCGCGGCGGCGTCCGCCGCCAGCCGGTCGACCGCCGGGCCCGTCCGGGCGAGCCGCACGAGGCCGCCGTAGAGGAAGCCGGCGTCGATCTCCTCGGCGGCCAGGACGCCGCCGAGCTCGACGACCGAGTCGCGGAGCGCCGCGCGCAGCTCGCGCTCCGCCGCGGGGGCGTGCGCGACCGCGGCCGGCCGGCCGGCCGGCGCCGCGCCGGTCGAGCGTCCGGCGGTGCCCGCACCCGAGCGGCCGGCGTCGACCACCAGCACGTCGAGGGAGGGGTCGGCGTCCAGCAGGTAGTACGCCGCCCACAGCCCGGTCAGACCCGCTCCGACGACGACGACGTCGGCCGTCGTGTCGCCGTCGAGCGGCGGGCGGGGCGGCGCGGCACCGGGGTCGTCGGCGAGGAGCCGGTCCCACCACAGGACGCGGCGCAGCGGGTCGGTCGTCGGGGCCGGGCCGTCGTGGTCGTGCACCGATCCAACGTACCGGCCGTCGGAGTGACGGGTCGCGCACCGGCCGGGCCACCAGGGCCGTCGGCGCCGTCCGGTCACCGGGGTCGTGGCCGTCCGGCGCCCGGCCGTCCGGGTGGACCTCTCAGCGCGCTCCCAGGTCCCGCGGCGACGATGCCGCCCACGGGCATACCCTGTCCGCGCGACGGGCGACGGACCCGTCGCCCCCGCACGTGGCGGTCCGGCGGCGGTGCCCCGGAGCCGAGGAGGTGGAGCCGTGGAGGCGCTGGTCGGCGTGCTCGTGTTCGTCGTCGTGCTGCTCGCGTCGATCGCGCTGCACGAGGTCGGGCACATGGTCCCGGCCAAGCGGTTCGGGGTCCGTGTCAGCCAGTACATGGTCGGCTTCGGGCCGACCCTGTGGTCGCGGACGAAGGGTGAGACCGAGTACGGCGTCAAGGCGATCCCGCTGGGCGGGTTCGTCCGGCTCATCGGGATGTACCCGCCGGCGCAGGCCGTCGGTGCGCGCGAGCCGCGCACGTGGGCCCAGCGCCTCGCGGCCGACGCCCGCGCCGCGAGCGCGGAGGAGATCCGCCCCGGCGAGGACCACCGCGCCTTCTACCGCCTGTCGACGCCGAAGAAGCTCGTCGTCATGCTCGGCGGGCCGGTGATGAACCTGGTCATCGCGGTCGTCCTCGTCCTCGTCGCGTACGTCGGCATCGGCCTGCCGACCCCCGGCCTGACGCTCTCCTCGGTGTCCGAGTGCGTCGTGCCGGCGGACGCGCCGGCCGACCGCGGCTGCCGCCCGGAGGACCCGGCCGCGCCCGGTGCCGCCGCGGGCCTGCGCCCCGGCGACCGCGTCGTGTCCTACGACGGCGCGCCGGTCGGGTCCTGGGACCAGCTCACCGGGCTGATCCGGGGGTCCGGCGAGCAGCCGGTGCCGGTCGTCGTGGAGCGCGCCGGCGACGAGGTCGAGCTGACGGTCACGCCCGTCGTCGCCGAGCGCCCCGTGGTCGCGGACGACGGCACGTTCGTGACCGACGACGACGGCGAGGTCGTCACGCGCCCCGTCGGGTTCCTCGGGGTGTCGCCGCAGGAGGAGACGCAGCGCCAGTCGGTCGGCGACGCCCTCGCGTTCACGGCCGCGCGCACGTGGGACACGGTCTCGGTCGTCAGCACGCTCCCGGGGCGGGTCGCGGACCTCGTGGAGACCACCGTCACGGGCGGCGAGCGCGACCCGGACTCGATGGTCGGCGTCGTGGGGGTCGGCCGGTTCGCGGGCGAGATCGCGTCCCTGGAGGACGAGACGCTCGCGTCGCGCGCGGCGGGGCTGCTCTCGACGCTCGCGATGCTCAACCTCGCGCTCTTCGTCTTCAACCTCATCCCGCTGCCGCCGCTCGACGGCGGTCACGTGGCCGCGGCCCTGTGGGAGGGCGCGCGCCGGCAGGTCGCGCGCGTGCGCGGCGGCACGCGGCCCGCACCCTTCGACACCGCGCGGCTCGTGCCGCTCGCGTACTCGGTCTTCCTGGTCCTCGGGGCGGTCGGGCTGCTGCTGGTCTACGCGGACGTCGTGAACCCGGTGTCGGTGCTGTGAGCGGCGCCACGCGGGTGTGGGCGCCACCGGGGGTCGCGGGTGAGGGCTCGGTGAACGTCGGCGTCGCCGATCCGGGTGTGCCGCCGGTCGGTGGGATGATGGGGACGTGAGCACCCCGATCAGCCTCGGCATGCCGCAGGCACCGGTTCCGGTCCTGGCCCCGCGCCGGCCGTCCCGCAAGATCCGCGTCGGCAAGGTCGAGGTCGGCGGCGACGCACCCGTGTCGGTGCAGTCGATGACCACGACCCCGACGACCGACGTCAACGCGACGCTCCAGCAGATCGCCGAGCTGACCGCCTCCGGGTGCGACATCGTGCGCGTCGCCGTCCCCAGCCAGGACGACGCCGAGGCGCTGCCGATCATCGCGCGCAAGTCGCAGATCCCGGTCATCGCCGACATCCACTTCCAGCCGAAGTACGTGTTCGCCGCGATCGACGCCGGCTGCGCGGCCGTGCGCGTGAACCCCGGCAACATCCGCAAGTTCGACGACCAGGTGAGGGAGATCGCCCGCGCGGCCACCGACGCCGGCGTCTCGATCCGCATCGGTGTCAACGCCGGCTCCCTCGACCCCCGCCTGCTGGCCAAGTACGGCAAGGCGACGCCGGAGGCGCTCGTCGAGTCGGCCGTCTGGGAGGCGTCCCTGTTCGAGGAGCACGGGTTCCACGACTTCAAGATCAGCGTCAAGCACAACGACCCCGTCGTGATGGTGCGGGCGTACGAGCTCCTCGCCGCGCGCGGCGACTGGCCGCTGCACCTCGGCGTGACCGAGGCGGGCCCGGCGTTCCAGGGGACGATCAAGTCCGCGACCGCCTTCGGTGCGCTGCTGAGCAAGGGCATCGGGGACACGATCCGCGTCTCGCTGTCGGCGCCCCCGGTCGAGGAGGTCAAGGTCGGCATCCAGATCCTGCAGTCGCTGAACCTGCGGCCGCGCAAGCTGGAGATCGTGTCGTGCCCGTCGTGCGGGCGCGCGCAGGTCGACGTCTACACGCTCGCGGAGAAGGTGACCGCCGGCCTCGAGGGCATGGAGGTGCCGCTGCGCGTCGCCGTGATGGGCTGCGTCGTCAACGGGCCCGGCGAGGCGCGCGAGGCGGACCTCGGGGTGGCGTCCGGCAACGGCAAGGGGCAGATCTTCGTCAAGGGCGAGATCGTCAAGACCGTGCCGGAGTCGATGATCGTCGAGACCCTCATCGAGGAGGCCATGCGGATCGCGGACGCCATGGACCCCGTGGAGAGCGGCGCGGGCGCGCCGGTCGTCACCGTCGGTTGACGGGACCGTCCGCCACGACCGCGATGGGGTCCGACGCGCCCGGTACCCGGCACGCCGACGACCGGGCACCGAAGTGTGACGTGGGGCACAATCGGGCCATGACGGCTGTGCGCGCGACGGCGCGCGGGGGACGCACGGGGGCCGCGGTCCTCGACGACGGCGACGTCGCGGCGGCGCTGGCCGTCTGTGCGAGCGACCCCGTCGGGTCCGTGCTCGCCGCGAGCCGGCTCGAGCAGGCCGCCGCCACCGGGCTGCGCCGGGCCGGCGGCGAGCTGTGGGGCTACGCCGAGGACGACGAGCTGCGGGCAATCTGCTGGGCCGGGGCGAACCTCGTGCCGGTCCTCGCGACCGACGACGACGCGTCGGCGTCGCGCGCGCTGGCGGCGTTCGCCGCGCTGGGACGCACGCGCGGGCGGCGGTGCTCCTCGATCGTCGGTCCCGCGGACGCGGTCCTCGGGCTCTGGTCGCGGCTGCGCGGCGCGTGGCCGCTCGAGCGGGAGATCCGGGCGAGCCAGCCCTCCATGGTCATCGACGGCGACCCCGCCGTCGTCCCCGACCCCGCGGTGCGCCGCTCGGTGCCGGAGGAGTACGACGCCGTGCTCCCGGCCTGCGTGCGGATGTTCACGGAGGAGGTCGGGTACTCGCCGGTCAGCGGGCCGGGCGGTCCGTACGAGCAGCGGGTCCGGGCGCTCATCGAGCAAGGGCGTTCGTTCGTCCGGGTCGAGCGGCCCGCCGGCACGTGGCGGCGCCCGCGCGTCGTGTTCAAGGCCGAGGTCCCGGCCGTCGCCGGCGGCGTCGCCCAGGTCCAGGGCGTGTGGGTCGACCCCGAACGGCGCGGGGAGCGGCTCTCGGAGACCGGCATGGCGGCGGTCGTGCAGGCCACCCGGGCCGACATCGCCTCGACGGTGTCGCTCTACGTCAACGGGTACAACACGCGCGCGGTCCGGGCCTACCAGGCGGTCGGCTTCCGCCAGGTGGGGGAGTACGCCACGGTCCTGTTCTGACCGACGTGGCGGGACGGCTCAGCGCAGCAACCGCGACAGCCGCCGGTCCGCGAGCGGCTTCCCGCCGGTCTGGCACGTCGGGCAGTACTGCAGCGAGGAGTCGGCGAACGACACCTCGTGCACGGTGTCGCCGCACGGCGTGCCGTCCCAGCCGGGGCACGGCAGCCCGGTGCGCCCGTGCACGCGCATCCCCTGCCGCTTGGCGTCCTTGAGGTCCGCGGCGGGCTTGCCGGACGCGGCCTCGACCGCCTCGGTCAGCACGGTCCGGATCGCCTCGTGCAGGCGCTGCGTGCGCGCGTCGTCGTAGGAGCGCGTCGGTGCGAACGGGCTCGTGCGCGTCACCAGCAGGATCTCGTCGGAGTAGGCGTTGCCGATGCCGGCGATCGTGCCCTGGTCGCGCAGCAGGCCCTTGACCTGCTGGTTGCGTGCCGCGAGCAGCTCGCCCAGGCGCTCGGGGGTGAACGCGTCGGAGAGCGGCTCGACGCCCAGCGTCGCGATCTGCGGCACCTCGGCGGGGTCGGCGACCACGTGCACCGCCAGCCGCTTGCGGGTGCCCGCCTCGGTCAGGTCGAAGCCGGAGCCGTCGTCGAAGCCGACGCGCAGCGCGATGGGGGACTTGCCCGGGCGCGCCGGCCGGTCGGTCAGCGCGTCGTACCAGCGCACCCAGCCGGCGCGGGACAGGTGCCAGACGAGGTGCAGGACACCGTCGGCGGGCGTCTCGACGACCGTGTCCAGCCACTTCCCGTGGCGCCCGACGTCGAGCACCGTGCCCCCGCGCAGCGCGGTCGGCGCCGGGCGGAACGTCTTCAGCGCGCTGATCGCGGCGACCTCGACCCGGGTGACCGTGCGCCCGACCGTCCGCCCGCGCAGGTACTGCGCGAGCGCCTCGACCTCGGGCAGCTCCGGCACGGGCCCATCCTGGCCCAGGGCCTGCGCGCCCGCACCCCTCCGGCCCCGCGGACGGGGGTCGGCACGGCGCCCACTAGGCTCGCTCCCATGCTCCTGCGCATGTCCACGCTCTTCGTCCGCACCCTGCGCGAGGACCCCGCCGACGCCGAGGTGGCGAGCCACAGGCTCCTCGTGCGCGCGGGGTACATCCGCCGTGCCGCGCCCGGCATCTACACCTGGCTGCCGCTCGGGCTGCGGGTGCTGGCGAAGGTCGAGCGCGTGGTCCGCGAGGAGATGGACGCCATCGGCGCCCAGGAGGTGCACTTCCCGGCGCTGCTGCCCAAGGAGCCCTACGAGGCCACGGGCCGCTGGGCCGAGTACGGCCCGAACATCTTCCGCCTGAAGGACCGCAAGGGGGCCGACTACCTCCTCGCGCCCACGCACGAGGAGCTGTTCACCCTCCTGGTCAAGGACCTGTACTCGTCGTACAAGGACCTGCCGCTCGCGCTGTACCAGATCCAGACCAAGTACCGCGACGAGGCCCGCCCCCGCGCCGGCCTCATCCGCGGCCGCGAGTTCGTCATGAAGGACGCGTACTCGTTCGACGTGGACGACGAGGGCCTCGCGCGGGCGTACGAGGCCCAGCGGGCCGCCTACCAGCGCATCTTCCGGCGTCTCGGCCTCGAGTTCGTGATCGTCGCCGCCACGTCCGGCGCGATGGGCGGCTCCCGGTCCGAGGAGTTCCTCACGCCGACCGCGATCGGCGAGGACACCTTCGTCCGCTCGGCGGGCGGGTACGCGGCCAACGTCGAGGCCGTCACCACGCCGGTGCCCGAGCCCGTGGACCTCTCCGACGCGCCCGCCGCCCACGTCGAGGACACGCCGGACACGCCCACGATCGACTCGCTGGTCGCGCACGCGAACGCCCACCAGGCGCGTGCGGACCGCCCGTGGACGGCGGCCGACACGCTGAAGAACGTGGTCCTCGCGCTCGTGCACCCGACGGGTGAGCGCGAGCTCGTCGTCGTGGGCCTCCCCGGCGACCGCGAGGTCGACCTCAAGCGCCTCGAGGCGGGCGTCGCGCCCGCCGAGGTCGAGCCCGCCGGGGACGCGGACTTCGCCGCGCACCCGGAGCTGGTGCGCGGGTACCTCGGCCCCGGGGCGGTGGGGCCGAACGCGCCCGCCGGGCCGGACGGCGAGCGGGCGTCGGTGCGCTACATGCTCGACCCGCGCGTCGTGCCCGGCACCCGGTGGATCACGGGCGCGAACGAGCCGGGGCGGCACGTCTTCGACCTCGTCGCGGGCCGCGACTTCACGGCGGACGGCACCGTGGAGGCCGCCGAGGTGCGTGCCGGCGACCCGGCCCCCGACGGCTCGGGCCCGCTCGAGCTCGCGCGGGGCATCGAGATCGGCCACATCTTCCAGCTCGGCCGCAAGTACGCGCAGGCGCTGGGGCTGACGGTGCTCGACCGGAACGGCAAGTCCGTCGTCGTCACCATGGGGTCCTACGGCATCGGCGTCACGCGCGTGCTGGCGGCGCTCGCCGAGGCCCACCACGACGAGCGCGGCCTCGCATGGCCCGCGCACGTCGCACCGGCCCACGTGCACGTGGTCGCGACCGGCAAGGACGAGGCGGTGTTCGCGGCCGCCGAGGCGCTCGCCACGACCCTCTCCGCGCGCGGCGTCGAGGTCCTCTACGACGACCGGCCGAAGGTGTCGCCTGGCGTGAAGTTCGCCGACGCCGAGCTGCTCGGCGTCCCGCTCGTCGTGGTGGTCGGGCGCGGTCTCGCGGACGGCGTCGTCGAGGTGCGCCCGCGGGCCGGCGGGACCGCCGAGCAGGTCTCGGTGCACGCCGCGGCGGACCGCGTCGCCGAGCTCGTGGACGGGCTCCTCGCCGGCTGATCCCGGGAGGGGCACCGCGGCGCCGGGGTCAGCGCCGGGCTGCCGTGCGCCCGCCCTACGGGGACGGGTGACGGCTCCGCGGCGGCTCGACGCGCGGACGCTCAGCCGAGCGTCTCGGTTGCCAGCTCCGGGACGCCGGGGAACGGCACGGACGCCGCACCGCGCGCGGCCGCCGCGGCGTGCGCCTGGCGCAGGCCGGCGACGAGGTCGGCGCGCGACCCGGGGGCGGCCGCGGCCACGGCGGCGGCGTACGCGTCGGCGACGCCCGACTCCAGGCGGCGCACGAGGTCGTCGAGGACGGCCGGGTCGTCCAGGCCCCCCGGCAGCGCGTACGCCGCGCGCCGCGGGTCGCCGGCGCGTCCCGCGACGCCGGCCGTCGCAGCCCACCGGTTCGCGTCGGCGCGGTGGCGCGCCGCGGCCTCGACGGCCCGCGCGCGCGCGTCGTCGGAGACGCGCGCGGCGACCACCTCGTACCCGTAGGCGGCCTCGTCGTGCGCGAGGGCGAGGGCCACCAGGGCGGCGGTGCCCGTCCCGGGCGCCTCACCGCCCGGGGACGACGACGCACTCGCGGTCGCCCCGGGCGTCACCCCGGGCGTGGCCTGGTCCGCCTCGTCCGCCGAACCGTCCGGCGCCCCGTCCGCCGCGGCGCCGGCCGCGGGTCGCGGCAGCGCCGTGGCGGCGGACAGGCGGTCGGCGAGCTCGTCGCGGGACGTGGCGACGGAGGCGACGAGCCGGGCCAGGGGACCGTCGGTCACGGTGTCGGCGTCGTCGGCCGCGACGGCCGCGTCGTCGACGAGCTCGGCCAGCAGGGTCGCCGCGTCGGGGGCACCGGCGGGTGTCGTGGTGGTCGAGGTCGAGGCCGAGGCCGTGGGCGCCGGGTCGGGCAGCCCCGAGTCGTAGACGCCGCCGGCCGCCTCGGCGTGCCGCGCGGAGAACGCCGCGACGTCCAGCAGGACCGTGCGCTCCGGACCCTCCGGGACGACGGCCGCAAGGGCGTCGGCGTCGGCGGCGAGGTCCAGCGCGTCGGCCACGGTGCGCGCGCGCACCTGCTCGAGCGCGTCCGGGGACGGCTCGACCGGCGGCGGCGTCTCGAGCCGCAGCCCGCAGGCCGCCAGCGGCAGCACCGCGGCGAGGGCGACCGCGGCACGCAGGCGCGCGCGGGTGCGCGGGCGGCGGGCCGGGGCGGGGGCAGCGGGACGGTCCATCGGGCGCGATCCTCCCATGCGCGTGCGGGCGCGAGGCGCAGCACGGCACCGCCCCGGGGACGGAGGGTGCCGCCCGAGTCGTTACGCTGGGGGCCCACAACGTCACCAGGGTCGCCGCTCGTGCCGCCCACGCCGAGAGCCGACAGGAGGCCGTGTCATGGTCGCGCCAGCAGCCGCACCCCGGGTGCGGGAGGTCGTGGAGCCCGCCGTCACGGCTGCCGGGCTCCTGCTGGAGGGCCTGCACGTCGCCGGCGCGGGTTCCCGGACCGTGGTCCGCGTGGTCGTCGACCAGACGGCCGAGGACGAGCGCGAGCTCGACCTGGACCGCATCGGCGAGGTGACGCAGGCCGTGTCCGACGCGCTCGACGCGACCGACGTGCTCCCCGACGCCTACACGCTCGAGGTCAGCAGCCCCGGGGTCGACCGGCCCCTGACGGAGCCGCGGCACTGGCGGCGCGCGGTCGGCCGGTCCGTCACGCTCGTCCGCGCGGACGGCACGGTCGTGGCCGGGCGCCTCACCGAGGTGGGCGCCGGCGCGGCCCCGGACGTCGTGGTCGTGCCCGTGACCGACCCCGGGAAGGGTCGCCGGCCGAAGGAGGGGGCGCCCGTCGCGGTGCCCTGGCCCGACGTGCGGTCGGGACGGGTGGAGGTGGACCTGAGCGGCGCGGCCGGCCAGGACGACGACGTGGAGACCGAGGACTGACGTGGACATCGACATGCAGGCGCTGCGCCTGATCGAGCGCGAGCGGGAGATCAGCCTCGACGTGCTCGTCGAGGCGATCGAGCAGGCGCTGCTCTCGGCGTACCACCGCACGCCGGGGGCGCAGCAGCGGGCCCGGGTCGAGGTGGACCGCCGCTCGGGGCACGTGACCGTGTGGGCGAAGGACCCGGTCGACCCGGAGCAGCCGGACGCCGAGACGCCGGAGTACGAGGACACCCCCGCGGGCTTCGGCCGCATCGCGACCGCGACCGCGCGCCAGGTGATCGTGCAGCGCCTGCGCGACGCCGAGGACGACCAGGTGCTCGGGCAGTTCCGCGGCAAGGCGGGGGAGGTGCTCGGCGGCGTCATCCAGCAGGGCCGCGACCCGCGCACCGTGCTGGTGGACCTGGGGGGCGTCGAGGGGGTGCTGCCGCAGCACGAGCAGGTGCCGGGCGAGAAGTACGTGCACGGCGAGCGGCTGCGCGCGTACGTCCTCGACGTCGCGCGGGGCGCGCGCGGCCCGCAGATCACGCTGTCGCGCACGCACCCGAACCTGGTCCGCAAGCTGTTCGCGCTCGAGGTCCCGGAGATCGCCGACGGCACGGTCGAGATCACCGCGCTGGCGCGCGAGGCGGGGCACCGCAGCAAGATGGCCGTGCGCGCGACCCTGCCCGGCGTCAACGCCAAGGGCGCCTGCATCGGCCCGATGGGCGGGCGCGTGCGGGCCGTCATGACCGAGCTGCACGGCGAGAAGATCGACATCGTCGACCACGCGGACGACCCGGCCGCGATGGTGGCCCACGCGCTCTCACCGGCCCGTGTGCTGTCCGTCACGGTCGTCGACCCCGAGGCGCGCGCCGCCCGGGTGGTCGTGCCGGACTACCAGCTGTCCCTCGCGATCGGCAAGGAGGGCCAGAACGCGCGCCTCGCCGCCAAGCTGACGGGCTGGCGGATCGACATCCGGTCCGACGCCCAGGAGTCCGGCGACGGGCGCGACGACCGTCCCGCGGACGCGACGGACGGGACCTCCGGTCACGCACGGTGAGGCGGCACGGTAGACTGACGGAGGCTGGGCCGGAAGGCCGGCTCTCCTCGCCGAGCAGGCGGACCCCCGATCCCGTGCCTCCCGTGCCCGATCTGGGTCCGGTGCGCACGTGCGTGGGGTGCCGCTCGACCGGTCCGAGATCGGCCCTGCTGAGGGTGGTGCTGGAACGCGAGACCACGGGTGATCCCGTGCTCGTCGTGGACGAGCGTCGCCGGATGCCGGGCCGGGGTGCGTGGCTGCACCCCGATCCGCACTGTCTCGAGCTCGCCGTCCGTCGGCGGGCGTTCGGGCGGGCCCTGCGACACGCAGGCACGCTCGACACGGAGGCGGTCTCCGGTGCCGTCACGCGGCACGCGGACCAGCAGCAGCCACAGCCGCAGCACGACGGCGCCGGGACCACACCGACGCCGACCGTCGACAGGGAAAGCGGGTTGGAAGCCGATGGCGACCCGATGAGCACGCAGCGATGAGTGCCCGACGATGACTACCCAGCACTAACGACGGTCCGACCTGTCCGGGCGGACCGAGACAGGAGAGATGTGGCCAAGGTCCGCGTCTACGAGCTCGCCAAGGAGCTCGGAGTCGATAGCAAGACCCTCATGGGCAAGCTCGGCGAGCTCGGAGAGTTCGTCCGTTCGGCGTCCTCGACCATCGAGCCGCCCGTCGTGCGCAAGCTGCGCGACACCTATCCCGCCGCTGGTGGCAACGGCTCTGCCGCGCGCCCCGCGCCGGCACCGCGCCCCGCGGCGCCTGCCGCGTCCGCACCGGCTCCCGCAGCTCCGGCAGCCCCGGTGGCGCCCCCGGCCCCGTCCGCGCCTGCACCCTCCGCGCCGGCTCCGGCAGCTCCTGCCGCGTCGGCGCCGGCTCCCGGTCCGCGCCCCGCAGCGTCCGCACCGGCACCCGCGCCGGCTCCCGCTCCGGCGGCTCCCGCAGCACCGGCGCCCGCCCCCCGCGCGCCGCAGGCCCCCGCGGCCCGTCCTGCTCCCGCTGCCCGCCCCGGCGCCCCGCGCCCCGGTGGCCAGGGTGGCGGTCAGGGCGGTGGCGCAGGTCGTCCCGGTGGTGCGCGTCCCGCCGGCCGTCCGGGCAACAACCCGTTCGCGCCCTCGCAGGGCATGCCGCGCCAGGGTGAGCGTCCGGGCGGCCCGCGTCCCGGCGGTCCCCGTCCGGGCAACAACCCGTTCGCCCCCTCGCAGGGGATGCCGCGTCCCGGCGAGCGCCGGCAGGCGCCCGAGGGCGCTCCCGCCGCCGCGGCGGGCGACCGTCCCGGCGGTCCGCGTCCGGCCCCGCGTCCGGGCGGTCCCCGCCCGAACCCGGGCATGATGCCCGGCCGTACGTCCAGCGGCGTCGGTCGTCCCGGCGAGCGTCCCGCGGCCCCCGGCCGCGGTGGCCCCGGTGGCGGTCGTGGGGGCGGTGGCGGCGGTTACGCCGGTCGTCCCGGCGGCGGCGCACCCGGTGGCGGTGGCGGCTTCGCCGGTCGTCCCGGCGGTGGCGGCGGTCGTCCCGGCGGTGCCGGTCGCGGCAGCACGCAGGGCGCCTTCGGGCGTGCCGGCGGCCGTCCGGTCCGTGGGCGGAAGTCGAAGCGGGCCAAGCGCCAGGAGTTCGAGGCCATGCAGGCCCCGTCGCTCGGTGGCGTCAGCGTCCCGCGCGGCAACGGCTCGACGGTCATCCGGCTGCGGCACGGGTCGTCGCTGAACGACTTCGCCGACAAGATCGACGCCAACCCGGCGGCGCTCGTGACGGTGCTCTTCCACCTCGGCGAGATGGCCACGGCCACCCAGTCGCTGGACGAGGACACGTTCGGCACGCTCGCGACCGAGCTCGGGTACGTCATCGAGATGGTGTCGGCCGAGGAGGAGGACCGCGAGCTGCTCGGGTCCTTCGACATCGACCTCGACGCCGAGCTCGAGGCCGAGGGCGACGACGAGCTCACGGCGCGTCCGCCGGTCGTCACCGTCATGGGTCACGTCGACCACGGCAAGACCAAGCTCCTCGACGCCATCCGCTCCACGGACGTCGTCGCGGGCGAGGCCGGTGGCATCACGCAGCACATCGGTGCCTACCAGGTGCGCACCGAGCACGAGGGCCGGGACCGGGCCATCACGTTCATCGACACCCCGGGCCACGAGGCGTTCACCGCCATGCGTGCCCGTGGTGCGCAGGTCACCGACATCGCGATCCTCGTGGTCGCGGCCGATGACGGCGTGATGCCGCAGACGATCGAGGCGCTCAACCACGCGCAGGCGGCGAACGTGCCGATCGTCGTGGCGGTCAACAAGGTGGACAAGGAGGGGGCCAACCCCGACAAGATCCGCCAGCAGCTGACCGAGTACAACCTCGTGGCCGAGGAGTACGGCGGCGACACGATGTTCGTCAACGTGTCGGCGAAGCAGCGCATGGGCATCGAGGACCTCCTCGAGGCCGTCCTGCTCACGGCCGACGCGTCGCTCGACCTGCGGGCGAACCCCGACAAGGACGCGCGCGGCGTGGCCATCGAGGCGAACCTCGACAAGGGGCGTGGTGCGGTCGCGACCGTGCTCGTCCAGTCGGGCACGCTGCACGTCGGCGACGCGATCGTCGCGGGCACGGCCCACGGCCGCGTCCGTGCGATGTTCGACGAGCACGGCGACAACGTCACCGAGGCGGGCCCGGCACGTCCGGTCCAGGTCCTCGGCCTGGCGTCGGTCCCGAGCGCCGGCGACACGTTCCTCGTGGCGCCCGACGAGCGCACCGCCCGGCAGATCGCGGAGAAGCGCGAGGCCGCCGAGCGCGCCGCCCTCCTGGCCAAGCGCCGCAAGCGCATCAGCCTCGAGGACTTCACGCAGGCGCTGCAGCAGGGCAAGGTCGAGACCCTCAACCTGGTCCTCAAGGGCGACGTGTCCGGTGCCGTCGAGGCGCTCGAGGACGCCCTGCTCAAGATCGACGTGGGCGAGGAGGTCGAGCTGCGCGTCATCCACCGCGGGGTGGGTGCCATCACGCAGAACGACGTCAACCTCGCCACGGTCGACAACGCGATCATCATCGGCTTCAACGTGAAGTTCGCGGAGCGCGTCGAGGACCTGGCCGACCGCGAGGGCGTCGACGTGCGCTTCTACTCGGTCATCTACCAGGCGATCGACGACGTCGAGGCGGCCCTCAAGGGCATGCTCAAGCCGGAGTACGAGGAGGTGCAGCTCGGTTCCGCCGAGGTGCGCGAGGTCTTCCGCTCCTCCAAGTTCGGCAACATCGCCGGGTCGATCGTCCGCTCGGGCGAGATCCGACGGAACAGCAAGGCGCGCGTCCTGCGCCGCGGCAAGGTCGTGGGCGACAACCTCACGATCGAGTCGCTCAAGCGGTTCAAGGACGACGCCACGGAGGTCCGCGAGGGCTTCGAGTGCGGTATCGGCCTCGGGTCGTTCAACGACCTCCAGGTCGAGGACGTCATCGAGACGTGGGAGATGCGCGAGAAGCCGCGCAAGTGACGTGTCAGCGCGGGGGCGGGCCGACGGCTCGCCCCCGCGCTGCGCCTCCCGGAGGACCGATCGTCCTCAGCAGGCACGGCCCGGCACCTCGCCGGGAGGGCAGAAAGGAAGTGCCATGGCGGACACGGCTCGGGCGCGGAAGGTCGCGGAGCGCATCCAGCAGGTCGTCGCGCGCATGATCGACACGCGGGTCAAGGACCCGCGGCTCGGCTTCGTCACCATCACCGACGTGCGGGTGACCGGTGACCTCCAGCACGCCGACGTGTACTACACCGTCCTCGGCGACGAGGAGGCCCGCACCGGCAGCGCCCTGGCGCTCGAGAGCGCCAAGGGCCTCATCCGGTCGGAGGTCGGCAAGCAGACGGGGATCCGGCTCACGCCGACCCTCGCGTTCCACCTCGACGCGGTGCCGGAGACGGCGGCGCACCTCGAGGCGGCGCTCTCGGAGGCGGCACGCCGCGACGCCGAGGTGGCCGCGCTGGCCGCCCGGGCGCGCCCGGCGGGCGACGCGGACCCGTACCGCCGCCCCGGCGAGGACGACGACACCGACGCATGACCGACGCCACGGCCGCGCCGGCGTCCGACGGCCGGGGCGACCGGCAGCGGCGCGGACCGCGGGACGACGGCCGGCCGCGCCGGCCCACCGCGGACGACGGCGTGCTGGTCGTCGACAAGCCCGCCGGCTGGACGAGCCACGACGTCGTCGCGCGCGTCCGGCGGCTGGCGTCGACCCGCAAGGTCGGCCACGCCGGCACGCTCGACCCCATGGCGACGGGCGTGCTCGTCCTCGGCGTGGGCCGCGCGACGCGCCTGCTGACGTACGTGACCGGTGCCGACAAGGACTACACCGCGACCGTGCGCCTCGGCGTGCGGACCTCGACCGAGGACGCCGAGGGCGAGACGCTCGGCGTGGTCGACGCGTCGGCCGTCACCCCCGACGCCGTCGCGGCGGCCGCCGCGGCTCTCACGGGAGACCTCCTGCAGGTCCCGAGCGCCGTGTCGGCGATCAAGGTCGACGGTCAGCGGGCGTACGCCCGCGTCCGGGCCGGCGAGCACGTCGAGCTGGCGGCGCGGCCGGTCACGGTGCCGCGGTTCGACGTCCTCGCCGCGCGGACCGCGAGCGCGACGGGTGGCGACGGGGCCGACGTGACGGTCCTCGACGTCGACGTCGCCGTCACCTGCTCGTCGGGGACGTACGTGCGGGCGCTGGCCCGCGACCTCGGCGACGCGCTGGGCGTCGGCGGGCACCTCACCGCGCTGCGGCGCACGCGGGTCGGCGGCTACGGGCTCGCCGTCGCCCGGACGCTGGACGACCTGGCCGCCGCACCGGACGACGTCGCCGTCGACGTGCTCCCCATGGCCGCCGCCGCACGCGCCGCCTTCCCGGTGCGCGAGCTCACCGAGCGCGAGGCGCGCGCACTGTCCTACGGGCAGGGCGTCCCCGTCGGCGACGCCCCGGACGGCCCGGTCGCCGCGATCGCTCCCGATGGTGCGCTGGTGGCCGTGGTGTCCCGGCGCGGCGACCTGCTGCGCCCCGAGGTCGTGCTCGCCCCTGCGGGCTGAGCCCGGCCGGCACCGCGGGCCGGCCGCCGGTCGAATCCTTTCGGCCGTGCACTCCTTCGTGGCACTGCCTTCCGGTTCGTCCGGTTCGGGTCTAATCTCCGACGACGGAACAGCGCACACCCGCAGCGTCGTGGGAGCGCTCCTACGCTAGGGAGACGACGTGGTTTCTCGCAGCAGGACTCGCGCGGCCCGGACCGGTGCCGCACTGACGAGCGGTGTGGCCGCGGTGGCGCTGGCGGTGGTGGGTGCACTGCCCGCCGCCGGCGCGCTGATCGTGGACGGCAGCTTCGAGGACGGGCCGGGCGCGTGGGTCGCCTACGGCCACGAGGGGGAGATCGACACCGGCAGCGGTGCGCTCTGCGTGGACGTCCCCGCGGGCTCGGCGCAGTACGGCGTGGGGGTCGTGCTCAACGGCGTCGCGATCGAGGCGGGGTCGACCTACACGTTCGCGTACACCGCGACCGCGTCGACGGACGTGACGATCCGCGCCCTGATCGGCCAGAACGGCGCCCCGTACGGGACGGTGCTCGACACGAGCCCCGCGCTCACGAGCACGCCCACGCCCGTCGAGGAGGTCTTCACCGCGGCGGCGAGCTACCCGGCGGCGCCGACGGCCGACGAGCCCGAGGGTCAGATCGCGTTCCAGCTCGGCGGGGTGAGCGAGGAGGCGTGGACGTTCTGCCTCGACGACGTCTCGCTCAGCAGCGACTCCGAGCTGCTGCCGCACACGTCCTTCGCCGAGGGCCTCGGGCCGTGGAGCCTGTACGGCACCGGCGACCCGCGCTTCGCCGACGGCGAGATGTGCGTCGACCTGCCCGGGGGGCAGTCGAACCCCTGGGACGCGGGCCTGTCGTTCACGGGCCTGCCGATCGACGCCGACCAGAACTACGTGCTGTCGTTCACGGCCCGCACCACGCCGGCGACGCCCGTGCGGGTCATCGTCGGTGAGGGTGGCGGCGCGTTCCGCACCGCGTTCGAGCAGGCGTCCGCGCCGCTCGGCACCGAGGCGTCCACGCTCGAGTACGCCTTCACCTCCACCCTGACGTTCCCGCCCGACGGCGCGGCACCCGGCCAGGTGGCGTTCCACCTCGGCAAGTCGGGCGCGTACGAGTTCTGCATCTCGGACGTGTCGTTGACCACCTCCGCCACGCCGCCCCCGCCGTACGAGCCGGACACGGGCCCGCGGGTGCGCGTCAACCAGGTCGGCTACCTGCCGCAGGGGCCCAAGCGCGCGACCCTCGTGACCGACGCCACCGAGGCGGTGGCGTGGCAGCTGCTCGACGCGGCGGGCGACACCGTCGCCGAGGGCACGACGACGCCGGCGGGGCACGACGCGTCGGCGGACGCCGACGTGCACGTCGTCGACTTCTCCGACGTGGACGCCACCGGCGAGGGGTTCACCCTCGTGGCCGACGGCGAGACGAGCCGGCCGTTTGCGATCGCCGCGGACCTGTACGAGCAGCTGCGCTACGACGCGCTCAACTACTTCTACCTCGCGAGGTCGGGCACGCCGATCGAGGCCGACATCGTCGGTGAGGAGTACGCACGGGAGGCCGGCCACGTCGGCGTGCCGCCCAACCAGGGCGACACGGACGTGCCGTGCATCGGTCCGCGCGAGTACTACGACGGCTGGACGTGCGACTACACGCTCGACGTCACCGGCGGCTGGTACGACGCGGGCGACCACGGCAAGTACGTGGTCAACGGCGGCATCTCCGTCGCCCAGCTGCTCTCGACGTACGAGCGCACGCTGACCGCGCCGACCGCGCGGGCGGGCGCCCTCGACGACGGCACGCTCCGGCTGCCGGAGACGGGCAACTACGTCCCGGACGTCCTCGACGAGGCGCGCTGGGAGCTCGAGTGGATGCTGACGATGGTCGCGCCGGCGGGGGAGTACGCCGGCCTGGTGCACCACAAGATCCACGACGAGGGGTGGACGGGCCTGCCGCTCGCACCGGCGGACGACCCGCAGGTGCGCTCGCTGCACCGACCGTCGACGGCGGCGACGCTCAACCTCGCCGCCGCGGCGGCGCAGGGCGCCCGGCTGTTCCGGGAGTACGACGCCGCGTTCGCCGACGAGCTGCTCGCAGCGGCCCGCAGCGCGTACGACGCGGCACAGGCGCACCCGGACCTCTACGCGCCGGCCGCCGCGGGGTCCGACGGCGGTGGTCCCTACGACGACCGTGACGTCACCGACGAGTTCTACTGGGCGGCGGCGGAGCTGTTCACCACGACCGGTGAGGACCGGTACGCGGCGGACGTCACCGCGAGCCCGCACCACACGGGCGAGGTCTTCGGGCCCGGCGGCTTCAGCTGGGGCAGCACGGCGGCGCTCGGCCGGCTGACGCTCGCCACGGTGCCGACGGCCCTCGCCGACCGCGACGCCGTCCGGGCCTCGGTCGTCGCGGCGTCCGACGAGTACCTCGCGGCGCAGGCGGACCACGCGTTCGGATCGGTCTACTCGCCCACCGGCGGCGCGTACGACTGGGGCTCGAACTCCTCGGTCGCCAACATCCTCGTCGTCATGGCGACCGCCTACGACCTGACGGGCGACCGCCGCCACCTCGACGGCGTGCTCGAGGGGCTCGACTACCTGTTCGGCCGCAACGCCCTGAACCAGTCGTACGTCACGGGCTGGGGCACGGTCTACTCGCAGAACCAGCACTCGCGCTGGTTCGCCGCGCAGCTCGACCCCGCGCTGCCGCACCCGCCGCCGGGCTCCCTCGCCGGTGGTCCGAACTCCATGACGGGGACGTGGGACCCGACCATGCAGGCGGCGTTCACGGAGGGCTGCGCCCCGGCGCGGTGCTACCTCGACGACATCACGTCGTGGGCGTCCAACGAGATCACGATCAACTGGAACTCGGCCCTGTCGTGGGTGGCGTCGTTCGTCGCCGACCAGGGCGACGGCGCACCCGCGACCGTGGCCCCGGTGGTGACCGGGCAGCCGACGGGCGCCACCGTGGCGCTGGGTGCCACGGCGACCCTCACGGCCGCGGCGTCCGGCGTGCCGGCGCCCACCGTCCAGTGGCAGGTGCGGCGCGGCGACGCGGCGTGGGCGGACGTGCCCGGTGCGACGTCCGGCACGCTCGAGGTCACGGTGACCGCGGCCGAGGACGGTGCCCGCTACCGGGCGGTGTTCACGAACGCGGCCGGCACGGCGACGACGCAGGAGGCCACCGTCGCGGTGGTGCGCTCGGCGCCGGTCGTGACCCGGCAGCCGCAGGCCGTGAGCGCGCGCCTCGGGTCGTGGGCGACGTTCGACGCGGCGGCGTCCGGGTACCCGACGCCGACGGTGCGCTGGCAGTTCCGGTGGTTCTCGGGTCCGTGGCTGCCGGTGCCGGGCGCGTCCTCGGCGACGCTGCGCGTGCCCGTGACGCCGTTCGGGTACGGCACGCAGTACCGGGCGGTGTTCACGAACGGTGAGGGCACCGCGGCCACCCAGGCCGCACGGCTCACGGTCCGCCTCGGCCGCTGACCGCCTCCCGCCCGTCCCGGCCGGCCCTCGCGGTGCCGGCCGGGACGGGCGTCGGCGTGCCCGCGGCCGTCCGCCCGACCCGGGCGGTGCGCGTCCGGGCGCGGACAGGTGGCAGTCTTGTCCGTCGGGCGTGCCGACCGGCGCGCGGCGGACGTCGACCCGGGAGCGTGGGTGCAGGTCTGGACGGAGCTGGCGCAGGTGCCGGCCGACTGGGGCCGGTCGGTCGTCACGATCGGCAACTTCGACGGCGTGCACCGCGGCCACGTGGCGGTGCTCACGCGCATGGTGGCCGACGCGCGCACCGCGGGGGCGCACGCCGTCGCGGTGACGTTCACGCCGCACCCGCTGGCCGTGCACCGGCCCGACGACGCCCCGCCGCGGCTGCTCGGGGACGCCGACCGGCTGGAGCTGCTCGGCGGCACCGGCCTGGACGCGGTGCTGCTCGTGACGTACACGCTCGACTTCGCCCGCCAGTCGCCCGAGGAGTTCGTCCGGCGCTACCTCGTCGACGCGCTGCACGCGTCGACGGTCGTCGTGGGCCGGGACGTGCGCTTCGGGTGGCAGAACGCGGGCGACCTGGCGGCGATGCGCGCGCTCGGGGAGCGGTACGGGTTCGAGGTCGAGGTCATCGACGACGTGACGCCGTCCGTCGCGGCCGACCCGGGCAGCCCGGAGGACCGCGCCGCCGACGCGCTGCGGCGCCGCTGGTCGTCGACCTGGGTGCGCGAGCTGCTCGCCGAGGGCGACGTGGTCCAGGCCGCCCGCGTGCTGGGGCGTCCGCACCGGCTGCGCGGCACGGTCGTGCACGGCGACGCGCGTGGCCGCGAGCTCGGGTACCCGACGGCGAACCTGTCGGCGGACGCGTCCGGCATGGTGCCGGCCGACGGCGTGTACGCCGGGTGGCTGCGCCGCGTGCGCCGCGCCGACGGCACGCCGGTCGGGACCGACGACCCGGACCGCGTGCTGCCCGCCGCCGTGTCCGTCGGCACCAACCCCACGTTCGACGGCCGTACCCGGCGCGTGGAGGCGTACGTGCTCGACCGCACCGACCTGGACCTCTACGACGAGGAGGTCGTGCTCGACCTCGTCGAGCGCCTGCGTCCGACCGTGCGCTTCGGGACCGTGGAGGCGCTGCTCGCGCAGATGGCGACCGACGTGGAGGACGTGCGGGGCGTGCTGCACGGCTGACGCCCGGGGGAGTGGGCGACGAGCGCCGTCCGTGCCCGGGGTGGTGCGTGCGTCCGCCCTGGTAGAGTGGTCCACGCCGTACGACCGGCCGCGGAACGAGAGAGCCCGGGTGGACATGCCCCGGCGCACCGCGCAACGAGAACCTGAGGAGCACCGTGTCGCTCGACACTGCCACGAAGCAGTCCATCATGGCCGAGTACGCCACCCACGAGGGCGACACCGGCTCGCCCGAGGTCCAGGTCGCGGTCCTGACGCAGCGCATCAAGGACCTGACGGAGCACCTCAAGACCCACAAGCACGACCACCACAGCCGCCGCGGCCTGCTGCTGCTCGTCGGTCGTCGTCGTCGCCTGCTGGGCTACCTGCAGAAGATCGACATCAACCGCTACCGCAGCCTGATCGAGCGGCTCGGCCTGCGTCGCTGACCGACCCGCACCAGCCCGGACCGTCAGGTCCGGGCTGGTCCTGCATCGGGGGCGCCCACGGGCGGCCCCCGACGCGCAGGACCCGCACGACGCGGCACCGTCCGGAGCCGCGGTACCACCAGCACGGAACCCCGCGCCGACCCGCTCGTCCGGTCCTCGGTAGTGGCCCCCGGGACGCACCACGCGTGCGGGGGCCTCGATCGAAGACCGCCGGGGCCTGGCCGGCGCATTCGATGACAAAAGGAGGGCACCCGTGGAGGGTCCCGAGATCCAGTTCGCCGAGGCCACGATCGACAACGGTCGCTTCGGCACCCGCACCGTCCGCTTCGAGACGGGCCGCATCGCCAAGCAGGCCGCCGGCTCCGCCGTCGCCTACCTCGACGACGACACGATGCTCCTGTCGGCCACGACGGCCGGCAAGCACCCGCGCGAGGGCTTCGACTTCTTCCCGCTGACGGTCGACGTCGAGGAGCGGCAGTACGCCGCCGGCAAGATCCCCGGCTCGTTCTTCCGCCGCGAGGGCCGCCCCTCGACCGACGCGATCCTCGCCTGCCGCCTGATCGACCGCCCCCTGCGCCCCCTGTTCGTCAAGGGCCTGCGCAACGAGGTCCAGGTCGTCGTGACGGTCCTGTCGATCAACCCCGACGACGCCTACGACGTCCTCGCGATCAACGCCGCGTCGCTGTCGACGCAGCTGTCGGGCCTGCCGTTCTCCGGCCCGGTCGCCGCGACGCGCCTCGCGCTCGTCGACGGCCAGTGGATCGCGTTCCCGCGCTACTCCGAGCGCGAGCGCTCGACGTTCGACATCGTCGTCGCCGGTCGTGTCGTCGGTGACGACGTCGCGATCGCGATGATCGAGGCGGACGCCCCCGAGGGCGCCTGGAACCTCATCCACGGCGGCGGCGGCACCGCGCCGACCGAGGAGGTCGTGGCGCAGGGCCTCGAGGCCGCCAAGCCGTTCATCCGCGCGCTCGTGGAGGCGCAGCAGCAGCTCGCCGCCTCCGCGGCGAAGGAGACGCAGACGTTCCCGACGTTCCCGGAGTACCAGCCGGACGTCTACGCCGCCGTCGAGCAGGCCGCCACCGAGCGACTCTCGGCCGCGCTGCAGATCGCGGGCAAGCAGGAGCGCGAGAACCGCCTCGACGAGATCAAGGGCGAGGTCCAGTCGGAGCTCGCCGCGCAGTTCGAGGGACGCGACAAGGAGGTCGGCGCGGCCTACCGCTCGCTGCAGAAGGCGCTCATCCGCCAGCGCATCCTCACGGACGGCTTCCGCATCGACGGCCGCGGCCTGCGCGACATCCGCACGCTCTCGGCCGAGGTCGAGGTGCTCCCGCGGGCGCACGGCTCCGCGCTGTTCGAGCGCGGCGAGACGCAGATCCTCGGCGTCACGACGCTGAACATGCTCCGCATGGAGCAGCAGATCGACTCGCTGTCGCCCGAGACGCGCAAGCGGTACATGCACCACTACAACTTCCCGCCCTACTCGACCGGTGAGACGGGTCGCGTCGGGTCGCCCAAGCGTCGCGAGATCGGCCACGGCGCGCTCGCCGAGCGGGCCATCGTCCCGGTCCTGCCGGCACGCGAGGACTTCCCCTACGCGATCCGCCAGGTCTCCGAGGCGCTCGGCTCCAACGGCTCGACGTCGATGGGCTCGGTCTGCGCCGCGACCCTGTCGCTGCTGAACGCGGGTGTGCCGCTGCGCGCACCCGTCGCCGGCATCGCGATGGGCCTCGTGTCCGACACGGTGGACGGCGAGACGCGCTACGCGGCGCTGACCGACATCCTCGGTGCCGAGGACGCGTTCGGTGACATGGACTTCAAGGTCGCCGGCACGCGCGAGTTCGTCACGGCCATCCAGCTGGACACCAAGCTCGACGGCATCCCGGCGTCCGTCCTGGCCGGCGCGCTGACGCAGGCCAAGGAGGCGCGCCTCGCGATCCTCGACGTCATCGCCGAGGCGATCGACGTGCCCGACGAGATGAGCCCGTTCGCACCGCGCGTCATCACGGTGAAGGTGCCGGTCGACAAGATCGGCGAGGTCATCGGCCCGAAGGGCAAGATGATCAACCAGATCCAGGAGGAGACCGGCGCCGACATCTCCATCGAGGACGACGGCACGGTCTACATCGGCGCGACGGACGGCCCGTCCGCCGAGGCGGCACGCGCGGCGGTCAACGCCATCGCGAACCCGCACATGCCCGAGATCGGCGAGCGCTTCGTCGGGACGGTCGTCAAGACGACCACCTTCGGCGCGTTCATCTCGCTCTCGCCGGGCAAGGACGGCCTGCTCCACATCTCGCAGATCCGCAAGCTCGTCGGCGGCAAGCGCGTGGACAACGTCGAGGACGTCGTCAAGATCGGCCAGAAGGTCCAGGTCGAGATCGGCGAGATCGACCCGCGCGGCAAGCTGTCGCTGCACGCGGTCGTCGACGAGGCCGACGCCGCCCAGGGCGAGCAGGACGCGGCGGCCGAGCCCGCCGGCGCCGACGCCTGACGTGCCGCAGGACCTCCCGCTCGTCGCCCCGCACACGCCGGGCGCCGAGCTGGTCGTCGGGCAGGACGGGGCCGCCCGCGTGCGGCGCACCGTCCTGCCCGGCGGGGTCCGGGTGCTCACCGAGCACATGCCCGGCCTGCGCTCCGCCACCGTCGGGGCGTGGGTCGGCGTGGGCTCCCGGGACGAGACGTCGGGCCACTACGGCTCCACGCACTTCCTCGAGCACCTGCTGTTCAAGGGCACCACGCGCCGCAGCGCCATGGACATCGCCGAGGCGTTCGACGCCGTCGGCGGCGAGGCGAACGCGGCCACGGGCAAGGAGCACACCTGCTACTACGCCCGCGTGCTCGACGCCGACGTGCCCATGGCGGTCGACGTCATCGCCGACATGGTGACCTCCGCGCGGCTCGACGCCGGCGAGCTCGAGACCGAGCGTGGCGTGATCCTCGAAGAGCTCGCCATGAACGACGACGACCCGAGCGACGTCGCGCACGAGCAGTTCGCGACGGCCGTGTTCGGCGACACGCCGCTGGGCCGCCCGATCGGCGGCACGCCGCAGGCGATCCGCTCGGTCCCGCGGGACGCGGTCTGGGAGCACTACCGCGAGCACTACCGGCCCGAGACGCTCGTCGTCACGGCCGCCGGCGGCGTCGACCACGACGCGCTGTGCGCGCAGGTCGTCGACGCGCTGTCGGCGGGCGGCTGGCCGCTGGACCCCGGTACCGCCCCGGCGTCGCGGCGCACCGCGTCCGACGCCCACGCGCCCACCGCCCCGCGAGAGCTGACGGTGCGGCGCCAGACCGAGCAGGCGAACGTCATCGTCGGCGGGCTGTGCCTGACCGCCACCGACCCGCGGCGCTTCACGCTGTCCGTGCTCAACGCCGCGCTCGGCGGGGGCATGTCGTCCCGCCTCTTCCAGGAGATCCGCGAGAAGCGCGGCCTCGCGTACTCGACGTACTCGTTCGCGAGCGGCCACGCCGACACGGGCATGTTCGGCCTGTACGCGGGCTGCACGCCGGCCAAGGTCGACGAGGTCACCGCGCTGATGGTCGCCGAGCTCGAGCGCATGGCCGACGCCCCGATGGGCGCCGCCGAGCTCACCCGGTCGATCGGGCAGCTGTCCGGGGGACTCGTGCTCGGCATGGAGGACTCGGGCTCGCGCATGAGCAGGCTCGGCAAGGCCGAGCTGGTGCACGGTGAGCTGCTGAGCCTCGACGAGTCGCTCGAGCGCGTCCGTGCGGTCACGGCCGCGGAGGTGCAGGAGCTCGCGGCCGAGCTGGCCGCGGCGCCGCGCTCCGTGGTGCGCGTCGGCCCGTTCGGCGACTGACCGCCCGACGACGACCGCGTCCGACGGGCACCCGTCCGACGACGACCGGCAGGCGGCGCCCCGCACGGGGCGCCGCCTGCGGGCGGCTAGGGTGGCGTGCCGTGAGCGAACCGATCCGCGTGGCCGTGCTGGGTGCCGCCGGCCGCATGGGGTCCACCGTCGTGCGGACCGTCCAGGAGACCGAGGGCCTCGAGCTCGTCGCGCAGCTGGAGGCGGGGGGTGACCTCGCCGCCGTGGCGGCCGCGGGCGCCCAGGTGGCCGTCGACTTCACCGTCCCCGCCGTGACGGAGCAGAACGTGCGCACGCTCGTCGGCGCGGGTGTGCACTGCGTGGTCGGCACCACGGGGTGGACGGAGGAGTCGCTCGGGCGGGTGCGCGACTGCCTCGTGGACGCGCCCGGTGTCGGCGTGGCCGTGGTGCCGAACTTCGCGCTCGGCGCCGTGCTGGCGATGGCCTTCGCGCGGCAGGCCGCGCGCTGGTTCGAGTCGGCGGAGGTGGTCGAGCTCCACCACCCCGACAAGGTCGACGCGCCGTCCGGCACCGCCCGGCACACCGCCGAGGGCATCGCGCGGGCGCGCGCCGCCGCCGGGCTCGGGCCCGCCCCCGACGCCACCGCGCAGGCGCTCGACGGTGCGCGCGGTGCGGACGTGGACGGCGTCCGGGTGCACGCCGTCCGGCTGCGCGGCCTCGTCGCGCACGAGGAGGTCCTCTTCGGCAACGTCGGCGAGCAGCTGACGATCCGCCACGACTCGTTCGACCGGGCGAGCTTCATGCCCGGCGTCGTGCTCGCCGTGCGCCGCGTGGTGGACCGGCCGGGCCTCACGGTCGGGCTCGAGCCGTTCCTGGACCTGGGCGCATGAGCGACGCGCCGCGGCGGTCGCGTTCCGGGCTGTGGGCGGCGCTCGTCCTGACCGCGCTGCTGGCCGTCTACGTCGGTGTGGTCGCCGTCCGGGCGTTCCAGCTCATCGGGACCGGTGCCGCGGTGGGGGTGGCCCTCGGCGTCGCGCTGCTCGTCGCGCCGCTGCTGGTGGTCGTCCTGATCGGCCGTGAGCTGCTGCTCGCGGTGCGCGTGCAGCGGCTCGCCGACACGCTCGCCGCCGCGGGTCGCCTCCCCGTCGACGACCTGCCGCGCTCACCGGGTGGTCGGGTCGACCGTGCGGCAGCCCGCGCCGCGTTCGACGCCCACCGGGCGCGCGTGCAGGCCGCCCCGGGCGACTGGGAGGCCTGGTACCACCTCGGCTTCGCGTACGACGCGGCGGGCGACCGACGGCGGGCGCGCGCCGCGCTGCGGACGGCGGTGCGCCTGCACCGCGGCGGACCGGCGCCCAGCGACCTGCCCTGAGGCCGGCGACCTGGCCTGCGGCCCAGCGACCTGCACGGAGGGCTGCGCAGCCGCCCGGTGCCCGCGACGGCTCAGATCTCCGCGTACCAGCGGTGCTCGGAGACGACGTGCGCCTCCTCGTCCGGGCCCGGCCCCGTCCCGAGGCGGCGGGTCAGCCCGTCGGGCCCCAGCCCGGCGCCGGCGAGGAACCGCACGCGGGCGTCGTCGCCGTCCATGACCCACGTCTGGACCTGGTCGGCCCCGTCGGTGCGCAGCAGGTCGACCGCCGCGGCCAGCAGGCGTGAGCCGTGCCCCGCGCGCTGCGACGGCGGGTCGACCTCGAGCGCGAGCACCACGCCGGCGGGTGCCTCGCCGGGGCCCGGCGCGGGCACGGGTGCCACCGACGCGAACCCCACGACCGCCGGCCCGGCGCACGCCACGAGCACGCGGTAGCCCGGGCCCGGGGGAGCGGTGATGGCCTGCGCCCACTGCGCGACGAACGCGGTCTCGTCGAGCGCGTCGAGGACGGCGTCGCCGAGCACGTCGGCGTGCGCGGCCCGCCAGGCGCTCAGCTGGATGCGGGCGACGGTGCGCTCGTCCCCGGGGACGGCGGGACGGACGGAGACGTCGGCGGTGGGGGAGAGCAGCGACACCCGGCGAGACTAACCCGCGGGGGCGCGACCCCGACGGCGCGGTCCGGCGCCGTGCGCGCGGGTCAGGGCATGCCGAGCAGGCGCAGCCCCGCGGCCGTCGCGGCGGCGAGGACCACCACGACGACGAAGGGCGCACGCAGCGCCAGCGCGACGGCGGCGACGGCCAGCGCGGGGACGCGGGCGTCGAGCACGATCCGGCCCCCGTCGGTCGCGGTCTGCACCGCGACGAGCGCCGCGAGCAGCGCGACGGTGACGAGCGCCGCGGTCCGTGCGACGCGCGGCTCGGCGAGCCGGTGCCGCGGCAGCAGGTGCCCGGCGAGCTTGAGGGCGAAGCAGGCGGCGCTCGCCAGGAGCACCGCCAGCCACAGGGCCGTCACGTCGCTCCCCTCCCGTCGTCCCGCTCCTCCGGCGCGTCCTCGGGCCGGTCGGCGGCACCGCGCGGGACGCCCGCCGCCGGGAGCACCGGGCTCAGCACGCCGACGAGGATCGCCACCGCGGCCGCGAGGAGCACGGGCACCCCGGCCGGCACGAGCGGCGTCGCGGCGAGTGCGACGACGACCGCCGCCGCCGCGACGAGGCGCGCGGTCCGCCCCCCGGGGCCGCCCAGCCGCGGCCAGACGAGGGCGAGGAACGCGGCGGCGGCCGCGGCGTCGAGGCCGTACGCGCGCGGGTCGCCCATCCGGTCGCCCGCGACGGCACCGGCCAGCGTGCACAGGTTCCACAGGACGAAGACGCCGGCGCCCGTCCACCAGAAGCCCACGCGCGCGGCGGTGCGGTCCTGCTGCGCGGTGGCCACGGCGGTGGACTCGTCGATCGTGAGCTGCGCGGCGGGCAGCACCTGGGACGCGGGCAGGGAGAGCAACGGCGCGAGCTGGGCGCCGTACAGCGCGTTGCGTGCCCCGAGCAGCGCCGCGGAGGCGACCGCCGCGCCGACCGCGCCGCCCGCCCCCAGGACGCCGATGAGCGCGAACTGCGACCCGCCCGAGAACAGCAGGAGGCTGAGCGCCATGGTCTGGGCGACGTCGAGGCCCGAGGTGACCGACAGCGCGCCGAAGGACACCCCGTAGAGCCCCGTGGCCAGCGACACCGACACCGCCTGCCGGCGCACGGCGCGCAGCAGCTCCGGCGTGGTCACGGCGTCACTCTAGGCAGTCGGGGCGGACCGCCCGCCGCGCCCTACAGCGCGACGTAGACGGGCTCGAGGTACTCCTCCATGCCGGCGGCGCCGCCCTCGCGCCCGAGACCCGACTGCTTCACGCCCCCGAACGGTGCGCTCGCGTCCGACACCAGCCCGCGGTTGATGCCCACCATGCCCGCGTCGAGCTGCTCGGCCATGCGCATCGCACGCCCGACGTCGCGCGTGAAGGCGTACGCGACGAGGCCGAAGGGGGTGTCGTTCGCCAGGCGCACCGCCTCCTCCTCGTCGTCGAACGTCACGATCGGCGCGACCGGCCCGAAGATCTCCTCCGTCACGACGCGCAGCGCGGGGTCCACCGACGTCAGCACCGTGGGCGCGTAGAAGTAGCCCGGCCGGCGCACGGGCTCGCCGCCGGTGCGCAGCACCGCCCCGCCGTCCACCGCCTCGGTGACGACCTCCTCGACCCGGTCCACGGCGGCCTGCTCGATCAGCGGCCCCACGGTGGTGTCCGGCGCCGCGCCGTGCCCGACGACGAGCCGCTCGAACGCCTCCGTCAGCCGGTCCGCGAACTCGCGCGCGACGGACCCGTGCACGAGGAAGCGGTTGGCGGCCACGCACGTCTGCCCGGAGTTGCGCATCTTGGCCTGCACGGCGCCCTCGACGGCCGCGTCGAGGTCGGCGTCCTCGAAGACGACGAACGGCGCGTTCCCGCCGAGCTCCATCGACGTCCGCAGCACGCGCGGGGCGGCTGCCGCGAGCAGGGTGCGGCCCACCTCCGTGGAGCCGGTGAAGGAGAGCTTGCGCAGCCGCGGGTCGGCGAGCAGCGGCTCGGAGACCCGGCGCGCCGAGGACGTCGGCACGACGTTGACGACACCGGTCGGCAGGTCCCGCCCGTCGAGCTCGGTGCGGATCAGCTCGACGACGTACGCCGTGGTCAGGGGCGTGAGGCGCGCGGGCTTCACCACCGCGGTGCAGCCCGCGGCGAGCGCCGGCGCAACCTTGCGCGCGATCATCGCGATGGGGAAGTTCCACGGCGCGATGAGCAGAGCCGGACCGACGGCCCGGCGCAGGACGAGCTGGTGGTGCGTGCCCGCGGGCGCGCGCCGGGCGAGGCCCTCGGCGCGGACCGCCTCCTCGGCGTACCAGCGCACGTAGTCGGCCGCGTAGGCGACCTCGGCGCGCGACTCCGCGAGCGGCTTGCCGCCCTCGGCCGTCACGAGCGCGGCGATGTCCTCGCTGTGCGCCGTGATGACCTCGAACACCGCCCGCAGCAGCTCCGAGCGGACCCGTGGCGCGGTGGCGCGCCAGGCCGGGAACGCCTCGTGCGCCGCCGTCAGCGCGTCGAGCGCGTCCTGCTCGTCGCCGTCGGCGACGTCGAACAGGGTCTCGCCGGTCGCCGGGTCGGCCACCGGGAACGTGGCGCCGCCGCGCGCGGGCCGCCACTCGCCCCCGACCAGCATCCCCGTGGGCACGTGCGCGGCGACGGACGGCGGCAGCGGCGTGGTCATGGCGCCAGTCTGGGCGCGCCATGACGACCCGGCACGGCGAACGGCGCCCGCACCGGTCGCGTGCGGGCGGTAGCGTGTGCGCATGCCCACCGTCACGTCCGCGACGCACCCGTTCGGGTCCGTGCTGTCGGCCATGGTCACCCCCATGACCGACGACGGAGGGATCGACCTCCGGTCGACCGTGGCGCTGGCCAAGCACCTCGTCGCCCACGGGAACGACGGCCTCGTGCTCAACGCCACGACCGGCGAGGGCTCGACGACCCACGCGCCCGAGAAGGCCGAGATCGTCGCCGCGGTCGTGGAGGCCGTCGGCGACCGGGCCTACGTCGTGGCCGGTGCGGGGTCGAACGACACCGCGCACGCCGTGCGGATGGCCGAGCAGGCCGCCGAGGCGGGCGCCCACGGCCTGCTCGTCGTGACGCCGTACTACTCGCGACCGTCGCAGGAGGGCATCGCGCGGCACGTGGAGGCGGTGGCCGACGCCACGCCGCTGCCGGTGATGCTCTACGACGTGCCCGGCCGCACCGGTGTGCGCCTCGCACCGGGCACGATCGAGCGTCTCGCGGCGCACCCGCGCGTCGTGGCGATGAAGGACGCGACGGGCGACCCCGTCGCCGCGGCCTCCGCCATCCGGCGCACGGCCCTCGCCTGGTACAGCGGCGACGACGCCGCCGTGCTGGCCCTGCTCGCGCACGGCGCCGTCGGCATCGTCGGCGTCGTGACCCACGTGCTCGGCGAGCAGTACGCGGCGCTGTTCGACGCCTGGCGCCGCGGCGACACCGCCCGCGCCCTCGAGATCTTCCTCGCGGCCCAGCCCGCGATCACCGCCCTCAACGGCGCCGGCTTCCAGACCGTCGCCGCGAAGGCGGCCCTCGTGGAGACGGGGGTGCTGCGCAGCCGCGCCACCCGTCTCCCTCTCGTCCCGTACACCGACGACGAGGCCGCGCAGGTACGCGCCGGTCTGCAGGCCGCCGGCCTGCTGGACGTCGTCACGGCCTGACCGCGCCGCCTGACGGCTGCGCGGGGCGGGCCACGACCCACAGGAGCTCCATGAGTCACCCGCACCCCGACCTCACCCTGCCGCCGCCGCTCCCCGAGGGCGGCCTGCGGATCGTCCCGCTCGGCGGACTGGGGGAGGTCGGGCGCAACATGGCCGTGCTCGAGCACGCCGGCCGGCTGCTCGTCATCGACTGCGGCGTCCTCTTCCCCGAGGACCACCAGCCCGGCGTCGACCTGATCCTCCCGGACTTCGACTACATCCGGGACCGGCTGGACGACATCGAGGCGATCGTCCTCACGCACGGCCACGAGGACCACATCGGCGCCGTGCCCTACCTGCTGCGCCTGCGCCGGGACATCCCGCTTGTCGGCTCGCAGCTGACGCTCGCGTTCGTCGAGGCGAAGCTCAAGGAGCACCGCATCACGCCCGTGACGCTCCCCGTCCGCGAGGGCCAGGTCGAGCAGCTGGGCGTGTTCGGCTGCGAGTTCATCGCCGTGAACCACTCGATCCCCGACGCGCTGGCGGTCGCGGTGCGCACCGCGGCCGGGACCGTCCTGCACACCGGCGACTTCAAGATGGACCAGCTGCCGCTCGACGGCCGCATCACCGACCTGCGGGCGTTCTCCCGGCTCGGCGAGGAGGGCGTCGACCTGTTCATGGTCGACTCCACGAACGCCGAGGTGCCCGGCTTCGTCACGCCCGAGCGCGAGATCGGGCCCGTGCTCGACCAGGTGTTCGCCGAGTCGACCGGGCGCGTCGTCGTCGCGTCGTTCGCCTCGCACGTGCACCGCGTGCAGCAGGTCATCGACGCCGCCGTGGCGAACGAGCGGAAGGTCGCCCTCGTGGGGCGGTCGATGGTCCGCAACATGGGCATCGCGGCCGAGCTCGGCTACCTGAAGGTGCCCGACGGCGTCCTCGTGGACCAGAAGCAGATCGAGAGGCTCGCCGACGACCGCGTCGTGCTCATGTGCACCGGGTCGCAGGGCGAGCCGATGGCGGCGCTGTCGCGCATCGCGAACAACGACCACAAGGTGACCGTCGGCCCCGGCGACACGGTCGTGCTCGCGTCCAGCCTGATCCCGGGCAACGAGAACGCGGTGTTCCGGGTCATCAACGGGCTCATGCGGCTGGGCGCGCGCGTCGTGCACTCGGGCAACGCCAAGGTGCACGTCTCCGGCCACGCGAGCGCCGGCGAGCTCCTGTACTGCTACAACATCCTGCGGCCGCGCAACGTCATGCCCGTGCACGGCGAGGTGCGCCACCTCATCGCGAACGCGGCGCTCGCCGTGAAGACGGGCGTGCCCGCCGACCGCGTCGTCCTGGCGGAGGACGGCGTCGTCGTGGACCTCGTCGACGGGCGCGCCCGCGTGGTCGGCGCCGTGCCCTGTGGGTACGTCTACGTGGACGGGTCGAGCGTCGGCGAGCTGACCGACGCGGAGCTGAAGGACCGGCGGATCCTCGGCGACGAGGGGTTCGTGTCGATCTTCGCGGTCGTGTCGTCGCAGGACGGCAAGGTGCTCGCGGGTCCGCAGATCCACGCCCGCGGCGTGGCCGAGCAGGACGAGGTCTTCGAGGAGGTCCTGCCGCAGCTGACGGCGGCCCTCGAGGACGCCGTGCGCACGGGCGCGACCGACACCCACCAGCTGCAGCAGGTGATGCGCCGCGTCGTGGGCCGCTGGGTGTCGAACCGCCTGCGGCGCCGGCCGATGATCATCCCCGTCATCGTGGAGGCGTAGCCGGAGCGCAGCGGACGGCGGGGGTGCTCCGCGGCTGAGCCCGGGGCCCGCCGGCGGCAGGTCACCCGGCGACACGGCGCGGGCAGCAGGGGGAGCGGCGCCCGGGCGGCTACCGTGAGGACCATGGCGACCCGTACGACTCCGACCCCCGCGCGCTCGGCGCGCGCCGGCGGCTCGACGTCGTCGCGGGGCACCACGCGCGGCGGCTCGGCCCGGCCCGCCGGTCGTGCACCGGCCCCGCCGCGACAGCCCGCCCTCCCGCTGCGCATCGTGCGTGGCATCTGGATGAGCGGCGCCCACGTGGTGGGCGGCACGGCCCGGCGCATCGGCCGCGGCGCGCGCGACCTGGACCCGGCGCACCGCCGTGACGGCATCGCGTTCACGCTGCTCGCGCTGGCGGTCGTCGTGGCCGCCCGCGAGTGGTGGGACCTGTCCGGCTCCGCCGGTGACGTGGTGCACAACGTCGTGGCGGGCACGTTCGGCGTGGTCGGCGTGGCCGTCCCCGTCGTCCTGCTCGGTCTCGCCGTGCGGCTCATGCGGCACCCGGAGCGGGCCCAGGCGAACTCCCGGATCGGCATCGGCCTCGCCGCCATCACGGTCGCCGTGTGCTCCGTCGTGCACATCGCGCAGGGCCGGCCCGGCACGGACCAGATGCCCGCCATCCGGGACGCGGGCGGGATCGTCGGCTTCGGCGTCGGCACGCCGCTCGCGACGCTGCTGACCCCGGTCGTCGCGTGCCTCCTGCTCGGCATCCTCGCGTTCTTCGGCGTCCTCGTGGTCACCGCGACGCCCGTGCACCAGATCGGCCCGCGCCTGGCCGCGCTGTACCGCAGGCTCACCGGCCAGCACGAGGCCGAGCCGGCGGCGGAGGACGAGGACGCGCCGCTCGTGATCGAGGCGCTGCACAGCGCGCGACCGGAGCCCGTGGCCAGGCCGAAGCGCACCGCGCGGCTCCTCGCCCGCAAGCCGCGCGCCGACGAGCCCGCCGACCCCGACCCCGACCGGCTGGACGAGTACGTCGGGGACGAGGCGTTCGAGCGGGCCGCGGTCGTCGACCGCACCGCCGGTGCCGCGGCGCCCGACGTGCTCGACGACGACGCGCCCACGGCGCGCCTGGACCCCGCACCACCGACCGCACCGACCGCGGCCGTCGCGGCGGTCGGCACCGACCTCGAGGCGCCGCGGCCCACGGGTGTGCCGCGCGGCGAGCAGCCGATGCTCGAGGGCGACGTCGTCTACGTGCTGCCCACCGAGGACGTGCTCGCCAAGGGCGCCCCCCACAAGGTGCGCTCCGCCGCGAACGACCGGGTGGTGGACTCGCTCACGAACGTGCTCGACCAGTTCCAGATCGACGCGCAGGTCACCGGCTTCACGCGCGGCCCGACCGTCACGCGGTACGAGGTCGAGCTCGGCCAGGGCGTCAAGGTCGAGCGCGTGACGGCGCTGAGCAAGAACATCGCCTACGCCGTCGCGAGCGCCGACGTGCGCATCCTGTCCCCGATCCCGGGCAAGTCCGCGATCGGCATCGAGATCCCCAACACGGACCGCGAGACCGTGGCGCTCGGTGACGTGCTGCGCTCGAGCGCCGCCAAGCGCACCGAGCACCCGATGGTCATCGGTGTCGGCAAGGACGTCGAGGGCGGGTACGTCGTCGCGAACCTCGCGAAGATGCCGCACCTGCTCGTCGCCGGTGCGACCGGCGCCGGCAAGTCGTCCTTCGTCAACTCGATGATCGTGTCGATCCTCATGCGCTCCACGCCGGACGAGGTCCGCATGATCCTCGTCGACCCCAAGCGCGTCGAGCTGACCCTCTACGAGGGCATCCCGCACCTCATCACGCCCATCATCACGAACCCGAAGAAGGCCGCGGAGGCCCTCGAGTGGGTCGTGAAGGAGATGGAGGCGCGCTACGACGACCTGGCGATGTTCGGGTACAAGCACATCGACGACTTCAACGCCGCCGTCCGGATCGGCAAGGTCAAGCCGCTGCCGGGGTCCGAGCGCAAGATCGCGACGTACCCGTACCTCCTGGTGATCGTCGACGAGCTCGCCGACCTCATGATGGTCGCGCCGCGTGACGTCGAGGCGTCGATCCAGCGCATCACGCAGCTCGCGCGTGCTGCCGGGATCCACCTCGTGCTCGCCACCCAGCGTCCCAGCGTCGACGTCGTCACCGGCCTCATCAAGGCGAACGTGCCGTCGCGGCTCGCGTTCGCGACGAGCTCGCTCACCGACTCGCGCGTCGTGCTCGACCAGCCCGGCGCCGAGAAGCTCATCGGTCAGGGCGACGCGCTGTTCCTGCCGATGGGCGCCGCGAAGCCGATGCGCACCCAGGGCGCCTGGGTCGCCGAGTCGGAGATCCACGCGGTCGTCGAGCACGTCAAGACCCAGCTCAAGCCGACCTACCGCGAGGACGTCACGGTCCAGGCCGTGAAGAAGCAGGTCGACGACGACATCGGCGACGACCTCGACCTGCTGCTGCAGGCCGCCGAGCTCGTCGTCACCACGCAGTTCGGCTCGACCTCGATGCTGCAGCGCAAGCTCCGCGTCGGGTTCGCCAAGGCGGGCCGGCTCATGGACCTGCTGGAGTCGCGGGAGATCGTGGGCCCCTCCGAGGGCTCCAAGGCGCGCGAGGTGCTCGTCCAGCCGGACGACCTGCCGGGCACGCTGGCGCTGCTGCGGGGCGACCCCGGCGGTCCGGCCGACGCCGGCGCGGACGACCACGAGGAGGACGACGCCGGGCACGGGCCCGGCGTCGACTGAGCGGACGTGGAGCCCGGCTCGATGGCGCCCCTCGGGGTGGCCAGCACCGTGATCGCCGTCGTGGCGGTCGTCGCGCTCGTGGCCGTGCTCGTCCTGCTGCACCGCGAGCGTGCCCAGCGCCGGCGGGCGACCGACCTGCTCGGCACGGCGCAGGAGCTGCGCCGTCGGTACGACGCCCTGCAGGCCGTGACGCGCGAGGGCGTGCTCGTGCAGTCCGAGGACGGTCGCGTGCTCGACCTGTCGGACCGGGCGGCGGCGATCCTCGGCGTGGACCGCGCCGACGTCCTCGGCCGGCGCGTCGCCGACCTGCCGGTCGCACTGGTGGACGAGCGGGGCATGGCGGTGAACCCCTGCCTGGTGCTCGCCGTGCGGGGCGACGGCACGGGTCCGCAGGTCGTCGGCGTGGTCCGCCCCGGTGCCGGCGTGCGGCCGCGGCTCGTCCGGGTGGACGCGCGGCTCGTGCCGCAGGGCGACGGCGCGGCACCGGCGGTGCTGACCACGCTCGTCGACGTGACGGTGCGCCGGGAGGTCGAGGAGGCCCTGTCCCGCAGCGAGACCCAGTTCCGCGTCGCCATGGAGAACGCGCCGATCGGCATGGCGCTCGTCGACCTGGAGTGGCGCATCACCGAGGCGAACGTGGCGCTCGCCGAGCTGCTCGGCACGCACGCCTCTGCGCTGCGCGGCTACCGCCTCGACGAGCTGACCGCGCCCGAGGACCGCGCCGCCCAGCGGCTGCAGCTCGACCGGCTGCTGGGCGGCGAGCAGCACCGGTTCTCGCTCGAGATGCGGTGCACGCGCGCCGACGGGCACCTCGTGTGGGTCGTCCTCGACGTGGCCCTGGTCCGCGAGCCCGACGGCCGGCCCGACCACCTGGTGGTGCAGGTGCGGGACGCGACCGAGTCCCGTCTGCAGGCGGAGATGCTGACGCACCGTGCGATGCACGACCCGCTCACGGGGCTCGCGAACCGCACCCTGCTGCAGGAGGTGCTCCAGGCGGCGCTCGAGCAGCCGGGGGCCGCCGACCGGACGGCCGTGCTCGCGTGCGACCTCGACGGGTTCAAGGAGATCAACGACCGCTACGGGCACGCAGCCGGCGACGACCTCCTCGTGCACGTCGCCGGCGTGCTGCGCGCCGCGACCGGCACGAGGGGCACCGTCGCGCGGCTCGGCGGCGACGAGTTCGTCGTCGTCGTCCAGGACCAGGACGCCGCGAAGGCCGTGTTCGAGGTCGCGAACCAGATCCACGCCGGCCTGCGCGAGCCGATGCGCGTGGGACGGCGGCGCACCCCCGTCGCCGCGAGCGTGGGGGTCGCGCTCGCCGACGCGTCGCTGGTCGAGGCCGGCGCGCCGACGTTGCTCGCCGCCGCGGACACCGCCCTGTACCGGGCGAAGGGCGCCGGGCGCGGCCGCACCGAGGTGTACGACCCCTCGATGGGCCTGTCGACCGCGACGACGTTGCACCGCGAGCTCGTCCGCGCGGTGGAGGAGGACCAGCTCGTCGTGCACTACCAGCCGATCGTCGACCTGTCGGACGGGCACGTCGTCGGGTACGAGGCCCTCGTGCGCTGGCAGCACCCGTACCGCGGGCTCCTGCTGCCGGGTGCGTTCCTGCCGCACGCGCAGGAGGCCGGCGTGTCGGTCGTGCTCGGACAGCTCGTCGCGGCGCGCGTCGTCGACTTCCTCGCACGGACGACGGACGACGGGCGGTGGGTCTCGGTCAACGTGTCGGCGGACCAGCTCGGGGACGGCGAGCTCGCGACGCGCCTGCTGGCCGAGCTCTCGCGCCACCGCGTGGCCCCGGGCCGCCTCGTCCTCGAGCTGACGGAGTCGAGCCTCGTCGCGTCGGGCACGCGCATCCGGCACGAGCTGACGCAGCTGTCGGCGGCGGGCGTGCCGATCCTCCTCGACGACTTCGGCACGGGCGTCTCGCCGCTGTCGTACCTGCGCGACCTGCCCGTCGCGGGTGTGAAGCTGGACATGTCGTTCACCTCCGGCATCCCGCACGACCCGACCGCCGGCAAGGTCGTGCGAGCGCTGGGCGCGCTCGCGCGCGAGCTGGCCATGGTGACGATCGCGGAGGGCATCGAGCACGAGGAGCAGGCCGACCACCTGCGGCGCAGCGGCTGGCGGTACGGGCAGGGCTGGCTGTACGGCGCGGCGCAGCCGATGGGCTGACCGGCGGCCCGCGGGTCGGCAGCCGCCGGCCGTGACGCGGGACGAGGTGCACCGGGCGCGTGCCCCGGCCCGGCGCCGCGGGCGGGCGCACGCCGCGCACGGCCCTAGGCTGTGTCGCGTGGTCGACGTCGCTGCCTCCGTGTGGACGCCGGCGAACGTGGTCACGATGCTCCGTATCGCCGTCGTGCCGGTGTTCGCCGCCGTCCTGCTGCTCGACGGCGGGCACACCACGGGCGGGCGCCTGCTGGCCGCGGCGCTGTTCGCGGCCGCCGCGCTGACCGACCGCCTCGACGGGTGGCTCGCCCGCCGCTCCGGGCAGGTGACCGACCTCGGCAAGCTGCTCGATCCCATCGCGGACAAGCTCCTGATCGGCACGGCCCTCGTGCTGCTGTCGTGGCTCGGCGAGCTCTGGTGGGGCGTGACGGCCGTGGTCCTCGTCCGCGAGCTCGGCATCACGGTGATGCGGTTCTTCCTGCTGCGGTACGTCGTCCTGCCCGCGTCGCGCGGCGGCAAGCTCAAGACGGTCCTGCAGTCCGTCGCGATCGGCATCTACCTGCTCCCGCTCGACGCGCTGCCCCTGGTCGTGGGCGTGCTCGCGGCGCTCGTCATGGCGGCCGCCGTGGCGATCACCCTCGTGACGGGGATCGACTACGTGCGCACGGCGGTCCGGATCCGCCGCGCGGCCGGCGTGCCTCCCGCCGCGGGGCTGTGAGCCGGGTGCCCACGCCGGTGCCCGGGCCCGCAGCGGCGCCGCACCTGCTCGACCTGCTCGCGGCGCGCGGCTGGACGCTCGCCGTCGCCGAGTCGCTGACCGGGGGACAGGTGACCGCGACCCTCGTCGACGTGCCCGGCGCGTCGGCCGTCCTGCGCGGCGGCGTCGTCGCGTACGCGACCGACCTGAAGGCGTCGGTGCTCGGTGTGGAGGCCGCGCTGCTGGCGGCGCGGGGGCCCGTGGACGCCGGTGTCGCGCGCGCCATGGCCGACGGCGTGCGCGCGCGCCTGGCCGCCGACGTGGGGCTGGCCACGACGGGCGTCGCGGGCCCCGGCGCGCAGGACGGCCACCCGCCGGGCACCGTGCACGTGGCCGTGGGCACGCCCGCCGGCACCGTGGCCCGGTCCCTGCGGATCGGGGGAGACCGCGCGGCCGTCCGCGCCGGGGCGACGGCGGCCGTCCTCGAGCTCGCGGTCGAGGTGCTCGGGCCCGGTCCCGCGGGCGGCTGACGCACCCCCGCGGACCGGCGGGGGTCGGGGCGGCGTCGCTGCCGGGCCCACCGGTGCCGTGCGCTGAGAGCCCCCTGAGAGCCGGGCCGGGCCACGTGACACCGGGAACAAGCGGCGCCACCGGATGCGTTGGGAAGGACGTGATGAGCACTCGACCGCCTCTGCGCGGAGCCGACGCTTTCCACGGTGGTGCGCGGTACGGTGGTCATCTCCCCGCCGCGCGCCGGCCGGGGGTGGCAGCAAGGGCGGCGGCCACGGCCGTCGCCACCAAGGGGACGGGGACGCCCACGGCGCTCCCGTCCGGTGACCGAGGACGAGACGTGAAGGGGGGAGCCCAGATGGTCGTCCTGCGACGAGAGATCGGTGACGTCCTGCGTGACGCGCGCCAGCGCCAGGGCCGCACCCTGCGTGAGGTCTCCTCGGCCGCCCGTGTCTCGCTCGGGTACCTGAGCGAGGTCGAACGCGGGCAGAAGGAGGCGTCGTCCGAGCTGCTCAGCAGCATCTGCGACGCGCTCGACGTCCCGCTGTCCCTCGTCCTGCGTGAGGTCAGCGACCGCGTCGCCGTCGCCGAGGGCCTGCTGGTCCCCGACACGGTGCCGGCCGACCTGGCCGCCGCGGTCGACGGACCGTCGGACGCCGGCTGGGCGCTGTCCCGGTCGGAGCTCGCCCCCGTCGGCTGACGGGGTCTCAGGCCCCCGGTCGCACCGGGACCTGCACCGCGCGCCCGCGCGCCTGACACCGCGGGCACCAGAACACGGGGCGCTGCATCGGCGGCACCCCCACCTCGTCGCGGCGGATCGGTGTGCCGCAGCGGACGCAGGGCCGCCGGTCGCGGCCGTGGACGACCTCGACCGGGCGGCCCGTCACGACGGAGCGGCGCATGAGCTCGCGCGCCGTCCGCAGGATCCGGGCCGGGTCGTCGACCGCGTCGGCCGGTGTGAAGGGCCACCACCGCTCGACGAAGAGCGACTCGGCCATGAAGATCGTCCCGATCCCCGCCACGACCCGCTGGTCGAGCAGGAGCTCGCCGACGGGTCGGCCACCCTGCGCCGTCCACCGCCGCAGGGCCTCCTCGATGCCCGGCGCCGGCAGGTCGTGCACCGGCGCCCCGCCGACCGGCACCCCCGGCGTGGTGTCGAAGTCCTCGTCCAGCACGTCCGGCCCGAGGTGCCCGACGAGCGTGCGCTCGTCCCGCGTGCGGACGACGTCCAGCATGCCGATCAGGTAGCCCATCGCGGTCCACTGCTCGTCGGCGAGGAGTGCGCGCAGCCGTGTCGAGCGTCCGGCGGCCCGCGGTTCGGCCGTGGGGGCCACCCGCCAGTAGCCGTCCATGCGCAGGTGCGTGTGCAGGGTCGTGCCGTCGTCGAACCGTGTGAGCAGGTGCTTGCCGTAGGGGCGCGTGCCCAGCACGGTGCGCCCCCGCAGGTCGACCGCCGCGGCGGTGGGCCAGCGCAGGTCCGAGCGGACCAGGCGCCGCCCCGCGAGCGCGTGGTCGAGGCGCGCCGCGGTGCGCCGCAGGACGTCACCCTCGGGCATGGTGCACCCCCGCGTCGGTCACGACGCCTGCAGGCGCAGGCCGCGCGGCGTCGTGACGAAGCCGGCGCCCGTCAGCGCGGTCGCGCCCGGCGAGGACAGGACGTCGCCGGAGAGCACCTCCGCGCCGTCGATCCGCCCCACCGTGAGCCGTCCGGCGCGCCGGCGCCGCGCCGCGTCCACGAGTGCGTCGGCGGCCGCGGCCAGCACCGCGGCGTCGTCCGAGAACGTCAGCAGCGTGCGGCCCCCGCGCTCGAGGTAGAGCACCAGTGCCCCGTCCACGAGGACGACCAGGGCGCCCGCCTTGCGCCCCGGGCGGTGCCGGACCGTGGCCGGCTGCGGCGGGTCCGGCCAGGCGAGCGCCGCACCGTACGGGTTCGCCGGGTCCGTCGCGGCGAGCACGACCGCCCACGGCCCGGGTCCCTCCGACCCCCGGGGCGACGCCGGTGGTGCGGACGGGTCCCACACGTCGGGGCCCGCCGGAGCCGACCAGGCCGGGGCGGGCACCTCCTGCCACGGCAGCAGCGCGCCGATCTCCCCGGTCGTGCCCTCGCGCCGGAGCGTCGCGCGCTCGCGCGCACGGTCGACCACCTCGGCGTCGACACGCAGCCGGTCGACCGCGCCGGGCAGCGCGAACTGCGAGCCGCCGAGCCGCTCGACGAAGTAGCCGCGGCGCACCTGACCGGACTGCTCGAGCGCCGACAGGACGCGGTACACGTCGGTGAACCTGCCGGCGACCTGCTCGGCGGGCGCCACCGCGCGCGTGAGCACGCCGTGCCGGTCGAGCAGCTGTGCGGCGAGCGCGTGGGCCCGGACCGTGGGGTCGGGCTCGCGGGCGGGCAGCAGGGACCAGCGCCCCGCGCCGGCGCCCGACGCGGCGGCCGGCCCGACGGCACGAGCGCCGCCGACCGACAGCCCGCCGCCGGTCGGCGTCATGCCGAGCCGGGCGCCGGCGCGCAGGCCCAGGCGGGGACGCAGCGGGCGCCCGCGCGCGGGGGCCGACCGGGTCCGGTGCGCCGTGCTGCCCGTGCCCAGCCACGCGCGCAGGGGACCGAGCCCGTCGTTGGTGACGCGCCCCGCCCACACGAGGTCCCACAGCGCGTCGAGCACCGCGGAGGCACCGGGGGCCGCGTCCGTGTCGTCGGCGGGCAGCCAGAGCGCCGTCACGCGCTCGACCACGGGGCCCAGGAACCACGCACCGCCGCCCTCCAGCGCGGCCAGCACCGCGCGGTGCACCGGCCCCGACGCCGGCGCGTCCGCGGCGTCCAGGTCCACGACCGGCGCGAGCGTGAGGTCCGCGACGGACGTCGGGTGCAACGACACGAGGCCGTCGTGCCCGGCGAGCGCCGCGTGCCCGGCCCACAGCACCTCGCCCGCCGCCGTGAGCTCGTCGAGCATCGCCGGCGCGTAGTCCGGGACCCGCGCGGGCAGCACGTGCGTCTCGAGGGCGGAGGCGGGGACCGCGAAGCCGGCGAGCTGCTCGACGGCACGCGCCACGGCGTCGACACCGCGCAGGCCCGAGCCGCCGCCGGCGCGGTGCCCGCTCGGCTGCACGCCCTGCCACCGCGGCAGGAACACGCCCATGGCCTGTGGGTCCACCGGCTCGACCTGCGCGCGCAGCGCCGCCAGCGAGCGCCGCCGCAGCGTGCGCAGGACGTCGGCGTCGCAGAACTCGTCGCCGGTGCCGCCCAGCACGTCGGGGCGCAACCGGCCCTGGACGAGCACGCCCTGCACCTCGAGCCGCCGCAGCGTCTCGGTGACGACCGCGACGCCGAGCCCGAACCGGGCCGCGACGGCCGCGGCGGGGAACGGCCCGTGCGTGCGCGCGTGCCGGCGCAGCAGGTCGCCCAGGGGGTCCGGCAGCACCTCGGTGAAGACCTCCGGCACGCCCACGGGCAGGGCCACGCCGAGTGCGTCCCGCAGCCGGCCGGCGTCCTCGACGGCCGCCCACTGGTCGGCGCGCTCGGGCGGGAGCCCGCCGACGCGCACGCGGATCGCGCGGCGTGCCGCCGCCAGCTCGTCCAGCCACGCGGCCACGTCGGCACGGGCCTCGGGCCGCGTGCGGGCCCCGACGTCGGCGGCCGTGAGCGGTCCGTGCCGGCGCAGCACGTCGGCGACCTGCTCGAGCGTGCCCGCCTGCCGGTCCGGTGCGGTGCCGGACAGCTCGGCCTCGGTGCGCTCGACCGCCTCGGGGTCGAGCAGGTCGGCGAGCTGCGACTCGCCGCCCTGGCCCAGCAGCTCCGCGAGCAGGGTCGGGTCGAGCGTGAGCGCGGCGGCGCGCCGCTCGGCGAGCGGTGCGTCGCCCTCGTAGAGGAACTGGGCGGTGTACCCGAACAGCAACGACTGCGCGAAGGGACTCGGGTGGGGCGTCGTCACCTCCACCACGCGCACGCGGCCCGAGCCGATGTCGCGCATGAGCGTGGCGAGGGCGGCGGTGTCGAAGTCGTCCTGGAGGCACTCGCGCACCGCCTCGAGCAGGATCGGGAAGTCGGGGTACCGGGACGCGACGGCCAGCAGCTGCGCCGAGCGCTGGCGCTGCTGCCAGAGCGGCTGGCGGCGGTCCGGCCGGCGCCGCGGCAGCAGGAGGGCGCGGCCGGCCGCCTCGCGGAAGCGCGCCGCGAACATCGCCGACGCGCCGAGCTCGTCGCGGACCGAGGAGACGACCTCGTCCGGGTCGAGCAGCAGGTCGTCCAGGCGGACGGCCGGCCCCTCCGCGGACATCGGCGCGTCGCCCCACGGGTCACCGGCCCCGTCGAGCAGGTCGGGGAGGCGCAGGACGATGCCGTCGTCGGCGTGCATCACCGCGGCGTCGACGCCGTACCGCTCGCGCAGGCGTGCGCCGAGCACCAGCGCCCACGGTGCGTGCACGCGGGCGCCGTACGGCGAGTGCAGGACGATGCGCCAGTCGCCCAGCTCGTCCCGGAAGCGCTCGACCACCACGACGGTGTCGCTGGGCACCTGGCCGGTGGCCTCCTGCTGCTCGCGCACGTACGCCAGCAGGTTGTCGGCGGCCCACGGGTCCAGCCCGGCGCCCTCGACGCGCGCGCGGGCGCCCGCCGGCGGCAGCGCCAGCACCTCGCGGACCCACGCCCCGACCGCGCGCCCGAGCTCCGCCGGCCGCCCCGGCGCGTCGCCCTTCCAGAACGGCAGCCGCCCCGGCACGCCGGGGGCCGGCGTGACGAGCACGCGGTCGGGCGTGATGTCCTCGATGCGCCACGTGCTCGACCCGAGCGTGAAGGTGTCGCCCACGCGCGACTCGTAGACCATCTCCTCGTCCAGCTCGCCGACCCGCTTGCCACCGCGCAGCCGCCCGCCGGTGCGCTCGGCGTCGGCCGGCACGTCCGACCCGCCGCCGTCGCCCGCGAGGAAGACGCCGAACAGGCCGCGGTCGGGGATCGTGCCCCCGCTGGTGACGGCGAGCCGCAGCGCGCCCGGCCGTCCGCTGAGCACGTCCCGCACGCGGTCCCACACGACGCGCGGGCGCAGCTCGGCGAACTCCTCGGACGGGTACCGGCCCGCGAGCATGTCGAGCACCGCGCGCAGCGTCGCCTCGCCGAGCGTCGCGAACGGCGCGGCGCGGCGCAGGACCCGTCCCAGGTCGTCGACCGACCAGTCCTCGACCGCGACCATCGCGACGACCTGCTGCGCGAGCACGTCGAGCGGGTTCGTCGGCACGTGCAGCGCCTCGAGCTCGCCGGTCCGCATGCGCAGCGCGGTGACGGCGGCGGGCACGAGCTCGCCGCGGTAGGTGGGGAAGACGACGCCGTGCGAGACCGCGCCGACCTGGTGCCCGGCGCGCCCCACGCGTTGCAGGCCGCTCGCGACCGACGGCGGCGAGCCGACCTGCACGACGAGGTCGAGGGCGCCCATGTCGATGCCGAGCTCGAGCGAGCTCGTGGCGACGACGGCCGGGAGCCGACCCGCCTTGAGCTCCGACTCCGTGCGCGTGCGCTCGGCGCGGCTCATGGAGCCGTGGTGCGCGCGGGCCACGATCGTGGCCGCGTCGCGCGTGTCGACGCCCACGGCCGTGCCGCTCTGCGCGGGCGCGGCCGCCGGCTGCAGCGTCCCGGGGTCGGGCAGGTCCACGCCCTGCCGCTCGGCCCACACCTCGTTGATGCGGGCGGTCAGCCGCTCGGCGCCGCGGCGCGAGTTGGTGAAGACGAGCGTCGAGCGGTGCGCCGCGACGAGGTCGACGACGCGCTCCTCGACGTGCGGCCAGATCGACGCGCGCGGCGTGCGGTCGGCGCGTCCGCCGAGGTCGCCCTCACCGAACCCGCCGTCGTCCGCCGCGCCGGCGGGGCCGCTGTCGCGCGCCGCGGACGCGAGGTCGCCGAGGTCGGGCACCGGCACGACGACGTCGACCTCGATGACCTTCTGCGACGGGGGCTGCACGACCGTGACGCGGCGGCCGCCGTCCGCGGGCGTCCGTGCACCGCCCAGGAAGGTCGCGACCGCGTCCACCGGGCGCACGGTCGCGGACAGCCCGACGCGCTGCGCCGGCCCCGGCCCGCCCTCGCGCTCCAGGAGCGCGTCCAGGCGCTCCAGCGAGAGCGCGAGGTGGGCGCCGCGCTTGGTGCCGGCGACCGCGTGGATCTCGTCGAGCACGACGGTCCGCACGCCCGCCAGCCCGGCGCGCGCGGCCGAGGTGAGGACCAGGTAGAGCGACTCGGGCGTGGTGATGAGGATGTCGGGCGGCGTGGTGGCGAACGCGCGGCGCTCCGCCGGCGGCGTGTCGCCCGTGCGGATGCCGACCGTGACCTCGGGCAGCTCGCGCCCCCGGCGGGTCGCGGCCTGCCGGATGCCGACCAGCGGCGAGCGCAGGTTCCGCTCGACGTCCGTGGCCAGCGCCTTGAGCGGTGAGACGTACAGCACGCGGCAGCGCTGCACCGGGTCCGGCGGCGGCGCGTCCGTCAGGAGCCCGTCGAGCGCCCACAGGAAGGCCGCCAGCGTCTTGCCCGAGCCGGTGGGCGCGACGACCAGCGCGTGGTCGCCGCCCGCGACGGCCTCCCACGCACCCGCCTGCGCGGCGGTGGGCGCCGCGAACGCGCCGGTGAACCAGTCGCGCGTCGGGGCGGAGAAGCGGTCGAGCACCACCGGGCCATTGTGGTGCCCGGGTCCGACATGCGCGCGGGGCGTCCTCCCGCGCCGCTGCGCGGCGCGTGCGGTGGCAGTCTGGGGGCGTGAGGTACCGCGAGCTGACCGACCTGGTCGACGACGTGCTCGGTCCCGTCCAGGGGCGCCTGATGATGGACGAGCTGGTCCTGGACGCGCTCGGCAACCGCACGGGCGCGCAGGCGCTCGCGGGGGGCGCCGAGCCGCGCGCGGTGTGGCACGCGCTGTGCGACGCGCTCGACGTGCCCGAGGCGCAGCGCTGGGGGAGCGACACGCACCGGCAGGCGCCCCCGCGCCGCGCGGGCCGCTGAGCGACGTGCCGGGACCGCGGCCCGCCCCGGTCCCCGGCACGAGCGCGTCGTCGCGGCGGCGTTCCCGGACCCGGTTCGCGGACGTCGCGGACGTCGCGGAGGTCGCCGTCGCGGTCGGGACGACGGCCGTCGGCCTCGGTGTCGCGGTGGCGCTCGTGGACGACGTCAGGATCACGAGCCCCTGGGCGCTGCTCCTCGCCGCCGCGGCGGTGGGCCTGGGCGCCCACCTGCTGGCCGGGCCCCTGCGGGCCTTCGCCCGGGTCGCCGGCGCGGGCGGTGCGCTCGTCGCCGGCCTGGCCGCCCAGGTGCTGGTCGTGGGCGCGGCGCTCACGCTCGTCCCTGGTGTCACCGTCACGTCGGTGTGGTCCGTGCTGGCGGTGCTCGCCGTCACCGCGGTGGTGATGGCCGCGGGCCGGTGGGCGTGGGGCGCGAGCGACAACGCGTACGTCGTCGCGGACCTGGTCCGTCGCGCGCGGCGTCGAGCGCGCCGCGGCGACGTGCCGGCCCTCGACGCCGCCGACGGCGACCGACCGCCAGCGGGCGTGCTGCTCGTCCAGCTCGACGGTGTCGGCCTCGACGTCCTGGAGCTCGCCGTCGACGCCGGTCTGGCCCCGACGGTGCAGCGGTGGGTGGAGGAGGGCACGCACCGCCTCCGGCCCTGGTGGGCGAGCGTGCCGTCGACCACCCCGGCCTCGCAGGCGGGCATCCTGCACGGTGCCGCCGACGCGATCCCGGCCTTCCGCTGGTGGGACCGCGACCTGCGCCGGCTCGTCGTGACGAACCGGCCGGACGACGCCGCCCTCGTCGAGGAGCGGCTGACGGACGGGCGCGGGCTGCTGGCGGGCGGCGGGACCGCCGTGTCCACGATGTTCTCCGGCGACGCTGCGTCGTCGTACCTCGTCATGAGCCGCGGTCGCCGGCACGGGCTCGGTCCGGGCCCGGGGTACGTCGGCTTCTTCGCGCGTCCGTTCGTCCTCGGCCGCGCGGTCGTCCTGACGGTCGGCGAGGCCGTCAAGGAGCTGTACCAGGCCCGGCGCCAGCGCGTGCACGACGTGCGCCCGCGGGTGTCCCGTGGCGGCTGGTACGTGCTGCTGCGCGCCGTCACCAACGTGCTGCTGCGCGACCTCACGACGTCGCTCGTGGCGGACGCCCTCGTCCGCGGCGACCCCGTCGTCTACGTCGACCTCGTCGACTACGACGAGGTGGCGCACCACGCCGGCCCGACGCGGCCGGAGTCCCTCCGCTCGCTCGAGGGGCTGGACCAGGTGCTGCGCCTGCTCGAGCAGGTCGCGGACGCCGCGCCGCGCGCCTACGACGTCGTGGTGCTGTCGGACCACGGCCAGGCGCTCGGCCCGACCTTCGAGGAGGTGGAGGGCCGGTCGCTGCTGGCGACCGTGCGCGCCCTCATGGCCGAGCCGGGCGCCGCCGGCGTGCAGAGCGCGGGCGGTGAGGCGTGGGGGCCGCTCAACGCGCTGCTCACGAGCGTGCGTCGCACGGGGGACCCGGTGGTGCTCGGCCCCGACGCCGGCGACGACCGTGCCCGCGGCCGCGCCGGGGCGCCGGCGGGAGACGACGGTGGGCACGGCCGCGGGCACGGCAGCGGGCACCGCAGCGGGCACGGCAGGGTCACGGGCTCGGGGCGGGACGTGCCGGACGTCGTCGTGGCCGGCTCCGGCAACCTCGGGCTCGTCTGGTTCCCGGCCCACGACCGGCGCCCGGTGCTGGAGGAGCTGGCGGAGCGGTGGCCGGCGCTGGTGCCCGGGCTCGCGGCGCGTCCGGGGGTCGGGCTCGTCGTCGCGGACTCGCGCGGTCACGGACTGGTCGCCGTCGGCCGCGACGGCGTGCGGGCGCTCGAGGCGGACGGCGACGACGGCGCGGGGGCCGACCCGCTGGCGGCGTACCCCGCACGTGCGCGGTCGGACCTGGTGCGGGCCGCGCGCCTCCCGGGCTCCGGCGACCTGCTGCTCGTCTCGGCCGTGGACCCGCGCGGCCGGGTGCACGCCTTCGAGGGGCAGGTCGGGTCGCACGGCGGGATCGGCGGCCCGCAGAACGGCGCCTTCCTGCTGCACCCGGCGGCGTGGGAGGTCGACGACGCGCTGTGCGGGGACGTCGACGGCGCACGCGTCCTCGTCGGCGCGGACGCCGTCCACCACCAGCTCGTCGCGTGGCTGCGCGCCTGCGGGGCACGGTCATGAGCCTGCGGCTGCGGTGGCTCGGGCACGCGACGGCGGTGCTGGACCTCGGCGGCGTGCGCCTGGTCACCGACCCCCTCCTGCGTCGCCGGGCCGGGCTCCTGCAGCGGCGGGGCGGTGCGCCGGACCCGGCCCACTGGCGCGGCGCCGACGCCGCGCTCGTGTCGCACCTGCACCACGACCACGCCGAGCCCGGGTCGCTGCGGCTGCTCGGCCCGGTCCCCGTGCTCGCCGCACCGTCGAGCGCGCGCTGGCTGGTGCGCCAGGGTCTGGCCGGCACCGGGGTGCGACCGGGCAGCTGGTGGACCGCACCGGGCTCCGACGTCCGGGTGCGCACCGTGCCCGCCGAGCACGGGGACCGGCCGATGCCGCACCGGCCCAACGTCGCGACGGGGTTCGTCGTGCGCGGCGGGGGTGTCACGGTGTGGTTCGCCGGGGACACGAGCGCGACGCCCGAGCTGGCGCGCGTGCCCGAGCTCGCGGGCGCCGGCGTCGACGTCGCGCTGGTCCCGGTCGGCGGGTGGGGGCCGCGGCTCTCCGGGGGCCACCTCGACCCGGTGCAGGCGGCGCGCGTCTGCGCGCTCGTGGGTGCGCGGGTGGCCGTGCCGGTGCACTGGGGGACGCTGCACGCGCCCGGGGGGCGCCACCTGCCGGCGGGCTGGATGGACCGCGCCGGCCCGGCGTTCGCGGCGGCGTGCCGGCGCTGGGCGCCCGGCTGCGACGCGCGGGTGCTCGAGCCGGGGGAGGCGACCCGGGTCGACACGCCGCGGTGAGGCGGGTCGCGCCGGATCGAACAGGTGTTCGGTACGCTGTACGCAGGTGACGACGACCGAGCCGTCCCCAGCCCCACGCGGCAGCCCGTCGCGTGCAGGGGTCGGGGGCGTCCGGCCGGGATGTCGGTGGTCGGGCATACCGTCGCCTGCGACACAAGGACCAGTTCCCGCAGGTGCAGCGCGACGCTGCTCGACACGACGAGGTAGACATGCCCGCTCCGGACCGCGCCAAGGCCCTCGAGGCCGCTCTCGGCCAGATCGACCGCCAGTTCGGCAAGGGATCGGTGATGCGCCTCGGTGACGAGGGCCGCGCCCCGGTCGAGGTCATCCCCACCGGCTCCGTCGCCCTCGACGTGGCCCTGGGCATCGGCGGCCTCCCGCGAGGCCGCATCATCGAGGTCTACGGGCCCGAGTCCTCCGGCAAGACGACCGTGGCTCTCCACGCCGTCGCGAACGCGCAGAAGGCCGGCGGCATCGCGGCGTTCATCGACGCGGAGCACGCGCTCGACCCCGAGTACGCCAAGAAGCTCGGCGTCGACACCGACGCCCTCCTCGTCGCCCAGCCGGACAACGGCGAGCAGGCGCTCGAGATCATGGACACGCTGATCCGCTCGGGCGCGATCGACATCGTCGTCATCGACTCGGTCGCGGCGCTCGTGCCCAAGGCCGAGATCGAGGGCGAGATGGGTGACTCGCACGTCGGCCTCCAGGCGCGCCTGATGTCGCAGGCGCTGCGCAAGATCACCGGTGCGCTCAACGCGTCGGGCACGACGGCGATCTTCATCAACCAGCTGCGCGAGAAGATCGGGGTGTTCTTCGGCAGCCCCGAGACGACGACCGGTGGCAAGGCGCTCAAGTTCTACGCCTCGGTGCGCATGGACATCCGTCGCATCGAGACCCTCAAGGAGGGGACCGAAGCGGTCGGCAACCGCACGCGCGTCAAGGTCGTGAAGAACAAGATGGCCCCGCCGTTCAAGCAGGCGGAGTTCGACATCCTCTACGGCCACGGCATCTCGCGTGAGGGCTCGCTGATCGACCTCGGCGTCGAGCACGGGTTCGTCCGCAAGTCGGGTGCCTGGTTCACCTACGAGGGCGACCAGCTCGGCCAGGGCAAGGAGAACGCGCGCCGGTTCCTGCGCGACAACCCCGACCTGGCGGACGAGATCGACAAGAAGATCAAGGAGAAGCTCGGCATCGGGCCGCGCGTCGACGCGCCCGCCGAGGTCGACTTCTGAGCCGGCGCACGGGCGACGGGGCGGGCCCACCCGCGGCGGGACGACGCCGCGGGTGGGCCGCTCCCGAGCCGCCCGAGGGTGGCAGCGCGGCACCCGAGCCGGAACCGGACCATGAGTCCGTGGCGCGGGCGGTCGTCCTGCGCCTGCTCACGGGTGCGCCGCGCAGCCGTGCGCAGCTCGAGCAGGCGCTCGCGAAGCGTGACGTCCCGGAGGGCGTCGCCGCACGGGTGCTCGACCGCTTCACCGACGTCGGGCTCGTCGACGACGAGGAGTACGCGCGGACGCTCGTGCGGTCCCGCCACCGGGAGCGCGGGCTGTCGCGACGTGCGCTCGGTACGGAGCTGCGGCGCAAGGGCATCGACGACGAGACGGCCGCCGCCGCGCTCGAGGAGGTCGACGGGGACGACGAGGTGCACGCCGCGCGCGAGCTCGTCGCCAAGAAGCTGCGCACCACCGCCTCGCTCGCGACGGACGTCCGCGTGCGCCGCACGTACGCGGCGCTCGCACGCAAGGGGTACCCGCCGGGTCTGGTGGGCGGCCTCGTGCGCGAGGCCCTGGCGGCCGAGGGCGCCGACGACGAGGGCCCCGCCTGGTCCGACGCGGAGAGCTGACCGCACCCTGCCGCACCTGCTGCACCTGCTGCACCTGCCGCACCTGCTCCACCTGGGCGCGGCGTGAGCGGGCTGCGACGCGGCCCGCTCGCGCCCGGAGCGGGCGCGACACCGCAGGTCCGGGGCGCGCGCACCGGTGCGGCGTGCCGGAGCGGTCCCCGCGCTGCGCGACAATGGGTGCACCGTCGGCGCTCTGCCGGCCGTTCCGGGAGGGCACGTGGAGCAGGCAGCGATCGTCATCGTCGTGGGGCTGCTCGGCGCGTGCCTCGTCGCGCTCATGCTCGTCCTCGTCGCACGGCGGGAGGCCGACGCCCGGCGCCGGCAGGCCGCGGAGGACGTGGCACGGATCAAGGACGAGGCGCGCGCGCTGCTGGCGGACGCCGAGCGGCGGCAGCAGCGCATCGCCGACCGGGAGCGCGAGCTCGCGGGGGAGCGGTCCGAGCTCGGCGAGCTCGAGCGCCGGACCCGCGCGCAGGCCGACGCGCTCGCCGAGGCGCAGCGCGCGGGCGCCCGCACGGTCGACAAGGCCGAGCGGACCGCGGCCCGCACCCTCGCCGACGCGGAGCGAGCCGCCAACGAGCGGCTCGCCACGGCGCGCGAGCAGGCACGCCAGGAGCTCGAGGCCGTCGGCGGGCTCACGCAGGACGAGGCCCGTGCGGAGCTGACGCGTCGCATCACCGAGCAGGCCGCCAACGACGCCGCCGCCCAGGTCCGCCGCGCCGAGGCGGGCGCGCGGCGCACGGCCGACGCCCGCGCGCGTCGCATCGTCACCGCGGCCGTGCAGCGCCTTGCCGTCCCGACGAGCGCCCAGCACGTCGTGACGATCCTGCCGCTGCCGTCCGACGAGATGAAGGGCCGCATCATCGGCAAGGAGGGGCGCAACATCCGCCACTTCGAGGCCCTCACCGGGGTCAACGTCCTCATCGACGAGACGCCCGACTCGGTCGTCCTGTCCTCGTTCGACGCCGAGCGTCGCGAGGTCGCCCAGGTCGCGCTCGAGGCGCTCATGGCCGACGGCCGCATCCACCCGCAGCGCATCGAGGCGGCCTACGCGGAGGCGCTCGCCGGTGCCGACGAGCGGCACGACGCCGCGGGCCACGACGCCGCCGAGCGGGCGGGCGTCGACGGCCTCCACCCGGACCTCGTCCGCACGATGGGCCGCCTGCGGCTGCGCACGTCCTACGGCCAGAACGTGCTGGAGCACCTCGTCGAGAGCGCCCTGGCCGCGGCCGTCATGGCCGCGGAGCTCGGCGCGGACGTCGACGTGGCCCGCCGCGGCGCGTTCCTGCACGACGTCGGCAAGGCCCTGACCGCCGAGGTCGCGGGCACCCACGCCGCGGTCGGTGCGGACCTCGCGCGCCGCTGCGGCGAGTCCGACGCCGTCGTCAACGCGATCGCCGCCCACCACGACGAGGTCCCCGCGGCGACCGTCGAGGCGGTGCTCGTGCAGGCGGCCGACGCCGTCTCGGCCTCGCGTCCCGCCGCCCGGCGCCAGGACGTGGACCAGTACGTCGAGCGCATGGGCAGCCTCGAGGCGCTCGTGGCAGGCCACGACGGCGTCCGGCGCGCCCTGGCGATGGCGGCCGGCCGGGAGGTGCGGGTGGTCGTCGAGCCGGACGAGGTCACGGACCGCGACCTGCCGCAGCTCGCCACCGCCATCGCGCGGCGCATCGAGGCCGATCTCACCTACCCCGGGGAGATCAAGGTGACGGTCGTCCGCGAGCTGCGCGCGAGCGCCACGGCCGGCTGACGCCACGGCCGGCTGACGCCGCGCGCGCGTCTCCGCGGTCCGCCGTAGACGCCGCCGCAGCCGCGGACGCCGCTCAGCGCGGTACGGCGCCCTCCGGATCGAGCCCCGGCGCGCCGTCGCCCGCGGCCGCGGCGAGGGCCGGGGGCGTCGCGGTGCGCAGCGACCGGCCCTGCAGCCGCATCGCGAGGCGCGACAGCGTGATGTTGACCGCCAGGTACACACCGGCTCCGACGACGAACAGCGCGACGACGGACGCGTTGCCGAAGAAGTACGTGTTGTTCTGGATGACCTTGAGCAGCTCCTGGTAGCCGACGATGAAGCCGAGCGAGGAGTCCTTGAGCAGCACGACGAGCTGGGCGACGAGGCTGGGCAGCATGGTGCGCAGCGCCTGCGGCAGGAGCACGAGTCGCAGGGCCTGCCCGCGCGAGAGGCCGACGGCGAGCGCGGCCTCGGTCTGCCCCTTCGGCAGCGAGGCGAGGCCCGCGCGGACGATCTCGGCGATGATCGCCATGTTGTAGACGACGAGCCCGAACACCACCGCGCGGAACGCGTCCCAACCGAACGCCAGCAGGGCGAACAGCATGACGAGCAGCACGGGCAGGCCGCGGAAGAGCTCGATGACGACGGTCGCGAGCCAGCGCAGCGGGGCCACCCGGGTCGTGCGCAGGACGGCGAGGACCAGGCCCAGCAGGAGCGCGAGCGGCGCGGCGACCACGGCCGCCCGCAGGGTGGCCCCCAGGCCGTCGACGAGCAGGTTCCTCCACACGGCGGACGCGGTCTGGCCCATCGGCGGGTCGTAGAGCACGGCCCACCGCTCGGCGGTGAAGATCCCGCGGCCGGCGGCGTACCAGGCGGCGACCCCGAGCAGCGCGAGGACGAGGACGCCGGCGACCACGGAGGCGATCCGCTCGCGTCGCCGCGTGACCGGGCCGGGCGTGTCGTACAGGACCGAGCTCATCGCGCGAACGCCACCCTCCGCTCGAGGACCCCGGCGAGCTGACCCGCGGGGATCGTGATGACCAGGTAGCAGATCGCGACGCCGACCAGGATCATCACGACGTCGGCGGGGTTGCTCTGCGCGAGCCGGCGCCCGGTGGCGACCAGCTCCACCACGGCGAAGCCCGCCGCGACGGACGTGTTCTTGGTCAGGGCGATGACCACGTTGATCAGCGGGGGGATCACCGACCGCACGGCCTGCGGCAGCACCACGGACGTCAGCGTCTGGCTGAACGTCAGCCCGATGGCCCGGGCGGCCTCCGCCTGCCCCACGCCCACGGAGTTGATGCCCGAGCGCACGGCCTCGGCGACGAACGCCGACGTGTACGCGGTGAGGCACAGGACGGCCGCCCAGTAGCCGATCGGCACGACCGGCCCGAACTGCGGCAGCACGATCACGGTGAAGAAGAAGATCAGCGTGAGCGGCATGTTCCGCAGCAGCTCGGTGTACACCGCCGCGGCCCGCCGCAGCGAGCCGAGCGGCGCGACGCGCATGGCCGCGACGACGAGCCCGATGACCAGCGCGCCGGCCCCCGCCACGAGCGTGAGCTGCAGCGTCATGCGGAAGCCGGCGAGGTACGCCGGCGCGTTGTCGACGATGACCGTGGGGTCCACGCACGTCCTCCGGGTGGTTCGGGGAGCCGGCGCGCGGCTCGGTCAGCGGCCGACGCGAAGAAGTCGGCGGGTCGGTCGGCGGGTCGGTCGGCGGTCGTCGGCGGGGACCGGTACCCGCGCGGGCCGGCACGAGGTGCCGGCCCGCGCGGACCACGGGCGCGGGGCGCCCGTGGGGCTTCAGTACCGGTCGACGGCCGGCGGCTCCGGCGTCTCGAGCACCGAGCCGACGGTGCTCTCCCACGCCTGCTCCCACGAGCCGTCCTCGTAGGACTCCTCGAGGACGTCGTTGATCCAGTTGCGGAACTCGGTGTCCTCGAGCGCGAGCCCGATGCCGTACGGCTCCTTCGTGAAGGCGTCGCCGCGGACCTCGAGGTCGTCGTTCTGCGCGGCGAAGCCCGCGAGGATGACGTTGTCCGTGCTGATCGCGTCGACCTGGCCGTTGCGCAGCGGCTCGATGCAGTCGGAGTAGGCCTGCAGGGCCTGGACCTTCGCCTCGGGGTAGTTCTCGAGCAGGTTCTTCTCGGGCGTGGAGCCGGAGACGGTGCAGACGCTCTTGCCCGCGAGGTCGTCCGGGCCCTGGATGTCCTCGTCGGACTTCAGCGTGAGGATCGACTGCCCGGCCTCGTAGTACGGGCCCGCGAACGACACGACCTCCTTGCGGGTGTCGTTGATCGTGTACGTCGCGACGACGATGTCGACCTGGCCGGACTGGATGAACTGCTCACGGTTGGCCGAGATCGTCTCGACCCACTCGATGTCGTCCTCGGCGACGCCGAGCCTCTCCGCGACGATCTTGCCGATCTCCACGTCGAAGCCGGTGGGCGTGCCGTCGGGGCCGACGAGCCCGAACAGGGGCTGGTCGAACTTCGTGCCGATCGTGATGCCCTCCTCGGCGAGGCGGGCCATGGTCGAGCCCTCGGGGAACTCGGCGGCCGCTGTCGGCGTGCTGCCCCCCGCGGCTCCGTCGGTCTCCTCGGCCCCGCCGGCGTCGCCGCCCGAGCAGGCGGCGAGGGCGAGCGTGGACGCGGACAGCAGGGCGATGAGCCCGGTGCGAGCGGATCGCATGTGCATCTCCTTCGGTCGCGGTGGCGCGGGTGGCGCCGCCGGTCGGGGCGGGTCGGGCCGGTCGTGCCGTCGGTGGCGGCGCGGCCGGGGGCCGGCGCCCGCCGGGTCAGTGCGTGAGGATCTTCGACAGGAAGTCGCGCGCGCGCTCGCTGCTCGGTGCGGTGAAGAACGTCTCCGGGTCCGTCTCCTCGACGATCCGACCGGCGTCCATGAACACGACGCGCTGGGCCGCGCGCCGGGCGAAGCCCATCTCGTGCGTGACCACGACCATCGTCATGCCGTCGCGCGCGAGGCCGACCATCACGTCGAGGACCTCGTTGATCATCTCCGGGTCCAGGGCCGACGTCGGCTCGTCGAACAGCAGCGCCTTGGGCTTCATCGCGAGCGCCCGCGCGATGGCGACGCGCTGCTGCTGGCCGCCGGACAGCTGCGCGGGGTACTTCTGGGCCTGGTCGGCCACGCCCACGCGCTCGAGGAGCTCCGCCGCCGTCAGGCGCGCCTGTGCGGGCTTGACCTTCTTGGCCTTCACCTGACCGAGCGTGACGTTCTCGAGCACGGTCTTGTGCGCGAAGAGGTTGAACGACTGGAAGACCATGCCGACGTCCGCCCGCAGCCGCGCGAGCGCGCGGCCCTCCGCGGGGATCGGCTCGCCGTCGATCGTGATGGTGCCGCTGTCGATCGTCTCGAGCCGGTTGATGGTCCGGCAGAGCGTGGACTTCCCGCTGCCGGACGGACCGATGACGACGACGACCTCGCCGCGGTTGACGGTCAGGTCGATGTCCCGCAGCACGTGCAGGCTGCCGAAGTGCTTGTTCACGCCGCTCAGGACGAGGAGGGGGTCGCCGGTGGGACGGGCCGCCACGGGGGTGGCGGGGTCGGCGGTCACGCTGTCGGCCATGCCCCGAACCTACGGGGGGGATGTTGCCACCGCCACGGCGCTGCGTCACGAACCGGTAACGCCCCGGTCATGTTCGAGGGCCCCGCGCGAGGCGCGCCGACTGCGCGGGGGACGACCCGCGCCGCCGGTCCGGGCCGGGGACGCACGGACGTACGCTGGTGGACGATGTCCACGACCCTGCCCGCACCCGCCGTCGCGCTGCCTCCGGCCGACGCCGCCCTGCCGGCTGCCCCGACCGACCGGGCGCGCACCTACCTGGTGAAGACGCTCGGCTGCCAGATGAACGTGCACGACTCCGAGCACATGGCCGGCATGCTCGAGGAGGCCGGCTACGTGCCGGCCCCCGCGGCCGATGCCGCCGCGGAGGACGTCGACGTCATCGTCATCAACACGTGCGCGGTGCGCGAGAACGCCGCCGACAAGCTGTACGGCAACCTCGGCCGCCTCGCCGGGCAGAAGCGGACGCGCCCCGGCATGCAGATCGCCGTCGGCGGCTGCCTCGCGCAGAAGGACCGCGCCGTCATCGTCGAGCGCGCGCCGTGGGTCGACGTGGTGTTCGGCACGCACAACCTCGACGTGCTCCCGGCGCTGCTCGAGCGGGCCCGGCACAACGCGCGCGCCCAGGTCGAGATCGCCGAGTCGCTGCAGGTGTTCCCGTCCACGCTGCCGACGCGCCGCGAGTCGGTCTACGCCGGCTGGGTCTCGATCAGCGTCGGGTGCAACAACACGTGCACGTTCTGCATCGTCCCCCACCTGCGCGGCAAGGAGCGCGACCGCCGGCCCGGGGAGGTGCTGACGGAGGTGGAGGCGCTCGTCGGGCAGGGCGCGATCGAGGTCACGCTGCTCGGGCAGAACGTGAACTCCTACGGCGTCGAGTTCGGCGACCGGCAGGCGTTCGCCAAGCTCCTGCGCGCCGCGGGCGCCGTGCCGGGGCTCGAGCGCCTGCGCTTCACGTCCCCGCACCCCGCGGCGTTCACGGACGACGTCATCGAGGCGATGGCCGCGACGCCGACGGTCATGCCGCAGCTCCACATGCCGCTGCAGTCGGGGTCCGACCGGGTGCTGCGCGCCATGCGCCGCTCGTACCGGTCCGAGAAGTTCCTCGGCATCCTCGACCGCGTGCGCGCCGCCATCCCGGACGCCGCGATCACGACCGACATCATCGTGGGGTTCCCGGGGGAGACCGAGGAGGACTTCGCCGAGACCCTGCGGGTCGTCGAGGCCTCGCGGTTCTCCTCCGCGTTCACCTTCCAGTACTCCCTGCGGCCGGGCACGCCGGCGGCGGACCTGCCGGACCAGCTGCCGAAGGCGGTGGTCCAGGAGCGCTACGAGCGGCTCGTCGCCCTGCAGGAGCGGATCTCCTGGGAGGAGAACCAGGCGCAGGTCGGCCGGACGGTCGACGTGCTCGTCGCCGAGGGTGAGGGGCGCAAGGACGGCGCCACCGCCCGCCTGTCCGGCCGCGCGGCCGACAACCGCCTCGTGCACCTGTCCCTACCCGTGGGCCTGCCGGCGACGGACGCGCCCCGCCCCGGGGACCTCGTGACCGTCGACGTGACGCACGCGGCGCCGCACCACCTCGTCGCGGACTCGGCCCTGACGGGCGGCTCGTTCGCGGTGCGCCGCACACGTGCGGGCGACGCGTGGCAGCGGCGGGCGACCGGCGCCGAGGAGCACGCGCACGGCGGCGCGGGCGGCGGCTGCGGCACCGGTGCCGCGGCGGCGGGGCCGGTCAGCCTCGGGCTGCCGTCGATCGGGCTCCCGGTCCGCTGACCGCGGGTCCGCCGCCGGGGTCCGGGCGTCGGCGCCTCGTCGGGCTCAGTTGTCGGGCACGTCCGGCGGCGGGCCGCCCTCCGCGGGCACGACCGGCTCGAGCGCGGCGAACAGCTGCACGCCCGTGCCCAGCCCGCACGCGAGCAGCTGGGCGAGCTGCACGTCCGTGACGCCGGGCTCCAGGTCCGCGGACACCTCCGCGTAGACGGCCAGTGCGCCGTCCTCCTCCCGGACGTACGCCTTGGGCCAGATCCGCTCGCGGTTCCAGTCGTTGATCGCCAGCGCCAGCGCGCGCCGCTGCTCGAGCGGGAGGGTCCGCTGCCACCGGCCGCGCACCTGCAGGATCTCCTGCTGCTCGCCGAGCAGCAGGAACCAGAAGCGGCTGCCGTCCCACGTGCCCGTGAGGTCTCCGTCCTCGTCCACGAGGAAGCGGTACCCGCGCGCCAGGAGGTAGTCCGCCACGCGGTCGCGCGTCAGGGGACGCGGCATCTCGTCGTCCGAGGGCTCGCGCTTGGTCGGCTTGGGGAGCCCGCCGAGGACGCGCAGCAGCCAGCCCGGCGCGGTCACGGGGCGACCCCGGCCGGGTCCGGGTACCGCTCGTCGAGCGCGTCGAACAGCATGCTCCCCGTCGACAGGCCGCAGAAGAGGATCTGGCTGAGCTGGGCGTCGGTCGCGCCGTGCTCGAGGTCGGTCGCGACCTCGGCCACCACGTGCACGCGTCCGTTGTCACGCACGCGGACGTACGCCTTGGGCCAGATGCGCTCGGCGTTCCACTCGTTGCACAGGTCGAGCACCTCCTCGAGCCGTTCGATCGCGAGCTCCCGGTGCCACTGCCCGCGCACCTGGAGGATCTCGGCCTGCTCGCCGAACAGGAAGAAGTAGAAGAGCCGGCCGCGCCACAGCCCGCCGAGGTCGCCGTCGTTGTCGACGAAGTAGCTGAACTGGTTCTCCGACATCCACGCGGCGATGCGGGCGGGCGACACGGGCGCGGGCGTCGTCGCCCCGTGCTCGGCGGTGCCCAGCTCGCGTGCCAGCAGCTCGGCGACACGGGCGTGCAGCTCGCCGTCCTCGACCGGGGCCACCGACACCTCGGCACGCGTCGCCGGCCGTCCACGCCCCCACCAGCGGCGTGCGCGATCCCCGAACGACACCATGCGCACGACCCTACCCGGCGGTGCCGACGCGGCGATCCGTGCCACCCGGCGCCCGGCGGCGCGGGTGCCGGGGCGGGTGCGCGACCCGCGGCGCCGTGCGGCTACGGTCGTCGCGTGCTCGTCGCCGCCGCGCTCGTCCCCGACACCGTGCTGCTCCTGCCCGGGGCGGCGGGCGGCGCGTCCGACGAGCCCGGGCTCGTCGTGCTCCGGGACGCCGCGCTCGCGGCTGTCGCGGGCGCCCTCGCCACCGTGGCCGACGGCAGCGCGCGCGTCGTCGTCGTGGCGCCCGGCCGTGCGGACCGGGCGGTGGTGGGCGCCGTGCGTCCGGGGGCCGCCGCGGTCGGCGTCCCCGACGCGTTCATCGGGTGGCCCGTGCCGACGCTCACGCTCGAGGCGCCGCGCGCCGGCCCCGCGCCGGCCGCGGGAGCGCTCGCCGTGCCCGCGGCGGTCGGCCTCCAGCTCGTCCTGCGGGCGGGCGACGGGACCCGCCCGGTGCACGTCGTGGAGGTCGGCACGCGCGACGCGGCCGCGCTGCGCGACGCGGGTGCGCGGCTGTGCGCCGACGGCCCGACCGTGCTCGTGGTCGTCGGCTCGGGCTCCGCGCGGCACGGTCCCGACGCACCGCTCGCGGAGGACCCGGCGGCGCCCGCCGTCGACGCCGCGGTGGCCGACGCCGTCGCGGGCGGCGGGCGGCGCGCGCGGGACGTGCTCGCGGGGCTCGACCCCGTGGCGGCCGAGGCGCTCGCGGTGAGCGGCTGGGCGCCGTGGCAGGTCCTCGTCGGGGCGCTCGACGCGTCCGGGGGCGTCGCGCGGACCGTCGCCTGCCACGACGACGTGTGGCGCGGTGCCGCGCACGGCGCCGCGTGCTGGCGCGTCGAGCCGGCGGGAGCGACGTCGTGACGCTCGTCGTCGCGGTGGTCGGGCCGACGGCCACCGGCAAGTCCGACCTCGGCCTCGCGCTGGCGCAGGCGCTGGGCGGCGAGGTCGTCAACGCCGACGCCCTCCAGCTCTACCGCGGCATGGACGTCGGCACGGCGAAGGTCCCGCCGGCGGAGCGCCGCGGCGTGCCGCACCACCTGCTCGACGTGCTGGACCCGCGCGAGGAGGCGTCGGTCGCGGACTACCAGGAACAGGCGCGCGCGGTCGTCGCGGACCTGCGCGCGCGCGGCGTGCGCCCCGTCGTGGTCGGCGGTTCGGGGCTCTACGTGCGCGCGCTGCTCGACCACCTCGAGTTCCCCGGCACGGACCCCGACGTGCGGGCCGCGCTCGAGGCGCGCGTCGAGGCCGAGGGGGCGCGCAGGCTGCACGACGAGCTCGCCGCGGCCGACCCCGTCGCCGCGGAGGGCATCGGGCCGCGCAACGCGCGCCGGATCGTCCGCGCGCTCGAGGTGATCGCCCTGACCGGGCGCCGGTACTCGGCGTCGCTGCCGCGGCACGAGTACGCGGTGCCCGCCGTGCAGATCGGGCTCGACTGCGACCGGCCGACGCTCGACGCCCGCGTCGCCGGGCGGGTCGACCGGATGTGGGACGGCGGGATGCTCGCGGAGGTCGAGCGGCTCCTCGCGCACGGGCTGGGCCGGACCGCCGCGCGGGCCGTCGGGTACGCCCAGGCGGCGGCGCAGCTGCGCGGCGAGCTCGACGAGGCGGGGGCACGGGCCGAGACCACCGCCGCGACCCGGCGGCTGGCGCGCAAGCAGATGGGCTGGTTCGGCCGCGACCCACGGGTGCACTGGCTCGACGCGCAGGACCCGGAGCTCGTCGAGCACGCGCTCGACCTCGTCCGCCGCGCCGACGCGGGCACGCTCGCGGCGCCCACGGATGCGCCGTCCATGCGCCGTACCCTGGGCTCATGACCGTGCCCGTCCCCGTCCAGGCGCCCGCGTCCGCCGGCCTCGGCCGCGTCGACGTCACCAAGGGCCACGGCACGCGCAACGACTTCGTGCTCGTCGACGACCGCGACGGTGCGCTCGACGTGACCGCCGAGCTCGTGCGTCGCCTCTGCGACCGCCGGGGCGGTCTCGGCGCTGACGGCCTGATCCGCCTCGTCGCGACCGCGCACGTGCCCGACGCCCCGGCCGACACGCGGACCACGGCCTGGTTCATGGACTACCGCAACGCCGACGGCTCGGTCGCGCAGATGTGCGGCAACGGGGTGCGCGTGTTCGCGCGCTACCTCGAGCGGCTCGGGCTCTGGCGGCCGGAGACGGGCGACCTCGCGGTCGGCACGCGCGCCGGCGTGCGTGCCGTGCGCGCGGTCGACGTGCCGGTCGGGGTCGGCGACGACGCGTGGTTCGCCGTCGACATGGGCCCCGTGACGCTGCCCGGCGGTGCGACCGCGCTCGCGGGCGGCGGTGACGCCGAGGTCGAGGTCGGCGGGCTGGACGTGACGAGGCCGGGGCTCGGCGTCGACGTGGGCAACCCGCACACGGTGGTCGTCCTCGCGACGGGGGCCGACCTCGTGCGCGCGGACCTCACCCGGGCCCCCGTGGTCACCCCGGTGCCGGCCGAGGGCACGAACGTCGAGCTGGTCGTCCCGCTCGGCGAGGAGTCGCTGCCGGACGGCGCGCCGGCCGGACGCGTGCGCATGCGCGTGCACGAGCGCGGTGTGGGGGAGACGCAGTCCTGCGGCACGGGCGCCGTCGCGGCGGCCGCGGCCGTCCGCGCGTACGGCGGCGCCGGGGCGCCGGACGTGTGGTTCGTCGAGGTACCGGGCGGCACGCTGCGCGTGACCCTCACGCCCGGCGTCGGCACGCCGCACGCGGAGCTCGCCGGCCCGGCGGTGCTCGTCGCCGAGGCGTCCGTGGACCTGGCGGCGCTGCTCGCGTGAGCGCCGCGCCCGACGTGCGTGCCGGTGGACCCGGCGACGTGCTGACCCCTGCCGAGGTGGGTGCGACGCTCGGCGCGCGCGCGACGCTCCTGCAGGTGTCCACGGCGTTCTGCGCGCCGTGCCGGGCGACGCGGCGCGTGCTGGCCGAGGTCGCGCGCACCGTGCCCGGCGTCGTGCACGTCGAGCGGGACGTCGCCGACGCGCCGGAGCTGGCCGCCCGGTTGGCCGTGACCAGCACGCCGACGGTGGCGGTGCTCGACGCGGACGGTCGCGTCGTGCGGCGTGCGGACGGCGTGCCGACGACGGCTCAGGTGCTCGCGGCCGTCGCCTCGGCGCTGCCCGCCCCCGGCTGACGGTCGCCGCCCGCGTCGCCTGTGCCCTCGCCCGGGGGCGTACCGACCCGCGGCGCGAGGAGCACCGCCCCCACGGCGAGCGCGGCGGTGAACCCGAACGCCACCGCGAACCCGGCGGTCCCGACCGCGGCGGCATCCGCTGACGCGCCGGGGCCGTGCGTCCCGGACGTGCCGGACACCAGCGCGAACAGCACGCCGCTCGCGGCGAGCGCGACCGCCGCGCCCACCGCGTCGCTGATCGACAGCGCGGAGCTGTTCGTGCCCTGCGTGCCGGGCTCGGAGTAGGCCAGCAGCAGCACGTTGATCCGCGAGGACGCCAGCCCCATCCCTGCGCCGCAGGACGTCCACGCCGCCACGAGGACGGCGGGCGGCAGGCCGGCCCACGCGGTCAGCAGGGCGCCGAGCACCCCGACGGCGACGAGGCCCGTCCCGATCCGGACGGCGTCGCGGCTCGCGAGGCGGGCGCCCAGCCGGCCCTGCACGGCGGACGTCCCGGACCAGGCCAGGGAGGCCGTGGTGAGGGCGAGCCCGCTCGCGGCCGGCCCCCACCCGTCCCGGCTGACCAGGAGGTACGGCACGTACGCCTGGGAGCCGAGGAACGCGCCGGACACGAGCGCGCGCGTCGTGATCACGCTCGGCAGGCCCCGCCGCGCGCGCAGGGTGCCCGCCGGCAGGAGGGGGCGGACCGCGAGGAGAGCCGCGGCGCCCGCCGCCGTGGCCAGCGCCGCCGCCGGGGCCGCGGGCAGCTCGACGGCGAGGTTCAGGGCGAGGACGGCCGCCGCGACGAGCGCCGCGAAGACAATGCGCCGGCGGCCGGCCGACGGGGCACCGGCCGCCCGCTCCGGCGGCCCGAGCGGCCGCAGCGTGCGTACCACCGGCAGTCCCGTCGGCACGACCAGGAGCGCGACGGCCAGGAACACCCAGCGCCAGCCGGCGGCCTGCGCGATCAGCCCGGCGACCGTCGGCCCCACGAGCGAGGGCAGGACCCACGCCGCGGAGATCCACGCGAACGCACGAGGGTGGAGCACCGCCGGGTACGCGCGGGCGAGCGTGACGATGACCGTCACGTTCACCGCCCCACCGCCCAGACCCTGCGCGAGCCGCCCCGCGACGAGCACGGGCATCGACGCGGCCGCGCCGGCCACGACGAGCCCGGCGACGAACAGCGCGGCCCCGGCGACGAAGGGGCGGAAGGGGCCGGCCCGGTCCGACCACGCACCGGCGACCACCATGCCGACGACGCCCGTCGCCAGCGGCCCCGCGAACGCGAACGCGTAGAGGGCGTGCCCGTCGAGCGCGTCGGCGACGCCCGGCATCACGGTCGTCACGGCGAACGACTCGAACGCGACCAGCACGACCAGCGAGACGAGCGAGACGGTCGTCGTCCGGCGTGCGCGCCACAGGTCCTCGGCGTGCGCCGGAGGTTCGCTCATCGCCGTACCCGCAGCACGCGGAATCCCTTCGCGCTCGCGACGCGCTCGACCGACAGGCCCAGGCCCGCACCGTCGGGAGCGTCCGACGCCAGCCAGCGCTGCAGCGGGTCGGCGCCGAGGTTCTTGCCCACCACCAGCCACGCGTCGCCGTCGGGCGCGAGCCGCGGCAGCCAGTCGGCGAGCAGCGCGTGCAGCGCCGGCTTCCCGATGCGCACGGGCGGGTTGGACCACACCGTGGCGAAGCGCACGTCCGCGGGGACCTCCTCGGGCCGCGCCGCGACGAGGTTCGACGCCCCGAGCCGCGCGGCGTTGCGCCGCACGAGGTCGAGGGCGCGCTCGTTGACGTCCACGGCCCACACCCGCGCGTCCGGCGCGGAGAGGGCCAGGGTGAGCCCCACGGGCCCCCAGCCGCAGCCGAGGTCGAGCAGGTCACCGGTCGCGGGCGGCCCCGGGACCGTGCGGAGCAGCACCTGCGTGCCGAGGTCGACGTGGTCGGGGGAGAAGACGCCGCCGGCCGTCTCGACGGTGACGTCCCGGCCGGCGATCTGCACGGCGACGCTGCGCCGCTCGTCCGCCGAGGCGGGGCGTGCCGTGAAGTAGTGGTCCGACGCGTCCGGGGTGTGCATCCGCCGACCCTAGCCGCGGGCCCGCGCTGCGCCTGAAGCGAAAAATCTCGCCCGGTCGGGGCAGCGGTGCGAGGCTGGACACCCCTGATCTGCGGACGAGAGGACACGCGTGGACGACCGACAGCACACCACCCCCGAGGCGCCGCAGGCGCCGGCGCGCACCGCTCAGGAGGTGGCCGACGACGTCGTCGCTCGTGTGCTGGCCCGTGCCGGGACCGCCGTGCAGGCGGGCGGGACGACGCACACGACGTTCGACGGCGACCAGCTCGACCTCGAGGAGCGCACCTCGCTGCGCCGCGTCTCCGGGCTGTCCACCGAGCTCGAGGACGTCACCGAGGTCGAGTACCGGCAGCTGCGCCTCGAGCGCGTCGTGCTCGTGGGCCTGTGGGGCTCCGGATCGGCCGAGGAGGCCGAGATCTCCCTGCGGGAGCTCGCGGCGCTGGCCGAGACGGCCGGCTCCCAGGTGCTCGACGGCCTGCTGCAGCGGCGTCGCAGCCCCGACCCGAGCACGTTCCTCGGATCGGGCAAGGCGGCCGAGCTCGCGACCGTGGTCGCGGCCGTCGGTGCGGACACCGTCGTGGTCGACGGCGAGCTCGCACCGTCGCAGCGCCGTGCCCTGGAGGACGTCGTCCGCGTGAAGGTCGTCGACCGCACCGCCCTGATCCTCGACATCTTCGCGCAGCACGCGAAGTCGAAGGAGGGGAAGGCGCAGGTCGAGCTGGCCCAGCTCGAGTACCTCCTGCCGCGCCTGCGCGGCTGGGGCGAGTCGATGAGCCGGCAGGCCGGCGGCCAGGTCGGCGGCGCGGGTGCGGGGATGGGCTCGCGCGGACCGGGTGAGACGAAGATCGAGCTGGACCGCCGGCGCATCCGCAACCGGATGTCGAAGCTGCGTCGCGAGATCGCCGCCATGGCGCCGGCGCGCGAGACGAAGCGCGCCTCGCGCAAGCGCAACGCGATCCCGTCCGTGGCGATCGCGGGCTACACCAACGCGGGCAAGTCCTCGCTGCTCAACCGGCTGACGAACGCGGGCGTGCTCGTCGAGAACGCGCTGTTCGCGACGCTGGACCCGACGGTCCGGCGGGCGGAGACGTCCGACGGCCGCGTGTACACGCTCGCGGACACCGTGGGCTTCGTGCGGCAGCTGCCGCACCAGCTCGTCGAGGCGTTCCGGTCGACGCTCGAGGAGGTCGCGGACGCCGACCTGATCCTGCACGTCGTGGACGCGTCGCACCCGGACCCCGAGGGGCAGATCGCCGCGGTGCGGCACGTGTTCGCCGACATCCCCGGCGCGATGGACGTGCCCGAGATCGTCGTGCTCAACAAGGCGGACCTCGCGGCGCCGGACGTGGTCGCGCGGCTGCGGTCGCGCGAGGTGCACTCGGTCGTGGTCTCGGCGCACACCGGCGAGGGGATCGCGGAGCTGCAGGCGCTCGTCGCCGACCAGCTCCCGCGGCCCGGCGTGAGCGTCGACGTCGTGGTCCCGTACGACCGCGGCGACCTGGTCAGCCGCGTGCACGAGCACGGCGACATCGACCACGAGGAGCACACGGGCGACGGCACGGTCCTGCGGGCGCGCGTCGACGCGGACCTGGCGGCCGAGCTCGAGCGCGTGGCGGTCCGCGGCGCCTGAGCGCTCCCGTGCACGGCACCGGACCCGGTGCGCGGGGCCCCCACGGGCCCGGCGTGCCGGGTTCCGCGCGTCGGGGGGAGCGTGCCTAGGGTGCGTGGGTGATCCCCGCCGACCTGGACCTCCTGCGCACCCCCGGCGCGCCCGCCCTGCTGCCCGACGGCAGCGCCGCCGTCGTCGCAGTCGTCGGGCCCGACACGTCCCTCGACGCCTACCGCGGCGAGCTGTGGCTCGTCCCGGTGGACGCGAGCGCGGCCGACGAGTCGGCCGCCGACGGCCCGGACGGGTCCGGCACGGGCCGCGCCCGCCGGCTGACCCACGGGCACCGTGACACGGCCCCCGTCGTGTCGCCGGACGGCCGCTGGGTCGCCTTCTGCCGCGCGCCGCTGACCGGGGGGCCGGCGCAGGCCCACCTCGTCGCGGCGACCGGGGGCGAGCCGGTGCCCCTGACGGACGCGCCCCTCGGCGTCTCCGCACCGTGCTTCTCGCCCGACGGCGAGCGGCTCGCGTACGTGGCGCGCGTCCCCGAGGACGGGCGGTACGCGCCCGGTGGCGACCCGTCCGCCGAGGCGCCGCGGCACGTCACGACGTTCCGCTACCGGATGGACGGGGTGGGCTTCGTGCACGACCGGCCGCAGCACGTGCACGTGCTCACCGTGCCGGCCGACCCGGGCGCCACGGACGCGCTCCCGGAGCCCGTGGCGCTCACCTCCGGCGCGTGGGACGTCACGGACCCGCGCTGGCTCCCCGACGGCGACGCGCTCGTCGCGACGTGCACGCGGCACGCGGGGCGCGAGCGGGACGTGCGCCGGGACGCCGTCGTCGTGCCGGCACGTGAGCGCGGCACCGACGCCGCGGCGCTGCCGGCGCTCACGGACGCCGACGCCGGGAGCACGCTGCAGGTCGCCGGGGTCCGCCCCACCGCCGACGGCGCCGCGCTGTGGCTGCACGCCCGCGACCTCGGGCCCGACGGCCAGGACACCGTGGCGGCGCTGACCGGCCTGTACCGGCTGCCGCTGACGGGCACCGGTGCGGCGACGCGGGCCGCGGGCGTCGCCCGGCGGCTCACGGACCCGGAGACGACCGACCTGTCCGACGCGGTGCTCGTGCCGCTCGAGGACGGTGCCCTCGTCGCGGTCGAGGAGCGGGGTGCGGTCACGCTCGCCCACGTGGGCGACGACGGCACGCTGCGCACGCTGCTCGACGCGCCCCACGTGGTGCTCGGCGCGGACGCACCGGTCGCGGGCGGACCCGCCGTGGTCACGGCCGCCGGCCCCGTGACGTCCGGCGCGGTGCTGCGGGTCGACCCGGGCACGGGCGCCGTCGCGACCCTCGCCGACTGGTCCGCGCCGCTGCGCGCGACGGGACGCGTGCGCCGGCCGCTCGACCTGACGGCGACGTCGCCCGACGGCTACGAGGTGCACGGCTGGCTCGTCACGCCCGATCCCGAGCGGTGGGGCGCGGGGCCGCACCCGACCCTGCTGATGATCCACGGCGGCCCGTTCGCGCAGTACACGCACGCGCTGTTCGACGAGGCGCAGGTGCTCGCCGGCGCCGGGTACGCCGTCGTCCTGGGCAACCCGCGCGGGTCCGCGGGGTTCGGGCGGGCCCACGGGCGCGCGATCCGGCAGGCGTTCGGCACGGTGGACACCGACGACGTCCTCGCGCTGCTCGACGGGGCGCTCGCGCAGCACCCCGACGTGCTCGACGGGGCTCGCACGGGCGCGCTCGGCGGCTCCTACGGCGGGTACCTCACGGCCTGGCTGACCACCCGCACCGACCGGTTCGCGGCCGCCGTGGTGGAGCGGGGGTTCCTCGACCCGGTGAGCTTCACGGGCTCGGCCGACATCGGCTGGTGGTTCGGGCTCGAGTACGTCGGCGACCACGGGACCCCCGAGGGGCTCGCCGCCGTCGCCGCGCAGTCGCCGATGGCGCACGTCGGGCGCGTCCGCACGCCGACGCTCGTCGTGCACTCCGAGCAGGACTGGCGCTGCCCGGTCGAGCAGGGGCAGCGCTGGTTCGTCGAGCTGCGCCGCCGCGGCGTCGAGGCGGAGCTGCTGCTGTTCCCCGGGGAGGGGCACGAGCTCACCCGCTCGGGACGCCCGCGCCACCGCGTGAGCCGGTTCGAGCACCTGCTCGGCTGGTGGTCGCGGCACCTGCCCGCGGGTGCCGGCGTGGCCGCCGGGGGATGACGGGCGGGGAGGGTCGGCGGCCGCGACTACGCTGACGCGGTGCACCAGGCCCGGACGTCCGACCCCACGCCCGCGGCGGCTGACGCACCCCGGGACGGTACGCGGGCGGCCCGCGCCGCCGCTGCCCACGCGTCCGTCGAGGAGCTGCTGGACCTGGCCGTCGGCGCGCTCGGCGGTGGCCGGCGCGAGGGCCAGCACACCATGGCGCTCGCGGTCGCGGACGCGCTCGCGGGCGGGGAGCACCTGCTCGTCCAGGCCGGCACCGGCACGGGCAAGTCGCTCGGCTACCTCGTGCCGGCGGTCCGTCACGCCGTGACGGAGGACGAGCGCGTCGTCGTCTCGACCGCGACGCTCGCGCTCCAGCGCCAGGTCATGACGCGCGACCTCCCGCTCGTGACCCAGGCGCTCGCGGGCCGCCTGCCGCGGCCCGCGGACATCGCGCTGCTCAAGGGGTGGCACAACTACCTCTGCGTGCACAAGGTCGCGGGCGGCTACCCCGACGACGACCAGGGCGCGCTGTTCGACGTGCCCGAGCGGCCCGGCGCGGCCGACCACCCGGCGCCCGCGGCCGAGGAGGGCGACCGCGAGACGCTCGGCGAGCAGGTTGTGCGGGTGCGGGAGTGGGCGCAGGAGACCACGACCGGCGACCGCGACGACCTCGTGCCCGGCGTGGCGGACCGCGCGTGGCGGCAGGTGTCGGTGACGGCCATGGAGTGCCTGGGATCGAGCTGCCCGATGCTCCAGGAGTGCTTCCCCGACGCCGCGCGGGCACGGGCGCGCGAGGCGGACGTCGTGGTCACCAACCACGCGATGCTGGGCATCGCCGCCACCGGCTCGCCCAACGTCCTGCCGGAGCACGACGTCCTCGTCGTCGACGAGGCGCACGAGCTCACCGACCGGGTCACGGCGCAGGCCACGGCGGAGCTCTCGGTCGCCACGATCGACCACGCCGCCCGGCTCGCCCGGCGGCACGGCGGCGTCCCGACGACCGACCTCGACACCGCCGCGCAGCACCTCGCGAGCGTGGTGGTGCCCCTGCCCGAGGGGCGCTTCCCCGACGGGCTGCCCGAGGAGGCCCGGCTCGCCGTCGCGGCGGTCCGGGACGCGGCACGCACGCTGCTCACCGTGCTCAAGCCGGACGCGTCCACCAAGGGCCGCGACGGCGCGGAGGGCGGCATCAAGATGGCGAACGCCGCCATGCTGGCGCTGTTCGAGACGGCCGAGCGCATGGCCGCCGACCCCGACGACCTGCGTCACACCGTGCTGTGGTGCGCGCGCGGCGAGGACCGGCGCGGTCAGGTGACCACCCGGCTGCACGCCGCCCCGCTGGCCGTCGACGGCCTCGTGCGCACCCAGCTGCTGGCCGGGCGGACGGGGGTGCTCACGTCCGCGACGCTCGCGCTCGGCGGCTCGTTCGACCCCGTCGCCCGCGCCCTCGGGCTCGCGGGACGCACCGACGCCGCGCCGACCGGCCCGGCGCAGGTGCGCTCCGCAGGCACCGTGACGGAGGCGGGTGCGGGCACGGCCACGCCCGGCGCCGGGAGCACGCGCGCGGACCCCGGACGCGCGGACGCGGGGCGCTGGCGCGGGCTCGACGTGGGCAGCCCGTTCGACTACCCGCGACAGGGCATCTGCTACGTCGCGCGTCGGCTGCCCACGCCCGGTCGCGAGCCGGCCACGGACGCCCAGCTCGACGAGATCGCGACCCTCGTCGAGGCAGCCGGGGGGCGCACGCTGGGCCTGTTCACCTCCCGCCGCGCCGCCCAGGTCGCGGCCGAGGCGATGCGCGCGCGCCTCGACGTTCCCGTGCTGCTGCAGGGCGACGACCAGCTGCCGACCCTCGTGGCGCGGTTCGCCGCGGACGAGCCGACGTGCCTGTTCGGCACGCTGTCGCTGTGGCAGGGCGTCGACGTGCCGGGCCCCGCGTGCCGGCTCGTCCTCATCGACCGCATCCCGTTCCCGCGCCCGGACGACCCCGTGCGCTCGGCCCGGTCGGACGCGGTCGCCGCGGCCGGCGGCAACGGGTTCATGGCGGTGTCCGCGACGCACGCGGCGCTGCTGCTCGCGCAGGGCGCCGGTCGGCTCGTGCGCTCGGGCGACGACCGCGGTGTGGTCGCCGTCCTCGACCCTCGCCTCGAGACGGCGCGCTACGGCGAGTTCCTGCGGCGCTCGATGCCGCCGTTCTGGCGCACGACCGACCGGGACGTCGTGCTCGCCGCGCTGCGACGTCTGTCCGCGTCCGGTTAGCCTGCCAGGGGACGCGCTTCCGGGTGGGTGCGCACCGTGTGCAGCGGAGCCCGTGACGAGGGGAACGATCGCCATGACGCAGGAGCCCGAGGGCGACGACGGCACGCTGGCCGTGCCGACGCCGCAGCGCCGCACGTCCAAGCTCGGCATCGTCGGGGCCGGCGCGGTCGGCTCGACCATGGCCTACGCGGCGCTGATGCGCGGCGCGGCCCGCACGGTCGCGCTGCTCGACGTCAACCGGCAGAAGGTCGAGGCGGAGGTCCTCGATCTCAGCCACGGCATCCAGTTCATGTCGATGGCCGAGGTGGTGGGGTCGGACGACGTGTCGGTGCTCGCCGACTGCGACGTCGTGGTCTTCACGGCCGGCGCCAAGCAGCGGCCCGGTCAGTCGCGCCTCGACCTCGCCGAGGCGACCATCTCGCTCGTGCGCAAGGTGCTGCCGGGGATCGTCGAGGTGGCCCCGAACGCGGTCTACGTCATGGTGACGAACCCCGTCGACGTCGTCACGTACGCCTCGCTGCAGATCTCGGGGCTGCCGCCGGCCCAGCTCTTCGGCTCGGGCACCGTGCTCGACTCCTCGCGCCTGCGCTACCTCATCGCGCGGCACACCGGCGTGGCGGTGCAGAACGTGCACGCGTACGTGGCCGGTGAGCACGGCGACAGCGAGCTGCCGCTGTGGAGCTCGGCGTCGATCGGCGCGGTGCCGCTGCTCGAGTGGCCGGGCGTCGGGGGCCACGGGCCGCTCACGAGCGAGGTGCGCGAGGCCATCGCGCACGAGGTCGTCGAGTCGGCGTACCGGATCATCGAGGGCAAGGGCGCGACCAACTACGCGATCGCGCTGGCGGGCTCGCGCATCATCGAGGCCGTCCTGAAGGACGAGCAGCGCATCCTGCCCGTGTCGTCGCTGCTCGACGGCTACCTCGGGATCTCCGACGTCTGCCTGAGCGTGCCGACGGTCGTGGGTGCCTCGGGCGTCGCCGAGCGCCTCGAGGTGCCGATGTCGTCCGACGAGCTGCTGGGGCTGCGGCGCTCCGCCGAGGCCGTCCGCACCGTCGCGCGGCGCTTCGGGTTCTGACGGGGACGAGGCACTGCGCACGACGCGGGCCGGACGGCGAGGAGGTCGCCGTCCGGCCCGCGTCGTGCGGCCCGACGTCCGTCAGAGGCTGCGCAGCACGCTGACCACGCGGCCGAGGACGGTGGCCTCGTCGCCCAGGATGGGGGAGTAGGCGGGGTTGTGCGGCAGGAGCCACACGTGCCCGTCGGTGCGCTTCAACGTCTTCACGGTCGCCTCGCCGTCGATCATGGCCGCGACGATCTGGCCGTTCTCCGCGACCGGCTGGCGGCGCACCACGACCCAGTCGCCGTCGCAGATCGCCGCGTCGACCATCGAGTCGCCCGCGACCCGCAGGAGGAAGAGGTCTCCCTCGCCGACCAGCTGCCGGGGGAGCGGGAACACGTCCTCGACGACCTGCTCCGCGAGGATCGGCCCGCCGGCGGCGATCCGCCCGACCACCGGCACGTAGGACGGGGCCGGTGCGCCGTCGCGCTCGGGCGCGTCCGTGCCCAGGTCGACGCCGCGGGCGGGGGGCAGCGTGCCGACGGTCCGCGCGTCGTCCGGCTGCACGACCTCGATCGCGCGCGGCCGGTGCGGGTCGCGACGCAGGAAGCCCTTGCGCTCGAGCGCGGTGAGCTGGTGCTTGACGCTCGAGGGGCTCGTGAGGCCGACCGCGTCGCCGATCTCGCGCATGCTCGGGGGGTACCCGCGGGCCTCCACCGACGCGCGGATCGTGTCGAGGACGAGGCGCTGGCGCGCCGTGAGCCCGTCGGAGGCCCCGTCGGCGCCGAGCTCGACGACCGTCGCCGCGGCGCTCGTGACGTCCTGCGCGGCCGTCGCGGCCGTCCTGGTCCCGCCCTGCACGCCCACGGCGCCTCCTGATCCCTGCGCTGGTCCCTGCTCGGTCCTTGCTGGTCCTTGCCCGGTCCGTGCTCCGGCCGTCCCTGCCGTGCGTCCCGCGGCCCTGCCGCCGCGCCGCCCGCCGCGTCCGTGCTGGTCAGGGGGCCGTGTCGGTGGTCGGTGGTGCACTTCGTGACGCGCCCCAGCCTAGGGGTGCACGGGTGCCGGATCAAACATCTGTTCGAGCGTGTCTCGACGGATGTCGGAGGCGTCTGCTAGAACTCGTACAGGCGTTCGACGAACAGGTGTTCGAGACGACGGAGGACAGGACATGAGCGCGATGACGATCGCACCGGGCCGGATCGCGGCCGGGACGACGGCCGGACCGACGGGCGGGGCGGGGCGAGCGGCCCCCGGGCGCCCGTCGGCACGGGTGGCGCGCACGACCGCGGCGGAGGCCCCGCTGCGGCTCACGGCGCGCGGCCGCCTCGTCGTCTGGCTGCTGGCGCTCACGCTCGCGGTCGCGTCGGGCGTCGGTGGCGCCGCGCTGTCGGCCCGGGCGGACGGCCCGCGGGGCGGGACCGAGGTGGAGCGCGTCGTGGTGGCGCCGGGGGAGACGCTCTGGGGCCTGGCCGCCGCGGTCGCCGGCCCCGGCGACGACGTGCGCGACGTGGTGCTGCAGCTCATGGAGCTGAACGAGCTGCCGGCGGGCGGGCTGCAGGCCGGGCAGACGGTCGTGGTCCCCGCCCGCTGAGCGTCCGGTCGGACCCGGAGGTACGCGTGCCTCCGTCGGGCCCGGAGGCACGCGTGCCTCCGTCGGACCCGGGCACGTGTGCCGCGGGCACCCGCGCGGACGGGCGTGCCGGCAGGGCCCACGCCGACCGGCCGCGGCGGGCGCACCGGCGGTCGTGCTTGCGACCGTTCTCCGCACGGCCTACCGTCACCACGTCCTACCGGTCGACGGGCGCCCCGGCGGCCGCGGCACGCCGCTCCCGAGAGGTCCCTCGTGCACTGTCCGTTCTGCCGGCACACCGACTCGCGGGTCGTCGACTCCCGTACGTCCGACGACGGGTCCTCCATCCGGCGGCGTCGCCAGTGCCCCAGCTGCCACCGCCGGTTCACGACGGTCGAGACGGCCAGCCTGTCGGTCGTCAAGCGCTCGGGCGCGACGGAGCCGTTCAGCCGCGAGAAGATCGCGAACGGCGTCCGGAAGGCGTGCCAGGGTCGTCCCGTCAGCGAGGACGACCTCGCGCTGCTCGCGCAGAAGGTCGAGGAGACGCTGCGCTCCGCCGGCTCGGCCGAGATCGACGCCTACGAGATCGGCCTCGCGATCCTGGGGCCGCTGCGGGAGCTGGACGAGGTCGCGTACCTGCGCTTCGCGAGCGTGTACCAGGCCTTCGACTCGCTCGACGACTTCGAGGCGGCCATCACGGTGCTCCGCGCGGAGCGGGAGCAGCAGGGCGCGGCGGACGCCGCCGCCGGCGCGTCGGCGGACGAGCCCGCCCGCTGAGCAGCCGCCCGGCAGGACGAGCCGCAGGGCGCTCGGCCGGGGTCGTCCGGCTCGCCGGCGGGGGTATCGACTGGTGCCATCGGTCGCCGTCCGGCACCCTGGGGTCTCCCGAGGACGACGGAGGTGCCCCCATGGTGAACGACGACCGGCCGAACGCGGCCAGCGACGAGGCGAAGGCCCGGTTCCGCGAGGCGCTCGAGCGCAAGAAGACGCAGGGCCACCGCACGGCCGACGGCACGCGCAACACGGGCCAGGTGCACGGCTCCGAGACCGCCGGCCCCACGCAGCGGCGGTTCCAGCGCAAGTCGGGCTCCGCCTGACCGACCGGCCCGGTGCGCCCGCGTGGCGCACGTGCGCCACGACCAGCGGCGCGTCACCCCTCGGGAGGTGACGCGCCGCTGGTGTGCGTGCGCAGGAGCCGGCGCGCGCTGTCAGGACAGCAGCCGCAGGCGCAGCGACTCGGGCCGGCCGGCCAGCGCCTGGACGACGGCGGGGTCGATGAGCGTGCTCACGTCGGTGACGACGTACCCCAGCTCGCCGCGCGTCGCCAGGAGCTGGCCCTCGATGTTCACGCCGTGCTCCGCGAGCGTGGCGTTGATGGTTGCCAGCACGCCCGGCACGTTGCGGTGCAGGTAGGCGATGCGGTGGGCGTCGGGACGCTGGTCGAGGGCGAGGTTGGGCAGGTTGACGGACAGGTTCGTCGAGCCGGTGGCGAGGTGGTCGCGCACCTTGTTCGCGACGAACCGGCCGATGGCCTCCTGCGCCTCCTCGGTCGACCCGCCGGTGTGCGGGGTGAGGATGACGTTCGGCAGGCCGCGCAGCTCCGACTCGAACGGGTCCCCCTTGCGCTTGGGCTCCACGGGGAAGACGTCCACCGCGGCGCCCGCGACGTGGCCGGACAGCACCGCCTCGCGCAGCGCGGCGTAGTCGACGACGAACCCGCGCGACAGGTTGAGGAAGACGGCCCCGGGGCGCATGCGCGCGAACTGCTTGGCACCGAACATGCCCGCGTTGCCCGAGCGGCCGTCGACGTGCAGCGTCACCACGTCGGCCGTCTCGAGCAGCTCGTCCAGCGTGTCCATGCGGCGCGCGTTGCCGAGGGCGAGCTTCTCGGCGGTGTCGTAGAAGACCACCGACATGCCGAGGTTCTCCGCGAGCACGGACAGCTGCGTGCCGATGTTGCCGTACCCGATGATGCCGAGCGTCCGCCCGCGGACCTCGTGGGCGCCCGTGGCGGACTTGTTCCAGACACCCGCGTGCATCTCGGTGTCGAGCACCGTGAGCCGGCGGGTCAGCGCGATGATGTCGGCGATCGCGATCTCGACGACCGACCGCGTGTTCGAGAAGGGCGCGTTGAACACGGCGACGCCGCGGTCCGCGGCCGCGTGCAGGTCGATCTGGTTGGTCCCGATGCAGAACGCCCCGACGACCTCGAGGTCGGGCGCGGCGGCGAGCACCTCGGCCGACACGTGCGTCTTCGAGCGGATCCCGAGCACCTGGACGCCGGCGAGGGCCTCGATCAGCTCGCCCTCGTCGAGCGCACCCGTCCGGGTGACGACGTCGAAGCCGGCCGTCTCGAGGATCTGGCGGGCCTGGGGGTGGAGGTTCTCCAGCAGCAGCGCGGTGGGCACGCCCCATGGTGCTCCCGGTCCGGGTCGTGGACCAAAGCCGTCCCGTGGACCGGACGCCGTGCCCGCCTCGTGCCGGGCACGGCGTCCCGCCGCCGCGTCACCGCGCCGTGCAGGTCAGGGCCGGTGTGCCCTCGCCTCCCGACGTGGTGGCCAGGAACCCGAAGCTGGTGGAGGCGGCCGGTCGCAGCGCGGCGTTCCAGCCGGCGTCGCGGGCCTGCAGCGTGCTGCCCGACGCGGTCACGGTCGCGTTCCACGCCTGGGACAGCGTCGTGCCGGCGGGCAGCGTCACGCCGACCGTCCACCCCGCCACGGCCGCCGTGCCCGCCGTGACCGTGATCTCGCCCTGGAAACCGCCCGGCCACCGGGACACGGCACGGAACGTCGCCGTGCACCCCGCGGGCGCGGACGTGGGCGTGGCCGTCGGGGTCGGGCCGGCCGTGGGAGTCGCGGTCCGCGTCGGTGTGGGTGTCGGTGTGGGTGTCGGTGTGGGAGTGGGCGTCCGGGTCGGCGTCGGCGTCGGCGTGGCCGTGGGCGTGGGCACGGGCGTCGCGGCCGCGCCCCATGCCTGCGGGCCGTCGAGCCAGGCCGCCCGGCGCAGCGCCCAGTCCTGCACCTCCTGCACCTGCCCGCGCCACGTGCCCGTGGTGGACGTGATGAACGGGCCCACCATGCGGGTCGTCAGGCGCGGGTAGCGCCGCACGTCCCGCGCCGCGGCGTTCTCCACCTGTGCCGACAGCGTCGCCACCCGCTGGCGCAGCGCGGCGTCCGAGAGCGGTCCGCGCCGCAGCTCCTGCCAGCGTGCGCGCACGCGGTTGGCGAACGCGGGGTCCGCCATCAGGATCGTGAACCAGTCCGTGGCCACGGGCTGGCGCGTCTGCTGGTACTGCCACCCGGCGGTCTGCTCGTTGCCGAAGTACCCGCCGACGCCGAAGGTGAGGTCGTAGTCCCACAGCGGGCCCGCCGTCAGCAGCCCGCCGCGGTCCTTGTACAGGTAGAGGCTGCGGTAGTAGGCGTCCATGTTGCGGCTCAGCTCGTTGACGATCACCAGGTCGACGAACGAGCCCACGTCGATGAGCGACGGGTACCCGGTCGCCGGGTCGGCGCGCCCCGGCCCGTGCAGGACGTCGTGCAGTCGTTGCACGTACGCCGTGATGTACGCCCGCTGCTGGGCGACGAGGTCGTCGGGGTCGTGCACCTCCAGGTCGGTCCAGCAGGTGGCCGTCGCGCCGGCGCACGACAGCGTCGGGCCCTCCGTGGCCTTCCACTCGAACTTCAGGATGTACCCGCCCTCGACCGCGGGGGCCGTGACGTCGTCGGCGTCGAGCTTCTTGAGGTCCAGGCGGTCCTTCTGGTTCTTGATGGTCTCCAGCAGGAGGTAGACGCCCCGGTAGTCGTCCGCGGCGACGGGAGCGGCGTCGTCGTTGACGTAGACCTCGACGAACCGGTACCGCGGCACGGCGAGGCCCATCTCGCGCCCGAGGTCGAGCACGAGGGCCTCGCGCACGAGCGACTTGTCGGCGTACGGACCGCGCAGCACCCAGTCCGACTCGGCGGGCATGCCGAAGAAGGGCAGGTCGAGGTCGTCGTCCTGCGCGTCGCGCAGCTCGAGGCGGTACGGCTTCTTGTCGAACATGCGGCTGGACTGCCCGCGCAGGCGGTACCCGGCCCGGCCGACGAGCGTCGGATCGGCGGTGAGCGACGTCGTGCCGCCCGCCGGCTGGAACTCCATGGCCGCGACCGAGTGGTAGTCGTCGGCGACGGGGCCGCGTCCGTAGGAGTCGAGCAGCAGCACCGGGAGGTCGTGCGCCGTCGTCACGGCGGTGGCGACGTACTGGGCGGTGCCCGGCTCACCGGTCGGCGTGCCGCCGCTGAACGCCTGCGCCCGGACCTCCGTGCTGCGGGTGAGCCGCAGGGGGGAGGCGTACACGGGGGACGACGCCGTGGGGGCGGACCCGTCGGTCGTGTAGCGGACCACGGCGCCCGTGACGGCCGTGCCGAGCGCGACGGACACCTCGCCCGTGAACGTGCCGGGCGGGACGGAGAAGGTGACGTCGCCCTGCAGGCCGGTGTCGACGGCGGCCGGCAGGGGCGCGGCCCGGCCGGGTCCGGCGGACGCGGGCAGCGCGCCCGCCGGGAGGACGAGGGCCGCCACGACGGCGGCGGCGGCGAGCGTGCGACGGACGGGGTGCGGCATGACGAGCCTCCTCCGGCCCGGGACGGGCCGCGTGCGGTGCCGGCGGGACGACGGCGGTGTCGGGTGCGGGCGGGTGCAGTGAGCAGGACGGTCAGCGCGGGTCGGGCGGCGTGGCGTGGGGGAGCAGGTGCCGGTGCAGGGTGCGGCTCCACCGGGTCGCGGGGAGCTCGCGCCGCAGGGTCGCCAGCCCCGTGGCGTACTTCGAGATGCGCACGGGGCGGTGCCCGAGGGACCAGAGCGCACGGTCGGCGGCGGACGCGGTCGACCCGCTCTTGGTCTCCACCACCGCGAGGCGCCGCAGGTGCAGCGGCGTGCGTCCGTCGTCCCACGTGAGGTCCACGTCGACGGTGAGCCGGCTCGCCGTGCCCGGCAGCAGCAGGGTCGCGCGGGCGTACCGCGTGACCAGCACCGGCGCGAGCACGAGGTCGTCGGCGCCGACGACGCCGCGCGCGGTGAGCGTCGCGCACACGAACGCGCGGCCGGGCGCCACGTCGGCGCGGTGCTCGAGCGCGTGCTCCACCCGCTCCTTGACGGTCGTCCCGCGGCTGCCGCGGGTCTTGACCTCGAGCCAGCAGGCCGCCGAGTCCACGTACGTGCGGGTGCGGACCTTGAAGCGCTGCCGACGGCGGTGGGCGGCGAGGCGGTACGCGAGCAGGTCCGGTGTGTCGAAGTACACCGACTCGTAGTCGAAGACGCGCAGGTCGCCGATCCGGAGCACGCGCGCGTCCGTGGGCAGCCCCCGCAGCAGCGCCTCGACCGCGTCGAGCGGGACCAGGTACTTGCGGTCCACCCGCGTCTGCAGCGCGGCGGTGGCGACGAGCGCGTCGAGCCCGACGGTCCCGAGCCGGGCGAGGGGCTCGGCGAGCGCGGCGCGGTCGGGTCGGGGGGCGGCGGCGAGGCCGCGCGCCGGCAGGACCGCGGCGGCGGCCGTCGCGGCCGTCACGGGGTCGTCCCGGGCGCGGAACCGGACCACGTGCCCGCGGGCGCCGCGCCGGGGGACGACGTCGCGGTGCGTGCGAGTGCGCTCGTGCGCACGACCGGCGTTCCGGCCCGCCGTCCGGTGCGGCGACGCCCCGACGGCGGCGTCAGCACCTCGTAGCGGACGTCGACCCAGGTCGTGTCGTCGACGAGGTCGACGCGCTGCACGCTGACCGTGTGCACGCGGGCACCGAGCAGGCCCTCGAGCCGCGCGACGAGCGCGACCTCGTCGACGTGCGCACCGTCGAGCACCAGCTCCTGGCGGCGGTGGCGCTGCAGCAGGCGCGGGTGGTCCGCGGCGAGCACGGCGACGAGCAGCAACGCCATGAGCGCGGGCCCCTGCCACGGCTCGGGCGCGGGCAACGCCCCGAGGATCCCCAGCGCGAGCGCGGCGAAGTAGTACGCGACCTCGCGCTGGCCGATCTCGGTGGACCGCAGCCGGATGATCGAGAGCACGCCGAAGAGGCCGAGACCGAGCCCGGCGCCGACGCCGCCGGAGCCGAGCGACGCAGCGACGGCGAGGACGCCCACGTTGACGCCGATGAACGCCACGACGAGGTCGCGGCGGCGGTGGCGGCGGAAGTACGTCCACGTGAGCAGTGCCACGGCCACCAGGTCGGCGGCGATGAGCACGAGTCGGTCCATGACGCGGTGCACCCCCTGCAGTGGCGTCCAGCCGTCCGCCCGGTGAACTGCCGGTGGACGGTGTGCGAACGACAGGGACATTGCGTGCGGGGCGCGCACGGGGTCAACGTGCTAAACGATTTCCATAACGATATCGACATCGTTTTCCAGGAATTGCCAGATTCAGTCGGCGAGCCCCGTCGGCAGCGGCCGGGAGTGCACGACCTCGAGCACGCGGGTCGGGCGCGTCATCGCGACGTACAGGTCGCCCCCGGAGGCCGCCAGCACCTCCGCCGGCTCCACCAGCACCACCGCGTCGAACTCGAGCCCCTTCGCCTGCGTCGGCGTCAGCACGACCAGCGGCGCGTCGAGGTCGACCACGTCACCGGTCGGGGGCGTCCGCCCGAGGCCGCGCAGCGCCTCGAGCAGCGCCGCGGTGCGCGCACCGACCGCGATCACCGCGGTCCGCCCCGCTCCGGCCTCTCCGCCCACCTCGGTCGCGAGCGCGTGCGCGGCGGCCGCCGCCGTGGGGACCAGCGCGGCGTCGTCGGCCGCGCGGGTCAGCCGCAGCGCGTCCGGCACCTCGCGTGCGGACGTCTGCGGGGTGAGGGGCAGCCGCGCGGCGCGGGCGACCCGCTGGGCGGCCTCCGCCACCGTCCGCGGCGTGCGGTAGTTGACCGTGAGCTCGGCGACGCGCCAGCTGCCCCGCAGCACGGGGTCCAGCGTGCGGGCCCAGTCGTGCGCACCCGCGGCGGCCGAGGTCTGCGCGACGTCGCCGACGATGGTCAGGGAGCGCGTCGGGACGCGCCGCAGGAGCGCCCGCCAGGCCATCGGCGACAGCTCCTGCGCCTCGTCGACCACGACGTGCCCGTAGGCCCACGTCCGGTCGGCGGCGGCGCGCTCCGCCGTCGTGAGCCTCGGCCCGGTGCTCGCGAACCGGTCCGCGAGCACCTCCGCCGACACCATGTCGTCCGCACCCGTCGAGCGCAGCACGTTGCGCGCGTACTCCACCTCGGCGGTGCGGCGCTCGGCGTCCGCGCGGGCCTGGGCCCGCGCGGCCTGGTCGTCCTCGCCGAGCAGCTCCGCGGCCTCGTCGAGCAGCGGCACGTCGGCGGGCGTCCACGGCGCGTCCGCGGGCCGCGCGAGGCTGCGGCGCTCGGCCGGCGACAGCTCGGGTGCGGCCGCCTCGAGGCGGTGCGGCTTCGTGTACAGGTCCGTGAGGAGCCCCTGCGGCGTCAGGGGCATCCACGCGAGGTTCAGGGCGATGCGGATCTCCCGCGTCGTGCGCAGGTCCTCGACGATCTCGGCGCGGTCCTCCGCCGGGACGTCCCACGCGAGCTGCTGGACGTACTGCTCCGCGAGCCGGGACAGCATGTCCCGCACGAACGTCACGCGCGCCTGGTTGTGCGGCTTGTGCTGGCGGCGCGCGCGCGCGATCGCCGCGGCGACGTCGTCGGGCCGCACGACGACCGTCCGCCCGTCGATCCGCACCCGCACCGGCTCCGCAGGGACGCGCTGGCGCTGGCGCACGGCGCGCGCCACGACGCGCGCCATGACGGCGCGGCCCTTGACCGCCGCGACGGCGTCGTCCTCGACTCCCCGCGCCTCGACCCCGGGCACGAGCTCGGCGACCGTCGCGGTCACGACGCCCGTCTCCCCGAGCGACGGCAGGACCTGGTCGATGTAGCGCAGGAAGGTTCGTGAGGGCCCGACCAGCAGCACGCCGGAGCGCTCCAGGAGGCGCCGGTGGTTGTAGAGCAGGTAGGCCGCGCGGTGCAGCGCGACGGCGGTCTTGCCGGTGCCCGGGCCGCCCTGCACCACGAGCGCACCGCTGAGCTCCGAGCGGATGATCGCGTCCTGCTCGGCCTGGATGGTCGCGACGATGTCGCCCATGCGTCCCGTGCGCCCGGCGGCGAGCGCCGCCAGCAGCGCGCCCTCGCCGGACAGGCCGGAGAGGCTGTCGGGGTCGGCGCCCGCGGCGGTGAACGCGTCGAGGTCCAGCACGTCGTCCTCGACGCCCGTGACGCGACGGCCCGCGGTGACGAGGTGGCGGCGGCGCACCACGCCGTCGGGCCGGGCCGACGTCGCGCGGTAGAACGCCTGCGCGGCGGGCGCGCGCCAGTCCGTCAGCAGGGGCGTCTGCTCGTCGTCGTTGAGGCCGATGCGGCCGATGTACCGGCGCTCGCCCTCGACGAGGTCGAGCCGGCCGAAGGCGAGCCGGTCCTCGACGGCCTCGAGCTGCGCCACCCGGTCCTCGTACAGGGTCGCGAAGGCGTCCCGCTCCGAGCGGTTCTGCGGGGAGCCCGAGGGCCGCTGACGGCGCACGTCGGCGAGGCGTCGGCGCGCCTGCGCGCGCAGCTCGTCGAGGCGCGCGTACAGCCCGTCGACGACCCTCTGCTCGCCGTCCAGCTCCCGGTCGCTCCCAGCCACCTGCGCGCTCACCCCCGTCGTCCGGCCGTGCGGGCGCACGGGCGGCCGTCCATTATCCGCTCCCACGGGCCCGCCCGTGCGGTGCGGCGCCCGGGGCGTGTCGGCGGCCGGGTGCCCCGCCGTCGGAGCGCTGCCCTACAGTTCTCCCTGCCGATCCCGCACCAGGCGGGCAGACCTGCGGAAGGACGGGCGTTGACGACCTCCCCGGCCACGTCGCACGACGACCTGCGCGGCCGCGCCGACGTCGACGCCGGGCTGCGCATCCTGCTCGTCGAGGACGACGAGGGCGACGCGCTGCTGGTCCAGGAGCACCTCGCCGACGCGGGGCTCGCCGGCGGCATCGTCTGGGCGCGCTCGGTGGACGAGGCGCTCGCCCACCTCGACGTCGACTGCGTCCTGCTCGACCTCGGCCTCCCCGACGCGATGGGCCTGGGGGCGCTCGAGCGCGTCCTGGCGGCCGGCGCGCCCCCGATCGTCGTGCTGACCGGCCTCACGGACACCGACGCGGGGCTCGCCGCGCTCGCCGTCGGCGCGCAGGACTACCTCATGAAGGGCGACGTCGAGGGGGACAGCCTCGCGCGCGCCGTGCGCTACGCCGTCCAGCGCCGTCGCCTCGAGGACACCGACCGCGCCCTGTACCGCAGCCTGGTGCGCGCGGCGGAGACCACGCGCCTCGAGCGGGCTCTGCTGCCCCGTCCCGTGCTGGCGGACCCGCGCCTCGAGGTGCGGGTCGGCTACCGCGCGGGACGCGACGGTCTGCTCGGCGGCGACTTCTACGACGTGGTCGAGCGCCCCGACGGGCGCGTGCTCGCCATCGTGGGCGACGTGTGCGGGCACGGGCCGGACGAGGCCGCGCTCGGGGCCACGCTGCGCACCGCGTGGCGCACCCTCGTGCTGGCCGACGTGCCGGCCGGCGAGGTGCTCGTGCTGCTCGAGCGGGTCCTCGAGGCCGAGCGGGCACGGCCCGAGGTCTTCACGACCGTCTCGATGCTCGCCATCGCGCCCGACCGTCGCTCGGCGGACCTGTATCTCGCGGGCCATCCCGTGCCGCTGCTGCTCGGCGAGCACTCCCGGCTGCTGCCCGCCGACTCGCGCGGCCGGGCGCTCGGCATCCCCGTCGGGGGCGGGTGGCCCGCGCGCCGGCTGGACCTGGGCGCGTCGTGGCGCGTGCTGATGTACACCGACGGGCTGCTGGAGGCCACCGTGGGGCCCGGCGGCGAACGGCTCGGCAAGGCCGGGCTGATGGAGCTCACCGACGCGACGCTGCGTGCCACGAGCGGTGCGCCCGTGCCGGTCCGCGGCCAGGAGGAGGACCCCGTGCTCGGCCACCTGATCGGCGCCGTCCGTGCGCGCCACGGCGGCGACCTCGTCGACGACGCCGCCGTCGTGCTGGTCGGGTGGGGCGCATGAGCGCCGCCGTCACGGCGCAGCCCGCGATGACGCTGCGCCGGCGGCTCAGCGGGCTCTTCGCCTCCGCGGGCCTCGTGCTCGGCCTGGTCGTCCTGCTCACGGCGACGGTGTTCGTCCGCACGCTGGACCTGCAGGGCGCGGTCACGGAGGAGTACTTCGACGCCGTGACGGAGACGGACCGTGCGTTCGTCTCCCTCGTGGACGCCGAGACCGGGCTGCGGGGCTACGCGCTCACGGGCGACCCGGTGACGCTCGAGCCGTACGAGCGTTCCCTCGAGTCGGACTCCGACTTCGGCGCGACCGCGCTCGCCGTCGCGGAGATCTCCGGCGACGACGGCATCGTCGACGCGTACGAGGTCGCGGTGGCAGCGGCGGGCGCCTGGTACTCGGAGTACGCCGAGCCGCTCATCGCGCAGATCGAGGCGGAGGGCCCGGCGTCCGTCACGCCCGCGCAGATCGAGGCGGGGCGCGTCTACTTCGACGAGGTGCGCGCCGGCGTCGGCGGGTACCTGGACCGGCTGCGGGGCGTGCGCGCCGACGCGGTCTCCGAGCTCGAGCGCCTCACCAACCTGTCCGCCGCCCTGATCACGACCGTCGTGCTGACGTCGGTCGTCGTCAGCGTGCTGATCTGGGTCGCGCTGCGGCGCTGGGTCGTCACCCCCGTGGACGCGCTCGCCGCGGACGCGCGGGCGGTCGCCGAGGGGGACCTCGAGCACCACGTCGCCTCGGACGGCCCGGGAGAGATCGAGGCCCTCGCGCACGACGTCGAGCAGATGCGCGTGGCGCTCGTGGCGCAGCTCGCCGAGCTGCGCCGCTCGCGCACGGAGATCGCCGACGCGCACGACCGGCTCACCGAGCAGGCCGAGGAGCTGCGCCGGTCCAACCGCGACCTCGAGCAGTTCGCCTACGTCGCCTCGCACGACCTGCAGGAGCCGCTGCGCAAGGTCGCGAGCTTCACCCAGCTCCTGCAGAAGCGCTACGGCGGCCAGCTCGACGAGCGCGCCGACCAGTACATCGAGTTCGCCGTGGACGGCGCCAAGCGCATGCAGCGCCTCATCCAGGACCTCCTCGGCTTCTCCCGCGTCGGCCGCCTGGGTGGGGAGGTCGTCGACGTCGACCTCGGCAAGGCGCTCGAGCGCGCCGTCGACCAGCTCGACGAGCGCATCGAGGACGCCGGCGCCGTGGTGACGCACGACGACCTGCCGGTGGTGCGCGGCGAGGAGCCGCTGCTCGTCCAGCTCTTCCAGAACCTCGTCGGGAACGCGGTCAAGTTCCGGCACCCGGACCGTGTGCCGAGCGTCCACGTCAGCGCGCGCCGCGTGGAAGACTCCTGGGAGATCGAGTGCCGCGACAACGGCATCGGCATCGACCCCCAGTACGCCGAGCGGGTGTTCGTCATCTTCCAGCGGCTGCACGCCAAGGACGTCTACGAGGGCACCGGCATCGGCCTCGCGCTGTGCAAGAAGATCGTCGAGTTCCACGGCGGTCGCATCTGGATCCCCGAGACGGCGGGGGAGGGCACCACCATCCGGCTGACCCTGCCCGCGGCCGCCGGGGCTGACACCCCGTGAGGGGACGGACGGAGCGGAACGTGGCGGACCAGAAGACGATCGAGGTGCTCCTCGTCGAGGACGACCCGGGCGACGTGCTCATGACGCGCGAGGCGTTCGAGCACAACAAGGTCCGCAACCGCCTCTCGGTCGTCTCCGACGGCGTCAGCGCGCTCGAGTTCCTGCGCAAGCAGGGGGAGCACGCCGACGCCCCTACGCCCGACCTCATCCTGCTCGACCTCAACCTGCCGCGGATGGACGGGCGCGAGGTCCTCGAGGCCCTGAAGTCCGACGCGGCGCTGCGGTCCATCCCCGTCGTCGTCCTCACGACGTCCGAGGCGGAGGAGGACGTGCTGCGGATGTACTCGCTGCACGCGAACGCGTACGTCACCAAGCCCGTCGACTTCGACCGGTTCATCGACGTGGTCCGCCAGATCGACGAGTTCTTCGTCGAGGTCGTGCGGCTGCCGGGTCGCTGAGCGCGCCCGTCGAGGCCTCGGGGCGTCGACGTGCCCGCCGCGGGAAGAGCCGCGGGCCCTGCGGCGTTGCACCCCGTGACAGGACGACGACGTGAGTGAGTGGAGCGACATGCTGGACCCCCGGGGCATCTACGACGTGGACGCGCAGGTCGCCGAGCGCCTGGACGCGCGCACGGCGGGCGGCACGGGCCCGGTGCTGCTGCACGCGGTCCGCGGCTTCGTCGACGCCGGTCAGGCAGGTCAGGTCGCGGCCGACCACCTGCTGTCGGCCGGCACGGGCGAGCGGCTCGTCACCTTCGACGTCGACCAGCTCCTCGACTACCGGTCGCGCCGTCCGGTGATGACGTTCGACGGTGACACGTGGACCGAGTACGACGCGCCCGAGCTGGTCGTGGACGTGCTCGAGGACGCCGCCGGCGTGCCGTTCCTCCTGCTGCACGGCGTCGAGCCGGACACGCAGTGGGAGCGGTGGGCGTCGGCCGTCCGCCAGGTCGTCGAGCGCTTCGAGGTGCCGCTCGTCGTGGGCGTGCACGGGATCCCGATGGGTGTGCCGCACACGCGACCGACGTCGGTCACCGCGCACGCGACCCGCGCCGAGCTCGTCGCCGACCACCAGTCGTTCTTCGGCACCGTCCAGGTGCCCGCCAGTGCGGCCGCGCTGCTCGAGCTGCGCCTCGGCGAGCAGGGCCACGACGCCGTCGGGTTCGCGGTGCACGTCCCGCACTACCTGGCGCAGTCCGCGTACCCGACGGCGGGCGTCACCGCCCTGCGGCAGGTGGAGCGTGCGACGGGCCTGGACCTGGCCGTCGCGGCGCTGCAGCCCGCGGCCGAGGAGGCGATGCGCGAGGTGGAGCGGCAGGTCGCGCAGGCGCCCGAGGTTGCGTCCGTCGTCGAGGCGCTCGAGGAGCAGTACGACGCGTTCACCCGCAGCATCGGTCGCACGAGCCTGCTCGCGCAGGCGACGGACCTGCCGACCGCCGAGGAGATCGGCGCGGAGCTCGAGCGCTTCCTCGCCGAGCAGACGGACGACGGCCCGGAGCGCTGACGCGCGGAGCGTCGCCGGCGTGCGGCGCCGCACGCGGCCGTCGTGACCGGATCGTTGCGGTTCGGATGCGGACGGGCGTCCGACGACGTGGCGTACGCCACACCGTTGGTGCAAGGATGCAGCCGTTGCAGTGACGTACGGACGCTCGACCGGGCCCGTGGTCGCCCGTCGGGGCGCAGTGCGGAACCGCCGGCCCCCTGGGTCGGACCACCCGGTGCAGGACGTGAGGCATTGCGGCGCGGCGCGGGCACGAAGGCTCGCGTCGGTCACCGGTGGGACGCGAAGGAAGCACGACATGGCACAGGGTGCGGTCAAGTGGTTCAACGCCGAGAAGGGCTACGGGTTCATCGCCCAGGACGGCGGCGGCGCCGACGTCTTCGTCCACTACTCGGCCATCGACTCGCAGGGCTACCGCTCGCTCGACGAGGGGCAGCGCGTGGAGTTCGAGATCACGCAGGGCGCGAAGGGTCCGCAGGCGGAGAACGTCCGTCCGCTGTGACCGGAGCGTCGTGAGCGGTACCGGGCACCGCCCGGCGACGTGAGGACGGGGCCGCACCCACGGGGTGCGGCCCCGTCGTCGTCCCGCGCGGTGGGGCGGGTCAGGCGCAGACGTCCGCGGCCGCCGGTGCGTCCGGTGCGGCGACGTCGCCCGCCTCCGCGCCGGGGTCGACGGGCGGCGCCGCGACGTCCGCGTCCCGCAGGGGTGCCGCCCGGCCGACGAACGCGCGCGCGTCGGCACCCACGAGCACGCGCGCGGGCACGGGCAGCGTGCGCAGCGTCCGCGCGAGGCCGGGGTCGTCGAGCAGCCCGTCCTCGTCGGTCCCCGCCAGGACGAGGTTGCCGTAGTGCCGGCCGCGCAGCTGCCCGGGCTCCGCGACCACCGCCACGTACCGGAAGACGGTCGCGAGGGTCGCGGCCTCCGCGCGCGCCAGCGCGAGCGGCGGACGGTCGGCGCAGTTGGCCAGGTACAGGCCGCCCGGCCGGAGCACGCGCGCGACGTCACGCGCGACCTCGGCGGACGTCAGGTGCTCGGGCGTCCGGTCCCCGGCGAACACGTCGCGCACGACGACGTCCCACGAGGCGTCGGCCATGCCGGCCAGCTCCGTGCGCGCCTCACCGGTGCGCAGGCGCAGCCGTGGCGCACGTGGCAGCGCGAACCACGCCCGCACGAGCCGCGCGAGCTCGCCGTCGAGCTCCACCGCGAGCTGGCGCGCACCGGGGTGCCGGTGGGCGAGCGTCCGCGCGAGCGCGCAGCCGCCCGCGCCGAGGTGCAGGACGGCCGGGTCAGGGCGCCGCGCGGCGAACGTGTCGACGACGGCCGCCATCTGCTGCATGTACTCGAAGTCGAGCAGGTCGGGGTCGTCGAGGTCGACGAACGAGCTGGGCACGCCGTTGACGAGCAGGGTGGCGGCACGTGGCCGGCCCGGCTCGGGCACCACCTGCGCCGTGCCGGTCGCGACGGCGACGGGCCCGACGGGCCAGGGCGCCACGTCGGGTTCGCGTGTCGGTGGTCGGCGGGAGGATGCGGGACGACGGGCCACGGCTCACGGTAACCGGCGGCTGACGCCGGCCGTGCAGGGTCTTGCGTCGATCGAACACTTGTTCGATCATGGTGTCGGCGGGTGTTCCGCCGCGACGGGAGGTGGGTGCGATGGCCGGACCGGTGAGCGTCCTGCGGCCCGGAGCGACGACCGTGCTGCCGCCCCAGACCGCCGACCTGCTGGCGCGGGCGGACGCCGAGCTGCTCGCCGCCCAGTTCTCGGGTGAGCCGTGGGAGATGTTCTCGCACGCGCACCTCGCCGCGCTGCGGGCCGGTGCGGCCGTGGTCGCCGCTCGCGGGCGGCCGTCGGGGCGCGGGGCGCCGCGCACGGTGTGGGGGATGCTCGACGCGGTGGCCCCCGAGCTGCACGCGCACTCGGCCCTCTTCGCCCAGTCGGCGGCGCTGCGCTCGGCGGTGGACGCGGGCCGGTTCGAGCTCGTGTCCGACGCGCGTGCGGAGCGCGCCCTGTGCGCTGCCGAGGACCTCGTCGACGCGGCGCGTGCGCTGCTCGCGGACCGCGCGGGTGACGTGCCGGCGCACGCAGCGGCGTCCCGGTGACGGGCGCCCCGGCGCGGGCGGTACCCGCGGAGGACGGCTGCCACGTCCTGCACGTCGAGGTGGACGCGCCCGCGGTCCAGGTCGCGCTCGCGCGCCGGCCGCAGCTCACGGGACTGCCCGTGCTCGTCGGCGCGGGGGGCATGGTGCACGACGCGTCGCCCGAGGCCCGCGCGTTCGGCGTCGGGCGAGGCGACGACCTCGGTGCCGCGCTGGCGCGCTGCCCGCACGCCGTGGTGGTCCCGGTGGACCCGGTCGCGGTCGCGGCCGTGCGGGACGGTCTGCTCGCCGTGCTGGAGGAGGTCACGGCGCTCGTGGAGCCGGTCGGGACGACGGCCGCCGCCTACGTCGACGTCGGCGGCGCCCGGCGGCGGCTCGGGCCGCCGACCCGGATCGCCTGGACCGTCCGTGACCGCCTCCGCGAGCGGTACGGCGTCGGCTCGTCCGTCGGCATCGGCGCGACCAAGGTGGTCGCGCGGCTCGCCGGGCGGTCCGCCCGGCCCGACGGCGTGCTGCTCGTGCCGCGTGCGGCGACCGCCCGGTTCCTGCGCGCGCACCCCGTCGCGGCGCTCGCCGAGGTCGACGGCCCGTTGGAGGCGGCGCTGGCCGCCCAGGGCATCCGCGGTCTGGCTCAGCTCGCCGACGCGTCGCCCGCGAGCCTGCGGGGCCTGGGTCGGCCGGCTACCGCGCGGTGGCTGCAGGACCTGGCCTGGGGCCGTGACCCCCGTCCGGTCGTGCCGACGCCGCGCGCACCGGCGGAACCGGTGGTCCGTGCGGCCGTCGCGTGCGCGGACGCGGCGGGGCGCCGGGCCGCGCTCGAGGAGCACGTGCGGGAGGCGGCACGCGCGTGCGGCCGCGCGCTGGACGCGCGGCGGCAGGCCGGCCGGACGGTCGTGCTCACCGTCCGGACGTCGGACGGTGCGGAGCTCACCCGTTCCCGCACGCTCGACACCCCGTCCGGGAGCGCCCGGGAGCTCTACCTGGTCGCGCGCGCCCTGCTCGCGGGCGTCGCCTGGGACGCCGTCCCGGTGTCCCTCGCCGTCTCCGTGTGCGGGTTGACGGACGTCCCGTCGACGGTCCGCGCACCCCGCGCGGGGGAGGCGGACGAGGCGGTGCCGTCGGTCCGGGTGCCGCCGACGGGTGCTCGTGGGGCCCTCGGCCCGGCGGCGTGGCGAGTCTCACCCGCTCCGGTCGCTCGCCCGGCGCAGCGCTCGACTACCACCATCGTCATAGCCGACATATCCTGAACACCCATAGTCCACCGGAGTGCGACGGGGGTCGCCATGCCTCTCTCCGAGTACGAGCAGCGCGTTCTCGAGCAGATGGAGCGTCAGCTGACCTCTGACGACCCTCGGCTCGCGAACACGCTGACCAACCGCGGTGGCCGTCGCCCGGTCACGCGGTACGTCGTCGCCGGCGCTGGTGCCGTCGTCGGCCTCCTGCTGCTGGTCGTCGGTGCCGCGTCGTCGTTGCCGTGGCTCGGTGCCATCGGCTTCGTCGTGATGTTCGCCGCCGTGGCTTTCGCCTTCGCCACCCCGCGGAGCCCGCGGTCGGGACCACAGGGCGCGGTCCGGCCCGACGGGACCGTCCGGCCCGCGGCCGCCAGGCGGCCGGCGGGCCGCAAGCAGGGCTTCATGTCCCGCCTCGAGGAGCGCTGGGACCGCCGCCGGAACGAGGGTGGTCGCTGACGGTCCACCTGACGTCCTGACCGGACCCGACCGGGCGTGACCGGCGAGTCCCGGTCGGCCTGCCCGTGGTGCGCCGTCGGCTCCCGAGCCGACGGCGTCGTCGCGTCAGGGCACCCGTCGGGACGCCACCGCAGAGGCCGCCCGCGTTCGTCCGGGTGGACCGGTCAGGAGCGGCCGCGTGCCGATCGGGCCCCAGCGCCGGCTGGCGGGCGGTCGCCGACGAGCTCCGCCACCCGGCCGCGCACCGTCGCCACCCACCCGTCCAGCTCGGCGGGGTCGACGGCAGGCGGTGCCGGGGCGTAACGGCTGCCCTCGACCGCGGCCACGAGCCGTTCGAACGCCGTGAGCGCCGCGCCGTCGAGCGTCGACTCGGTGCGCAGGACCAGCGTCCGCTGCACGTCGTGCAGCGCCCCGCGTGGCGTCGTCGCGTCGGACCACTCCACGTCGAGGCGGGCGAGCTCCCGCCGCAGCGTCGACCACGCGTGCTCGGGCGTCGTCGCGAGCGCGCGGCGTCCGCGCCGCGACATGACGAGCAGCGTCGCGGCCCCGCCGAGCACGAGGACGCCGAGGGCGACGGTCAGGGCGACCGCCTGCCACGGGACCCCCTCGTCCTGCGTCGCGGGCGCCGGCGCCGCGGGCGCGGTCGCGCCGGCGGCCGGCCCGGGCGTCGCGCGACCGCCGGCGAACTCCTCCGGGATCGTGCTCGGGGCCTGGACGCCCGTGAACGGGTCCGCCCACGCGGGTGGGGCCCCCGTCTGCGACGCGGGAGTCGGCTCGAACCGGACCCAGCCCTGCCCCTCGAAGTAGAGCTCGGGCCACGCGTGCGCGAGGCGCCCGGTGACGACGTACGTGCCGTCCTCGGCCCGCTCGCCGGGCAGGAAGCCCACGCCCACGCGGGCGGGGATGTCGAGCATCCGCGCCATGACGGTCATCGCCGTCGCGAACTGCACGCAGTACCCGCGCCGCGACTCGAGGAAGTCCCAGACCGCGTCGGAGGTCCGGGCCGGTGGCACGCGCGTGTCGTACGCGAAGTTGGTCGCGGAGCGGAACCAGCCCTGCAGCGCCATCGCCTGGGCGTACGGGGTCTGCGCCTCCGCGGTGATCTCGGCGACGACGCGCTCGACGTCCTCGCGGTGCTCGGTCTCGGGCACCGCCGTGTACAGGTCGGCGTCCCGCGGCCTGCCGACCGGGGCGGCGCGCAGCTCGTCCGCGGTGAGCTCGGGGACCTGCACGAGCATGGAGTACGCCAGGTCCGCGTCCGTGGCGTCCTCGCCGACGACCTCGTCACGCTCGGCGTCCCAGCCCCAGACGCCCGGCACCTGGACGGTCCGCGGGTGCGTGCTGACCGGCAGCCGCCGCTCGCCCAGGGTCCCGACGACCACGTCGACCTCGGCCAGCGTGCCGGCCGCGGCGTCGGGGACCGTGCCGGCGACCTCGGGGTCCGACGACAGCAGCAGGGACCGGTCCCACTCCCGGAGCTCCTCCGGCTCGACGCGGTCCCACGTGCGTCCGTCGAACGACGCGAGCGTGAACGCCCGGAAGGGACCGACGAGCCGTGCGTCCACGGCTCGCGCGGCCGGGCCGCTCGCGGAGGCGGTGGGGACGGGTCCGGTGTCGTCCGCGCCGCCCTCCGCCGCCTCGTCGGGCCCCGCGGTGGGGTCCGTGACGCGGTAGCGCAGCACCTCCTGCGCCGAGCGTGCGCCGAGGCTCTCGCGGAGGTCGAGCTGGTCGCTCAGCTCGAGCGGGCCCACGGGCGCCGCCCCGAGCTGGGGGAGGCGCACGGACGCCCACCCGGGGACGTCCATGAGCGGTGGTCCGGCGACGAGCGCGACGGTGGCGAGCAGACCGGCGCCCGCGCCGGTGGTCGCGATGCGACGGCGACGCCCCGCGTGGGCGTGCTGCGGGGCGGCGCCGAACGCCAGCAGCGCGAGGTACACCACGCCGGTCCAGAACACCGGTGCCGCGCCGGCGGGGAAGCCCAGCACGATCGCGGGCACCCACAGCGCGAGCAGTGCGAGGCCGGCGACCGCCGGCACGCGCAGGCCCAGCACGGCGAGGTCGACGAGCAGCAGGACGCCGATGGCGCCGACGACGACGAGCATCTCGCCGGGGCGCACGTCCGGCATGGGGACGAACGAGTCGTTGACGACGGCGACGCCCTCGCGGGCGAGCGCCCACGCGCGGCGGAACGCGCCCGGGTCGGGCAGGAACTGCGGGCGTCCGGGCGGTGCGCCGTAGCGCAGCGCGACGCCGACGGCGGCGACGGCGGCGCCCACGGCGGTCGGCGCCCACCACACGCGCGTGAGCGCCCGGGCGGCGGCCGCGGCGGCGCCCACCAGCAGGACGGCCACGCAGGCGACGACAAACCAGCGTCGCCCCACGACGAGGCCGCCCAGCGCCAGGAGGCTCGCCCACGTGGCGGCCACGCACAGCGCGGAGCCGACGACGGCGCGCAGGCCCTGCTCCGGTCCCTGCGGCCGGTTCACCGTGCGCTCCCGAGCAGGCGCATCCAGCACGCGACGGCGTCCTCGCCCGTCGTCGCCGGAGCGACCCGCCAGCCCGCGCGCACCAGTGCGGCCTGCGTGTGCTGCGCGTCGCGGCTGTCGGCGGCGTGCCGGCCGTCCGCCTGCACGAGCGCCCAGCCGTGTGCGGCGTCGCCGACGTGCGCGAGCGCGGCGCGCGCGGGCGCCGACAGGGGCCCGAGCACCGCGATGACGATCTCGCCGTCCGTTCCGGCCGTGTGCAGCAGGCGGGCGGCGTCGAGCAGGTGGGCGTCCGCCGCGGCCGACGAGCGCGCGGGCTCCAGGTCGATCGTGGCGTCGAGCAGCGCGGCGCGCGCCTCCGGCCCGCTGCGCGCGTGCACGAAGCCCGATGCGCCGGCGGCTCCCGGACCGGACCCCGTGGCGATGCCCGCGCCGACGAGCCGCACCGGGTGCCCGCCGTCGAGCATCGCGAGCGCCATGGACGCGGCGACGGAGATCGTCCACTCCACGGTGCTCTGGCGTACCGGCAGGTCGATGAGCACGGTCACCGGCCGCATGCCTGCGCGCTCGTCCGAGCGCACGACCAGCGCGCCGCGCCGTGCGCTCGACCGCCAGTGCACGCGCCGCAGGTCGTCGCCCTCCCGGTAGTCACGAAGGTTGGCGTCGTCCGTGGAGGGCGAGCGTGCGCCGAGCGCGACGCGGTCCGGCTCGCCGACGAGCACGTCGCCGGGTGCGGGCAGGGCCGAGACGGCGGGCCACACGGCCACCTCGGACTCCTCGCCCAGCGTCGTGCGCGCCCGCACGACGCCGAACACGTCGGTGCGGGTCACGACGAGCGGCCCGAGGGGCCACCGGCCGCGCTGGGTGGTCCGCACGGGGTAGGTCACGGCGACGTGGTCGGCCGCCCGGCGCACGCGTGCGCGCAGCGCGCGCCCTCCCGAGAGCTCGACGGCGGCCTGCTCGGCGAACCGCAGGCCCGCGAGCCGCGCCCGTCCGCCCCCGTCGAGCGCGCGGACGTCGACGCGCACCTGCGCCTCCGCACCGGCGTGCACGGGGTTCGGGGCGACCTCGCGGACGACGTCGAGCCGCCGTCGGCCGCGTGCGGGGTCGCCCAGCGCGACGGCCGCGAAGGCTGCGCCGACGAGCAGCAGCAGGAGGACGCCCGCGCGGACGAGGTCGAGCGAGCCGAGCGACACGCCCAGCTGGAGCGAGACGAGCGCCGCCGCTGCCAGTGCCCAGCCGCGCACGGTCGGCCGCAGGCGCATCAGCCCAGTGCGCGCCGCACGCGGGCGGGCGCGTCGAGCGACGGCACGGGGGTGCGGGCCACGATGTCGGAGACGACGTCCTGCGTCGCGCGGCCCGACAGCCGCGACTCGGTGCTGGGCAGCAGGCGGTGGGCGAGCACCGGGACGGCGAGCTCCTGCACGTCGTCGGGGAGCACGTGGTTGCGCCCGCCCATCGCCGCGAGCGCCTTGGCGGCGCGCAGGAGCTGGATCGCCGCACGCGGGGACGCACCCAGCCGCAGGCCCGGGTCCTGGCGGGACGCGGCGACGAGGTCGACGACGTAGCGCTTGAGCCCCGGTGCGGCGTAGAGGCGACGTGCGACGTCGATCAGGCGCCCCACCTCGGCGGCGTCGGTGCCGGGCCGCAGCCGCTCGAGCGGATCGGCGGTCTCCTGCTGGTCGAGCATCGCGATCTCGGCGTCGACGCTCGGGTAGCCGACGGTCAGCCGGGCCATGAACCGGTCGCGCTGCGCCTCGGGGAGGGGGTAGGTCCCCTCCATCTCCACCGGGTTCTGCGTCGCGACGACGAGGAACGGGCGGGGGAGCGGGTACGTGCGCCCGTCGACCGTGGCCTGCGCCTCCTGCATGCACTCGAGCAGTGCGGACTGGGTCTTGGGGGAGGCGCGGTTGATCTCGTCGCCGATGACGACGTGCGCGAAGACGGGGCCGGGCCGGAACTCGAACTCGTGGGTCTGGGCCCGGAAGATGCTGACGCCGGTCAGGTCGCTGGGCAGCAGGTCGGGCGTGAACTGGATGCGCCCGACGGGCGCGTCGATGCTGCGCGCGATCGCCTTGGCCAGCGTCGTCTTCCCGACGCCCGGGACGTCCTCGAGGAGCAGGTGGCCCTCGGCGAGCAGGACGGCGAGCGAGACCCGGACGAGCTCCGGCCGGCCGGTGACCACGGACTCGATGCCGGCCCGCAGCCGGCTGGTGACCGCGACGAGCCCGTCGAGCTCGTCCGGTGACGGCAGTGCCTGCATGTGCGACTCCCTCGACGGACTGGCACGAGCGTACGTGGCGCACGCCACATCCGGTGGTGGTCCGCCCCACTTCCCTCCACCGTCGGCGGCCCGTGCCCTCCACCTCCCTCCACGGGGCCCGCGCGTCCGCGTCGCCGGTGCCCGGATCGCCCGCCGTTCGCCCGGTTCGTCCACGCGATCGAACGCGTCGCGGATGTGCGACACGTCGGGGATGCGCTTTCACCTCCACTTCGCTCCACGCGTGTGACCTGGGGCGACGTCCGTCATCAGGGTGAACTTGGCACTTTCACGGGGCCCGTGTGGAGCGAAGTGGAGTACCGTGGAGGCACATGGAGAGACCGGGAGCGACCGGTTCTCCGCACCGGTTCACCCGCATCGGGGAACCCACGGACGGGCCGAGGAAGGGAGTGAGGTGTCGCATGACTCGACCGGCGCCTTCGGTTCCTTCGCGCCCTTCCTCGGGACGTACACGCCGCGCCTCGACGACAAGGGCCGGCTCATCCTCCCGGCCAAGTTCCGGCCCCAGCTCGCGCCGGGGCTCGTCATGACGCGCGGCCAGGAGCGGTGCCTGTTCCTGCTGCCGATGGACGAGTTCCGCCGGATGCACGACCAGCTCCGCACGGCGCCGGTCACGAGCAAGCAGGCCCGTGACTACCTCCGCGTCTTCCTGTCCGGGGCCAGCGACGAGCTCCCCGACAAGCAGGGACGCATCTCCATCCCGCCGGTCCTGCGCAAGTACGCGGGCCTGGACCGGGACGTCGCCGTCATCGGCACCGGCACCCGCGTCGAGATCTGGGACCTCACCGCGTGGGAGACCTACCTGTCCGAGCAGGAGGCGGGATACGCCGACACGACGGAGGAGGTCTTCCCGAACGGCCCGTTCTGAGCCGTCCGCCGACCCACCGAGCGCCCGCCCCACCCGACCCGCACGCACCCCGCCGCCGACGACTCCCGCCGGTGGCGCGGCCCCGCACACCCTGCTCCGCCCGACGAGACCTCCTCCCGTCCGCTCTGACGCACTTCCCCGGCGCCAGAGAGGTCGGTGGGGGATCTGGCCGGACGGAGGAGGGTCCGCCCGGCCGACACCTCGCGGACCGAGACCTCTCGGTCCGACACCTCGCGGACCCCGGTCCGCGGCACAGCACGCCCGCACGAGCGATCGACGACAGCGCACCACACACGCAGGCACGAGCAGGAGGAGGAGCGCCATGGGCGAGCCGACCGCTGCCGACGCGTCGTCCCGCCACACGCCCGTCCTCCTGCAGCGCTGCCTCGACCTGCTGGGCCCGGCCCTGACGGCGCCGGGGGCGGTGATGGTCGACGCCACCCTGGGCATGGGCGGTCACACGGAGGGCGTCCTGCGCGCGTTCGACGAGGTCCGCGTCGTCGGCATCGACCGGGACCCGCAGGCGCTCGCGCTGGCCGGCGAACGGCTCGCGCCGTTCGGCGACCGGTTCACGCCCGTGCACGCGGTGTACGACGAGATCCCGGACGTGCTCGACCGCCTCGGGCTGCCGTCCGTGCAGGGCGTGCTCATGGACCTCGGGGTGTCCTCGCTCCAGCTGGACGAGACCGAGCGCGGATTCGCCTACGCCCACGACGCGCCCCTCGACATGCGGATGGACCCCACGCGGGGCCTGACGGCCGCGGACGTGCTCAACACGTACGACGAGCGCGCCCTCGCACGGGTGCTGCACGTCTACGGCGAGGAGCGGTTCGCGGGTCGCATCGCGGAGGCGGTCGTCCGTCGCCGCGCGCAGGCGCCGCTGACCCGGACCGCCGAGCTCGTGGACATCGTCCGCGCGTGCATCCCCGCCGCCACCCGCAAGACCGGCGGGCACCCGGCGAAGCGCACCTTCCAGGCGCTGCGGATCGAGGTGAACGGCGAGCTCGCCGCCCTGGAGCGCGCGCTGCCGGCCGCGATCGAGTCGCTCGCGGTCGGAGGCCGGATCGTCGTCGAGTCCTACCAGTCGCTCGAGGACCGCCTGGTCAAGCGCGCGCTGGCCGTGGGCGCCACGTCCAGCGCCCCGCCCGACCTGCCCGTGGAGCCCGCGACGCACGCGCCCTACCTGCGCCTGCTGACCCGGGGCGCCGAGGAGGCCGACGCCGAGGAGCTCGCGCGCAACCCCCGGTCCCAGTCCGTCCGCCTGCGCGCCGCCGAGCGCACCCGTCCCACGCCCGACCACTTGCGTACCGCGAGGAGAGCCGCATGAGCGCCCTGCCTGCCAGCGCCGCACGCACCGCGCGTGCGTACCCGCTGCCCGCCCGCCCGGCGGCCGCGCCGGCGCCCCGGCTCCGGGTCGTGCGCGCCCCCGAGCAGGCGCGCTCCCGCGTGCCGTTCGTGATCGCCTGCATGGCCGTCCTCGCCGGTGCCCTGCTGACGGCGCTCCTGCTGAACACGCAGATGGCGTCCCTCGCGTTCGAGCGCTACGAGCTCTCCAACGAGCTCGGCCGGCTCGACCAGGACCGCAAGGACCTCGTCGCCGCGCTCGACTCCCGGTCCTCGCCGGCACGCCTCGCCGAGGCGGCCACCGCGCTCGGCATGGTCGAGGCCAACGGGACGGGCTGGCTGCGCCTGGCGGACGGCAGCGTCCAGGGGGCGCCGGCGCCCGCGGGCGGATGAGCACGGACGCGCGCCCCGGCGCGGCGACCCCCACGGGGGCCGCCCGCACGCGGGCTCCGCGCCCGGGTGTCGCACGCCCGACCGCCGCCCGGGCGACGCCCGGGCGCGTCGCCCGGGACGGCGCAGCAGTGCGTGGCACCGTGGGCGGCGTGAGCGAGCGCACCGGCACGACCCCGCGTCGCGGGCCGGTGCAGGACCCGAACGGCCGCCGCGCGGCTGCGGTGCCGCCGCGCGTGCCGCGAGGCTCCGTCCCCGCCGGTGGGACGGCGTCCGCGCGCGCCACCGCCCCGCGCGGCTCCGCCGCCCCCCGCGCTACTGCCGCCCGCGGCTCCGCCGCCCCGCGCGCTACTGCCGCGCGCGGCTCCGCCGCCCCGCGCGCTACTGCCGCGCGCGGCTCCGCCGCCCGCGGGGCCGCCACCCCGGCCACGACGCGCGGCCCCGTGCCCCGCACGCCCGCCCGCGCCACGTCGACGCGCCCGCCGGCCACCGTGTCGGGTCTGCGCCTCCCGCCGGCGGAGCCGGTGCAGCCCGCGTCGCGGGGCCGCGTGCTGGCGCTCGTCATGACCTTCGTGCTGCTCCTCGTGCTGTTCGCCGGACGCCTCGTGTACGTGCAGGTCCTCAAGGGCCCGGAGATCGCCGAGCAGGCGCGCGCCGCGCGCATGGCGAGCTACCAGGTGCTGGGTGCGCGGGGCGAGATCACCGACGCGGACGGCGTGGTGCTCGCGACGTCGGTCGAGCGGTACACCATCTCCGTCAACCAGCCGAAGATCGCGGAGTACGTGGCCCGCGGCTCGGACGGCCTCGACGGTCCCGCGGGAGTCGCGGCACGGCTCGCGCCGCTGCTGGGCGGCAACGCCGCGGAGCTCGGCGGCACGCTCGTCGGCGACCGCCCCTACGTCGTCCTCCAGAAGAACGTCCTGCCCGACGTGGCGCGCGAGATCCGCGCGCTGCGGATCGACGGCGTCAACGTCGAGAAGGTCGCCGACCGGGTCTACCCCAAGGGTGCCGTGGCCGGGAACATGATCGGCTTCGTGAACTCGTCCGGGACGGGGCTGCAGGGCCTGGAGCTCACGCTCGACGAGCGCCTGCGCGGCGTCCCCGGCCACGAGAGCTACGAGCGCGGGCGCGGTGGTCAGCCGATCCCCGGCGGTGTGTCCGAGGGCACGCCGGCGCGTGAGGGCGACTCGGTGCAGCTCACGATCAAGTCCGACCTGCAGTACAAGGCACAGGCAGAGCTCGAGGCGCAGGTCGCCGCGACGGGCGCGACCGGCGGCGCACTCGTCGTCATGCGGCCGAACGGCGAGGTGCTCGCGCTGGCCGACTCGGGGTCGATCGACCCGAACGACCCGGGCGAGCGCGCCGCGGACGCGTTGTCGCCCGCTCTCACCCAGGTGTTCGAGCCCGGGTCGACGAGCAAGGTCGTCACCATGGCGGCGGCGCTGGAGGAGGGCCTCGTCGCGCCGACCGACCAGTTCGAGGTCGCCGACCGGTGGCGGACGCCGCACGGCGAGACGATCAAGGACTCGCACGACCACGCGGTGCAGCGGCTGACGTCGACCGGCATCTTCGCCGAGTCGTCGAACGTCGGCACGATCCTCATCGGCCAGCGGCTGACCAAGGAGCAGCGCCACCGGTACATGACCGCCTTCGGCTTCGGGTCCCGCACCGGCATCGAGCTGCCCGGCGAGTCCGCGGGTCTGCTGCGCGCCCCCGAGGACTGGCAGGGACGCGACGAGTTCGCCGTGCTCTTCGGGCAGGCGCTCTCGGTCAACGCGCTGCAGGCGGCGAACGTCTTCGCGACCATCGCGAACGGCGGCGTGCGCGCGGAGCCGCACCTCATCGCGGGGTGGACCCGGGCCGACGGGACGTACGTGCCGGAGGCGCAGCCGGAGGGCACGCGGGTCGTCTCCCCGGAGACCGCCGCGACCGTGCTGTCGATGATGGAGAGCACCGTCGCCGCCGGCACGGGGTCGAGCGGCGCGATCGCCGGGTACCGCGTGGGCGGCAAGACCGGCACGGCGCAGAAGTTCAACCCCAGCGGGTACACGTCGTCGTTCATCGGCGTCGCGCCGGCCGACGACCCCCAGGTCGTGACGGCCGTCATCCTGCACGACCCGAAGACGTCGATCTACGGCGGCACGGTCGCCGCACCGCTGTTCAGCTCCATCACCCAGTACGCGCTGCAGCAGCTCGGCGTGGCGCCGTCAGGGGCCCCGGCGACGCTGCACCCGACCACGTGGTGACGACCGACCGGGGTAGATTCCTCCCCATGACGTCCCCCCTCGGCCGGCTGCGCCCCGAGCACCCGCCGGTCCGCAGGGTCGGCGATCTCGTGGCCGCGCTGGCGCCCTCCCTGGGCCTGTCCCCGGCCTCCGCGCCCGGCTCGTCGCACCCCGGTGGCGCGGACGAGGACGTGGCATTCACGGGCGTCACGATGAGCAGCCGCGACGTCGTCGCGGGTGACCTGTTCCTCGCCGTCCCGGGCCTGAAGGTGCACGGTGCCCGGTTCGCGGACGACGCCGTCACCGCCGGTGCGGTGGCCGTGCTGACGGACCCCGCCGGTGCCCGGCTCGTGCACGAGCTGGTGGGCGACGCCGTGCCCGTCGTCGTCACCGCGGACGTCCGCGCCGCGGCCGGTCCGGTCGCCGCCTGGTTCCACGACGAGCCGGCGCGCCGGCTGGTCACGGTCGGCGTCACCGGCACCAACGGCAAGACGACGACCACGTACTTCGTCGACGCGGCGCTGCGCGCGCACCACGAGCGCACCGCGGTGCTGGGCACGGTCGAGCTGCGGATCGGCGACGACGCGGTCGAGAGCCCGCGCACGACGGTCGAGGCCCCCGTGCTGCAGGACCTGCTCGCGCTCGCGCTGGAGCGCGGCGCGACCGCCCTGACCACCGAGGTGTCGTCGCACGCGCTCGCGCTGGGCCGCGTCGGGGGCGTCGAGTTCGACGTCGTCGGCTTCACGAACCTGCAGCGCGACCACCTCGACTTCCACGGCGACATGGAGGGCTACTTCCGCGACAAGTCCCGCCTGTTCGCGGCCGGCCAGGCCCGCCGCGGCGTCGTGGTCGTGGACGACGAGTGGGGCCGTCGCCTCGCCGCCGAGGCCCCCGTCCCGGTCGAGACCGTCGCGACCCACGTCGGTGCGCCGGAGGCCGCCGGCGCCGACTGGGCCGTCGTGTCGGCCGACGTCGGGCTCGACGGCGTCGGCTCGCGGTTCACGCTGCGGGGCCCCGACGGCGCGGAGCACGAGGCCGCGAGCCCGCTGCCCGGCCTCGTCAACGTCTCGAACGCGGCCCTCGCCGTCGTGCTCGCACACGCGGCGGGCGTCCCCCTCGACGTGGCGGTCGCCGCCGTCGGGACCGCGCACGCCATCCCCGGGCGCATGGAGCGCGTCGTCGAGCGGGGCGACGGCTGGCCGCTGTGCCTGGTGGACTACGCGCACACGCCCGACGCGCTGGAGCTCGCGCTCGAGGCCGTGCGCCCGATCACGCCGGGGCGGCTGCTGATCGTCTTCGGCTCCGACGGCGACCGGGACCAGGGCAAGCGCCCGATCATGGGTGCCGTCGCCGCCCGCCTCGCCGACGTCCTCGTCGTCACGGACGAGAACCCCCGCTCAGAGGACCCTGCCGCCATCCGGGCGGCGATCCTCGACGGGGTGCGCGAGGCTCGACCCGACCTGGCCGACGTGCACGAGGCGACCAGCCGCGCGCAGGCCATCCGCGACGCCCTCGCCCTCGCCGGTGACCAGGACACGGTCATCGTCACGGGCAAGGGCCACGAACCGACCCAGGAGATCGCCGGGGTGTTCCACCGCTACAACGACCGCGACGTGTTCCTCGCCGCCCACCGCGAGCAGGACCGACGCCAGGAGCAGCACGCGTGATCGCCCTCACGGCGGCCGAGATCGCGGCCGCGACCGGCGGAGCCCTGTCCGGGACCGCACCGGCGACGGTCGTCACCGGACCCGTCGTCGTCGACTCCCGGGAGGTGCTGCCCGGCGGGCTGTTCGTCGCGCTCCCCGGTGAGCACGTCGACGGCCACGACTACGCCGCGGGCGCGGTGGCGTCCGGCGCGGCGCTCGTGCTCGCCGCCCGACCCCTGGACGGGCCCGACGGCCCGCTGCCGTGCGTCGTCGTCCCGGACGTGGAGCGCGCGCTCGGCGACCTGGCGCGGGACGTGCTGGCCCGGCTGCGCGAGGCCGCGGTCGAGCCCGGGGGCAGCGGGCTGCGCGTCATCGGCGTGACCGGCTCCGTGGGCAAGACCTCCACCAAGGACCTGCTCGCGCAGCTGTGCGGCGCGGCCGGGCCCACGGTGGCGCCCGTGCGGTCGTTCAACAACGAGATCGGCCTGCCGCTGACGGTGCTGCGCGCCGACGAGGCGACCCGGTTCCTCGTCCTGGAGATGGGCGCGAGCGGGCCGGGGCACCTGACCTACCTGACGGACATCGCCCCGCCCGACGTGTCGATCGTCCTCGTGGTGGGGCAGGCCCACCTCGGTGGCTTCGGCGGCATCGAGGCGGTTGCGCGGGCCAAGGCGGAGATCGTCACCGGGCTGGTCCCGGGCGGCACCGCGGTGCTCAACGCCGACGACAACCGCGTGCGCGCCATGGCGGCGGCGGCGCCCGGCCCCGTGGTGCTGTTCGGCGCGTCCCCGGACGCCGACGTGCGTGCGGTCGACGTGCGCCTCGACGCGCTCGGGCGGGCACGCTTCCGGCTGCAGCACGTGCCGTCGGGCGAGGACCGCGAGGTCACGCTCCGCCTCGTCGGCGAGCACCACGTCCACAACGCGCTGGCCGCGGCAGCCGCGTCCCTGGCGGTGGGCCTCACGATCGACGAGGTCGCCACCGGGCTGAGCGCCGCGGACGCGCTCTCGCCGCACCGCATGCACGTCGTCGAGCGCCCCGACGGCGTCACGGTCGTCGACGACTCCTACAACGCCAACCCCGACTCGATGCGCGCCGCGCTCAAGGCGCTGGCCGTCATCGCGGGGCGGACGCGCCGTTCGGTGGCCGTCCTGGGGGAGATGCTCGAGCTGGGTGACGAGCACCGCACGGCGCACGACGCGATCGGCCGGCTCGTGGTCCGCCTCAACATCGGCCTGACGGTCGTCGTGGGGGACGGCGCGCGGGCCATCCGGGACGGCGCGAACCACGAGGGGTCCTGGGGCGACGAGGTCGTCCTCGCCGACGACGTCGAGGCCGCCGCCGCGTTCCTCGAGGAGGAGCTGCGGCCCGGTGACGTCGTGCTGGTGAAGTCGTCGTACGGCGCGGGCCTGTGGCGGCTCGGCGACCGGCTCGTGGAGGCCGGCGCATGAGGGCCGTCCTCATCTCGGGCGGCATCGCGATGCTGGTCGCGCTGCTCGGCACGCCCCTGTTCATCCGCTTCCTCGTGAAGCGGCAGTACGGCCAGTTCATCCGCCAGGACGGCCCGACCGCGCACTTCACGAAGCGCGGCACACCGACGATGGGCGGCGTCGTCATCATCGGCGCGACGCTGGTCGGCTGGCTGTGCGGGCTGGTGCTGACGGGCACCACACCGAGCGCGTCGGCCCTGCTCGCGCTGTTCCTCATGACCGGGCTCGGGGTGGTGGGGTTCCTCGACGACTTCATCAAGATCTCCCGCCAGCGCAGCCTGGGGCTGTCCCCGCTGTGGAAGATCGTGGGCCAGGGGATCGTGGGCGTGACGTTCTCGGTGCTCGCCCTGCAGTTCCCGAACGAGCAGTTCCGCACGCCGGCGTCGACGCGCATCTCGTTCATCCGCGACACGAACATCGACCTCGCGTTCGCCGGCACGACCGTCGGGCTGATCCTCTTCGTCGTCTGGGCGAACTTCCTCATCACCGCGTGGTCGAACGCCGTGAACCTCACCGACGGGCTCGACGGCCTCGCGACGGGCGTCTCGCTCATCGTCTTCGGCGCGTACGTGCTCGTGGGCGTGTGGCAGTTCAACCAGACGTGCCAGTCGGTCCTGACCGCCGGGCCGCGCTGCTACGAGACCCGCGACCCGCTCGACCTCGCGGTCGTGGCGGCCGCGATCACCGGCGCGCTGTTCGGGTTCCTGTGGTGGAACGCGAGCCCCGCGAAGATCTTCATGGGGGACACCGGGTCGCTGGCGCTCGGTGGTGCGCTCGCCGCCCTGACGATCCTCACGCGCACCGAGATCCTCGGCGCGATCATCGGCGGGCTCTTCGTGCTCATCGTGCTGTCCGACGTCATCCAGATCGGCTTCTTCAAGATGACCGGCAAGCGCGTGTTCAAGATGGCGCCGCTGCACCACCACTTCGAGCTGTCCGGGTGGGGCGAGGTCACCATCGTCATCCGGTTCTGGATCATCGCGGGGCTGTTCGTCGCCCTCGGGGTCGGGATCTTCTACGCGGAGTGGGTGGCGGGCTAGGTGGACGCACGGTTCGACGGCCGCACCGTCCTGGTCGCCGGCCTCGGCGTCTCGGGCCGTGCGGCGGCCCAGGTGCTGGCCGACCGCGGCGCGCACGTCGTCACGTTCGACGACCGCGCCCCGGAGGCGGACCACCGGGACGTCGCCGCTTTCCTCGCCGGCGACGGCCTCGCGGAGGTCGACCTCGTCGTCGCCTCGCCGGGCCTGCCGCCGCACCACCCCCTCCTGGCGGCCGCGCGCGAGCGGGGCGTGCCCGCGTGGAGCGAGGTGGAGCTCGCGTGGCAGGTGCGGGTGCCCCGCGACGGCGGCGGTGGCGAGGCCGCGCCGTGGCTCGCGGTGACCGGCACGAACGGCAAGACGACCACCGTCGGCATGCTCGAGTCGATCCTGCGCGCAGCGGGGCGGCGCGCGCCCGCGGTGGGCAACGTCGGCACCCCGGTCGTGCTCGCGGCGGTCGACCCGCAGGTCGACGTGCTCGCCGTCGAGCTGTCGAGCTTCCAGCTGCACCTCACGCACTCGATGTCGCCCCAGGCGGCGGCCGTGCTCAACGTCGCGCCGGACCACCTCGACTGGCACGGGTCGCTCGAGGCGTACGCGGCCGACAAGGGCCGCATCTTCGAGCGCACCCAGGTCGCGTGCGTCTACAACGCGGCGGATCCGCTGACGGCCGAGCTCGTCCGCGAGGCCGACGTCGTCGACGGCGCGGTCGCGGTCGGCTTCACGCTCGGCACGCCGGCGGTGGGGCAGGTGGGCCTGGTGGACGACGTGCTCGTCGACCGCGGGTTCGCGCGCCTGCGGCACACGCACGCCGCCGAGCTCGGCACGCTCGCCGACCTCGCGCAGCTCGCGGGACCTGACGGGGCGGTACCGCCGCACGTCGTCCGCAACGCCCTCGCGGCCGCGGCGCTCGCCCTCGCGCACGGGGTCGACCCGGTGCACGTGCGTGACGGGCTGCGTGCGTTCGCGCCCGGGGCCCACCGGATCGTCACCGTCGGGCGCGTCGACGGCGTCGCGTACGTCGACGACTCCAAGGCGACGAACGCCCATGCCGCCGCCGCGTCCCTGGCCGCGTTCGGCGAGGCGTCGGTGGTCTGGGTCGCCGGCGGTCTGGCCAAGGGGGCGACGTTCGACGAGCTCGTGCGGGCGCGCCGCGACCGCCTGCGCGGCGTCGTGCTGATCGGTGTGGACCGCGCCCCGCTGCGCGACGCCCTGGCCCGACACGCCCCGGACGTCCCGGTGATCGAGGTGGCCGCCGGTGAGACTGAGCCGGTGATGACCCGTGCCGTGCAGGAGGCGCGCCGCCTGGCCGCCGGGGCGCCCGCGGGCGTCCCTGTGACGGTGCTGCTCGCCCCGGCCAGCGCGTCGATGGACCAGTTCGCGTCCTACGCCGCCCGCGGCGACGCCTTCGCGGCGGCCGTGCGGGCACTCGGGGCGGACGGGGTGAGCCCGCGCGACGACGGCCCGGAGGCCACGCCGTGACGGCGACCGTGGGCGCAGGCCCCGCGGTCGGCACGCGGACCCCCGCCGGCGGGACGCCGCTCGCGGGCCGTGAGCCGTCGTTCCTCGGCGCGTGGAACTCGGCGGTGACGAGCTACTACGTCCTCGTCGGGGCGAGCACGCTGCTCGTCGTGATCGGGCTGGTCATGGTCCTGTCGAGCTCGAGCGTCGAGTCGCTCGCGGACGGCGACTCCCCGTACGCGGTCTTCCTGGACCAGGCGAAGTACGCGCTCATCGGCCTGCCCGCGCTCCTGCTGCTCTCGCGCCTGCCCGTGCGGTTCCTGCGCGCGGCCGCGTGGCCCGCCCTCGGCGCAGCGGTCGTCTTCCAGATGCTCGTGTTCACGCCGCTCGGCTGCGGGGCGGGCGGCAACCGCAACTGGGTCTGCCTGCCGGGCTTCTCCGCGCAGCCGTCCGAGACCGTGAAGCTCGCCCTGGCCGTGTGGCTCGGGGCGGTCCTCACGCGCAAGCTCGCGCTGCTGCACGAGTGGAAGCACTCGCTGGTCCCCGCGGTGCCCGTGGCGGGCCTCGCCATCGGCGCGGTCCTGCTCGGCCACGACCTGGGCACCGCGCTGGTGCTGGTCCTGCTGGTGGCCGGCGCGATGTTCGTCGCGGGCGTGCCGCTGCGGATCTTCGCGCTCGCCGGGGTGGTCGCGGCGGGGGGCGTCGCAGTGCTCGCGCTCGGCAGCGACAACCGCGTGAACCGCATCATGTCCTGGCTCTCGGCCACCTGCGACGTCACGAACGAGTGCTACCAGACGCTGCACGGCGGCTGGGGGCTGGCCACGGGCGGGTTCGGCGGGCTGGGGCTGGGCGAGAGCCGGGAGAAGTGGTCGTACCTGCCCGCCGCGCACAACGACTTCATCTTCGCGATCCTCGGGGAGGAGCTCGGGCTCGTCGGCACGCTCCTCGTGCTCGGCCTGTTCGCGCTGCTGGCGTTCGCCATGATCCGGGTGATCCGCCGGCACCCCGACCCGTTCGTCAAGATCACCACGGCCGGCATCTGCGCGTGGGTCGTGGGTCAGGCCACCATCAACATCGCGGTCGTCATCGGGCTCGCGCCCGTGATCGGCGTGCCGCTGCCGCTCGTCTCCGCAGGAGGGTCCGCACTCATCGTGACGATGGCCGCGCTCGGCGTCCTCATCTCCTTCGCCCGCTCCGAGCCGGGTGCCGCCGAGGCGCTCGCCGCCCGCCCCTCGGTCGTGCGTCGCTCGCTCGCGGTGATCGGACGGACCCGTGGCTGACGCGCCCGCCGTCCTCCTCGCGGGCGGCGGCACGGCGGGGCACGTGAACCCGCTGCTGGCCGTCGCCGACGAGCTGCGCCGACGCCACCCGGGCGCCCGGCTCTCCGTGCTCGGCACCGCCGAGGGGCTCGAGGCGCGGCTCGTGCCGGAGCACGGGTACCCGCTGGCCGTCGTGCCCCGGGTGCCGCTGCCGCGGCGCCCCACCGCCGACTGGTTCCGGCTGCCCGGGCGGCTGCGCGCGGCGGTCGCCGCGGCGGAGTCCGCCATCGACGCGATCGGGGCCCAGGTGGTCGTGGGGTTCGGCGGCTACGTCGCGACCCCCGCGTACCTCGCGGCCCGCCGACGTGGCGTGCCCGTCGTGGTGCACGAGCAGAACGCGCGCCCCGGACTCGCCAACCGTCTCGGTGCGCGCGGCGCCGCCGCGGTCGCCGTGACCTTCCCCGGCACGCCGCTGCCCGGTGCGCAGGTGACCGGCCTGCCGCTGCGCCGCCCGGTGCAGGACCTCGTCCACGCCCGTGCGACGGACCCGGTGGGCACGCGTCGCGCGGCGGCCGCCGTGCTCGGCCTCGACCCCGACGCCCCGACGCTGCTCGTGACGGGCGGGTCGCTCGGCGCCGTGAGCGTCAACCGTGCCGTCTCCGGTGCGGCGGCCGACCTCCTCGCCACCGGTGCCCAGGTGCTGCACCTCACCGGCCGCGGCAAGGACGCCGAGGTCCGTGCCGCCGTCGCGGCCGTGCCCGGTGCCGAGCGGTACCACGTGCTCGAGTACCTGACCGCGATGGAGCACGCCCTGGCCGTCGCCGACGTCGTGGTGGCCCGCGCCGGGGCCGGGACCGTGTGCGAGCTCGCGGCGCTCGGCATCCCCGCCGTGTACGTGCCGCTGCCCGTGGGCAACGGTGAGCAGCGCCTCAACGCCGCGCCGGTCGTGGCGGCCGGCGGCGGCGTCCTCGTGGACGACGCCGAGCTGACCCCCGACTGGGTGCGCGCGCACCTGCCCGTCCTGCTGGCCACCGGCGACGCCGGCGAGGCACGGCTGCGGATGGGCGCCGCCGCCGCCGGCGTCGGCGTGCGCGACGGGGCGGCGCGCGTCGCGGCCCTCGTCGAGGCGCAGCTCCGGGGCCACGTCCCGGGCGGCGTCGCCGGCGGCTCCCCGGCGGGTGACGCCACGCCGGTGGTCGGGACGACGCAGGACCCGGTCACCGGTGCCGTGCCACCCGCGACCGGTCCCGCCGTGCCGCACCCCGGCACGCGCGGCGCCGTGGCCCTCGCGGACCTGGGCCGCGTGCACCTCGTGGGGGTCGGTGGCGCCGGCATGTCCGCCATCGCGCCGCTCCTCGCGGCGCGCGGCCTGGCGGTGAGCGGCTCCGACGCGCACGACGGGCCCGCGCTGGCGGGTCTGCGCGCGGCCGGCGTGCACGTGCACGTGGGGCACGACGCCGCGCACGTCGAGGACGTCGACTCGCTCGTCGTCTCCTCCGCGGTGCGCGCGTCCAACCCGGAGGTCGTCCGCGCGCGGGCCCGGGGCCTGCCGGTGCTGCACCGGTCCGAGGCGCTCGCGTCGCTCATGGCGGGTCGTGACGCGGTGGCCGTGGCCGGCGCGCACGGCAAGACGACGACGTCCGCGATGATCGCGACGGCGCTCCTGCACGCGGGTGCCGACCCCGCGTTCGCGATCGGCGGCGTCGTCCGCTCGGCCGGCGGCACGCTCGGGGGAGCGCGGCACGGCGACGGGCCGTTCGTGGCGGAGGCGGACGAGTCCGACGGCTCGTTCCTCGCGTACGAGCCGCTGGTCGCGGTCGTGACGAACGTCGAGCCGGACCACCTGGACCACTACGGCTCGCGCGAGGCGTTCGAGGACGCGTTCGTGCACTTCGCCGGGCGCATCCGCCCCGGCGGGCTGCTGGTCGCCTGCGGTGACGACCCCGGTGCGTCCCGGCTCGTGGCCCGCGTGGGCGCGGAGCTGCGCGGTCGCGACGTCGACGTGGTCACCTACGGCGTCGGGCAGGGCGTGGACGTGCACGTGGGGGCGAGCCGCCCGACGGACGACGGCCGCTGGGAGGTCGTGCTCACGCCCACCGACGGCGAGGCGGTGACGCTGCACCTGCGCGTGCCGGGCGCGCACAACGCGCTCGACGCCGCCGCGGCGTGGTGCGTGCTGCGCCGTCTGGGCGTCGCGCCCGCCGCGGCCGCCGCCGGGCTCGACGACTTCGCCGGGACCGGACGCCGGTTCGAGGACCGCGGCACGGTCGCGGGCGTGCGGGTCGTGGACGACTACGCGCACCACCCCACCGAGGTGGCGGCGCTGCTGACGGCAGCCCGCCAGGTCGCCGGCGAGGGCCGGGTGGTCGCGCTGTTCCAGCCCCACCTGTACTCGCGCACGCGCACCTTCGCGACGGAGTTCGGCACGGCCTTCGACCTGGCCGACGTCGTGGTCGTCACGGACGTGTACGCGGCGCGCGAGGACCCCGCCCCGGGCGTCACGGGCGGCCTCGTCGCCGACGCCGTGCCGACGCCCGGCAAGGCGCGCTTCGTGCCCGACCGGGTCGCGGCCGCGCACGCCGTGGCGGAGCTGGCGCGTGCGGGGGACCTCGTCCTCACGGTCGGTGCCGGCGACGTCACGGAGCTCGGCGCCGTCGTGCTGGCCGCCCTCGAGCAGCGCGGCGCACGGGGACGCGACGAGGGTGCGGCCACCGGCGGCACCGCCGCGGACGGTGCGCTGCCGTGAGCCCCGACCGGCCGCCGGCACCCCGTCCGAGCCGTCCGGCCGCTCCGCAGCGGACCGCTCCGGCGAGGACGGCTCCGCGGAGGGCCGACCGGCCGAGCGCGGCCCCGACAGGACCCTCCGTCCCGGCGGCGCGGGACGCGGCGGCGCCACCGTCGCGCCCGGTGCGTGCCGCGCCGGCGGACGCCGCAGCCGCCCGGCCGCCTCGCACCGGACCGGTGCCGACGACCACGGGCGGCACGTCGCGCGCGGTGCCCGGCCCGACGACCGCCACCGGGCCGACGCGCAACGTCACCACCTACACGGTCGGCGGCCGCTTCTCCGGCCCGGTCCGGCCGGCCGTCGTGTCGACCACCTCGCGGGAGCGGTTCGCCGAGCGCGCCCGGGCGCGTCGCGCGCTCGCGCACCGGCAGGTGCTGCTCATCGCCGCCGGGGTGCTCGTCGCGGGCGGGCTCGGCTGGCTGCTGCTGCTGTCGCCCGTGCTCGCGCTCGACCCGGCGGAGGTCGAGGTCGCCGGGGCCGGCACGGTCGTGGCCGTCGACCAGGTGCTCGCGGTCGTCGCGCAGCACCACGGGACGCCCCTGCCGCGCCTCGACACGGTCCGGCTGCGCGACGACGTGCTGGAGGTGCCGGGCGTGCGCGAGGCGCGCGTCGTGCGGGAGTGGCCCCGGGGTGTCGCGGTGCAGCTCGTGTCGCGCGAGCCGGTGGCCGCCGTGCCCGAGGCCACGGCCCCCGACGCGCCGGCGTCCGACGGCGCACCGGGCTTCGCCCTGCTCGACCAGGAGGGCGTGCAGGTGGGCCGCGCGGAGGCGCCGCCGGCGGGGCTCCCCGTCGTCGACGTGCCGGTGGGGGACGAGCGGACGCTCACGGCGGTGCTGCACGTGCTCGAGCAGCTCCCGCCGGACCTGCTCGCGCAGGTCGAGGGCGTGTCGGCGAAGACCCGGGACACCGTGGCGATGCAGCTGCGGGACGGCCCGCGCGTGGAGTGGGGGAGCGCGGACGAGACGCCGCTCAAGGTCGCCGTGCTCGCGGCGCTGCGCGCCGCGCCGGTCGCCGCGGGCGCGGTCGTCTACGACGTGTCGGCCCCCCGGATGCCGATCACCCGCTGACCCGTCACGGCGCGTGGCGCCGCGCCGTGACGCACGTCGTCGCGGCCGGAGCGCGACACGCGCGCGGTGGTCGTTGATCGCAGGGAGGGCGCCACCTAGCGTCACGACCGACAACGCACCTGACATAACTCTAACCCTCGACCTGAGGGTGAAGGTTGAGAGTTCGCGTGACCCGCACGTCGCGGGTCGCGCACCAGCACCGAGCAGCGGCACCCCGGGGCCGCGACCCACGAACGAGAGGCACCCACCGTGGCAGCTCCCCAGAACTACCTGGCGGTCATCAAGGTCGTCGGCATCGGCGGTGGCGGCGTCAACGCCGTGAACCGCATGATCGAGGTCGGCCTCAAGGGTGTCGAGTTCATCGCCGTCAACACCGACGCCCAGGCCCTGCTCATGTCCGACGCCGACGTGAAGCTCGACGTCGGCCGCGAGCTCACGCGCGGCCTCGGTGCCGGTGCGGACCCCGAGGTCGGCAAGAAGGCCGCGGAGGACCACGCGGAGGAGATCGAGGACGTCCTGCGCGGCGCCGACATGGTCTTCGTCACCGCCGGCGAGGGCGGCGGCACCGGCACCGGCGGCGCGCCCGTGGTCGCGCGCATCGCGCGGTCGCTCGGCGCCCTGACGATCGGTGTCGTCACGCGCCCCTTCACCTTCGAGGGCCGGCGTCGCTCGGTGCAGGCCGACGCGGGCATCGACGCGCTGCGCGCCGAGGTCGACACGCTCATCGTCATCCCGAACGACCGCCTGCTGTCGATCTCCGACCGCTCGGTGTCGGTGCTCGACGCCTTCCACTCCGCCGACCAGGTGCTGCTGTCCGGCGTGCAGGGCATAACGGACCTCATCACCACCCCGGGTCTGATCAACCTCGACTTCGCCGACGTGAAGTCGGTCATGCAGGGTGCCGGGTCCGCGCTCATGGGCATCGGCTACGCACGCGGCGAGGACCGGGCGGTGCAGGCGGCCGAGATGGCGATCTCGTCGCCGCTGCTCGAGGCGAGCATCGACGGCGCCCACGGCGTGCTGCTCTCGATCCAGGGCGGGTCGGACCTCGGTCTCTTCGAGATCAACGAGGCGGCCCGACTCGTCCAGGAGGCGGCGCACGCGGAGGCCAACATCATCTTCGGCGCGGTCATCGACGACGCGCTGGGTGACGAGGTCCGCGTGACGGTCATCGCCGCCGGCTTCGACAGCGGCGGCCCCTCGCGGCACGACCAGCGCGGGCACGACCAGCGCGGACTCGGTCAGCTCGGCGCGCCCGCGCGTCACGTCCCGGCCGTCGCGCCCGCCCCGGCGGCGCACGCGGTGGACTACCTGCCGACGCCCCGCCCCGTGCAGGTCCAGGACGAGGATCTCGTGCCGCTCGGCACGCTGCGCGCGGCGCCCGCGCCGGAGCCCCGCGGCGAGGTGCCGGCGTTCCTCTCGACGCAGCCGGAGCCGACGCCGCACACGGGTCCGCTCGACGTGCCGCGCGTCTTCGCGGACGAGCCCACGCGGCGGGACCGCGACGAGCTCGACGTGCCCGACTTCCTCAAGTAGGGCGATCGCGGTGGCGACCGTCGCGTTCGACGCGGTCGACCTCGGGCCCGGCGTCCGCGCCGGGTTCACCCGCCGCGGTGGCGGGGTCAGCGCACCGCCGTGGGACGGGCTCAACGTCGGTCTCGCGGTGGGTGACGACCCCGCCGCCGTCGTCCGCAACCGGCGGCTGCTCGCCGACCGGGTGGGCGCGCCCGTGGTGTTCGCCACACAGGTGCACGGGCGCGGGGTCGTGGTGGTGGACGGCGCCGCGGCGGGCGGCGCGGCCGCGGCCGGCGTCGCCGAGGCCGACGCGGTCGTGACGACGTCGCCCGAGGTGGCGGTGGGCGTGTACGTGGCGGACTGCGTCCCCGTCCTGCTCGCGGACCGCGCGGCGGGCGTGGTCGCCGCCGCCCATGCGGGGCGCCCGGGCCTGGTCGCCGGCGTCCTGCAGGCGACGGTGGCCGCGATGGTGGCGCTCGGAGCGCGTCCGGAGCGCGTCCGGGCCGTGCTGGGCCCGTGCATCGCGGGGGAGTCCTACGAGGTGCCTGCCGGGATGCGCGCCGAGGTCGCCGCGGTCGTGCCCGAGGCGGCGGCCCGCACGCGCGACGGCGCCCCGGCGGTGGACCTGCGCGCCGGCGCCCTGGCGGTGCTGGCGCGGTGCGGGGTCGCGTCGGTGCAGGTCGACCGGCGCGACACGTACGCGGATCCCGAGCTGTACTCCCACCGCCGTGCCGTGCACGCGGCCCCCGCGGGCCCGCGCACGGGTCGGTTCGCCGGCGTCGTGCGGCTCCTGCCGTCCTGACCAGCCGCGACGCGCGCAGGAGGAGTTGCGACACGCCCGCGTGTCGCAGCGCCGTGGCGCCCCGCCCGTTGCTAGCGTCACCAGCGCACACACGTCCCGTCGGCCTCGTCGCCGGGTGGGTGTGCGGCTCGAGGCAGCCGGGTGGTCCGGCGGATGGGAGACGACGCGATGGCCGGAGCGCTGCGCAAGACGATGCTGTACCTCGGCCTGGCCGACGACCGGACCGAGCACGAGCACTACCTCGACGAGTACGAGGAGCCGGAGGTGGTCGACGTGCACGAGGAGCCCTACGAGGCACAGGTGACGCCGCTGCACCGCACGGCGCGCGTGCAGTCCGCACCCGCGCCCCGCGAGCAGGCGGACCTGCGCCGCATCACCACGATCCACCCGCGCTCGTACAACGACGCGCGCAAGATCGGCGAGGCGTTCCGCGAGGGCACGCCGGTGATCATGAACCTGTCGGACATGGACGACGCGGACGCCAAGCGTCTCGTCGACTTCTCCGCGGGCCTGATCTTCGGCCTGCACGGCGCGATCGAGCGCGTGACGAGCAAGGTCTTCCTGCTCTCGCCCGCGCACGTCGAGCTGGCGGGGGACTCGGCACCGCCCGACGCCTCGACACGTGCCGGCTTCTACAACCAGAGTTGACGCGTGCGTCTCCTGGCCAACCTGCTCTACCTCGTCGTCCTCGTCTTCTTCCTCCTGCTGCTCGTGCGGCTGGTGCTGGACTGGGTCCAGTTCTTCGCGCGTGACTGGCGGCCGTCGGGCATCGCGCTCGTCGTGGCCGAGGTGACGTACTCCGTGACCGATCCGCCGCTGCGCGCGCTGCGCCGCGTGCTGCCCCCCGTGGGGTTCGGATCGGTCCGCTTCGACCTGGCATTCCTCGTCCTCGCCCTCGGCTGCTCGGTGCTGCTGTCGGTGCTGGGACGGGTGTGACGAGGGTCCCCACGACCCCGACCGGCCGCCCCGTGGGGTGTCCGGCGCGGGACGTGCGACGCTTGTTTTCTCCGCTACGGTGGCCCGAGGCGGTCGGTGGACTGACTGCCGCCGGCCAGAGCCAGCACGATCGACAGAGGTGACGACGATGGCACTGCTGACCGCAGACGACGTCCTGAACAAGAAGTTCCAGGCGACGAAGTTCCGCGAGGGCTACGACCAGGACGAGGTCGACGACTTCCTGGACGAGGTCGTCAACACCCTGCGGGACCTGCAGGGCGAGAACGAGGACCTCAAGACGAAGCTCGCGGCGGCCGAGCGGCGCATCGCCGAGCTCAGCCGTGCCGGTGCCCAGCAGGCCGCCCCCGCGCCGAAGCCGGAGCCGGCCCCCGCGCCGGAGCCGCAGCCCGCCCCCGTGCCGGCCGTGGCTCCGCAGCCGCCCGTGGTGCAGGCGCCGGTGCCCGCCCCCGCCGCCCGCGGCAACGAGCCCGAGTCCGCGACGGGCATGCTCGCCCTGGCGCAGAAGCTGCACGACGACTACGTGCGCAGCGGCCAGGAGGAGTCGGACCGCCTCATCACGGAGGCGAAGACCCGCGCCAACCGCATCGTCCGTGAGGCCGAGGAGACGTCGCAGCGCACGCTCGGGCAGCTCGAGCAGGAGCGGTCGCTCCTCGAGCGCAAGATCGACGAGCTGCGGGTCTTCGAGCGCGACTACCGCACGCGCCTGAAGAGCTACCTGGAGAACCTGCTCGGCGACCTGGAGAACCGCGGGAACGCGCTGCCGCCGCGTTCCGGCCAGGGGCAGCAGGTCGCGGAGAAGCAGGGCATCTGACCTCTCGCGCCGCCGGTCGCCGCCCTCGTCGTGGGCGTGCGACCGGCGGCGTCGTGCTGCCCGCCCCGTGCGTACGTGCACCGGGGCAGGGCCGGCGCCGACCGGCCCAGCACGCGTGAGGCCCCGCGGCCCCGCCGCCCCGGCCGGTGTCCGTCCTGCCCGGTCCGTCCTGTTGTGCCCGGACGAGGACGCGCATACAGTCGCCGCACTCGAGACGGGGGGGACGTCCGTGAGCATGAACGACGCACCGACGACACTGACGGTAGGCACACAGGGGGGGACCCGGGGCGCACAGCCTGCGCTCCCGGTCCGTGACGGGGAGGAGCCGTGGACCCAGGCACAGCTCCGGGAGGTGGCGGACGAGCTCACCGCCGACCGTGAACGGCTCGCCGGCGAGCTGCTCGCGGCGGGCGCCGAGCTGTCCGAGCTCCTGCGCAACTCCGGCGACGGCGCCGGGGACGACCAGGCCGACTCGGGCTCGTCGGCGCTGGAGCGCGAGCACGAGCTCACCCTGGTGAACAACACGCGGGACCTGCTCGAGCAGACCGCGCACGCGCTCGAGCGCCTCGACGCCGGCACGTTCGGCGTCTGCGAGGCGTGCGGGCGCGCGATCGGGAGGGCACGGCTGCAGGCATTCCCACGCGCGACGCTGTGCGTGGCCTGCAAGCAGCGGGAGGAGCGTCGCTGACCCGCCCGTAGACTCCTGCGGTGCCCACGACGGACGGAACGACCGCCCAGCCCGACCAGACCGGGGGGTCCGCCGGGGGGCGGCTCCCGTGGACGCGCGCCGAGCGCGCCCCACGGCGCCGCCTCCTGACGCTGCTGGCGGGGCTCACCGGGGGCGTGCTCGTGGTCGACCAGCTCACGAAGGTGTGGGCGGTCGCGACGCTCGCTCCCGGTGAGCGGGTCGCGCTGCTCGGGGACCTCTTCGGGCTGCAGCTCGTGCGCAACCCGGGCGCGGCGCTCTCGATCGCCACGGGCATGACGTGGGTGCTCACGCTCGTGGCGGTCGTCGTCGTGGTCGTCGTGGTGCGCGCGTCGCGGCGGATCGGCTCGACCGGCTGGGCCGTCGCGCTCGGCCTGCTGCTGGGCGGCGCGCTCGGGAACCTCGTCGACCGGATGGTCCGCGAGCCCGGGCCGGCGCGTGGGCACGTCATCGACTTCCTCGCGTACGGCGACCTGTTCGTCGGCAACGTCGCGGACATCGCCATCGTCACGGCGGCGCTGCTGGTCGTGCTGCTCTCCGCGCGCGGCGTCCACCTGGACGGCACGCGCGACGACGACCCGGGCGACGGGTCCCGCGGGGACGCGCGCGAGAACCAGGACGTCGGGCCGGACCGCACCGCGACGGCCGACGACGCCGCGACGGCCGACGACGCCGCGGCGGCGCGGCGCGACGGGGGTGCGGCATGAGCGGGACGCGTGCGCTGCCGGTGCCGGACGGCCTCGCGGGCGAGCGGGTCGATGCGGCGCTGTCCCGCCTGCTCGGGCTCTCGCGCACGCGCGCGGCGGAGATCGCGGCCGCCGGGGGCGTGCGGGTGGACGGCCGCGAGGTCGGCAAGTCGGACCGGCTGCACGCCGGTGCGTGGCTCGAGGTCGACGTCGTCGCGGCCACGCCCGCACCCGAGGTCGCCGTCGTGGCCGAACCGGTGCCGGGCATGCGGATCGTCCACGACGACGACGACGTGGTCGTGATCGACAAGCCCGTCGGGGTGGCGGCGCACCCGTCGCCGGGCTGGACCGGTCCCACGGTGGTGGGCGCGCTCGTGGCGGCGGGCTACCGGATCTCGACGTCGGGCGCGGCGGAGCGGCAGGGGATCGTGCACCGCCTCGACGCGGGGACCACGGGGCTCATGGTCGTCGCGAAGAGCGAGCACGCGTACACCGTCCTCAAGCGGGCGTTCAAGGAGCGCACGGTCGAGAAGGTCTACCACGCGCTCGTGCAGGGGCACCCGTCCCCGACCACGGGCACGATCGACGCGCCGATCGGCCGGCACCCGTCGTCGGACTGGAAGTTCGCGGTCGTGGCGGACGGCAAGCCGTCGGTGACGCACTACGAGGTGCTCGAGATGCTTCCCGGCGCGTCGCTCGTCGAGATCCACCTGGAGACCGGCCGTACGCACCAGATCCGCGTGCACATGGCGGCGCTGCGCCACGCGCTCGTGGGTGACCTGACCTACGGCGCGGACCCGTCGCTCGCCGCGCGCCTCGGCGTCCAGCGGCAGTGGCTGCACGCGATGCGTCTGGGCTTCGAGCACCCGGGCACGGGCGAGTGGCTGGAGGTCACGAGCGAGTACCCCGCCGACCTCGCGGAGGGCCTCGAGAGGCTGCGCGCCGCGTACGCGTGAGCAGCCTCACGGGCGCCCCCGGCGTGTCCCCCCGACACGGCCGAGGGGCCCGCCGAGGTGTCGCCGGGGCGACGTAGGATCGCCCGCATGGCACCTGCCGGAGGCTCCGACTTCGTCCACCTCCACGTGCACACCGAGTACTCGATGCTCGACGGCGCGGCCCGCCTCGGCGACCTCTTCGCGGAGGTGCAGCGGCAGGGGCAGACGGCGATCGCCACGACCGACCACGGGTACCTGTTCGGCGCGTACGACTTCTGGTCCAAGGGCACGGCCGCCGGCGTGAAGCCGATCATCGGCATCGAGGCGTACGTCACGCCGGGCACCAGCCGGTTCGACCAGACGCGCGTGCGGTTCGGCACGCAGGGCCAGGAGTCCGACGACGTCTCCGCGCGCGGCGCCTACACCCACATGACGCTGCTGGCCCGCAACAACGAGGGTCTGCACAACCTGTTCCGGGCGAGCTCGCTGGCGTCGCTCGAGGGGCAGATGGGCAAGTGGCCCCGCATGGACCGCGACCTGCTGCAGCGGTACGGCCGCGGCCTCATCGCGACGTCCGGGTGCCCGTCGGGCGAGATCCAGACGCGCCTGCGGCTCGGCCAGTGGGACGAGGCCGTCCGGGTGGCGGGCGAGCTGCAGGACATCTTCGGCAAGGAGTTCTTCTACGTCGAGCTGATGGACCACGGGATCGACATCGAGACCCGCGTCCTGAAGGACCTGCTGCGCCTGTCGGAGCACATCGGCGCGCCGCTCGTCGCGACCAACGACCTGCACTACGTCCGGCAGGAGGACAGCGCGTCGCAGGAGGCGCTGCTCGCGATCAACTCGGGATCGACCCTCTCGGACCCGGACCGGTTCAAGTTCGACGGCGACGGCTACTACGTGAAGTCGGCCGCCGAGATGCGGCGCATCTGGGCCGAGCTGCCCGAGGCGTGCGACAACACCCTGCGCATCGCCGAGCAGTGCGAGGTCTCGTTCAACACCTCCGCGAACTACATGCCGAACTACCCGGTCCCGGCCGGGGAGGACGAGACGAGCTGGTTCATCAAGGAGGTCGAGAAGGGCCTGCACCACCGCTACCCCGCCGGCATCCCGGACGAGGTCCGCAAGCAGGCGGAGTTCGAGACCGAGGTCATCACGACGATGGGCTTCCCGGGGTACTTCCTCGTGGTCGCCGACTTCATCAACTGGGCGAAGGACAACGGGATCCGGGTCGGCCCGGGCCGTGGTTCCGGTGCCGGCTCCATGGCCGCCTACGCCATGAAGATCACCGACCTCGACCCGCTGCGCCACGGCCTGATCTTCGAGCGGTTCCTCAACCCCGACCGCGTCTCGATGCCCGACTTCGACGTCGACTTCGACGAGCGCCGGCGCGGCGAGGTCATCCGGTACGTGACGGAGAAGTACGGCGAGGACCGCGTCGCGCAGATCGTCACCTACGGCACCATCAAGGCCAAGCAGGCCCTCAAGGACTCCGCGCGGCTGCTCGGCATGCCGTTCGCGATGGGGGAGAAGCTCACCAAGGCGATGCCGCCCGCGATCATGGGCAAGGACATCAGCCTCACGGGCATCTTCGACCCGGCGGACAAGCGCTACAACGAGGCCGAGGAGTTCCGGCAGATCCATGCCGCGGACCCCGACGCGCAGCGCGTGGTGGAGCTCGCCAAGGGCATCGAGGGCCTGAAGCGGCAGTGGGGCGTGCACGCCGCCGGCGTGATCATGTCGAGCGAGCCGCTGATCGACATCATCCCGATCATGCGCCGCCCGCAGGACGGCGCGGTCATCACGCAGTTCGACTACCCGACGTCCGAGGGCCTCGGCCTGATCAAGATGGACTTCCTCGGGCTGCGCAACCTCACGATCCTCGACGACGCGCTCGAGAACATCGTGATGAACGGCAAGGACCCGGTCGTGCTCGAGGAGCTCGAGCTCACCGACCGCGCGACGTACGACCTGCTCAGCCGCGGTGACACGCTGGGCGTGTTCCAGCTCGACGGCGGCGGCATGCGCACGCTGCTGCGCCTCATGCGTCCCGACAACTTCGAGGACATCTCCGCCGTCGGCGCGCTCTACCGTCCGGGCCCGATGGGCGCCAACTCGCACACCAACTACGCGCTGCGCAAGAACGGCGCGCAGGAGGTGACGCCGATCCACCCGGAGCTGGCGGAGCCGCTCGCGGAGATCCTCGGCACGACGTACGGCCTGATCGTGTACCAGGAGCAGGTCATGGCGATCGCGCAGCGCGTCGCCGGGTACTCGCTCGGACAGGCCGACATCCTGCGGCGCGCGATGGGCAAGAAGAAGAAGTCCGAGCTGGACAAGCAGTTCGCGGGCTTCTCGGCCGGCATGCAGGAGCGCGGCTACTCGATGGCCGCCGTGCAGACGCTGTGGGACATCCTGCTGCCGTTCTCCGACTACGCGTTCAACAAGGCGCACTCGGCCGCGTACGGCGTCGTCTCGTACTGGACCGCCTACCTCAAGGCGAACTACCCGACCGAGTACATGGCGGCGCTGCTCACGAGCGTGCGCGACGACAAGGACAAGTCGGCGCTCTACCTCAACGAGTGCCGGCGCATGGGCATCACCGTCCTGCCGCCCGACGTGAACTCCTCGTCGGCCAACTTCACCGCCGTCGGCAAGGACATCCGCTTCGGCCTGACGGCCGTGCGCAACGTCGGCGCCAACGTGGTCGACGCGATCGTCGCGGCGCGCGAGCAGAAGGGCGCGTTCGCGTCGTTCACCGACTTCCTCGACAAGGTGCCGGCGGTGGTCTGCAACAAGCGGACGATCGAGTCGCTCATCAAGGCGGGGGCGTTCGACTCGCTCGGGCACCCGCGCCGCGCGCTGCTGCTCGTGCACGAGCAGGCCGTGGACTCGGTGATCGGCGTCAAGCGGCGCGAGGCCGAGGGCCAGTTCGACCTGTTCGCCGACCTCGGCGGCGACGACGAGGGCGGCGTGAGCGTCGCCATCCCCGAGCTGCCCGACTGGGACAAGAAGCAGCGCCTCGCGTTCGAGCGGGAGATGCTCGGTCTCTACGTGTCCGACCACCCGCTGTCGGGCCTCGAGCACGTGCTGTCCGCGGCGGCCGACGTCTCCATCGCCACGCTCAACGCGGACGAGGCGCGCCCGGACGGCTCGACGGTCGTCGTCGCGGGCCTGGTCACGGGACTGCAGCGCAAGATGTCGAAGCAGGGCAACCCGTGGGCCGCCGTGACGCTGGAGGACATGGAGGGGTCCGTCGAGATCATGTTCTTCGGCGAGACCTACCTGGCGTACTCGACCGCGCTCGCGGAGGACGCCGTGCTGGTCGTGCGTGGGCGCGTGCGCCGACGCGACGAGACGATGCAGCTGCAGGCGATGGAGGTGTCGATCCCGGACGTGTCGCAGGCGGCCGACGCCCCGGTGGTCGTCTCGCTCAGCGAGTCACGCTGCACCCCGCCGGTCGTCGAGCGCCTGCGCGAGGTGCTGTCGACGCACCCGGGCGTCACCGAGGTGCACCTGCGGCTGACGAACCCGGGCAAGGTCACCGTGATGCGGCTCGACGACGGGCTCCGGGTGGAGCGGTCGCCGTCGCTGTACGGCGACCTCAAGGCCCTGCTGGGACCGAGCTGCCTGTCCGCGTGACCGCGCCGCTCGGGGTGCGCGCCGTGCGTCCTCGGACGGCGGCGCGCGGCCCGGTGGCGCCCGTCACTCGACGGTGAACGCGACCTTCCCGGTCGGCAGGTCGACCTCGACGACGGCGCCCCGCGGCACCTGACGTCCGCGCCGGTTCTCGGGCTCGCCGTCGACCGTGACGGCGTCGTCCTCCAGGAGCGTCCGTGCCTGCGCCCCCGAGTCCGCGACGCCGGCAAGCTTGAGGAGCTGGCCGAGCCGGATGACCTCGTCACGCACGTGCACCACGTCCATGCGGCCATGATCACCCACGGCGGGCCCCCGGACCTCCTCGGGGCCGGGCGTGGCTCGTCGAAGGGGGACCAAAGGTTCATGCGCCCCGACCGCGCGCGGCGCACGATGGTGGGGAACCGGGCAGATCGCCCGGCTCACGGGTCCAGCGACGACGCGGCCCCGGTCCACGCCTCGGGGAGACACCATGTCCACCACTGCTCGAACGTCCGGGGGGACGACGACCGACACCGTCTACCAGGAGCAGATCGTCACGAGCTCCGCTGCTCGCAAGGTCCTCGCGGTCGCCCGCATCACGATCGGCTTCACGTTCTTCTGGGCCTTCATCGACAAGGTCTTCGGCCTGGGCTACGCCACGCCCGCCGAGCGCGCCTGGATCAACGGCGGCACCCCGGCGCAGGGGTTCATCGGCGGCATCGAGGGTCCGTTCGCGGGCTTCTTCCAGCTGTTCGCCAACCCCTTCGGTGACTGGCTGTTCATGCTCGGGCTGCTCGGCATCGGCGTCGCGCTGATCTTCGGCGCGGGCCTGAAGATCGCCGCGGTGACCGGCACGCTGCTGATGCTGCTCATGTACCTGGCGCAGTTCCCGCTCGTCCTCGGCGGCACCAACCCGATCGTGGACTCGCACTGGCACGAGGCGCTGCTGCTGATCATCTCCGCCGTCACCCTCGCCGGTGACACGTGGGGAGTCGGTCGGATCTGGGGCCGGATGGTCGGCAACAGCTGGCTGCGCTGAGCGAGGCCGCGGCCCCGCAGCCGCGGCGGCCGGCCGTGCGCACCCCCGCCCCTGGGGGTGCGCGCCGGCGGTCCGCTGCCCGGGTGGTGAGGCCCTCCGCCCGGGCAGCCGTCCGTGCGCCCCGGGAGTGGTGCGCCGGGGCGAACCACGTAACCCTTGCGTTATATAACCGTTCGTGAAAACGTGGGCTCGTGCACCCGATGGACGCGCTCGGCGACCCGGTCCGCCGCCGGCTGGTGGAGCTGCTCGGCGACGGCGAGCGCACGGCCGGCGAGCTCGCCGCAGCCGTGGGCGCCGAGCGCGGCATCAGCCAGCCGGCCGTCTCCCGGCACCTGCGGGTGCTGCGCGAGGCGGGCGTCGTGACGGCGCGCGCGGAGGGGCCGGTGCGGCTGTACGCGGTCCGTGCCGAGGCCCTGGACGCGGTCGGCGACTGGGCGCGGGACATGACGCGGTACTGGCGGACCGGCCTGGACGCGCTCGCCACGGAGGTGGCGCGCGGCCGCCGGGCCGCGCGGCGCGGCGGGCACCACGACGGCGCGCGGCTCGACGGCGCACGGGACGACGGCGGCGCCGGGCACGACGGCGCCGGGCACGACGGCGGACGGCAGGACGACCACGACGGAGGCGGACGATGACGCGATCGACGGACGATGTGCGAGGCGTGCTCACCGCGCGCTCCGACGGGGTAGAGGTGCGCTTCGACCGGTGGTACCCCACGACCCCGCAGGACCTCTGGGCGGCGGTGACGGAGCCGGCGCGCGTGGCCCGGTGGCTGGGGCCCTTGTACGGGGACCTGCGTGTCGGCGGGGCCTACGAGCTGCGGATGGGGGACGACGTCCCGGGCGCGGACGACACCGCGACCGGGGAGGTGCTGGTGTGCGAGCCGCCCCGCGCGCTGGCCGTCACGTGGGTCTTCCCGAACGAGACCGTGACGCGCGTCGACGTGGAGCTCGCCGTCGACGGCGCCGGCACCCTTCTGCGGCTGCGCCACACCGGGCTCGCGGACGACGCCGCCCGCGGCTACGGGGGCGGGTGGCACGCGTGCCTCGACCAGCTCGACGACCACGTCGCCGGTCGTCCCGTCCGTGCGTGGGACGTGGTCTACGCGGCCGCGGCCCCCGCGTACGCGGACGCCCGGCCGGGGGAGCCCGCCTAGACTCGGGTCGTGATCTCCCGCATCGACCTGCGCGGCCGCCGTCCGTCCCGTCGCGAGCTGCTCGCGGTGCTGCCGCGCGCCGAGCTCGACGTCGAGCACGCCGCTGCGGCGGTCGCGCCGATCCTGGCGCAGGTGCGCGCCGACGGGGCCCGCGCGCTGCGGGACCTGTCCGAGCGGTTCGACGGCGTGCGGCCGCAGCACGTGCGCGTGCCGGCGGCCGCGATCGAGGACGCGCTCGCCGTGCTCGACCCGCGGGTCCGTGCCGCGCTCGAGGAGACGATCCGCCGGGTCCGCCAGGTGCACGGCGCGCAGCGCCCGCAGGACTTCACGGTCGACGTGGCGCCGGGCGCGCGCGTCCGGCAGCGCTGGGTGCCCGTGCGCCGCGTCGGCCTGTACGTGCCCGGCGGCCTCGCCGTGTACCCGTCGTCGGTCGTGATGAACGTCGTGGCGGCGCAGGAGGCCGGCGTCGGCTCGCTCGCCGTCGTCTCGCCGCCGCAGAAGGAGCGCGACGGCCTGCCCGACCCGGTCGTGCTCGCCACCTGTGCGCTGCTCGGCGTCGACGAGGTGTACGCGGTGGGTGGTGCGCAGGCGGTCGCGATGCTCGCGTACGGCGCGGCGGGCAGCGACGAGGTCGACGGCGAGACCCTGTGCGAGCCGGTCGACGTGATCACCGGCCCGGGAAACGTCTACGTCGCCGCCGCCAAGCGGCTCGTCCGCGGCTTCGTCGGCATCGACGCGGAGGCCGGGCCCACCGAGATCGCGATCCTCGCCGACGGCACCGCGGACGCGTCCCACGTCGCCGCGGACCTCGTCTCGCAGGCCGAGCACGACCCGCTCGCCGCGGCGGTGCTCGTCACGCCGTCGGTCGAGCTCGCGGGCGCCGTCGAGGCGAAGCTCGTCGACCGCAGCGAGGTCACCATGAACCGCGAGCGCGTCGTCACCGCCCTGCGCGGGAGCCAGTCGGCCATCGTCCTGGTGGACGACCTCGAGGCGGGGCTCGACGTCGTCAACGCGTACGGCGCCGAGCACCTCGAGGTCCAGACCGTCGACGCCGGCGCGTGGGCCGACCGCGTCACGAGCGCCGGTGCCATCTTCGTCGGCCCCTGGTCACCCGTGTCGCTCGGGGACTACATGGCCGGGTCGAACCACGTGCTGCCGACCGGCGGGTGCGCGCACTTCGCCAGCGGGCTCGGCGTGCACTCGTTCGTGCGGGCGGTGCAGGTCATCGAGTACGACGCCGACGCCCTGGCCGAGGTGGCCGACCGGGTGGTCGCGCTCGCCGACGCCGAGGGGCTGCCCGCGCACGGCGAGGCGGTCCGCGCGCGGTTCTGACCCGGCGTCAGCCGACGCCGAGGACGAACGGCAGGACCTCGGTCGCGCCCGCACGACGCAGCAGGCGGCCCGCGACGGTCAGCGTCCAGCCGGTGTCGGTGCGGTCGTCGACGAGCAGCACGCGACGGCCGGCGACGGCCTCCGCGACCTCGTCCGGCAGCTCGACGTGGCGGATCACGTCGGCGAGCCGCTGGGCCGAGTTCACGTCGTGCCGCGGCGGGGTGCCGACCGCGGTGAGCGAGCCTGCCCACGGCACGCCCAGCAGCCGCGCCGTCCCGCCTGCGAGGTGGGCGACGAGTGCGCCCCGGCCGGCCGAGCCGACGGCGACGACGACGTCCACGCCCGGACGCCAGGCCTCGAGCACGTCCCGCACCGGTCCGCGCAGCCCGACGGGCAGCTCGGTCGGTACCTCGTCGCGCAGCGCCGCACGCAGCGGACCTCCCCAGCCCAGCCCGTCGAGCCGCCCCACCGCACGTCCCTCGCCGACCTGCTCGCCGGCGGGCAGGCGCCCGCGCAGGTCGAGACCGAGCGACGCGAGACCGGTCGGCCACTGCCGGCGGGCGGAGACGGGCTCCCCGGGGACTGCCAGGAGGTCGCGCGCCGACGCGACGGCGTCCTCGGCGGGGACCTCGCCGACCGTCGTGCCGGTGCAGGTGTCGCACCGCCCGCAGCGCCAGCCGTCCTCGAGCGCCGGGTCGTCCAGCGCCGCGCGCAGGTACGCCATGCGGCACTCGTCGGTGGTGAGGTACGTCAGCATCGTGGCCTGCTCGGCGCGGCGGGCGGCGGTCACGCGCGCGTAGCGCTCGGCGTCGTACGACCACGGCTCGCCCGTCGACTCCCAGCCGCCGCGGACGCGCCGCACGGCGCCGTCGACGTCGAGCACCTTGAGCATCCCCTCGAGCCGCGTGCGGCGCAGGCTCACGAAGGTCTCGAGATGTGCCGTCGACAACGTGCCGTGCGCGTCCAGCGCGGCGAGCGTCGCGCGGACCTCCTGCTCCGGCGGGAACGCCGTGGAGGCGAACCACTCCCAGATGGCCCGGTCGTCCTGCCCGGGAAGGAGGACGACGTCGGCACGCGCCGTCGCGCGGCCCGCGCGTCCGACCTGCTGGTAGTACGCGATGGGGGACGACGGGGCGCCGACGTGCACGACGAACGCGAGGTCCGGCTTGTCGAACCCCATGCCGAGCGCGGACGTCGCGACGAGCGCCTTCACGCGGTTGGCGAGCAGGTCGGCCTCCGCGGTCTCGCGCTCCGCCGGGTCGGTCTGGCCCGTGTACGTGCGCACGTCCAGGCCGGCGGAACGCAGGTGCTCCGTGACCTGCTCCGCCGCGGCGATGGTGAGGCAGTAGATGATGCCGGACCCCTCGAGCGCGGGGAGCGTCGTGGCGAGCCACGCGAGGCGCGTCGCCACGTCGGGCAGCTGCGTGACCTGCAGCCGCAGGCTCGGGCGGTCGAGGGAGCCGCGCAGCACGAGCGGCGGGGCGTCGTCGTCACCACCGAGCTGTTCGGCGACGTCCGCCGTGACGCGGGCGTTCGCCGTCGCGGTCGTGGCGAGCACGGGGACGCCGCCGGGCAGGTCGCCCAGCAGCGTGCGGATCCGGCGGTAGTCGGGCCGGAAGTCGTGGCCCCAGTCCGAGATGCAGTGCGCCTCGTCCACGACGACGAGGCCGGCGTCCTGCGCGAGGCGGGGCAGCACCTCATCCCGGAAGCCCGGGTTGTTGAGCCGCTCGGGCGAGACGAGGAGCACGTCGACCTCGCCCGCGGCGACGCGAGCGTGCACGTCCGCCCAGTCCTGCACGTTCGCCGAGTTCAGCGTCTCGGCCGCGATGCCCGCACGCCGGGCGGACTCGACCTGGTTGCGCATGAGCGCCAGGAGCGGCGACACGATCACGGTGGGCCCGCGGCGGGCGCCCCCCGCGCCGGCGCGCAGCAGGGCGGTGGCGACGAAGTACACCGCCGACTTGCCCCACCCGGTGCGCTGCACGACGAGCACCCGGCGGTGGTCGGCGACGAGCGCCTCGATCGCCTGCCACTGGTCGTCGTGCAGGCGTGCGTCGTCCCGGCCGACGAGCCGGCGCAGGACCTCCTCGGCCTGCGCGCGCAGCGCGACGCGGTCGACGGCGGTCGCCGCGGCGGGGGCCGCGGCGTCGGGCGGGGGAGAGGCGGGCACGTCCGGCAGCGTAGGCGTCGCGTCCGACACCCGCGGCGGCGGCGGGCACGTGGACCGCGGGACGCCGGCGGCTCCCTAGACTCGGGGACCGTGACCTCCGCCCCAGACCGCGCCCCGGACCGCGCCCCGGACCGCGCCGACGGCCGCGCCGCCGCGGCGCTCCCGCTGCGGCCCGAGCTCGCCGGCCTCGAGCCCTACGGCGCGCCGCAGCTCGACGTGCCGGTCCTGCTCAACGTCAACGAGAACCCCTACGCGCCGTCGGAGCAGGTCGTGGCCGACGTGGCCGCCGCCGTCGCGGAGGCGGCGCGCGGGCTCAACCGGTACCCCGACCGCGACTTCGTCGCGCTGCGCACCGACCTCGCCGACTACCTCGCGACCGAGTCCGGCGTGCGGCTCGACCCCGCGCAGGTGTGGGCCGCGAACGGCTCGAACGAGATCATGCTGCACGTGCTCCAGGCGTTCGGCGGGCCGGGGCGTACCGCGCTGTCCTTCGCGCCGACGTACTCGATGTACCCGGAGTACGCGCGCGACACGTCGACGGCGTGGGTCGTCGGCCGGCGCAGCGAGGACTTCTCGATCGACCCGGAGCACGCCCGCGCGGCGATCGCCGAGCACGCGCCGAGCGTCGTGCTGCTCGCGAGCCCGAACAACCCCACGGGCACGGCGCTGCCGGCCGGGACGGTCCGCGTCGTGCTGGACGCGGCCGCGCGGGTGCCGGGCGGCTGCGTCGTCGTCGTCGACGAGGCGTACGGCGAGTTCCGCCGGACCGGCACCCCCTCCGCGCTCGAGCTGCTCGCCGAGCACCCGCACCTGGCCGTGAGCCGCACGATGTCGAAGGCGTTCGGTCTGGCCGGGGCGCGCGTCGGCTACCTCGCGGCGAGCACCGCGCTCGTGGACGCGCTGCGCGTGGTGCGGCTGCCGTACCACCTGTCGGCGGTCACGCAGGCCGTCGCGCGGGCCGCGCTCGCGCACGCGCCGGAGCTGATGGCGCAGGTCGGCTCGCTCCGCGAGGAGCGCGACGGCCTGGTCGCGTGGCTGCGTGCGCGCGGCTTCGTCGCGTGCGACTCCGACGCGAACTTCGTGCTGTTCGGCACGTTCGACGACCGCCAGGCGGTCTGGCAGGGTCTGCTCGACCGGGGCGTGCTCGTGCGCGTCACGGGTCCGGAGGGATGGCTGCGGGTGTCGGTCGGCACCCCGGCGGAGACGGCGGCGTTCCGCGCCGCCCTGGTGGAGGTGACGGGACGATGAGCCCGCAGCAGGACGCGCCGGTGGCCCGGCGCACGGCCCGCGTGGAGCGGACGACCAGCGAGTCGACCGTCGTGGTCGAGCTCGACCTCGACGGAACCGGACGGGTCGACATCGACACGACCGTGCCGTTCTACGACCACATGCTCACCGCGCTGGGCAAGCACTCGCTCATCGACCTCACGGTCCGCGCGAGCGGCGACACCGACATCGACGTGCACCACACGGTCGAGGACGTCGCGATCGTGCTCGGGCAGGCGCTGCGGGCGGCGCTCGGTGACAAGCGGGGCATCGCGCGCTACGGCGACGCCACGGTCCCGCTGGACGAGGCGCTCGCGCAGGCGGTCGTCGACGTCTCCGGCCGGCCGTACCTGGTGCACACCGGAGAGCCGCCGGGGCAGGAGTACCACCTGATCGGGGGGCACTTCACGGGTTCCCTGACGGCCCACGTGCTGGAGTCGATCGCGCACCACGCGGCCTTCACGGTCCACGTCCGCGTCCTCGCGGGCCGCGACCCGCACCACATCGTCGAGGCGCAGTTCAAGGCGCTGGCGCGCGCGCTGCGGGCGGCCGTGGCGCTGGACCCGCGCGTCGACGGCGTGCCGTCCACGAAGGGCGCGCTGTGAGCGGCCCGGGCGAGCGCCGCCCCGACGAGCCGCGTCCGGACGAGCCGCGTCCCGACGAGCCGCGTGGGGACGAGCCCGGACCCGAGGGTGCCCAGGAGCTCGCGTTCGAGGTCCCGGACGACCTGTCGTCCCTGACCACGCCGCAGGCACCCACCCTCGCGGTCGTGGTCACGCAGGTCGCCACCGCGGAGGCGCTCGCCGCGGCGTGCGCGATCGCGCGGCTCGACGTGGACGCGGTGCCCTCGCCCGTCGGCGCGCTCGCGGTCCTGCGCAGGCCCACGGAGGGTCAGCAGGGTGCCGCGGCGGTGTCGCAGATGCTGCGCGGCGTGCCGGTGGTGCTGCTCGAGCGGCGCGCCGAGAAGATCGACGCGTCGCAGTGGGTCGGCGGCGAGCGTGAGAAGGACCTCCCCGCGGGCCTCGTGCTCTCGGGCGCCCCGCCCGCGCTCGAGGACCTGCTCCTCGGGGACGTGCCGGTCGGCGAGCTGGAGGGCGTCGTGACGTCCGTCGGGCTCTCCCGCTGGAAGGCCATGCGTCTGCTCGCGCAGCACCGCCGCTGACGCCGCGGGGCCCGTGCCCGTCGCCGCGCGCTGCGGGTGCGCCGGCGCACGCGGGTAGGCTGGGGGGGTGCCCACGTCCCCTCGCGTCGTCGTCCTCGACTACGGCTTCGGCAACGTGCGCTCGGCCGTCCGCGCCCTCCAGCGCGTCGGTGCGGACGTCGAGCTGACCGGTGACAAGCAGGCCGCGCTCGAGGCCGACGGCCTCGTCGTCCCGGGCGTCGGTGCGTTCGGCGCGGTGATGGACGGGCTGCGCGGCGTCGGCGGCGACCAGGTCGTCGACCGCCGCCTCGCCGGCGGACGTCCGGTGCTCGGCATCTGCGTCGGCATGCAGGTGATGTTCGACGAGGGGGTCGAGCACGGCGTGCGCGCCGAGGGCCTGGGGGAGTGGCGCGGCGTGGTCGACCGGCTCGAGGCCGACGTCGTCCCGCACATGGGCTGGTCCACGGTCGACGCCCCCGAGGGCACCGTGCTGTTCGACGGCCTGCAGGACGAGCGCTTCTACTTCGTGCACTCCTACGCGGCACGGTCGTTCCCGCTCGCCGAGGCCCCCGCGCCGGGTGAGCACCCCATGCCGGCGCCGCTCGTGACGTGGTCCGAGCACGGTGACCGCTTCGTCGCCGCGGTCGAGAACGGCCCGCTGGCCGCGACGCAGTTCCACCCCGAGAAGTCCGGCGACGCCGGCGCCCAGCTGCTGTCGAACTGGGTCGGCGCGCTGCGCTGAGCGGCGCACCGCCCGAGCACGTCCCCCACCCGAGCACGTCCCGGGCGCGACCCGCAGCGGCGTGCCCCGCGCCCGAAAGAGGTCCCATGCCCGATACGCCCCGGCTCGAGCTGCTGCCCGCCGTCGACGTCGCCGACGGCCAGGCCGTCCGCCTGGTGCAGGGGGAGGCCGGGTCGGAGACGTCCTACGGCGACCCGCTCACCGCGGCGCTCGACTGGTACGACGGTGGCGCCGAGTGGATCCACCTCGTCGACCTCGACGCCGCCTTCGGGCGCGGCTCCAACGCGCCGCTGCTCGCGGACGTGACGCGGGAGCTCGCCGGGCGGGGCGTCAAGGTCGAGCTGTCCGGGGGCATCCGCGACGACGCGTCGCTCGAGCGCGCGCTGGCCACCGGTGCGACGCGCGTCAACCTCGGGACGGCGGCGCTCGAGGACCCGGAGTGGACCGCGCGGGTCATCGCGTCCCACCGCGAGCAGGTGGCCGTGGGCCTGGACGTGCGCGGCACGACGCTCGCCGCCCGCGGGTGGACCCAGGACGGCGGCGACCTCTGGGAGGTGCTCGCGCGCCTGGACGAGGCCGGGTGCGCCCGCTACGTCGTCACGGACGTCACGAAGGACGGCACGCTGCGCGGCCCCAACCTCGAGCTGCTGCGGGAGGTCTGCACGCGGACGTCGGCTCCCGTCGTCGCGTCGGGCGGCGTCTCGAGCCTCGCCGACCTCGAGGCCCTGCGCACGCTCGTGCCCGTGGGCGTCGAGGGCGCGATCGTCGGCAAGGCGCTCTACGCCGGCGCGTTCACGCTTCCGCAGGCCCTCGACGTCGCCGGGCGGCCGTGACCGGGCGCGCCCTGCCGCCGTCGTCGCCGTTCGCCGGCGACGACGGCTCCGCGGACCCCGCGCTGACCGCGGTGCTCGCGCGCCACGCGGGCGGCGACGCGGACGTCGCCGAGGTCGTCGCCGCCCTCGCGCCGACGCGCGTGCTCGTCCCCGTGCTCGCCGAGCTCGAGGTCGCCGACGTCGTCGAGCACGACGGGCACGCGCACACCGTCGACAAGGAGGCGTCCGCCGGGGTCGTCGCGCTGCGGACGCCGGACGGGCGCACCGCGCTGCCCGTCTTCACGGGCGTGGACGCGATGCGCCGCTGGCGCGCCGACGCCCGCCCCGTCCCGAGCGACGTCCCTCGGGCCGCCCTGTCCGCGGTCGCCGAGGGGTGGGAGGTGCTGGTCGTGGACCCGGCCGGCCCGGTGCCCGTCGTGCTGCCGCGCACCGCCGTGGAGGCGCTGGCCCGCGGGGAGGCGTGGCGCCCGGCGGTCGCCGGCGGACGGGTCGACCCCGAGGTGGGGGGTGCCGTCGCGGCGGCCCTGGCCGGTGTCCGGCTCGTGCGCACGGTCGACGCGGTGCCGGGGGTGCGCGCCGAGGTGGCCGTGCGGCTCGGGCTCCTGCCCGGCCTGGACCGGGCCGCGCTCGACCGCGTGCTCGCGGAGGTCAACGCGGCGCTCGCGGCCGACCCGGTCGTCACGGCGCGCGTCGACTCGCTCGAGCTGAAGCTGCACGCGGCGGACTGACGCCGGACCGACGCGGGGCGGACCGACGCCGGGCGGACCGACGCCGGGCGGGCGCCCACGGGTGGGACCCCCGCGGTCGTCAGCGCCGTCGCCGCACGGCCCACGCGAACGCGCACGCGCTCGCGACCGCCGCGAGCGCGACCTGTCCGCCGAGGATCGCGCGGTCGACGTCCACGACGGGCGACCAGCGCGCGCCGCGCCCGTCGACGACGACGACGCCGAGCGGCCGCACGTGCGTGGCCCAGCCGCCACCGCCGCCGTCCCCCGTGGCGCGCGCGCCGTCGACCGACGTGTCGCCCAGCGCGCCGCCGGCACCGGTGCCCGTCGCGCCGGACACCCGCGCGACGGGCACCACGAGCACGCCGTCGTGCTCGTACGCCTCGCCGAACGCACGGCGGACGGACAGGGTGTCGGCGGCCGCCCGCAGCAGCGCGGCGGGGTCGAACGTGCGCTCGGTCATGGCGTCTCCCGGTGGTCGTGCCCCCGCGGCGGGCGGGGGGTCGTCGGCGGTGCTGTGGCGAGCCGGGCGGCCCGGTGTGCGCCCGTCAGCCGCACGTCGGCGCGGGTGCGAAGGCGGCGGCGTCGGCGAGCAGGGTGCGCAGGGTGCTGACGGGCACGACGAAGCTCATGCCGGTCGCGTTCTTGGCGTAGACGACGCCGATGACGCGCCCCGACGCGTCGAGCGCCGCGGACCCGGACGAGCCCGGCTCGACCGGCGCGTCGGTGACCAGCACCTCCCCGAGGTTGGCGTGCAGGGGGTCGGTGACGGCGCCCATGATGCGGCCGTCCGTCACGGTCAGCTGCCGCCCGAGCGGGTAGCCGACCACCGTGACGGGGTCGCCGATCGCGGGGTCGGCGTCGGCGAGCACGGGTGCGGCGGGCAGGGCGTCGACGGTCCGCACGACGGCGAGGTCCGCCAGCGCGGCGGTGCTGGCCGCCTCGGCCGCCACGTCGCGGCCGTCGTACGTGCTCAGCTCGAGCTGCGCCGAGTCGGCGACGACGTGCTTGTTCGTCACGAGGGTGTGCTCGTCGATGGCGAAGCCGGACCCGGTCGACAGCGCGCCGCAGCCGATGTTCCGGATGCGGACGGCCATGCGCTGCGCCGCGTCGAAGCCGTCGGGGGACAGCTGGGAGCCGTCGTCCGTCGCGGCCGGCGCCGGCACCGTGCTCGGGACGACGCTCGTGGGGACGGGGGCCGGCGGCGCGGGCAGCGCGGCGCACGCCGTGAGGACCACCGCGGCCGCCACGAGCGCGCCGGTGCGGGCGGCGTGGTGCCGGCGCGACGTCACCGCGCCAGCTCCCGCTGGAGCGAGGCGTTGGCGTCGCTCGCGGCGCCGCACACGCGCTCGACGTCCGCCCGGAAGCGCGCCAGCTCGGCGGCGTCGTAGCGGTCCGCCTCGCCGAGGTAGCCGATGAGCGCCTCCTGCCCGTCGATGCAGTTGGCCAGCGCGGTCGCGACCTCACCGGCCGCCTCCGAGACGCGGGCCTGGTAGTCGGCGAGCTGCTGCTGGGCGGCGGTCGTGTCGCCGAGCTGCGCCTTCTCGTCGGCGAGCTCGGTGATGCGGGCCTGGGCGGTGGCCAGCTGGTCACGCGTCGCCGCGAGGTCGCCGGTCGTGGCCTCGAGCTCGGCGGTCGCCTGCGCGAGCTGGTCGCCGTGCGTGCGGGCCAGCGCCTCCCACTCGGCCGCGGCGCGCTCCCACTCGCGCGTCGTGGTCCACAGGCGCGCGCCGACGAGCCCGGCCGCGACGAGCACGGCCACGAGCACGACGGACAGGACCGCGACCGCGCGTCGCCGGCGCGGCGGGGTCTCGACCGGGAACGGCACCGGCGTGCGCGGCGCGGACGCGTGCGGTCCGGGGGCGTGGGGTCCCGGCCCGTGCGGTGCGGACGGACCCGGTGCGGCGGGGAGGGGCGCCGCGGCCGGGGTCCACCACGCGGGTCCGTCGGGCGGCTGCTGGGGTCCGGGGGAGGGTGCGGGTCCGCTCGGGCCGGTCATCGCGCCAGGATAGGCGGCGGGCCACCGTCCCCGGCGTGGTGCGGCGGCGGGTCTGCGGGGACCACACGGACGGCGGTGGCCGGGCGCCCGCGGCCGACGTCACGTGCGGCGGGGGCGGCCCGAGCGGTCGGGCGCGGGCCGACGCCGGGTGGTGCCGTCAGGAGACGGGACCGGTGAACTTCTCGCCGGGCCCGTCGCCGGGCGCGTCGGGGAAGGGCGACGCCTCGCGGAAGGCCAGCTGGAGGGACCGCAGCCCGTCGCGCAGGGAGCGCGCGTGCTGGTTGCCGATGTCGGGCGCGGAGGCCGTCACGAGGGCGGCGAGCGCCGTGATGAGCTTGCGGGCCTCGTCGAGGTCCCGGTGCCGTGCACCCGGCCCGTCGGGGCCGTCCTCCGCCAGGCCGCACTTCACCGCGGCGGCGCTCATGAGGTGCACGGCGGCGGCCGTGATCACCTCGACCGCGGCGACGTCGGCGATGTCGCGCACCGCCTCGGCGGCGCGCTGGTCCTGCTCGTCGGTGGGGTCCGTCATGGTGCCGATCCTCTCATCGCGGCCGGACGCCGCCGCGGCCGCGCCGTGTGCGACGGCGCCGTTGCCGCGCTCACCGGGGCGGGTGGTAGCCTGGTCCTCGACTGACCCGCGCCGTCGCGCGTTCCCGTCCCGCCGCACGGCCCCCGCACCCCGGGGTCCGTGCCGGAGTCGGGGTCACGCGGTGGGGCGGGTGCACAAGTGGAGTCCTTCCCACCTGGGTCCCGCCCGTCGGCCGCGCCGACGACAGGGACCGGGTCCCAGTCCTCAGGTCGACGGGAAATCCTGTCGGCCTGGCCGGTGGTTGCCGTGTGCGCCCGCCGTACGGACGTGGCCTCCTCCTGTGCCCAGGACGGGGGCCTTCCTCGTTCCTGGGGTCCGCCACGACGAACCCGAGGAGCACCACATCAGCGAGCCCCGCATCAACGATCGGATCCGCGTCGCCGAGGTCCGACTCGTCGGACCCAACGGCGAGCAGGTCGGCATCGTCCGCGTGGAGGACGCGCTGCGTCTGGCCCAGGACGCCGACCTCGACCTGGTCGAGGTCGCCCCGACCGCACGTCCGCCCGTGTGCAAGATCATGGACTTCGGCAAGTTCAAGTACGAGGCCGACATGAAGGCGCGTGAGGCCCGGCGGAACCAGGCCAACACCGTCCTCAAGGAGATCCGCTTCCGGCTCAAGATCGACCCGCACGACTACGGCACCAAGAAGGGCCACGTCGAGCGGTTCCTCGCCGCCGGCGACAAGGTCAAGGTCATGATCATGTTCCGCGGCCGCGAGCAGTCGCGCCCGGAGATGGGCGTGCGCCTGCTCCAGCGGCTCGCCGCGGACGTCGCCGAGCTCGGGTTCATCGAGAGCATGCCGAAGCAGGACGGCCGCAACATGATCATGGTGCTGGGCCCGACGAAGAAGAAGGCGGACCAGCAGAAGGAGCAGCGGCGCGCGGCCGCCACGCACCCGCGGGACGACCGCCCGGAGCAGGACGAGATCGACGAGATCGACGACGTCACCCCGGACGAGGCGCCCGAGGCTGCGCCGGCCCTCGTGCCGGCGGATGCTGCGGCGGAGCCGACCGCGCCTGCTGCACCGACGGAGGCGCCCGCGGCGCAGGCCCCTGCGCCGGTCGCCGAGACGGCGCCGCCCGCGGCCTCCGAGCGTCCGGCTCCCGAGCGAGCCGAGGCACCCGCCCGGACCGCACCGGCCCGCACGGCCCCGTCGGCACCGGCGCGCCCGGCCGCGACCACGCGCCCGGCCTCGTCGAGCGGGTCGCGTCCGGCCTCCTCGACCGGGTCGCGTCCGGCTCCCTCGACCGCGTCGCGGCCCGCTCCGTCCACCGCGTCGCGGCCCGCGCCGTCGCCGGCTGCCCGGCCGGCCGCCGCACCGCGGAGCGCACCGGCGTCGCGTCCTGCCGCCCCCGAGGCGGCGCCGCGTCCGGCCGCACCCCGCCCGCCGGCTCCCGCGCCGACCGGCGTCCGTCCGGGCCCCCGCCCGGGCGGTGCGCCCAAGCCGGCCCCGCGGCCGGGCCCCCGCCCGGCATCGGACGAGGACGCCGGCTGACCCCACCCCGGCGCGTCCGCCAGGGCGCCCGCTGACCCCGAGTCGCACGACCGTGCGATGCGAACGACAAGGAGACACGGCAGCCATGCCGAAGAACAAGACGCACTCCGGTGCCAAGAAGCGGTTCCGGGTCACCGGTACCGGCAAGATCATGCGTGAGCAGGCCGGCGGCCGTCACCTGCTCGAGCACAAGTCGAGCCGCCGGACCCGCCGCATCGCCGGTGACGTCGTCGTCTCGCCCGCCGACACCCCCAAGATCAAGAAGCTGCTCGGTCGCTGACCCGCGTGGCGCCTCACGAGGCGCCGCGGGAGCACCCGGCCCCGGACCCCAAGCAAGGAGCATCACGTGGCACGCGTGAAGCGGGCGGTCAACGCCCAGAAGAAGCGCCGCTCGACCCTCGAGAAGGCCAGCGGCTACCGCGGCCAGCGGTCGCGCCTGTACCGCAAGGCGAAGGAGCAGGTCACCCACTCCCTCGTCTACGCCTACCGCGACCGCAAGGCGCGCAAGGGCGACTTCCGCAAGCTGTGGATCCAGCGGATCAACGCCGCGTCGCGCGCGAACGGCCTGACGTACAACCGCCTCATCCAGGGCCTCAAGGCCGCGGGTGTCGAGGTCGACCGTCGCGTCCTCGCCGACATGGCGGTCAACGACGCCGCGGCGTTCGCCGCGCTCGTGCAGGTGGCCAAGGCCGCGCTGCCCGAGGACGTCAACGCGCCGGCCGCCGCCTGAGCAGCCGCACTCCTCGCACCGCCCCCGTCGTCCTCGTGACGGCGGGGGCGGCGCCGCGTCCGGGCCCGGGCGCACCCGCCCGGTGTGACACGGCCGACCAGGCACGAGAAGGGACGCTGTGTCCGACGAGATCATGACCAACCCCCGCGCCGAGCGGGTCAAGCAGGTCCGCGCGCTCGCGCAGCGCGCGGTGCGGCGCCGGGCCGGCGCGTTCCTCGTCGAGGGACCCCAGTCCGTCCGCGAGGCGGTGGCGGAGGCGGCCGAGCACGTGCGCGACCTGTACGTCGGCCCCGACGCCGCCGACCGGTACCCCGACCTGGTGACCGCCGCGCGGCACGCGGGCGTGCGCGTGCGGCCCGGCACGGCCGACGTCCTCGAGGCGATGAGCCCGGACGCGCAGCAGCTCGTCGCGGTGGTCGACGCCGTCGTGCCCGACCGCGCCGACGTCCTCGCGGCCCGCCCGCGGCTCGTCGCCGTGCTCTCCCAGGTCCGCGACCCGGGCAACGCCGGCACGGTCGTGCGGGCCGCCGACGCGGCGGGCGCGGGGGGCGTCGTGCTCACGGGCGCGAGCGTCGACCTGCACAACCCGAAGGTGGTGCGCTCGACCGCCGGCTCGCTGTTCCACCTGCCCGTGGCGACCGGCGGCGAGCTCGCCGACGTCGTCGTGGACCTGCGCGCCGCCGGCCTGACCGTGCTGGCAGCGGACGGCCGCGGCAGCCACGACCTCGACGACCTCCTGGACGTCGCGGGCCACGCGCCGGCCGGCGTCCCGGACCTCACGGCGCCGACGGCGTGGGTCTTCGGCAACGAGGCGTGGGGCATGTCCGACGACGACCGCGCGCTCGCCGACGCGGTGGTCCGGGTTCCGATCCGCGGGCGGGCGGAGTCGCTCAACCTGGCCACGGCGGCCGCCGTGTGCCTGTTCGCCTCCGCCCGCGCGCAGCGCTGACGTCCCGGGGGGCCGCCCGCCGCACCGCCGCCGACGCGGGGTGCCGCGGCCTGGCAGGCTGACCGCATGCGTCTGTTCGCCGCGGTGTGGCCCCCGGCCGACGTCCTCGACCACCTCGACCTCGCGCTCGCGTCGGTGCGCCCCCGTGGGCCGGGCGGTGAGGAGGGTCTGCGGTGGACGGCGCGGGAGGCGTGGCACCTCACGGCGGCGTTCTACGGCTCGGTGCCGGACGCCCTCGCCGACGACCTCGCCGAAGGGCTCGACGGGCTCGCGGCAGGGTCGGCGCCGTTCGAGCTGGCGCTTCGCGGCGCCGGCGTGTTCTCGCACCGCACGCTCTGGGTCGGCGTCGGCGGTGACGTCGAGGCGATGACGCGGCTCGCGGCCGGCGCGCGCGACGTCGGCGACGCGGCGGGCGCCCGGCCCGACGACCGCGCACGCAACCGCCCCCACCTGACCGTCGGTCGCGCCCGGCCCGGGTCGCGGCCGCCGCGCCGGCGCGGGTCGGCCCGGGGGGCGCGCGGACCGGGGGAGCGGGCGTCGGCCGGGGTCGCGCCCGACGCGGTCGACGTGGCCGCGCACGCGCTCGCGGTGTACGACGGGCCCACGTGGTGGGTGCAGGCCGTGACGCTCGTCGAGTCGCGACCGGGTGAGGGCCGCGGCGGCGGGCCGTTGTACACGCCCGTCGGCGAGTACAGGCTGCGCGGCTGAGACCGCGGCCACGACGCCGCGCGACGCGCGCGGGAGCGGACGGCGCCACCGGCCCCGGGACGGGCGCCACTAGACTTCTCGACCGGTCGACCCGTGCCCCTGCGCGGCGCGACCGCCGGCCACCCCTCGCGCCCGCGCGGGTGACGGCCGCCCGGCACCGTCCTGGAAGGTCCTGATGACCGACGACACACCCCTGTCCCCGCTCGACGCCGACGGCGTCGCCGCCGCGGTCGACGCCGCGCTGGCCGACGTCGCCGCCGCCGGCGACCTCGACGCCCTCAAGGCGGCGCGCCTCGCCCACACCGGCGAGCACAGCGCGCTCGCACGGGCGAACCGTGCGATCGGCGGCCTGCCCGGCGCCGACAAGGCGGCGGCCGGCAAGCTGCTCGGCCAGGCGCGCGGACGCGTCAACGCCGCGGTGGCCGCGCGCACGTCCGAGCTCGAGGCCGAGCGGGACGCCCGCGTCCTCGTCGAGGAGGCGGTGGACGTCACGCTGCCCGCCGACCGGCACGCCGCGGGCGCCCGTCACCCGCTCACGACCCTGTCGGAGCGCATCGCCGACGTGTTCGTCGCGATGGGCTGGGAGATCGCCGAGGGGCCGGAGCTCGAGGCGGAGTGGTTCAACTTCGACGCGCTGAACTTCGGCGTCGACCACCCGGCCCGGCAGATGCAGGACACGTTCTTCGTCGCGCCGCAGGACCCCGACGTGCCGGCCGACGCGTCCGGCCTCGTGCTGCGCACGCACACCTCGCCCGTGCAGGCGCGCACGCTGCTCGAGCGGGGGGTGCCCGTCTACATCGCGTGCCCGGGCAAGGTGTTCCGCACCGACGCGCTCGATGCGACGCACACGCCGGTGTTCCACCAGGTCGAGGGTCTCGCGATCGACGAGGGCCTGACCATGGCGCACCTCAAGGGCACCCTGGACCACTTCGCGAAGGCGATGTTCGGGCCCGACGCGCGTACGCGACTGCGCCCGTCGTTCTTCCCGTTCACGGAGCCGAGCGCCGAGATGGACCTGTGGTTCCCGCAGAAGAAGGGCGGGCCGGGCTGGATCGAGTGGGGAGGGTGCGGGATGGTCAACCCGAACGTGCTGCGTGCGTGCGGCGTCGACCCGGAGCGGTACTCCGGGTTCGCGTTCGGCATGGGCATCGAGCGCACGCTCATGCTCCGCCACGGCATCGCCGACATGCGCGACATGGTCGAGGGCGACGTCCGCTTCTCCACGCAGTTCCGGGCGGTGGTCTGAGATGCCGCGCATCCCGCTGTCCTGGCTCGGTGAGCACGTCGCGCTCCCCGCCGGTCTCACGGCCGAGCAGCTCGCCGCCGACCTCGTGCGCGTCGGGCTCGAGGAGGAGGCCGTCCACGCGTCCGGCGTCACCGGGCCCCTCGTCGTCGGTCAGGTCGTCGACCTGACGCCCGAGCCGCAGAAGAACGGCAAGACGATCAACTGGTGCCACGTCGACGTCGGCGCGCACAACGACCTCGACGGCGACGGGAACCCGACCGTGCCGCGCGGCATCGTCTGCGGTGCCCACAACTTCGGCGCGGGCGACCGCGTCGTCGTCGCGCTGCCCGGTGCCGTCCTGCCGGGGCCGTTCCCGATCTCGGCGCGCAAGACGTACGGGCACGTGTCCGACGGGATGATCTGCTCCGCCCGCGAGCTGGGGCTCGGCGAGGACCACGACGGCATCATCGTGCTCGAGCGCCTCGGGTACGGCGCGGACGTCACGGCGCCGGGCACGGACGCGCTCGAGCTGCTGGGCCTCGGCGAGGAGGTCCTGGAGATCAACGTGACCCCCGACCGGGGGTACTGCTTCTCCATGCGCGGCGTCGCCCGCGAGTACGGGCACTCCACCGGTGCGGCGTTCACCGACCCGGGCCTGCCGACGGGCGACGAGGACGAGGCGCGGCCGGCGGGCTTCGCGGTCGAGGTCGACGACGAGCGCCCGGTGCACGGCGTGCCCGGGGCGGACCGGTTCGTCGCGCAGGTCGTGCGGGGCGTCGCGGCGCACGGGCCGTCGCCCGCCTGGATGCAGCAGCGGCTGACGCGTGCGGGCATGCGGCCGATCAGCCTCGCGGTCGACGTCACGAACTACGTGATGCTCGACCTCGGGCAGCCGATGCACGCCTACGACCTCGCGACGCTGACCGCGCCCGTCGTGGTGCGGCGTGCGCGCCCGGGGGAGCGGCTGACGACGCTCGACGGCGTCGACCGCGCGCTCGACCCCGAGGACCTGCTCGTCACCGACTCGACCGGTGGGCGCGGCGCGCGCGTGCTCGGCATCGCCGGTGTCATGGGCGGCGCCGAGACCGAGGTCGGGCCCGCCACGACGGACCTGCTCCTCGAGGCCGCGCACTTCGACCCCGTGTCGGTGGCGCGCTCCGCGCGGCGGCACCGCCTCTCGTCGGAGGCGTCCAAGCGGTTCGAGCGGGGCGTCGACCCGCGGCTGCCGCGTGTGGCCGCGGCGCGCGCGGCCGCGCTGCTCGTGCAGTACGGCGGCGGCACGGTCGAGGACGCCGTGACGGACGTCGACACGACCACCCCGCCGGCACCGGTCACGTTCGACCCCACGCACCCCGCGCGGCTCGTCGGCGTGCCCTACACGGCCGAGGAGGTGCGCGAGACGCTCGAGGCGATCGGGTGCACGGTCGAGGACGCCGGCGAGACGTGGACCGTGCACGTGCCGACGTGGCGGCCGGACCTGCAGCACGGCGTCGACCTCGTCGAGGAGGTCGCGCGCCTGCGCGGCTACGACGCGATCCCGTCCGTGGTCCCGCCGGCGCCGACCGGTCGCGGGCTCACCCGCGGCCAGCGCGTGCGCCGGGCGGTCGCGGACGCGCTCGCGTCGGCCGGGCTCGTCGAGGTGCTCAGCTACCCGTTCGTCGGCGCCGCGCAGGTCGACGCGCTCGGCCTGGGCGCGGACGACGAGCGCCGGCGTGCCGTGCGGCTCGTCAACCCGCTGACCGACTCCGAGCCGCTGATGCGCACGGACCTGCTCGTCACGCTGCTGGACACGGCGCGGCGCAACGTCAGCCGGGGCACGACCGACCTCGCGGTGTTCGAGGCCGGCCTCGTGACGCTGCCGGCGCCCGGGTCGGGCGTCGCCCCGCGCCTGCCGGGCGGTGCCCGGCCCTCGGACGCGGACCTCGCCGCGCTCGAGGCGGCGGTCCCGGCGCAGCCGCTGCACGTCGCGGGCGTCCTCGCGGGTCACCTCGAGCCGGCCGGGTGGTGGGGCGCCGGACGTCGCGCCGACCACACGGACGCGATCGCCCTCGCACGGCGGGTGGCACAGGTCGCCGGCGTCGAGCTGGTCGCGTCGGCCGACAGCGGGCGGGCGCCGTTCCACCCGGGCCGGTGCGCGGCGCTGGCGACGGCGTCGGGCACGCCCGTCGGTCACGCCGGCGAGCTGCACCCGCACGTGGTGTCGGCTCTCGACCTGCCCGCCCGGACGGTCGCGTTCGAGCTCGACCTCGACGCGCTGCTCGCGGCGTCGTCGTCCGGGCCGGTCCAGGCCGTGCCGGTCTCGACCTTCCCGGTGGCGAAGGAGGACGTCGCGCTCGTGGTCGACGCCGACGTGCCGGCGGCCGACGTGCTCGCCGCCGTGCGGGCCGGTGCCGCGCAGAGCCCGGCGGGGGACGTCCTCGAGGACGTGCGCCTGTTCGACGTGTACACGGGCGACCAGGTGGGGGAGGGGCGCAGGTCGCTCGCGTTCGCGCTGCGGCTGCGCGCGCCCGACCGGACGCTCACGGCCGACGAGACGGCCGCGGTGCGCGAGGCCGTGGTGGCCGAGGCGCACGCCCGCGTGGGGGCGCAGCTGCGGTCCTGATCGCGCACCCGGCCCCGGCCGGGACCCCGTGACGGCGGCGGTGCGAGGACGTCCTCGCACCGCCGCCGTCGACGTCGTGGACGTCATGCACCGGCGCCGACGACGAGGTCGACAGCACGCCGGCGGCCGGGACGAAGGTCCCCGGTGCGGCGATCGGCGCCCCCGCGGCGCGGGATCGCCACGCCGGGTTCGTCCCGGATGGCGCCCGTGTGTCCCGTTCGCCCAGTTGGACGTTCGTCCATCTGGGTTGTTTTCCTGGAGCCCGTCCACTCGGAAGAAGGAACGGCCTCCCCTCCCTGCCCTGGGGGTGCCGCCAGGGAAAGGACTCGGCAGGAGGCACGAGGATGCACACGAACGCACGCCGTCCCCGGGCGGACGCACCCGGGCGTGACGGCATCGCGCGGGTCGTCGCCGGTGCCGTGGCCGTCGGGCTCGCGCTCGCACTCGTGCCCGTCACGGGCGCCACGCGAGCGGCCGCGACCGACCACTCGGCCGCCGGCAGCTCGACCGGGGCCCGGGTCTACGCGACGGGCGCCCACCAGGACGCGGCGGTCCCCGACATCGCGTGGATCACCTGGGCCGGTGAGAACGAGACCGTCACCGACGGCACCACGGTGACCAACTGGCACGAGCTGGGCGACGACGCCTGGCTCGAGGTCACCTGCACGCTCTCGGACCTGACGTCGGGCGGTCCCGTCACGGCGTACGCGCCGCGCGCGAACAGCTGGGAGAACCCGGACGGGACCGTGGGCCGCTCGACGGACGGGCTCGGCCAGCTCTACCCCGGGATGCCGCCCGCGGGAGTCCGCCAGGTGGTCGACGACGACACCACGACGTTCACCGTCTCCTGCGACGCCGAGGTCGTCCGGTACGACGAGCAGGGACGGGCAGGAGGCAACCGGATCGGCAGCGACCCCGTCGAGCTCGGCGGCCTGGTGTTCGCCGAGCCGGAGTCGCTCAACCAGGGCCCCGGTCCCAACGACGCCTGGATGATCGAGCACGTCAAGGCGACCGCGGCGTCGGCCGCCTCGCCGTGGCGCGTCATCGACCGCTACCAGGGTGCCTGTGCGGGGCAGACCCACACGGCGACCGTCGACATCGCCCAGGAGGCCGCCGGCTGGTCGGCACGGCTCTTCAACGAGTCGGTGCAGTGCGGTGACGGTTCGGCCACCGCGGTCCTGCTCGCGCAGGACGTGGACACGCTCGACGTCGAGCTGGTGGGCCAGGGCTTCAGCGCCGCGGCGGTGGGCTACGTGCTCGGCGTCGACCACGGCGACGCACCGGAGAGCTACGGCGTGGCCGGGGCGGTCGTGCGGCCGACGTGGTCGGGCGGGGAGCTGCCCCCCGGGCGGACGCGCCTGGCCGGGACCGTGTGCGACGGCGCCTGCTACCAGGTGGGCACGGCGGTCGCGACGCGCGGTGCGCCGGACGTCAGCCTCGGTGCGGACGTGCGCGCCAACACCACCGTGCCGTTCAGCGCCGACGCCACCGCGGACGTCCCCGACGAGGACGCCTTCGGGGCGGGCGGCAGCCCCGCCGCGGTCGAGGTGGAGCCCGCCGTGGCGCCGTACACGCTGGCGACCGCGCGGTGCCGCGGGAGCGGTGCCCACGTCGCGGCCTGGCTGGACTGGGACGGCAACGGGACGTACGACGACGACGAGCGGTCGGACACGGTGGCCTGCCCCGGCGGGTCGGCCGCCGGTGACGTCGTGACGCTCACCTGGTCGCAGGTCCCGGCGGACACCCGCGGCGGCACGTCGTTCCTCCGGCTGCGCGCGTCGACGGACCCCGCGGACCTGGCGTCCGCGACCGGTCCGGCCGTCGCGGGCGACGTCGAGGACTGGCAGGTGCAGATCCTGGCGACGCAGCTCACGGTCGCCAAGAGCGCGGACGTGCCGTACCTCACCGACGGCACCGGGACGGTCGCCTACACCGTGACGCTCCGCAACACCGGGAACGTCGCCTTCACGCACGACCGTCCGGCGTACGTCGTCGACGACCTGACCGGCGCGCTCCCGTACGCGACGCTCGGCGAGGTCACGGCGTCCACCGGGACGGCGTCGGTGACGGCGGACCGCATCACGTGGTCCGGCCCGCTCGACGTCGGGGCCTCGGTGACCCTGACGTACCGCATGACGGTGACGCAGGTGCCGGGCACGGCGGGCGCCGCGATGCGCAACGTCGCGGTCGGGTCGGCGACGCCCCCGGCTGCGGGACCGCTCGGCTGCGAGCCCGCGTCCCAGGCGGCGGGGCTGTGCGCGAGCGTCGACCTGGTCGGTCTCGGCCTGACGGTCGACAAGACCGCCGCCGCCGACGGTGCGCCGCTCGACGACGGTGCGCGGCTCACCCCCGGCACCCCCGTCACCTGGACCTACGTCGTGACGAACACCGGCTCGGTGCCGCTGCGCGACGTGTCCGTGGTCGACCTGGTGACCGAGACGCGGGACGGTTCCCCGCTCGTCACCGACGACCCGGCCCACCTGGACTGCGGCGCGCACGGCGCGGGCACCGACGTGGTGCTCGGCGAGCTCGCCGCGGGGGAGCAGGTCACCTGCACCGCGACGCGGCAGGTCGTCCCGCGACCCTGACCCGGACGGCGCGCCGTGCGCCGTCCGACCTCCCGACGAGAACAGACCCGCAGGTCTCCCTCGCGGAGCCTGTGCCGCCCGTCCCGGGCGCCAACCAGAGAGAGGCAGGCAACCATGAAGAACAGGACCAAGGGCGCCGTCGCCGGCGTGGCAGGCGTCGCGCTCCTGGCCGGTGGCACGACGTTCGCGCTGTGGAGCGACAGCGACGACCTCGACGGCGGCACGATCACGAACGGCAACCTCGACGTCGCCGCTCTGCAGACGACGTGGAAGGACGTGTCGTACGACCGCGCGGACTCCCCGCACGACATCGACCTCGCCACGTGGCAGATGGTGCCCGGCGACACGATCGAGGGCACGCAGGGCTTCGACGTGGCGCTCGACGGTGACAACCTCGTCGCCAACCTGACCCTCGCCGACACCGGCGCGAGCACGCTGCCGCCCGGGGTCACGGTCCAGTACGACGTCGTCCAGGGGGACCAGGTCCTCGCGACGGCCCCCCTCGGTACGCCCGTCCCCGTCGAGCTGCAGTCGATCGACAACCCGGACGAGCTCGGCCGCACCGAGGTCGGCGAGACGCTCGACGGCGTCGCGGACCTCTCGGTCGTCGTGCGCGTGAGCTTCGACGCCGACAACCGCGACCAGGTGCTGGAGACGTCGACCCTCTCCGGCCTCTCGGTGACGCTGGAGCAGATCCGTCGCTGACCGGTGGCGTGGGGCGGGCGCCGTCGCGCCCGCCCCACCCGCCCCATCGCACCCGCTCGACATCCCTGACAGACATCCCTGACCGACATCCCGGACCGACGAGGAGGAGGAGGCGACCGTGGGCACACCCGACGGTGCACGCGGCGACAGCGCGCTCGCGGGCCTGCTCTCGGCGGTGACGACCGCGCTGCTCGTCGCGGTGCTCGCCCTCGCCGGCGCGCTCGTCGTCGTCCCCCGGGCGCTCGACGGGGCCGCGTTGACCGTCCTCACCGGGTCGATGGTGCCGACGTACGAGCCCGGCGACGTGGTCGTCGTGCGCGGCGTGCAGGACGCCGCGGCCGAGGTCCAGGTCGGCGACGTCGTGACGTTCCAGCCGGTGTCCGACGACCCGACGCTCGTCACGCACCGCGTGGTCGACAAGCAGTTCACGGGCGACGGCGTCCGGTTCGTCACCCGCGGCGACGCCAACGGCGCGGACGACGACCCGCTGGTGCCCGAGCAGATCAAGGGCGTCGCGCTCTACCACGTGCCCGCTGTCGGGCACGTGTCGCTGTGGCTCGGCGGCCACCGGGGGACCGTCGTGGTCGCCGTCGCCGCGGCGCTGCTCGTCTACGCGGTCCTCATGCTCCTGCGCCCGGACCGTGCCACTGCCACGAGCGACGACCGGACCCCTGCCCCCGACCCGACCGACGACCGACCCGACCACCGACCCGACCACGGACCCGACCACCGACCCGACGAGGCCCTGACGGCCCGCGTCCCCAGCCCAGGAGGTGCACCATGAGCCGCCGCCGCGACGCGACGAGGCTCGCGATCACGGGCGTCGTGGTCGCGGCCCTGGTCGCCGGGCCCACCTACGCCCTCTGGGGGCGCGACAGCGAGGGCGTGGGCGGTCTGGTCCGCCACGGCGACCTGGACGTCGAGCTCGTCGGCGCCGCCGCCTGGCAGGAGACCAGCCCCGACGTCGCCGCGCCGCGCGCCGGGGAGGTCCTCGACGACGGCACGGTCGACCACCTCGCGACACCGGGCGACTCCCTCACCCTCACGCAGGAGTTCCGGCCGCGGCTCGTGGGCGACAACCTCGCCGCCCGCCTGACGGTCTCGTGGGACGACGGGTTCTCCGCCCCGGCGGGCGTCGAGGCCACGTACGTCGTGGTGGACCCCGACGGTGCGGCCACCGAGCCGGCACCCCTGGGAAGCGCCGTCGTCCTGCAGTCCCCGGCCGACAACCTCACGCCGGCCGAGGTCGCCGCGTGGGGCGACGCACCGTGGCGGATCGTCGTGACGGCGTCGCTCACGGGCGACGTCCCGCTGGCGGAGCCCGACGCGTCGGGCGAGGTCCCCGGCGTCCGGGAGGCGGTCGCGGCCTCGCTCGGCGGCATCCGGATCGAGCTCGCGCAGGTGCGCGACGGGAAGGGGTTCACGTCATGACGCGCACGCGTGCGGCCGTGCCGCGACGAGCCGTCACGGCCCTGGTCCTGCTGCTCGCGGTGGCCCTCGGCCTCGGTGCGGGCGCCTCGCTCGCCCTGTGGCGCGACGCCGAGGCCGTCGACGCCCGCATCCCGCTCGGCGCGGTCGTGTTCGGTGCCGGTGCGCCCGGCGAGGTCACCTACACGACGTCCGGCGACCAGCACCCCGACCGGGCGGTGTTCACGTTCGGCGCCGCCGAGGCGGCCGAGCTGTACAACGACGGGAAGGGCGGCACCGTCGCGATCCCGGTGCAGGTGGACTCCCTGGCGCAGGGCAACCGCGGCCTGGCCTACACGGTGGAGCCGGCCGTCGCCGGCGGGCTCTTCGGGGCGTCGACGTGGACCCTGACCCAGGTGGAGTCCCCGGCGGCGTGCACGGCGTCGGCGACGGCCGAGTCTTCGCTCACCTCCACGCCGTGGACGGCCGGGTACAGCGACGCCGTCACGCCCACCTCGGAGTACTGGTGCCTCGTCGCGACGTGGGCACCGGTCTCCGGTGAGCACACCGACACCGTGACGGCCGCCGGAAGCGCGGTCGTCCCGGGACTCGACGCCCCCGTGGAGGTCACGGGCTCCGACACGTGGTCCGCCACCGTCGGGGAGGACGTCGACCCTGCCGACGAGCCCGACCACACGCTGACGTTCTCGTTCCGGACCTTCCGCCCCGGAGAGGAGGAGGCATGAGGCGCGCCCGGACCGGTGTCGTCGCCGTCCTGGCCCTGGTCGGGGCGCTCATCGTGGTGCAGCCGACCTCCGCGGCTCCCGAGACGGCCGAGACGACCGCGACGGCCGGGTCGGCAGGCTCGGCCGCAGCAGGGTCGGCCGCAGCACCCGCGGCGGGTCAGGCCGATCCCGCGCCTGCGGCCCCCGGGGTCGGTGCGGGGGCGCTGGACACCCGGTGGGCGGGCGAGACGGTCGCCCTCGCGTGGGACGGCACGACGTACACGACCGCCGACAGGTCGTTCGTCGGCGTGCCCGTGACCGTGCCCGGGGACCGCGCCGTGCGCACCGTCAGCGTGCGCAACGACGGCCCGACGACCGGCACGCTGCGCGCCTGGGTGCAGGAGGTCGACCTCCAGGGGCCCGTGACCGACGAGTTCTACGACGACCTCCAGCTCGACTGGACCTCCGCGTCGGCGAGCGGCGCGGCCTCCTTCCGCGCGCTCGCCGAGGCGGGGCGGACCCAGGTCGCGCAGGTCGAGCTGGCCCCGGGCCAGAGCACGCCCCTCACCGTGGGCTACACGTTCCCGGCGTCGTCGACCAGCGGCAACCGCGCCGAGGTCGGCGCGCGGGCGGCGTCGTTCGTCGTGCACCTGGAGATCCGCGGGGAGACCCCCGGCGACCATCCCGCCGGGACGGGCGCCCAGCAGCCGGCCGGACGTCCGGGTGTCCTCGCCATGACCGGTGCGGACCTGCTGCGGGCCGCGCTGCTCGCGGTCGGCGCGGTCGGCGTCGGATCCCTGCTGCTCGCGGGGACGCGTCGTCGTCGGCGGTCCGCGCGCGGCGCGGAGGGGCCGCCGACGGCGTGAAGGCGCCCGGCGGCGTCGAACGGCTGCGGTCGACCGACCTGCCGACGCCCGCCTGCCCACCGCCCGCCGGCGGCGTGTCGAGACGAGCACGTGGGTCGCAGCGGCCTCGGCGACGCTCAGGCGTCGCCGAGGCCGCGGCGTCTCGGCGGGGGCGAACGGCGACGGCTGCGTCCGCCGGCGACGGCCGCGTCTGCAGGCGGCGGACGCGCAGCCGGCTCATGGGACGAGTTCACCGAATGGTTACTGTCGGGTAGTTGCGGCGGACCGGACGAACCGCGCAGGGTGGACCACGGCCGCCACGAGCGGCCGTTCTCGCTGCGCAGCGTCGCGCAGCACCCGTCGGGACGGCGTCGCCGCCGCACCGGCACGAGCCGGACCCCGCACGACGCAGCGCCGCGCGCCCCGCGCCCCGACGAAGGAGACCCGCGTGCACGCACGAGGACGGACGACCACCGGGGCGCTGACCGCGCTCGGGCTGATGCTCACCGGTGGCGTCGTCACGGCAGGGGCGGCCCACGCCGCCGTCTCACCGGACGCGCCGGTGGTCATCTCGGAGGTCTACGGGGGCGGCGGCAACAGCGGGGCCACCCTGACGCAGGACTTCGTCGAGCTCTACAACCCGGGCGACGCGCCCGTCGACGTGTCGGGCTGGGCGGTGCAGTACGCGTCCGCGGGCGGCGCGACCTGGCAGGTCACGCGCCTGACGGGAGCGAGCGTGCCCGCCGGCGGGCACCTGCTCGTCGGGCAGGCGCGGGGGGCCGGCGGCAGCGTCGACATCACGCCGGACGTCACCGGTACGACCGCGATGAGCGGGTCCGCGGGCAAGGTCGCGCTCACGGCCGGCACGCAGGCGCTCACGTGCGGCACGGGCTGCGCGGACGTGCCCGCGGTCGTGGACCTCGTGGGGTACGGCGCGAACGCGTCCTCGTTCGCGGGCTCCGGCCCGGCGCCCGGCACGGGGAACGCGACGTCGGCGTCGCGCGTCGCGGGCGGCACCAACACCGCGGACAACGCGGCGGACTTCACGGTGGGCGTCCCCACGCCGACCGCCTCCGGCGACGCGCCCGGCGAGGAGCCGGAGCCCACCGAGCCGACGGCGCGCACGATCGCCGAGGTGCAGGGCACCGGCCCGGCGTCCCCGCACCTGGGTGAGGTGGTCGTGACCGAGGGCGTCGTCACCGCGGCCTACCCGACGGGCGGGCTGCGCGGCTACGTGCTCCAGACGCCGGGCACGGGCGGCGGCGCACCCGCCGGCCGGACCGCCTCCGACGCGGTCTTCGTCTACTCGGCGGCCACGGTCGCCGCGGTGCAGGTCGGCCAGCACCTGCGCGTCACCGGCGAGGTGGCGGAGTTCCACGGCCTCACGCAGCTCACGGTCGACGCACCCGCCGACGTGACGGTCCTCGACCCGGCACCGGCTCCGGTGCCCGTCACGGGCGCCTGGCCGGCCGACGACGCGACGCGCGAGGCGCTCGAGTCGATGCTGCTGCTGCCGACCGGTGACCTCACCGTCTCGAACACGTACGCCACGAACCAGTACGGCGAGGTGGGCCTGGCGACCGGCACGACGCCGCTCCTGCAGCCGACGGAGGTCGCGCGACCCGGGACGCCGGAGGCGGCCGCCGTCGCGGCGGACAACGCCGCCCGCCGCGTGACGCTGGACGACGGCGCGACGACGAACTTCCTCGGCCAGGACGCCGGCGGCCTCACGCCCCCGTACGTCTCGACCGAGAACCCGGTGCGCGTGGGTGCGGCCGTGCAGGTCGTCGAGCCGGTGGTCGTGGACTACCGGAACGACACCTGGAAGCTGAACCCGACGGCCCCGCTCGCGGCCGGCGCGACCGTCCCCGCGACGTTCGAGGACGACCGCACGGCCGCTCCCGAGGACGTCGGCGGGGACCTGTCGGTCGCGTCGTTCAACGTCCTCAACTACTTCACGACGCTCGGTGCGCAGGGCGCGTCGTGCGAGGCGTACACGACGCCGTCGGGTGAGCCCGTCACCGTCGCGGAGGGCTGCGACCAGCGCGGCGCCTGGGACCCGGACGACCTCGCGCGCCAGCAGGAGAAGATCGTCGCCGCGATCAACGGCCTGGACGCCGACGTGGTGGGCCTCATGGAGATCGAGAACTCGGCGCGCGTCGACGGCGTGCCGGACGAGGCGTCGGCGGCGCTCGTGGCCGCGCTCAACGCGGCCGCAGGCGAGGAGCGCTGGGCCTTCGTCCCCTCGTCCGCCGAGCTGCCGGATGCCTCCGGTCAGGACGTCATCACCAACGCGCTGATCTACCAGCCCGCGGCCGTCGAGCCGACGGGCGCCTCCCGTGCGCTGGGGGACCAGAGCGACGACGGCGAGGCGTTCCAGAACGCGCGCGAGCCGATCGCGCAGGCCTTCGCGCCCGTCGGCGGCGGCGAGCCGTTCCTCGTGGTGGTCAACCACTTCAAGTCGAAGGGCTCGGCCGGCCCGTGGCCCGGCGACGCGGACGCGGGCGACGGGCAGGGCGCGTCGAACGAGTCGCGCGTGCGCCAGGCCACCGCGCTGCGCGACTGGGTGCCGACCGTGCAGGGCGACGCCGAGGCGGTCGCACTCGTCGGCGACTTCAACGCCTACACGCAGGAGGACCCGCTGCACGTCCTGTACGACGCCGGCTACGTCGACGCCGTGGACGCGCTCGCGCCGGGGCAGTGGAGCTACTCGTTCCAGGGCCTGTCCGGCTCCCTCGACCACGTGCTGCTCAACGAGGCGGCCGCCGGCCGCGCGACCGGCGCCGACGTGTGGGAGATCAACGCGGGCGAGTCGATCGCGCTCGAGTACAGCCGCTACGGCTACCACGGCACGACGTACCACGACCCCGGCCCGTACCGGTCCTCCGACCACGACCCCGTGACGGTCGGGCTGACGGCCGGCGACGCGAACACCGGCCCGGTCGACCTGACGTTCCTCAACGTCAACGACTTCCACGGGCGCATCGACGCCAACACCGTCAAGGTGGCGGGCACGATCGAGCAGCAGCGCGCCGCGGCGGAGGCCGCGGGCGGCGCGGCCGCGTTCCTGTCCGCCGGCGACAACATCGGCGCGTCGCTGTTCGCGTCGTCGGTACAGCGGGACCAGCCGACGATCGACGTGCTGAACGCGCTCGAGCTGCGTGCGTCGGCCGTGGGCAACCACGAGTTCGACGGCGGCTACGACGACCTCGTCGACCGCGTGCTCGCCGGCGGCACGAACGCCCGGTTCCCGTACCTGGGGGCGAACGTCTACGAGGCGGGCACCACGACGCCCGCCCTCGACGAGTACGCGCTGCTCGAGATGGCCGGCGTGACGGTCGGCGTCATCGGCGCGGTCACGCAGGAGACTCCGACGCTCGTGCGGCCGGACGGCGTCGCGTCGCTCGACTTCGGGGACCCGGTGGAGGCCGTCAACCGCGTCGCGGTCCGGCTCACCGACGGCGACGAGGCGAACGGCGAGGCCGACGTGCTGGTGGCCGAGTACCACGAGGGCGCCGGCGCGGGCGCGCCCGACGGCGCGACGCTGGAGGAGGAGGTGGCCGCCGGCGGCGCCTTCGCCGACATCGTCACGGAGACGTCCGCCGCGGTGGACGCGATCTTCACCGGCCACACGCACAAGCAGTACGCGTGGCAGGCACCCGTGCCCGGCGAGGACGGCACGCGCCCGGTGCTGCAGACCGGCTCGTACGGCGAGCTCCTCGGCAAGGTCGTCCTGACCTACGACCGCGAGAGCGGCGAGGTGACGGCGTCCACCGCGGAGAACGTCCCGCGCACGACCACGGCCGACGCCGAGCTCGTCGCCGCGTACCCGCGGGTCGCGGCGGTGCAGGCCATCGTCGCGGCGGCGCTCGCCCACGCGGCGGAGGTCGGCAACCAGCCCGTCGGCTCGGTGACGGCGGACATCACGACGGCCTACACCGGCGGCACCTTCGTCGACGGCCGGTACGTCGGCCCGGGACCGCTGCCCGGCACGGGCCGGGACGACCGCAGCCGCGAGTCGACGCTCGGTAACCTGGTCGCCGACGCCCTGCTCGACACGCTCGACGCCCCCGAGCGCGGCGGCGCGCAGATCGGCGTGGTCAACCCGGGCGGGCTGCGCAACGAGCTGTTCCACGCACCCGACGGCACGGTCACGTACGCCGAGGCCAACGCGGTGCTCCCGTTCGTCAACAACCTCTGGACGACGACGCTGACGGGTGCGCAGGTCCGCACGATGCTCGAGCAGCAGTGGCAGACCGCCGCGGACGGCACGGTGCCGAGCCGCCCGTACCTCCAGCTGGGCCTCTCGGACAACGTCGCGTACACCTACGACGCGTCGCGGCCGCAGGGCGACCGCATCACGTCCGTGACGGTCGACGGCGTGCCGGTCGACCCGGCCGCCGAGTACCGCATCGGCACGTTCTCCTTCCTCGCGCAGGGCGGCGACAACTTCCGCGTGTTCCAGGACGGCGCCCGGGCGGCGGACTCCGGTCTCGTCGACCGGGACGCGTGGATCGCGTACCTGCAGGCGAACCCGGGGCTCACGCCGGACTTCCGCGAGCGGGCGGTCGGCGTGCCGGAGCTCGGCCCCGTCGAGGCGGGCGCGGAGCTGACCTTCCCCGTGACCGGGCTCAACCTCACGAGCCTCGGCGCGCCGGACAACACGTCGCTCGACGTGCGCCTGGACGACGTCGCGCTCGGCACGGCGACGCTCACCCGGGGGGAGGGCCCCGACGCGGCCGGGACGGTGACGGTCACCGTGCCCGCGGGCACCACGCCGGGGACCCGGACGCTCACGCTCGTCGCGCAGCCCAGCGGCACCACGGTGACGCTGCCGCTCGTCGTCGAGGCGGGCGTGCCGTCGTCCACGACGACGCTCACGGCGCGCCCCGACAGCCAGGTGTACGGCGGCCTGGCGCGGCGGGTCGTGCTAACGGCACGCGTGACGGCCGACGCGCCCGTCACGGGCGACGTCGAGTTCGTCGCGGGGGAGACCGTGCTCGGCACGGCGGCCCTGCGCGGCGGCCAGGCGCGGCTCACGCTGCCCGCGGGGACGCCCGCGGGCACGTACGACGTCGTCGCGCGGTACGCGGGCACGGACGCGGTCGCCGGCTCGCAGTCGGAGCCGGTGACCGTCACGGTCGAGAAGGCGCGCAGCAGCACGACGCTGGACGTCGTCTCCTCGCCGTTCTCGTTCCTGCCGTCCCCGTGGGTGGCCACGGTCCGGCTCGACACGCTCCGGCTGCCCGCCGGCACGGTCGAGCTGCGCGAGGGTGACCGCGTGGTGGCCGAGGCCGACGTCGTGCTCGGCGTCGCGATCGGCACGCTGCCGCGCGACCTGGGCCGCGGCACGCACCGCCTCACCGCGGTGTTCGTGCCCGCCGACGCCGCGAACGTCGCGGGCAGCACAAGCCGGACGGTGACGGTGCGCCGCTGAGGCGCAGCCGCACGCCGCAGGGCTGTACGGGACGGGGGCGGACCCAGCCGGGTCCGCCCCCGTCGTCGTCCCGCCCGCGCACCCGCCGTCCGCGTGGACCCGTCACGGTCCGCGTGGTGGTCCGTTACGTCCGGGTACGGGCACCGTTGCGCTACGGTGGCCGGCGACACGGGGTGCCCTGCACCAGGCAGGGCTGAGATCACACCCGTCGAACCTGATCTCGTTAGCACGAGCGAAGGGATGTCGCGATGACGACGCCTGCCGTCCCCACCCCACCCGGTTCCCTCGCCGCCTCCACCGCCCACCCCTTCGCCGCCTCCGCGGCCCATCCCTTCGCCGCGTCCGCAGCCCACGCCCTGGACGACCTGCGCGCCCGCACCCCGCTCGTCCAGTGCCTCACGAACGAGGTGACGACCAACCTCGTCGCCAACGCGCTGCTCGCGATCGGGGCGTCACCCGCGATGGCGTCCGCGCCCGGGGAGGCCGAGGAGCTCGCCGGGCTCGCCGGCGCCCTGCTCGTCAACCTCGGCACGCTCGGCCCGGACCAGCGCGCGGCCGTCGAGCCGACCGTCGCGGTCGCGTCCGGTGCCGGCACGCCGTGGGTGCTCGACCCGGTCGCCGTGGGAGTGCTGTCCGTGCGCACCCGCCTCGCGGGACGCCTCCTGGCCGAGCGGCCGGCCGTGGTGCGGGGCAACGCGAGCGAGGTGCTCGCGCTCGCGGGCCTGGCCGCGGCCGGACGCGGTGTCGACGCCGGCGACGACGTCGACGCGGCCGCCGACGCCGCCGACGCGGTCGCGCGGTGGACGGGGGGTGCCGTCGCGGTGTCCGGACCGGTCGACCTCGTCACGGACGGCCGCACGCACGTGCGGCTCGCCGTCGGGGACCCGCTGCTGACCACCATCACCGGCGCCGGCTGCGCGCTCGGCGGGCTCGTCGCGGCGTTCGCCGCGGTGACCGACCCGCTGACCGCGGGCGTCGGCGCCACCACGGCGCTCGGGCTCGCCGCCGAGCGCGCCGCCCAGGTCGCCCGCGGCCCCGGCTCGTTCCCCGCGGCGCTCCTCGACGAGCTGCACGCGCTCACGAGCGACGACCTCGCGGCGCACGTGGGCCGCGCGGCACACGTGGCGGTGCTCGCGTGAGCCGGCTGCCCCGCGGGGTCTACCTCGTCCTCGACGCGGACGTGTGCGTCGCCGCCGGGCACGCGCCCGCCGACGTCGCGGTCGCGGCCGTGCGCGCCGGGATCGGGACCGTGCAGGTGCGCGCGAAGGGCGCCGGCGTGCGCGACCAGGTCGCGCTCACGGTCGCCGTGGCGCAGGCGCTGCACGACGCGCCGCCCGCCGTGCTGCTCGTCGACGACCGCGTGGACGTCGCGCTCGCGGCGCGCACCCGCGGTGCGCGGGTCGACGGCGTGCACGTCGGTCAGGACGACCTCGAGGTCGCCGACGCCCGGGCGCTGCTCGGGCCCGACGCCGTCGTCGGGGTCACCGCCGGACGCCCCGCGCTGCTGCGCGCCGCGGGTGGCGCCGACTACGTCGGCAGCGGGCCGGTGCGACTCACGGCCACCAAGCCGGAGGCCGGTCCGGCGCTCGGCGCCGCGGGCGTCCGGGCGGTGGTCGACGCGACGACGCTGCCGGTCGTCGCGATCGGCGGGCTGACGGCGGACGACGCACCCGCGGTGCGGGCCGCCGGGGCGCACGCGCTCGCCGTGGTGGGGGCCGTGTGCTCGGCGCCGGACCCCGGAGGTGCGGCGGCCGCGCTCGTCGCCGCGTGGGCCCGCGCCGAGGCGCCGGCGGTGACGCGGTGAGCGCCGTGCCGGGCCCCACGGCGTCGCCGGCTCGCGTCCGGCCGGCGCGCGTCCGCGTGCTGTCCGTCGCCGGCACCGACCCGACGGGCGGTGCGGGCATCCACGCCGACCTCAAGTCCTTCGCCGCGCACGGCGCGTACGGGATGGCCGTGGTGACGGCGCTCGTCGCGCAGAACACGCACGGCGTCCGTGCCGTGCACGTGCCCGACGTCGCGTTCCTGCGCGCCCAGCTCGACGCCGTGTCGGACGACGTCACGGTCGACGCCGTGAAGATCGGCATGCTCGGCACCCGGGCGGTCGCCGACGAGGTGGCCGCCTGGCTCGCGCGCACCCGTCCGCCGGTCGTCGTCCTCGACCCGGTCATGGTGGCCACCAGCGGCGACCGCCTGCTCGACCGCGACGCCGAGGAGGCCGTGCGCCGCCTCGTCGCCCACGCGGACCTCGTCACCCCCAACCTGCCCGAGCTCGGCGTCCTGCTCGGTGAGCCGGCCGCCCGCACGTGGCGCGCCGCCGTCGACCAGGCGCGCCGCCTCGCGCGGGCGTCGGCCGTGACGGTGCTGCTCAAGGGGGGTCACCTCGACGGCGACGCGAGCCCGGACGCGGTCGTCGACGCGACGACCGTCGTCGAGCTCGACGCCGTCCGCGTCGCCACGACCGCCACGCACGGCACGGGCTGCTCGTTGTCCGCCGCGGTCGCCGCGCTGCGCCCCCGCCGCCCCGACTGGGTCACCGCGGTGCGTGAGGCGAAGGCGTGGCTCACGGGCGCGATCGCCGCGGGGGAGGCGCTCGCCGTCGGGTCGGGACGCGGGCCCGTCGACCACCTGCACCACGCGGCGACGCTCGGCGCCCCGCCCTTCGGCGACGAGGCGTGGGACGCCGTCGCGGACGTGCGCGCGGCGTGCGACGACCTGCCGTTCGTCCGGGCGCTCGCGGACGGCACCCTCCGCACCGACGCCTTCGAGGCGTACCTCCACCAGGACGCGCTCTACCTCGCGGCGTACTCGCGCGTGCTGGCCCGCGCGAGCGAGCTCGCGCCGGACGGTGCGGCGCAGGCGTTCTGGGCGCGCGGTGCGAGCCGGTGCCTCGACGTCGAGGCGGAGCTGCACCGCGACCGGCTCGACCGGGCGGGGCGCGCGTGGGGCGGTCCGGCGTCGGCCGTCACCACGGGGTACACGGACCACCTGCTGGCGGTCGGCGCCCGCGGTTCGTACGCCGAGCTGACCGCGGCGGTGCTGCCCTGCTACTGGCTGTACGCCGACATCGGGGCGCGCGTCCTCGCGCGCGCCGGCGACCTGGGCGCGCACCCGTACGGGGACTGGATCGGCACGTACGGCGACCCGGGGTTCGCCGCGGCGGCGGACGAGGCGCGCCGCCTGACGGACGAGGCGGCCCGCGAGGTGGGCGCGGCGACGCGCGCACGGATGCTCGCGGCGTTCGTGCGGTCCTGCGAGCACGAGGTGGCGTTCTTCGACCAGGTCGACGCCGCAGCGCCGGCGCCGCGCGGTCCGGCCGCGCTCGCGGCCGCCGGGCGCGCCGCCCCCTGATCCGGTGCCGGCGGCCCCTCAGGGGGCGGGGCCGCCGGCACCGCGGTAGCGCGGCGGTGGCGGTGCCGCGACCGCGGGGCCGCGCGGATCGGGTCAGCAGGTCGCGTCGGTGCAGGCGTCGCCGCTCGCGAGCGTGGTCAGCGGGTTCGCCTCGCGCCACCCGGCGTCGAGCAGCTGCGCAAGCACCTCAGCCGGCTGCGCACCGGACACGGCGTACTTCCGGTCGACCACGAAGAACGGCACGCCGGTGACGCCGAGGGCCCGTGCCTCGTCGATGTCGGCCCGCACGGCCGCCGCCTCGTCGTCGCCCGCCAGGGCCGCGGCGACGCGGTCCTCGTCCCAGCCGTGGTCGGCGAACCCGACCCGCGCCGCGAGCGACACGAGCGCCCCGTCGGCACCCAGGTCGGCGCCCTGCTCGAAGTGCGCGGAGAACAGCGCCTCCATCGTCGCGTCGGCCAGCGGTGCACCGCCGGCGCGCGCCGCCAGGTGCAGCAGCCGGTGCGCGTCGAACGTGTTGAAGGCGAGCGTCCGGTCGAAGTCGTACCGCAGCCCGTCGCCCGCCGCGACGGCGGTCACCTGCGCGAACATCTGGCGCACCTGCGCCGGGTCGAGCCCCTTCATGCGCGCCAGCGCCTCGACCTCGGGCCGGCCCGGGCCGGCGGGGGTCTCGGGGGACAGCTGGTACGAGCGCCACACGACGTCGACGTGCGCGCGGTGCTCGAAGCGCTCGAGCGCGGCGGCGAACCGGCGCTTGCCGATGAAGCACCACGGGCACGCGACGTCGGACCACACCTCGACGCGGATGGTGCGCGGCGGGGCGGCCAGGGGCGTGAACGGGGTGGTGGAGACCGAGGGGGTGGTCACGGGAGCAGCAGCACCTTTCCGGTGGTCGCGCGCCCCTCGAGGGCGCGGTGGGCGTCGGCCGCGTCGGCCAGGGGGAACGTGGCGCCGACGCGGACGTCCAGCGCGCCGGCCGCGGCCGGGTCGGCGACCTCGCGCCAGCGCCACTCGAGCTCGTCACGGGTCGCGGTGTGGTGGCCGAGCGTCGGCCGGGTGACGAACAGCGAGCCGCCGGCGTTGAGGCGCTGCAGGTCGAACGGCGGCACCTGGCCGGACGACCCGCCGAACAGCACGAGCGTGCCGCGCGTGCGCAGCGAGGCGAGCGACGCCTCGAACGTGTCCTTGCCGACCGAGTCGTAGACGACGTGCACGCCGCGCCCCCCGGTGCGGTCGCGCACGAGCGCGGGGAGCTCGGCGGTGAGGTCCGACAGCTCGCGGTAGCGGATGACGTCGGCCGCCCCCGCGGCGCGCGCGAGCGTCTCCTTCTCCGCGGAGCCGACGGTCGCGAGCACGTGCGCGCCCCGCGCGGCCGCGAGCTGCGTGAGCAGCAGGCCGACGCCGCCGGCGGCCGCGTGCAGCAGCACGTCGTGACCGTGCTCGAGAGGGAACGTCGACGCCGTGAGGTAGTGCGCCGTCATGCCCTGCAGGGGCAGCGCGGCGGCGGCGCGGTCGTCCAGCCCGGGCGGCACGACGAGCGCCGACCGCTCCGGCACGGCGACGAGCTCCGCGTACGAGCCCGGGGCGTCGGCCCACGCGACGCGGTCGCCGGGCGCGAGCGTCGTCACGTCCGCACCGACGGCCACGACCTCACCGGCCCCCTCGGAGCCGACGACGTGCGGGTAGTGCGTCGGGTAGGTCCCGGTACGAAGGTAGGTGTCGATGAAGTTGACCCCCGCGGCGGCGACCCGGACGAGCACCTCGTCCGGCCGGGGTACCGGTTCCGGGCGGTCGACGACGTCGAGGACCTCGGGCCCGCCCGCGCGGGTGGCGACGACAGCACGCATGGCCGGCACAACCGTCGCGGCCGCTGCGGTGTTCCGCCGGGTGCCGATTCTCGTTGGTATCGATCTGCACCCGAATGTATAGTCATGCACATGAGCTTCTCCGTCGCGGTCGCCGGCGCCAGCGGGTACGCGGGTGGCGAGATCCTGCGCCTCCTGCTCGACCACCCGCAGGCACGCATCGGCGCGCTCACGGCGCACAGCAACGCGGGCACCTCGCTCGGTGACCACCACCCGCACCTGGTCGACCTCGCCGACCGGGTGCTCGAGCCGACGAGCGCGCAGGTGCTCGCCGGCCACGACGTCGTCGTCCTGGCGCTGCCGCACGGCGCCAGCGGCGCCGTCGCCGCCGAGCTCGAGGCGCTCGGGGAGGACCCCGTCGTGGTCGACCTCGGCGCCGACCACCGCCTCGTCGACGCGGCCGACTGGGAGGCCTACTACGGCAGCCCGCACGCCGGCACGTGGACGTACGGGCTGCCCGAGCTCGTCGTCGCCGAGACGGTCGGCCGCCAGCGCGAGCGGCTCGCCGGCGCGCGTCGCATCGCCGTGCCGGGCTGCAACGTCACCGCCGTCACCCTGGCCCTGCAGCCGGGCGTCGCGGCCGGTCTGCTCGACACCACCGACCTCGTCACCGTGCTCGCGGTCGGCTACTCGGGCGCGGGGAAGTCGCTCAAGCCGCACCTGCTCGCGTCCGAGGCGCTCGGCTCCGCCGTGCCGTACGCCGTCGGCGGCACGCACCGCCACGTCCCCGAGATCGCGCAGAACCTGCGCAGCGCCGGCGCGGCCGAGGTGCGCACGTCCTTCACGCCGGTCCTCGTCCCGACGTCGCGCGGGATCCTCGCGACCGCCACGGCGCGCCTGGCACCCGGGGTCGACGTGTCCGACGACGAGCTGCGCGCCGTGTGGCGGGCCGCCTACGCCGACGAGCCGTTCGTGCGCGTCCTGCCCGACGGCCGCTGGCCCACGACGGCCGCGACGGCCGGCGCCAACACCGCGCACGTGCAGGTCGCGCTCGACGCGCGCGCTGGCCGGGTCGTCGCCGTCACCGCGATCGACAACCTCGTCAAGGGGACGGCCGGTGGTGCGGTGCAGTCCCTCAACCTCGCGCTCGGCCTGCCCGAGACGCTCGGCCTGCCGCGGAACGGGGTCGCCCCGTGACCGACCACCTCGCGGGCGCGCTCGAGGGCACGTCCGCGGGTACGTCACCGGGCGTGACCGCCGCCGCCGGGTTCCGCGCGTCCGGCGTGACCGCCGGGCTCAAGGCGTCCGGGAAGCCCGACCTGGCGCTCGTCGTCAACGACGGGCCGCGCCAGGCCGGGGCGGCCGTGTTCACGACGAACCGGGTCGTCGGCGCGCCCGTGCTGTGGTCGCGCCAGGCCGTCACGGACGGTGTCGTGTCCGCCGTCGTGCTCAACTCCGGCGGCGCCAACGTCGGGACCGGCCCCCGCGGCTTCCAGGACGCGCACGCGACCGCGGAGAAGGTCGCCGACGCCCTCGGGGTCTCGGCGGGAGACGTGGTGGTGTGCTCCACCGGCCTCATCGGCGTCCCGCTCGCGAGCGAGCGCCTGTTCGCCGCCGTCGCACCCGCCGTGGCCGCGCTGGGCGACGCCGCGGGCCCCGACGCCGCCACCGCCATCCTGACCACGGACAGCGTCGCGAAGACGGCGCACGTGCGCGTCGAGACGCCCGGCGGGACCTTCACGGTCGGCGGCATGGCCAAGGGCGCCGGCATGCTCGCCCCGGCCATGGCGACGATGCTCGCGGTGCTCACGACCGACGCCGACGTCGACGCCGCCACCGCCGACGCCGCGCTGCGCGCCGCGACCGCGGCGACGTTCGACCGCGTCGACTCCGACGGCTGCATGTCGACCTCCGACACGGTCACGCTCCTGGCGTCCGGCGCGAGCGGCGTCACGCCCCGCGCCGACGTCCTCGCCGACGCGGTGCTGCGCGTGTGCGCGTCGCTCGCCCGCCAGCTCGTGGCCGACGCCGAGGGCGCGTCGCACGACGTCGCGGTGCACGTGCACGGTGCCACCACGCAGGCCGCGGCGGTCGCGGTGGCCCGGGCGGTGACGCGCTCCACGCTCGTCAAGGCCGCGATGTACGGCAACGACCCGAACTGGGGCCGCATCATCGCCCAGGTCGGAACGGTGCCGGAGGACGTCGCGCCGTTCGACCCGTCGGCCCTCGACGTCACGATCAACGGCCTGCAGGTCTGCCGCGCCGGCGGCGCCCACGAGGACCCCGCGCGGCTCGACCTGGCCGCGGCCCGCGAGGTCCACGTCACGGTCGACCTGCACGCCGGCGACGCGTCCGCCACCGTCTGGACCAACGACCTCACGCACGACTACGTCCACGAGAACAGCGCGTACTCCACATGAGCCACACCACGCCCGAGATGCCCCCCGTGCCGACGGACTTCTACTTCGACACGCGCACCGACCTGCGCCCCGACCAGAAGGCGGAGGTGCTGATCCAGGCGCTGCCCTGGCTGCAGCAGTTCTCCGGCGCGCTGGTCGTCGTCAAGTACGGCGGCAACGCGATGGTGGACGACACCCTCAAGCGCGCGTTCGCCGAGGACATGGTCTTCCTGCGCCAGGTCGGGCTGCGCCCCGTCGTGGTGCACGGCGGCGGCCCGCAGATCAACGCGATGCTGGACCGGCTCGGCATCGAGAGCGAGTTCCGCGGCGGGCTGCGCGTGACCACGCCCGAGGCCATGGACGTGGTCCGGATGGTGCTCACGGGGCAGGTCTCGCGCGAGCTCGTCGGCCTGCTCAACTCCCACGCCCCGCACGCCGTCGGCCTGTCGGGCGAGGACGGCGCGCTGTTCCAGGCCCGGCGCCGCACCGCGGTGGTCGACGGCCAGGAGGTGGACGTCGGCCTGGTGGGCGACGTCGTCCAGGTCAACCCCGGCGCGGTGCTCGACCTGCTCGACGCCGGCCGCATCCCCGTCGTGTCGACCGTGGCGCCGGACATCGAGGACCCGACGCAGGTGCTCAACGTCAACGCCGACACCGCGGCCGCGGCGCTCGCGGTGGCCCTCGGCGCCCGCAAGCTCATCGTGCTGACCGACGTCGAGGGCCTGTACACCGACTGGCCGAACCGCGAGAGCCTCGTGCGCCGCATCCGTGCGGCCGACCTCGCGAACCTGCTCCCGCGCCTGGACGCCGGCATGCGGCCGAAGATGGAGGCCTGCTGGCGCGCCGTCGAGGGCGGCGTCCCGCGCGCGCACGTCATCGACGGCCGCGAGCCGCACTCGATCCTCGTCGAGGTCTTCACGTCCGACGGCGTGGGGACGATGGTGCTGCCCGACGTCGACCCGGCCGACAACCCCTCCACGGTGCCCGTGCCCCGGGTCCGTGCCCCTCAGGAGGACACCCCGTGAGCGAGCACACCGCCGCACCGACCGAGCACGCCGCCGCGCCCGCCGTGACGCCCGGCCGGCACCGCGCCGACGCCCCCGACGACGCGCTGCCGCTGCCGGCCGGCGCCGGGTCCGTCGCCGAGTGGACCGACCGCTACACCCACGCCGTGATGGACACGTTCGGCCCGCCGCAGCGCGTCCTCGTGCGCGGCGAGGGCCCGTACGTCTGGGACGCCGACGGTCGCCGCTACCTCGACCTGCTCGGTGGCATCGCGGTCAACTCGCTGGGGCACGCGCACCCCACGCTCACCGCCGCGGTCAGCGCGCAGCTGGGCACGCTGGGTCACGTCTCCAACTTCTTCGCGAGCCCGACCCAGATCGCGCTCGCCGAGCGGCTGCTCGCGCTCGCGGGCGCGCCGGGCGGCTCCCGCGTGTTCCTCACGAACTCCGGCACGGAGGCCAACGAGGCCGCGTTCAAGCTGCTGCGCCGCCACTCGGACGGCGCCCGCCCGCGCGTGCTCGCCCTCGAGGGCGGCTTCCACGGGCGGTCCATGGGTGCGCTGGCGCTCACGCACAAGCCCGCGTACCGCGCGCCGTTCGAGCCGCTGCCGGGTGGTGTGGAGTTCCTGCCGTTCGGCGACACCGAGGCGCTCGAGGCGGCGTTCGCCGAGGGGGGCGACCAGGTCGCCGGGCTCGTGGTCGAGCCGCTCCAGGGCGAGGCCGGCGTCCGTGCGCTGCCGCCCGGCTACCTGGCCCGCGCCCGCGAGCTGACGCGTGCGCACGGTGCGCTGCTGGTGCTGGACGAGGTCCAGTCGGGCATGGGCCGGACCGGCCGCTGGTTCGCGTACCAGCACCCGCACCTGGGTGGCGGCGTCGTGCCGGACGTCGTGACGGTCGCCAAGGGCCTCGGCGGCGGCTTCCCCGTGGGCGGCCTGATCGCCTTCGGGCCGGACGTGGCGTCGCTGCTCAGCCGCGGCCAGCACGGGACGACGTTCGGCGGGAACCCGGTCGCCGCGGCGGCGGCCCTGGCGACCATCGGCGTGATCGAGCGGGACGGTCTGCTCGCCCACGTCACGGCGCTGGGGGAGCGGCTGCGCGCGCGGCTGGCCGCGACCGGCAACCCCCTCGTGCGCGAGGTGCGGGGCGAGGGCCTCCTCATCGCGGTCGAGCTCGCGGCGCCCGTCGCGGTGCGGGTCGCGGCGGACGCGCTCGACGCCGGCATCGTCGTCAACCCGTGCACGCCCACGACGCTGCGGATCGCACCGCCGTACGTCCTCACCGACGAGCAGGCGCAGCCGTTCGTCGACTTCGTGGCAGCACTGCCCCCCGAGCCCGTCGAGGAGACCCCGTGACCCGGCACTTCCTGCGCGACGACGACCTGACCCCGCAGGAGCAGGCGGACGTCCTCGAGCTCGCGCTCGCGTTCCGCGCCGACCGGTTCCTGCGTACCCCGCTGTCCGGCCCGCGGGCGGTCGCCGTGATCTTCGACAAGCCGACGCTGCGCACGCAGGTCAGCTTCGTCACCGGCATCGCCGAGCTGGGGGGCTTCCCGCTCGCCGTCGACGGCACGCTCGCGCAGATCGGCGTCCGCGAGTCGATCGCGGACACGGCGCGCGTGCTGGGCCGGCAGGTCGCGGCCGTGGTGTGGCGGACCCACGCGCAGACGCGCCTGGACGAGATGGCGGCGGTCGCGGGCGTCCCGGTGGTGAACGCGCTCACGGACGAGTTCCACCCGTGCCAGGTGCTCGCGGACCTGACGACGATCGCGCAGCACCGCGGCGGCGTGGCGGGTCTGGCGGGCACGACGCTCGCGTACGTGGGCGACGGTGCGAACAACATGGCGCACTCGTACCTGCTGGGCGGTGCGACGGCCGGCCTGCACGTGCGCGTGGGCACCCCGGCCGACGCCCTGCCCGACCCCGAGGTCCTCGCCGCTGCCCGCGCCGTCGCGGCCCGCACCGGCGGCTCGGTCGCGGTGCTGCACGACCGCGACGAGGCCGTCGCGGGAGCCGACGTCGTCGCGACGGACACGTGGGTCTCGATGGGCCAGGAGGACGAGGCGGGGGAGCGCGCGGGCCGGTTCACGGCGTTCCGGCTCGACGGCGACGCGCTGGCGCTGGCCGCACCCGACGCGCTCGTCCTGCACTGCCTGCCCGCCTACCGCGGCAAGGAGATCACCGCCGACGTGCTCGACGGCCCGCAGTCGGTCGTGTGGGACGAGGCGGAGAACCGGCTGCACGCGCAGAAGGCGCTGCTGACGTTCCTGCTGGCGGAGCGGTGAGCACCCCCACGGGCGCCATCCCGTCGACGAAGGCGGCGCGGCACGCGCTCATCACGAGCCTGCTGTCCCGCGGCTCGGTGCACTCCCAGGGGGAGCTGGCCGAGCGGCTCGCGGACGAGGGCGTGCACGTCACGCAGGCGACGCTGTCCCGCGACCTCGTGGAGCTGCGCGCCGTGAAGATCCGCACGCCGTCGGGTGCGCTCGCGTACGCGGTGCCGCAGGAGGGCGGGGACCGGACCCCGGCCACCACGGGCACGGAGATGCTCGCCGCGCGCCTGGCGCGCCTGTGCGCGGAGCTGCTGGTCACGGCCGAGGCGTCGGGCAACCTCGTCGTCCTGCGGACCCCGCCGGGTGCGGCGCAGTTCCTGGCCTCCGCGATCGACCACTCGGTGCTGCCGCAGGTCATGGGCACCATCGCGGGCGACGACACGGTCCTGGTCATCGCGCGCGGGCCCGACGGCGGCGAGGCCGTCGCGGCGCGCTTCCTCGCGCTCGCGGGCGAGGGCTGAGACCGTTTATGCATATGTCCGCGGGGGCGTGTATGTTCATGCACGTTGACCTTGCCGAGAAGGAGAGAACCTGACATGACCGATCGCGTCGTCCTCGCGTACTCCGGGGGGCTGGACACCTCGGTGGGCATCGGCTGGATCGCCGAGGCCACCGGCGCCGAGGTGATCGCCGTCGCGGTCGACGTCGGCCAGGGCGGGGAGGACCTCGAGGTCATCCGCCGCCGTGCGCTCGACTGCGGCGCCGTCGAGGCGTACGTCGCCGACGCGCGCGACGAGTTCGCCACCGAGTACTGCATGCCGGCCCTCAAGGCCAACGGCCTGTACCTCGACCGCTACCCGCTGGTCTCGGCGCTCTCGCGCCCGGTCATCGTCAAGCACCTCGTCCGCGCGGCCCGCCAGTTCGGCGCGACGACCGTCGCCCACGGCTGCACCGGCAAGGGCAACGACCAGGTCCGCTTCGAGGTGGGCATCACCTCCCTCGCGCCCGACCTCAAGTGCCTCGCACCGGTCCGCGACCTCGCGCTGACGCGCGACAAGGCGATCGACTACGCCGAGAAGCACCAGCTGCCGATCGCGACGACGAAGCACAACCCGTTCTCGATCGACCAGAACGTGTGGGGCCGCGCGGTCGAGACGGGGTTCCTCGAGGACATCTGGAACGGCCCGACCAAGGACGTCTACACGTACACGGACGACCCGACGTTCCCGCCGGTCGCCGACGAGGTCGTCGTCACGTTCGCCGAGGGCGTCCCGGTGGCGCTCGACGGCGTGCCCGTCACGCCGCTGCAGGCCATCCAGGAGATGAACCGCCGCGCCGGTGCGCAGGGCGTCGGGCGCATCGACATCGTCGAGGACCGCCTCGTCGGCATCAAGTCGCGCGAGGTCTACGAGGCCCCGGGTGCCATCGCGCTCATCGCCGCGCACCAGGAGCTCGAGAACGTGACGATCGAGCGCGAGCAGGCGCGGTTCAAGCGGGGCGTCGAGCAGCGCTGGACCGAGCTGGTGTACGACGGCCAGTGGTTCAGCCCGCTCAAGCGCTCGCTCGACGTGTTCGTCGACGACACCCAGCGCTACGTGTCCGGCGACGTCCGGCTCGTCCTGCACGGCGGCCGCGCGACCGTCTCCGGCCGCCGCTCGGACACGAGCCTGTACGACTTCAACCTCGCGACGTACGACACGGGCGACACGTTCGACCAGTCCGCCGCGAAGGGCTTCATCGAGATCTACGGCCTGAGCTCGAAGCTGGCCGCGGCGCGCGACGTGAAGTTCGGCAACGCCCCCGACCTGGGGCACCAGGGCGGGATCGCGCGTGGCTGAGCAGGGCCCGGCAGCGGCAGCCGGCGGGGGCCCGATCGCGCTGTGGGGCGGGCGCTTCGCGTCCGGCCCCGCGGCGGCCCTCACCGAGCTGTCGCGCTCGACGCAGTTCGACTGGCGCCTGGCCGACGACGACATCACCGGGTCGGTCGCGCACGCGCACGTCCTGCACGCGGCGGGCCTCCTGACGGACGCCGAGGTCGCGGCCATGGAGGACGCCCTCGAGCGCCTGCGCACCGACGTGGCGTCCGGCGCCTTCGCGCCGACTCCCGACGACGAGGACGTGCACACCGCCCTCGAGCGCGGGCTGATCGAGCGTGCCGGCGCGGACCTCGGGGGCAAGCTCCGGGCCGGCCGCTCGCGCAACGACCAGATCGCGACGCTCGTGCGCATGTACCTGCGCCGGCAGGCGCGCGTGCTGTCCGGCATGGTGCTGGACGTCGTCGACGCGCTCGTCGCGCAGGCCGAGGCGGCCGGCGACGCGCCGGTCCCGGGACGCACGCACCTGCAGCACGCGCAGCCCGTGCTGCTCGCGCACCACCTGCTCGCCCACGCGTGGCCGCTGCTGCGCGACGTCGAGCGCTGGGCCGACTGGGACCGCCGCGCCGCGGTCTCCCCGTACGGGTCGGGCGCGCTGGCGGGCTCGTCGCTCGGCCTGGACCCGGCCGCGGTCGCCGCCGAGCTGGGCTTCGACGCACCGGTCGAGAACTCGATCGACGGCACCGCGGCGCGCGACGTGGTGGCGGAGTTCGCCTTCGTCGCGGCGATGGTCGCGGTCGACCTGTCGCGCCTGGCCGAGGAGGTCGTCCTCTGGTCGACGAAGGAGTTCGGCTTCGTGCGCCTGCACGACGCGTACTCGACCGGGTCGAGCATCATGCCGCAGAAGAAGAACCCCGACGTCGCCGAGCTGGCGCGTGGCAAGGCCGGCCGCCTGGTCGGCGACCTGACCGGCCTGCTGACGACGCTCAAGGGCCTGCCGCTCGCGTACAACCGCGACCTGCAGGAGGACAAGGAGCCGGTCTTCGACCAGGTCGACCAGCTCACGGTCCTGCTGCCCGCGTTCGCCGGGATGGTCGCGACGCTGACGTTCGACACCGCGCGCATGGCGGCGCTCGCGCCGCAGGGCTTCTCGCTCGCGACCGACGTCGCCGAGTGGCTCGTCCGCGAGGGCGTGCCGTTCCGCGTCGCGCACGAGGTCGCCGGCGAGTGCGTGCGCGCCTGCGAGCAGCACGAGCCACCGCTCGAGCTGTGGGACCTCACGGACGAGCAGCTGACCGCGATCTCGCCGCACCTGACGCCGGGCGTGCGGGCGGTGCTGTCCGTGGAGGGCTCCCTCGCGTCGCGGTCCGCCCACGGTGGCACGGCGCCGGTGCGCGTCCGCGAGCAGCTGGTCCGCGCGCGGGACGCGGCCGCCACGCTCCGCGCCTCCCGCGCCTCCTGATGGAGCTGCCGCCCGGGGCCTCGACGGGCCGGCGGCAGGACTGCGGGCCGCAGGGCGGACGGGACGCGTCGGGTGACGGCCCGCCGGGAGCGACGCGGGTCGCGGACCTGCTGGCGGTGCGCGTGCTGGCCGGCCCGCGCCGGCTCGGGCCCGTCCGCCTCGTCTGCGTCGACGGTCCCGCGGGCTCGGGCAAGACCACGGCGGCCGGCCGCCTCGCGGGGTGCCTGCACGACCGCGGCGTGCGTGCCGCCGTGCTCCACCTCGACGACCTGTACGCCGGCTGGCGTGGCCTCGAGGGCTCGCTGTGGGCGCGGCTGTCCGTCCAGGTGCTCGAGCAGCTGAGGCGCGGGCGGCCCGGGCGCTACGAGCGCTTCGACTGGGCGTCCGACCGCTTCGACGGCTGGGTGGACGTCCCCGTGCCGGACGTGCTCGTGCTCGAGGGCTGCGGGTCCGCGCCCCGAGCCGCGGACCCGCACGCGACGCTGCGCGTGTGGGTCGAGGCCCCGCGGGACCTGCGTCTGCGCCGCGGCCTCGAGCGCGACGGCGAGGCCGCCCGGGCGCACTGGCTCGCGTGGATGGCCGACGAGCAGGAGCACTTCGCGCGGGAGGGCACGCGCGGACGCGCCGACGTCCACCTCGACGCCTTTGGCATGATGACGCCGTGACCACCGTCGCGCCGGGGACCGGGCCGGGGGACGCACCGCCCCCGGGCGGCGTCCTCGGCCTCGGACCGGTGCCCGCGCGGACCTGGTTCGCACGCGACGTCCTGCAGGTCGCGCGCGACCTGCTCGGCGGGTACGTGACGACGCGTTCGCCCGAGGGCACCGTGACGGTGCGACTGACCGAGCTGGAGGCGTACGGCGGAGAGGACGACCCCGGGTCGCACGCGCACCGCGGCCGGACCGGGCGCAACGCGGCGATGTTCGCGGAGCCCGGGCGGCTGTACGTGTACCGCCACATGGGCCTGCACCACTGCGTCAACGTCGTGACGCAGCCCGCGGGTCGCGCGTCCGCCGTGCTGCTGCGCGCCGGTGAGGTGGTCGAGGGGGCCGACGTCGCCTGGGCACGCCGCGCGCGGTCCGGCGTCGTCGACAGCGCCCGGCAGCTCGCGCGCGGCCCGGCCCGGCTCGCCGTGTGCCTCGGCCTGGACCTGGCGGCCAACGGCTGCGACGTCACGGAGCCGAGCGGCCCCGTGGTCGTGCGCCGCCGCGACGCCGGCACGGTGCTGCCTGCCGTCGTGACCGGCCCGCGGGTCGGCGTGTCCGGCCCGGGCGGCGACGCCTCGGCGCACCCGTGGCGCCTGTGGCTGACGGGGGAGCGCACGGTGTCGGCGTACCGCCCGGCGTATCGGTCGCCGACGTCGCCAGACGCCCCGCGCGGGGCGACGACGTCGGCCTGAGACCGGTGCCCACGGCGCCACCACCACGGACCCTGCCGACCGCACGACCGGACCCCGGGCGCCTCGCGGCGCCCGCGAGGAGGAGACAGACGTGAGCAGCATCCTCGACGAGCTCGAGTGGCGTGGGCTCGTCGCCCAGACCACGGACCGCGACGCACTGGCGCAGGCCCTGGCCGACGGTCCCGTCACGTTCTACACGGGCTTCGACCCGACCGCACCGAGCCTGCACCACGGCCACCTCGTGCAGCTCGTCCTCATGCGCCACCTCCAGCTCGCGGGCCACCGCCCGCTCGCCCTGGTCGGCGGCGCCACGGGGCTCATCGGCGACCCCCGCATGTCGGGGGAGCGCGTGCTCAACACGCCCGAGACGGTGGCCGAGTGGGTCGGCCGGCTGCGCGCCCAGATCGAGCACTTCCTCGACTTCGAGGGCCCCGCCGCCGCCGTGATGGTGAACAACCTCGACTGGACCGGGGGCCTCTCGGCCATCGACTTCCTGCGCGACGTGGGCAAGCACTACCGCCTCGGCACGATGCTGGCCAAGGACACGGTGGCGCGCCGGCTCGCGAGCGACGAGGGCATCTCCTTCACCGAGTTCAGCTACCAGATCCTGCAGGGGCTGGACTACCGCGAGCTCTTCCGTCGCCACGGCTGCACGCTGCAGACCGGCGGCAACGACCAGTGGGGGAACCTGCTGTCCGGCGTGGACCTGATCCGCAAGACCGAGCGGACGGCGGTGCACGCGCTCACGACCCCGCTCATCACCAAGGCGGACGGCACCAAGTTCGGGAAGTCTGAGGGCGGGGCCGTGTGGCTCGCGCCCGACATGATGACGCCGTACGCCTTCTACCAGTTCTGGGTCAACACCGACGACGCCGACGTCGTGGGCTACCTCAAGGTGTTCACGTTCCGCACGCGCGACGAGATCGCCGCGCTCGAGGAGGCCGTGCGGGCACGGCCGGCCGCGCGCGAGGCGCAGCGCACGCTGGCGTACGACGTGACGGCCCTGGTCCACGGCACGGCCGCCGCCGACGCGGTCGTCGCGGCGAGCCAGGCGCTCTTCGGCCGGGGCGCGCTCGAGGACCTCGACGCGGGGACGTTCGCCGCCGCGGTGGCCGAGCTGCCGACGGCGCGCGGGACCGCGGGCGACGCGGTGGTCGACCTCATGGCGGCGACCGGGCTGGTGCCCAGCAAGGCGGCGGCGCGCCGTGCGGTCGCCGAGGGTGGTGCGTCCGTGAACAACGCACGGGTCGCCGACCCGGACGCGGTGCTCACCGCGGACCAGCTGCTGCACGGGCGGTGGGCGCTGCTGCGGCGCGGCAAGCGCACGCTCGCGGTCGTCGACGCCCAGGCCTGACCGGCGCACACCGCCCCGCTGCACCGGGCCCGGCCGGCCCGTGCAGCGGGCGGTGCCCGGCGCGGACGGCAACCCCTGCCCGCCGCGGACGGCCCCCGGCGGAGCGGTGCGTGGGTCGGCCGGGGAACGGGCAGGTCGGCCGCGGCACGCGCCCGGCCGTCGACGCACCCTGCCGGGGCGCGTCTCGAGCGGTGACCACGGTCACGGCCGACGCGGTTTGCGCCGGCCGCTCGGGCGGCGTAACGTACTCAAGGCCCGCCCAGCAGGGAGGAACGGACGCCGAGACGATCGGCGGACGGTCCCGCGGAGCAGGGCAACAACTCGCACGTACCTCCTCGGCGCTCGCTGCGTCGGGGTGTAAGGTGCGGGACCCGGCCCGAACGGCTGGCGGTCACCACGGTGGCCGGCAGCGGGAGGGTCACGACGGCGCAGAGCGTGGTCGGGACGACGAGGGGAAATGATCACCGATGGTGGTCGAAGAACTCCGAGAACTGAGCTACGGTTAACGCCGCGGCGGAATTGCGGAACTGCCACTCCGGTGGTCAGGGAAGCGGAAATGTTCCGCTACGATGGTGAACGAGCCTCCTGCGGGATGCCGAAAGGCTGATCGAGGATGAGCGTCTGTTCCTTGAGAACTCAACAGTGTGCCAAGTAGTCGATGCCATTTATTTGGTGTCGAGCCCAGATCTCGCATCCGCGCCCCTGTGGGTGGTGGTCTGGGGTAGAGACCAGTTTCGGCCCCATTGGTTTGGGGTTCTTTGTTGTGTCTGTTGCCTGCCGGGTTCGCCTGGTGGGTGGCTGTGTGACATTTACGGAGAGTTTGATTCTGGCTCAGGACGAACGCTGGCGGCGTGCTTAACACATGCAAGTCGAACGGTGAAGGTCAGCTTGCTGACCGGATCAGTGGCGAACGGGTGAGTAACACGTGAGCAACCTGCCCCCTACTCTGGGATAAGCCTTGGAAACGAGGTCTAATACCGGATACGAGGCGCCCGGGCATCTGGAGCGTCTGGAAAGATTTATCGGTGGGGGATGGGCTCGCGGCCTATCAGCTTGTTGGTGGGGTAATGGCCTACCAAGGCGACGACGGGTAGCCGGCCTGAGAGGGCGACCGGCCACACTGGGACTGAGACACGGCCCAGACTCCTACGGGAGGCAGCAGTGGGGAATATTGCACAATGGGCGCAAGCCTGATGCAGCGACGCCGCGTGAGGGATGACGGCCTTCGGGTTGTAAACCTCTTTCAGCAGGGAAGAAGCGCAAGTGACGGTACCTGCAGAAGAAGCGCCGGCTAACTACGTGCCAGCAGCCGCGGTAATACGTAGGGCGCAAGCGTTGTCCGGAATTATTGGGCGTAAAGAGCTCGTAGGCGGTTTGTCGCGTCTGCTGTGAAAACCTCAGGCTCAACCTGGGGCTTGCAGTGGGTACGGGCAGACTAGAGTGCGGTAGGGGTGACTGGAATTCCTGGTGTAGCGGTGGAATGCGCAGATATCAGGAGGAACACCGATGGCGAAGGCAGGTCACTGGGCCGCAACTGACGCTGAGGAGCGAAAGCATGGGGAGCGAACAGGATTAGATACCCTGGTAGTCCATGCCGTAAACGTTGGGCACTAGGTGTGGGGTCCATTCCACGGATTCCGTGCCGCAGCAAACGCATTAAGTGCCCCGCCTGGGGAGTACGGCCGCAAGGCTAAAACTCAAAGAAATTGACGGGGGCCCGCACAAGCGGCGGAGCATGCGGATTAATTCGATGCAACGCGAAGAACCTTACCAAGGCTTGACATGCACCGGAAACACTCAGAGATGGGTGCCCCGCAAGGTCGGTGCACAGGTGGTGCATGGTTGTCGTCAGCTCGTGTCGTGAGATGTTGGGTTAAGTCCCGCAACGAGCGCAACCCTCGTCCCATGTTGCCAGCGGGTTATGCCGGGGACTCATGGGAGACTGCCGGGGTCAACTCGGAGGAAGGTGGGGATGACGTCAAATCATCATGCCCCTTATGTCTTGGGCTTCACGCATGCTACAATGGCCGGTACAAAGGGCTGCGATACCGCGAGGTGGAGCGAATCCCAAAAAGCCGGTCTCAGTTCGGATTGGGGTCTGCAACTCGACCCCATGAAGTCGGAGTCGCTAGTAATCGCAGATCAGCAACGCTGCGGTGAATACGTTCCCGGGCCTTGTACACACCGCCCGTCAAGTCATGAAAGTCGGTAACACCCGAAGCCGGTGGCCCAACCTTTTGGGGGGAGCCGTCGAAGGTGGGACTGGCGATTAGGACTAAGTCGTAACAAGGTAGCCGTACCGGAAGGTGCGGCTGGATCACCTCCTTTCTAAGGAGCATCTGGCATCGGGGTCCGCCTGTCATGGGTGGGCGGTCGGTGTCCAGGCCCATGCCCTCACCGTTCGTGTGGGGGGTGGTGCTCACGGGTGGAACATCGACTACGGCCGGCCTGGAGGCTGGTGGGTGCCTAGTACGCCGCCTGGTGTTGCGTCTCGAGCTTGCTCGGGGTGTGCGCCGGGTGGGAGGGAACGGATGTCCTGCTGGTGGAAGGGTTGGCCTGGCACGCTGTTGGGTCCTGAGGGAACAGCCCGGTTCGGGGTGTTGCTTCGGGGTCGTGAAGGTCCCTGCTGCTTCTTGTCCGTCCACGTGTGTGGGTGGGATGGGAGGGGTGGGGGCTGGAGGGACCTTCGGGTCCGTCGGTGGGTGTGAACCTCTCCCGCGCTTGTTGAGCGTGGGGGTAGGCGTGCCCGGGTGCCGGCGGGGTCCGGTGGTTGCTTGAGAACTGCACAGTGGACGCGAGCATCTTTGAATGATCTTTTGTGGTCAAGTTTATAAGGGCACAGGGTGGATGCCTTGGCACCAGGAGCCGAAGAAGGACGTTGTAGCCTGCGATAAGCCTCGGGGAGTTGGCAAACGAACCGTGATCCGAGGATCTCCGAATGGGGAAACCCCGCCACAGTCATGTGTGGTGACCCGCACCTGAATATATAGGGTGTGTGGAGGGAACGCCGGGAAGTGAAACATCTCAGTACCGGCAGGAAGAGATATTCCGTGAGTAGTGGCGAGCGAAAGCGGATCAGGCCAAACCGTGCGTGTGTGATAGCCGGCAGGTGTTGCACGTACGGGGTTGTGGGACCCGTCAGTTGGTTCTGCCGAACTGACAGGGAGTCAGAAAGTCGCGTCATAGTCGAAGGGTCTTGAAAGGCCCGGCACAGAGGGTGTTACCCCCGTAGACGAAATGGCGTGGCCTCCCGATGGGGATCCCAAGTAGCTCCGGGCCCGAGAAACCCGGAGTGAATCTGCACAGACCACTGTGTAAGCCTAAATACTACCTGGTGACCGATAGCGGACAAGTACCGTGAGGGAAAGGTGAAAAGTACCCCGGGAGGGGAGTGAAATAGTACCTGAAACCGTGTGCCTACAATCCGTCGGAGCCTCCCTAGCAGGGGTGACGGCGTGCCTTTTGAAGAATGAGCCTGCGAGTTAGTGGTACGTGGCGAGGTTAACCCGTGTGGGGAAGCCGTAGCGAAAGCGAGTCCGAACAGGGCGTTTCAGTCGCGTGCTCTAGACCCGAAGCGAAGTGATCTAGCCATGGGCAGGGTGAAGCGCGGGTAAGACCGCGTGGAGGCCCGAACCCACCAGGGTTGAAAACCTGGGGGATGACCTGTGGTTAGGGGTGAAAGGCCAATCAAACTTCGTGATAGCTGGTTCTCCCCGAAATGCATTTAGGTGCAGCGTCACGCGTTTCTTGCCGGAGGTAGAGCTACTGGATAGCCGATGGGCCCCACCAGGTTACTGACGTTAGCCAAACTCCGAATGCCGGTAAGCCAGAGCGTGGCAGTGAGACTGCGGGGGATAAGCTCCGTAGTCGAGAGGGAAACAGCCCAGACCACCAGCTAAGGCCCCTAAGCGTGTGCTAAGTGGGAAAGGATGTGGAGTTGCACAGACAACCAGGAGGTTGGCTTAGAAGCAGCCACCCTTGAAAGAGTGCGTAATAGCTCACTGGTCAAGTGATTCCGCGCCGACAATGTAGCGGGGCTCAAGCACACCGCCGAAGCTGTGGCATTCACACTCGAGACAAGCCTTCGTGGTTCAGTCGTGTGGATGGGTAGGGGAGCGTCGTGTGGGCAGTGAAGCCGCGGGGGAACCCAGTGGTGGAGCCCACACGAGTGAGAATGCAGGCATGAGTAGCGAAAGACGGGTGAGAAACCCGTCCGCCGAATGACCAAGGGTTCCAGGGCCAGGCTAATCCGCCCTGGGTAAGTCGGGACCTAAGGCGAGGCCGACAGGCGTAGTCGATGGACAACGGGTTGATATTCCCGTACCGGCGAAGAACCGCCCATACCGAGTCCGGTGATGCTAACCGTCCGATGGTCCGCACCGTCCCTTCGGGGACATCGCGGGTCGGAGCACGGGACCCGAACCGGTAGTAGGTAAGCGTATTAACAGGGGTGACGCAGGAAGGTAGCCCAGCGTGGCGATGGTAGTCCACGTCCAAGGCCGTAGGGCGAGGTGTAGGCAAATCCGCACCTCATCAGCCTGAGAACCGACGGGTACCGCGTATGCGGGAAATGGGTGATCCTATGCTGCCAAGAAAAGCCTCGACGCGAGGTTCTAGCCGCCCGTACCCCAAACCGACTCAGGTGGTCAGGTAGAGAATACCAAGGCGATCGAGAGAATCGTGGTTAAGGAACTCGGCAAAATGCCCCCGTAACTTCGGGAGAAGGGGGGCCTCAAGCGTGTACCGGCTTGCCCGGGAAGCGTGGAGGGCCGCAGAGACCAGGGAGAAGCGACTGTTTACTAAAAACACAGGTCCGTGCGAAGTCGCAAGACGATGTATACGGACTGACGCCTGCCCGGTGCTGGAAGGTTAAGAGGACGGGTCAGCCGCAAGGCGAAGCTCAGAATTTAAGCCCCAGTAAACGGCGGTGGTAACTATAACCATCCTAAGGTAGCGAAATTCCTTGTCGGGTAAGTTCCGACCTGCACGAATGGCGTAACGACTTCTCCGCTGTCTCAACCGCGAACTCGGCGAAATTGCACTACGAGTAAAGATGCTCGTTACGCGCAGCAGGACGGAAAGACCCCGGGACCTTTACTATAGCTTGGTATTGGTGTTCGGTGCGGCTTGTGTAGGATAGGTGGGAGACTGTGAAGCCGGCACGCCAGTGTCGGTGGAGTCAACGTTGAAATACCACTCTGGTCGCTCTGGATATCTAACCTCGGTCCGTCATCCGGATCAGGGACAGTGCCTGGTGGGTAGTTTAACTGGGGCGGTTGCCTCCTAAAATGTAACGGAGGCGCTCAAAGGTTCCCTCAGCCTGGTTGGCAATCAGGTGGCGAGTGCAAGTGCACAAGGGAGCTTGACTGTGAGACTGACAGGTCGAGCAGGGACGAAAGTCGGAACTAGTGATCCGGCGGTGGCTTGTGGAAGCGCCGTCGCTCAACGGATAAAAGGTACCCCGGGGATAACAGGCTGATCTTGCCCAAGAGTCCATATCGACGGCATGGTTTGGCACCTCGATGTCGGCTCGTCGCATCCTGGGGCTGGAGTAGGTCCCAAGGGTTGGGCTGTTCGCCCATTAAAGCGGTACGCGAGCTGGGTTTAGAACGTCGTGAGACAGTTCGGTCCCTATCCGCTGCGCGCGCAGGAAACTTGAGAAGGGCTGTCCCTAGTACGAGAGGACCGGGACGGACGAACCTCTGGTGTGCCAGTTGTTCCGCCAGGAGCACGGCTGGTTGGCTACGTTCGGAAGGGATAACCGCTGAAAGCATCTAAGCGGGAAGCCTGCTTCAAGATGAGGTTTCCATGCCCTACGGGGTGAGAGGCTCCCAGCTAGACCACTGGGTAGATAGGCCGGATGTGGAAGGCAGGACGAAAGACTGCCGCAGCTGACCGGTACTAATAAGCCGACAACTTGACTAACACCATTCATTGCTACGCGTCCACTGTGCGGTTCCCGAGAAACCAACGGGCCCCCTCCCCACCTTCGTGTGCGGGAGGGCCTGCTCGTCATCTCGACGAAGTTACGGCGGTCATAGCGAAGGGGAAACGCCCGGTCCCATTCCGAACCCGGAAGCTAAGCCCTTCAGCGCCGATGGTACTGCACCCGCCAGGGTGTGGGAGAGTAGGACGCCGCCGGACAACCATTCCACGAAGGCCCACCCCACCAGGGGTGGGCCTTCGTGCGTTCCACGGCACTTTCCGCCATTCACGAGTCCACGTCGGCCCGCTCGGGCCCTCCTCGTGGATGTCGTGCGGCTCGCGCCGATCCCGCCCGATGCAGCACGAGCGAAGCGGCCCGACCGGCTGCGCGTGTGCCGGCGTGGTCGACGGCACATCCCCGACCGATCCGCCGTGACGTCTGTGACGGCGTGAACGCCTACCCGCGCAACGCGGTGATGAGACCATGGGCGTCGACGTACGACGAGGAGTACACACATGAACAGCGACGGCTCGGACGAGCGACGCCCCTACCAGCGCCGACAGGGCGACGACTCGACACGCCCCCGCACGAGCGGGGGCGGCCCGCGCGGCGGTGCGCCGCGCGGCGGATCCCGGTACGGCTCTGTGGGCCGCGACGACCGGGGTGCTCCGGCGGGCCGGGACCGTGGTGACGACCGGGGCCCGCGGTCCGGCTGGAGCGCCGACCGCAGCGCCGACCGCAGTGGTCGACCGAGCCGTGGCGACGACCGTGGGCGCCCGTCGGGTGGCGACGCGCGGACGACGCGGCCGGGTCGCAGCGACGACCGGAGCGCGCGCCCGCACGGCGGCGACGACCGTGGGCGTCCTGCGTGGGGTGGGGACCGCCGTGAGCAGTCGGGCCGTGGCGACGACCGTGGTGCGCGTCCTGCGTGGGGTGGGGACCGCCGTGAGCAGTCGGGCCGTGGCGACGACCGTGGTGCGCGTCCTGCGTGGGGTGGGGACCGCCGTGAGCAGTCGGGCCGTGGCGACGACCGGGGTGCGCGTCCGCGCACGTTCGGCGGCGCTCGCGATGCCCGCGCGGTCGGTGGCGCACGTCCCTCGGCGGAGCGCGGCGGCAGTGGTCCGCGCGACGACCGACGCGGCGGCGACTCGCGCCCCGGCGCCCCGCGTGTGGCGGGGTGGCGCGGTGCGCGCGACGAGCGCGGGGGCTCCCCGCAGCGTCCCTGGGCCGGCGGGTCGTCGAACGGCCCCGACCGTGACCGTGGAGCGCCGGGCGGCGCACGCAGCGGCGGGTTCTCGCGGCCCGCGGGTGCAGGCCGTCGGGACGATCGCCCGTCGGCGGCCGAGCGCGGCGGCGGCTGGCGTGACGACCGGGGCGAGCGTGACGCTCGGCCCCGCCGCGAGGACGGGCCCCGCTCCGGCACGTGGCGTCGTGACGACGCGGCACCGGTGCGCGGTGCGAGCTCCGGAGGGCGTGGGGACGCCCCGCGTTCCTCGGGTGGTGCGTGGAGCCGCCCCGATCGAGGCGACGAGGTCGGGCCGCGCCGTCCCTACGCTGCCGACCACCGACGTCCCGAGCGCTCGGGCGGCCCGTGGTCGGGCAGCGGGCGGCCGGCCGGCGGGCGTTCCGGCGACGGGCGCGGACGTGACGAGCAGCAGGGGAGCTCCCGCTTCGGTGACCGGCCGGCACGCCCGTGGTCCGAGGACCGCCGCGGTGGCGGGTCGCGGCCCGACGACCGGCGCGGTGCTGACGACCGGCGCGGCGCTGACGAGCGTCGGGGTGCCGGTCAGCGTGACGACCGCCGCTCCTTCGGCCCGTCGTCCGGCGGGCAGCGGCCGGCGGGCGACCGCCAGGGCGGTGCACGGTTCGAGGAGCGTGGCGGGTACACCCGTGGTGCTGACGACCGTCGTGGGGAGGGCGGCGCGCGTTTCGGCGACCGGCCGGCCCGCGAGCGGTTCGAGGACCGGCGGCCGACCGGCCGTTCGACGGACGAGCGCGGCGCCCGGCAGGGCGGTGGTGAGCGCTCCGGCGGGCGCCCCGGTGGTGCCGAGCATCCGGCGACCGGCCGGAGCCCCGAGCGGCCTGCCGACGGGGGCCGTCCGTGGGAGCGCCGCGAGGGCGAGCGGGCCGCGCCGCGTGGCGACGACCGCTCGGGTGGTCGTGCGTCCGCCGGGCCGCGAGCCCCGCGCCGCGGGGACGACGGCGGTCGCGCCGACGCCCGGGGGGCCGGTCCCGCCGGTCACCGCGGGCACGCCGGCGAGGATCGACCGCCTCGTGCGGCCGACCGGCACGACCCCGAGCGCGTGCGCGTGCCGGAGCCGGAGATCCCCGACGACGTGACCTTCTCGGACCTCGACCGCGACGCCCGCCGGCCGCTGCGCACCCTCAGCAAGGACAACGCCGAGCGCGTGGGACGGCACCTGGTGATGGTCGGGCGTCTGCTCGACGTCGACCCGGAGCGCGCCTACGAGCACGCGACTGCCGCGGTGCGGCGTGCCGGACGTGTGGACGTCGTGCGCGAGGCGGCGGGCATCGCGGCCTACAGCACCGGCCGCTACGCCGAGGCGCTCCGCGAGCTCCGTACCGTCCGCCGGCTCAACGGGTCCTCCGAGCACCTGGCCGTGATGGCCGACGCCGAGCGCGGGCTGGGGCGGCCCGAGCGTGCCATCGCCCTCGCGCAGGACCCCGAGGCGGAGGCGCTGCCGGCCCCGACGCGCGTGGAGCTGGCGATGGTCGTCAGCGGCGCACGGCTCGACATGGGCCAGCCGGAGGCGGCGGTCGCCGCCCTCTCCACGGACCTCGTCCGCAGTGCCGGCGGCGTGCTGGCCGTGCGCGTCGCGCAGGCGCGCGCCGCGGCCCTCGAGGCAGCCGGCCGGCACGCGGAGGCGGCGGCCGAGCTGGCTCCCTACTCCGAGCGTGAGCTGGAGGAGGCGGCCGGGGTCGTCGAGGTGGACGAGGAGGTGCTGGTCTACGACCTCGAGGACGACGCGGCGGAGGCCGAGGAGTCGGCCGACCGCGAGCACGCCGCGGACGCGGACGCCCACCACGGCACCGCGGACGACGTGCGGGACGACGAGGGTCGGGTCGGGGACGACGACGGCCAGGTCGGCGTGGACGAGGGCCAGGTGGGCGACGAGGACGACGAGGAGTCTGGCGACCCTGTGTCGGTCGACGACGGCGCCGTCCCGGACGGCGAGGGTGTGGTGCACGGGGCCCGCGGCCTGGCGCCGGAGCACGTGGCGCCTCAGGACGAGGCGCCGGAGGACGTGGCGTCGCAGGGTGAGGACACGTCCACGACGGACGCCCCCGTCGAGGACGCCACGACGGACGCCCCCGTCGAGGACGCCACGACGGACGCCCCCGTCGAGGACGCCGCGTCGGCGACGCAGGGCGCGGACGGCGAGGACGCACGGTGAGCGGAGCAGGTCTGCTCGCCTGCGACGAGCCGCTCGCCACGCGGTACGACCTGGCCCTCGTCGACCTCGACGGGGTCGCGTACCGCGGTCACGAGCCCATCGACGGGGCGGCCGAGGGCCTCGACGCCGCCCGCGCGGCGGGGATGCGGGTGGTCTTCGTCACGAACAACGCCTCTCGCGAGCCGGAGCAGGTGGCGGACCAGCTCGTCGGGCTCGGCATCCCGACGGCGCCGCACGAGGTGATGACCGCGGCGCAGGCGGCTGCCGAGCTGCTGGCGACGCGCGTGCCGCCGGGCTCGCCGGTGCTGGTGGTCGGCGGAGCCGGCCTGCTGACCGCGGTCCGCGCCAAGGGCTACGAGGTCGTCGGGTCGGCGGACGACGGTCCCGTCGCGGTGGTGCAGGGGTTCGCGCCCGAGCTCGGCTGGGCGCAGCTCGCGGAGGCGGCGTACGCCGTGCAGCGCGGCGCGTGGCACGTCGCGTCGAACCTCGACCTGAGCCTGCCCACGGCGCGCGGCTTCGCGCCCGGGAACGGGTCGCTGGTCGGGGCGGTGCGCGCGGCGACCGGTGTGGAGCCGGCCAGCGCCGGGAAGCCCTCGCCGACGATGTACCGGCTCGCTGTGGAGCGCGCCGGGGCGCGGGCCCCGCTCGTGGTCGGTGACCGGCTCGACACGGACCTCGCGGGTGCCCGCTCCGGGGACATCCCCGGGCTGCACGTGCTCACGGGTGTCAGCAGCGCCCGCGACGACGTCCTCGCCGTCCCGGGCGAGCGTCCGCACTTCATCGGTGCGGACCTGCTGTCGTTGCTCGAGCCGCACCCGGCGCCCGTCGCCGAGGGGGGCTGGTGGGCGTGCCGCGGCGCCGCGGCACGGGTCGTCGGCGGGGCCCTGGAGCTGCGCCCGCACGGCGGCACGGAAGGTCGGCTCGACCTCGTCCGCGCCGCGTGCGCCGCTGCGTGGGACGCGGCCGACCGCGGGACGCCCGTGGATGCGGCCGGCGTGCCGGAGCTCTGAGCGGGGGCGGCCGCGCGGTCGCGCCGACCGGCCCTTGTGGGTCGCGCCCGTCGTGGCGGCCGGTCGGCAGGTAGCGTGGTGGCGCCCGGCGCCCCTCGCGTGTCGGGCGCGTCGCGTCGGGTGCGTCGCGCCGGCCGGGCCCGTGGTGGCCGGCGGCGCGACCCGCACCCGTGACGTGCGACCGACCGACCGGAGACGAACGAGAGGACCGTACGTGAGCGACAGCGCGCCCGGCACGCCGCCCTCGGCCGGCGTCCCCCCGACGGCCGTCGAGCCGCCGACCGGTGACGGGTCCGCTCCTGCGGGAACCGGGGACGACGCCGTCGACGAGGCGCTCGGCCGGCTGGACGGTGTCGCGGAGCTCGACCTGCGCGCGCAGCTGGTGACGTTCGAGGCCGTGCACGGGGCCCTCCAGGACCGCCTCGCGGACGCCGAGGGATGAGCCCGACGGTGACGGCACGCCTCGACACCGAGCTCGTCCGCCGGGGGCTCGCGCGCTCGCGCACGCAGGCCGCGCGGCTCGTGGCCGACGGCCGCGTGCGCGTCGACGGCGTCCCCGCCGCCCGCGCGGCGACCTCCGTGGACGCCGCGCAGGACGTCGCGGTGCACGCCGACCCGGCCGATCCCGGGTGGGCGTCACGCGCGGCGCACAAGCTGGCGGACGCGCTGGACGCGTGGCCCGACCTCGAGGTGCGGGGGGCGGTGTGCCTGGACGCCGGGGCGAGCACGGGCGGGTTCACGGACGTGCTGCTGCGCCGCGGAGCGGCCCACGTCGTGGCCGTCGACGTCGGTCACGACCAGATCGTCGGGCGCCTGCGCGAGGACGCGCGCGTGGAGGTCCGCGAGGGGGTGAACGTGCGTGACCTGCGCGCGAGCGACGTCGCGCCGGCGCCCACCGTCGTGGTGGGGGACCTCTCCTTCATCTCGCTGCGCCTCGTGCTGGCGCCGCTGCTCGCGGTCGCGGCACCCGGGGCCGATCTCGTGCTGCTCGTGAAGCCGCAGTTCGAGGTCGGCCGCGAACGGCTGGGTGCGCACGGGGTGGTCCGGGACCCGGCCCTGTGGCGCGCCGCCCTGCTCGACGTCTGCGCCACGGCGACCGACCTCGGCGCGCGCGTCGTCGACGTGCGGCCCAGCACGCTCCCGGGCACGCACGGCAACGTCGAGTTCGTCCTGCGCCTCGCCGCACCCGGGCGCGAGCGGCACGAGGACGTCGATGTCGCCGCGACGGTCGACACCGCCGTCGCCGCGGCGACCGCGCTCGGCGCGACGGTGCCCGGGCACGCGCGACCGGGAGCGGCCCGATGACGCGGCGCGCGCTGGTGGTGCGGCACAGCGGCCGCCCGGAGGCGGTCGCCGCGGCGGACGACGTGCTGCGTGCGCTCGAGCTCGCGGGGGTCGAGGCGTTCGCGGCGTCCGAGGACGTCGCACCCGAGGACCTGCCCCCGTTCGAGCTCGCCGTCGTGCTCGGCGGCGACGGCACGATCCTGCGCGCCGCGGAGCTGACGCGCGGGACGGACGTGCCGCTGCTCGGCGTCAACCTCGGGCACGTCGGCTTCCTCGCCGAGATCGAGCCCGAGGCCGTGGCCACCGCCGTCGCGCGCCTCACGGCGGGCGACCACGACGTCGAGGAGCGTGCGACGCTCGACGTCCTCGTCGTGCACCCGGACGGGCGGACCGAGTCGGGCTGGGCGCTCAACGAGGCGGCGCTCGAGAAGACGGACCCGGCCCGGATGATCGAGGTGGTGGTCGAGGTCGACGGCCGGCCGCTGTCGTCCTTCGGCTGCGACGGGCTGGTCGCCGCCACGGCGACGGGCTCGACCGCGCACGCGTTCTCGGCCGGAGGCCCCGTCCTGTGGCCGGACGTCGCCGGCACGGTCCTCGTTCCCCTGGCCGCGCACTCGCTCTTCGCGCGTCCGCTCGTGGTGGGCCCGGGCAGCGTGCTCGCGATCGAGCTCATCGACCGGTCCCCGTCGACGGCCGTCGTCACGTGCGACGGCCGCCGTCAGCTCGCCCTCGACCGGGGCGCGCGCCTCGAGGTGCGCGTGAGCGACACGCCCGTGCGGTTCGCGCGCCTGACGCCCGCGCCGTTCACGACGCGGCTCGTGCAGAAGTTCGACCTGCCGGTCGTCGGCTGGCGCGGTGCCCGCGAGGACGGTGGACGGTGATCGAGGAGATCCGGATCGACGACCTCGGCGTCATCGGCCGCGCGCACGTGCGGCTGGGCCCTGGCCTGACCGTGCTGACCGGCGAGACCGGCGCCGGCAAGACGATGGTGCTGACCGCGCTGTCGTTGCTGCTGGGCGGCCGTGCGGACCCCGCGGCGGTGCGCACCGGCGCCCGCGCCGCGGCCGTGGAGGGCCGGGTGGTCCTCGCCGACGCCTCGCCCGCGCTCGAGCGTGCCCGCGAGGCGGGGGCCGAGGTCGACGACGACGGCAGCCTCGTCGTGCTGCGCACCGTGACGGCCGGCACCGACGGGACCGCCGGGCGCTCGCGCGCCCATCTCGGTGGGCGGAGCGTGCCGCAGGGCGTCCTCGCCGACATCGCCGAGGAGCTGGTGACCGTGCACGGCCAGGCGGACCAGGCCCGGCTGCGCTCACCCGCGCACCAGCGCGCGGCCCTGGACGCGTTCGCGGGCCCGCAGCACGCCGCCGTGCTGGCGCGTCACCGCGCCGTCTGGACCGAGCGTGCGCGGGTGCAGACCGAGCTCGACGACCTCGTGGCGCGCGCGCAGGAGCGTGCGCGGGAGGCGGAGCTGCTGCGCCTGGGCCTGGCCGAGGTCGAGCGCGTCGCGCCGCAGCCGGGTGAGGACGCCGAGCTGACGGCGGAGGCGGAGCGACTCGGCAACGCGGAGGACCTGCGCGCCGCCGCCGGCGGCGCGCACGGCGCGCTGGTGGGCGACGACGACAGCGCGGGGGAGACGGCCGCGGCGACCCTGCTGGTCGAGGACGCGCGGCGCCGGCTCGAGCAGGTGGGTGCGCACGACCCTGCCCTGGCCGTGCTCGCCACCCGCGTGGCCGAGGCCGGCTACCTGCTCGCCGACGTGGCCGCGGACCTCGCGGCGTACGTGCAGGACCTGCAGGCGGACCCAGCGCGGCTCGACGCGGTGCAGCGACGCCGGTCGGAGCTCGCCACGCTGACCCGGTCCTACGGCGCGGACGTCGCCGCCGTCCTGCGGTGGGCCGAGGAGTCGTCGAACCGGCTCCTCGACCTCGAGGGCGGCGAGGAGCGGATCGCGGCGCTGGGGGAGCGGCGGGACGCGCTGGACGCCGAGCTGCGCGAGCTGCAGGCGACCCTGACCGCCGCGCGGACGGACGCCGCCGACCGGCTGGCCGACGCGGTCAGCGACGAGCTGGCGGGCCTGGCGATGGCCGGCGCACGCCTGGTCGTCGACGTCCGGCCCGCGGACGAGCCGGCCGCGCACGGCGCGGACCAGGTGGAGATGCTGCTCGTGCCGCACGCGGGCGCGCCCGCCCGCCCGCTCGGCAAGGGGGCGTCGGGCGGCGAGCTGTCGCGCGTGATGCTCGCGCTCGAGGTGGCGCTCGCGACCGCGGAGGGTTCGGGCGCGGCCCGGCCCGGCACGTTCGTGTTCGACGAGGTCGACGCGGGCGTCGGCGGACGGGCCGCCACGGAGGTCGGGCGACGGCTGGCACGGCTCGCCGGCGGGACGCAGGTGCTGGTCGTGACGCACCTCGCGCAGGTCGCGGCGTTCGCGGACCAGCACCTCGTCGTCACGAAGTCGGTCGCGGACGGCGTCGACGTCGTCACGGAGTCCGACGTGCGCACGGTCGACGGCGAGGACCGCGTGCGCGAGCTGGCCCGGATGCTGTCCGGCCAGGACGACTCGGAGACGGCGCGCGCGCACGCGGCGGAGCTGCTGGCCCAGTCCGTGGGACGATGAGCGACGATGAGAGTCTCCCTGCGCAGGCGTACGACCGCGCCCGACACCGGTGAGGTGGTCGGGCCCGCACGCGTCGACCGCCGAACGAAGTCCCTGACCAAGCGGCTGCGGCCAGGTGACGTCGCGGTCATCGACCACCTCGACCTCGACCGCGTGTCGGCCGAGGCGCTGGTGCGGTGCCAGCCCGCGGCGGTGCTGAATGCGGCCCCGTCGACGTCGGGCCGGTACCCCAACCTCGGGCCCGAGATCCTCGTGTCCGCCGGCATCCCCCTCGTGGACGACCTCGGCGCCGACGTGATGGCCGTGGCCGAGGGGCGCACGCTGCGCGTCGTCGACGGCGCCGTGTACGACGGCGACGCGTTGGTCGCGGAGGGCGTCGCACAGACGGCTGCGTCCGTCGCGGCGGCGATGGAGGAGGCGCGCGCGGGCCTGTCCGTGCAGCTCGAGTCCTTCGCCGCCAACACGATGGACTACCTGCGACGCGAGCGTGACCTGCTGCTCGACGGCGTCGGCGTGCCCGACATCGACACGCGCCTCGAGGGCCGCCAGGTGCTCATCGTGGTCCGGGGGTACCACTACAAGGAGGACCTCGTCACGCTCCGCTCGTACATCCGCGAGTACCGGCCGGTGCTCATCGGGGTGGACGGCGGCGCCGACGCGATCATCGAGGCCGGCTGGCGCCCCGACCTGATCGTCGGGGACATGGACTCCGTCTCCGACCGGTCCCTGCAGTGCGGCGCCGAGATCGTCGTGCACGCCTACCGCGACGGCCGCGCGCCCGGTCTGGCCCGCGTCGAGCAGCTCGGGGTGCCGCACGTGGTGTTCCCCGCGACGGGCACGAGCGAGGACGTCGCGATGCTGCTCGCCGACGACAAGGGCGCCGAGCTCATCGTCGCCGTGGGCACGCACGCCACGCTCGTCGAGTTCCTCGACAAGGGGCGCTCCGGCATGGCGAGCACGTTCCTCACGCGCCTGCGCGTGGGCGGCAAGCTGGTCGACGCCAAGGGGGTGTCCCGGCTCTACCAGCACCGCATCTCCAACGTCCAGCTCACGCTGCTGGTCCTCGCCGGGCTGCTGGCGCTCGGGGTCGCGCTGGCCTCCACCGCGTCGGGGCAGACGCTCATCGGCCTGCTCGGGGCGCGTCTCGACGACGTCGTGTCGTGGTTCGGCTCGCTCGTCGGCGGCTCGCCGTGACGCCGCCCCCCGGGCGGGCGCGCCCCGGCGCCGCCGGTCGCACGACGGCGACCCGCGCGCCCGCGCGCCCCCTCCCGACGTTCCCCGCCCCTCGCGCCGCAGTCCCGGGCGCACCCGACCGAGAGCTCCTGTCGTGATCGACTTCCGGTACCACATCGTCTCGCTCATCTCCGTCTTCCTCGCGCTCGCCGTCGGCATCGCCCTCGGCGCCGGGCCGCTCAAGGAGACGATCGGCGACACCCTCACGGGACAGGTGGAGCAGCTGCGCGCGGAGAAGGAGGACCTGCGTGCGCAGCTCGACGCCGCGGCCGCCGACCAGGCTGCCGCGGAGGCGATCGTCTCCGCCGCCGGCGAGCGCATGCTCGCCGGTGCGCTCGCGGACCGCCGCGTCGCCCTCGTCCTGCTCGACGAGGTGCCCGAGGAGCAGGTGACCGCGATCGCGGAGCGGCTCGGCCAGGCCGGCGCCTCCGTGTCCGCCACGGTCCGGCTGACCGACGCCTGGACCGACCCTGCGCTGCGCTCCTACCGGCAGGCGCTCGCCGGCACGCTCGTGTCCTACCTCGAGCCGCCGCCCCCCGCCGACGCGGGCACCGAGGCGGAGCTCGCCGACGCGCTGGTGCAAGGCCTCGTGGGAGCCGACGCGACGGCGCCCGACGTGCTGTCGGAGAACGCCGCGACGCTCCTGGAGCTGCTCTCCTCCGGCGACAACCCCCTGCTCGCGGTGACCGGTGAGATCACGACGCCCGCGGACGCGGTCGTCGTCATCGCCGCGCCGCCCGTCGCACAGGACGAGGCGTCGCCGAGCGCCGCGTCCACCCCGACCACGCAGGACGCCGCGCTCGCCGTGATCGACGCGGCGCAGCGGCTGTCCACCGGCGCGGTGCTCGCCGACGGCCCCCGCACGCCCGAGTCGCTCACGTCCGCGCTGCTGGACGACGGCGACCGGGCCGAGCGGGTCACCACGGTGTCCGCCACCGACGACGTCGCGGGGCAGGTCGCCGTGCCGCTCGCGCTCGCCGCGCGCATCGCGGGCGAGAACGGCCACTACGGGTACGGCGACGACCTCGAGCCGCTGCCGCCGGCCGTGCAGCTGCCGCCCGTGGACCGCACGCCGGCCACCGTCGGCGACCCCGCGGCCGACGCGGGCGCCGGCACCGCCACGGAGGGCGCCACGGAGGGCGAGGGATGAGCGCGGGACGCCGCCTGGCGACCGCCGCCGTCGCGGCCGCGACCACGGCCGTCGTCCGCGGCGTCCTGGACACCAGCCCTCCCGGCGGACCGGGCGTGTGGACGCGGACCAACCACCGGGGTGAGCCGGTGAGCATGCTCGAGGGTCCGGCCGTCGCGGCCGGCCTGGTCGCGGGCTCTCTCGTCGGCGCGGGGTCGCCGCGTGCGGCGCTCGCCACGGCTACTGCCGTGGCCGGCGCCGCCACCTTCGGGCTCGTCGACGACCTGCGCGAGGACGCCGCGACCCGCACCAAGGGGCTGCGCGGGCACCTCGGTGCGCTCGCCCACGGCCGGCTGACCACGGGCGGGCTGAAGGTGCTCGGCATCGGCGCGACGGCGCTGGCCGCGGCCGCCGTCGCACGCCCCGCGGGCGGGCACGCCGTGCGTCCGGCCGCGCGCGCGGCCGACACGCTCGCGTCCGGCGCGCTGATCGCCGGCACCGCCAACCTGCTCAACCTCCTCGACCTGCGCCCGGGCCGTGCGCTCAAGGCCGCCGCGCTCGCCGCCGTGCCGCTGCTGCTCGCCGGCGGGGACGGCGCGGGGACGGCGGCGGCGGTCCTCGGGACCGGCGGCGCCGCCTCCGAGCAGGACCTCGCCGAGGTCGACATGCTCGGCGACGGCGGCGCCAACGCGCTCGGCGCGGCACTCGGCACGGCGCTCGTCCTCGGTGCGCCCCGGCCCGTGCGGCTCGCCGCGCTGGCCGGTGTCGTCGCGCTCACGGTCGCGAGCGAGCGGATCAGCTTCACGCGCGTCATCGAGCGCACGCCCGTGCTGCGCGAGCTCGACGCGTGGGGGCGTCGCCCCGCGGCACCGGTCGAGCCGGCGGCGGACGGCGCCGACGGCGCACGACCGGGCGCCGCACCCGCATGAGCCCCGGCGCGCGCCGCGCCGTCCAGGGGCTCCTCGGCGCGGCGGCGATGATCACCGTCGTCACGCTGCTCTCCCGGGTGCTGGGGCTCGGCCGTTTCCTGGTGCTGGCGGGCACGGTGCGGGCCGAGCGCATCGGCGACGCCTACAACGCGGCGAACATGCTGCCCAACATCCTGTTCGAGGCCGCCGCGGGCGGGGCGCTCGCCGGCGCCGTCGTGCCGATGCTGGCCGCCCCCCTCGCCCGGGCGGACAAGGAGGGGGTCGACCGCATCGCGTCGGCCGCGCTCGGGTGGACGCTCCTCGTCCTCGTGCCGCTCGGGGTGCTGCTCGCGGTGTGCGCCGCGCCGCTCGCGGCGTTCCTCGGCGGGCCGGACGAGACCACCGTCGCCCTCATCCGCTTCTTCACCCTCGTGTTCGCCGTCCAGGTGCCGCTGTACGGCGTCGCCGTGCTGCTCTACGGGGTGCTGCAGGCGCACCGACGCTTCTTCTGGCCCGCGTTCGCGCCGGTGCTGAACTCGCTCGTCGTCATGGGCGCGTACCTCGGCTACGGGGCCCTCGCGGGCGGTGAGGCGAACGACCCGTCGGCGCTCGACCCCGGCGCGCTCGAGGTGCTGGCCTGGGGGACCACCGCGGGCGTGGCGGCGATGTGCCTGCCGATGCTCGTCCCCGTGCGCCGGCTCGGTGTGCGGCTGCGCCCCACGCTGCGGTTCGACGGGGACACGGGCGCCCGTTTCCGTGCGCTGGCGCTGGCGGGGATCGGGTCCGTCGCCGCCCAGCAGCTCGCGGTCTTCCTCATCCTGCGCCTCGCGCTGCGGTACGCGCCGGGGCAGGGGGAGGGGTACACGGCCTTCGTCTTCGCGCAGCAGGTCTACCTGCTGCCCTACGCCGTGCTGGTCGTGCCGCTGGCGACCTCGACCTTCCCGCGCGTGGCGGCGCACGCGGCCGCGGCGGAGCGCGAGGCGTTCGCGCGGCTCGCGGCGGTGACCACGCGCGGCGTGCTGGTGGCGGCGGCGCTGGGCGGTGCGGCGGTCCTCGCGGGCGGCCCCGCGGTGGCGACGGTGTTCGCCGCGCTCGCCGAGAACCCCGGCGTCGCCGACGGGCTCGCCTCCGCCCTGGTGCCCATGGCGCCCGGCGTGGTGGGCCTCGGCGTGCTGTTCCACGTCTCGCGCTGCCTGTACGCGCTGGAGCGCTCGCGCGCCGCCGTGGCGGCGAACGTCGTCGGGTGGGGCGTGGTGTCGCTCACGGCGGTCGTGCTCGTGGTCGTCGTCGGCACGGGGGGCGACCGCGTCCTGGGGGCGCTCGGCACCGCGACGACGGTCGGCATGACCGCGGGCGCCGTGGTGGCGCTGCTGGCACTGCGCCGGTCCGCCGGTCGCGGTGCGCTCACGGGGCTCGCGCGGACGTCCGTGGTCGCGCTGGCCGCCGCCGCGCTCGGGGCCGGCGCGGGCCGGTGGGTCGCCGACTCGGTGCTGCTGCTCGTCGGCGACGGCGGGTGGTCGGCGACCGGCGCGGCGGCGGGCGGTGCGGTGCTCGCCGCCACGGTGGTCGCCGCGGCGGTCGCGCTGCTCGACCGCGGGACCGTCACGGGGGTGCTGCATGCGGAGCGTGCATCCGTCGAGGGGCCCGCCGTCCCCGTGCGCGCCGACGCGCCCCGACCGGCCGACGCCGGCGACAACGACCTCGGGACCCGCACCCCCTGACGGCGGACGCGACGCACGGGCCGGACGTGCGCGGGGACACGCCCGTCCGCGGCGCGGTCCCGCGGCGCCGGCCCCGACGTCCGGTAGGGTGGAAGCCCGTGACAGAGCGCGCGTATCGACTCTCCGGGCGGTCGGACATCTCGACCCGGCACATCTTCGTCACCGGGGGGGTGGCGTCCTCCCTCGGCAAGGGCCTGACGGCGAGCAGCCTCGGTCGGCTCCTGCGGTCCCGCGGCCTGCGGGTCACGATGCAGAAGCTCGACCCGTACCTCAACGTCGACCCGGGCACCATGAACCCGTTCCAGCACGGCGAGGTCTTCGTCACCGAGGACGGCGCCGAGACGGACCTCGACGTGGGCCACTACGAGCGCTTCCTCGACGTCGACCTCGTCGGCTCCGCGAACGTCACGACGGGCCAGGTCTACTCCCACGTGATCGCCAAGGAGCGGCGCGGCGAGTACCTCGGCGACACCGTGCAGGTCATCCCGCACATCACGGACGAGATCAAGAGCCGCATGCGGTCGCAGGCGGGCGAGGACGTCGACGTGATCATCACGGAGATCGGCGGCACCGTCGGCGACATCGAGTCCCAGCCCTTCCTCGAGGCGGCGCGCCAGGTGCGCCACGACCTCGGCCGCGACAACGTCTTCTTCCTGCACGTCTCGCTCGTGCCCTACATCGGCCCGTCGGGCGAGCTGAAGACCAAGCCCACGCAGCACTCGGTGGCGGCGCTGCGCAGCATCGGCATCCAGCCGGACGCGATCGTGCTGCGGGCGGACCGCGACGTCCCGGAGTCCACGAAGCGCAAGATCGCGCTCATGTGCGACGTCGAGCAGCAGGGCGTCGTCACGGCGAAGGACGCGCCGAGCATCTACGACATCCCGCGCGTGCTGCACAGCGAGGGCCTCGACGCCTACGTCGTGCAGCGGTTGGGCCTGCCGTTCCGCGACGTCGAGTGGAGCGGCTGGGAGGACCTGCTGCGGCGCGTCCACAAGCCGGCGAACCAGGTCGAGATCGCGCTCGTCGGCAAGTACATCGACCTCCCCGACGCCTACCTCTCGGTCACCGAGGCGCTGCGCGCGGGCGGCTTCCACCACGACGCCAAGGTCACGATCCGGTGGGTCACGTCCGACGACTGCCAGACGCCCGAGGGCGCCCAGGAGGCGCTCGGCGGCGTCGACGCCGTGCTCGTGCCCGGCGGGTTCGGCGTGCGGGGCATCGAGGGCAAGCTCGGCGCGCTGCGCTGGGCCCGCGAGCAGAAGGTGCCGACGCTCGGCCTGTGCCTCGGCCTGCAGTGCATGGTCATCGAGTACGCGCGCAACGTCGTGGGCCTCGAGGACGCGTCCTCGACCGAGTTCGAGCCCGACTCGCCGCACCCGGTCATCGCGACGATGGAGGAGCAGCTCGCGATCGTCGGCGGCGACGGCGACCTCGGCGGCACGATGCGCCTCGGCGCGTACGTCGCGCGCCTGACGCCGGGGTCCGTCGTGGCCGAGACGTACGGCAGCGAGCAGGTCTCCGAGCGGCACCGGCACCGGTACGAGGTGAACAACGCCTACCGCGACAAGCTCGAGGACGCCGGCCTCGTGATCTCGGGCGTCTCGCCCGACACGTCGCTGGTGGAGTTCGTCGAGCTCCCGCGCGAGACGCACCCGTACTACGTCGCCACGCAGGCGCACCCGGAGTTCAAGTCGCGTCCGACGCGCTCCCACCCCCTGTTCGCCGGTCTCGTGGGCGCGGCCCTCAGGCAGCGGGCCGGCGCGTGAGCGTCACCGATCCGGGCCCTCTCGTCGACGTCCCGCAGGAGCGGGACGTCGTCGCGCAGGAGACGGTCTTCCGGGGCCGCGTCTGGGACGTCGTGCGCGACACCGTGCAGCTCGGTGACGGCCCGGCCGTGCGCGAGTACGTGGCCCACCCGGGTGCCGTCGCGGTGCTGGCGATGGACGACGACGACCGCGTGCTCCTGCAGGCGCAGTACCGCCACCCCGTGCGGCACGTGCTGTGGGAGCCGCCGGCCGGGCTGCTCGACGTCGAGGGCGAGGAGCGCGTCGTCGCGGCGGCGCGCGAGCTGGCCGAGGAGGCGGACCTGGAGGCGGGCCGCTGGTGGCGCCTCGTGGACTTCTTCAGCACGCCCGGCGGCAACGACGAGCGCATCACCGTCTTCCTCGCGCGCGACCTGCGTCCCGTGCCCGCGGAGGGCCGCTACGCGCGGGCCGAGGAGGAGGCCGACATCGTGCCGGCCTGGGTGCCGCTCGACGACGCCGTGACGGCGGTGCTCGAGGGCCGGCTGCGCTGCCCCACGACGGTCGCGGGCGTGCTCGCCGCCGCCGCCGCGCGGGCGGCGGGGTGGTCGACGCTCACCGAGGTCCACCTCGACGGCTGAGCCCCTGCGCCGCACGCACGACGGCCGCTCCCCGTCCCGGGGAGCGGCCGTCGTCGTCCGTGCGCCGGAGCCTCAGGCGGGTGCCGTCGCGGGCAGCGCCGAGGCGGGGGCGCCGCGGACGCGCAGCGTGCCGAGGACGAGGGCGAGGGCCGCGGTCAGGACGGCCGCGCCGAACATGTGCAGGTTGACCAGGGCGATGGGCAGGCCGGTGAACAGCTGCACGTAGCCGATGCCGCCCTGCGCGAGCGTGACGACGAGCAGCGCGAGGCCGGCGCGGCGGACCCGGCCGAGCGCGTCGGCCGGTGCGTGCGGATGCACCGGTGCGGTGCCCCGCGCCGGCTGCACCGTGCCGTCCGGCGAGGGGTACGCCGGCGCGGCGGACGCCCGGCCCGCGCGTGCGACGCGCACGAGCAGGACCACGAGCACGGCGACGAACGCCCACACGGACAGCGCGTGCACGCGCGCCACGGCGTACGGGTCGACGGCGAACCGGTAGCCGACCTCCTCGTCGCCGGAGTGCGGCCCCGCACCCGTCACGACGACGCCGAGCACGAGCACGACCGCACCGATCGCGCCGAGGACCGCCGCGAGCACCCGGGTCGTGCGGTCCACGGCGGCGACGGGTGCGCCGTCGCCCTCGCGCGTGCGCACCAGGAGCCACGCCGACACCGCGACGAGCGCCATGGAGATGAGGAAGTGCGAGCCGACGACCGCCGGGTGCAGGTGGACGAGCACGGTGATCCCGCCGATCACGGCCTGGAGGGCGACCCCGGCGAACGGTGCCCACGCCCAGGCGCGGTAGGACCGCGACCGCGAGCGGTCGAGCCCGGCGAGCAGCGCCACCGCGGCGGAGAGGACGACCAGGAGACCGGTGAGCGTCCGGTTCCCGAACTCGACGGCCGTGTGCACCGACATCGCCTCGTGGAACACGGGCGCGAACTGCCCCGGCTCGCACTGCGGCCACGTCGAGCAGCCGAGGCCCGACCCGGTGAGCCGCACGGCGCCGCCGGTGACGACGATCACCACCTGCGCGACGAGGTTCGCGACCACGGCCGGCACCGTCCATCGGGGGCGCAGGCGCTGCAGCAGGGACGGCGACGGCGGGGCCACGGGGGACGTGGTGGAAGTCGTGCTCACGCGTCCAGGGTAGGCGCGCCGAACGGCGGCGCCGGCACCGGGAGGCGGGCGTCACACCGTGCGCGCGAGCGTGCCGCGGTGCGTCCGCGACGCGCCGCGCGCCGTCAGTGCCAGCGGAAGACGCGCGCCGCGAGCGCCCCGAGGCCGACCGTCCACGCGGCGAGCACGAGCGCCGGGACGAGCGGGAGCGTGCCGTCGATCAGCGTGCCGCGGAGCACGTCGCCGAGCGCGCCCGAGGGCAGCCACGCCGCGACCGACGCGACGGGCGCCGGCAGGTCGGCCGCCGGGACGATGACGCCGCCGCCGAGCGCCAGCACGAGCAGCAGGAGGTTGGCCAGCGCGAGCACGGCCTCGGCCCGCAGCGTGCCGGCGACGACGAGCGCCAGTGCGGTGAACGCGCCCGTGCCGAGCACGATCCCGACCGCGGCGAGCGCGACGCCCGCCGCGTCGGGGCGCCAGCCGAGCGCGGCCGCCACGGTCCCGATCAGCACGACCTGGACGAGCTCGACCGCGAGGACGCCGAGCACCTTGCCGGCGAGCAGCCCGCCGCGTCCCAGCGGCGTGGTGGCCATGAGCCGGAGGACGCCGTTGCGGCGGTCGAAGGCCGTCGCGATCGCCTGGGACGTGAAGGAGGCCGTCATGACGGCCAGGGCGAGCAGGCCGGGTGTGAGGAAGTCGACGCGCGCCGCGCCGGCCGTGTCGATCCCCACGAACGTGCCCTGCACGAGCCCGACGAGCGCCAGCACGGGGATGACCACCGCGACCAGCAGCTGCTCACCGTTGCGCAGGATCGTCCGGGTCTCGAAGCCCGCCTGGGCGAGGACCCGGCGCAGCGGCGGCGCCGCGAGGCCGTCCGCGGGTGCGGCCGTCGGCCGGCTCATCGCAGGCTCCGTCCGGTCAGGTCGAGGAAGACGTCCTCGAGCGTGCGCCGACCGAGGTCGAGCCGCGTCGCGAGCACGTCGCGGGCGGCCAGCCAGGCGGTGACGTCCGCGAGCGTCCGCGGTCCGACCGCGCCGGTGACGGCGAGCGTCGTCGCCGACCGCTGCTCGACGGCGAGGGCGTCGTCCAGCGCGCCCCGCAGGTCGGCGACGTCGACCGCGCGCTCGGTGCGCACGACGAGCGTCACGCGCGGGCCGCCCGCCGCGCCCGCGCCACCGGCGGGGCCCCCGCCCCCGCCCGCGAGCAGGTCGGCCACCGTCCCCTGCGCGATGACGCGGCCGTGGTCGACGACCACCACGTGGTCGGCGAGGTCCTCGGCCTCCTCCATGACGTGCGTGGTGAGGATCACGGCGACGCCCTCGTCCCGCAGCTCGCGCACGAGCTCCCAGACGGCGAGCCGCGCCTGCGGGTCCATGCCGGCGCTCGGCTCGTCGAGGAACACGACGCGGGGACGTCCCACGACGGCGACCGCCAGCGCGAGGCGCTGGCGCTGGCCGCCGGACAGCCTGCGCACGGTCGTGCGCGCGAAGGCGTCGAGGCCCAGGCGGGCCGCGAGGGCGTCGGTGCCGAGCGGGTGGGCGTACATGCGGGCGACGTGGTCGAGCATCTCGCGCGCCCGCACGCCCGAGGGCAGGCCGCCGTCCTGGAGCATGACGCCGACCCGCGGCCGCAGGGCGGCGGCGTCCGCCACGGGGTCCAGCCCGAGCACGCGCACGCGGCCGGCGTCCGGGCTGCGCAGCCCCTCGCAGCACTCGACGGTCGTGGTCTTGCCCGCGCCGTTCGGCCCGAGGACCGCGGTGACGCTCCCGGCCTGCGCGGTGAGGTCGAGGCCGTCGACGACGGTGCGGCCGTCGTAGCTCTTGACGAGGCCGCGGACCTCGACGGCGGGGGAGTGCACCACGGTGGGGGAGTCTAGGTCGTCGTGCGGGCCCCGACGGGCCGCCGGCCGGCGGCACGCGGGCGGCGGCCGGGCTGCAGCGTGGCCCGTGACTGCGGTGCGCACGCGCTGCGACTTGTCCCCCAGATGGACGACGCGGCCGCGCCGTCGGGTGTGCCTTTAGGGTGACGCGGCGGCGTCCGCGGACGCCGCCCGGCCCGCTGCAGGACCACCGAACGACCCACCCCCGACGACGGGAGAGCCCGTGGCCACGTACCGCATCGACCCCGACTCGCTGCGCGAGGTGCCCCGCGACGTGACCGCCGGGTGGGCGCACGTCGAGGCGCTCGAGGAGCGGGGGAGCGACGGCGACGGCGAGCGGGTCGCGTGGCTGCGGATCCTCGGTGCGCTCACGTCGGCGGAGCTGCTCGCGTGGGCGGACGTCGCGCGCCACGGCGGGCCGGCGACGCTCGACGCGCTGCCCACGGCCGCGGCCGCGCTGCCCCGCACGGCGTACCGCCCGCTGCTGCGGCTCGCGCACGTGCTGCACTGGCAGCGCCGGTACGGCGACGCCGACGCGGTGGTCGACGCGGTCCGGTGCTCCGCCCGCGCGGCCGCGGAGCAGGCGACCGCCGCGGGTGACGAGCCGGTGCGACGCGACTGCGCCGCCGTCCTCGGGTTCGCCGACCAGCAGCAGGGCCGCGTGCGCTACGACGAGGGCCGGTACCCCGAGGCCGCGGCCCTGTTCGCGGCGGCGCTCGAGCGGCGCGAGTGCGAGGGGGCGCCGGCGGACCAGGTCGCCTCCAGCCGGCAGGCGCTCGCGGCAGCACGCCGGCGGCACGCGGGGGTGGCCCCGAGCCGGGTGTGAGGCGCGCGACTCACCAAGGGTCGCCTTGCTTGCGGGGATGGATTTCGGCAACAAGTATGTTGCCGATATCAGAAGCCCGCGCCCTCGCGCGGGCACACCCGCCGGATGCGTCGTCACGCCGCCCGGTGCGCCGGTCGACTCTTCCGCGGAGGTGCACGTGGCCAGCCTGCTGCCCGTGGTCACACCCACCGCGTCCGCGCGCCCCGGACCCGTGCTCGTGGCCGAGCCCGGTGCGGGTCCCGCCGCGGACCACGCCGCGGGGACGAGCGCCGACCACGACGCCGGCACGCGCCGTCGCGTGCTGCAGATCGTGGCCACCGACGGCCCGGTCAGCGCCGCCGACCTCGCGACGGCGCTCGACCTCGCCGCCGCCGGCGTCCGCCGCCACCTCGCGGCGCTCGAGCACGCCGGTCAGGTCACCGTGCACGTGGGCGGCGGCGGGGCCAGGGGTCGCGGCCGGCCCGCCCGGCGCTACGTCGTCACCGGGCACGGCCAGGGCACGCTGTCGCAGCGGTACGCCGAGATCGCGGCGGACGCGCTGCGCTTCCTCGCCGACGCGGCCGGTCCGGAGGCCGTGGAGCGCTTCGCGGAGCAGCGCGTGCGCGAGCTCGAGACCCGGCACGCCGCGGCCGTCGCGGCCGCCGGCGACGACGTCACCGCGCGCACGCACGCCCTCGCCGACGCGCTCGCGCGGGACGGGTACGCCGCGTCGGCGCGCCCCGTCCCCGGCACGGGCGCACTGCAGCTGTGCCAGGGCCACTGCCCCGTGCAGGACGTCGCCGCCGAGTTCCCGCAGCTGTGCGAGGCGGAGACGCGCGCGTTCGGCCGGCTCCTGGGCGTGCACGTCCAGCGCCTGTCCACCCTCCCGTCCGGAGGGCACGTGTGCACCACGAGCGTGCCCACCCGCAGACCGACGGGCGGACCGTGACACCGGCCGCCCCACCCGCACCCGTACCCCACCCCCCGACCCCCGCACGTGCACTCGACGGAAGGACCGACACCATGAGCGCACCCACGGACGAGACGGCCACCCGGCCGGCGGCCACCGAGCCGCTGAGCCAGGACGAGGCCATCGCCTCCCTCGGCAACTACACCTACGGCTGGCACGACCCGGACGTCGCCGGCGCGGTCGCGCGCCGCGGCCTGTCCGAGGACGTCGTGCGCGACATCTCGCGGCTGAAGAACGAGCCCGAGTGGATGCTCAGGACGCGCCTGAAGGCGCTGCGCCTGTTCGACAAGAAGCCCATGCCGTGGTGGGGCGCCGACCTGTCCGGCATCCACTTCGACAACATCAAGTACTTCGTGCGCTCCACGGAGAAGCAGGCCACCAGCTGGGAGGACCTGCCCGAGGACATCAGGAACACGTACGACCGGCTCGGCATCCCGGAGGCGGAGAAGCAGCGCCTCGTCTCGGGCGTGGCCGCGCAGTACGAGTCCGAGGTCGTGTACCACCAGATCCAGGAGTCGCTCGAGGAGCAGGGCGTCATCTTCCTCGACACCGACACGGGCCTGCGCGAGCACCCGGAGATCTTCGAGCAGTACTTCGGCTCCGTGATCCCGTCCGGGGACAACAAGTTCGCGTCGCTGAACACCGCCGTGTGGTCGGGCGGCTCGTTCGTCTACGTGCCGCCGGGCGTGCACGTCGAGATCCCGCTGCAGGCCTACTTCCGCATCAACACGGAGAACATGGGCCAGTTCGAGCGGACCCTGATCATCGCGGACGAGGGCTCGTACGTGCACTACGTCGAGGGCTGCACCGCGCCGATCTACCAGTCGGACTCGCTGCACTCGGCCGTCGTCGAGATCGTCGTGAAGAAGAACGCCCGCGTGCGCTACACGACGATCCAGAACTGGTCGAACAACGTCTACAACCTCGTGACCAAGCGCGCCACGGTCGCCGAGGGCGGGACGATGGAGTGGGTCGACGGCAACATCGGCTCCAAGGTCACGATGAAGTACCCCGCCATCTACCTCATGGGCGAGCACGCCCGCGGCGAGACGCTGTCCATCGCGTTCGCCGGCGAGGGCCAGCACCAGGACGCCGGCTCGAAGATGGTGCACGCGGCCCCGCACACCTCGAGCTCGATCGTCTCGAAGTCGGTCGCGCGCGGCGGTGGCCGCACGTCCTACCGCGGGCTCGTGCAGATCCTCGAGGGGGCCTCGCACTCCGCGTCGAACGTGCTGTGCGACGCGCTCCTGGTCGACCAGATCTCCCGCTCCGACACGTACCCGTACGTCGACGTCCGCGAGGACGACGTGTCGATGGGCCACGAGGCGACCGTGTCGCGCGTGAGCGAGGACCAGCTGTTCTACCTGATGTCCCGGGGCATGGCCGAGACCGAGGCCATGGCGATGATCGTGCGCGGGTTCATCGAGCCCATCGCGCGCGAGCTGCCCATGGAGTACGCCCTCGAGCTGAACCGCCTCATCGAGCTGCAGATGGAAGGGGCCGTCGGCTGATGACGACCACCACGAACGAGGGCGCCGGCACCGGCCTCTCGACCGACCACTCGCGCGCCGTCGCCGACGGCGCGCACACGCACGGCGACGTCGTGCCCGAGTCGTCGCGCGCGTCGCGCCCGACGAGCTTCGACGTCGCCGACTTCCCCGTGCCCACGGGCCGCGAGGAGGAGTGGCGGTTCGCACCCGTCGACCGGTTCGCGCCGCTGTTCGGCGCCGCGACCGGCGGCGTGCTGTCCGGTCACGGCGTGCTGACCACCGTCGTCGAGTCGCCGGAGGCGCGGGTCGAGATCGTCGACCGCGACGACGTGCGCCTCGGGCAGGCGGGCAAGCCGGGCGACCGGACGGCCGGCACGTCGTGGGCGTCGTTCGAGCGCTCCACGGTGCTGACGCTGCCGCGCGAGTCGGTGTCGTCCAAGGTGACGTCGATCGTCGTCGAGGGAGCCGCGCACGGTGAGGTCGCCGAGGAGCCGACGGCGACGCACCTGCTGGTGCACGCCGAGCCGCTGTCGCAGGGCGTCGTCGTCATCGACCACGTCGGGCACGCGAACCTCACGGAGACGCTCGAGATCGTCGCCGAGGACGGTGCGCACCTGACCGTCGTGTCCGTGCAGGACTGGTCGGAGGGCTCGGTGCACGCGTCCAGCCACCGGCTGCGCATCGGCCGCGACGCGTCCGTCAAGCACATCGTGGTCACGCTGGGCGGCGACGCCGTGCGCATCACGCCCGACGCCGAGTTCGTGGGCGAGGGCGCGTCCGTCACGCTGCTCGGCGCGTACTTCGCCGACGCGGACCAGCACCAGGAGCACCGCCTGTTCGTCGACCACGCGGTGCCGAGCTGCGTCTCGCGCGTCACGTACAAGGGCGCGCTGCAGGGCGCCGGGGCGCACACGGTGTGGGTCGGCGACGTGCTGATCCGCGCGGCCGCCGAGGGCACGGACACCTACGAGCTCAACCGCAACCTGGTCCTCACCGACGGGGCTCGTGCCGACTCGGTGCCCAACCTCGAGATCGAGACGGGCCTCATCGAGGGCGCCGGCCACGCGAGCGCGACCGGCCGGTTCGACGACGAGCAGCTGTTCTACCTGCGCGCGCGGGGGATCCCCGAGGCCGACGCGCGCCGCCTCGTCGTGCGCGGCTTCTTCGCCGAGCTCATCCACGAGATCGGCGTGCCGGAGGTCGAGGAGCGCCTGATCGCCTCCATCGAGGCCGAGCTCGAGAAGTCCATGAGCGAGATCCTCGGGACCACCCCGCGAATCGAGGAGTCCGAGGCGGTCGCCCCGGCGGAGCAGGCATGAGCGCCCAGCTCGCCTGCATGACCGACGACGTGCCCGTCGCCGGCACGCTGCGCGTCGAGCTCGAGGGCGAGGCGGGACCCGTCGAGGTCGCCGTCGTCCGTGACGAGTCCGGCGAGTGGCACGCCATCAGCGACGTCTGCTCGCACGGCGCCGTCTCCCTCTCCGAGGGCGAGGTCGAGGACTGCTCGGTGGAGTGCTGGCTGCACGGGTCGCGGTTCGACCTGCGCAGCGGCAAGCCCCTCTCGCCGCCGGCCGTCCGCCCCGTCCCCGTCTACCCCGTGACCGTCGACGGCGAGCGTGTGCTCGTCGACGTCGACGCCCCGCTCTGAAACCCCGAGGAGTACCCGAGATGTCCACCCTGGAGATCCGCGACCTGCACGTCAGCGTCGAGACGAAGGAGGGCGCCAAGCCCATCCTGCGCGGCGTCGACCTGACCGTGAACAGCGGCGAGACCCACGCGATCATGGGGCCCAACGGCTCCGGCAAGTCCACGCTCGCGTACTCGCTCGCCGGCCACCCCAAGTACCAGATCACGTCCGGCACCGTCCTGCTCGACGGCGCCGACGTGCTCGCCATGAGCGTCGACGAGCGTGCGCGTGCGGGCATGTTCCTCGCCATGCAGTACCCCGTCGAGGTGCCGGGCGTGTCGGTGTCGAACTTCCTGCGCACCGCCAAGACGGCCATCGACGGCACGGCCCCGCCGCTGCGCACGTGGGTCAAGGACGTGCGTGGCGCCATGGACGCACTGCGCATGGACCCGACGTTCGCCGAGCGCTCGGTCAACGAGGGCTTCTCGGGCGGCGAGAAGAAGCGCCACGAGATCCTCCAGATGGAGCTGCTCCAGCCGCGCATCGCGATCCTCGACGAGACCGACTCCGGCCTCGACGTCGACGCGCTGCGGGTCGTCTCCGAGGGCGTCAACCGCGTCCGCGAGAAGACCGACGTCGGCGTGCTGCTCATCACGCACTACACGCGCATCCTGCGCTACATCACGCCGGACTTCGTGCACGTCTTCGTCGACGGCCGCATCGCCGAGGAGGGTGGCCCCGAGCTGGCGAACCGCCTCGAGAACGAGGGCTACGACCGGTTCCTCACGTCCGCCACGGCGTGAGCCCGCGGTGACCACCGCACGCCGGGACGCGACCCTCGCGGTCGCGTCCCGGCGGGGCCCCGGAACCCGGGGCCACCGGACGACCGCCGTCGTCCGGACCGTCGTCCGGAGGGACCTCCCATGACCAGCACGCTGGAGCCGGTCGCCGCACCCGCCGGCCGGCTGTCCGCGACCGAGCTCGCCGCGGTGCGCGCCGACTTCCCGCTGCTCGCGCGGACCCTGCGGGACGAGCGCCCGCTGGTCTACCTCGACTCCGGGGCGACCGCCCAGAAGCCCGAGGTCGTCCTCGACGCCGAGCAGGACTTCTACGTCCAGCGGAACGCGGCGGTGCACCGCGGCGCCCACCAGCTCGCCGAGGAGGCGACGGACGCGTTCGAGGACGCCCGCGCGCGGGTCGCCGGGTTCGTCGGCGCCTCGCCGGGCGAGCTCGTGTGGACGTCGAACGCCACCGCGGCGCTCAACCTCGTGGCGTACGCCATGTCGAACGCGTCGCTCGGGCGCGGGGGAGAGGCCGCCCGCCGGTTCGCGCTCGCCCCGGGGGACGAGATCGTCGTCACCGAGCTCGAGCACCACGCCAACCTCGTGCCGTGGCAGGAGCTCGCGGCACGCACGGGCGCGACGCTGCGCTGGATCGGCGTCACGGACGACGGCCGGCTGCGGGTCGACGAGCTCGACACGGTCGTCACCGAGCGCACCAAGGTGCTGGCGTTCTCGCACGCGTCGAACGTCACGGGTGCCGTCACGCCGGTCGACCGGTTCGTCGCCCGCGCCCGCGAGGTCGGCGCGCTGACCGTGCTCGACGCGTGCCAGTCGGTCCCGCACCTGCCGGTCGACCTGGCTGCGCTCGGCGTCGACTACGCGGCCTTCTCGGGCCACAAGATGTACGGGCCCACGGGCGTCGGCGCGCTCTACGGGCGGCGCGAGCTGCTCGAGGCGATGCCGCCCGTGGCGACCGGCGGGTCCATGGTCGAGGTCGTCACCATGGAGGCCACGACGTACGCGCCGCCGCCGCAGCGCTTCGAGGCGGGCACGCAGATGGTGTCGCAGGCGGTCGCGCTCGGCGCCGCCGCGCAGTACCTCGACGAGCTCGGCATGGTGGCCGTGCACGCGCACGAGACCGAGATGGCCGCGCTGCTGCTCGACGCGGTCGCGTCCGTGCCCGGCGTGCGCGTCATCGGACCGACCGACACGGTCGACCGCCTGGCGAACGTCGCGTTCGTCGTCGACGGCGTGCACGCGCACGACGTCGGCCAGGTGCTGGACGACGCGGGCGTCGCCGTCCGGGTCGGCCACCACTGCGCGCAGCCGCTGCACCGGCGCTTCGGCGTCGCCGCGACCACGCGCGCGTCGGCCGGGGTGTACACGACTGCCGAGGACGTCGCGGCCTTCCGGGAAGCACTGGCGGGGGTCCGGGCGTTCTTCGGTGCGGAGGGAGCGTGATGAGCACCGGATCGATGGAGCAGCTGTACCAGCAGGTCATCCTGGACCACGCGAAGCACCCGCACGGGCGGGGCCTCGGGGGTGCCGGCGACGCCGCGGCACGCACGGGGGAGTCGCACCAGGTGAACCCGACGTGCGGTGACGAGGTGACCCTCCAGGTCGACCTCGACGACACCGGCGTCGTGCGCGACGTGCGCTGGGAGGGGCAGGGCTGCAGCATCTCGCAGGCCTCCGTCTCGGTGCTGCACGACCTCGTCGTCGACCGGGACCTGGCGGGCGTCGACGAGGTGGCCGCCACGTTCCGTGCGCTCATGCAGTCCAAGGGCGCCGGGCTGCACGACGAGCACGCCGAGGACCTCCTCGGCGACGCCACCGCCTTCACGGGCGTCGGGCGGTTCTCGGCACGCGTCAAGTGCGCGCTGCTCGGCTGGACCGCCCTGTCCGACGCCCTCATCACGTCCGGCGCACGCGCCCGGGAGGACGCATGACCACCGACCACACCACCACGCCCGCCGCTGCCGTGCCGGCCGCGACGGCGGCCCCCGCCAACGTCGCCGACGTCGAGGAGGCGCTCCGCGACGTCATCGACCCCGAGCTCGGGATCAACGTCGTCGACCTCGGCCTCATCTACGGCATCGCGCTCGAGGGCAGCACCGCGGTCATCGACATGACGCTCACGTCGGCGGCGTGCCCGCTGACCGACGTCATCGAGGACCAGTCGGCGCAGGCCCTCGAGGGACTCGTCGACGGCTTCCGCATCAACTGGGTGTGGATGCCGCCGTGGGGCCCGGAGAAGATCACCGACGACGGCCGCGAGCAGATGCGGGCCCTCGGCTTCAACATCTGACCCACGGCACGAGCAGGACGGCCCGGCCCCCGCGAGGGGACCGGGCCGTCGTGCTCCCGCGGTCGGACGTCAGAGCGTGGCGGCGGCGAACGTGTCGCACGCCTCCATCGAGCCCTGCTCGTAGCCGGTCGTGAACCAGCGCTGGCGCTGCTCGCTGGACCCGTGCGTCCAGGTGTCGGGGTCGACGCCGCCGCCGGACTGCTGCTGGATGTGGTCGTCGCCGATCGCCGCGGCGGTGTCGAGGGCGGTGGCGAGCTGCTCCTGCGTGATCGGCTGGAGGAAGGTGACGCCGGTGTCGGGGTCGACGCGGGTCGCGGCGTCGCCCGCCCACATGCCGGCGTAGCAGTCGGCCTGCAGCTCGACGCGCACGGAGTCGGACTCGGCGCCGCCGCCGCTGCGGTCGGCGCGCTCGAAGACGCCGGTGAGGTTCTGCACGTGGTGGCCGTACTCGTGCGCGTAGACGTACATCTCCGCCAGCGGCCCGCCCTCCGTGCCGAACTGCGACTGCAGCACGTCGAAGAAGCCGAGGTCGAGGTAGATCCCCTGGTCGGGCGGGCAGTAGAACGGCCCGGTCGACGACGACGCGGCACCGCAGCCGGTCTGCACGCCGCCCTCGAAGATCTCGCCCGCCGGCTGTGCGAACTGTGCCCCGGCGGCGGGCAGCGTCGCGGCCCAGTAGGTGTCGAGAGCCTGCAGGCTCGCCGAGAAGCGGCACGTCGGGTCGGCGTTGGCCTGCTCGGCGGTGCACCCGGCGACGTCCTGTGCGGGGCCGCCCTCGCCACCGCCGGCGCTCCCGCCCAGCAGCGGCGACACGTCCTGCCCGGTGAACAGGAAGATCGCCAGCGCGATCACGCCGACCAGGCCGCCACCGGCCGCCGCCGTGCGTCCGCCGGAGCGTCGGCGGACGCGGCCGCCCTCGAAGTTGCCACCCTCGCTGAATGTCACGGCGTCACCGTAGACCGCGCGGTCGTGCGTCGCCCGGCGAGCGGATGCCCGATATGGGCGGCCGTCCAGGGCGGGTCAGGCCTCGCCGAGGCCCCGCGCCGCGAGGGCGTCGCCCGTCGTGCGGGCGCGCCCGACCATCCGGACGGCCGCCGGCACGACGAGGGCGCGCGGGTCGCGCGCGAGGCCGCGGGCGCGGGCCGCGTCCCGCGTCTCGGTGACCGTGTGCACGAGCACGGGCACGGTCCGCAGGAACAGGCCGACCGCGAGGCCGACCGTCTCCGGGGGCAGGCCGACGTGCCGCAGGGGGCGCGCCGCCCGCGTGACGGCGCCGAGCAGGTCGTCGGCGCGCGTCGTGGCCGTGACCAGGCTGCCGGCCAGCACGAGCGTCAGCAGGTCGAGCGCGGCCTCGGCCCCCCGCGCCGGGTCGCCGACCCAGGTCTGGTACGCGCCCAGCACGAGGGCGGTGGCTGCCACGGGCAGCAGACCGCGCGTGGTGCGGTGCCACGGCACGCGGGCGAGCCACGTCGCGCCCACGACCACGCCCAGGCCGACGGCGGCCGCCGCGACGCCCCGCACGAGCACGACCGCGAGGCCGAGGGCCGCCAGCCCGAGCAGCTTGGCCGCCACGGGCGCGCGGTGCAGCGGGCTGTGCCCCGGATGGTGCAGGCCCAGCGGGCCGGCCCACGGCGGCCGCTGCGGCCGTCCGGGTCCGGTGCGCCCGGCGCGGCTCACGCGCGCGCCTCCGGCGCCGGCACTGGGCCCACGCGCGCCTCGTGGTGCGTCGCGGTGCCCGCGGCGTCGGGCCGCGTCATCAGCTCCCGGTAGCGCGCGAGCGCCGACCCGGGCGGCCCGTCCGCCGCGACGGCCCCGCCGTCCACCACCAGCACGCGGTCGGCGCGCGCAGCCGCGTCCAGGTCGTGCGTCACGACGACCACCTGCTGGTCGAGCGACGCGAGCAGGTCGTCGACGCGCGTGCGCCAGCGTAGGTCGAGCAGCGTCGTCGGCTCGTCGCACACGAGCACGGCCGGTTCGGTCGCGAGCACCGCGGCGAGCGCGAGCAGCTGGCGCTGCCCGCCGGAGAGGGAGTGCACGGGCACGTGCGCGCGCTCGGCCAGGCCGAACCGCGCGAGCACGTCGAGCGCCCGCGCCGTGCGCTCGCGCGCGTCGGGCACCGTGCGGCGCAGGGACAGGGCGACATCCTCGACGGGCGTCGGCATGACGATCTGCGCGTCGGGGTCGGTGAAGACGAACCCGACCCGGCGCCGCACCGCCGCGCCGTCGTCCGCGGTGTCGAGGCCGTCGACGCTCACCCGACCCGCGGACGGCAGCACGAGGCCGTTGAGCAGCCGCGCGAGCGTGGACTTGCCGGACCCGTTGGCGCCGACGACAGCGACCCGGCGCTCGTCGAGCCGCAGCGACACCGGACCCAGCAGCCGCACGACGCGGTCGGGGCCGCCGTCCGGGTCCGGCGCCCAGGCCGTGACCTCGACGTCCTCGAGAGCGATCACGACGGCTGTGCGGCCTGCCGAGGGCGCACGTCCGGACGCAGGTCGGGGAACGCCCGCAGCACGGCCACGGTCACCGCACCGGCGAGCAGGTTCTTCAGGACGTCGCCGGGCCAGTAGACGACGTCGATGGCGAGCGCGGCCGGCAGGTCGACCTCGCGGAGCCACATGAGGCCGGCGACGCCGGCCGGGTGCACGGTGAGGAACGACGCGCCGAGCCCGGCCGCGGCGAGCGCCGCCCAGCGCCGGCGCACGGGGGCGCGCAGGGCGACGCGCGACAGCAGGCCCGCCACCAGCGCGGCGAGGGGGAACGCCAGCAGGTAGCCGACGGACGGCTTGCCGAGCGTGCCGAGCCCGCTGCTGAGGTCGGCGAAGACCGGGACGCCGGCCAGCCCGACGACGAGGTACAGCGCGACCGCGAGGAAGCCGCGCAGCGGCCCCAGGACGAGGCCCGCGAGCATCACGCCGAACGTCTGCAGGGTGATGGGCACGCCGGCACCCGTCGGGATCGAGGGCACGAGCGTGCAGGCGGCGACGAAGGCGGCGAACGTGGCGACGAGCGCCACGTCCGTGGCCGGCCGGCGGTGCGTGCGCGGCGCCGGCAGCGCGGGCGTGCCGGACGCCGGGGTGGGCGGCGCGGTGGTGGTCTCGTCGAAAGCGCTGGACATGGGTCGCCTTCCGCGGGGAGTGTCGGGGCGCCGCAGTCGCGGCACCCCTCGGGTGGCCGGTGTGACCGGACCGTCGTCGGCCGTGGGGCCCCTGAGCCGCTCGTCACGCTAGCGGCTCGGTAGACTGGGGGCGTTTGTGCCGGGCTCCAGAACCCTCCCGGCGTCGTCGGAGGAAACCACCAGTGATCACCGCCTCGGCCGTCGAGCTCCGCGTGGGCGCACGCGTCCTGCTCGAACCCACGACCTTCCGCATCGCCGCCGGCGACCGGATCGGTCTCGTCGGCCGTAACGGCGCCGGCAAGACGACCCTCACCAAGACCCTCGCGGGCCAGACCCAGCCGACCGGCGGGCAGGTCTCGCTCGGGGGAGACGTCGGCTACCTGCCACAGGACCCGGCCTCGGGCGACCTCACGCAGCTGTCGATGGACCGCGTGCTCTCGGCCCGCGGTCTCGACGCCGTGCTCGCCGCGATGCGGGAGACCGAGGGCGCCATGGCGTCCGCGGACGACGCGACGCGCGACCGCGCCATGGAGCGGTACACGAAGCTGGAGGCGCGCTTCACCGCCGCCGGGGGCTACGCGGCCGAGTCCGAGGCGCACCGCATCACCGCGGCCCTCGGTCTCGACGAGCGCGTGCTCGGGCAGGAGCTCGGCACGCTCTCGGGCGGTCAGCGCCGCCGCGTCGAGCTGGCCCGCATCCTGTTCTCGGGTGCGGACACCCTGCTGCTCGACGAGCCGACCAACCACCTCGACGCCGACTCGATCGTCTGGCTGCGCGACTACCTCAAGGCGTTCCCCGGCGGCTTCCTCGTCATCAGCCACGACGTCGAGCTGCTGCGCGCGACGGTGAACAAGGTGTTCCACCTGGACGCCAACCGGGCCCAGCTCGACCAGTACAACCTCGGCTGGGACGCCTACCTGCTCCAGCGGGAGACGGACGAGAAGCGGCGCCGGCGCGAGCGCGCCAACGCGGAGAAGAAGGCCGCCGCGCTCCACGCGCAGGCCGACAAGATGCGCGCCAAGGCCACGAAGGCCGTCGCCGCGCAGAACATGGCCCGCCGCGCCGAGCGCATGCTCTCGGGCCTCGAGGCCGCACGCGTCTCCGACAAGGTCGCGAAGCTGCGGTTCCCCGACCCCGCGCCGAGCGGGCGCACGCCCATCACCGCCGAGGGCCTGTCGAAGTCGTACGGCTCGCAGGAGGTCTTCACCGACGTCAGCCTCGCGATCGACCGGGGCAGCAAGGTGGTCGTGCTGGGCCTCAACGGTGCCGGCAAGACGACGCTGCTGCGCATGCTCGGCGGGATCGAGAAGCCGGACACGGGCGAGGTCAAGCCCGGCCACGGCCTCAAGCTCGGGTACTACGCGCAGGAGCACGAGACCCTCGACCTCGACCGCACGGTCGTGGAGAACCTGCGGACGGCGGCGCCCGACCTCACCGACACCCAGGTGCGCTCGGTGCTCGGCTCGTTCCTGTTCTCCGGCGACGACGCGGACAAGCCGGCGCGGGTGCTGTCCGGCGGCGAGAAGACACGTCTCGCGCTCGCGGCGCTCGTCGTGTCGAGCGCGAACGTCCTGCTGCTCGACGAGCCGACGAACAACCTGGACCCGGCGTCCCGCGAGGAGATCCTCGCGGCGCTGCGCGGGTACAAGGGCGCGGTCGTGCTCGTCAGCCACGACGAGGGCGCCGTGGCCGCGCTCGAGCCCGAGCGGGTGCTGCTGCTGCCCGACGGTGACGAGGACCTCTGGGGGCCCGACTACCTCGACCTCATCGCGCTGGCGTGACCGCGCCGGTCTGACCCGGCGGCCCGCCCGCGGCCAGCTGGGCGTCGATCTCGGCGTCCTCGTCGACCTCGTCGCGCCCGGGTGGCCGCCGGCGCCGCGCCGCGGCAGGCGCCGGGGCTGCCGGGTCCGCGGGGCCGCCGGCGTCGGGCGAGCCGTCGGGCAGGCCCGCCGCGTCGCGCCACTCCCGCCGCGCCGCCACGGAGAACGCGACCAGGCCGCCCAGCGCGAACACCCACCACTGGAAGGCGTACGACAGGTGCGAGCCGGGGGCCGTGCTGGGCGCCGGCAGGGCACCGAGGGTCTCCGCGGGTGCGGGCTGCTCCTCGAGCAGGCCGCCGTACGCGGCGTACGGCGCGGCGTCGGCGGGCACGGCGTCGCCGCCCGCCGCGAGCACCTGGGCCGGCGCGATGGCCTGCACCTGCCCGGCCGGGGCGTCGCGGTCGCTCGCCGCCTCGCCCGGGCGCAGGCGGACGGTCACCCGCACGTCGCCGGCGGGCGGGGCCGGCACGTCGACGCCCGCGGACCCGTCCTGACCGGTCGGCACCCAGCCGCGGTCGACGACCAGGACGCGTCCGGCGCCCGCGGGCGTGCCGAAGCGGTCGGGTGCCGCGTCCGTGACGAGCAGCGGCACGAGCACGTGGTACGAGGGGGAGCCGGCGACGGGCCGGTTGCGCAGCAGCACCGTCGCGTCGGGGAGGTAGCGGCCCGTCACGGTGACCGCGCGCCACGCGTCGTCGGCGGGCAGCGGGGCGTCGGGGTCCGGGACCACCTCGTCCAGGTCGACCGCGGCCGCGGCGTAGTTGGCCTCGACGACCGCGATCGCCTCCGACCGCGCCACGTGGCGGTGCCACTGCCAGCGGCCGAGGAACGTGCACACGACGGCGACCACCACGGCGAGTGCGAGCAGGCCCAGGGCGCGCCGGCGGGCGTCGGCGCGCGCCTCGCGCGGGGCGGCGCCGGGCGGCGGTCCGGGGCGGACGGGCCCGAGGTCGGCGCCGGCAGGGCCGGCGCCTCCGGGGCCGGCGGCCTCACCGTGCACCGGGACGGACGTGCGCGCGGGCGCGCCGCTCACGGGGCCGCCCGCTCGAGGTCGGTGACGGGCACGACGTCCTTGAGGAAGCCCCGCACCTCGAGGTACTCCCCGAGGTGCGTGCGGTGCTCGTCGCACGCGAGCCACACCTTGCGCCGCTCGGGCGTGTGCAGGCGTGGGTTGTTCCACAGCACGCCCCACGTCGCCTCGCCGCGGCACCCCCGGGCGCTGCACACCAGCTCGTCGACGACGTCCGGCACGGCCGTGCTCATCAGGACCCTCCCAGGTCACCGCCGCGCGGGGCGGCGCCCAGCTCCCGCGGCGTGAGGTAGACGTCACCCTCGACGCGTCGCTCGCGGCCCGCGTTGGCGAGCAGCACCGCGACGTAGGGCAGCACCACCGCCGCCGCGAGCAGCACCAGCGGCACCGCGACGGGCACGTGCGCCCACAGCAGCCCCGCCGCGAGGAAGCAGAGGACGCGGATCCCCATCTGCCACAGGTACCGGCGCTGCCGCCGGGCGAGGTCGTCGGCCAGCGGCTCGGGGGCGGACGTGATGCGGTGCACCTCCTCCGGCGGGAGGTCGCGGCGCCGTCGGGTGCTCACACCCCATGGTAGGCGCCGTCCGTCGTTGTGGGGCTCCCACAACGGGGGCGGGGCAACTCGTGCGCGCCGGCACCCCCTGCGGGCCGGGGGCCGTGGGCTAGCGTCGTGACCCGTGCCTGCGACGACACCCGAGCCCACCGCCGCCACCCCCGGCACCGCCGCCCCGGTCCGGGCCCCGCGCAGCGTCCTCGTGACGGGCGCCAACCGGGGCATCGGGCGGGCCATCGCCGAGCGGTTCGTCGCCGCCGGTGACGCGGTCGCCACGATCGTGCGGTCCGGCAGCGCGCCCGACGGTGTCCTGGAGGTCCGCGCCGACGTGCGCGACACCGCCGCCGTCGACGCCGCGTTCACGCAGGTCGAGGCGGCGCAGGGTCCGGTGGAGGTGGTCGTCGCGAACGCCGGCGTCACGCGCGACCAGCTCCTCATGCGCATGACCGACGACGAGTTCGCCGAGGTGCTCGACGTCAACCTCACCGGCTCCTTCCGCGTCGTGCGGCGCGCCAGCAAGGGCATGATCCGGCTGCGCCGCGGCCGCATCGTCCTCATCTCCTCGGTCGTCGGCATGTACGGCTCGCCGGGCCAGGTGAACTACGCCGCGTCGAAGGCGGCGCTCGTCGGCATGGCCCGCTCGATCACGCGGGAGCTGGGCGGGCGCAACATCACCGCGAACGTCGTCGCCCCCGGGTTCATCGACACCGACATGACGAAGGCGCTCCCGCAGGACCGCCAGGACGCGTACCTCGCCGCCATCCCGGCCGGCCGGTTCGGTCACGCCGACGAGGTGGCCCGCGTCGTCGAGTTCCTGGCGTCCGACGGCGCCGCGTACGTCTCGGGCGCCGTCGTGCCCGTCGACGGCGGCCTCGGCATGGGGCACTGACGCCCCGGCATCCCCGCCCACCCCCCCACGCCGCCGCGCGCACGCGGCCCCATCGTTCCCGTACGGAAGGAACCTTCATGGCACTGCTCGAGGGCAAGACGCTCCTGGTCACCGGGGTCCTCACGGACAGCTCGATCGCGTTCCACGTCGCGCGGCTCGCGCAGGAGCAGGGTGCGCACGTGGTCCTGTCGTCCTTCGGGCGCCAGCTGCGCCTGACCCAGGCGATCGCGCGGCGGCTGCCGAAGCCGGCGCCGGTCGTCGAGCTCGACGTCACGTCGGCGGACGACCTCGCGGCCCTCGCGGACCGCGTGCGCGAGCACGTCGACCACCTCGACGGCGTCGTGCACTCCATCGGCTTCGCGCCGCAGTCCGTCATGGGCGGCAACTTCCTCGCGGGGGAGTGGGACGACGTGGCGACGGCCGTGCAGATCAGCGCGTACTCGCTGAAGTCGCTCGCGGTGGCGACCCTGCCGCTCCTGGGCCCCGGCGGGTCGGTCGTCGGCCTCACGTTCGACGCCCGCTACGCGTGGCCGGTCTACGACTGGATGGGCGTGGCGAAGGCGGCGTTCGAGTCGACCGCCCGGTACCTCGCACGCGACCTCGGCCCCCGGGGGATCCGCGTCAACCTCGTCTCGGCCGGCCCCATCCGCACGACGGCCGCGAAGTCGATCCCCGGCTTCGAGGCGATGGAGGGCGGCTGGCCGGAGCGCGCACCCCTCGGCTGGGACGTCACGGACCCCGAGCCGACGGCCCGGGCCGTCGCGGCGCTCCTGTCGGACTGGTTCCCCGCGACGACGGGGGAGATCGTGCACGTCGACGGCGGCGTCCACGCGATGGGCCTGTGACCTCGGGCCTGACCTCGGGCCTGTGACCTCGGTGTCCGTGACCTGCGGGCCGTGAGCACGGACGCACGACGCCGGACGTCGCGCACGTCACGCCCGCCGCGGGCGGACGGCGCGACGCACCGGCCGTGCGCGGTGGGACGCTGGTGACGTGACTTCCCACCGACTCGTGCTGCTGCGGCACGCCAAGGCCGAGCCCGCCGGTGCGCTGGCCGACCACGACCGCCCGCTCGCGCTCGTGGGCCGCCGGCAGGCGTCCGCGGCCGGTGCGGCGCTCGCCGCGGCCGGCCTCGCGCCGACGCACGTGCTCTGCTCGTCGGCCCTGCGCACCCGGCAGACGTGGGAGCTCGTCCGGACCGCGCTGGCCGCCGCGGGCGCGCCCGCGGCGGTCGTCACGGTGAGCGACGACCTGTACGCCGCGACGACCGGCGACCTGGCCGCGGCCGTGCAGCAGGTGCCCGCCGACGCCGCGACCGTGCTCGTCGTCGGCCACGAGCCGACCATGTCGCACGCCGCCGCGACCCTCGCGGGCGAGGGGTCCGACGCGGAGGTCCTGGCCCGCGTGCAGCGCGGCGTGCCGACGGCTGCGTGGTCCGTGCTCGAGCTCGACGGCCCCTGGGACGCGACCGCGCCCGGCGCCCTGCGGCTCGTGCGCGTCGCCGCCGGCGACTGAGGCCCGGGCGGACCCGCGGGCCCGTCGGGCACGGCGCAGGTCCCGACGCGCGTCGGGCACGGCGCAGCTTGCGACGTGCGTCGGGCCTGGCTCGTCAGCGGGCGAACGGCTCCAGCGCCAGCACGGCGTCGAGCCGTCCGTCGACGGCGGCGTCCGCGGCGCGCGCGACGACCGGCTTGGCGTTGAACGCGATGCCCGTGGCGGCGGCGGCCAGCATGTCGAGGTCGTTCGCGCCGTCACCGATCGCGACCGTGCGGTCCATCGGCACGCCGAGCTCGGCCGCCCACGCCGCGAGCGTCGCCGCCTTCGCGGCCCGGTCGACGACGGGGCCGTCCACGCGCCCGGTGAGCCGGCCCTCGGCGACCTCGAGCCGGTTCGCGTGCACGCGCGTGATGCCCAGGCGCGCCGCCAGCGGGCGCACGACCTCCAGGAAGCCGCCCGAGACCAGCCCGACGGGCCAGTCCCGCGCCCGCAGCTCCGCCACCAGCTCGGTGGCGCCCGGGGTCAGCTCCACCTCGGCCAGGACCTCGTCGAACACGGCGACCGGCAGGCCCTCCAGCGTCGCGACGCGCTCGCGCAGCGACTGCCCGAAGTCGATCTCGCCGCGCATCGCCCGCTCGGTGATCGCCGCGACGAGGGGGAGCGACCCGGCGCGCGCCGCGAGCATCTCGACGACCTCGCCCGTGATGAGCGTCGAGTCGACGTCCATCACGACGAGCCGGCGGGTGTCGGTCGCGACGGCGGGGCGCGCGGGGGTGCTGTCCACGCCCGGCAGGCTAGTGCGGGGCACCGCCGGCACGGTGGGGCGTCCGCCAGGCGGCGGTCAGTCGTCGATGACCGAGCCCTTCGGCACCACCGTGATGCCGCTGTCCGTCACGGTGAACCCGCGCGCGCGGTCGTGCTCGTGGTCGAGGCCGACGCGCGCCCGCTCCGGGACGATCACGTTCTTGTCCAGGATCGCCCGGTGCACCTGCGCGTAGCGCGACACCTGCACGCCGTCCATCAGCACCGAGTCCGTGACCTGCGCCCACGAGTGCAGGCGCACGCCGGGGGACAGGACCGACGAGGACACCGTGGCACCCGAGACGAGGACGCCCGGCGACACGATCGAGTCCGCGGCGTGCCCGAGGCGCCCGGCACCCGCGTGCACGAACTTCGCCGGCGGCAGGCCGGTGTACCCCGTGAACAGCGGCCACTCGCCGTTGTAGAGGTTGAAGACCGGCTCGATCGAGATCAGGTCCTGGTTGGCGTCGTAGTAGGAGTCGATGGTGCCGACGTCCCGCCAGTAGTCGCGGTCGCGGTCGGTCGAGCCGGGCACGTCGTTGCGGATGAAGTCGTACACGCCCGCGGTCCCGCGCTCGACGAACCACGGCACGATGTCGCCGCCCATGTCGTGCCGGGAGTTCACGTCCTCCGCGTCGGCGGTCACGGCCCGCACCAGCGCGTCCGCGTCCGCCACGTAGTTGCCCATCGACGCGAGGATCTCCGTCGGCGAGCCGGGCACCGGCGTCGGGTCCGACGGCTTCTCGCGGAAGGCGGCGATGCGGGTCGGGTCGGACGGCTCGGTCTCGATGACGCCGAACTGGTCCGCCATGCCGATCGGCTGCCGGATGCCCGCCACGGTCAGCTCGGCGCCCGACTCGATGTGCGAGTCGACCATCTGGGAGAAGTCCATGCGGTAGACGTGGTCGGCGCCGACCACGACCACGATGTCGGGGCGCTCGTCGTCGATGATGTTGAGGCACTGGTAGATCGCGTCGGCGCTGCCGAGGTACCAGTGCTTGCCCACGCGCTGCTGCGCCGGGACGGCGGCGACGTAGTTGCCCAGCAGCGGCGACATGCGCCACGTGCGCGACACGTGCCGGTCGAGGCTGTGCGACTTGTACTGCGTGAGCACGATCACGTGCAGGTAGTGCGAGTTGATGACGTTCGACAGCGCGAAGTCGATGAGGCGGTAGATGCCCCCGAACGGGACCGCGGGCTTCGCGCGGTGCGCGGTCAGCGGCATCAGGCGCTTGCCCTCCCCCCCGGCGAGGACGATGGCGAGGACACGCGGCGCTGGCATGGACCCAACCTAGGGCCGCCGGCCGCTCGCAGCGAGGCGACGCGGCGTGCGCGCTAGCGTGTCGTCCACGACCGGCTGACCTGGCCTGTCACGACCTGGAGGCTCCCCGTGCGCGTCGACCTGCTGACCCGCGAGTACCCGCCGCACGTGTACGGGGGCGCGGGCGTCCACGTCGCGGGGCTGACGGCCGTGCTGCGCGACCTGGTCGACGTGCGCGTGCACGCGTTCGACGTGCCCGTCGCGGAGCCGGGCACGCACGGCTACGCCGTCCCGGACGCGCTCCGGGACGCCAACCCGGCGCTCGCGACGATGGGCGTGGACCTCTCGATCGTCGACGGCATCGCGCGTGACGACGCGGGCGGGCCCACCGACCTGGTGCACTCGCACACCTGGTACGCGAACCTCGCCGGGCACCTGGCGTCACTGCTGTACGGCGTGCCGCACGTCGTGACCGCGCACAGCCTCGAGCCGCTGCGCCCCTGGAAGGCCGAGCAGCTCGGCGGCGGGTACGCGCTGTCGTCGTGGGTCGAGCGCACCGCGTACGAGGCGGCCGCGGGCGTGATCGCGGTCAGCGCGGGCATGCGTGCCGACATCCTGCGCGCGTACCCGGCGGTGGACCCCGCGAGGGTGCACGTCGTGCACAACGGCATCGACCTCGACGGGTGGCGCCGCCCCGAGGGGCCCGAGGCCACCGCGCGGGCGCGCGCCGTCGTCGAGGGCCTCGGCATCGACCCGGACCGCCCCGCGGTCGTGTTCGTCGGGCGGATCACCCGGCAGAAGGGCCTGCCGTACCTGCTGCGGGCCGCCGAGGCGCTGCCCGCGGACGTGCAGCTCGTGCTGTGCGCCGGCGCCCCCGACACGCCCGAGATCATGGCGGAGGTCAGCGGCCTCGTCGAGGCGCTGCAGGGGCGCCGCACGGGCGTCGTGTGGATCGAGCGGATGCTGCCGCGCGAGGACCTCGTGGCGGTCCTCGCGCACGGCACGGTGTTCGTGTGCCCGTCGGTCTACGAGCCGCTGGGCATCGTCAACCTCGAGGCGATGGCCGTCGGCCTGCCCGTCGTCGGCACGGCCACCGGCGGCATCCCGGAGGTCGTCGACGACGGCGTGACCGGGTGGCTCGTGCCCATCGAGCAGGTGCAGGACGGCACGGGCACCCCCGTCGACCCCGACCGCTTCGTCGCCGACCTCGGTGCGGCGCTCGCGGACGCGGTGGCGGACCGGGAACGGGCGAGGGCGTTCGGCGTGGCCTCCCGCCGCCGGGTCGAGGAGCACTTCTCGTGGCGCGCCGTCGGCGAGCGCACGCTCGAGGTGTACCGCGCGGTGCTGGGCGCCTGACGGCTCAGCGGGTCAGCCGCGTCGCGGCCGCCGCCATCGCGCGCCGCGCCACCCGGTCGACCTCGCGCAGCGCCGTCGAGCGCTGGTCCGCCTGCCACAGGTTGACGGCGCCGCCGTCGTCGCGGGCCGCCAGCCGGACGATCGCGCGCAGCCGCGCGGCGCTGGTCAGCACCCGCAGGCGCTGACCCTCGAGACCGGTCGGGAGGCGGGAGGGGGTGAGCGCACCGTCGCGCACGGTCGCGATCTCGTCCGCCGCGTCGGCGCGCCAGCTCGCCACGTCGAGCTCGACCAGCGCCTCCGTGGCGGTGCGTAGGCCGTCCCGCAGGGCGCGCTCGGCCTCCTCCAGGGACCCCACCTGGGCGTGCGCGGCGGGCCGCCAGTCCGCCACCTCGACGACGTCCCACCGCACGAGGTGCCCCGGCTCGTACTCCGACCCGAACCGCTGCACGTGCGGGACGGCGACGGCCGTCGCGCCGTCGCCGCGGGCCACCAGGACGCACTCGCCCGACTGCGCGGCCGGCCCCGAGGCGGGCGGCGGGACGGCCACGGGGTCGCCCGGCACGGGCAGCGCCACGCCGACCTCCACCGCCGGCGGGGAGTCGGTCAGCCACTGCACCAGCGGGACGACGTCGTCCTCGCCGCGGTGCACGACGTGCGGCTCGTCCTCGCCCTGCACCGCGAGGGTCGCGCGCCGCGCGTCCGCCGGGGCGGCGAGCCAGAGCGCGAGCAGGACGGACCGGGGGAGCTGGAGCGCGGGTGCCACGCGCCCACGGTAGGACGGCCCCGGCCCCGCCGACGACACGGGGCAGGGTGCCGCGCGTCAGCCGATCGCGTGCACCGGCGCCGCCAGCGGCGTGCCGGAGCCGTCGCGCCGGGGGTCGGGCTCGGGCAGCGGTACGGGCTGCCCGCCGGAGCCGGTCGCGCGGGCCGGCGCGGCGCCCACGTGCGCGAGGATCAGCGCGTCCTCACCCTTGAGGAACCGGTGCGAGCGGACGCCTCCGGTCGCGCGGCCCTTCGCCGGGTACAGCGCGAACGGCGTGACCTTGGCCGAGCCGGTCTGCGTGCCGGGCAGCGCCGACGACGCGCCGGCGACGGTGACGACCACCGGGTCCGGGTCCTCCGGCCGCACGACCGAGAACGCGACGACCCGCGCGCCGGCGCCCAGCTTCATGCCGGACATCCCCCCGGCGGCGCGCCCCTGCGGGCGCACGTGCGAGGCGGGGAAGTGCAGGAGCGACGTGTCGGTCGAGACCAGGACGAGCTCGTCCTCGTCCCGCGCGGCCGCGCCGCCGACGACCTCGTCGCCGTCCTTGAGCCCGATGACCTCCCAGGCGTCCCGGTTGCCCGGCACGTCGCCGGGCGTGACGCGCTTGACGACGCCTTGCGCGGTCGCCAGCGCGAGCGGCGGTGCGTCGGCGGTCAGGGGGACGAGGGCGACCACGCGCTCGTCCTTCTCCAACGTGACCGCCTCCCCGACCGGCAGCCCGCCCGACAGCGTCGGCGGACCGTCCGTCGGGGGCAGCGAGGGCAGGTCGAGGACGGGCACGCGCAGCACGCGGCCGCGCGACGTCAGCGCGCCGACCTCCGCCCGGGCGGTCGTCGGCACGGCCGACGCGACGACGTCGTGCCGGCTGCGCCGGGTCCCGTCCCCACGACCGGGGGCGTCGTCGTCGCCGGTGCGGGCCAGCAGCCCCGTCGCGGACAGCAGCGCCCAGCACGGCGCGTCGGGGATCTCCAGCGGTGCGGCGGCCCGCCCGCGGCCCGCGGGCACGGCGGCGGCGCCGGCGACGCTGGCACCGCCCGCGTGCTCCAGCAGGATCGTGCGGCGCGGTGTGCCGTACGTCGCCGCGACCTCGGCCATCTCGTCGGACACCAGGCCGCGCAGGAGCGCCTCGTCGGCGAGGAGGGCCTCCAGCCGGGCGATCTCCTCGCGCAGCTCCTGCTGCTCGCGCTCGAGGTCGAGCCGGGAGAACCTCGTCAGGCGGCGCAGCCGCAGCTCGAGGATGTACTCGGCCTGCGGCTCGGACAGGTCGAAGACCGAGCGCAGGCGCGTGCGCGCCTCGTCGGAGTCGTCCGACGTGCGGATCACCTGGATGACCTCGTCGATGTCGACGATCGCGACGAGCAGGCCCTCGACGAGGTGCAGCCGCTCCTGCCGCTTGCGCAGGCGGTACCGCGAGCGCCGCCGCACGACGTCGATGCGGTGGCCGACCCACACCTGCAGCAGCTCGCGCAGGCCCAGCGTGCGGGGCTGGCCGTCGACCAGCGCCACGTTGTTGATGGAGAACGAGTCCTCCATCGGCGTGTAGCGGTAGAGCTGCTCGAGCACCGCCTCGGGGTGGAACCCGGTCTTGATCTCGATGACGAGGCGCAGGCCGTGCTGGCGGTCGGTGAGGTCGACGGCGTCCGAGATGCCCGAGAGCTTCTTGGACTGCACGCCCTCCTTGATCTTCTCGATGACCTTCTCGGGGCCCACGAGGTAGGGCAGCTCCGTGACGACGATGCCCTTGCGCTTGGGGGTGACGTTCTCGATGCGTGCCGTCGCGCGCGTGCGGAACGCCCCGCGGCCGGTCCGGTACGCGTCGCGCACGCCGTCGAGCCCCACGATCTTGCCGCCCGTGGGCAGGTCGGGCCCCGGGACGAAGCGCATGAGGTCCTCGAGGGTGGCGTCGGGGTGCAGCACCAGGTGGCGCGCCGCGGCGACGACCTCGACGAGGTTGTGCGGGGCCATGTTCGTGGCCATGCCGACCGCGATGCCGGTCGCGCCGTTGACCAGCAGGTTCGGGATCGCCGCCGGCAGCACCGACGGCTGGGTCAGCTTGCTGTCGTAGTTGGGCACGAGGTCGACGACGTCCTCGTCGAGCCCCTGCGTCATCGCCATGGCCGACGGCGCCATGCGCGCCTCGGTGTACCGGGACGCGGCGGGACCGTCGTCGAGCGACCCGAAGTTGCCGTGCCCGTCGACCAGCGGCAGGCGCAGGGAGAACGCCTGCGCGAGGCGGACCATCGCGTCGTAGATCGGCGCGTCGCCGTGCGGGTGCAGCTTGCCCATGACCTCGCCGACGACGCGCGCCGACTTCACGTACGGCCGGTCCGGCCGCAGCCCCATGTCGGCCATCTGGTAGACGATGCGCCGCTGCACCGGCTTGAGGCCGTCCCGCGCGTCCGGCAGCGCCCGCGAGTAGATGACCGAGTACGCGTACTCGAGGAACGACCCCTCCATCTCGGTGGCGACGTCGATGTCGACGATCTTCTCGACGAGGTCCTCGGGCGGCAGGTCGGGGGTCGCGGGACGACGCGCCATGGGGTGGTCTGCTCCTCGGGGTGCGGGCACGCGGCGGGCGCCGCGACGCCCCATTCTCGCGCGCACGGGCGTCCGCCGGGGCCACGGCACGCCCGCGGACGTCGGCGCCGGGGCGAGCCAGGTGCGGGGCCCCGCTAGCCTGGCGGGCATGGCCGACGTCGTCCCCCGCCCGCCCCACGGCGTGCCGGCGGAGCCGGGCGCCCCCTCGTACCCCGCCGCGTGGGAGGCGGACGTCGTGCTGCACGACGGGTCGACCACCCGGCTGCGCCCCATCCGGCCCGGTGACGCCGACGCCCTGCAGGCGTTCCACGTCGCGCAGTCCGAGCGCTCCACGTTCCTGCGGTTCTTCGCCGCGCTGGAGCGCCTGCCGGAGCGCGACCTCGCCCGGCTCGTCTCGGTCGACCACGTCGACCGGGTCGCGCTCGTCGCGGTGACCGCCGCGCCCGGCGCCGGGCCCGCTGCGGCGGGCGCCGACGAGGGCGCCGCCGCACCGGCGCCCGTCGACGCCCCCGAGCGCATCATCGGCGTCGCGCGCTACGACCGCGTCGAGGGGGAGACCGCGGAGGTGGCGTTCAACATCGCGGACGCGCACCAGGGCAAGGGTCTGGCGTCGGTGCTGCTGGAGCACCTCGCGGCCGCCGCGCGCGAGCGGGGCGTGCGCCGCTTCGTCGCCGAGGTGCTGCCGCAGAACGGCCGCATGCTGAACGTGTTCCGCGACGCCGGGTACGAGGTGCGCCAGCGCACGGAGGACGGCGTCGTCCAGGTGATCTTCGACATCGACCCGACCGAGCGGTCGCTGGCCGTCATGGCGGACCGCGAGCACCGCGCCGAGGCGCGGTCGATGCGCGCCCTGCTGGCCGCCCGGTCCGTGCTCGTCGTGGGCCCCGGGCCCCGGCCCGCCCGGGCGCTGCACCGGGCGCACGCCGAGCGCGTGCTGGCGGGCCTCGTGCCGGGTGCCCGCGAGGGTGCGCTCACCGTCCACGCCGTCGGCGTCGGGACCGGCCCGGGGGAGCGCGACGGCGTGCACCACCACGCCCACGTCGACGACGTCCCGGGGCCCGTCGAGCTGGCCGTGGTCGTGCTGCCGCCCGAGCAGGTCCTCGACGTCGCCCGCCGGCTCGGCGCGCTCGGCGTGCGCGGGCTCGTGCTGCTGTCGTCGGGCTTCGCGGAGGCCGGCCCCGAGGGCCTCGCGCGTCTGCGGCTCCTGCTCGGGGTGGTGCACGGCTCCGGGATGCGCCTCGTCGGCCCGGCGTCGTTCGGCATCATCAGCCAGCCCGACGGCACGACCCTCGACGTGTCGCTCGCGGAGCACCCGCCACGCCCCGGCCGGATCGGCCTGTTCTGCCAGTCGGCGCCCCTCGCCGTGCCGCTGCTCGCCGCCGTGGACCGCCGGGGCCTCGGCCTCGCCCACTTCGTGTCCGCCGGGCACCGCGCCGACGTGTCGGGCAACGACCTGATGCAGTTCTGGGGCGAGGACGACGGCACGGACGTCGTCGGGCTGTACCTGGAGTCGATCGGCAACCCGCGCAAGTTCTCGCGGGTCGCGCGCCGGCTCGCGGCGCACAAGCCCGTGGTCGTCGTGACGGCCGGGCGCTCGGGCCAGGTCGTGCCGCCCGGCCACGCCGTGCGCCCGACCCGTGCGCCGCGGCGCACCCTCGAGGAGGTCATGCGCCAGTCCGGCGTGGTCCGCGTCGAGAACCAGCACCAGCTGCTCGACGTGGTGCAGGTGCTGGCGCACCAGCCGCTGCCGGCCGGCCGCCGCACGTCGATCCTCGCGAGCTCGGCGAGCGTCGCGGCGCTCGTCGCCGAGGCCGCGGCCGCGGCCGGGCTCGTCGTGACGGGTCGGGTCGAGCTCCTCGTCGAGGACGCGCGCGCCGACGAGGTCCGGGACACCGTGGACCGGCTGTACGCGGACCCGCAGACGGACGTCGTCGTGGCGGTGCGCCTGCCCACGCTCGGCGCGGGTGACCCCGTCGTGCCGCGCGAGGTGGCCCGGGCCGCGGCCGAGACGGGCCGGACGACGGTCGCGTGCATGGTCGGCCTGCGCGGCATCACCGCCGAGCTCACCGCGCCGGACCCCACGGGCCGGCTGCGGACGGTGCCGGCCTACAGCGCCCCCGAGGACGCCGTCGTGGCGCTCGGCCACGCCGCCCGGTACGCCGCGTGGCGCGGCACGGACCGCGGCCGGCCCGTGCGTCCCGAGGGCGTCGACACCCGCGCCGCCGAGCGGCTCGTCGCCGCGCGGCTGGCCGACGGGCACGCGACCGACGGCGCGCCCGTCCCGCTGTCGCCCGCGGACGTCGCCGAGCTCCTCGCCACCGTCGGCGTGCGCGTGCAGCCGTCGGTGCGCGTGCAGGACCTGGACGAGGCCGTCGCCGCCGCCGAGCGGCTGGGCTGGCCGGTCGCGGTGAAGACCACGGTGCCGGCGCTGCGCCACCGCGCGGACCTCGGGGGCGTGCGGCTCGACGTCGCGGACGCCGCCGAGATGCGCGCGGACGTCGCGGGTATCCTCGCGCTCGCGGCCGACCACGACCTCGGCCCGGACACCCCGCCGCTGGAGGTGCAGGCGATGGCCCCGCACGGGGTGCCCTGCGTCGTCCGGTCGGCCGAGGACCCGCTGTTCGGTCCCGTCATCAGCTTCGGCCTGTCGGGTGACGCGACGGACCTGCTGGGTGACGTGGCCTACGGCGTGCCGCCGCTCACGGACGTCGACGTGGCGGACATCGTCCGCCGCCCGCGCGCCGCCCCGCGCCTGTTCGGCTACCGCGGGCTGCCGCCGCTCGACGTCGCGGCGGTGGAGGACCTCGTGGCCCGCGTGTCGGTGCTCGCCGACGCCCTGCCGGACCTGCGCTCGCTGGAGCTCGCCCCCGTGGTCGTGTCGACGTCGGGGCTCGCCGTGCTCGGCGCCACCGCGTCCGTCGCACCCGCCGACCGCGCCGACACGCTGCGCCGCCTGGCGCGGACGTGAGGCGACGCCGCCGGGAGTGGGAGGATGGACCCGTGCCCGCTCCGTCGACGACCCTCCAGCACGACCTGCACCGCGCCGGCTACTACCCGGAGCTCGTGAGCGACGTCCTCGACCTCGCCCTCGCCGGCGAGGACGTGGTGGCCCACCTGGTGCATCCCGAGACCACGTTCGACGCGAACGAGGTCCGCCGGCACGTCACCGTGCTGGCGCTGACCCCGACGCGGCTCGTCGTGGCGCACGTGGACGACCACCCCGCGGACTCCGAGCACCCGTCGGCCAGCGCGTCGGCGACGACGGAGGCGGTCCCGCTGTCCGAGCTGCGCTCGGTGGCGGTGACGCACGTCGTGCCCAACCCGCAGGAGCACCGCCGGGGCGACGGTGCCACCGAGCTGACGCTCGCCATCGGCTGGGGGGCCGTGCAGCGCGTCGACCTCGAGCCCGCGAGCTGCCCGGACCCCTCCTGCGACGCGGACCACGGCCTGACCGGCACGCTCACGCCCGACGACGTCGTCGTGCGCGTCAGCGCAGCGGCCGAGGGGCGTGACGCGGTGCGTGCCGCCATGGCCTTCGGGCGGACGCTGTCGGCCGCGTCGGCGCGCCGGTGAGCGCGGGGCCCGTCACACGGGACGCCGAGGAGCTCGTCCTCCCCGGGTCCGGCACGCGGTCGCTGGCGCACGTGCTGCCCGCCGTCGTGGCAGCCCTCGGCACGGACCTGCCGGGGGGCGCGGCCGCCCGCGACGCGCTCGGGCTGCCGCTGGTCGAGCGCGCGTGCGTCGTGCTCGTCGACGGCCTCGGCCACCTCAACCTCGTCGAGCGCGGCGGGCACGCCCCGTTCCTGCGCTCCCTGCTGCCGGGCACCGAGCCGCTCGTGACGACGTTCCCGTCGACGACGGCCACGGCGCTCGGCACGTTCGGCACGGGTGCGGGGCCGGGCGCGACGTGCATGCTCGGGTACACGGTGCGTGTGCCCGCCACCGGCCGGCTCGGCAACCTCGTCTCCTGGACGGACCTGCCGGACGCGCGCACGTGGCAGCGGGAGCCGACCGTGCTCGAGCGCGCGGTGGCGGCCGGCCTGCCGGTGGTGAGCGTCGGTCCCGCGCGGTTCGCCGGCTCCGGGCTGACGAACGCCGCGCTGCGCGGGCCCGCGTACGTCGCGGCCGAGCAGCTCGACGACCGCGTCGACGCCGCCGTGCGCTCGCTGCGTTCACCCGGGCTCACGTACCTCTACTGGGGCGAGGTCGACAAGGCCGGGCACCACCACGGCTGGGGCTCCTGGCAGTGGGGCGACGCGCTCGCCGAGCTCGACGCCGCGCTGGCGCGCCTCGCGCGCTCGCTGCCCCGGGGCACGCTCCTCGTCGTCACCGCCGACCACGGCATGGTCGACGTCGAACCGGCGCTGCGCCGCGACGTCGGCACCGACCCCCTGCTGCGCGAGGGCGTCGCCCTCACCGCGGGCGAGCCGCGCGCGCTGCACCTGCACCTGGAGCCCGGCGCGGACCCGGCCGCCGTGGCCGACCGGTGGCGGACCGCGCTCGCGGACGACGCGATCGTCACGACGCGCGACGACGCCGTGCGGGCCGGCTGGTTCGGGCCCGTCGCGGACCACGTGCGGCCCGTGGTGGGGGACGTGGTGGTGGCGATGACCGGCGCCGCGACGGTCGTCGACTCGCGCACGCAGACGCCCGCCTCGATCGCGCTCGTCGGGGTGCACGGGTCCCTGACCGCGCGGGAGATGCTCGTGCCCCTCCTGGTGCACGCATGACCGGTGCGACCGCCGGCAGTGCCACGGCGCGCGGGGCGACGCGACGAGGGGAGGGCTGACGCGTGGCCGAGCTGGTCTTCTTCTCCGGCACGATGGACTGCGGCAAGTCGACGCTGGCGCTGCAGATGCACCACAACCACGCCGCCCGCGGGCGCGACGGCGTGCTGTTCACCCGGCAGGACCGCGCCGGCACGGCGACCATCTCCTCGCGGCTCGGCCTGCGCCGCACCGCCGAGGAGGTCGACGACCGGACCGACTTCTGGGCCGAGGTCGTCACGCGCCGCACCCGCGGCCGCCCGGTCGACTACCTCGTCGTCGACGAGGCGCAGTTCTACACGGCCGCCCAGGTCGAGCAGCTCGCCCGGGTGGTCGACGAGCTGTCCGCGGACGTCTTCGCGTTCGGCATCACGACCGACTTCCGGGCGCGGCTCTTCCCTGGGTCCGCACGGCTCGTCGAGCTCGCGGACCGGGTCGAGGTGCTGCAGGTGCGGGCGCTGTGCTGGTGCGGCGCGCGGGCGACCCACAACGCGCGCACGGTCGGCGGCGTCATGGTCGTCGAGGGCGAGCAGGTCGTCGTCGGCGACGTGGAGGCCGACGACCGCGAGCACGCCGCCGAGGTCGCCTACGAGGTCCTGTGCCGCCGGCACCACGTGCGGCGCATGACGGTCGCCACCGCGCGGGCCGTGGCGGGCCCGGCCGAGCACGCGCTCTTCGAGGAGACGTCGCCGCACCGCACCGACGCCTGACGCACCGGCCCGCGGGCGGGCCGGGCGCACGCCGCCGCAGCCGCGCTGCGCGCCGGGCGCAATTGGTCGCCGCCCGGCAGGGTCGCCGCCCGCGGCCCGCTCTACTCGGGCTTCGCGCCGAAGACGATCTCGTCCCAGCTGGGCACCTTCGCGCGCGTGCGTCGCGCACGGCGCTCGGGCGTGGGCCGCTCCGCCGCGTCCGCCTGCGTCACGGGTTCGGACGCCGGCACGGGTCCGGGCGCCGTCGGCGCCGGCCCGGCGAGGGCGGGCGGCTCCCGACGCTCCGGGCGCGGCGGCGTCAGCACGACGGCCTCGCGGTCCGGGTCGGCGTCGAGCGGGTGCGCTCCGGGGGCGGACGCGTCGTCGGGGCCCGCGCCCGAGAAGTCGAACGCGTGCTGCGGGCCGAAGCCCTCGAACTCCTCGTCGTCCTCGCCGTCGGTCTCGAGCGGCTGCCGGACGCCGCGCCGCGAGCGCAGCTCGTCGAGCAGGACGTGCGTCGGCTCGGGTGCCTCGAGGGGCGGTGCGGGCTCGGTGCTCGGCGACATCGCGTCGATGTCGAACACGACGTCGCGCACGGCCGCCAGGTGGCGCCGCGACACCGGCTCGTCGAGCTCGGTCTCGGACAGCCACCGCGCCTCGTCCTCGACGGCCACGACGGCGCGGCCCACGGCGTCGTACGTCCACCGGGCCTCGCGCGGCGCGTCGGCGACGACGAACCTCGCGACGACGGTCCACGGGCCGGTGCCGTCGCGGGCGGCGTCCCAGGCGAGCGAGGTCGGGTCGACCCCCCGCGCCGCGAGCCGGTCCGTCACGAGGTCGCCCAGCACGGGCGCGTCGGCGTCGCGGCCGACGCGCGTGGCGCGCGCCTGCTCGGCGACCCACTCGCGCTCGGCGAGCACGGGGCCCTCGTAGCGGCGCACGGACTCGACGGGCACGCCCGAGGACTCGGCGACCTCCTGCGCGGTCGCGCCGGCGCGGATGCGCGCCTGGATCTCGCGCGGCGTCAGCGTCCCCGCCTGCTCCGCGCGCAGCTGCTCCAGCTGCGGGCGGTCGCGTCGCACGGCCGCGCGCAGCGGCTCGTCGATGCGCACGCGGTAGCGCTGCCCGTCGGGCGCGACGAGGACCAGGTGCTCCCCGTCCTCGTGCAGACCGACCAGCTCCAGCTCACCCATCCGACCTCCCCGGGCTCCACGGAGGAGACTGCCACCGATCAGACGCGGGGGCGTGCACCTCGCCCCGGTGCGCCGTCACCCGGTTGCGTCACATCGCGGCGGGGCGGGGCGGGCGTGCGTCCCCGGACGAGGCCCGCCCGGTCGCCGCGAACGCCTGCGGCAGGATGGGCGGATGACCGCGACGAGTCCCGTGTCCACGCCCGAGCAGGTCGACGCGCTGGTGGCGGTCGCCGCGGACGTGGCCCGCCGTGCCGGCGCGCTCGTGCACGGGGGGCGGCCGGCGGACCTGCGGGTGGCCGCGACCAAGTCGAGCGCGGTCGACGTCGTCACGGCGATGGACCTCGCGAGCGAGGAGCTGGTCCGTGCGGCGCTGGCGGAGCTGCGGCCCGACGACGGCGTGCTCGGCGAGGAGGGCGGGTACCGGGCGGGCGGCTCGGGCGTGACGTGGGTGGTGGACCCCATCGACGGCACGGTGAACTACCTGTACGGCATCCCCGCGTACGCGGTGAGCCTCGCGGCGGTGGTCGACCCGCAGGCCGCCGCGGCGGGGACGGCGCCCGACCCGGCCACCTGGACCGTGCTGGCCGGGTGCGTGCACGCGCCGGCCGAGGCCCGCACGTACACGGCCGGTCGCGGCCGGGGGGCCCGGGCGAACGGCCGGCCGCTGCGGCTCGGCCCGCCGGCCCCGCTGGCCGAGTGCCTGGTGGGGACCGGGTTCGGCTACGTCGCCGCCCGCCGCCGGGCGCAGGCGCGCGTGCTCGTCGAGCTGCTGCCCCGGGTGCGCGACATCCGCCGTGCCGGCTCCGCGGCGCTCGACCTGTGCGCCGTCGCCGACGGCCGGCTGGACCTGCACTACGAGCGCGGCCTGCAGCCGTGGGACATGGCGGCGGCGGCGCTCGTCGTCCTCGAGGCCGGGGGCGAGGTCCGAGGCCTGCGCGGGCGTCCCGCCGGCAGCGCCATGGCCGTCGCCGGCCCGGCGGAGCGCGTGGCGGACCTGGTCGCCCTGCTCGAGGAGCTCGGCGCCGACCGCGACGACGACGCCTGACGTGCCCCCGGGGTGCGCCTACGCCGGCCACCCGCGAGCCGGCGAGGGGCCACGCGCCGGCGCCCCGGCGCGTGGGTGCGCTTTCCGGCCTGTGGCCCGTGTCACCTGCGGCGACATGGTCACGTGTCCGTGTCGCATCGGCCCTCCGGGTGGGGCACAATCCGTCCCCGCGGGGGAACAAAAAAGTGCCGTGAGGCATTGAGCCCGCGTACACGACCCCACGGCAGAAGACGGAGTGTGACGCCACACATGGCAACCGACTACGACGCCCCGCGCAAGACCGAGGAGGACCTCAGCGAGGACTCGCTGCAGGAGCTCCAGGCCCGGCGCTCCGACAAGAACTCGGGCGTGGTGGACGAGGACGAGACGGAGGCCGCCGAGGGATTCGAGCTGCCCGGAGCAGATCTGTCCGGCGAGGAGCTCTCCGTCCGCGTCCTTCCCCGCCAGGCCGACGAGTTCACGTGCTCCAAGTGCTTCCTGGTCCACCACCGCAGCCAGCTCGCCTACGAGCGTGACGGCCAGCCCGTCTGCTCGGAGTGCGCCGCCTGACCTGCACCACGCCCGACGTCGACGGCCGGTCACCCTCACGGGGTGACCGGCCGACTGCGTTCTCGCCGAGCGTGCTGCCCGCTCCGGGCGGGTCCGGCGTGCGGCCCGCTCAGCCCGCCGTGCCGTCGGACGCCGTGCCGTCGGACGCACGGCCGCCGAGCGCGGCGACGAGGTCCTGCGGTCGCCGCGTGGAGACGATCCAGTAGGGCGTCCGGTCCTGCGGGTCGCGCACCTCGACGCGCACGGCGGTGCCGATCCACGACCGCAGGCACGCGTACGCGCGGGCGTCCAGGGCCGGTCCCAGCTCGACGCGCAGCTCCTCGCGCGTCAGCGCGCGCGGCTGCGCGAGCAGGCGCACCGGGATGCGGGCGGTGCCGGCGCGCAGGGTGCCGCGCTCCACCTGGACGAGCGGCGTCGTCAGCACGGCGACGGCCAGCCCGCCGAGGACGGCCAGCACCGCGACGACGATGGCGAGCAGGTCGTCGACCGGCAGCATCGCCACGCCCAGGACGGTGCCGAACAGCACGACCCCCACCCAGCCCAGCGGGCCGGGCCACAGCCGCTCGCGGAAGGCGGGACGGGTCGTGGGGGCGTCGGTGGAGGCGGGGCGGTCGGCAGGTGCGGGCATGACCCCAGGATCTCATCGTCGACCCGCGACGTGGCGGGGTGCACGGGGTGGCGCCCGTGGGTGTGGCGCCCGGCGGCCGGGGGGTAGGGTCGGCCCCCGTGACGGAGACCGCCCGCGAGCACGCGGCGACAGCGGACGACGGGCCGGCGCGGGCAGTCGCCGCCGTGCCGGTGCTGCTGCGCCGACTGGACCCCGACCTGCCGGCCCCGGCCTACGCGCACCCCGGTGACGCGGGCGCCGACCTGGTCGCCCGCGAGGACGTGGTGCTCCCGCCGCTGGGGCGGCACACCGTGCCGACGGGTGTGGCGATCGCCCTGCCCGAGGGGTACGCCGCCTTCGTGCACCCGCGCTCGGGCCTCGCGTCCCGCCACGGGCTCACGGTGCTCAACGCGCCCGGCACGGTCGACGCCGGGTACCGCGGGGAGATCGCGGTCACGCTGCACAACACCGACCCCGCGCACGCCGTGGAGCTGCGCCGCGGCGACCGCATCGCCCAGCTCGTGGTGCAGCGCGTCGAGCGTGCGGAGTTCGTCGAGGTGGACGACCTGCCCGCGTCGGTGCGCGGCACCGGCGGGTTCGGGTCGAGCGGCGGGTGGGGCGCGGCGACGCCGTCGGCCTGAGGATCGCCTGAGACGGAACTACCGTCGTCGTCGGCGACGTTGATCATGGACGAGGGCGCGCACGCGCCGGTCGAAGGAGTGGGGATCGTGGGTCTGTTCCGTCGGGGGCCGAAGAAGGCCGAGGGGGCCGACGCGGCCGACGTCGCCGCGAACCCGGGCACGCCGGCGCCGGACGGCGCCGAGGCTGACGCCCCGGGGGACGTCGAGCCGTCGGACGGGCCGGACCCGGCCCCCGGTCCGCAGTCGGGTGGCGCGCCGTCCGGTGGCGCACAGGTCGCGGCGGGCGACTCCGCGCGGGTCGGCCCCTGGGACGCGGCCGACGCCCTGCCGGAGCTCCCGCGCGTGGACCTCGGCGCGATCCTGCTGCCCGGGGTCCCCGGCATGGAGGTCCGGCTGGAGATCGACAAGGCGACCAACGTCGTGTCGGCGGCGTCCGTGCTGCTGGAGGGCTCGTCGCTGCAGGTCCAGGCGTTCGCGGCGCCGCGCACCGAGGGCATCTGGGACGAGATCCGCGAGGAGATCGCGCAGTCCGTCACGCAGCAGGGCGGCACCGTCGACGACCTGCCCGGTCCGTTCGGGCGCGAGCTGCTCGCGCGGCTGCCCGTCCGCACCCCCGAGGGGCGCACGGGGCACCGGCCCGCGCGGTTCATCGGGGCCGACGGCCCGCGCTGGTTCCTGCGCGGCGTGATCACCGGCAAGGCCGCGGTCGAGCCCGACGCCGCCCGCGCGCTCGAGGACCTCTTCGGGCAGATCGTCGTGGTGCGCGGGCAGGACCCCCGCCCGCCGCGGGACCTCCTCGCGCTCAGGCTGCCGGAGGGCGCCCCGACGCCGGCCGCACCGGCGTCGCCCCCGGCGCCGCGGTTCCAGCCCCCCGCACGGGGCCCCGAGATCACGGAGATCCGATGACGCTCAAGGACCGGGTCCACAAGGCGCTCGCCTCCCAGGCGGAGATCGAGGCCGACGAGGAGCGCGCCGACGCCCTCGCCGTGCCGGGCTGCTGTGCGGTCGACCAGCTGACGGACCGCACGCGTGCGTCGGTGTCGGGCGTCCTGCGCTCGGTGACGCTGCGCCCCCGCGAGGGCGTGCCGGCGCTCCAGGCGGAGCTCTACGACGGGTCGGGCACGCTCGACCTGGTGTGGCTCGGCCGGCGGCAGATCACCGGCATCGAGCCGGGGCGCCGCCTGCGCGTCGACGGGCTGGTGTGCCGCGTGAACGGGCGTCGCACGCTGTTCAACCCCCGCTACGAGCTGCGTCCCCGGCCGGGGGAGTGACCGCGTGAGCGAGACGCCCCACGAGCGGCCCGCGGACCAGGCGCCCCTGCTCGACGCCGTCGACGACCTGGTGCCGCCCGAGGACGGCGGCGCGCGCGGCATGCGGGCGATCACGGCGGAGCAGTTCTCCGCCCTGGACGCCCTGGGCGGCGTCCGCGGGATGGTCGAGACGATCGCGCCGGGCCTGCTGTTCGTCGTCGTCTACCTGGTCACGGGCCAGCAGCTGACGCCCGCGCTCGTCGCCGCGGGCGGCGCGGCGGTCCTCGCCGTGCTGGCCCGGCTCGTGCAGCGCACGCCGGTGACGCAGGCGTTCTCGGGCGTCCTCGGCGTCGGCGTCGGCGTGGTGTGGGCGTGGCGCACCGGCGACGCGACCGACTACTTCGCGTACGGCCTGTGGGTCAACGGCGCGTACCTCGTGGGCACGCTCGTGACCGTCCTCGTGGGCTGGCCGCTCGTCGGGCTCGTCGTGGGCATGTTCCGCAACGACGGTCCCCTGACGGGCGGCCCCTGGTCGGTCGTCGTGGACTGGCGCCGCGACCCGGTGCGGCGTCGCCGCTACGCGCTCGCGACGTGGCCGTGGGTGGGCATGTTCGGGCTGCGCCTGGCCGTGCAGCTGCCGCTGTTCCTCGCGGGCGAGGTCGCCTGGCTGGGCACGGCGAAGCTCGCGATGGGCCTGCCGCTGACGGCCCTCACGCTGTGGCTCAGCTGGATGCTGGTCCGCGGGTCAGCAGGCGCTCCAGCGCCTCCTCGTCCGCGTCCGCACCCGTGACGATCAGCAGCTCGTCGCGGCCCTCGAGCGTGTCGTCCGCGCTGGGTGCGAGGGGCCGCGTGTCGCGGACGATCGCGGCGAGCACGGTGTCCGCGGGCCACGTGATCTGACCGACGCGCACGCCGGCCAGCGGCGAGTCCTCGGGCAGCGTGAGCTCCAGGATGTCGGCCTTCGACTGGTGGAACGTGAAGATCCGCACCAGGTCCCCGACGGCGACGGCCTCCTCGACCATCGCCGTCATGATGCGCGGGGTCGAGACGGCGACGTCCACGCCCCAGGCGCCGTCGAACATCCACTCGTTCTTGGGGTTGTTGACGCGCGCGACCGTGCGGGGCACGCCGAACTCCGTCTTCGCGAGCAGCGAGATGACCAGGTTCGCCTTGTCGTCGCCCGTGGCGGCCACCATGACGTCGCACTCGTCGGCGCGGACCTGGCGCAGCGTCGGGAGCTCGCACGCGTCGGCCAGGAGCCACTCCGCCTCGGCCACCTGCGCGATCCGCATGGCGGACGGCTGCCGGTCCACGAGGGTCACCTCGTGGTCGTGCGCGAGCAGCTCGCGCGCGATCGAGCGCCCCACCGATCCGGCGCCGGCGATCACGACCCTCACGCGGTCACCGCCGGGGCGGTGGTGAGCACGCGCTCGACGGCGGGCGCGTCGTCGGCGCGCAGCAGCATGTGCACGGTGTCGTTCTCCTGGAGGACGGTGGAGGCGGTCGGCAGGACGCCGTCGCCGTAGCGGGTGAGGTAGGCGACGCGGCCGCCGGACGCGTCCTCGAGCGCGCGCACCGTCAGGCCGTACCAGCCGGGGTGCAGGTCCACCTGCGAGAGCTGGATCTGGCCGGACGCGTCACGGTGCTCGTCGGTCATGCCCATCGGCAGCATCCGCCGGAGCACCTGGTCGGCGGTCCAGCGCACGGTGGCGACCGTGGGGATGCCGAGGCGCTGGTAGATCTCCGCGCGGTGCGGGTCGTAGATGCGCGCGACGACGTTCTGCACGCCGAACGTCTCGCGCACGACGCGCGCCGCGAGGATGTTCGAGTTGTCGCCGTCGGAGACCGCCGCGAACGCGTACGCCTCGTCGATGCCGGCCGTGCGCAGGGTGTCCCGGTCGAACCCGAGACCGGTCACCTTGTTGCCGGTGAACTCGGAGTCGAGGCGCCGGAACGCGTCGGGGAACTGGTCGATGACGGCCACGGAGTGCCCGCGGGACTCCAGCGACTGCGCCAGAGTGGCCCCGACGCGGCCGCAGCCCATGATCACGAAGTGCACAGCTGGTCACGCTATACCCGCCCGCCCGCGGCGACCGCTCCCCGCCCGGTGCGTGCCGATCACGTACGGGGCATACGATCGCTCCTCGTGTCGGACCTCGCAGACGCCGCCAAGCGGCTCGTGCTCGGCCGTCCGGTCCGCAGCGACCGGCTCGGCCACACGCTCCTGCCCAAGCGCATCGCGCTGCCGGTGTTCGCGTCCGACGCCCTGTCGTCCGTCGCGTACGCACCCGACGAGATCCTCCTGACGCTGTCCATCGCCGGCCTGGCCGCGCTGACCATCTCGCCGTGGGTGGGTCTGGGCGTCGTCGCCGTGCTCGTCACCGTGGTCCTGTCCTACCGCCAGAACGTGCACGCCTACCCCTCCGGTGGTGGCGACTACGAGGTCGCGTCCGTCAACCTCGGGCCGAAGGCGGGCGTGACGGTCGCGAGCGCCCTGCTCGTCGACTACGTCCTGACGGTGGCGGTCTCCATCTCGTCCGGCGCGCAGTACGCGGCCACCGCCATCCCTGCGCTGCGGGGGCACGAGACCTCGTTCGCGATCGCGCTGGTCGTGCTGCTGACGCTCGTGAACCTGCGGGGCGTCAAGGAGTCGGGCTCGATGTTCGCGATCCCGGTCTACCTGTTCATGGCCGCGATGGGCTCGCTGGCCGTCGTCGGTGCGTTCCGCTACTTCACCGGCACGCTGCCGCCCGCCGAGAGCGCGGGGCTGGAGGTCGCGGCCGAGGCGGGCTTCGAGCAGGGGCTCGTCGGGCTGGCGGGCGGGTTCCTCGTGCTGCGCGCCTTCGCCTCCGGCTGCGCGGCCCTGACCGGCGTGGAGGCCATCAGCAACGGGGTGCCGGCGTTCCGGAAGCCGAAGTCGCGCAACGCGGCGACGACCCTGATGCTGCTCGGCGCGCTGTCGACGACGATGATCATGTCGATCCTCCTGCTGGCCCAGGCGACCGGGGTGCGGTTCGCCGACCGGCCCGCGGAGCAGCTGCTGCGCGACGGCGTCCCCGTGGGCGAGGGCTACGTGCAGCACCCGGTGATCAGCCAGCTCGCCGCCTCGGTGTTCGAGGGGCTCGACGTGCTGTTCGTGCTCGTCGCGGCCGTGACGGGCCTCATCCTCGTGCTGGCGGCGAACACGGCGTTCAACGGGTTCCCCGTGCTCGGCTCGATCCTGGCGCGCGACGGCTACCTGCCGCGCCAGCTGCACACCCGGGGCGACCGGCTCGCGTTCTCGAACGGCATCGTCACGCTCGCGGCGGCCGCGGTGGCGCTCATCTGGGTCTTCGACGCGCAGGTCACCCGCCTGATCCAGCTCTACATCGTCGGGGTGTTCGTCTCGTTCACCCTGTCGCAGCTCGGGATGGTGCGGCACTGGACCCGCGCGCTGCGCACGGAGCCCGAGCCCCGCGCGCGTGCCCGCATGGTCCGCTCACGCCTCATCAACGCGGTCGGCCTGGCGATGACGGCCACGGTCCTGGTGATCGTGCTGGCCACCAAGTTCATGCTGGGCGCGTGGATCGCGATCCTGGCGATGGGCGTCGTCTTCGTCGCGATGCAGGGCGTGCACAGCCACTACCAGCGGGTGCGCGAGGAGCTCGCGCTCGGCGACGACATGCAGGCGGCGCGCGCGCTGCCGAGCCGCGTGCACGCGGTCGTGCTCGTCTCGCACCTGCACCGCCCGACGATGCGGGCCCTCGCCTACGCACGCGCCTCGCGGCCGCACGTGCTCGAGGCGGTCACCGTGGGCGTGGACCCGGACGACGTCGCGGCGCTGCGCGCCCAGTGGGACGCCGCGGACGTGCCCGTGCCGCTGAAGGTGCTCGACTCGCCCTTCCGCGAGATCACCCGCCCGGTGCTCACGTACGTGCGCTCCATCCGGCGCGACAGCCCCCGCGACCTGGTCGTGGTCTACATCCCCGAGTACGTGGTCGGGCACTGGTGGGAGCAGCTGCTCCACAACCAGAGCGCGCTGCGGCTCAAGAGCCGCCTCCTGTTCACGCCGGGCGTGGTCGTGGCCTCCGTGCCGTGGCAGCTCGCGTCGAGCGAGGGGCAGACAGGCCTGGAGGACACGGTGCGAGGACCGGTGAAGCGTGTCATCTGACATCACGCCCGCGACGGGCGACGTCGTCGAGCTCGAGGTCGGGCCCGTCGCCCACGGCGGCCACTGCGTCGCCCGGTACGAGGGCCGCGTCGTGTTCGTGCGGCACACCCTGCCCGGGGAACGCGTGCGCGCGCGACTGACGGACGCCGGCGAGACCGCCAAGTTCTGGCGCGCCGACGCCGTGGAGGTGCTGGAGGCGTCGCCCGACCGGGTGCCGTCGGCGTGGCCCGAGGCCGGCCCCGGCGGCGTGGGCGGCGGCGAGCTGGCGCACGTCGCGCTGCCGGCGCAGCGCGCGTGGAAGGCCACCGTGCTCGCCGAGCAGCTCCAGCGGCTCGCCCGGCTGGACCTGACGCCCGAGGTGCTGGCCGCGCCCGGTGACGACGGGCGTGGCGGTCTCGGCTGGCGGACGCGCATCGAGCTCGTGGCCGACGCGAGCGGGCGCGCCGGCATGCGCCGGCACCGGTCGCACGACGTCGTGCCGCTGACGAGCATGCCGCTCGCCAGCGACGACATCGCGGCGCTCGACCTGTTCTCCGCCCGCTGGCCGGCGGGCAGCCGCATCGAGGCGGTCGCGCCGGCGGACGGCTCCTCGGCGCTCGTCCTCGTCGACGGCGCGCCGTTCGACCGCCAGCGCGGCCGACCCGACACGCGCCCGAACGCACGCGCCGCCGTGCGCGAGCAGGTGCTGCTCGACGACCGCCGGTACGAGTACCGCGTCGCCGGTGCCGGCTTCTGGCAGGTCCACCGCGAGGGGCCCGCGCTGCTGGTCCGCGAGGTGCTGCGGGGCGTCGGCGACGTCGAGGGCGCGACCGTGCTGGACCTGTACTCGGGTGCCGGGCTGTTCTCGCTCCCGCTGGCCGACGCGGTGGGCGGGTCGGGCCGCGTCGTCGGCGTCGAGGGCGACGCGCGCGCGGTGCGCGACGCGCGCCGCAACGCGCACGACCGCCCGCAGGTGGAGCTGCACGCCGGCGACGTCGCGGACGCCCTGCGGGGGCGCGGGGGAGCGCCCGTGGCGGCCCGCGCCGACGTCGTGGTGCTGGACCCGCCGCGCACGGGTGCGGGGCGCGGGGTCGTGGACGCCGTCGCCGCGCTGCGGCCGGAGCGGATCGTGTACGTCGCGTGCGACCCCGCGGCGCTCGCGCGTGACGTGGCGCTGTTCGCGGCGCACGGCTGGACCGGGCTCGAGGTCACCGGCTACGACCTGTTCCCGCACACCCACCACCTCGAGGCGGTCGCGGTCCTCACCCGCTGAGGCCCCGGGGGACCGGCGAGGGTGCCGTGCGCAGGGGACGGCGGACACCCTGTCCGCCGTCCCCTCGTGCGCTGCGGGTCCCCCCGCGACCTGCCGCCGTGCCCCGTCAGCGCGCCGGCAGGTGCGGGCGCGACGTCACCGGTAGGTGATCGACGACGCGCTGTAGCCGCACGCGGAGCTGGGGCCCGAGCCGATCTTCGACGGCTCGCCGGAGGTCACGCCCCGGTACTCCTCGCAGATGACGATCTTCCTCGAGGAGTCGTTCCGGATCGTCACGCCCGAGAGCGTGGCCCGGTCGCCGAGGTTGGAGTTGATCCCGACCAGCGACTTGCCCGGCGCCGTGACCTGGACGTTCTCCACCCGGACGGTGCGGGCGTACTGCTTCGAGCAGTTGCCGCACGACCGGTAGAGCTTGCCGAAGTCGCTCACCTGGAAGTTCCTGATGACGAAGGTGCCGGGGCCGTTGTGCTGGAACACCTTGTCGGAGGCGCCGCGCGCTCCGCCGCCGTCCACGGTCATGGTCTGCGACGCGGAGGTGCCCTTGAACGTGGCGGCGTCCTCGCCGACGTCCTCCCACCAGACGTTCTGCAGGGTGCAGGTGCCCGTGCAGTGCACGCCGTCCCCGGCGCCGGTGCCGATGATGACGTTCTTGAGCACCGCGCCGTCCTCGAGCAGGAACATCGGCGGCTGGGACTCGTCCTGGTCCCCCGAGGAGATGCCGTAGTGCCGCACGAGGCCCAGGTCGCGGGTGCCCGAGACGCTGATGGTCGAGGAGACCTTGACCTGCCCGGCCGCCGAGGGCCACGCAGGGAAGGTGCCTCCGCCGCTCGGCGGCGGCGTCGTGGTGCCGCCGTCCGCCCCGACCTTCGCGAGCTGCCACTGCTGGTTGTACTGGTTGCCGTCCGCGACCTGGGTGATGGTCGCCCCGTCCGTGGTGGAGCGGTTCGTGACGGAGACCGCGCGGCCCGAGTGCCGGCTGAGCAGGCGGACCCGCCCGCCCTCGGAGTCGCTCAGCCGGAAGTGCTGGTTGGTGGCGTTCAGGTCGGTGAACTGGCGGATCTGTCCGCCGTCCTGCGTCGACCACTCCCACACGTCGAGCACCTTGCCCGAGTGCCGGTTCTGCAGCCGGTACCAGCCGCTCCCGGCGTCGACGAACCGGAACTGCTGCCAGGCCCCGTCGTTGCGGGTCCACTGCTGGACGACGCCGCCGTCCGCGGTCGAGAAGTCGCGGACCTCCATGGCCTTGCCGCTCTGGCGGTTCACGAGGACGTACCACGCGTTCGTGTCGACGCTCGCCGCGCTGGCCGGGGCGGCCCCGACGAGTGCCGCCGCACCGACGGCGAGCGCCGTGGCGGCGGCCGCGAGGGTGCGGTGCAGGCGCGATCGGACCCTGCTGTGCTGGATCATCGGCGATCCCTTCCTCCTGGGGCGCGCGCGTCGGCGCCGTCCGGCGGCCCGCCGGGGGCGGCGCGGGCCGGCGGCCCATGCTGCGCGGAAGCGCTTTCCGCCTCGGGTCGCACCGTAGGGAACGCGCTCCGGCCGCGGGAAGAGGGCCAACGGGCCCGAAACCATTCATCGTTGTACTGGCGCACGCGGCCCGGCGCGGCGGTGCGGCCGGCCCGTCCCGGCGCCCTCGCCAATCACCCGGGACGGTCCTAGCGTGGGGGTGACGTCCGCGGCGGCGCGGACCGGCCGGGACGGAGTGCACGATGAGCGAGAGCCAGGACCCGCGGCAGCGCCTCGCGGAGGCGAGCCGGATCGTGACGCAGGAGCTGCACAAGCAGGGCACGCCCGAGTACGACCACCGGGCGCACGAGCGCGCGGTCGAGGCGGAGCGGCGGGCCGCCGAGGCCGTCCGGCTCGCGGCCGAGTCCGAGTCCCGCTGAGCCGCATGCCGGCTGCGGCCGGCACGCGCCACGCCGAGGGGCGGCCCGCGCCGCGGGTCGCCCGTCGTGGCGTCTCAGGGTGTGCGCGGGGTGGCGCGCCGCCGGTGCGGCCTCCGCCCGCGCGTGTGCGTGCACGTCCCGGCGCGGAGCGGGTAAGATGTATCTCGACATCAAGATATCTGGACGGCTGCCCGCTGCCGGTGGCAGCGGCCGCGCCGTCCCGAGGCCGTGCCGCCCGGTCCTGGCCGGACGCCGGCCGCCCTCGCCGGGCCTCCCAGACCGCCCGGCCACTCGCCAGCGAAGGAGCCCACGTGAGCAGCGTCGACAGCTTCGGATCGAAGGGAACGCTCGAGGTCGGTGACGACTCGTACGAGATCTTCCGACTCTCCGCGGTCCCCGGTGTGGAGCGGCTGCCGTACAGCCTGAAGATCCTCGCCGAGAACCTCCTGCGCACGGAGGACGGCGCGAACATCACCGCGGACCACGTCCGCGCCGTCGCCGGGTGGGACCCGCAGGCCCAGCCCGACACGGAGATCCAGTTCACGCCCGCCCGCGTGATCATGCAGGACTTCACCGGCGTGCCCTGCGTCGTCGACCTCGCCACGATGCGCGAGGCCGTCGGCGACCTCGGCGGCGACCCGTCCCGCATCAACCCCCTCGCGCCGGCCGAGCTCGTGATCGACCACTCGGTGCAGATCGACGTGGCCGGTCGCCGCGACGCGTTCGAGCGCAACGTCGAGCTCGAGTACGAGCGCAACCGTGAGCGCTACCAGTTCCTGCGGTGGGGCCAGACGGCGTTCGACGACTTCAAGGTCGTCCCGCCCGGCACCGGCATCGTGCACCAGGTGAACATCGAGTTCCTCGCGCGCGGCGTCATGACCCGCGAGGTCGACGGGACCCTGCGCGCCTACCCGGACACCTGCGTCGGCACCGACTCGCACACGACGATGGTCAACGGCCTCGGCGTGCTGGGCTGGGGCGTCGGCGGCATCGAGGCCGAGGCCGCCATGCTCGGGCAGCCGGTGTCGATGCTCATCCCGCGCGTCGTCGGCTTCAAGCTCACCGGGACGATCCCCGCGGGCGTCACCGCGACCGACGTGGTCCTCACGATCACGCAGATGCTGCGCCAGCACGGCGTGGTCGGGAAGTTCGTGGAGTTCTACGGCGACGGCGTCGCCTCCGTGCCGCTGGCCAACCGCGCCACGATCGGCAACATGAGCCCCGAGTTCGGCTCGACGGCGGCGATCTTCCCGGTCGACCAGGTGACGATGGACTACCTGCGCCTGACCGCCCGCTCGGAGCAGCAGCTCGCGCTCGTCGAGGCCTACGCCAAGGAGCAGGGCCTCTGGCACGACCCGCAGGCGCCCGGCTACGTCGAGCCCGTCTTCTCCGAGTACCTGGAGCTGGACCTGTCGACGGTCGTCCCGTCGATCGCCGGGCCCAAGCGCCCCCAGGACCGCATCGAGCTGTCGGCGGCCAAGGAGTCGTTCGCGACGTCGATCCTCGACTACGTCGACGTGCACGGCACGCCGGCGCTCACGGGTCTCGACGAGTCGGTCGTCGAGACGTTCCCGGCCTCCGACCCGATCGCCGCGGGTGAGCACGCGGACGGCTCGGACAAGCCCTCGCAGGTCGAGGGCGGGGACACGGCGGGGCGCCCGCACAACCGCGTCCCCGTCACACTCGCCGACGGCACGACGACCGAGCTGGACCACGGGCACGTCGTCATCGCGTCGATCACGAGCTGCACCAACACGTCGAACCCGTCGGTCATGCTCGCGGCGGCGCTGCTCGCCCGGAACGCGGTCGAGAAGGGGCTCACGGCCAAGCCGTGGGTCAAGACGTCGATGGCGCCGGGCTCGCAGGTCGTCACCAACTACTACGAGAAGGCCGGCCTGTGGCCGTCCCTCGAGAAGCTCGGCTTCCACCTCGTCGGCTACGGCTGCGCCACCTGCATCGGCAACTCCGGCCCGCTCGCCGACGAGATCTCCGCGGCGGTGAACGAGCACGACCTCTCGGTCGTCTCGGTCCTCTCGGGCAACCGCAACTTCGAGGGCCGCATCAACCCCGACGTGAAGATGAACTACCTCGCGTCGCCGCCCCTCGTCATCGCGTACGCGCTGGCTGGGACGATGGACTTCGACTTCGAGAACGAGCCGCTCGGCACGACCGAGGCCGGCGAGCCCGTGTTCCTGCGGGACATCTGGCCCGCGCCCGAGGACGTGCAGGCGACGATCGACGCGTCGATCGACCGGCAGATGTTCTCGGACGACTACGCGGACGTGTTCGCCGGCGACGACCGGTGGCGCGCGCTGCCGACGCCCGAGGGCGACACGTTCGCGTGGGACCCCGAGTCGACCTACGTGCGCAAGCCCCCGTACTTCGACGGCATGGGCGCCCGTCCGGAGCCGGTCACGGACATCTCCGGCGCGCGGGTGCTGGCGAAGCTCGGCGACTCGGTGACGACCGACCACATCAGCCCCGCGGGCTCGATCAAGGCGGACAGCCCGGCCGGCCTCTACCTGGCCCAGCACGGCGTCGACCGCCGCGACTTCAACTCCTACGGCTCGCGCCGCGGGAACCACGAGGTCATGATCCGCGGCACGTTCGCCAACATCCGCCTGCGCAACCAGCTCGTGCCGGGCGTCGAGGGCGGCTTCACGGTCAACCACCTCACGGGCGAGCAGTCGTCGATCTACGACGCGTCGGTCGCCTACCAGGAGGCGGGCGTCCCGCTCGTCGTCCTCGGCGGCAAGGAGTACGGGTCGGGCTCGTCGCGCGACTGGGCGGCCAAGGGCACGAGCCTGCTGGGCGTGCGCGCGGTGATCACCGAGTCGTTCGAGCGGATCCACCGCTCCAACCTCATCGGGATGGGCGTCCTGCCCCTGCAGTTCCCCGAGGGCGAGACCGCGGACTCGCTCGGGCTCGACGGCACGGAGACCTTCGACATCGCGGGTGTGACGGCGCTCAACGAGGGCACCACGCCGCGCACGGTGCGGGTCACCGCGACCAAGGTCGACGGCTCGGTCGTCGCGTTCGACGCGGTCGTGCGCATCGACACCCCGGGCGAGGCGGACTACTACCGCAACGGCGGCATCCTGCAGTACGTCCTGCGCTCGCTCGTCGGCTGACGCAGCGGCAGGCGGACGGCCCGTCGGCACCCTCGGGTGCCGGCGGGCCGTCGTGCGTCCGGGACAGCTCGGCGCCCGGCGCGGGTGCGGGTCGGACCGAGGTCAGCGGGGGGCGAGCTGTGCCGCGGCGTGGCGGCCCACGGCCGCCATGAGCGGGTACTCGTCGGGGTGGGCGAGCAGGACCGGGACGAGCGCGGCGGCCCAGGCGCGGGCGCGGAGCCACGTCGCGTCGTCCCAGCCGCGCAGGGCGTCGCAGCGCGCACGGAACGCGGCCCGGCCGTCGGCGTCGAACGTCAGCCACGCGGTCGCGAGGTCGCTCGCCGGGTCGCCGGACGTGAGGTCGCCGAAGTCGAGCAGGCCGGCGAGCGCGCCGTCGCGGCTGACGAGGTTGCCCGGGTGCGGGTCGCCGTGCAGCCACACCGCCGGCCCGGCCCACGGCGCGGCGGCGAGCCCGTCCCGCCACGCGGCGCGCAGCGCGTCCACGTGCGGTGTCGCGGCCGTGAACCGCGCGGTCACGACGTCGTGACGGTCCGCGAGCGGGACGCCGCGGTGCGGGCTGGGCGGGGCGTCGCGCGGCGCGGGCGTGTGCAGGGCCGACAGCGCGTCGGCGAGCTGCGCCGCCCACGCCGTGCGCGACGCCGGCTCGGTGGCGGCGACCGTGTCGCCGCGCAGCCACGGGACGACGCTCCACGACCACGGGTAGCGGGCGCCCGGGCGCCCGACCCGCAGCGGTACGGGCAGCGGGACGGGCACGCGGTCCGCGAGCAGCGGCAGCCACCGCTGCTCGCGCTCGACGAGCTCGGCGGAGACGGCACGCACGGGGAACCGCAGCGCCAGGTCGTCACCGAGCCGCCACGTCAGGTTGTCCCAGCCGTGGGTGCGCCCGTGCAGCGGCAGGTGCGCGAGGTCGGGGTGCTGCTCGGCGAGGAGGGCGCGCGCCAGGTCCGCGTCGACGTCGACCTCGATCTTGGGGTGGCGGGGGAGCGGCGCGGCGGTCACGGGGTGACCGTACGGCCCTCGTCCCAGGGCACCGTCCAGCCGAGGGCGTCGAAGATCCCCGACAGGACGATCGCCGTGAAGCCCCAGACCAGCACGCCGCCGTCGAGCTCGAACGCGGGGGTGCGGGTGCGGCCGCGCGGCACGGGGTGGACCACGACCGCGCGCCGCGCCGGGTCCAGGAGGTCCGCCACGGGTGCGCGGAAGACGTCCACGGCCTCGCGGTGGTCGACCGCGGCGACGCGGGAGGGGGTGGTCCACCAGCCGACGACCGGGGTCACCACGTTGTTGCTCACGGGCAGCGGGACGTCGCCGAGGGTGCCGAGGACCTCCACGCCGCCCGGCTCGAGCCCGGTCTCCTCGACGGCCTCGCGCAGCGCGGCGCCGACCGGCCCGTCGTCGTCCGCGTCGATGCCGCCGCCGGGGAAGGCGACCTGGCCCGGGTGGTGGCCGAGCGTCGTGGCGCGCCGCTGGAGCAGGACGTCGAGGTCGGCGGGGACGTGGCCGTCGTTCCGCTCGTGGGCGGGGACCGAGTCGAGCACGCCGAAGAGGACCAGCACCGCGGCGCGCCGGACCCGGGCGGGGTCGAGCCGCAGGCCGGTCGGGTCGCCGGGCCAGCGGACGCCCGCGGCGACCATCCGGCGCAGCTCCTCGCGCGCGCCCGCGGCGGCGTCGCCGCCCCGGCCGGCGACCGCCCCGTCCCGTGCGCTCACGTGCGGTCCCGCGCCAGGTCGGCGAACGCCCCGAACGCGGCCCCGGCCGCCGGCACGAGCGCCGGCAGGTGCCGTGCCCCGGCCGCACGGATCGCGTCGGCCTCGCCCTCGTCGAGGTCGCCCACCATGTCGGGCGTGGCGAGCCAGAGGTCGAGCATCGCCGCGTCGAGCTCCGGGTGGAACTGGAGCCCGACCGCGCTGCCCGCGCGGAACGCCTGCACGCGCGTGACCGCGGACGACGCGAGCAGGGTCGCACCGGCCGGCAGGTCGACCTCGTCGGAGTGCCAGTGCAGGACCGTCGGCGCGGTGCCGACCGCACCGAGCGCGCCCAGCACCGGGTCGTCCGCGAGGACCTCGACCGGTCCGAAGCCCACCTCGCGCGCGGTCCGCCGGTGCAGCGCGGCGCCGAGGGCCAGTGCCAGCAGCTGCGCCCCGAGGCACACGCCGAGCACCGGGACGTCCGCGTCCACGGCGGCACGCAGGAGCGCGCGCTCGGCCGCGAGACCGGGGTGGCCCGCGGTGTCGTCGGCGTCCATCGGCCCGCCCATGACGACGAGCCCGGCGAGCTCGCTCACCGCCGGCAGCTGCGGCTCGGGCCGGTCGAGCACCGTCCGCACGCTGTACGGCACGCCGCCGAGGGCACGCCCGATCAGGCCGGGTCCCTCGTGCGGTGCGTGCGTCAGCACGAGGACCCGGCGCGGCCCGGTCACCAGCCGTCCGGCAGCGGCCGGCCCTCGTCGTAGCCCGCGGCGGACTGGATGCCGACGACCGCGCGCTCGTGGAGCTCCTCGAGGTTCGTCGCGCCGACGTACGTCGCGGCGGACCGCACGCCGGCGGTGATGTGGTCGACGAGGTCCTCGACGCCGGGGCGCCGCGGGTCGAGGTACATGCGCGAGGACGAGATGCCCTCCTCGTACAGCGCCTTGCGGGCGCGCTCGAACGCCGAGCCGCCGCGCGTGCGCGCCGCGACGGCCCGCGCGGAGGCCATCCCGAAGCTCTCCTTGTACAGGCGCCCCTGGCTGTCGGTGTGCATGTCGCCCGGGGACTCGTGGGTCCCGGCGAACCAGGACCCGACCATCACCTGCGACGCGCCGGCGGCGAGGGCGAGCGCGACGTCGCGGGGGTGCCGCACGCCGCCGTCCGCCCACACGTGCCGGCCGAGGCGCCGGGCCTCGGCGGCGCACTCGAGCACCGCCGAGAACTGCGGCCGCCCGACGGCCGTCATCATGCGCGTCGTGCACATGGCACCGGGACCGACGCCGACCTTGACGATGTCCGCCCCGGCCTCGACCAGGTCCCGTACCCCGGCCGCCGTCACGACGTTGCCCGCGACGACCGGCACCTGCGGGTCCACCGCGCGCACGGCGGCGAGCGCGTCCAGCATCCTGCGCTGGTGGCCGTGCGCGGTGTCGACGACGAGCACGTCGACGCCGGCCTCGAGCAGCTCCGCCGCCTTCGCCTTCACGTCGCCGTTGATGCCGACCGCCGCGGCGATCCGCAGGCGTCCCCGCGCGTCGAGCGCGGGCGTGTAGATCGACGAGCGCAGGGCGCCGACGCGCGTGAGCACGCCGACGAGGCGGCCGTCGTGGACCACGGGGGAGAAGCGGCGCCGCTCGCGGTGCAGCTTCTCGAAGGCCTCCTCGAGGCCGTGCACGCCGTGCTCCTCGACGACCGCGAGCTCGAGCGTCGTCGGCTCGGGCGTCATCACCTGGCCGACCTGCGTGAACAGGTCGACGCCGCGGCAGTCGGCCTCGGTGACGACGCCGACCGGGCGCCCGTCGTCGACGACCACGGCGGCGCCGTGCGCGCGCTTGGCGATGAGCGTCAGGGCCGCGTGCACGGTGTCGTGCGGGCCGACGACGGTCGCGGTCTCGACGACCGGGTGGCGCGCCTTGACGCTCGCGACCACGGTCGCGACGACGTCGGTCGGCGTGTCCTGGGGCAGCACCGCGATGCCGCCGCGCCGCGCGATCGTCTCCGCCATGCGGCGGCCGGCGACGGCCGTCATGTTGGCGACCACCAGCGGGAGGGTCGTGCCGGTGCCGTCGACGCTCGTCAGGTCCACGTCGAAGCGCGAGGTGACCTCGGAGCGCGACGGCACGAGGAACACGTCGCCGTAGGTGAGGTCGGAGGTGGGCGCGTGGCCCGGGAGGAAGCGCATGGGGATCCCCTTTCCGGCGCATCCTATCCGGCGGCACCCGCCGGCGACCGGCGGCGGTAGGGTCGCGCGCATGCTCGTGGCGCTCACCGGGATCGGCCTGTCGGCGGCCGCCGGGCTCAACGCGTACGTCCCCTTTCTCGTGGTGGCGCTGCTGGCCCGCCTGACGGACGTCGTCACGCTGCCGTCCGCCCTGACGTGGATGGAGAGCTGGTGGGCCATCGGCGTCGGGACGGTGCTCCTGCTGACGGACGTCGTGCTCGACAAGGTGCCTCTCGTGGACACCGTGAACGACGCGGTGCAGACCGTGATCCGGCCCGCCACGGGCGGCGTCGTCTTCGCGGCGACGGCCGCGGCGGAGGACCTCGAGGGCTCCACGTGGGTGCAGGACCACCCGTGGGTCGCGGTGACGGCCGGCGTGGTCGTGGCGGCGCTCGTGCACGCGGGCAAGGCGACCGCCCGGCCGCTCGTGAACGCGGCCACGGCCGGTACCGGCGGCCCGGTGGTGTCCGCGGTGGAGGACGGCGTGTCCGTGGGGCTGAGCCTCCTGGCGGTGTTCGTGCCGGTGCTCGTGGTCGTCGTGCTCGGGCTGCTGGTGTGGGGGTTCGTCGTGGTCCTGCGCCGTCGGCGGCGACGCCGCCCGGGCCCGGCCGCGACGCCGGGCCCGGTGCGCGGCAGGTTCTGAGGGCGCGCTGAGCCCGACGCCGGTCGGGACGCCGCTCCGGTGCGCGGCGCCTAGACTGGTCGGTCACTGAGACGCCCCGTCGCCGCACGGCTGGGTCGCCGTACCGGGAGGAGACCTCGTGGGACTGCTGGACCGCATCACGTCGCCGCAGGACGTGCGCGCCCTGCCGGCACGTGACCTCGACCGTCTCGCCGCGGAGATCCGCGACTTCCTGGTCGAGCAGGTGTCCCGCTCGGGCGGGCACCTCGGTCCCAACCTCGGCGTGGTCGAGCTGACGATCGCGCTGCACCGCGTGTTCGAGTCGCCGCACGACACGCTCGTCTTCGACACGGGGCACCAGTCCTACGTGCACAAGCTGCTGACCGGCCGCCGGGACTTCTCGGCCCTGCGCCGGCGCGGCGGGCTGTCGGGCTACCCCAGCCGCGCGGAGTCCGAGCACGACGTGGTCGAGAACTCCCACGCGTCCACGGCGCTCTCCTGGGCGGACGGCATCGCCAAGGCGCGCCAGCTGCGCGGCGAGCCCGACCGGCACACGGTCGCGGTGATCGGCGACGGCGCCCTCACGGGCGGCATGGCCTGGGAGGCGCTGAACAACATCGCGGCGGACTCCGAGCGCCGGCTCGTGATCGTCGTCAACGACAACGGCCGCTCGTACGCGCCGACGACCGGCGGGCTCGCGCAGCACCTCGACGTCCTGCGCACGACGCGCCGGTACGAGTCGCTGCTGTCGTGGGGCAGGTCGACGCTGCACCGCTCGGGGCCGCCGGGCCGGCTCGCGTACGAGGCGCTGCACGGCGTGAAGAAGGGCATCAAGGACGTCGTCGCGCCCCAGGGCATGTTCGAGGACCTCGGCCTGAAGTACGTCGGACCGGTCGACGGGCACGACGAGGCGAGCGTCGAGCGCGCGCTGCGGCGGGCCAAGGCGTTCGGCGGGCCCGTGATCGTGCACGTGATCACGGAGAAGGGCCGGGGATACACGCCGGCCGAGCAGGACGTCGCGGACCGGTTCCACGCCGTCGGGCGGATCCACCCGGAGACGGGTCTGCCGCTGGCGCCGTCGCGCTTCGGCTGGACGAGCGTGTTCGCGGACGAGATCGTCCGCATCGGCCGCCGCCGCCCGGACGTGGTCGCGATCACCGCGGCGATGCTGCAGCCCGTGGGCCTCGCGCCGTTCGCGCAGGAGTTCCCCGACCGCGTGTTCGACGTCGGGATCGCCGAGCAGCACGCGGCGACGTCCGCGGCGGGGATGGCGTACGGCGGGCTGCACCCCGTCGTGGCGGTCTACGCCACGTTCCTCAACCGCGCGTTCGACCAGGTGCTCATGGACGTCGCGCTGCACCGTGCCGGCGTCACGTTCGTGCTCGACCGCGCCGGCATCACGGGTGACGACGGCGCCAGCCACAACGGCATGTGGGACATGGCGATGCTGGCCGTCGTGCCCGGTCTGCGGCTCGCAGCGCCCCGCGACGAGGCGACCATGCGGGCGGCCCTGCGCACGGCGGTGGACGTCGACGACGCGCCGACGGTCGTGCGGTACCCCAAGGGCGCGATGGGCGACGCGATCCCGGCGCTCGACGACGTCGACGGCGTGGACGTCCTGGCGCGGCACGAGGGCGAGGGCCGGCGCGTGCTCGTCGTGGGTGTCGGGCCCATGGCCACGACCGCACTCGCGACCGCGGAGATCCTGGCCGGGCACGGGCTCGCCGTGACCGTCGTCGACCCGTGCTGGGTGCTGCCCGTGCCGGCCGCGCTCGTCAAGCTCGCCGGCGAGCACGACCACGTGGTCACCCTCGAGGACGGGCTCGTCGACGGCGGCGTCGGCGCGCTGCTGGGGCAGCGCAGCCGCGAGGCCAACGTCGCGACGCCCGTGCAGTCGGTCGGCGTGCCGTCGAGCTTCCTCGACCACGCGTCGCGCGACGAGATCGTCGACGCGCTGCGCCTCCGCCCGCACGACGTCGCCGCGGACGTCCTGACGGCGCTCGCCGCGCGCGGCTGACCCCGGGGGGACGCGCCCGGACCGGACCGGGCGCCGCGCGCCGCGCCCGGGGTGTGTCGACCGTCACCACGGCCCCGGGCGACCCACGCGGGACGCGGGACGGAGGTCCCGAGACATCCCACGACTTGGCTCGTAGCGTCGAGGTATCGACCCCGCCACACCAGGAGCGTCAGATGACCATCACCGCCGTGCCCAGCGACCGCAGCGACACCGCCGTACCCGCGGCATGGCAGGGCTTCGTCACCGGGCCGTGGACCGACGCCGTCGACGTCCGCGACTTCATCCAGCGCAACTACACGCCGTACACCGGTGACGCGAGCTTCCTCGCCGGCCCCACCGCCCGCACGACGGGCATCTGGGAGAAGCTCAGCGCGATGTTCCCCGCCGAGCGCGAGAAGGGCGTCTACGACGTCGACCCGAGCACGCCGTCGACGATCACGTCCCACGCGCCCGGGTACATCGACCACGACAGCGAGCTGATCGTCGGCCTGCAGACCGACGCGCCGCTCAAGCGCGCCATCATGCCGAACGGCGGCTGGCGCATGGTGCAGACGTCGCTCGAGACCTACGGCTACGAGGCGCCGCAGGAGATCGTCGACATCTACACGAAGTACCGCAAGACCCACAACGCCGGCGTCTTCGACGTCTACCCGCCGAACGTCCGCGCCGCGCGCAGCTCCCACATCATCACGGGCCTGCCCGACGCCTACGGCCGCGGCCGCATCATCGGCGACTACCGCCGCGTCGCCCTCTACGGCGTCGACGCGCTGATCGCGCAGAAGAAGCTCGAGAAGGCCTCGCTCGACATGGAGCGGTCGGTCGAGGACGTCATCCGTGACCGCGAGGAGCTCGCGGAGCAGATCCGTGCCCTCGGCGAGCTCAAGCAGATGGCCGCGTCCTACGGGTACGACATCTCGCAGCCGGCGACGACCGCCCGCGAGGCCGTGCAGTGGCTGTACTTCGCGTACCTGGCCGCGGTGAAGGAGCAGAACGGCGCCGCGATGTCGCTCGGCCGCACGTCGACGTTCCTCGACGTGTACCTGCAGCGCGACCTCGACGCGGGCGTCCTCACCGAGGAGCAGGCGCAGGAGCTCATCGACGACTTCGTCATCAAGCTGCGGATCGTGCGCTTCCTGCGCACCCCGGAGTACGACACCCTCTTCTCGGGCGACCCGACGTGGGTGACCGAGTCCATCGGCGGCATCGGCGAGGACGGCCGGCCGCTCGTCACCAAGACGTCGTTCCGCTACCTGCAGACGCTGTACAACCTGGGCCCGGCGCCCGAGCCGAACATGACGGTGTTCTGGAGCGACCGGCTCCCCGAGGGCTTCAAGCGGTTCTGCGCGCAGGTGTCCATCGACACCTCGGCCGTGCAGTACGAGTCCGACGAGCTCATCCGCGCCTCGTGGGGCGACGACGCGGCCATCGCGTGCTGCGTGTCCCCGATGCGCGTGGGCAAGCAGATGCAGTTCTTCGGTGCGCGCGTCAACCTCGCCAAGGCGCTCCTCTACGCGATCAACGGTGGCCGCGACGAGGTCACGGGCAAGCAGGTCGCCCCGGTCAGCGCGCCCGTCGAGGGCGAGGTGCTCGACTACGACGACGTGCTCGCCAAGTTCGACCGGACGATGGACTGGCTCGCCGAGACGTACGTCGACGCGCTGAACTGCGTGCACTACATGCACGACAAGTACGCGTACGAGCGCATCGAGATGGCGCTGCACGACCGCGAGGTCCTGCGCACGCTGGCCTGCGGCATCGCCGGCCTGTCGGTCGTGGCGGACTCGCTGTCGGCCATCAAGTACGCCACGGTGCGCGGGCTGCGCACGGCCGACGGCCTCGTCACCGAGTACGCCGTCGAGGGCGACTTCCCGACGTACGGCAACGACGACGACCGCGCCGACGACATCGCGGTGTGGATCGTGCGCCGGTTCATGGAGAAGCTCCGCGCGCAGCCGACGTACCGCAACGCGGTGCACACGCAGTCGGTGCTGACGATCACGTCGAACGTCGTGTACGGCAAGTCGACCGGCTCCACGCCCGACGGGCGCAAGGCCGGCGAGCCGTTCGCCCCCGGCGCCAACCCGATGAACGGGCGCGACACGCACGGCATGCTCGCCTCGGCGCTCTCCGTCGCGAAGCTGCCCTACTCGGAGGCGCAGGACGGCATCTCGCTGACCTCGTCGATCGTCCCGTCCGGCCTCGGCCGCACGAAGGACGAGCAGGTGGGCAACCTCGTCGGCCTCCTCGACGCGTACGTGCTGTCCTCCGGGTACCACATGAACGTCAACGTGCTGAACCGCGAGACGCTCGTGGACGCCATGGAGCACCCGGAGAACTACCCGCAGCTGACGATCCGCGTGTCGGGCTACGCCGTGAACTTCGTCCGCCTCACCCGCGAGCAGCAGCTCGACGTGCTGTCGCGGACCTTCCACGGCGCGGTCTGACCCCGACCGGCCCCGGTCCGGTCCGCTGACGACCGGACCGGGGCCGCTGCACCGCTCCTGCACCACCCCCGCGACGACACCCGAGGAGGTCCGGACGTGAGCACCACGCCGACCACGACGACGAGCGAGCCGACCGGCGCCCCCGTCGTCGCCCTCGGGACGCCGCTCGTCGGCGGCTCGCACACGCGCACCCACGGCCACGGCACCGCCGGCCTCGAGGCCGTCGAGGCCGAGCGCGCCGAGCGTCTCGCGGCCGTCCGCGAGGGCCGGCTCGGCTCGGTGCACTCGTGGGAGCTCGTCACGGCGGTCGACGGCCCGGGCACCCGCCTGACGGTGTTCCTGTCCGGGTGCCCGCTGCGGTGCCTGTACTGCCACAACCCCGACACGATGGAGATGCGCCGCGGCACCGACGTGTCGGCGGACGAGATCCTCGCGAAGGTCGCCCGCTACCGCGGCGTCTTCCGCGCGACGGGCGGCGGGCTGACCATCAGCGGCGGCGAGCCGCTCATGCAGCCCGCGTTCGTGCGCCGGCTGGTCCGGGGCGCGGCGGCCATGGGCGTGCCGGTCGCGATCGACACGTCCGGCTTCCTGGGCGCCCACGCCGACGACGAGCTGCTGGACGACGTCGACCTCGTGCTCCTGGACGTGAAGTCCGGGCTGCCGGACACCTACCGGCGCGTCACGGGCCGCGAGCTGCAGCCCACCCTCGACCTCGGCCGCCGGCTCGGTGCGCGCGGCACCCGCATGTGGGTCCGGTTCGTGCTCGTCCCGGGCCTGACCGACGACCCCGAGAACGTCGCCGCCGTCGCCGACCACGTCGTGTCGTTCGGGCCGGCCGTGGAGCGCGTCGAGGTGCTGCCCTTCCACCAGATGGGCCGCGACAAGTGGGACGAGCTGGGCATGCGGTACGAGCTCACCGACACCGAGCCGCCGTCGCCCGAGGCCACCGAGGCGGTCCGCGAGGTCTTCCGCGCCCGCGGGCTCACCACCTTCTGAGCGTCAGAGCGCGCTGACGTCGCGCGGGGCCCGCTGCGGGCGGGACAGGGTCCGCACGAGCGCGGCCTGGCCGTGGCGGCGGACCGCGAGGTCGGTGAGCACGCGCAGCACGGGCACGACGGCGCCCGGCGGCAGCTCGGGCGTCGGCAGGTCCACGCTCGACGCCAGGTCGTCGGCGTGCACCACCATCTCCAGCAGCCGCGTGACGAGGAAGTCGTCCGTGGCCATCGCCGCGCCGGTCCAGGGGACCAGGACGGCGCGGGGCGCCCGCGCGAGGGCGTCGTCGAGCCCGGCGAGCGTGGCCACGAGCAGGCCGTCGACCGACTCGGGCCCCTCCGCGGCCGCCTCCTGCGAGCGGGTGCGCACGCCCACGTTCGACGGCCCGTCGAGGTCCTCGCGGATCCACGCGGCCTGCGCGTAGTGCGCGTCGACGGTGACGAGCGGCGCGTGGGGCGCGGGCGCGGGCGCGCCGAGCACCTCGACGACCCGGCGCGGCTGCAGCGCCAGGTGGTACGCGAGCGCGCCCACGCTCATGCCGGCGCAGGACGACTCGGCGTCCCACGCGGCGCTCACCTCCGGGCGCGCGACGAGGTCGGCGACGACGCGGGTGGCGCCGACGACCGCCGACCGGTCGAGCGCGTCGGCGAAGGTCAGGGGCGGCAGCGGCGTGGGCACGGCGTCACCCTGGCGCAGCCGGGCGCGCGCGGGCAAGCACCCGGCGCGCGCCCGGGCGGGCGCCGCGCCCCGCGGCGTCAGCGCCCCGGGACGTTCGCGACCCCGTCGGGCAGCAGGCGCCGCCCGAGCACCCGCTCGCCGTACCCGGTGCGGTCCAGGTAGGGCGTGATCCCGCCGAGGTGGAAGCCCCAGCCGGCACCGAGGATCATGCACAGGTCGATCTGCTGCGGCGTCGCGACGACGCCCTCGTCGAGCATGTGCCCGATCTCGACCGTGAGGGCGGTGAGGACCGCGTCGAGCACGCCGGCCTCGTCGAGCGGTGCGTCGCCCGTGGCCTCGCGCGCGGAGTCGAACACCGCCTGGACCGCGGGGTCCACGCGCTTGGGCAGGCCCTTGGCGGGGGCGGGCCGCACGACCGACGCGCCGTCCGCGACGAGCTTCTCGAGCCCGGGCGAGCGCGGGAAGCGGTCACCGAGGTCCGCGCGCAGGGACGTCAGCACGTGCAGCCCGACGGCCGGGCCCACGAGGTCGAACAGCTCGAACGGCGGCATCGGCAGGCCGAGCGGGTCGAGCGCGCGGTCCGCCACCTCGACCGGTGTGCCGTTCTCGACCGCCTCGACGATCTTCCCGAGCAGCAGGACCAGCAGCCGGTTGACGACAAACCCGGGGCGGTCGGCCACGAGCACCGCGGTCTTGCGCAGCTGCTGCGTCACCGCGAAGGCGGTCGCGAGGGCGGCGTCCGACGTCCGCTCCGCCCGGACGACCTCCACGAGCGGCATCGCGCCGACCGGGTTGAAGAAGTGCAGCCCGACGACCCGCTCGGGGTGCTGCAGGTCCGCCGCCATGCGGCTGACCGACAGCGCCGAGGTGTTCGTGGCGAGCACGGTGTCGGGCGTGACGACCTGCTCGAGCTCGGCAAACACGCGCTTCTTCAGGTCGAGCACCTCGGTGACGGCCTCGATGACCAGGTCGCAGCCGGCGAAGACCGCGAGGTCGGTCGACCCCGTGACGGAGGCCGTGATCCGCGCGCCGGCGTCGGACGTCATGCGCCCCGTCGCGACGAGCCGCTCGACCTGTCGGTGCACCGCCGCGAGCCCGGCGTCGACGCGCGCCCGGTCCAGGTCCCGCATCACCACGGGCACGCCCAGCCGCTGCGCGAAGAGCAGCGCGATCTGCGCGGCCATCAGGCCCGCCCCGACGACGCCGACGCGCGTGACGGGCTGCGCGAGCGACCGGTCGGGCGCCCCCTCGGGCCGCTTGCCGCCGGAGACGAGCCCGAACGCGTACACGCTCGCGCGCATCTCGTCGGTCATGATCAGGTCGGCGAGCGCCTCGTCCTCGGCGGCGTACGCGGTCTCGACGTCGGCGTCGCGCGCGGCGGCGAGGAGGTCGAGCGCCCGGTAGGGCGCGGGCCGGGACCCGTGGACGGTCGCGTCGAGCCGCTCGCGGGCGGCCGCCGTGACGGCCTGCCACGTGGCGGCGTCGGCGAGGGGCGGGCGGGTCACGACGACGGAGCCGTCGAGCACGCGCGCTGCCCAGCGCACCGACTCCTCGAGGAAGTCCGCCGCGTCGAGCACGACGTCGACGAGCCCGATCTCGGCCGCCTGCGCCGCGGTGAACGGCTTGTTGGCCGCGGGCCGGGCCAGGACGACGTCGAGGGCCCGCTCGATGCCGACGATCCGCGGGACGCGGTACGCGCCGCCCCAGCCCGGGACGAGGCCGAGCGTCGTCTCCGGCAGGGCGAGCGCGCGCACGTCGGCGCCCGCGGTGCGGTAGTCGCACGCGAGGGCGAGCTCGAGGCCGCCGCCGAGCGCGGCGCCGTTGACGAACGCGAACGTCGGCACGCCCATGTCGTTGAGCAGCCGGTACGCCGCGTGCCCGCCGCGGCCGAGCTCGAGCGCCTGCTCGCGCGTCGTCACGCTCGCGACCTGGGTGAGATCGGCGCCGGCGGCGAGGTAGTACGGCTTGCCGGTGACGGCCACGGCGGCGAGCTCGCCGGCGGCGGCGCGCTCGCGCACCGCGGTCAGGGTCGCCGTGAGCTCCGCGACGCCCTGCGGGCCGAACGTCGTCGGCTTCGTGTGGTCCAGGCCGTTGTCGACCGTGACGAGCGCCAGCGTGCCGAGGCCGCCCGGCAGGCGGACGTCGCGCACGTGCGCGTGCGTGACGCGCTCGGGGCGGGGTGCGGGGGTGCTCGTGCTCATCGCGCGTCCTCCGTGAAGTGCGGGTTCTCCCAGACGACCGTGCCGCCCTGCCCCAGCCCGACGCACATCGTCGTCAGCCCGTAGCGGACCTCGGGGTGCTCCTCGAACTGCCGGGCGAGCTGCGTCATGAGCCGCACCCCGGACGACGCCAGCGGGTGGCCGACGGCGATCGCGCCGCCGTACGGGTTCACGCGCGGGTCGTCGTCGGCGATCCCGAAGGCGTCGAGGAACGAGAGCACCTGCACGGCGAACGCCTCGTTGATCTCGATCAGGCCGATGTCCTCGATCGTCAGACCGGCGCGGGCGAGCGCCTTCTCCGTCGCGGGGACGGGGCCGAGGCCCATGACCTCGGGCTCGACGCCCGCGTACGCGAACGTCACCATCCGCATGCGCACGGGCAGGCCCAGCTGCGCGGCGACGTCCTCACCCGCGAGCAGGCAGGAGGCCGCGCCGTCGGTCAGCGGCGCCGACGTGCCGGCGGTGACGCGTCCGGCGGGGCGGAACGGCGTCGCGAGGGCGGCGATCGCCTCCACCGTCGTGCCGGGGCGCGGCGGCTCGTCGGCCGTCGCGAGCCCCCAGCCGCGCTCGGGGTCGCGCAGCGCGACCGGCACGAGGTCCGGGTCGATCTGCCCGGCCGCGAGGGCGGCCGCGTACTTCTCCTGGCTGGCCACGCCGTAGGCGTCGGCGCGCTCGCGGGTCAGCGCGGGGAACCGGTCGTGCAGGTTCTCGGCGGTGACGCCCATGTTGAGCGCGTCCGCGGCGACGAGCCGCTCCGCCATGAAGCGGGGGTTGGGGTCGGCGTCGAAGCCCATCGGGTGGTGGCCCATGTGCTCCACGCCGCCGGCGATCGTCACGTCCTGCGCGCCCATGGCGATCGCGGCCGCGGTCGTGGTGACGGCCGTCATCGCACCCGCGCACATGCGGTCGATCGCGAAGCCGGGCACGGTCGGCGGGAGCCCGGCGAGCATGGCGACCGTGCGGCCCAGCGTCAGGCCCTGGTCGCCCTGCTGCGTGGTCGCGGCGAGCGCGACGTCGTCGACGCGGCCGGGCGGCAGCTGGGGGTGACGGCGCAGGAGCTCGCGGACCGTCTTGACGGCCAGGTCGTCGGCGCGGGTGTGGGCGTACAGGCCGTCCTTGCGGGCGCGGCCGAACGGGGTGCGCACGCCGTCGACGAAGACGACGCGGCGGACGGAGGGCGGGGACGAGGTGGGCATCGATCCTCCAGCGGGACGGCGGTGTCCGTGGGGCGCCCGGCGGGGCCCCGGGCGCGCGGGACGATCATCCCTGGACGCGCGAGGTTACTGAACAGTAACAGCGGGGCGGGCCGGCGTCAGGAGGCCGCGAACGCCTCCGCGAGGCGGTCCGCGACCAGCTCGACCTGCCACTCCCGTGCACCGCCGGCACGCAGCGCGGCAGCCACCGCGTCGGCGTCGGCGGGCTGCGGCGGCGACCAGCACAGGCGGCGCAGCAGGTCCGGCTGGAGGAGGTTCTCCACGGGCACGGACCAGTGCTCGGACAGGCCGGTGACCACGGCGCGTGCCGCCGCGAGCCGCCGGGCGGCCGCGGGGTCGCGCTCCGCCCACGCGCGCGGCGGGGGAGGGCCGTCGCCGGCCGGGCCGCGCGGGGACGGCAGGGCGCTGTCGGGCAGCGCCAGCGCACGGTCGACGGCCGACTGCCACAGCGCGGCGCGCCGGCGCGTCCCCTTCCCGGCGAACGGCGGCAGCGCGACGAGCTGACCCACGGTGCGCGGCAGCGCCTGGGCGGCGGCCACCATCGCGGCGTCGGGCAGGACGCGGCCGGGGGAGATGTCCCGCTCCCGCGCGCTCTTGTCGCGCGCCTCGAACAGCTCGCGCACCACGGCCAGGCGCCGCGGCTCGCGCAGCGTGTGCAGGCCCGACACGCGTCGCCAGGGCTCCGCGCGGGGCGCGGGCGGCGGCGCGAGGCGCACGGCCTCGAACTCCTGGCGCGCCCACTCGGCCTTGCCCTGCTCGGCGAGCCGCTCGGCGAGCACCTGCCGCACCTCGACGAGCACCTCGACGTCGAGCGCCGCGTACCGCAGCCACTCCGCCGGCAGGGGCCTGGTCGACCAGTCGACGGCCGAGTGCTCCTTCGCGAGCCCGAGCCCGAGCGTGTCGGCGACGACGGCCGCCAGGCCCACGCGCTCCATGCCGAGCAGGCGCGCGGCCAGCTCGGTGTCGAAGATCCGGCTCGGGCGCATGTTCTGCTCGACGAGGCCGGGCAGGTCCTGCGAGGCGGCGTGCAGCACCCACTCGACCCCCACCAGGGCGTCGGACAGCGCCGACAGGTCGGGCAGGGCGACGGGGTCGATGAGCGCCGTGCCGGCGTCCTCGCGGCGCAGCTGCACGAGGTAGGTGCGCTGCCCGTAGCGGTAGCCGGACGCGCGCTCCGCGTCGACGGCCACCGGCCCGGTGCCGGCGCCGAACGCCTCGACGACCGCGGCCAGCGCCCGCGGGGTGTCCACGACCGGGGGCACGCCGTCGGCCGGCTCGAGCAGCGGGACGACGGGACGTGCGTCGGGGTCCGGCCGCTCGTCGTCCGGACCGGGCACGCCGGGCGACGCGTCGGGGTCCATGCGGACCACCGTAGGCGACGGCGGGCGGGGTACTGCGCAGGTCGGCGACGCGTCGCGTGCGTCGTACGTCACCGCCGGTGCCCGGTCGCCCGCGCCGGCGACTCAGTCGATCAGCCGGTGGCGGATCGCGATGGCGACGAGCTCGGCGCGGTCCCCGGTGCCGAGCTTGCGGGAGATCCGGGCCAGGTGGCTCTTGACCGTGAGTGCGGACAGGCCGAGCTCCTCGCCGATGAGCCGGTTCGTGCGGCCCTCGGCGACGCGCGCCAGCACGCTGAGCTCGCGCGCCGACAGGTCGGCCAGGGGCGCGGGCGGCAGCGGGGGCGCCGGCCGCGCGGGCGCGGCCAGGTCGGTGCTCGCGGCGACGCCACCGCGCAGGCCGCCGGCGAGCAGGGTGCGCAGCTCGGCCCGCCCGGCGCGCCGGGCCAGGACGACGACGCGCGCGGCGCCGCGGCGGCGCAGCGTGCGCACGAGCGCCTCGCCCTCGCCGTCGCCGATCTGCGTCACGACGACGCACATGGGGGCCCGCGGTGCGGCGGCCTGCGGCGGCCGGCGGACGGTGGGGACCCCGGCCGCGCCGGGCGCGCGGCGGGCCGACATCTCGCGGACGTCGCGTCGCAGGGGCTCGATGGTCACGTCGTGTGGATCGGCACCTGGTCGGGGGGACTTGAGCCCGGTCGGCGCGCGGGACCGTGGTCCGCCCGGCGGGCGGGCGGTTGCGGCGGGTCTGGGACGGTCTGCGCCCGGCGTCGCGTCCGTACCGCGGACGCCGGCGCCCGGGGGAGCCTCAGCGACGGGGCAGCGGCACGACGCCGTCGGGCAGCGGGGGGAGGCCCGCGGCGGTGCACAGCAGGGTGGTCCACGCCGTCAGGTGCGGCGCGAGGTCCTCGTCGAACGCCGTCCACGACGCGCGGATCTCGAGCTCGGTCTGCTCCTCGCGCCGTTCGAGCGCGCCGAAGCTCTGCGACAGGACGCGCGTGACGGTCCCGCCCGTGGCGTGCGGGTCGACGCCGGCGGACGCCAGGGCGTCGCCGAACCACGTCCAGGCGACCTCGGCGAGCAGCGGGTCGGCGCCCACCTCGGGCTCGAGCGCAGCCCGCACGAGCGTGACGAGGCGGAACGACCCGTCCCAGGCCTCCTGGCCCTGCGGGTCGTACAGCACCACGAACCGGCCCGACGCCAGGTCCTCGGCCGCCACGGACCGGCGGGCGGTGCGGACCTCACCCGTCAGCGCGGCGGTGTAGGGCGCGATGCGGGCCGGGCCGGGCACCTCGTCGAGGACGACCTCGGCGCGGACCGGGACGCCGCGCAGCGAGCGGAGCGCCCGCACGAACTCGGCTGGCACGTCGTCGGGTCCGGCGGGGGTCACGCCGGTGACAGTAGGGGCGTGCCGGGCGTCTCGACGTCCGGCACGCCGGACGGCTCGCGGCCTTCGTCCGACTAGTCTCGACTCCCGTCACCGCACGTCCGCGTCGCGGCGCCGGCCACCGTGCCGGCGGGCGCGGCTGCACCCCCGTGTCGAAGGAGTCCCGTGATGTCTGTCCCCGCGTCCGACCTGGGCACCGCGCACATCGGTGTGACCGGCCTGGCGGTGATGGGCCGCAACCTCGCGCGGAACTTCGCTCGCCACGGCTACACGGTCGCCGTGCACAACCGCACGTTCGCGCGCACGCAGTCCCTCGTCGCCGAGCACGCGGCGGACGGCACGTTCGTCGCCGCCGAGTCGATGGCCGACTTCGTCGCGGCGCTCGAGCGGCCGCGCAAGGTCGTGATCATGGTCAAGGCGGGTCCCGCCACGGACGCCGTCATCGACGAGCTCGTGCCGCTGCTCGAGCCCGGCGACATCGTGGTCGACGCCGGCAACGCGCACTTCCCCGACACCGTGCGCCGCGAGGCGGCGCTGCGCGCCCTCGGCCTGCACTTCGTCGGCACGGGCGTGTCGGGCGGCGAGGAAGGGGCGCTCAACGGCCCGTCGATCATGCCCGGCGGCACACGCGAGTCCTACGCGTCCCTCGGCCCGATCCTCGAGGCGATCTCCGCGAAGGTCGACGGCGAGCCGTGCTGCACCTACGTGGGTCCCGGCGGCGCAGGCCACTTCGTCAAGATGGTGCACAACGGCATCGAGTACGCCGACATGCAGCTCATCGCCGAGGCGTACGACCTCCTGCGCCACGGCCTGGGCGCGTCCGCGGGCGAGATCGGCGAGGTCTTCGCCGCGTGGAACACGGGCGACCTGGAGTCGTTCCTCATCGAGATCACGGCCGACGTGCTGCAGCACGTCGACGCCGCGACCGGCCGGCCGTTCGTCGACGTCGTCGCCGACGCCGCGGAGCAGAAGGGCACCGGCCGCTGGACGGTGCAGAACGCGCTCGACCTGGGCGTGCCGATCACGGGCATCGCCGAGGCCACGTTCGCGCGCGCCCTGTCGGGCTCCGCGCCGCAGCGTGCCGCCGCGCGGGGCGTCCTGCCCGCCGACACGGTCGCGTGGCACGTGCCCGAGCCCGGCGCGTTCATCGAGGACGTGCGCCTGGCGCTGTACGCGTCGAAGGTCGTCGCGTACTCGCAGGGCTTCGACCAGATCGCCGCGGCCTCCGCCCAGTTCGGCTGGGACATCGACCGCGGCGCGATGGCCCGCATCTGGCGCGGCGGCTGCATCATCCGCGCCCGGTTCCTCGACCGGATCACGCAGGCGTACGCGCGCGACCCCGAGCTGCCGCTGCTGCTCGCCGACCCCTACTTCTCGGGCGCGGTCGGCAACGGCGTCGCCGCGTGGCGGCGGGTCGTGGCCGCCGCGGCGACGCACGGCGTGCCCACGCCCGCGTTCTCGTCCTCGCTCGCCTACTACGACGGCGTGCGCGCCGAGCGGCTGCCGGCCAACCTGATCCAGGCGCAGCGCGACTTCTTCGGCGCCCACACCTACCGCCGCGTCGACCGCGAGGGCGTCTTCCACACCGAGTGGTCCGGCGACCGCTCCGAGACCGCCGAGTGAGCCGGCGACGTCCCACGGGCGCGCAGGTGCCGCTGGCGGACCTGCTGCCCGTGATCCTCGGCGGCGACATCGGCGCCTACAGCCTCGCGCGCACGTTCCACGAGGCGTACGGCGTCCGGTCGGTCGTCGTGCCGTCCGTGTCCACGGGTCTGACGCGGCACTCGCGCATCCTCGACGCGGTCGTGGAGCCGGGCATCGACGACGGCCCCACCGTCGTGGCGCGGCTGCGCGCGATCGCCGCCGAGCACCCCGACCGTCCGCGCCTCCTGCTCGGCAGCGCCGACTGGCTCGTGCGGACGATCGTCGAGAACCGGGCGCAGCTCGAGGACCTCTACACGATCCCGTACGTCGACGTGGCGACGCTGGACCGCGTGACCGACAAGGTGCTGTTCGGCGAGCTGTGCGCCGAGCTGGGCATCGACCACCCGGCGACCGTCGTGCACGACGTGCAGGCGGGCGGGACGCCGGACACCTCCGCGCTGCGCTTCCCCGTCATCGCGAAGGCCGCCGACACCGCGGCCTACCACCTCGTCGACTTCCCCGGGAAGGCGAAGGTGTTCACGGTCGGCTCGCCCGAGGAGCTCGCGGACCTGCTCGGGCGGGTGCGGGAGTCGGGCTACCAGGGCCGGTTCGTCGTGCAGGACCTCATCCCCGGCGACGACTCCGGCATGCGGATCCTCACGTGCTACGTCGACCAGGACGGGAAGGTCCGCTTCTCGGCGTTCGGCCACGTGCTGCTCGAGGAGCACACGCCCGGCGCGCTGGGCAACCCCGCCGGGATCGTCACGGGGCACGACGCGCAGATCGCCGACCAGGCGCGGCGGCTCCTCGAGCACATCGGCTGGCGCGGGTACGCGAACTTCGACCTCAAGTACGACCCCCGCGACGGGCGCACGGTGTTCTTCGAGCTCAACCCGCGGCTCGGGCGGTCCAACTTCTACATCACCGCCGGCGGGCGCAACACGGCCGAGCTGTACGTGCGCGAGCACGTGCAGGGCCTCGACCCGCTCCCGGACGGCTCGGCGGACCACCTCACGGCGCCGCACCTGTACACGGTGCTGCCGATGGAGCTCCTGCTGCGCTACGTCACCGACCCCGCCGTGCGGGCGCAGGTGCGCGGGCTGCAGCGCTCCGGGCAGGTGACGAACCCGCTGTGGTACGCGGCGGAGAACCACCCGCGCCGCCTCGCCTACCTCGCGGCGGCCCAGGCCAACCAGGTGCGCAAGTACCGCCGGTACCACCCGTGGCCGGCGCGGGGGGCGGCCGCGTGAGCGGCGAGGTCGGGGTGATCGGCGGCGTCGGCCCGGCGGCCACCGTCAGCTTCCTCGACCTCGTCGTCCGGCACACGGACGCCGCGCGGGACCAGGACCACGTGGACCTCGTCGTGCTGCAGCACGCGTCCATCCCGGACCGGACCGCCTACATCCTCGGTGACTCGCCGGACGACCCCGGGCCGGTGATGGCCGCCGACGCGCGCCGCCTCGAGGCCCTGGGCGTCGAGTTCGTCGTGGTGCCCTGCAACACCGCGCACCACTTCACGGCCGAGGTGGCGGCCGCCGTGACGGTGCCCGTGCTGAGCATCGTCGACGAGACGGTGGACGAGGTCGCCGCGCGGCCCGGCACGACGCGCGTGGGCCTGCTCGCCACCAGCGGCACGCTCGCGTCGGGCGTGTACCAGCGGGCCGCGCAGGAGCGCGGGCTCGCGGTGGTGGAGCCCGACGCGGACGACCAGCGCGTCGTCATGGGGATCATCTACGACCAGGTCAAGGCCGGCCGGCCCGCCGACGTGCCGGCGCTGCGCGCCGTCGCCGACCGGCTGGCCGCACGCGGGGCCGACGTCGTGGTGCTGGGGTGCACCGAGCTGTCCGTCGTCGCCCTCGAGCACGGCCTGCTCGCCGAGCCGCTGTTCGTCGACTCGCTCGACGTGCTCGCCCGGCGGACCGTCGTGCGCGCGGGTCGCCCGCTGCGCGGGGGCTGACCCCGCCGGAACCGGCTCGCCGGCGTCAGCCGAGCTCGCTCGTGCCGCTGTAGAGGTGCAGCACCGGCACGTGCAGCTCGTCGCGTGCGCGCGACGCCCAGTCCGTGTGGAACGTGTCCTCGACGAGGTGCGGGTAGGTGACGACCACGACCTCGCGCACGTCGCCCGCCGCCACCGCGGTGCGCAGCGCGGGGAGCGGGTCGTCGTCGGTCACCTGCCCGGTCGCCGTGCGCCCGGCGGCCAGGAAGGCGGCGACGCTGCCCGCGATCTGCTCCTCCGCGGTCGCGCGGGCCTGCGTCCGGCTCGGCTCGCGTCCCAGCGCGCGGTCCCACGCCTCCCGCAGCTCGCCGAGGCTCAGCGCGTCGACGATCCACGGCACGAGCGGCCGGTCGGTGTCGGCGGGCACGAGCACGCGGTAGGCGAGCTCCTCGTCACCGTGCAGGTCGAGGATGTGGTGGACGTCGGCGTCGGCGAGCGTGTCCTCGGTGAGGACCAGGATGGTGTCGGTCACGTGTCCGAGCCTACGGGCGTGAGCGGCCCGTCGTCGGACGCTGGGGTGGCGGTGGGGCGGGTGGTGCGGCCTGCCGCGAGGTCCCAGCGGGCGAGCAGCGTGCCGTCCGCGTGCAGCAGGTGCCGCAGCACCGCGCCGGCGGGCGGGTCCGGGCGCCACCCGCCGTGCAGCAGGCCCGGTGCGCCCGGGCCGGCGAGCAGCGGTGTGGTCGTGAGGCAGAGCTCGTCGACGAGCCCGGCGCCGAGCAGGTCGCCGAGCAACGACGGCCCGCCCTCGGTGAGGACGTGGTGCAGGCCGCGCGCGGCGAGCGCGTTGAGCCCCGCGGCGAGGTCCAGAGCGCCGTCCCGCACGGGCACCGTGACGACGCGGCCCGCGCCGACGGCCCGCGCGGCGGCGTCCCGCCCGGCGGTCCCCGTCACCACGAGGGGAGGCTCCCCGCCGGGCCGCACGTCGGACGGCACGTGCCCCCGCCGCGTGACGACCGCGAGCGCGATGCCCGGGGCACGGCCCAGCGCCGCGCGCGCGTCCCGCAGGTGGACGGCGACGGGCAGCTCGCGGTAGCCCTCGGCGCGCACCGTCCCCGCGCCGACCAGCACCACGTCGGCCAGCGCCCGGAGCACCCGGAAGAGGCGCCGGTCCGCGGGGCTGCTGAGGGAGTTCGAGCGGCCGTCCGGGCCGACGCCGCCGCCGTCGAGCGTGCCCACCATGTTGCCGCGCACGTGCCGCCGCCCGGCGTGCTCGGCGTCGGCGAAGAGGGCGAGCAGGTCCGGTTCGCCGTCCCGTGGCGGCAGCACGCCGGCGCGGTCGCGGGGGAGCAGCAGGTCGTAGGCGGGGAGGGCGGGCGGCACGCGGTCAGGCTAGGGGGTCGGCGGGCCGCGCGACGGCCGGGCCGCCGAGCACCGCCGCGAGCGCGGCGACGTGGCCCACGACGACGACGGCGGGGTTCGTCACGCCGACCTCGGCGGCCCGGGCGGCGATGTCCGCGACCGTGCCGAGCGTCGTGCGCTGGCCCGGGAGCGTCCCGTCCTCGACGACCGCGACGGGCGTCGTGGGGTCGAGGCCGTGGGTGCGCAGCCGGGCCATGTGCTCGCCGAGACGCGCGACGCCCATGAGGAGCACGAGCGTGCCGCGCAGCCGGGCGAGCGTCTCCCAGTCGGTCTCGGCGTCGTGCGCGGAGACGATGGTGACCTGCCGGGCGACGTGCCGGTGCGTCACCGGGACGCCCGCGGCCGCGGGCACCGCGATCGCGCTGGTCACGCCGGGCACCACCGCGACCTCGACGCCCGCCTCGCGGCAGGCCGCCAGCTCCTCGCCGCCGCGCCCGAGCACGAACGGGTCGCCGCCCTTGAGCCGCACGACGCGCTGGCCCGCCCGCGCCCGCTCGACGAGGAGCCGGTTGATCTCCTCCTGCGTGAGCGTGTGCGCGTGGGGCGACTTCCCGGCCTCGACGATCTCGACGCCCGGCTCGAGCTCGTCGAGCAGCGCGCGCGGCGCGAGGCGGTCCACGACGACGACGTCGGCCTCCGCGAGCGCGCGCCGTCCGCGTGTCGTGATCAGGCCGGGGTCCCCGGGGCCACCGCCGACGAGGGTGACGCGTCCGGGCCCCGCGCGGTGCCGGCGGACGGGGAGCGCGCCGGCGTCGAGCAGACCCTGCACGGCGGCGCGCACGGCGCGGGCGCGGCGCGGGTCGCCGCCGGCGGTCACGGCGACGGTCACGTCGCCCGCGCGCGCGACGGCCGGCGTCCACGCGGCGGAGGCGGACGCGTCGTCGGCGCGCACGCACCAGGTGCGGGCGGACTCCGCGGCGGCCGCGACGGCGTCGTCGGTGCAGCGGTCGCCCGTCGCGGTGTGCACCAGCCACGCGCCGTCGAGGTCACCGGCCGCGTACTCGCGCGCGTGCCACGTCACGCCGCCCGCCGCGGCGAGGTCGCGCAGGTCCTCGCACACGGCAGGCGCCACGACGTGCACGTCCGCCCCGTCCACGAGCAGGCCGCGCACGCGGCGGGCCGCCACCGGCCCGCCGCCGACGACCACGACGCGCCGGCCGGCGACGTCGAGGAGCAGCGGCTGCCGGGCCGTCATATGCCCGCCCCCGCGAGCCAGTCGTCGTCCCGCTCGTCCGAGCGCACGGGGACCAGCCGGTCGAGCAGGGTGGGCCCGACCATGCCGGCCGCGAGCGTGCCGCCGTCGGTGGGGTCGACGAGGAGGAACCCGCCCGTGCGGCGGTGCGTCGCGTAGTCGTCGAGCACGACCGGCTCCGCGAGCCGCACGCGGACGCGGCCGATCGCGTTGAGGCCGAGCGAGCGCGGCGCGGCGTCGGACGAGGTGTCGGTCGCGTCGATCGTGCGGACCGTGTCGACCGGGTCCCACCGCTCGACGGTGAGCGTGTCGACGTCCAGGCGCGCGTCGACCTCGCGCAGGAGCGCGCGGACGGTCCGGGTGCCGGTGCGCACGAGCACACGCGCGCCCGCGACGGAGCGGCGCTCGGTGAGCCAGCAGACCGTGCCGACGAGGTCCTGGCCGGTCCGCACGTCCTCGCCCGCCGGGGCGAGCACGTCGCCGCGCGCGACGTCGAGGTCGTCGGCGAGCCGCACCGTGACCGACCGCGGGGCCTCGGCGGCCTGGAGCGGCCCGTCGAACGTGTCGATGCCGACGACGCGGCTCGTGCGCCCCGACGGGAGCACGCGCAGCTCGTCGCCGACCCGGACGACCCCCGACGCGAGCTTGCCCGCGTACCCGCGGTAGTCGGGGTGCTCGGGCGTGCGGGGCCGGATGACGTACTGCACCGGCAGGCGCAGCGGCTCGGCGCCCGCGTCCCGGCCGACCGGGACCCGCTCGAGCAGGTCCAGCAGCGTCGGGCCGTCGTACCAGGGCGTGCGGCCCGAGCGCAGGACGACGTTGTCGCCGTCGAGCGCGGACAGCGGCACGGCGTGCACGGCCGGCAGCCCGAGCACCCGCGCGTAGTCGGTGAACTCCCGGGCGATGGCCGCGAAGGTCGCCTCGTCGAAGCCGACGAGGTCCATCTTGTTCACCGCCAGCACGACGTGCGGGACGCCGAGCAGCGCGGTCAGCGCCGCGTGCCGGCGGGTCTGCTCGAGCACGCCCTTGCGCGCGTCGACCAGGACGATCGCGAGCTCGGCGGTCGACGCCCCCGTGACCATGTTGCGCGTGTACTGCACGTGCCCCGGCGTGTCCGCGAGGACGAACGCGCGCCGCGCGGTCGAGAAGTACCGGTAGGCGACGTCGATCGTGATGCCCTGCTCGCGCTCGGCCCGCAGGCCGTCGGTCAGCAGCGCCAGGTCGACCGCGGTCGCGTGCCCCCCGCGGGCGGCGGTGGCGCGCTCGACCGCCGAGAGCTGGTCGGCGAGCACCGACTTCGTGTCGTACAGCAGGCGGCCGATCAGCGTGCTCTTGCCGTCGTCGACCGAGCCGGCCGTGGCGAGCCGCAGCAGGTCACGCTGCGCGTGGTCGGCGGCGCCGGGCGTGGCGGTCGCCGTCGCGGTGCGGGGGCCGGTGCCGAGCTGCGGTGCCGTCTGCGTGCCCATCAGAAGTACCCCTCGCGCTTGCGGTCCTCCATGGCGGCCTCGGAGGCCCGGTCGTCCGCGCGGGTCGCCCCGCGCTCGGTCAGCCGGCTCGACGCGACCTCGGCGATGACCTCGGCCACCGTCGCGGCGTGCGAGTCGACCGCACCCGTGCAGCTCATGTCCCCGACCGTGCGGTACCGCACGGTGCGTCGCTCGACCACCTCGCCGGGGCGCGGACCGCCCCAGTCGCCCGCCGTCAGCCACATGCCGTCCCGCGCGAACACGTCGCGCTCGTGCGCGAAGTAGATCTCGGGCAGGGGGATCCGCTCACGCTCGATGTAGCGCCACACGTCGAGCTCGGTCCAGTTCGACAGCGGGAACACGCGCACGTGCTCGCCGGGCCTGTGCCGGCCGTTGTACAGGTCCCACAGCTCGGGCCGCTGCCGGCGCGGGTCCCACTGCCCGAACTCGTCGCGCAGGGAGAACATCCGCTCCTTCGCGCGCGCCTTCTCCTCGTCGCGCCGGCCGCCGCCGAACACGGCGTCGAACCGGTGCGCCGTGATCGCGTCGAGCAGCGGGACGGTCTGCAGCGGGTTGCGCGACCCGCCGGGCGCCTCGACGACGCGACCGTCGTCGATGGCGTCCTGGACGCTCGCCACGACCAGCCGCAGCCCGTGCTCGGCGACCGTGGCGTCGCGGTACGCGATCACCTCGGGGAAGTTGTGGCCCGTGTCGACGTGCATCACCGGGAACGGCACGGGCGCGGGCCAGAACGCCTTGCGCGCCAGGTGCAGCATGACGATCGAGTCCTTGCCGCCCGAGAAGAGCAGCACGGGGCGCTCGAGCTCGCCGGCGACCTCACGCATGACGTGGACCGCCTCGGACTCCAGCGCGTCGAGCTGGGTCAGGTGCGTGCCGGCGGGCGCCGCCGTGCCCGCCGGGAGGGTGCTCGTGCTGGTGCTCGTGCTCATGTGTGCAGCCCGCATTCCGTCTTGTTCCTGCCTGCCCAGCGCCCTGCCCGCGCGTCCTCGCCCGCGGCGACGGGCCGCGTGCACGGCGCGCAGCCGATCGACGCGTACCCCGCCTCGCGCAGCGGGTTGAGCACCACGTGGTGCTCGTCGACGTACGCGTCGACGTCGTCCTGCGTCCACGCGGCGATGGGGTTGAGCTTCACCTTCGACCGCTTGGCGTCCCAGCCGACGGCGGGGATGTCGCTGCGAGTCGGCGCGTCCTCGCGGCGCATCCCGGTCACCCACGCCGTGTACGGGGCGAGCCCCCGCTCGAGGGGCTCCACCTTGCGCAGCGCGCAGCACAGGTCGGGGTTGCGCTCGTGCAGACGCGGTCCGTGCACGGCGTCCTGCTGCTCGACCGTCACCAGCGGCAGCACGGTGCGCAGCCGCACGTCGGTGAAGTCGGCGTAGTAGTCGCGCGTCCCGATCGTCTCGGCGAAGTGGTAGCCCGTGTCGAGGAAGATCACGTCGATGCCCGGCACGACCTTCGCCGCGAGGTCGACCAGCACCTCGTCGCCCATCGAGGACGCGACGACGAGGTCGCGGCCGAACCGGTCGGCCGCCCAGCGCAGGACGTCCGCCGGGTGCGCGCCCTCGAGCTCGCGGCCCGCCTGCTCCGCCAGGGCGCGCAGCTCGTCGGGGGAGAGGTCCGCCAGCGCGCGGGTCGCGGCGCTCACCGGGTGCCCACCAGGCCGACGAACCGCAGCGCGAAGACGCGCGCGCAGGTGCGGCACTCCCACTCGCCGTGCCGTTCCCCGGCGGGGAAGAGGTCCTCGCCGGCGCAGAACGGGCAGTAGTAGGGCACCGCCCGCTGCCCGGAGCCGTCGCCGCTCATCGCAGGTCCTCCTCGGTCGCGCGGTGCGCCCACTCGGCGAAGTGCTCGCCGTCGAGGCGCTGCTCGTCGAACCGGCGCGTGACGCGCTCGACGTAGTCGGGCAGCTCGGACGCGGGGACGCGCAGACCGCGCAGCGTCCGGCCGAGCCCGCTCGTCAGGCCGAGCCCGCCGCCCAGGTGCACCTGGTACGCGTCGGACCCGTCCGGGGCCAGCACGCCCTTGAGGCCGATGTCCGCGACCTGGATGCGCGCGCAGGAGTTGGGGCAGCCGTTGACGTTGATGCTGATCGGCTGGTCGAAGTCGGGCATCCGCCGCTCGAGCTCGTCGACGAGGTCCGCGGCGCGGGCCTTCGTCTCGACGATCGCGAGCTTGCAGTACTCGATGCCCGTGCAGGCCATCGTGCCGCGCCGGAAGGTCGACGCCCCGCGCACGCGCAGCCCCACGGCCTCGAGCCCGGCGACGAGGGGGTCGACGCGCTCGGGCGCCACGTCGAGCACGACGAGCTTCTGCTCGACGGTCAGGCGGACGCGGTCGGAGCCCGCCGCGGCCGCGAGGTCCGCCACCTGCGCGAGGAGCGGGCCGGAGACGCGTCCCACGGTCGGCGCCGCACCGACGTAGCGCAGGCCGTCGGCCTGCTCGTGCACGCCGACGTGGTCGCGCCGGCCGGACGGCGGCGGGGGCGGCTCCGGGCCGTCGGGCAGGGCGTGGCCGAGGTACTCGCGCTCGAGCACCTCCCGGAACACCTCGGCCCCCCAGTCGGCGACCAGGAACTTCAGGCGGGCGCGGTTGCGCAGGCGTCGGTAGCCGTAGTCCCGGAAGATCCCCGCGACGCCCGCCCACACCGCCGGGACCTGCTCGAGCGTCACGAACGCGCCGAGCCGCACGGCCAGGCGCGGGTTGGTGGACAGCGCACCGCCGACCCACAGGTCGAACCCGGGGCCGAGCTCCGGGTGCACCACGCCGACGAACGACACGTCGTTGATCTCGTGCGCGACGTCGTGGTGCGGCGAGCCGCTCACCGCCGTCTTGAACTTGCGGGGCAGGTTGGAGAAGGCGGGGTCGCCGACGAAGCGGCGCGTGATCTCGTCGATCGCGGGCGTGCCGTCGAGGATCTCGTCGGCCGCGACGCCGGCGACGGGGGAGCCGAGGACCACGCGCGGCGTGTCGCCGCAGGCCTCCTGGGTGGTCAGGCCGACGGCCTCGAGGCGTCGCCAGATCTCGGGCACGTCCTCGATGCGCACCCAGTGCAGCTGGATGTTCTGGCGGTCGGTGATGTCGGCCGTGCCCCGCCCGAACGCGGTCGAGACGTCGGCGATCGCCCGCAGCTGCGGCACCGACAGCGCGCCGCCGTCGCAGCGCACGCGGAGCATGAAGTACTCGTCGTCGAGCTCGTGCGGCTCAAGCGTCGCCGTCCGGCCGCCGTCGATGCCGGGCTTGCGCTGGGTGTACAGGCCCCACCAGCGCATGCGGCCGCGCAGGTCCTCACCGGGGATCGAGGCGAAGCCCTCGCGGGCGTAGACCGTCTCGATGCGGTGCCGGACGTTGAGGCCGTCGTCCTCGAGCTTGAAGCGCTCGTTCGCGTTGAGCGGCTCGCGCTCGCCGAACGCCCACTGGCCCTCGGGCCGCTTCGGAGGGGCCACGACGGGTGTCTGCGCCACGGGGCGCCGCCTTTCGGGGGGATCTCGGGGCGTGCTCACGCGTCCGCACGACGGGATGGTCGTGTGCACCGGACGCGGACCACGCACCCGTGCAGGAAGGGACGGGGCGGGTCAGCGGTTCCGCGGACAGCACGCGCACGGGACCGCGGCGGCGCGACAGCGCCGACACGTGGGGGTCCCGTGGAAGATCACCTGCCGAGGGTGTCATGCCCGCGCGTGACAGGTCACGGGGCGTCCGCATGACGGAACGGGCGTCCACCCCCCGGACGGCCGGCGCGGCAGGGCCGCCGCCCCGGGCGAGGGCGCCGCACCCGCGCCCGTATCCTCGACGCCGTGCCCACCCCCTCGCTGACCGCGCGGCAGCCGCACGTCCCGGCGGACCGCCTGCTGGCGGAGCTCGTCCCGCCGCGGCACTTCGCGCGCGAGTCGTTCGACACCTACCGGCCGGACCCCGACCACGCGTCGCAGGCGCAGGCCCTGGCCCGGCTCCGCGAGGTCGCCGGCACCCTCTCCCGGCCGGCCGGCCGGTCCGGGTGGTTCGGCCGCCGCCGCAGCGCGCAGGCGCCCGCCGTCTACCTCGACGGCGGCTTCGGCGTCGGCAAGACCCACCTGCTCGCGTCCCTCGCGCGCGAGGTCGGGACCGACGAGGCCGCGTTCGGCACGTTCGTCGAGTACACCAACCTCGTGGGGGCGCTCGGGTTCGGGCCCACGGTCGAGCAGCTCGGCGCGAAGCGCCTCGTCTGCATCGACGAGTTCGAGCTGGACGACCCCGGCGACACGGTCCTCATGTCGCGGCTCCTGCGCGAGCTCGCCGACCGCGGCGTCGCGCTCGCGGCCACGTCCAACACGCTGCCGGACTCCCTCGGCGAGGGCCGGTTCGCGGCGGAGGACTTCCTGCGCGAGATCCAGGCGCTCGCGGGCCGGTTCGAGGTGCTGCGCATCGACGGCGAGGACCACCGCCACCGGGCCGCCACGACCCATGCCGCCACCGTGCCCGCCGCCCGCCTGCGGGAGGTCGTCGCCGCACGTGCGGACGCCACCACCGACGACCTCGGTGAGCTGCTCGAGCACCTCTCGCGCGTGCACCCCAGCCGGTACGGCGCGCTGCTCGACGGCGTCGGGCTGGTCGCCCTCACCGGCGTCGCGCCGGTCGACCGCCAGGACGTCGCGCTGCGGCTGGTCGTGCTGGTCGACCGGCTCTACGACCGCGACGTGCCCGTGGTGGTCGAGCGCGAGGGCCTCACCGACGCCGGGCTCGACCTGTTCACGCCCGAGATGCTGAGCGGCGGGTACCGCAAGAAGTACTACCGCGCGCTGTCGCGGCTCGGCGCGCTGGCGGCCGAGGGCGCCGCGCTCGCGGCGGACCGGTCCGCCGCCTGACCGCACCGCGCCCGGTCGTCGCCGCCTGTGGCGGTGCGCATCCGTGCATTCTGGTCGACCGACCAGGAAATGCGTCCAGATCACGAACGACGCGCCCACCTGCGCATTCGCGACAACGGCCGGTGGCAGCGCCGCGGCAGGGCGTGCAACAACGTGCACGAACGCGCTGCGGCAGGGCGTGCAACAACGTGCACGAACGCTATGCCGAGTCGCCCCAGCGATATCCGAGATAGGCGAGCGCCACCGAGGCGACGAGAATGCCGACGCCGTACGCGAGCGCGGTTCCCCAGTGCCGCTCCCGCACGAGCTGGACGGTCTCGTAGCTGGCCGTGCTGAACGTGGTGTAGCCGCCGAGGAATCCGGTGCCGAGCACGGCGCTGAGCTCGTCGGACGCGATCCGGTCGGCGACGAGCCCGGTCAGCAGCCCCAGCAGCAGCGAGCCGGTGAGGTTGATGACGGCCGTCGGCCAGGGGAACGCCGACGTGGTCCGCGAGCGGATGAGGGCGTCCACGACGTACCGCACGGTGGCGCCGACGCCACCGGCGACGACCAGCAGCAGGAACTCGCCGGCGTTCATGCCCGTCCTCCCGTCGCGTGACCCTCGATCCGGCGCAGCTCGTGCCGGTCGGGCTCGTGGGGGTGCAGCCGGCTGCCCAGCGCGATGCCGGCGAGGGTGGCGACCGCCCCGAGCACGAGCGTGCCCAGCGCGTAGGCGGCGGCCGTGCCGCCACGGTCCTGCACGAGCAGGGTCGCCGTGTCGGTGGCCAACGAGCTGTACGTGCTGAGCCCGCCGCAGAACCCCGTCCCCACCAGCAGCTTCACGCGTCCTGCCAGGGCCGTGCCCGGACTGACCCGGGCGAGGGCCTCGTACAGGTAGCCGAGCAGGAAGGCGGCGAGGAGGTTGACGAGGGGCACGACGACGGGCACCCCGTCCGCGTCCGGGACCGCGAGCGACAGTCCCTCGCGGGCCGCGACGCCCACGAGCCCGCCGGCGAAGACCAGCGACAGGCCGCTCGGACGCAGGTGGGGGCCGTGCCGCGCGGAGCCGGCCGCACCGCCCCCGTTGTGGCGCGCGGGGTCAGGTCCCTCGTGCGCGGCGCTCGCTCCTGTGGCCATCCTCGGATGCTACGAGAAGTACCGGGAATTTGTCGGCGGGCACCGACATCTCACCCATCGTGAAACCCTGGACAATTGTCCATCTGAAGTGCCGTCGTCGCCGCCGCGACGGGACCGGCCCACGGGTGCGGTGGTGAAGGTCCTGGTGGGACCCCAGAATTGCGCTGAGGTTGTGACCCGGCGATCGGCGGGTAGTGTGGCCAGTGTTCCGGGGATTTCCTTCGTCGCTTCGTGAAAGGTCACGTCGACCATGGATCTGACGCCGCGTGAAATCGACAAGCTGTACGTCTACCAGGTGGCCGAGCTGGCGCGGCGACGCCGCCAGCGCGGGACCAAGCTCAACGTGAGCGAGGCGCAGGCCCTCGTCACCGAGGCCATCCTCGAGGCGGCCCGCGACGGGAGGTCCGTGGCCGAGTGCATGGAGCTCGGCAAGCACGTCGTCTCGGAGCAGGACTGCATGCCGGGCGTCCGGCAGCGGGTCGCCCTGCTGCAGGTGGAGGCGACATTCCCCGACGGGACCAAGCTCGTCTCGTGCCACGACCCCGTGGCCGTCTGAGCGATGACGGTGTCCGGGGGGGCCCGAGCGGTGCTCGTGGGCGGGCACGAGAGCAGGAACGGCGCCGACCTCCAGCCGCTGCTGCGGGACCTGCCAGGCGCGGTGGTGACGGCGTCCGGCCGGCCTCTGCACGACGTCGTGACCACCCTGCTCGCGGCGGACGACGCACCGGTCGCGGTGCTGCCGATGACGTGGGGGCGCGACCCGCGGCTCGTCGCCGACTCGGCACGGACGCTGCACTGGCTCGCCCGCGGACCGGGCGCGGGGCGCATCGCGTTGTGCGCACCGTTCGGCACCGCCGACCACCTCGTCGCGCTGCTGCGCCGGGCTGCGACGGAGACGGCGGCACGCCACCCGGGCGCGGCGGTGGTGGTGTCCGCACCGACCGGCGGCCCGTTCGACGACGCGGAGCTGCACCGGGTGGCGCACCTCGTCCGCACCCACGGGGCCGGGCCGGACGTGGAGGTGGCGTGCGTGGCCGCGCCGGCGGACCTGGCCCGCGCGGTGCACCGGGCCAGGGCGCTCGGGGCACCGGAGGTCGTGGTCGTCCCCGCCGGCTTCGCGACCAGCGACCCGCTGGCCGACGCGCTCGACGACGCGACGTCCTACGGGCCGCTCGTGGCCGGACCGGCGGTGGCCCGCATCGTCCGCGAGCGCGTGGCCGCGGCCGAGCACGCGCTGCAGCACGGCGACGACGGCGTGGCCGACGGCCTGCTCGCCGACCACGACCACGGGTACGCCCACTCCCACGCCGGCGTGCCGGGCGGGGGCGGTCATCCGCACGAGCACGGGCCCGGCGCGCCGCACGAGCACGGGCACGCGCACCCGCACGCGCACCCGCACGCGCACCACGAGGACGGCACCCGTACACCGGGCCTGGTGCACAGCCACCCGGCCTGACCCACCCACGACCACCGGTCGGCCCGACCGACGGCTCCGGCCCTGGCACCCAGGCCCGGGGTCCCCTGCACCACGCGGAGGCGACACGATGCTAGGCAGCCCGAAGTACGACCACACCGGCGACGAGATCGAGATCAACGCCGGCCTGGAGAAGGTGACGCTCACGGTCAGCAACACCGGGGACCGTGCCGTGCAGATCGGCTCCCACTTCCACTTCTACGAGGTGAACCGCGCCCTGCTGTTCGAGCGGGAGAAGGCGTACGGGATGCACCTCGACATCCCGGCGGGGACCGGGGTGCGCATCGAGCCCGGCGACACGCGCGAGGTCACGCTGAGCGCCTACGGCGGCGGCCGCCGCGTGTGGGGCTTCAACGGGATCGTCAACGGCGGGCTCGACACGAACGAGAGCCGCAGGGCCGCCCAGCGGCGCCTCCGGGAGCACGGCTTCCAGGTCGGCACGCCGGAGGGGTCCTCCGGCACCGGCACCCAGGACGAGGGGGACCACTGATGGCGATCATCTCGCGCAGGCAGTACACGGACCTGTTCGGCCCCACGGTCGGCGACAAGGTCCAGCTCGGCGACACGAACCTGGTCATCGAGATCGAGAAGGACTACAACGAGGGCTTCTACGGCGACGAGATCGTCTACGGCGGCGGGAAGACCGCGCGTGACGGCATGGGCGCCGACCCCGCCACCACGGGCGCCCAGGGCGCCCTGGACCTCGTGATCACGAACGTGATCATCCTCGACCCCGTGCTGGGCGTCGTGAAGGGCGACATCGGCGTGAAGGACGGGCGCATCGCCGGCATCGGCAAGTCCGGCAACCCGCACCTCATGCGCGGCGTCGACCCCCGCCTGGTGGTCAGCAGCGTCACCGAGATCATCGCGGGCGAGCACTGCATCGCCACCGCCGGCGCCCTGGACGCCCACGTCCACTACATCTCGCCCCAGCAGTGCGAGACCGCGCTGATCAACGGCATCACGACGCTGTTCGGCGGCGGCACGGGGCCCAGCGACGCGACCAACGGCGTCACGACGACGCCGGGCGCCTGGTACCTGAACCGGATGCTCGAGGCGGCCGAGGCCCTGCCCGTGAACATGGGCTTCTACGGCAAGGGCAACGGGTCGCGCCCCGAGCCGCTGATCGAGCAGATCAAGGCGGGCGCGGCCGGCCTGAAGGTGCACGAGGACTTCGGTGCCACGCCGGCGGCCCTGAGCACGGCGCTGTCGGTGGCCGACGAGTACGACATCCAGGTCGCGGTCCACACCGACAGCCTCAACGAGTCCGGCTTCGTCGAGGACACGATCTCGGCGATCGACGGCCGCACCATCCACACGTTCCACACCGAGGGGGCCGGCGGCGGGCACGCACCCGACATCATGCGCCTCGCGGGGTACCCGAACGTGCTGCCGTCCTCGACGAACCCGACGCTGCCGTACACGGTCAACTCGGTCGACGAGCTGCTCGACATGGTGATGGTCTGCCACCACCTGTCGCACGACATCCCCGAGGACGTCGCGTTCGCCGACTCGCGCGTGCGTGCCGAGACGATCTCGGCGGAGACCGTGCTGCAGGACCTCGGCGTGATCTCGATGATGTCGTCGGACTCGCAGGCGATGGGCCGCATCGGGGAGTCCGTGACCCGCTGCTTCCAGGTGGCGCACCACAACAAGGACAAGCGGGGGAAGCTGCCCGAGGACGCACCGGGCAACGACAACTTCCGCGTCCTGCGCTACCTGGCGAAGATGACGATCAACCCGGCCATCACGTGCGGCGTCTCCGACTACGTGGGGACGCTCGAGCCCGGCAAGATCGCCGACATCGCGATCTGGCCGATCGGGTCGTTCGCGGCGAAGCCGAGGATGGTGCTCAAGGCCGGCATGATCGCGTGGGCCCTCATGGGCGACCCGAACGCGTCGCTGCCCACGCCGCAGCCGGTGTACTTCCGGCCGATGTTCGGCGCGTTCGGCCGGGCACAGCAGAGCACGCGCGTGACCTTCATGTCGCAGGCGGCGATCGACGCGGGCGTGCCGGAGCTGCTGCGGCTGGACAGCCAGGTCCTGCCCGTGCGGCGCACGCGCCAGCTCGGCAAGGCGCACCTGCTGCGCAACGACCGGACCCCCGTGGTCACCGTCGACCCCGAGACGTACAAGGTCACGGTCGACGGGGAGCCCGCGCACATCGAACCCGCGGCCTCGCTGCCGCTCACGCAGCTCTTCTTCCTCACCTGAGGCGGCCGTGCTCACCGACGTGCAGCAGCTGCTCGTCACGCTGCAGTTCTCCGACTCCGCGTTCCCGAGCGGCCTCTACACGATGTCGCACGGGCTCGAGGGGTACAGCCAGGCGCGGCTCGTCGACCGCAGGGGGGTCGACGAGCTGCTCCGGGGCATGCTGCTGCACGCGGTGGGACCGGGGGACGCGACCGCGCTCGCGCGGGCGCACGAGGCCGTCACGGCGGACGACTGGGCGCGGGTGCGCGAGGTGGACCGGCTGCTGTACGCGACCAAGCTCAACGCCGAGACCCGCCGCGCGTCCGTGCGCAGCGGGCACCAGCTCTCGGACGTCGCCCGGGTGGCCGTCGGCGGACCCGAGCTCGAGCGGTGGGCCGGCCTGCTGGCGGCGAAGGAGACGCCGGGGTGCCAGCCGGTCGCCACCGCGGTCGTGTACGCCGCGAGCGGGGTGGGGACGCGGCACGCCGTGGCGGCCGACCTGTCGGCCTTCGCGGTCAGCTTCCTCGGTGCGGCGCTGCGGCTGCGACTCGTCGACCACCGGGACGTGCAGGTGCTCCTGCACGCGCTCGGCCCGGTGATCGCGCAGGTCACGGAGGAGGCCGTCGCACGCGACGTCGCCGACATGGGCGGGTGCGTGCCGATGGTGGACGCCATGTCCGCCCAGCACGAGCGCGCGGATGCGCGCCTGTTCACGAGCTAGACGCAACGCCGCGGCGCAGCGCCGCGGGGACGAGGGGGAACGATGGCCGAGAACGTGCTCAGGGTCGGTATCGGCGGACCGGTGGGGTCGGGCAAGACGGCCCTCACCGAGGCGCTCGTGCCGCGGCTGATCGCCATCGGGCGGCGGCCCGCGGTGATCACCAACGACATCTACACGCAGGAGGACGCGCGCCACGTGCGCCGCGAGCTCGCCGGCGTGCTCGACCCGGAGCGGGTCGTCGGGGTCGAGACCGGGGCGTGCCCGCACACCGCGGTGCGGGACGACCCGACGATGAACCTGGCCGCCGGGGCGGAGCTGCTCGACCGCTTCCCCGACGTCGACACGCTGCTGTACGAGTCCGGCGGGGACAACCTGACGCTGACGTTCTCGCCGGCGCTCGTGGACGTGTTCATCTTCGTGCTCGACACGTCCGAGGGCGAGAAGATGCCGCGCAAGCGGGGCCCGGGCATCACGGACTCCGACATCCTCGTCATCAACAAGATCGACATCGCGCAGTACGTGCGCACGAACATCGACGTCATGTGGTCGGACGCGCTGCGGGTGCGCGACGACAAGCCGGTGGTGCTGACCAACTCCCTCACGGGGGAGGGGGTCGACGAGCTCCAGGACCGGATCCTGACGCTGTGGGGCGAGCGCACGGGCGCGCTGGTCCCGTGAGCGCCGACGTCGCCGCCCGGCCGGCCGAGCAGGTGCCCCCGCGGCAGGACGCGGTGGGCACCCGGCCGGACGGCGGCGTGCCCGCCGACGCGGGCGCGGGACCGCCCGCGCCCTACGGCGGCCACCGGCTCCAGCCCGCGTACTACGAGCCGGACCGGGTGCCGGACCAGGTCGCGCGGTACAGCGGCACGCCGGACACGCTCCCGGTCGGGAGCCCGGCGAAGGTCGGCGTGCTGGAGCTGGGCTACGCCCGGACCGTGCACGGTACCGAGCTCGTGCACCACTACCAGAAGGCGCCGCTGCAGATCATGCGCCCCCTGTACTACGACCCGCTGCGCCCCGACATGCCGTACACGCAGCTGATCTCGACCGGGGCGGGCATCCTGCAGGGCGACCGGCTGCGGACCCACCTGGTGTTCGGTCCCGGGTCGAGCGGCCACGTCACGACCACGGCGTCGACGCGCGCCCTGCGGATGGAGCACGACTACGCGGTGGCGCAGGTCGACGTCGACGTGGGCGACGACGCCTACGTCGAGTACCTGCCCGAGCCGCTCATCCTGTTCCGCGACGCCCGGCTGTACCAGCGCACGCGGGCGGCCGTCGCCCCGTCCGGCACGCTGCTCGTCGCCGACACCGTCGTCGCGGGCCGGCTCGCGCGGCAGGAGCGGAACCGGTACGCCGTCCTGGCCGCGGACCTCGAGGTGCGCCGGCCCGACGGCACCCCCGTGGCGGTCGACCGCGTGCGCCTCGTCCCCGACGACGGGGCGACGGGCGGGCTCGCGGTGCTGCACGGCCACGACGTCCTGGCGACGCTCGTGGTCGTCACGCCGCTGGCGCCCGCGGCCGAGCTCGCGGACCTGCTGCACGCCGAGCTGGACGGGACCGTGCCGGGTGTGGTGCTCGGCGTCAGCGTGCTCCCCGGCGAGGCCGGTGCGTGGCTGCGCGTCCTCGGCGCGACGACCCCGCCGGTCGCGCACGCCCTGCGGCTGGCGTGGCAGGCGCTCCGCCTGCGTCTGACGGGCACGCCGGCCCCCGTGCTGCGCAGGACCTGAACCGTGCGGCCCCGCGGCCGCCGTGCACGCCCGACGTCAGGAGACCCCGGTGACCACGACCCACGGCGACCCGTCCTCCGCACGGCTCGGCCCCGCCCTCCAGGGCCCGTCGCTCGCGCGGGGGCTGTCGCAGATCTTCTTCCAGCGCAACACCTGGACCGGCCTGCTGATCCTCGCGGCGTTCGTCGTGGCCGACTGGCGCATGGCGCTGCTCGTCGCGATCGGCGCCGTGGCGTCGACCGTCGCCGGTGCCCTGCTGGGCGCCACCGACGTGCGCGACGGGATGCAGGGCTTCTGCGGTGCGCTCGTCGGCGCCGCCGTGTACGTCTCGCTCGGTGGGCAGGGGTGGGCGTACCTCATCGCCCTCGTCGGCGGCGTGCTGTGTGCGCCGGTGACGCTCGCGTTCGTCCGGCTGTTCGGCTCGCGCCCGCTCGCCCGGTTCGCGCTGCCCGCCACGACGGCGCCGTTCTGCCTCGTCGCCGGCGTCATGCACGCCACGACCGCGCCCCTGCAGGTGCGCTCGCCAGCCGTGCACACCACCGACGGGGCCGTGGCGACCTTCGTGCGCTCGCTGCTGACGAACGTGTCGGAGGTCGTGCTCGTCAGCAGCGTGTGGGCGGGCGCGCTGATCCTCCTCGGCCTGTTCGTGGCGTCGTGGAAGGTGGGCCTCGCGGCCGTCCTCGGCAGCGTCGTCGGGAGCCTGTGCGCGCTCGCCCTGGGCTGGTCGCAGGCGGACCTCGGCGAGGGCCTGGCCGGCTACTCGGGCGTGCTGACGGCGATCGCGCTGTCGGTCGTGTTCCTGCGCAGCAGCGTCGCGTCGTGGCTGTACGCCGTCCTGGGCACGGCGATCACGGCCGTCGTGACGCTCGCGCTCAACGACGCGACGGACGCACCGCACTACACCTGGCCCTACATCCTCACGACGTGGGCACTGCTGGTCGTCGCGACGGCGGTCCCGGCCCTGCGGCGACCGGAGCCGGCGGGAACGGCATGACGCCGGGGGAGGCCTCGACGAGCCGCGCCGAGGCCGGCGGACCCCGACGGGCGGTGCAGGCGCGGGCGTCGGCACCGGTCGTGCCCGGGCGTCGGCACGGCGGGTCCGCCGCCGCGGACCCGGCCTGGCGCACGCCCGGTCCGCTGCGCATCACGATGACCGACGTGCACGTCCAGGGGCGGCGTGCGGCGATGCTCGACGTGGACCGCTTCACCCTGGTGTCGGGGGAGTGCGTGCTGCTGGCGGGCGAGCCGGGGCAGGGGCACACGGCCCTGGCGCTCGTCGCGACCGGCCGGCTGGCGCCCCACACGGGCACGGTGACGCTCACGGCGTCCGACGGCTCCGCCACGACGTCGCCCGAGGCGCTGCGCGCGGTCACGGCGGTCGTGGACCTGCCGGGGGTGTCCGAGCCGGACGACACCCTGACGACCGCCACCGTCGTGGCGGAGGACCTGGCGCTGGCACGCGCGGCGTCGGGGCGCACCGCGGTCCGTCGCTGGCTCGAGGCGCACCAGCTCTGGGACCACCGTGCCGACCGGATGGACGACCTGCCGGGCCCCGTGCGCACCGCGCTGCTGGCGTCCCTGGCGGCCGAGCGCCCCGGCGTGCGCTTCCTCGTGCTGAGCCTGCCCGACCGCCACGGCGGCGACCCCGCCGCGTGGTGGGCCCTCGCGCAGGCGTTCGCGCACCGCGGGTACGGCGTGCTCGTGCAGAGCAACCGGTCCTCCGCGCGGGACCTGGGCGCCACGCTGCCCCCCGCCCGCGGCGGCGTCGCCCCACGCTCGAGGCCGGTCGAGGCCCTGCGCGGGGGCGCGGACGAGGTGCCGCTGGTCGAGCTCACGGCGGGCACGGACGGGCCGCGGACCGGCAGCCGGGAGGCCTCGTGATCGCCGTCCGGCTCGCGGCGTCCGAGCTGCGGCGGCTGGCGGCGGGCACGCTGCCGCGGCTCGCGCTGCTGGCCCTCGTGGTGATCCCGTCGCTGTACTCGGGCCTCTACCTGTTCGCGAACGAGGACCCCTACGGGCGCCTGCACGAGGTGCCGGCCGCACTGGTGGTGAGCGACGAGGGTGCGACGACGACCGACGCCGCCGACGGCACGACGCGGCGGGTCGACTACGGCGAGCAGGTCGCGCGCCGCCTGCTCGACGGGGACGCCGGCTTCCGCTGGGTGCAGACCTCGCAGCGGGACGCCGAGGACGGCGTGCGGTCCGGGCGGTACGACGCGGCGCTGCTGGTCGGCCGCACCTTCTCGGCCGACCTGGTCTCCTCGGGCGAGTTCCGGCCGCGGCAGGCGAGCCTGACGCTGGTCACCAACGACGCCAACAACTACCTCGCCACGACGATCGCCGACACCGTCGTCGACGACGTCCGCGACGCGATCGCGGTCCAGGTCGGCACGCAGGCGGCCGACAGGTTCCTGCAGGGGTTCGGCTCCATCCACACCGAGCTCGGGGAGGGCGTGCAGGGCGCCACGCAGCTCGTCGACGGCGTCGACCGGCTGTCGTCGGGGACGGCCGACCTCGCACAGGGCGCCGGGCGGCTGGCCACCGGTGCGCTGCAGGCCGCCGAGGGAGCGGCCGAGCTGGCCGCCGGTGCCGAGGAGCTGCCGGCGGCGTCCGCCCGGCTCGCGTCGGGCGCCGCCACGCTGTCCCGCGGGCTCGACACCCTGCACGAGCGGACCCGCGCGCTGCCCGCGCAGACGCGCGAGCTCGCCACCGGTGCGCAGCAGGTCGCCGCGGGCACCGCGGAGGTCGCGACGGTCGCGCGGGAGGCCGTGACGACGGTCCGCGACGTGACCGCCCGGGCGCAGACCGGCCGCGCGGCGCTCGCGGCACAGCTGGCCGCGCTCGTGGCCGAGGGGCGGCTCAGCCAGCCGGAGGCGGACGCGATCACGACGCTGGCCGCGGACGCGACGCAGGCCGCCGACGCCCTGAGCACGGCGCTCGGGGACGCGTCCGGGCGCCTCGACCAGCTCAGCGCGGGCGCCGCCGAGGTCGCGGGCGGCGCCGCCGAGCTCGCGGACGCGACGCCGGCGCTCACCAGCGGCATCGCGGCGGCCGCGTCGGGCGCGGACCAGCTCGCCGCGGGGACCGCCGCGCTGGACGGCGCCGCGGACACGCTCGTCGGGGACCTGCGCGCGCTGCGCACGGGCACGGCCGAGGTGTCCTCCGGGGCCGAGGAGCTCGCGACCGGCACGCAGACCGTCCGGGACGGCACGACCGAGCTGCAGGGCGGCGTCACCGAGCTGCGCGACAGGTTGCAGGAGGGCCTCGGCGCGATCCCCGACCCCGACGAGGAGACCGCGCGTGCCACGGCGCGCACGATCGGCGACCCCGTGCGCGTCGCCGAGGACCAGCTCGCGAGGGCCGGCAGCTACGGTGCCGGCCTGGCCCCGTTCTTCATGTCGCTGGCCACGTGGATCGGCGGCTACGTCCTGTTCCTGCTCGTCCAGCCCCTGTCCCGCCGGGCGCTCGCGGCCGGGGGCTCGGCGTGGCAGACGGCCGTCGGGGGATGGCTGCCCGGCGTGCTGCTGGGGGCGGGGCAGGTCGCCCTGATGTACCTGCTGGTGACGTACGCCCTCGACATCGCACCCGTCTACGGCGTCGCGACGATCCTGCTGCTGCTGCTGGCCTCCGCCGCGTTCGTCGCGATCCTGCAGGCGCTCAACGTGTGGTTCGGCGCCGTGGGCGAGTTCCTCGGTCTCGTGCTCATGCTCGTGCAGCTCGTGACCGCCGGCGGGACGTTCCCGTGGCAGACGATCCCCGAGCCGCTGCTGTCGCTGCACCGCCTGCTGCCCATGTCGTACACGGTCGAGGGCCTGCGCCAGACCCTGTACGGCGGGAGCCTCGCGATCGCCGCGCGCGACGCCGCCGTCCTCGCCGCGGTCTTCGTCGTGGCGCTGGCCGCGACCACCTGGGCGGCCCGCCGGCAGCGGACGTGGACGCCGGCCGGTCTGCAGCCGGAGCTGGTCCTGTGACGCGCGAGCCGTAGCCGGGCCCCGGCGGCGCCGGGCACGGACAGGTCGGGACGAGGAGGGGAGGGGCCCCGGTGGGAACCATCTGGTGGGTGCTGGGCGTGCTGGTCCTCGCCGCCACGCTCCTCGACGTCTTCCTCACCGCGCTGAACTACGACGAGTCCGGCTACCTCGCGGGACGCCTGGCGCGCCTGCAGTGGCGCGCGCTGCGGTCGGTGACGCGGCGTCTGCCCCGCCGCCGCCGCCCGCTGGCGCTGCGGCAGGTCACGGGCCTGCAGATCGTCTCGATCGTGCTGATGTGGCTGTTCGGCACGATCCTCGGGTACGGCCTCGTCTACTACGGGCTCATGACGTCCACCGCGTTCTCCGTCAGCGGGACCGGCGCGTCGCTCGACCTGTTCAGCGCGCTCTACTTCAGCGCCGCCCAGCTCGCGACCGTCGGGGGCTCGTCGCTCACCGCGGAGACGGACGTGCTGCGCTTCCTGAGCATCGCGGAGTCGCTCACCGGGGTCGTCCTGATCTCCCTGATCCTCACGTTCCTGCTGGGCGTGTACTCGGTGATCGCCGACCTGAACGCCCTGTGCACGCGGTTCGTCACCGCCGAGCGCGGTGCCGGCTCGCCCGTGGCGACGCTGCGGCCCTACCTGCGCGACGGCGAGCCGGTCGGCCTCGACGGGCACCTCGACGCGGTCGCCGACGCCTTCTCGTCCTACACCGACGGGGTGCGGCTGAACCACGCCGCCTACTACTTCCAGAGCGGCCGCGACCGGTTCGCGCTGCCCTACGCGCTGCGCATGATCGGCGGCACCCTGGCTGCCCTGCGCTGGGGCCTGCCGTCGGGGCACCCCGCGTCGACGCTCCCCACGCTCGAGACCCTCACCTTCCAGTACCTGGAGTTCGGCCAGTACCTGCAGGACACGGCCGGGTGGAGCACGAGCCTGGCGACGCCGGACCCCGTGGACCCCGCCAGGTTCGCGCGGCTCGCGCGCGGCACCGCGCGCGCCGGCGAGCGCGACGCCTGGGTCGCGCGCTTCCTGCAGACCGAGCACCAGCTGGCGCCGCTCGCGGGCGCGGACCCCCTCGCGGACCTCGACGACGCCTACCGCCGGTACACGCGGTGGCTGCCGTTCGCGCACCGCGCCGAGGAGATCACGCTCGGGGTCGGCCGCGACCTCGACTACCAGCCCGTCATCGTCTCCGACGTGCCCGTCTCGCTGCTCGACGACGCGGACCCGGTCGCGCTGGGGAACGTCGAGGGCTACCTCACCGACCCCTCGCCGGCGGCCGGGGACGCGCGCGCGACGCATCCTGCGGGACTCGCGCGCCGGTGGCTCGAGGAGCACGTGTCGCTGTCCGACCCCGGCTACGCCCGGCTGCGCTCGGCCGCGCGTGCGCTGCTGACCGCCGTCGCCGCGGGCCTCACCACCTACGTCGTCGTGCGCGCCACGGGCGCCGCCCCGGACGACCTGCTCCGCCCGGCGATCTTCGGCGGGTTCGTCGGCATGCTCGCGTCCGGCGCCGTGAGCGGCCCGACGGCGCCCGCCCGCGCCCGTGCCGCCCTGGTCACGCTGGCGCCGGTCGTCGCCGTGGTCGTGCTCGCGGCGTACGCGGGCCGCTCGCACGTGTGGACGGGGGTGCTGGCGGTCGCCGTCGCCGCAGCGGGGGCCTGGTCGGGGCGGTTCGGCGCGCGGTGGGCACGCCTGGGCACCGCCGTGTTCATGGCGTGCTACTTCGCGCTCCTCATGCGCATGCAGGTGGCCGACGTGGTGCTGTACCTCGCGGGAGCAGTCCTCGGGGTCGCCTGGGCGTACCTGTTCGTCGCCGTCGTCCTGCCCGACCGGCCCGACCGGGTGCTGCACGCGGGGCTCGCGGCGTTCCGTCGCGAGGTCGCGAGCTCCCTGGACGTGCTCGTCGACGCCGTGTCGCGCGGGAGCTGGGACGCCGGCGTCCGCCGCCGCGTGGCGGTCGACCAGCGCCGGCTCAACCGCGGCAGCGCGTTCCTCGCAGGCCGGCTGGGCGGCGGCGAGCAGCCCTCGGGCGTGGACCCGCGCGAGGCGGGAGAGCTGCGCCTGCACCTGTTCAGCGCGCACCTCGCCGAGGTGCACCTCGTGACCGCGGCGCGCGCGCTGACGGGCACGACGGTCTCGCTCGAGCTGCGGGGCCGGCTCGCCGGGACGGTGGAGCGGCTGCGGGTGGCGGTCGCGCAGGGCGACGCCGTGACGTGGCGGGCCGAGCCGACGCCCGACGAGTGGCCCCAGGCGGCGCGCGCCGTGCACCGGGCGACGAGCGAGCTGGCGGCCGCGCTCGCCGCCCTCGACCGCGTCGGGTCGGACGCCGGGTCGGACCCCGCGTCCGGCGGCGTGGCCGGCGGCACGGGCGCGGCCGTCGAGGCCGGCGACGCGTCCGGCGCCGCCGACGAGCTGCCGCCGCCCGCCCCCGCGGTCGAGGCGGGCGGCGGCCGGCTGCGCCCGTCGACGCGGCGCACGGTGCAGGCGGCCCTCGCCGTCGGGACCGGGCTCGTCCTCGGGGACGCGTTGTCCCCGACCCACCAGTACTGGGCGATGCTCGCGTCCTACCAGGCGCTGGGCGGCTCCGACGGGGAGACGTTCGTGCGTGGCAGCGAGCGCGTCCTCGGTACCGTGCTGGGCGCGCTCGTCGGGTTCGGCGTGGCGATCGCCACCGGGAGCGACCCGGCGGTCATGGTCCCGCTGCTGGCCGTCGGCGTCTTCGGCGCCACGTACTTCCGCCCGGTGTCCACCGCGGTGCAGACGTTCTTCACCATGATGATCTTCGCGGTCGTGTACGAGTCGCTCGGCCGTCTCACGACGGCCACCGTCGAGCTGCGCGTCCTGGAGACGGCCGTCGGAGCGGGCGTGGCGCTCCTCATCGCCGCCCTGGTGCTGCCGACGCGCTCGCGGGCCCTGGTCGACACGGACCTGGCGCGCCTCGTGCGTGACCTGCGCGTGGTGGTCGACGCGGTCCTCGCCCGGCTCGACGGCAGCACGAACGTACCCACGGCGGCCCTCGAGCAGCGCATGCTCGTGGTCGACCAGGACGTGCGGCGCGTCAGCGCGACGGCGGCACCCCTGCGGCGGTCGGGCGGGACGTTCGTGACCGGGGACGTCGAGGCGCGGCTCACCGCCGTGTGGTCGATGGCCTACGACGTCCGGTACCTCGTGCGCGCGCTCGACGCGGTCGCGGGCGGCGACGAGGACCTCGGCGCGCAGGACTGGGCCGCGGTGCGCGGAGCCCTGGAGGAGAACCTCGCCGCCCTGCTCGCGGTGCTGGAGCACCGCGCGACGCCGGCGGTCCACCAGGACATCGGCCTCGCGGACGGCTACGACCCGACGGCACCCCCGACCAGCCACGGGCTGGCGGTCCTGCGGCGTCTCGACCGCATCAACCAGACGCTCGTGCTGCTCGTCAGCGACCTCGCGCCCGACGTGGTCGAGCAGCCCGCGACGGTGCGGACGCCGACGTGAGCGGCCGGACGCAGGTGACCACGGAGGGGAGGGGACCGGTGGGGACGACCGCACGCACGGCCGACGGGCACGTCGCGCCGGGTGCCGCACCCGACGGGCGCACCGTCCTGGGTGCCCCTCGGCCGCCCGTCGACCGGCCGCGCTGCGTCGCGGCCCTCGGGTCCGCCGTCGAGGTCCACCGCGTCCTCGTGGTCGACGCGCCCGCCGGGTTCGGCAAGACGACCCTCGTGACGCAGTGGTCGTCGGCGCGCGGCGGTCCCGTGGTGCGCGTGTCGCTCGACGCGTTCCACGACGACCCGGTCCGCCTGCTGCGCACCCTTGCGGGGGCGGTGGCGCGCGCGTACCCGGACACCGGTGGGACCGGCGCGGTCCGCTCCGCCGGTGCGGGCCCCGGTGCGCAGCTCGACGCGGTCGCGGAGCTGCTCGGCTCCCTGCCCGCCGGCACCCCGGTCGTGCTGGACGACGTGCACCACGTGACCTCGGCGGCGGGGCGCGACGCCCTCACCGCCGTGCTGGGTGCCCGCGGGCCGCGGTTCGTCCTGCTCGGGCGCGCGGTCCGGGGCCTGGCCCTCGGCCCGGGCCGCGTGGAGGGCGACGTCGGCGACCTCGGTCCGGCCACCCTGGCGCTCACGCCGCAGGAGACGGGGGACCTCGTCCGCGCCTGGGGCCCGGGGCCCGACGCGGCGGCCGTGCAGGACTTGTGGCGCGTCACGCTCGGCTGGCCCGTGGCCGTGCGCGCCGCGCTGCGCGCGGGGCTGCTGCACCGCGGCCGCCCGCAGCGCGCGCTGCGCCCCGAGGACGTGCCCCTGACGGACTACGTGCGCGAGGAGGTCCTGGGGACGCTGCCGCCCGCGCTCGCCGACTTCGTCCGGCGCGCGTGCGTCGCCCAGGTGGTCGACCCCGTGCTCGCGGAGGCGCTCGTGCCCGGGGGGGCGCAGCTGCTCGACGAGTGCGTCGCGCGCGGCTTCGTCGTCCGGACGCCCGCCCTGGCCGAGGCCCCGGCGGAGCCGGTGTGGCACGCGGTGCTCGCGGCGCACGTGCGGGTGCTGGTCGCGCGCACGCGACCCGGGACCACGCGCGCGGTGCACCGCGTCGTGGCGCGCCACCTCGCGTCGAGCGACCCCGCGTCGGCGATCGTGCACGCGGTGGAGGGCCGGGCGCCCGACGTCGCCGCGCAGGTGCTGGCCGGGCAGTGGCCGGAGCTGCTCGTGCGGGACCAGCTCGGGGCCGCGCAGCGGCTGTGCGCCGCGCTCGCCGGGTCCGGTGCGGACGCACCCGGCCCGTCACCGGCCACCGCGGTCGTGCGCGCGCTGCGCTCGGGCGGCCCCGCCGGGGCGGTGGACCCGGTCGCCGCCGTCGTGGTCGCGGCGCTGATGCCGGCGGGCGGTGCCGCCGCGGGCCCGGCGACGGGCCCGCGCGACCCGCTGCACGCGCCGCCACCTGCGGACGAGGCGACCGCCACGGTGGTCCACCTCCTGGCGGGGCGCGCCGCGCTGAACGCGCCCGACGCGCCCCCCGCGGGCGTCCCGGGCGAGCGCCCCGGGCCGCCGCGCCCGCCGGACCGTGCCGTGGCGGCACGGCTGGCCGACGCCGCCGACGTGGCGGCCGCCCGCGGCTGGCCAGCGCTGGCGCTCGCGTGCCGGGCGGAGCACGCGCTCGCGTGCGCGCGCGCCGCCCGGCTGGACGAGGCCCGCGCCGGTGCCGCCGCGGTGCTCGCGGACGCCGCCCGGAGCGGGCCGACCGGCGCGCCGCTCGTCACGGCGGCGCACCTGGCGGCCGGGCTCGTGGCCTACTGGCGCGACGACCTCGCGGCGGCCCGCCGGCACCTCGGCGCCGCGCTGGACGCGGGCGGTGCGCGCCCCGAGCTCGCGGTGCGCGCCGCGGCCGTCCTCGTGACCGTGTGCCTGGCGGAGGGGGACCCCGCCGGCGCGGCGCGGGCCCTCGCACGACTCGACGCGGCGGGCGCCGCCCGCGGCGTCGAGGCCCTCGGCGTGTCCCGCGCGTACCTGGCGGCGCTGCGGCAGGACGCGCAGGGCCGGACGCGGGACGCGCTGGCGCTCGTGGACACCTCCGACCCGGCGTTCACGTCGCCGCTCGGCGCGTGCTGGCGCAGCGACCTGCACCGGCGCGTCGGCGACCGCGGGGCCGCGCTGGGGGCCCTGCGCGAGCGCGGCAGCGTCGAGGGGTGCCACGACGTCGAGCGCGTCACCTTCCGGGCGGCGCACGCGCTGCTGCGGCGTGACCCGGCGTCCGCGCACCGGGCCCTCGAGGCCGCCCTGGACGCCGCCGCGGCGCAGGGTGTCCTGCGCCCGCTGCGGGAGCGCGCCGCCGCGCTGCGTCCCCTGCTGGTCGAGCACCTCGGGTGGGGGAGCGCGCACGAGCCGCTCGTGACCCGCCTGCTCGTCGCGCAGCAGGACGCGCCGGTCCCGCGCCCGTCCGCCTGGGCCCTGACGGACCGGGAGCTGCAGGTGCTGACCTGCATGCCCTCGCGGATGACGGTGCAGGAGATCGCCGCGTCGCTGTTCGTCTCGGCCAACACCGTCAAGACCCACGTGCGGTCCATCTACCGCAAGCTGGGGGTCGACAGCCGGCGCGAGGCCGTGCGGACGGCCGTGCGGCGGGGTCTGCTCTGACCCTGCCGCACGGCCGCGTGCGCGTCGTGCGTCGTGCGTCGTGCGTCGTGCTCAGACGTTCTCCTCGAACGCCTCCCGCAGCTTCTCCTCGTCGGCCGTCGACAGGTTCGTCTGGATCAGCTCGGCGTGGATCCCGCGCTCCTTCAGCCCGGCGACGACGCGGTCCGGCACGTCGCTCGAGGCCAGCAGGAAGAGCGCCGACGTCCCCGGCGTCACCTTCTCGCGCACCGACCGGATGAAGTCGTCGTCGATGCCGACGTCCGTCAGGGCGCCCCCGATGGCGCCGGCGGCCGCGCCGACCACCACGCCGACGAGCGGCATGAAGAACAGCAGCCCGAACAGCAGGCCCCAGAAGGTGCCGCCGAGCGCGCCGACGGCCGTCAGGTTGTGCGCCTGGCGCGTCCTCGGCTTCTTCTTGTCGGCCTGCCACGACACCGTCGCCGCGTCCTGCACCTCGATCAGGTGCTGCTTCTGCAGGTCGAGCACGGCCTGCTCCGCCTCCTCGGCCCCCTCCGGGGTCTCGAACTTCCACACGCTGAGAATGGCCACCGTCGTCTCCTCGTCCGCGACGTCCGTCCCCCTGACCGGGCTGGTCGCCCGCCGGGACCGCCGCCCGACCAGGTTCCGTTGCACGCTGCCGCGCACGCCTCACCCCGCGGGGGTGATCACGCCTGAGCGCCCCCACGCGTCGTGGACCACACTCGGGCCAGGGATGGCCCGTGCACAGGGGGGGACCGCACCGATGCAGGCACCGGCACCACGACGACGTGCGGCTCCGCGTGCCGTCACCGTCGCCGTGGCCGTCGCGCTCGTCGCGGCGTGCGGCGGTCCGACGGGCGCACCGGGAAGCGACACGAGCGCGGGCACCACGCTGCGGCTGGCCGAGACGGCCGAGTACGCGACCCTCAACCCCCTCGAGACGATGTTCGGGATCACCTCGAAGCTCTACGACGGCCTGTACGCCGTCGGCGCCGACGGCACGGTGCGGCCGGACCTCGCGACCGGGCCGCCCGAGCCCGACGCGACCCTGACGAGCTGGACGGTCCGCCTCCAGGAGGGCGTCGAGTTCAGCGACGGCACGGCGCTCGACAGCGCCGACGTCGTCGCGACCTACGCGACGCTCGTGGACCCGGCGTACGCGTCCCCGCTCGTCTCGTCCTTCCCGTTCCTCACCGACGTCGCCGCCGTCGACGCGACGACCGTGACGTTCACGCTGTCCGAGCCGTACGCGCCGTTCCCGAGCACGCTGACCGTGGGCGTCGCGCCCGCCGAGCGGCTCACGGGCACGGTGCTGGACTCGCCGCTCAACCGCGAGCCGGTCGGCTCGGGCCCGTACCGGCTCTCCGAGTGGCGCGCCGGCGAGTCGCTGACGCTCGTCGCGTCGGACACCTACCGCGGCGAGCGGCCCGACGTGGAGCGCCTCGTCGTCGCGTTCGTGCCGGACGAGAACGTGCGTGCCCAGCGGCTGCGCGGCGGGGACTTCGACGGCGCACAGCTCTCCCCGCGCGCCGCGGAGGCCCTCGCGGGCACCGAGGGGCTCACCGTGGTCGCGAACCCGTCGGCCGACTACCGCGCCGTGACGCTGCCCCCGGGCGTCCCGGCGTTCCGCGACCCGGCGGTCCGCCTGGCGCTCAACCTCGCCGTCGACCGCCAGGCGATGGTCGACGGCATCCTGCGCGGCTACGGCAGCCCCGCCGCGACGCCGTTCACGCCCGCCCAGGGCGACGCGTTCGACCCCGACGTCGGCTACGCCCGGGACCCGGCCGCGGCGGCGGCCCTGCTGGACTCCGCGGGCTGGAGCACCGGGCCCACCGGGACGCGGGCGAAGGACGGCGTGCCGCTCGCGTTCACGCTCATGTACTTCGCGGAGGACACCCTGCGCCGGGACCTGGCCCTCGCGGTCGCGTCCGACCTGTCGCAGATCGGGGCCGACGTCACGGTCGAGGCCGTCGACCGGGCGGGGGCGAGCGCGGGCATGCACACCAAGGCGTTCGTGCTCGGCGGCGGGGACCAGCCGTACGACCCGGACACGCAGGTGTACTCCGCGCTGCACTCCGCGTACGCGCCGTACGACCCGCAGGACGCGTACTCCAACCCGTCCGAGCACGCCGACCCGGAGGTCGACCGCCTGCTCGACGCCGCGCGCCGCAGCACCGACGCCGGGGCGCGCACGCAGGCCTACCGGGACGTCCAGCGTGTCCTGCTGGCGGACCCGCCGATGATCACGCTGGTCGTGCTGGAGCACACGTACGTGGCGCGAGGGCTCGAGCGGTACACGGGCGTCGAGGAGGTCGTCGAGCCGCACGAGCACGGCGTGGCGTGGGGCCCGTGGTGGAACGTCGCCGAGTGGCGGGCCCGTCCGTGACGCAGGAGGCGACGCGCACCGCCGGCGCCGGACGGCGCCGCGCGGTCGGGGTGCTCGTGCTGCGGCGCGTCGCCTGGGCCGTGCCGCTGGTCCTCGGCGTCAGCGCCGTCGTCTTCCTGCTGGCGTCCCGGACGCCGACCGACGGCACCGCGGGCTTCCTCGGCGCACGCGGCGAGTTCGTGGACGCGACGACGCGCACCGCGGTGGAGCGGATGCTCGACCAGGGCAGCTGGTGGCAGGCGTGCCTGGCCTGGTGGCAGGGCGCCCTGGGCGGGGACTGGGGGACGTCGACCGTGCTGCGCGCCCCCGTCGCGGACGCGCTGGCCGGCCGGGTGCCGTGGACCGTCCTCGTCATGGCGGCCGGGCTGGTGCTCGCGGTGCTGATCGCGGTGCCGCTCGCCGTCGGGGCGGCGGGTGCCCGCAGCGGGCTCGCCGCCCGCGCGCTGACGGGCTTCGCCTGGGTGCTGTCCGCGGCGCCGGCGTACGTCGTGGGCCTGGCCCTCATGCTGGTCCTCGCGCTCGGGCTCGGCTGGTTGCCGGCGGGAGGCCTGACGGCGCCGGGGGAGCCGCTGACCGTGCGCGGGGTCGCGGCGCACGCGGTGCTGCCCTCGCTCGCGGTCGCGCTGTCGCAGGTGCCATGGATCGCGCTGCACCTGCACGCGGGGCTCGTCGGGGCGCGCTCGTCGGACGCGGTCCTCGCGGCACGGATGCGGGGCCTGGCGCCGCGCACGGTCACGCGCCGGCACGTCCTCCCCGTGGCGGTCGTGCCGCTGCTCGCGCTGCTCGGCACGCGCCTGCCGGAGCTCGTCGTCGGCGCGGTGCTGGTGGAGACGGTGTTCTCGTGGCCGGGGCTCGGGCAGGCCCTGGTCGACGCGGCGATCGGGCGTGACCTCGCGCTGCTGGCCGGCACGACCGTGTGCCTCACCGTCCTGGTGCTCGTGGGCAACCTCGTGGCCGACGTCGCCCTCGTGACCGCCGACCCGAGGGTGTCCGGCGATGACCTCTGAGCAGGGGGTCGCCGGACGCGCCCTCGGCGGTGGCACCGCGTGGCGGCTGCCCGGCAGCGTCCACGGCTCGTCGGCGTCCGGCGCCCGTGCGCGCGCGCCGCGGTGGCCGTGGGCAGCCGGTGCGCTCGTCGTCCTCTACGCGCTGCTCGTCCCGGTCGTCGCGGCGCGGACCGGCTGGTGGGGCGGTGCGGCGCCCGACGCGGTCGACTACGTGACCGGCACGGTCGCCCCGTCGTGGGCGCACCCGTTCGGGACCGACGTGGCGGGGCGCGACCTGTTCGTCCGGAGCGCGGCCGCGCTGCGCGTCTCGCTGCTCGCGGCCGTCGTGGGCGCGTGCGCGTCGGCGCTCGCCGGCACCCTCCTCGGCGCCGTGAGCGCCATGGTCGGTGGCCGCGTGGACCGCCTGCTCATGCGCGGCGTCGACGGCTTCGCCGCGGTGCCGCACCTGCTCATGGGCATCATCATCGCCTCGGTGTACCGGGGCAGCCTGTGGACCGTGGTCCTCGTGGTCGCCCTGTCGCACTGGACGGGCACCGCGCGCCTGGTGCGCGGCGAGGTCCTGTCCCTGCGCGAGCGCGCGTGGGTGCGCGCGGCGACGGCGCAGGGGTACACCCGCCGCCAGGTCCTGCGGCTGCACGTGCTGCCGCACGTGGGCGCGCAGGTGGGCGTGGCGACCGCGCTGCTCGTGCCGCACGCCATCTGGCACGAGACGACGCTGACCTTCCTCGGGCTGGGGCTGCCGCCGCACCGTGCGTCGCTCGGGTCGCTCATCGACCTGGCGCAGCAGTCCGTGCTGTCGGGGGCGTGGTGGACGCTCGCGGCTCCGGCAGGGCTGCTCGTGCTCGCCACCGTGAGCATCGGCGCCGCGCTGCACCGGGAGGCCGGCCGTGCCCTCTGACCAGCGGGTCCTGCTGCGCGCACGCGACCTGCGCGTGCGTGTCGGCGACCAGCACGTGCTGCGGGGGGTCGGGCTCGAGCTCGACCCCGGCGCCCTGCACGTGGTCCTCGGGCCCTCGGGCGCCGGCAAGTCGATGCTCCTGCGGGCGCTGACCGGCATGCTGCCGGGGGGGAGCGTGGTGGCGGGCAGCGCGTCGCTCGCGGTCGACGACGGCGAGGTGGACCTGCTGTCCGCCGACGGCGCGACGCTCGCTCGGCGGGTCTACGGGCGCCTGGTGGGGGTGGTCGCGCAGGCCGCGGCGACGTCGTTCACCCCCGTGCGGACCGTCCGCGCGCAGCTCGCCGAGGCGGTCACGACGCTCGCCCCGCCCGCGCGTCGCCTGCTGCCCGGGCACCCGCACCTCGCGCTGCCGAGCGTGCGCGAGCACCTCGCGGACCTGGCCGCGACCGTGGGCCTCGAGCCGGAGCTGCTCGACCGGTACCCCCACGAGCTGTCCGGGGGACAGCTGCGACGTGCGGCCGTCGCGGCCGCGCTGGCGGGGCACCCGCCGCTGCTGCTCGCCGACGAGCCGTCGAGCGGGCTCGACGAGGGCGCCGCCGGCCTGCTGGCGCAGATGCTGCGCACGTACGCGCGGGCCGGGCACGCCGCGCTGCTCGTGACCCACGACGTCGAGCTGGCGCGCGAGTACGGCGACACGCTGAGCGTCGTCGCCGACGGCCGCGTGGTCGAGCGCGGGCCCGCGGCGGCCGTCCTGGACCGGCCCCAGGCGGCGGTGACCCGGGCCCTGGTGGCGGCGCGTCGCCCCGCCGCCGGGGTGCGGGGTCCCGTCGCGGCCGGCGCCCCGGTGCTGCTGCTGCGCGGCGTGCGGGCGGGGTACGGCCGCCAGGTCGTCCTGGACGGTGTCGACCTGAGCGTGCGGGCCGGCGAGGTCGTCGGGGTGACGGGCGCGTCGGGTGCGGGCAAGTCGACGCTGGCCGCCGTCGCCGCCCTGGTGCACCGCCCCGACGCCGGTCACGTCGAGGTCGCGGGTGCGGTCGTGGCGGGCGTCGGCGCGAGGGTGCCGGCCGCCCTGCGCCGACGGGTCGGCTGGGTGCAGCAGGAGCCGCGGCAGGCCATGGACCCGCGGCTGACGCTGCGGCGTGCCGTCACGCTCCCGCAGCGGCTGGCACCGTGGCGCGACGGCGCCCGGCCGGAGCCCGTGGTCGAGCTGGCCCGCGCCGTCGGGCTGGAGCCGCACCTGCTCGACCGCCGCCCCGCGCACGTGTCGGGCGGCGAGCTCCAGCGGGCCGCCGTCGCGCGCGCGCTCGCCCTGCGGCCGGCGTTGCTGGTGTGCGACGAGATCACCGCCATGCTGGACGCGGCCTCCGCGGCCGACCTCGTCGCGCTCGTCGCCCGGATCGCCCACGAGCGCGGCATCGGGGTGCTGCTCGTGTCGCACGACCGCACGCTCCTGCGCGCCCACGCCGACGTCGTCACGGTCGTGGCGGGAGGACGCGTCCACGTCGAGGACGCGTCGCCGGTGACGGGCTGAGCCGCCCGCCGCCGGCGACGCGCGGCGCGGGGGCTCAGGCCAGCACGACGACCGACCGCGCGGGCACCTCGACGACCAGCGGCTCGTCGGCGCCGCCGGGTGGCTGCACGACGCCGCCGTCCCAGGCCGCGACCACCTCCACCGGGCGCCCGACCGGGACCGGCACGGCAGCCGGCTCGTGCGCGAGGTTGAGCACGACGCGCGCGTCGCCGCGGTGCAGGACGAGGGCGCCCTGCCACGGTCCGTCGCCGGCGCCCTCGACCGCGTGCACGTCGAGCGCGGTCCGGCCGCGGTCGCCCGACGCGAGGTCGGGCACCGACCGGCGCAGCGCGACCAGCTCGCGGTACCAGTCGAGCAGGCGCGCGTGCTCGGGCTGCGCGGGCTCCGACCAGTCGAGCCTGCTCCGCTCGAACGTCGCCGGGTCACCCGGGTCGGGCACCTCGATGTCGCCCCCGTACAGCGCCTCCCAGCCGTGGCCGCCGAACTCCCTGGTCCGGCCCTCGCGGACCGCCTCGGCCAGCTCGGGCTCGGGGTGGTCGGTGAAGAACATCCACGGCGTGCGGGCGCCCCACTCCTCGCCCATGAACAGCAGGGGCGTGAAGGGGGAGAGCAGCACGAGCGCGGCCTGCGCCGCGAGCCCGCCGGCGTCGACGCGCGACGACGGCCGGTCGCCGAGCGCGCGGTTGCCCACCTGGTCGTGGTTGGAGTCGAACACGACGAACCGGTGCCCGTCGACGTCGTCGGGGACGGGGCGCCCCCACGGCTCGCCGCGGAACGTCGACAGCTCGCCGGTGTGCACGAAGGCGCCGGTCAGGGCCGTGCGGAGCGTCTCGGGGTCGCCGAAGTCGACGTAGTACCCGTGCCGCTCACCCGTGACGAGCGCGTGCACCGAGTGGTGCACGTCGTCGGCCCACTGGGCCGTCATGCCCCACCCGCCCTCGGACGTCGGCGTCACGGAGACGACGTCGTTGAGGTCGGTCTCGGCGACGAGCGAGAGCGGGCGGCCCAGCTCGGCCGACAGCGCCGCCACCTCGTCCGAGAGCTCCGCGAGCAGGTGCCGGGGCGACTCGTCGATCAGCGCGTGCACCGCGTCCAGGCGGAACGCGTCGACGTGGAAGTCGCGCGCGAAGCGCAGCACGCTGTCGAGGATCCACCGCCGGACGTGCTCGGAGCCGTCCTGGTCCAGGTTGATCGCGGCGCCCCACGGCGTGTGGTGCTCGTCGGTGAAGTACGGGCCGAACTCGTGCAGGTAGTTGCCGGAGGGGCCCAGGTGGTTGTGCACGACGTCGAGGCAGACGGCCAGCCCCCGGGCGTGCGCGGCGTCGACGAACGCCTGCAGCGCCTCGGGGCCGCCGTACGGCTCGTGCACGGCCCACAGCGCGACGCCGTCGTACCCCCAGCCGTGCCGGCCGTTGAACCCGGCCACGGGCAGCAGCTCGACCACGTCGACGCCGAGGGACACCAGGTGGTCCAGCCGCTCGATCGCGGACGTGAGCGTGCCCTGCGGCGTGAACGTGCCGGTGTGCAGCTCGTAGAACACCTTGCCCCGCACGTCGACGCCGCTCCAGCCGGTGTCGGTCCAGGCGAACCGGCCGGTGTCGAACACGCGCGCGGCGCCGTGCACGCCGTCCGGCAGCCACGCCGCCCGCGGGTCGGGGCGGGCGGGCCCGCCGTCGAGCGCGAACGCGTAGTCGGTGCCGTGCGGCAGCCGCACGTCGGCGCGCCACCAGCCCTGGCCGGCCGCGTCCATGGGGACGCGGACGCCGAGGCCGTGCGCGTCGGCGCGCGCGCCGGCGACGTCGAGGCCGTCGGGGGCCCCGGAGGGCAGCACGAGGTCGACGCGCGCCGCGTGGGGCGCCCAGACCTCGGGGACGTACGTCATGTCACTCCTCGTCGTGCACGAGCAGGGCGACGGGCAGGCGCTCCAGCAGGTCGGAGACCCGCTGCACACCGCCCGGCACCGGTCGGTCGGTCAGGACGTCGTGCCACGTGCCCTCGGGCAGCGCGACCGTGTGGTCGGCCCACCCGCCGAGCCGCTCCACCGCGGCGGCGAGCCGCGTCGTCACGACGGCGACCCGCGGCTGACCCGCGACGGTGCGCGCGTACGTGAGCGTGTGGCCCGACGAGTGCGGCAGGGGGACGAACCCGGCCTCGGGGCCCACGAAGGCCTCGGGCAGGTCGCGGCGCAGGCGCAGGGCGCGCGACGTCACGAGCATCTTCTCGTCGGCGAGCGTGCGGGGTCCCGCGCCGGCGTCGAGGCGGGCGAGCCGGGCGGCGAGCGCGTCGGCGTCGACCGGGCGGCGGTTGTCCGGGTCCACGAGGGACAGCACGGGCACCTCCGTCCCCTGGTAGACGTCCGCCACGCCGGGGACCGTCAGCTGCACGAGCTTGGTGCCGAGCGTGGCCGCGCGCACCGACTCGCGCGTGAACGCGTCCCACTCCGCCAGCAGCTCACGCACGCGCGGATCGGCCACCGCGCGCCGCGCCGCCGTGAGCACCGTCTCCTCGTACGCCTCGTCGGGCGCCGTCCACGCGGTGCGCGACTTCGCCTCGCGCATCGCCTTGGTGAGGTAGTCGACCAGGCGGTCCTCGTCGATGGGCGCCTCGCCGTCGAACGTGCCGACGAGCGTCTGCCACAGCAGGTACTCGGTGCGGCCGTCGAGCAGCGCGCCGCGGTACGGCGCCGACGTGCGGCGCAGGTCCTCGACGAGCCGCGACCACTCGAGCGGACGCTCCGACAGCACGCCGATGCGCGAGCGGGTGTCCTCGCCGCGCTTCGTGTCGTGCGTCGACAGCGTCGTCATGCCGAGCGGCGCCGCGGTCTGGGCACGGGACGCCCACGCCGCCAGGTCGGTCGGCGTGGTCGCGAACCGCTCGGGCTCGCCGCCGACCTCGCACAGCGCCACGAGGTGGGTCCACCGGTAGAACGCGGTGTCCTCGACGCCCTTGGCCATGACGGCCCCGCACGTCTGCTGGAAGCGGATGATCAGCTCGTCGCGCCGCGGGTCGCGCGTGCGCCCCGCGGAGCCGACCTCGCGCCCGAGCAGGAGGTCGACCAGCACCGACATCGTCTCGTGCCGCTCGCCGGGCAGCCGGCGCCGGGCCCGGTCGGCCGCGGCCTGCAGCACCGCGACCTGGTCGGGTGCCGCGGTCTCGCCGGGGACCACGTAGGCGCGGTACCGGTCGAACGCCACGAGCAGCTCGACGAGGCACTCCTCGATCGATCGCCACGTGTGGTCGCGCAGGCGCAGGTCCTCGTGGCAGATCTCCGCCGCGATGTTGGTCAGGCGGTGCACCTCGGCGTACAGCGGGCCGTCGACGATCTGCCGCTTGGCCTCGTCGACGACGGTCTCGAACGCGTCCGAGACGTCGCCGGTGAACCGGTGCATGACCGAGCCGAGCGGCGCGGCGCCGCCGGGGTCGACGAACGCCTGCTGGATGCGCCACAGCGCCTCGTAGCCGGTGCTGCCGGCGGTGTCCCAGTCGGCCGGCAGCTCCTCCTCGCCCGCGAGGATCTTCTCGACCACGACCCACGCGCCGTCGGCGGCCTCGCGCAGGCGCGCGAGGTAGCCGGACGGGTCCGCGAGGCCGTCGGGGTGGTCGATGCGCAGGCCGTCGATCACGCCGTCGCGCAGCAGCCGCAGCACGAGCGCGTGCGTCGCGTCGAAGACCTCCGGGTCCTCGACGCGGATCGCGACGAGCGTGCCGACGTCGAAGAAGCGCCGGTAGTTCAGCTCCTCGTCCGCGACCTTCCAGTACGCGAGCCGGTAGTGCTGACGCTCGACGAGCTCGGCGAGCGGCAGCGCCTCGGTCCCCGCCCGCACCGGGAAGACGTGGTCGTGGTAGCGCAGCGCCCACGTCGTGCCGACGCCCGGCACGTCCTCCTCGACGAGCCGCAGCTCGTCGCGGGCCAGGACGGCACCGATGCGGTCGCCGAGCACGGGCATGAGCACCGCGCCGTCGCCCGCGGACCAGTCGACGTCGAACCACGTCGCGAACGGCGACTCCGGCCCGTGCGTGAGCACGGACCAGAGCGCGCGGTTGTGCCACACGGGCGTGGGCACGGCCATGTGGTTCGGGACGATGTCGAGCACGAGGCCGAGGCCCGCGTCGTGCGCGGCGTCCGCGAGGCGGCGCAGGCCGTCCTCGCCGCCGAGCACGGGGGAGACCTCGTCGTGGTCGACGACGTCGTAGCCGTGCGTCGAGCCGGGGGCGGCCGTCAGCACGGGGGACAGGTACACGTGCGTCACGCCGAGACCGGCGTAGTACGGCACGCGCGCGGCCACGTCGTCGAACGTGAGGTCCGCGCCGAGCTGCACGCGGTACGTCGAGACGGGCACGCGGTGCGGGGGACGCACCAGCCGGCGCTCGGGGGTGCTGCGGGTCTCGGTCACGAGGTCGCCCGGACGATCCGCGCGGCCTCGCTCGACGCACCCGCGGCGACGCCGCCACCGGAGGCGGTCGGCCGCTCGGTGACCGGCGGACGCGTCAGCAGGACCATCGAGCGCGGCGCGAGCTGCACCTTGCCGCGGGCCTTGATCTGCTTGCCGGCCGGCACCGTCGCGTCGGTGTCGAGCACCGCCGTCCACACCGCCCCGTAGTCCGCGCCGGGCAGCTGGAACTGCGACTTCTCCCAGTGCCCGTTGAAGAGCAGCAGGAAGCTGTCGTCCACGATGTCCTGGCCGCGCATGTCGGGCTCGTCGATCGCGTCGCCGTTGAGGAACACCTGGACCGCGAACGCGTGCTCCGAGTCCCAGGCGGAGTCCTCCATGGGCCCGCCCGTGGGCGTGAGCCAGGCGATGTCGTGCAGGTCCGACTCGCCGCCGTGGTCGGCCGAGCCCGCGAAGAACCGGCGCTGCCGGAACACCGGGTGGTCGCGCCGCAGGTGCACGAGGCGCCGCGTGAACTCGAGCAGCGACATGCCGTCCTCGTCGAGGTCCCAGTCGACCCAGGTGATCTCGTTGTCCTGGCAGTACCCGTTGTTGTTGCCGCCCTGCGAGCGCCCGATCTCGTCGCCGTGGGCGATCATCGGCACGCCCTGCGACAGCAGGAGCGTCGCGAGGAAGTTGCGCTGCTGGCGCCCGCGCAGCGTGCGGATCGCCTGGTCGTCCGTGGGGCCCTCCGCGCCGCAGTTCCACGAGCGGTTGTGGCTCTCGCCGTCGCGGTTCTCCTCGCCGTTCGCCTCGTTGTGCTTCTCGTTGTACGAGACGAGGTCGGCGAGCGTGAAGCCGTCGTGCGCCGTGACGAAGTTGATGCTCGCGATCGGGCGTCGTCCCGTGTGCGCGTAGAGGTCGGACGACCCCGTCAGCCGGCTCGCGAACTGCCCGAGCGTCGACGGCTCGCCGCGCCAGAAGTCGCGCACGGTGTCCCGGTAGTCGCCGTTCCACTCCGACCACAGGGGCGGGAACCCGCCGACCTGGTAGCCGCCGTCGCCGAGGTCCCACGGCTCCGCGATCAGCTTGACCTGGGAGATGACCGGGTCCTGCTGGACGATGTCGAAGAACGCCGACAGGCGGTCCACCTCGTGGAACTGGCGGGCCAGGGTCGCCGCGAGGTCGAAGCGGAAGCCGTCGACGTGCATCTCGGTCACCCAGTAGCGCAGCGAGTCCATGATCAGCTGCAGCACGTGCGGCGACCGCATGAGCAGCGAGTTGCCGGTGCCCGTGGTGTCGAAGTAGTGCGCCGGGTCCTCGTCGACGAGCCGGTAGTAGCTGGCGTTGTCGATGCCGCGGAAGCTCAGCGTCGGGCCCAGGTGGTTGCCCTCGGCGGTGTGGTTGTAGACGACGTCGAGGATGACCTCGATGTTCGCCTCGTGCAGCGCCTTGACCATCGACTTGAACTCCTGCACCTGCTGCCCGGAGCTCGCGAGCGAGGCGTAGGCGTTGTGCGGTGCGAAGAAGCCGATCGTGTTGTAGCCCCAGTAGTTCGACAGCCCGCGCTCCTGCAGCGTCGGGTCGTTGACGAACTGGTGCACGGGCATGAGCTCGATGGCGGTCACGCCGAGGCTCGTCAGGTGCTCGATCACCGCGGGGTGCGCGAGGCCGGCGTACGTGCCGCGCAGCTCCTCGGGGACCGCCGGGTGCAGCTGCGTCAGGCCCTTGACGTGAGCCTCGTAGATGACCGACTCGTGGTACTCGTGCTGCGGCGGGCGGTCGTGCCCCCAGTCGAAGAACGGGTTCACCACGACCGAGGTCATGGTGTGGCCGCGCGAGTCGTCCTCGTTGCGCTCGTCCGGGGCGTCGAAGCGGTACGAGAACAGCGACGCGTCGCCGTCGATCTGCCCGTCGATCGCCTTCGCGTAGGGGTCCAGCAGCAGCTTCGAGGGGTCGCAGCGGTGGCCCTGCGCGGGGTCGTAGGGGCCGTGCACGCGGTACCCGTACCGCTGCCCGGGGGCGAGTCCGGGCACGTAGCCGTGCCACACGAAGGCGTCGACCTCGGGGAGGTCGAGACGGGTCTCGGTGCCGTCGGCGTCGAAGAGGCACAGCTCGACGCGCTCAGCCACGCCGGAGAACAGGGCGAAGTTCGTGCCGGTCCCGTCGTACGTGGCGCCGAGGGGGTAGGGGCGTCCGGGCCAGATTTGCATGGTGCACAGCGTGCCAGCGAGGAGGCGGCTCGGCCTGCCGAGCGGGGCCCTCCGCGGCGATGACGACCAAGGTCACAGCGCTGCGCGGCCCCGCGCGTGCCGTCAGCCGTGCCGTCAGCCCAGTGTGACGAGGGTGCGCACGTCGTCGTCGGGCAGGACGTCGGCCACCGCTCCGACGCGGACCGTGTCGAGGACCGCGACACCGCGGTGGACAGTCAGGAACGCGGTGTCGGACGCGTCACGCCCGGTCGCGACGCGCACCAGGGAGGGCCGCGGTGCGAGCGTCGTCGCGTCGAGGACGCGCCACGCGCCGTCCACCCAGGCCTCCGCGACGGCGTGGAAGTCCATCGGCGCGAGACCCGGCGCGTACACCGCGACGACCCGCGCCGGCACGTCCAGCGCGCGCAGCAGCGCGACGACGAGGTGCGCGTAGTCGCGGCACACGCCCTGGCGTGCGAGCAGGGTGCGCACGGCGCCGTCGGTCACCTGGCTCGAGCCCGGGACGTACGCGAGCTGCGTGCCGACCCACGACGACACCGCCGCCAGCAGGTCGACCCCGCGCAGGCCCGCGAACTGCGCACGCGCGGTGGGCCCGAGCGCGTCGGACTCGCAGTACCGGCTCGGGCGCAGGAACCACAGGCGGTCGGCCTCCGTGCCGCCGGGCACGGTCGCCTGCGTGCCGTGCACGGTCGCGCGGTAGTCGACGACGAGCGTGCCGGCGTCCGCGTCGACGACGTGCAGCCGCGTCCCGTGCGGGCCCGCGAGCTCCCGCACGGTCAGCGGCGCGCCGTCGAGTGTGACGGCGAGCGCCTCCTCGGGGTCGTGGGCGAGCGCGACCGCGACCTCGAGCACGAGGGTCGCCGCGGAGCGGACGGTGAGGGACAGGTGGGCCGTGACGTCGCGCTGCACGGGGCCATCGTGCCGGTCCGGGGCCCCGCCCGCGAGGGGCCGGGCTGAAAGGTTTCGCCGGATCGGTCGCTTCTGTCCCCGCCGGGGCGTCGGTTACCGTGACGACAGTCGCCGCGGACCTCCCGACGGCGGACCGACGAGGAGAGAACGAGGACCGGATGACGGATGCGTCGCGAGGCGGCCCCCGCCTCACCGTCATCGTCCCCACGTTCAACGAGGCGCCGAACGTCGCCGAGCTCGTGCGCCGCGTCGCCGCCGCCACGAGCGGCATCGACGCCGAGCTGCTGTTCGTCGACGACTCCACCGACGGCACCGCCGACGTCGTGCGCGCCGTCGCACCGACCGCCGGCCTGCCCGTGCGCGTGCTGCACCGCGACGAGCCGACGGGTGGCCTCGGCGGCGCCGTGGCGGAGGGGCTGCGGGCGTCGGACGCACAGCTCTGCCTCGTCATGGACGGCGACCTGCAGCACCCGCCGGAGCTCATCCCCACGATGGTGGCGCGCGCCGACGAGGAGGACGTCGACGTCGTCGTCGCGTCGCGCTACGTCGGCGACGGCAGCAGCGCGGGGTTGTCGGGGGTCGCGCGGCAGGCCGTCTCCTCCACGTCGACCGCGGTCACCCGCGCGATGTTCCCCGTGCGCCTGCGCGACTGCTCGGACCCCATGACCGGGTTCTTCCTCGTGCGCCGCAGCGCCGTCGACCTCGACGTGCTGCGCCCGCGTGGCTTCAAGATCCTGCTCGAGATCCTCGCGCGGCACCCCATGCGCGTCGTCGAGGTGCCGTTCGTGTTCGGCGAGCGGTTCGCCGGCCGGTCCAAGGCGAACGTGGCCCAGGGACTGCACTTCCTCTGGCAGCTCGGCGGTCTGCGGTTCGGGCGCATGTCCCGCTTCGCGATCATCGGCGGGCTGGGCGCCGTCGTGAACGTCGCGATCGTCGCGCTGCTGACCTCCCTCGGCGCGGGCTGGCTGCTCGCCGCCCTCGTCGCGGCCGAGCTGACGATCGTCGGCAACTTCCTGCTCCAGGAGCGGTTCGTGTTCCGCGACCTGCGGCACGAGGGCAAGGGCGCGTGGGCACGGTTCGGGCAGTCCTTCACGTTCAACAACGTCGAGACGCTCGTGCGCATGCCGGTCATGGCGCTGCTGGTCGAGACCATGCACGTCGCCGCGGTGCTCGCGACGGCCATCACCCTCGTCGTGGCCTTCGTCGCCCGGTTCACCTTCCACTCCCGGATCGTCTACCGCCCGCGCGAGAGCCGTCGCCGGGTGCACCTGAGCTCCTCCGGGCCCGCCGGCCCCACGGGCGACCGGCGCGACGGCGCGGCGCCCGGGCTCGAGGAGCCGGACGCGGTCGTGCCGTCCGACCGGCTCTGAGCGGCGGCGCGCGGGCGGGTGCGCTCGCGTGGAGCGGCCCGGGCGCCTCGCGTGGCGCGGCGCCCGCTCGTCCAGGAGCATCGGAGGACCGCGCGGTTGCGGGCACGGACCGCGACGGACCACGGCGCGAGGCGGAGGACCGATGAGCACCGACCACCCCGAGATCGACCGGACGCTGCTGACGACCTACATCGAGGACCACGTCGCCGGCGCGACCGGCGTCATCTCCCGGCTGGAGCGGCTCAGCCGGGTCGAGGAGCTCGGCGTGATGCGCGAGCCGCTCGGGCGGCTCGCGGCCGAGCTGCGCGAGGAGCGCGCCGCGCACCTGGCCACCGCGCGCGCGCTCGAGCTGTCGCTCTCGCGCGTCAAGCGGGTCGGCGCCCTGGTGGGCGAGCGCGTCGCCCGGCTCAAGCCGAACGGGCGCGTGGCCGGGCGCTCCCCGCTGTCCCTGGTGCTCGAGCTCGAGGTCGTCCGCTCCGGGCTCGAGGGCAAGCGGATGGGCTGGCTCACGCTGCGCGAGCACGCCGACGCGCTCGGGCTGGACGAGGCGCGCATCGAGCACTTCATCACCCGCTCGCGCGACCAGGCCGACCGCATCGAGGGCCTCGCCGCCACGGCGCGCGAACGCGCGTTCGCCCCGCACCTCGGCACGACGTCCGCCGACCGGGACTGAGCCGTCGCGCGTAGGCTCCTCGACCGCCGGGCGGGCTCCCCGCACGCGCGCACGACGGGAGACCATGCATGCCGCCGGACACCGACCTCCACCGCGACGCACGCCGCGACCCCCTGCACGAGTGGCTCGCCCACGCGGCGGCCGTGCTCGAGGTCGACCCCGCGCTCGTGGCCGACCTCTCCGACCCCGTGCTCGACATGGTGCGGGACGTCGCGCACGGTGTGGTCCGGCCCGCGGGACCCATGACCGCGTTCCTCGTGGGCGTCGTCGCCGGACGCGCCGGCGCCGCGGGCGCGGACCTGCCCGGCGTCGAGGCCCGGGTGCGTGAGGCGCTCGCCGACGTCGAGGACGAGCTGCGGCGGCGCGACGGCGCGCACTGACGCCGGCTCAGGAGCGCGCGCCCGGACCGTCCTCCCGGCGCGCCGCCGCGCGTGCACGGGCGAGGTCGGCCGCGTCGTCGACGTCGAGGACGTGCACGGCGGGCAGGTCCACGGTCACGATCCGCAGGTGCGCCCACAGCGCGCGGACCGGCCGGTCGGCGACCGGGCCGCGCAGCACCGCGCCGACCGCCGCGGTGCGGTACGCGCCGAGCAGGGGCTGCACGCGCCCGTCCGGCCCGGCGGCGAGGGCGGCGTCGGCCTCGGGTGCGCCGTCGAGAGCCGCCAGGAGGGCCGGCACGGCGCGGCCCGCGAAGGGCTGGTCGCCGGCCACGGCGACCAGCACGCGGGCGCCCGGTGCGGTGGCCAGGCCGGCGGCGAGCGCGGCGAGCGGGCCGGCCCCGCGTGGGTCCTCGCGGCACCAGCGGGCGTGCGGGACGTCGGCGCGCGCGGCCGCCGGGGGCGGGTCGGCGACGACCACGGTCGGCCACGCGGTGAGGTCGGCGAGCAGCCGCCGAAGCACGGTGCGGCCGCCGACGACCAGCGCCGTCTTGTCCCCGCCGCCGAGGCGGTGCGCCGTACCGCCGGCCGGGACGACGACGAGGACGTCGGGAGCGCCGGTCACGCGGCGGCCCCCGGGCGGGCGTCGAGCGCCGCCACCAGGCCGGCCACGTAGGCGGTCGCGGGCGCCGCGGCGACGTCCCGGGGTGCACCCCGCTGCACGACCCGGCCGTGCTCCACCACCGCGACGTCGTCGGCGACCGCGAGGGCGTCGGCGAGGGTGTGCGTCACGAGGACGGCCGGCACCCCGGCCGTCCGCACGTACCGGTGGACGACGTCGCGGGCGGTCGCCCGGCCGGGCGCGTCCAGGGCCGCGAACGGCTCGTCGAGCAGCAGCGCGGCCGGCTCGACCGCCAGGGCGCGCGCGAGCGCGACGCGCTGCGCCTGGCCGCCCGAGAGGCGGTGCGCCCGGGTGCGTGCGTGGGCGTCGACGGCGAGCGAGGTGAGCAGCCGGTCGGCGTGGTGGCGGGCGTCCGCGGCCCGCTCGCCCGCGGCGCGGCGGCCGAACGCCACGTTCTCGCGCGCCGTCAGGTGCGGGACCAGCAGCACGTCCTGCAGCACGACACCGAGGCGGCGGCGCTCCGGCGGCACGTCGACCCCCGTGGCCGCCTCCGCCAGCGTGCGGTCGCCGAGACGCACGTGGCCGCCGTCGAGCGGCACGAGGCCGGCGAGCGCCGCGACGGCGGTCGACTTGCCGCCGCCGTTCGGCCCGAGGACGGCCAGCACGGTGCCCGCGGGCACCCCGAGCACCGCGTCGAGGGTCCACGCGCCGCGCCGGACGACGACGTGCGCGTCCAGGGGCCCCGTCGGCGCGGGGGCGAGGTGCCGGTGCCGGCGACCGGACGCCGGCGTCACGGGGTGCCCGCCGCGTCGGGGACCGCGGCCGCCGGCCGCCGTGCGTCGTGGTGGTCGCCGGGCTGCGCGTCGGGACGCGCATCGCCCCGCGCCCCGGTGAGTGCGCCGGTCAGGCCGCCGACCCACCGCCCGCGCATGACGAGCAGCACCGCGACGGACAGCACCAGGAGCAGCAGCGACATGGCCACCGCGGCATCGGGGTCCGTGTCGAGCGCGAGGTGCACGGCGAGCGGCATCGTGCGGGTCGTGCCGGGGAAGCTGCCGGCGAAGGTGAGCGTCGCGCCGAACTCGCCGAGCGCGCGGGCGAAGCACAGGGCGGTCCCGGCGGCGATGCCGGGGGCGGCGGCCGGCAGGGTCACGCGCCGCACGACGTACCACCGGGACGCGCCGAGCGTCGCGGCGGCGGCCTCGCGGCGGGGGTCCGTGCCGCTGATCGCGCCCTCGACGGCCAGCACGAGGAACGGCAGCGCGACGAACGTCTGCGCGAGCACCACCGCCAGCGTGCTGAACGGCACGCTGACGCCGAACCACGCCTCCAGCTGCTGCCCGACGGGTCCGCGCCGCCCGAGCAGCAGGAGCAGCGCCACACCCCCCACGACGGGCGGCAGGACGAGCGGCACGGTCACCAGCGCCCGCACGAGCGAACGCCCCGGCAGGTCGGCCCGCGCGAGCACCCACGCGAGGGGCACGCCCACGACCAGGCACACCACCGTGCTGGTGGCCGCGGTCGTGAGGGACAGCCGCAGGGCGTCGATGACGGCGGGGTCGAGCACGCGGGCGCCGAGGTCCGCCCACGGCGTGGCGGTCACGAGCGCCAGCAGCGGCGCGAGCAGCAGGGCGAGCCCGAGGCCCGCCGGGACCAGCAGCGCGAGGGGTGCGGGGCGGCGGCGCGTCACGGCGTCGTGAACCCCGCGGCCTGCAGCGCGGCGGCACCGTCGGGTCCGCTCAGGTGCGCGACGACGGCGCGGGCGGCGGCCGGGTTGGGGGCGCCGGGCACGGCCAGCGCCAGGTACCGGGTGGTGACCCGGCGCGCGGCCGGCACGTCGACGGCCTCGACCTGCGCACCGGCGGCCAGGACGTCGGTGCGGTAGACGAGCGCCGCGTCGACCTCGCCGAGCCGCACCTTGGTGAGCGTGGCGCGGGCGTCCTGCTCGAGGGTGTCGGGGGACGCGGTGACGCCCGCCGACGCGAGGACCTCGGCCGCCACGGCGCCGCACGGCACGGACGGGTCGCACAGCGCGATCGTCCGGTCCGGGTCGGCGAGGTCCGCCAGGCCGGTGATGCCGCCGGGGTTGCCCGCCGGCACCGCGATCTGGAGCGTGTTCGCAGCGACGAGGACCGGGGTGCCGCCGAGCGCGTCGGTCACCGTGGCCATCGTGCCCTCGCTCGCCGTCACCAGGACGTCCGCGGGCGCGCCGGCGACGACCTGGGCGGCGAGCGTCGAGCTGGCGGCGAGGCCGGTGCGGACGTCGAGCCCCGGGTGCCGCTCCTCCAGGTCCTCCGTGACGTCGGCGAGCACGTCGGTGAGCGAGGCCGCCGCCAGGACGACGACCGTGCCGCGGGGCGGGCCGCCGGCGCCGGCCGGCGCGTCCCGGGGCGCCGCCCCCGCACCGGTGCCCGCGCACGCCGCGAGGCCCGTGAGCAACGCGCCCACGGCGGCCGCCGCGCACGCCGCACGCCGGGTGCTCACGCGCGCTCCACGTGGTCGACCGCGACGTTCGTCGCCTTCACCGACGCCACTGCGACGACGCCCGGTTCGAGCCCGAGCTCGTCGGCCGCCTCACGGCTGATGAGCGACACCACGCGGAACGGCCCCGCCTGCAGCTCGACCTGCGCCATGACGCCGTCGCGCACGACCCGGGTGACGATGCCCCGCAGGCGGTTGCGCGCGGAGTGGCGCGTGCGGCCCGTGTCGTCGGCGCTCTGCTCGTCGGCGACCTCCTGCGCGAGCCGGGCGAGGTCGGCGCCCTCGATCTCGTGCCGGCCGGACGCCGTCCGCGTCGAGCGCAGCCGTCCCGCGTCGACCCACCGGCGGACGGTGTCGTCGCTGACTCCCAGGAGGCTCGCCGCCTCGCCCACGCGGTACCGCATGGCGCCACGGTACGCGAGCAGACGCCGCGCGTGCGGCGCTGGGGCGGCCCGGTCGCCGCGGATGCGGCGCGCGCGCCACCGGGGCAGGACCGCCGCGGCGCGGCGCGCGGCGCCCGCCTAGGGTGGCGCCGTGACCGCGCGCGACTCCTCCCGCACCACCGCCCCCGGGCGGCGCGTCGTCGGCGCGGAGGTCACGACCGGCCCGGTGGACGTCGACGCGCTCGCCGCGACGGTCGCCGACGCCGCGGCCGGGGCGGTCGTCACGTTCGCGGGCGTCGTGCGCGACCACGACCACGGGCGCGCGGTCACGGGCATCGAGTACGTCGCGCACCCGGACGCGGGTGCCGTGCTCGCGCGCGTCGCCGCGGACGTCGCGGCTCGCACCCCGGTCGACGCCGTCGCGGTGGTGCACCGCGTGGGCGCGCTCGCCGTGGGCGAGGCGGCCCTCGGCGTCGCGGTGAGCGCGGCGCACCGCCAGGAGGCGTTCGCGGCCGCGGCGCTGCTCGTCGACGAGGTCAAGGAGCACCTGCCCGTGTGGAAGCGGCAGGTGTTCGCCGACGGCACGCACGAGTGGGTCAACTGCGCCTGACCGCGGCGCCCGGTGCCCCGCGAACGTGGACCGCGACGTGCCCCGCGACGCGGCCGCGTCGCTCAGCCGCCCGCGAACGGCGGCAGCACGTCCACGACCGCCGGCGCCCCGAGCGGCTCGTCGCGGTCGCGGCGCAGGGCGCCGTCCACGAGCAGCGCGCACACCGCGAGCACGTCGCGCAGGCGCCCGCCGTGGCGGGCCGCGAGGGCGTCGAGGAACGACCCCACCGTGGCGTCGGCCGCGACGTCCACGCGCTCCTCCGCCACGCCCGCGGCCTCGTGCGCGGCGGCGAAGTAGCGGACCGCGACGCTGCGGGCGGCCCCGCCGGCGGGTGCGGGGACCGTGGCCGCTGCCGGGGTGGCAGGGGACGGCGCGGTGCCGGCGGGGTGGGTGCGGGCCGGGTCGGTGGTGGTCACGTCATCCTCCGATCGCGCTCATGGTCCGGGCGGGCTGCAGGAAGCCCACGTCGTCGATGCCGTGCCCGGGCTTCTTGCCCCACATCGCGGCGCGCCACGCGTCGGCGACGGCGTCGTCGTCCGCGCCGCCGCGCAGCAGGCCGCGCAGGTCGCGCTCCTCGCGCGCGAAGAGGCAGCTGCGGACCTGGCCGTCGGCGGTGAGGCGCGTGCGGTCGCAGGCCCCGCAGAACGGCCGGGTGACGGAGCCGATGACGCCCACGGTCGCGCCGGGACGCCCCCGCACCGTCCACGTCTCGGCGGGTGCGCCGCCGCGGGCGTCGACGGGCTCGGGCACGAGGTCGAACACCGCGGTCAGGGCGTCGAGGATCTCGCCGGCCGTCACGAGGTCGCCGCGGTCCCACGAGCCCGCGGGCCCGAGCGGCATCTGCTCGATGAACCGCAGGTGGTACCCGTGCTCGAGCGCCCAGGCGAGCAGCGGCACCGCCTCGTCGTCGTTGACGCCCCGCACGAGGACGGTGTTGACCTTGACCGGGCCCAGGCCCGCGTCGCGCGCGGCGCGCAGCCCGGCCAGCACGTCGGCGAGCCGGTCGCGGCGCGTGATCGCCGCGAACCGCGCCGGCTGCAGGGAGTCCAGCGAGACGTTGACGCGGCCCAGGCCGGCCGCGGCCAGCGCGCGCGCCCGCTTGTCCAGGCCGAGGGCGTTCGTCGTCAGGGCCGTGGTGACCGGCGCGCCGTCGGGGGTGCGCAGCGCGGCGGTCGCCGCCACGATGCCCTCGAGCCCGCGCCGCAGCAGCGGCTCGCCGCCCGTGAACCGGACCTCGCGCACGCCGAGCCGCTCGACCGCGACGCGCACGAGGCGTGCGACCTCGGCGTCGGTCAGGACGCTCTCGTCGGGCGCCCAGGGCAGCCCCTCGGCCGGCATGCAGTACGTGCACCGCAGGTTGCACCGGTCCGTCAGGGAGACCCGCAGGTCGGTCGCGGCGCGCCCCCAGGGGTCGACCAGGCCGTCGCCCCGCAGCCGCGCGGTGGGCGCCCGCGACGACCCGGTGGCCCGCGTGCGCTCCGGCCGCGCGGACGGCCGGTCCGGCGGGCCGCCCCGGGCGGGCACCGGCCCGATCGCGACCGGCACCGGGTCGCGGGGCGTGACGGGCTCCATCGGGCCGATCATACGGACGGCCGCCGCGGCGGCGCCCCGGCGGCCGGCCCCGGAGGCCGGGCGCGCCGGGCCCGGCCGCGACGGCACTAGGTTGGCCGCATGCCCGACGCACCCGCCCCCCGTGCCGCCGGGCCGGCCCGGGACGCGACCGGCCCCGACCGGAGCGGCCCCGGCCGGGTCGTCCGCACGCTCGACGAGCACGCCGCGGCCGTGCTGGCGCTCGGCGCGCCGCTGCCCGCTCGTCGCGTGCCGCTGGCCGAGTCGCTGGGTACCGCGCTGGCCGCCGACGTCGTGTCCGCCGTCGACCTGCCGCCCTGGGACAGCTCCGCCATGGACGGGTACGCGCTGCGCGCCGCGGACCTGCGCGCCGGGGCCGTCCTGCGCGTCGCGGACGACGTGCCGGCCGGGGAGACGCGGGCCGTGACCGTCCCGCCGGGGGCCGCGGTGCGGATCATGACCGGCGCACCGGTCCCGGCGGGCGCCGACACGGTGGTGCCCGTCGAGCGGACCGACGGCGGGACCGACCGCGTGACGTTCCACGACGTCGTGCCGCCCGGTGCGCACGTGCGCCGGCGCGGCGAGGACGTGCGCGCGGGCGACGTCGTCCTGCGGGCCGGCGACGTGCTCGGACCTGCCGCTCTCGGTCTGCTCGCGGCGACCGGCCACGTGGACGCGCCCGTGCACGCGCGCCCGCGCGTCGCCGTGGTGTCCACCGGCAGCGAGCTGGTCACGGGCGGCGGGCCGCTCGCCCACGGTCAGATCCACGAGTCGAACGGCGTGCAGCTCGCCGCGGCCGCCCGCGCCGCGGGGGCCGACGTCGTCGACGTGCGGGTCCTGGGCGACGACGTGCCGGACGTGCTGCGCGTCCTCGAGGAGCTGGGCGCGCGCGCGGACGTGGTCGTGACGACGGGCGGGGTGTCGGTCGGCGCCTACGACGTGGTGCGGGACGCGCTCGTCGCCGGCGGGCACGGCGAGCTGGTGCACGTGCGGATGCAGCCGGGCAAGCCGCAGGGCGTCGGGCGCCTCCCGTCGGGCACGCCCGTGCTGAGCCTGCCCGGCAACCCCGTGAGCGCGCACGTGTCGTTCGAGGTGTTCGTGCGGCCGCTGCTGCGCCGCCTGCTGGGCGCGCGCGACGTGCACCGCCGTCGCGTCCGGGCGACGCTCGCCGCGGACGTGGACTCGCCCGCCGGCCGCCGGCAGCTGCTGCGCGCCCGGCTCGACTGGTCCGGGGGCACGCCGGTCGCCACGGCCGTCGGGGGTCCCGGCTCGCACCTGCTCGGCGCGCTCGCGCGGGCCGACGCGCTCGTGGACGTCCCCGCGGAGGCGACGCACGTCGGCGCGGGGGAGACGGTGACCGTGGTGGACCTGAGGGAGGCGGACGCGTGAGCGACGCGGAGAAGGGGGCGCCCGTGCGCCTGACGCACGTGGACGAGCGCGGTGCGGCGCGCATGGTGGACGTCGCGGACAAGCCGGTCACGGTGCGCAGCGCGCACGCGTCCGGCCGGTTGGTGACCACGCCGGAGGTGGTGGCGCTGCTGCGCGGCGAGGGGGTGCCGAAGGGCGACGCGCTCGCGGTGGCGCGGATCGCCGGCATCCAGGCGGCCAAGCGCACGCCCGACCTGGTGCCCCTGTGCCACCCGCTCGCGATCCACGGGGTCGAGGTGGACCTGACCGTCGAGGACGACGGCGTGCGGATCGACGCGCGCGTGCGCACCGCCGACCGCACGGGCGTCGAGATGGAGGCGCTCACGTGCGTCGCCGTCGCGGGGCTCACGCTCGTCGACATGGTGAAGGCCGTCGACCGCGCCGCGTCGATCACCGACGTCCGCGTCGAGGCCAAGGAGGGCGGGCGCAGCGGTGCCTGGCACCGTGCCTGAGGGACCCGCGGCCGCGGGTGGGTCGGCCATCGCGCCCGGTCCGCGGACGAGCAGCGCCGTCGTCGTCACCGCGTCGGACCGCGCCGCCGCGGGGGAGTACCCGGACCGCTCCGGGCCCGTGCTGGTGGAGGCGCTGCGCCGGCTCGGCTTCGCCGTGGGCGACCCGGTCGTCGTGCCGGACGGGGCACCGGTGGAGGCGGCGCTGCGGGACGCGGTCGCCGCCGGGGCGTCGCTCGTGCTGACGAGCGGCGGGACGGGGCTGTCGCCGCGGGACCGCACGCCCGAGATGACGCGGCGCGTGCTGGACCGGGAGGTGCCCGGCATCGCGGAGGCGCTGCGCGCCGACGGGGCGGCGCGCGGCGTGCCGGCGGCGATGCTGTCCCGCGGCGTCGCGGGTGTCGCCGGCCGCACGCTCGTGGTCAACGTCGCGGGGTCGACGGGCGCCGCGCGGGACGCCGCGGACCTGCTCGGACCCGTGCTCGTGCACGCCGTGCAGCAGCTGCGCGGCGCCGACCACGGCTGACGCGCCCGCCCGCCCGCGCCCCGGTCAGGGGACGACGAGCCCGGGGTCCACCTCGCGCGCCCACGCGACGAGGCCGCCGTCGAGGTTGCGCACGTCCCGCACGCCCGCCGCGCGCGCGTAGGCCGCCGCCCGCCCCGAGCGCATCCCGGACCGGCACACCAGCACGAGCGTGCGGTCGGGGTCGAGGCCGGTCAGCGCGGAGCCGTCCGCCCAGGCGCCGAGCGGCACGAGGCGGGCGCCGGGCAGCGTGCCGGCAGCGGTCTCGCCCGGCTCGCGGACGTCCACGACGTCCACGTCGGCGGCCCCGGCGTCGCGAGCCGCGAGCAGGTCGCGCAGGCCGGCGGGCGTGAGCTCGCCGGCCGGGGTGCCGGGGGTGTCGGTGCGGGCGCTGTCGGTGCGGGCGCTGTCGGGGCGGGGATCGGTCACCACGTCGACGCTACCCTCCGGCGGCGGCGGCGTGCGGCGGGCGGGCTGTGGCCGCACCGGGACCTCGCGCCACGTGGCGTCGAACGCGTCGAGCACCGCGACCCGCCCGAGCAGGGTGCGCCCCGTCCCGCACACGAGCTTGACCGCCTCGACCGCCATCGCGGCGCCCGCGGCCGCGCACACCGCGCCCAGCACGCCGTCCTCGGCGCACGACGGCACGGTGCCCGGCGCGGGCGGCTCCCCGAACACGTCGCGCAGGTCGACACCGCCGCCGGGCGCGGCGGCCCAGAACACGCTGACCTGTGCGTGGCCGCGCAGGACGGACCCCCACACCCACGGCAGCCCGAGGCGGGCGCACGTGTCGTTGACCAGGTACCGGGTGGCGAAGTTGTCGGTGCCGTCCACCACCAGGTCGTAGCCGCGCAGCAGCTCGTCGGCGTTGTGCGCGGTGAGGCGCAGCGCGTGCGTCCGGACCTCGACGTCGGGGTTCAGCCCGCGCAGGCGCTCGGCCGCCGACACCACCTTCGGCCGGCCGACGGCGGCCAGGTCGTGCACCACCTGCCGCTGCAGGTTCGAGGCCTCGACGACGTCGTCGTCCACGACGCCGATCGTCCCGACGCCCGCGGCCGCCAGGTACAGCAGCGCGGGGGAGCCGAGGCCGCCCGCACCCAGCACGAGGACCCGTGCGGCCAGCAGGCGCCGCTGCCCGACCTCGCCGACCTGCGCGAGGGCGAGGTGCCGCGCGTACCGGTCGACCTGCCCGGGCGTGAGGGGCGGGCCGGGCGCGACGAGCGGCGCGAGGGGCGACGTCATCCGTGGGGGTGGCGCGCGACGCTGGTCACGGTCGTCAGCAGCACGACGGAGTCCTCGAGGGCGAGGACGGAGTGCCGCTCGTGCGTGAGCGCCCACAGCTCGCCGGCGCCGACCTCCTGCTGCACCTCGTCGCCGACGTGCACCCGCACGCGCCCGCGCAGGGTCTGCAGGCTCGCCGCGGGCGGCGACGCGTGCTCGCCGAGCTCGGAGCCGGCGGTCAGCGCGATGACGGTCTGCCGCAGCTCGCCGTCGTGCACGACGAGCTCAGCGCTGCGCCCGTGCGCGTCGGCGCGCGCCAGGTCGAGGTGGGTGGTCACGAGGGCGTCCAGGTCGGGCATGTGCCCATCCTGGCAGCCGCTGCCGCACCTGCCCGTCGGGGTGCACCCGTCGGCGGCACTTCTCACACCCCGGCCGGGGGCCGTGTGCGGAAGACGTTCGCAGCGGGTTACGCCAGGTCGTGGTCGGGCGAAACACGACATCCCTAGCGTCGTCGGTACACGGACCGCACCGGACCGTCGCCCGCGCACCGCAGCCCCCGCACCGCAGCCCCTGCACTGCAGCCCCGCACCACGCACACGGCCCAGGCCCCGCCTGCGGCCCGGACGCCCCACCCGTGCCGCGCCCGTCGCGCACCCCGACGCCCGGAGGCCCCCGTGACCCAGACCACCACCCCCCAGGCGGCACCCGCCGACCCGGCGCTCGCACCCCCGAGCGCCGGTGCCCTGACGTTCCGCCGCGGCCGCTGGATCGACGGCTGGGACCCGGAGGACGGCGAGCAGTGGCGCACCGTCGGGCGGGCGATCGCGCGCCGCAACCTCGGCCTGTCCGTGTTCGCCGAGTTCCTCGGGTTCGCCGTGTGGGCGCTGTGGAGCATCGTCGTGCCGCGGCTGCCGCTGGCCGGCTTCACGCTCACCGTCGACCAGATGTTCTGGCTCATCGCGATCCCCAGCCTGGTCGGCGCGACGCTGCGCATCCCGTACACCTTCGCGGTGCCGCTGTTCGGGGGGCGCAACTGGACCATCGTCTCGGCCCTGCTCCTGCTGATCCCGACGATCGCCCTCGCCGTCGTCGTGCAGGACCCCGACACCTCGTTCGGCGTGATGCTGGCGGTCGCCGCGCTCGCCGGCATCGGCGGGGGCAACTTCGCGTCCTCGATGGCCAACATCTCGTTCTTCTACCCCGAGCGGGAGAAGGGCAAGGCCCTCGGTCTCAACGCGGCGGGCGGCAACATCGGCACCGCGGCCGTCCAGCTCGCGGTCCCCACCGTCGTGACCCTCGGTGCCGTGATCTCGCTCGAGCGCGCGGGCTACATGTTCATCCCCCTGGTGCTCGTCGCGGCGGTCCTCGCGTGGCGGTACATGGACAACCTGTCGAACGCGAAGTCGGACCCGCGCGCCTACGGGGTCGCGGCCCGCGCCCGGCACACCTGGATCATCTCGTTCATCTACATCGGCACCTTCGGCTCGTTCATCGGGTTCTCGGGCGCGTTCCCGACCCTGCTGAGCAACCAGTTCCCGGAGGTCACGCTCTCCATCGCGTTCCTCGGTGCCCTCGTCGGCTCCGTGGCGCGACCGGCGGGCGGTGCGCTCGCCGACCGGTTCGGCGGCGCACGCGTCACCGTCCTGGCGTTCGCGGTGATGGCGATCGGCACCGTCGGGGCGATCCTCGCCCTGCGGGCGCAGGCGTTCGCGCTGTTCTTCGCCTCGTTCCTGCTGCTGTTCCTCGCCACGGGCGCCGGCAACGGCTCGGTGTACCGGATGATCCCCGCCGTCTTCCGGTTCGGCGCCGGGGACGACGCCGACCGTGCGCGCCGCGCCAAGGCCGCCGCCGGGTGCATCGGCATCGCGGGCGCCGTCGGTGCGGTGGGCGGGTTCCTGATCCCGCGCGGCTTCGCGATCTCGACGTCGATGACCGGCTCCATCCAGGCGGCGCTGTGGGTGATCGTCGGGCTGTACGCGGTCATGGCCACCACCACGTGGGTCGTGTACCAGCGCCGCGGGTCCCGGTTCGGCACGACGGTCATCTGACCGGGCACCCGACGCACGACACCCCGGAGGGCACCCGCGTGACCGCGACCACGACGGCGCAGCACGAGCACACGGCCACGACGCAGGTCGCGACCGTGTGCTCGTACTGCGGCGTGGGCTGCGGCATCGTCCTCGACGTGGTCGAGGACGACGCGGGCGGCCGGCGCGTCCGCAAGGCCTCCGGCGACCGCAGCCACCCGGCCAACGGCGGGCGGCTGTGCACCAAGGGCGCCACGAGCGCCGACATGCTCGCGGCGGGCGGGCGCCTGTCGAGCGCGCTCGTCCGCACCGAGCGGACGGCCGAGCCCGTGCCCGTGCTGCTCGACGACGCGATCGCCACGGTCGCGCGGCGGCTGCGTGAGGTCCTCGACGCGCACGGGCCCGACGCGGTCGCGCTGTACGTGTCGGGGCAGATGAGCATCGAGGCGCAGTACCTCGCGAACAAGCTCGCCAAGGGCTACCTGCGCACCAACCAGATCGAGTCGAACTCACGCCTGTGCATGGCCAGCGCGGGCACCGGCTACAAGCTCTCGCTCGGCGCGGACGGCCCGCCGGGGTCGTACGAGGACCTCGACCACGCCGACGTCTTCCTCGTCATCGGCGCCAACATGGCCGACTGCCACCCGATCCTCTTCCTGCGCCTGCTCGACCGGGTCAAGGCGGGCGCGAAGCTCATCGTCGTCGACCCGCGGCGCACCGCCACCGCCGACAAGGCCGACCTGTTCCTGCAGGTGCGTCCCGGGTCCGACCTCGCGCTGCTCAACGGCCTGCTGCACCTGCTGGTCGAGGCGGGCGCGGTGGACGAGGAGTTCGTCGCCGAGCACACCGAGGGCTGGGAGCAGATGCCGGCGCTCCTCGCCGACTACCCGCCGGACGTGGTCGAGGACCTCACGGGCGTGCCCGCCGACGACCTGCGGGCCGCCGCCGCGCTCATCGCCGGCGCCGGCGAGTGGGTGTCCTGCTGGACCATGGGCCTGAACCAGTCGACGCACGGCACCTGGAGCACGAACGCGCTGGTCAACCTGCACCTCGCCACCGGGGCGATCTGCCGGCGGGGGAGCGGCCCGTTCTCCCTGACCGGTCAGCCCAACGCGATGGGCGGGCGCGAGATGGGCTACATGGGCCCCGGGCTGCCCGGCCAGCGGTCCGTGCTCGACCCGGGGGACCGGGCGTTCGTCGAGGACCTGTGGGACCTGCCCGCCGGCACGCTGCGACCCGACGGCGTGGGCACGGGCACGATCGACATGTTCCGGCGCATGGCCGACGGCGAGATCAGGGCCTGCTGGGTGGTCTGCACCAACCCGGTCGCGTCGGTCGCCAACCGGCGGACCGTCATCGAGGGCCTCGAGCGCGCCGAGCTCGTCGTCACGCAGGACGTGTTCGCCGACACCGAGACCAACGCCTACGCCGACGTGGTCCTGCCCGCCGCGCTGTGGTCGGAGTCGGACGGCGTCATGGTCAACAGCGAGCGCACGATGACGCTCGCCCGCCGCGCCCTCGACCCGCCCGGCGACGCGCTGCCCGACTGGCAGCTCATCGCGCGCGTGGCGACCGCCATGGGGTTCGACGGGTTCGCGTACGCGTCGTCGGACGAGGTGTTCGCCGAGATCCGCCGCAGCACCAACCCCCGCACCGGCTACGACCTGCGCGGCGTTAGCTACGAGCGCCTCCGGCAGGGCCCCGTCCAGTGGCCCGCCGCGCCCGACGGCCCCGCGCGCAACCCGGTCCGGTACCGCAACGACGGCGTGCACCAGCCGCTGCACGTGCGCCCCGACGGCACCCGCCCGCGGCTCGTGTTCCCCACGCCGAGCGGGCGTGCCGTGTTCCACGCCCGCCCGCACCTCGACCCCGCCGAGATGCCGGACGACGACTTCCCGTTCGTGCTCACCACGGGCCGCGTGCAGCACCAGTGGCACACCCTCACCAAGACCGCCAAGGTGCCCGCGCTCAACCGGCTGAACCCGGGACCGTTCGTCGAGGTCCACCCCGACGACGCGGACCGCCTCGGCCTCGTCGCGGGCGCGCCGGTCGAGGTCGCGTCCCGCCGCGGGCGCGCCGTGCTGCCCGTGGTCGTCACCGACCGCATGCGGCCCGGGACGTTGTTCGCGCCGTTCCACTGGAACGACCTGTTCGGCGAGTACCTGTCCGTCAACGCCGTCACCAACGACGCGGTCGACCCCCTGTCGTTCCAGCCCGAGCTCAAGGCCTGCGCCGTCACGCTCACGCCCGTGGCGGCGCCGGAGGGCGACGAACGGGTCGCGGCGGGGGACCTGGCGGGCGACGCGGGCTCCTCCGCGCCCGTCCCGGCCGTCGCACCCGAGGCCGCGCGGTCGCCGGTGCTCGACGGTCCCGCGACCATGCAGGCGCTCGCGGCCGCCCTCGGGCTGGAGGACGTCGGCCCACCCGCCCTCGGCCCGGCCGAGCAGCGCTACCTCGCCGGCTTCCTCGCGGGCCTCGGGCGCGGCGCGCCGGGCACACCCGTCCTGCCCCCGACGGCCCCGCTCGACGGTGCCGCCGCCCTGTGGGTCGACGGCGTGCTCGCGGGCATGTTCTCGCGGGCGCCCGGCGGCCCGGGTCGGGCCGCCGCACCCGCCGCCGCACCCGCACGCGAGCTCGTCGTCCTGTGGGCCTCCCAGACCGGCACGGCCGAGGAGCTCGCGGCGCACGTCGCCGCCCGGCTGGCGGCCGCGACCGGGCGCACGCCCCGCGTCGCCGGCATGGACGACGCCCTCGACCGGCTGCCCCGCCGCGCCGACGTCGTCCTCGTGACCAGCACCACCGGCGACGGCGACGCCCCGGACAACGGCGCGGCCCTGTGGGAGGTGCTCGCCGACCCCGCCGCACCCACCTTCGACGGCGCCCGGTACGCCGTGCTCGCACTCGGCGACCCCGCGTACGACCAGTTCTGCGGGCACGGCCGCCGCCTCGACCGGCGGCTCGCAGAGCTGGGCGCGCAGCGCCTCGTGCCGCGCCTGGACCGCGAACCCGGCGACGACGACGCGGTGCACCCGTGGCTCGACGCGCTCGTCACCGCTCTCGCGGAGGGGGGTGCCACGGCGGGCCCGGGGCCCACGACGGCGGGTCCGGCGCCGGCCGCGGGCCGGACCGCATCCGTCGCGGCTCCGGTCGCGCCCCCGGCGCCGGTGACGGCGACGCGCACGCACCCCGGCCGTGCCCGTCTCGTCGTCAACCGGCGCCTCGGTGCGCCGGGGTCCGGCAAGGAGGTGCGTGAGCTCGTGCTCGACACGAGCGACAGCCCGCTGCCCGTCCCGTACCGCGCGGGTGACGCGCTGGCCGTGCGCCCCGTCAACGCGGCCGGGCTCGTGGCCGAGTGGCTCGACGTCACGGGCCTCGACGCCGACGCACCCGTGACCGTCGACGGCGTCGGCGCGCTGCCGCTCGTCGACGCGCTGCGCACCGAGCTCGACGTGACGCGCCCGTCGACGGCCCTGCTGCGGTTCCTCGCCGAGCGGGCAGGCAGCGCGGAGCTGCGGCGGCGCTTGCGCCCGGACAACCGCAACGACCTCGCGAAGTGGCTCTGGGGTCGTCAGGCGGTCGACGTGGTGGCGGAGCTCGGTGTCCGCGCGGACGCGCAGGAGTGGGTGGGCGTGCTGCGCCGGCTGCAGCCGCGGCAGTACTCGATCTCGTCCAGCCCGCGCGTCGACCCGCACCGGGTACGGCTGACCGTGTCCGTGGTCCGGTACGCCGGCCCGGGCGGCGCCGCCCGGACCGGGGTGTGCTCCGCCTTCCTCGCCGACGCCGCCCACGGCGCCGAGGTCACGGTGCACGTGCAGCCGACGACGCACTTCCACCTGCCCGACGACGGCGACGTGCCGGTCGTCATGGTCGGGCCCGGCACCGGCGTCGCGCCGTTCGTCGGGTTCCTCGCCGACCGGCGGGCGCGGGGTGACCGCGGCGAGAGCTGGCTGTTCTTCGGCGAGCAGCACGCCGCGACGGACTTCTGGTACCGCGAGGAACTCGACGCGCTGCGCACCGAGGGCGTCCTGACGCGCCTCGACACGGCGTTCTCGCGGGACCAGCGCACCAAGGTGTACGTGCAGGACCGCATGCGCGACCAGGGGGCGCAGCTGTGGGCGTGGCTCGAGCGCGGCGCGCACGTCTACGTCTGCGGGGACGCGTCGCGCATGGCGGCGGACGTCGACCGGGCGCTGCGGGACGTCGTCGCGCGGCACGGCGGCCTGGCGGAGCGGGACGCGGCCGCGTACGTCAAGCGGCTGTCGGAGCAGCGCCGGTACGCGCGCGACGTGTACTGACGCCGGTGCCCGCCCGCGGGTCAGGCGACCGTGACGTCGACCCGGTGGTAGCCCGTCGCGCCGTCGGGCACCACGCCCTGCGGCGCGCCGGTCTGCGGCCCCTGCGGGTCCCACGCGCGCACGTGCAGCCGGTGCGACCCGGCGCTCGCACCCCGCCACGTCCATCGCCACTGCCGCCACGTGTCCACGCCGCCGTCGCCCGCCAGGTCGGCGTCGCGCCACGGGCCGTCGTCGACGCGCACCTGCACCTGGGTGATCCCGCGGTGCTGCGCCCACGCCGTACCGGCGACGACGACGTCCCCGGCCGGGACGGTCGTGCCGCCGCGCGGGACGTCGATGCGCGACTGCGTCTTCACCGGGCCCCGCTCGGACCAGCCGCGCCGCGTCCAGTAGGCCTCGGCGGCGTCGAACCGGGTGACCTCGAGCTCGGTGACCCACTTCGTCGCGGAGACGTACCCGTACAGACCGGGGACGACGAGGCGGACGGGGAAGCCGTGCTCCGGCGGCAGCGGGGCGCCGTCCATCGCGACCGCGAGCAGCGCGTCCCGGTCGTCCGTGAGCGCCTCGAGGGGCGTGGAGGCGCTGAAGCCGTCGACGCTGCGCGAGAGCACCATGTCCGCGCCGGCGGTGGGCCGGGCGCGGGCCAGCAGGTCCCGCACGGGCAGCCCGAGCCAGCGCTGGTTGCCGACGAGGTCCCCGCCGACGGGGTTGGAGACGCAGGCGAGCGTCACCCACGCCTCGACGAGCCCGGCGCCGAGCAGCTCGTCCCACGTGAGCTCGACCTCCTGCTCGACGAGGCCGTGCAGGCGCAGCCGCCACGTCGAGGGGTCCACCTGCGGCACGACCAGCGCGGTGTCGATCCGGTAGAACGTCGCCGGCGGCGTCGCCCACGGCTCGGCGCCGTCGACGTCGACCTGCACGTCGGCCGGGGGAGCGGCCGCGGGGCGCGCGGGCGCCGGCAGCCGCACGGCGTCGCGCACCGCCTGCACGCCGCGGCCGGCGGCGCCCGCCACGCGCCCGGCGGCGAGCGCGACGACGCCGAGCGCCGTCGCCAGCGACGCCGCGAGCAGGAAGCCGCGGCGCGAGGCACCGGGTCGGGCGGCGGGGCGCGGCACGGCCGGGACGTCGGCAGCCGGCGGCGCGGGTGCCGACGCGGACGGCGGCGGAGGCACCCGGCCCAGCAGGGCGCGGAGCGCGAGCAGGCCCGCGAGGGCGCCCAGCACGCTCGGCAGCGGCGCCAGCAGGCCCGCGTCGGGGCGCGTCATGGCGGCGACCCCCGCGAGGCCCCCGAGCGCGACGACGAGCACGGCACCCCAGGACCACCGGCGCCGCGCGAGCGCCCCCGCGAGCCCGGCGAGCAGCGCGAGCACCACCGCCTGCCCGACCGCCAGGACGGCCTTGTCGGCCGTGCCGAACGCGGCCACCGCCCAGTCCTTGAGCCACGGCGGGGTGAGGTCGACGAACGCCGCGCCCACCGCGACGAGCGGGTCCGACGAGGCCCCGGTCACCGCGGCCGCGACCGCGCCGACGCCGACCGTCACGGCTCCCGCGGCGACCCCGGACGCGGCCGCGGCCAGGGTCGCGGAGGGCTCGTCCCACCGCGTGCCGGACGCGGCCGGCGCGGCCGGCGCCGCACCCTCACGCGCGTCCCCGGGCGGGGAGGGCTCGTCGTCCTCGGGTCCCATCCGCCCACGGTACGTCCCCGCCCGACGGCGGTCCCGGCGCCGCCGCCCCGCCCGTCGCCGCCACCTCACACGACCGTGCGCGGCGCTGTGCGCGAAAGGTTCCGCCCGGGAAACGCGGGCGTGCCACCGCCCGAAACACGCAGTTCGTAGCGTCGGGGCACGCCCCGACGCGCGCCCCGCCGCCCGGGGGCCGCACCCGTCCCCCAGCCACGGAGGCTCCCCATGGACGCACCCCGCCACCTCGTCGTCGTCGGCGGCGGCATGGTCGCCCAGCGTCTCGTCGAGGCCCTGCGCGACCGCGACGCCGCCGGCGCCTGGCGCGTCACGGTCCTCGCGGAGGAGCCCCGCCGCCCCTACGACCGGGTCGCGCTCACGAGCTTCTTCGCGGGCCGCAACCCGGAGGACCTCGCCCTCGGCGACCCCGCGCTGTGGGACGACCCGCTCGTCACGCTGGTGCGCGGCGACGCCGTGACGGCCGTCGACCGCGAGGCCCGCACCGTCACCGCCGCCTCGGGCCGGACGTACGCGTACGACCACCTCGTCCTCGCCACGGGCTCGTACGCGTGGGTGCCCCCGATGGAGGGCGCCGACCTGCCCGGCGTGTTCGTCTACCGCACGCTGGACGACGTCGCCGCGCTGCGCGGGTACGTCCAGGGCCTGCAGGAGGGCCGCACCCACCCCGTGCGCGGCGTGGTCCTCGGCGGCGGGCTGCTCGGGCTCGAGGCCGCCGGTGCGCTCGACGCGCTCGGCGCGCGCACCACGGTGCTGCAGGTCGCCACGCACCTGATGTCGGCCCAGGTCGACCTCGGCGGCGGGGAGGCGCTGCGCCGGCTCATCAACCGCATCGGCATCGGGGTGCGCACGCAGGCGACGACGACCCGCGTGCACGAGCACCGCCGCGGCGGCGTCGGACGCGTCGAGCTCGCCGACGGCACGCGCCTCGACGCCGACGTCGTGGTCGTCGCCGCGGGCGTCCGGCCGCGCGACGAGCTCGCGCGCGACGCCGGCCTTCCGATCGGACCCCGCGGCGGCGTCGTCGTGGACGACACGTGCCTGTCGCAGGACCCGCACGTGTCGGCCGTCGGCGAGGTCGCCTGCATCCAGGGCGCCTGCATCGGGCTCGTCGCCCCCGGGTACGCGATGGCCGAGATCACCGCCGACCGGCTGCTCGGCGGCGCCGGCGCGACCTTCCCCGGTGCCGACACCGCCACCAAGCTCAAGCTCGCGGGCGTCGACGTGGCCAGCTTCGGCGACGCGTTCGGGCGCACGCCCGGTGCCCTCGAGATCGTCTGGGCCGACCCCGTGGCCGGCGTCTACAAGAAGCTCGTCCTGTCCGACGACGCCCGCACCCTGCTCGGTGGCGTCCTCGTCGGTGACGCCGGCGCGTACGCGAGCCTGCGGCCCATGCTCGGCCGCGAGCTGCCCGGCGACCCGTCGGCGTTCCTCCTCCCGGAGGGGACGGGGGGCGCCCCCGACCTCGAGCTGCCCGACGACGCCGGCGTGTGCTCGTGCAACAACGTCTCCGCCGGGCAGGTCCGCCACGCCGTCACCGAGCAGGGCTGTCACGACCTCGGCGCCGTCAAGGCCTGCACGCGCGCCGGCACCAGCTGCGGCTCGTGCCTGCCGCTCGTGAAGAAGCTCATGTCGACCGAGCTGGCGAAGCTCGGCGTCACCGTCAGCACCGCGCTGTGCGAGCACTTCGCCCTGTCCCGCGCGCAGCTCTACGACGCCGTCCGCGTCGCGGGGGTGCGCACCTACACGGAGGTCGTCGAGCGGTTCGGCACCCGTGCCGCGGGCCGCGGCTGCGACATCTGCAAGCCCGTGGTCGCCTCGATCCTCGCGACCACGGCCCCCGGGCACGTGCTCGACGGCGAGCGCGCCGCCCTGCAGGACACGAACGACCACGTCATGGCGAACCTCCAGAAGGACGGCTCCTACTCCGTCGTCCCGCGCATCGCCGGCGGGGAGGTGACCCCCGAGGGGCTCATCGTGATCGGCGAGGTCGCCCGCGAGTTCGGCCTGTACACGAAGATCACGGGCGGGCAGCGCATCGACCTGTTCGGTGCCCGCATCGACCAGCTGCCGCTGATCTGGCGCAGGCTCGTCGACGCCGGCTTCGAGTCCGGCCACGCGTACGGCAAGTCGCTGCGGACGGTGAAGTCGTGCGTCGGGTCGACGTGGTGCCGGTTCGGCGTGCAGGACTCCGTCGCCCTCGCCGTCATGCTCGAGCTGCGGTACCGCGGCCTGCGCTCACCGCACAAGATCAAGCTCGGCGTCTCGGGCTGCGCCCGCGAGTGCGCGGAGGCCCGCGGCAAGGACGTCGGCGTCATCGCCACCGACAAGGGCTGGAACCTCTACGTCGGCGGCAACGGCGGCTTCACGCCCCGGCACGCGAAGCTGCTCGCCGAGGACCTCGACACCGACACCCTCGTGCGCACCATCGACCGCTTCCTCCTCTACTACGTGCGCACCGCCGACCGCCTGCAGCGCACCGCCCCCTGGATGGAGGAGGTCGAGGGCGGCCTCGAGGGCGTGCGCGCCGTCGTCATGGACGACGCCCTCGGCATCTGCGCCGACCTCGACGCGCAGATGGCCCAGCACGTCGACGAGTACGAGGACGAGTGGCGCGCCACGCTCGACGACCCCGAGAAGCTCCGGCGCTTCGCGTCCTTCGTCAACGCCCCCGACGTGCCCGACCCGTCCCTGGCCTACGTGCCCGAGCGTGGTCAGGCCCGCCCCGCCACCGCCGCCGAGCGGGCCGCCGCCGCGAGCGGCGCACCGGTCCTCGTCGCCGGCACCACCCTGGAGGTCCGGTCATGACCGCGCTCGACGCACCCACACCCCAGCGCACGTGGCTGACCGTCTGCCGCCTCGACGACCTCGCGCGCGAGCGCGGCGTCGCCGCCCTCGTCCCCGACGGCCCCGACGGGCGGCTCGAGCAGGTCGCCCTGTTCCGCCTCGTCGACGACCGCGTGCTCGCCGTCCAGCAGCACGACCCCTTCAGCGACGCCCACGTGCTGGCGCGGGGCATCGTCGGCTCACGGTCCGTGGACGGCGACGAGGTGCCCACCGTCGCGTCGCCCATGTACAAGCAGGTCTTCGACCTGCGGACCGGCGCGTGCCTCGACCCCGCGGGCAAGCAGCCCGTGCCCGGGCTCGCGGCCGACCTGCGCACGTGGCCCGTGCGCGTCGTCGGCGGCGCCGTGCAGGTCGCCGCGCTCGCGGGGCGCACGCCGTGACGGCGCTGCTCGGCGTCGAGCTCGCCGGGCGGACCGTCGTCGTCGCGGGCGGGGGCCCCGTGGCCGCGCGCCGCGTGCACGCGCTGCTCGCCGAGGGTGCCCACGTGCGCGTCGTGGCCCCGGCCGTGTGCGAGCCGGTCGCCGACCTCGTGGTCGCGGGGGCCGTGCACTGGGTCGACCGCGAGGTCGTCCCGTCGGACCTGGACGACGCGTGGCTCGTGCAGACCGCGACGGGGGACCGGTCGACCGACCAGGCGGTCGTCGCGTGGGCGACGGCGCGCCGGGTGTTCTGCGTCGACGCGGGCGGCCCTCGCCGCCCCGCCCGCGGCACGGCGCGTACCCCGGCGACCACGCGTGCCGGTGACGTCCTCGTCGGCGTCGTCTCCACCGGCGGCGCCGACCCGCGCCGCTCGGTGCAGGTCCGCGACGCGCTCGCCACCACGCTGCGCGAGGGCCGCGTCGACCTGCGCGGCCGGCGGCGGACGGCGGGGCAGGGCCGCGTCGTGCTCGTCGGCGGGGGACCGGGGGACGTCGACCTGATGACCGTCGCCGGCCGGCGCGCGCTCGCCGAGGCGGACGTCGTCGTCACGGACCGCCTGGGGCCGACCGCCGTCCTCGACGAGCTGCCCGACGACGTCGAGGTCGTCGACGTCGGCAAGGCCCCGGGGCACCACCCGGTGCCGCAGGCCGAGATCAACCGGATCCTCGTCGAGCGGGCGCAGCGCGGCCACGTCGTCGTGCGGCTCAAGGGCGGCGACCCGTTCGTCTACGGGCGGGGCGGCGAGGAGGTGCTGGCGTGCCGGGAGGCAGGCGTGCCCGTGACCGTCCTGCCCGGCGTGAGCAGCGCGTTCGCCGCACCCGCGGCGGCCGGGATCCCGCTCACCCACCGCGGCACGGTCGGTGCCGTGCACGTCATGAACGGCACCGACGGCTGGTCCGCCGCCGCGCTCACCGGGTTGCGGGACGGGTCCTGCACCGTCGTCGTCCTCATGGGCGTCGCCGCGCTGCCGGGGCTGGCTGCGCACGCCCTCGCGGACGGGGTGCCGCCGTCGACGCCCGTGGCCGTCGTCGAGGAGGCGACGCTCGTCGGGCAGCGCGTGACGCGCGCACCCCTGGACCGCGTCGTGCGGGCCGCCGCCGAGGCGGGCGTGCGTGCACCGGCCGTGGTCGTCCTGGGGGCGGTCGCCGCGCCCGGGCTGCTGGAACCCGGGCCGTCCGCGTCCGACGGCGTCGGCGCCACGCCGGCGGGGTCGTCGACGCACGAGCCCGCGCCGCACGCGACAATGGTCCGGTGACGGCCGCGATGATCGACCAGACGCTCGCCGGGTGCGTCGTGCTGGTGACGGCCGACCGGCGCGCCGGCGAGCTGTCCGCCGCCCTGCAGCGGCGCGGGGCGACGATCCGGCACGCGCCGTCCCTCGGCATGGTGCCGCACACCGACGACGCCCTGCTGCTGGAGGAGACACGGCGGGTGCTCGCGGACCCGCCCGACACGGTCGTGGTCACCACGGGCATCGGATTCCGGGGCTGGGTGGAGGCGGCGGACGCCGCCGGCCTCGCCGACCGGCTGGTCGACACCCTGCGCGGCACGCGGCTGATCGCCCGCGGCCCCAAGGCGCGCGGCGCCATCCAGGCCGCGGGGCTGAACGCCGACTGGGTCGCCGAGTCCGAGACGAGCGCCGAGATCGCCGAGGTGCTGCTCGACGAGGGCGTCGTGGGCCGCGACATCGTCATCCAGCACCACGGCGCCGGTGCGGACGGCCTCGACGAGGTGTTCGCGGTGGCCGGCGCCCGCGTCCGCAACCTCGTCGTGTACCGGTGGGGCCCGCCACCCGACCCGGCGGTCGTCGCCGCGTCGGCGCGGGCCGTCGCCGACGGCGAGGTCGACACCGTCGTGTTCACGTCCGCGCCGGGTGCGGCGGCGTGGCTCGGCGCAGCCGACGCGGAGGGGGTCACCGCGCGGGTGGTCGAGCGCCACCGCGCGGGCACCGTCGTGTTCGCCGCCGTGGGCCCGGTGACGGCCAAGCCGCTCGACGAGCGCGGCATCGTGCCGCTCGTGCCCGACCGCGGGCGGCTCGGCTCCCTCGTGCGGGCGATCGTCACGCACTACGGCGGGCTCGAGGCGCTCGACACCGTCGCCGGCCCCCTGCGCGTGCACCGCGCCGCCGCCGTCCTCGACGGGCGCGTGCTGCCGCTGTCGCGCACGGGGCTCGAGGTGCTCCGTCTGCTGGCGTCCGCCGCGGGTTCCGTGGTCCCGCGGGACCGGGTGCTCGCCGCCCTGCCCGGCGAGTCCGCCGACCCGCACGCCGCCGAGGTCGCGGTCGCGCGGCTGCGCGAGGCGACGGGCAGCCGGGAGCTCATCCGCACCGTCGTCAAGCGGGGCTACCGCCTCGAGCTGCAGGAGCAGTCATGACCGTCCCCGTCCCGTCCGCCGCGCCCGACGGCGCCCCCGAGCGCCCCGCGCCCGTGCTCGTCGGGTGCTCCCACGGCACGGACAGCGACGCGGGCCGCGCGGCGATTCGCTCGATCCTGACGGACGTCGCGCGGGTACGCCCCGACCTCGACGTGCGCGAGGCGTTCGTCGACGTGCAGCAGCCCGAGGTGGCGGACGTCGTGGCGGACGTGCTCCCGCACGCCCCCGCGGTCGTCGTCCCGCTGCTGCTGTCGGTCGGCTTCCACACCCGGGTGGACGTCGCCGCGGCCGTGGACCGGCCGGGCGCCGCCGCATCGGTCCCGCTCGGGCCGGACCCGCGGCTCGTGGCGATCCTGGCGGACCGGCTCGCCGAGGCGGGGCTCGCCGACGCCGACGCGGTCGTGCTCGCCGCGGCCGGGTCCAGCGACCCGGCCGCGGCCGATGCGGTACGAGCCGCCGCCGCCGGCCTCGAGGAGCACCTGGGACGGCCCGTGCACGTCGGCTTCGGGGCCGGTGCGCACCCGCGCGTCCCCGTGGCCGTCGCGGAGGCGCGCGGCACGCTCGCGCAGGACGGGCGCGTCGTCGTCGCGTCGTACCTGCTGGCGCCGGGCTACTTCCTGGACCGCGTGCTCGAGGCGGGTGCCGACGTCGTGAGCGCACCGCTCGCCCCCGACCACCGGCTCGCCGACGTCGTGCTCGACCGGTACGCCGGTTCCCGCGCCGCCGCGTCCGCCGCCTGGGAGCCGTCCGCCGGCTCCTCACCTGCGGTGGCGGGGCCCCCCGCCCGCGCCTAGCGTCGCTCGTACCGACCGGAGCTCCCTGGTCGGCGGGCGCCCGCCGTGCGGCACTGCCGCACGACCGGCCCACCCCCCGACAGCCCCCGCGGAGGTGCGGCGATGAACACGTCCTCGAGGTCCAAGGCCGCCACGGCCCCCGCGCCCGACGACCCGCGCAAGCCCGACTCGCCCGGCGACCTCAAGGCCCGGTCCTGGAAGTACGTGCTGCGCAAGACGGTCCGCGAGTTCGGCAAGGACCAGTGCACCGACCTCGCTGCCGCGCTCACGTACTACAGCGTGCTGGCCATCGCGCCGGCTCTGCTGGCGATCGTGTCCCTGCTGGGCCTGGTGTCGGACCCCGAGCGGACCGTGCAGCGCATCCTCGACCTCGTCGAGGGCATCGCACCCGGCGGCACGGACACGATCCAGCCGATCCTCGAGAACCTCACCCAGGCGCCCGCGGCCGGGCTCGCGCTGGTCGTCGGCCTGGTGACGGCCCTGTGGTCGGCCTCCGGGTACGTGGCCGCGTTCAGCCGCGGGATGAACCGCATCTACGAGATCGACGAGGGCCGGCCGATCTGGAAGCTGCGTCCGATCCTGCTCCTCGTCACGATCGCGCTCGTCGTCATCGCCGTGGTCGTCGTCGCGGCGCTGGTGCTGTCCGGCGGGGTGGCGGAGGCGATCGGCGACGCCGTCGGCCTGTCCGCGGCCGCTGTGACCGTGTGGAACATCGCGAAGTGGCCGGTCGTCCTGGCGCTCGTCGCCGTCGCCATCGCGCTGCTGTACCACGCGACGCCGAACGTGCAGCAGCCGAAGTTCCGCTGGGTCAGCGTCGGCGCGCTCGTGGCCATCCTCGTGTGGGTGATCGCGTCGCTCGGGTTCGCGTTCTACGTCGCCAACTTCTCCAGCTACAACGAGACCTACGGGTCGCTCGCCGGCGTGATCGTCGCGCTGCTGTGGCTCTGGATCTCCAACCTCGCGCTGCTGTTCGGCGCGGAGCTGGACGCGGAGCTCGAGCGCGGCCGCGAGCTGCAGGGCGGCATCGAGGCGGAGCGCAGCATCCAGCTCCCGCCCCGCGACACCAAGGCGAGCGACAAGAAGAAGGAGAAGGCCGACGAGGACGTCCGCCGCGGCCGTGAGGTGCGCGAGGCCGCCGGGCGCGAGCAGGCGCAGGACGACGCGGACGAGGCGACGGACGGCGGCGCCCCCCGCCGCTGAGCCGTCGGCCGCACCGCGACGCCCACCCGGCGCCGACGACAGCGCGACGCCCCGGACCCGACGGGTCCGGGGGCGTCCGCGCGCCGGGTCAGCGGGTCAGCGTCCGCCGGAGCCCGATGCGGACGCGCCCACGGCGGTGCGCACCGGCCGGGCCTGCGTCGGCACGGCGGTGCGCCGGCTCGGCCAGGCGAGCAGGACGAACATGTCCCGCTCACCGCGCGGGCCCACCAGCGAGGCGCGCACGACGGGGACGACGCCGTCGCGCTCGCACGCGGCCAGCTCGTCGCCCAGCGTGCGGCTCCAGGACGCCCCGAGGCGTCCGATCGGCCGGCGGTGCGCGTCGAGCAGGCGCAGCCCCTGCTCGTCGCGGGCGACCTCGACCTTGAAGCGTCCGAGCCGGTCGGGCCGGGGCAGCACGGCGTCGCCCTCGTGGAACCCCTCGACCCGCACGGTCACGTGACCACCCGCGCGCGGGATGATCCGCGTCTCGGGGCGGGTGATCCGGGACCGGCTCATCGCGGCAGGGGGAGGCCGGCGGCCTCGGCCAGGTACTCGCACACGCGGTACGGGTCACCACGGAAGGAGCGGACTCGCGCCACCACCTGCGACGCGAGCTCGCGGATCGGCACGTTGCCGTTGTTCGACGCAGCGCGCAGGACGCCGAAGGCGCTCTCCGCGTCCACGCCGTACGCGAACGCCACGATGCCCTTGGCCTGCTCGATCTGCGCGCGGTGCGCGGCGGAGGCGGCGATGTCCCGGTTCGCCTCGTCGCGTGAGCGCTCGCCGACCTCGTCCGTCAGGTCCAGGAAGTACCCGGTGAGCGTCGGCGCGCCCGTGTCGCCGGTCCGGCTCTGGCCGAGGAAGGCGACGACGCGGGCACGCCCGGTGGCGTCCATGATGCGGTGCACGCTGGCCACGGGCGCACCCGTGACGACGGCGTCCTGCAGCAGCAGGCGGGACGCGTCCCGGTCGTCGGGGTGCTTGTGCGCGAGGACGAGCGCCGTGGTCGGGACGACGTCGTGCGGCTGGAAGCCGTGCAGGCGGTAGACGTCGTCGGACCACCACCAGGCGTCGTCACGGACGTCGTAGGTGAACAGGCCGACCCTGGGGCGCGTCCGCAGGGACGCTGTGTGCGGGTGCTCCGGTGCGCTGTGCACGGGCTTCCTCCACGAAAAGGACTCTTCGTGGGCCACGCCCTGACCCGCGTCCACGCTACCCCCGGAGCGTCGGACGTGCGAGGCGAGCGGTCCCAGGGCGCGGGGGCCGGCGGCGCCGCCTCCGTGCTCCGGTGGTGGCCGCCACCGCCCCGTGGGAGGGTCGCCGTGCAACGCGTCGGGGACCGGCGCGCGGCGGTGCGCGCCTCGTGATGTGCCCGCCCCAGGAGCACGGACGACGTCACGCGCGCCCGCGTGACCGACGCACGCGGAGGTGCGCATGGCACGATCGGACAGCGCGACGGCGGGCCGGGTGGTCGTCACCGGCGGAGCAGGATTCCTCGGCAGCCACCTGTGCACGGCGCTGGTCGACCGCGGTGCCCACGTGGTGGCGCTCGACAACTTCCTCACCGGCTCGCCGGCCAACGTGGCGCACCTCATGGACTCGCCCCGGTTCCGGCTCCAGCGGTGCGACGTGACCGACTTCGTGCACGTGCCCGGCGACGTCGACCTCGTCCTGCACTTCGCCTCGCCGGCCTCGCCGGTGGACTACCTCCAGCTGCCGATCCACACGCTGAAGGTGGGGTCCATCGGCACCAACCACGCACTGGGCCTGGCGATGGAGAAGGGGGCGCGGTTCCTGCTCGCGTCGACGTCGGAGGTGTACGGGGACCCGCTCGTGCACCCGCAGCCGGAGTCGTACTGGGGCAACGTCAACCCCGTGGGTCCGCGGGGCGTCTACGACGAGGCGAAGCGGTACGCCGAGGCGCTCACGACCGCCTACCGCAGCGCGCACGGCGTCGACACGGCGATCGTCCGCATCTTCAACACCTACGGCCCGCGCATGCGCCCGCACGACGGCCGCGCCATCCCGACGTTCGTCCGCCAGGCCCTCGCCGGCGAGCCGCTCACCGTGGCGGGGGACGGCACCCAGACGCGGTCGGTGTGCTACGTCGACGACCTCGTGCGCGGCATCCTGGCGCTGGCCGACAGCGGGCACCCCGGCCCCATGAACATCGGCAACCCCACCGAGCTGAGCGTGCGCCGCATCGCCGAGGACGTCGTCGCCGCGACCGGCTCGACCTCGAGCATCGAGTACGTCGAGCGGCCCGTGGACGACCCGCAGGTGCGGCGGCCCGACACCGCCCTCGCCGAGCGCGAGCTCGGGTGGGCCCCGGCCGTCGCGTGGCAGGAGGGCCTGGAGCGCACCGTCGAGTGGTTCGCGGGAGCGCTGGCCCGCACGGCCTGACGCGCAGGCTCCTACGGCCCGACGCGCAGGCCCGCACGCCGGCCCGGCTCGACCGGCGCGGCGAGCAGGGGAGCGGCGGCCGCGAGCACCTCGTCCACGGTGATCGCCGCCAGGGCAGCGTCGACCGCCGTGCCGTGGGGGTCGCCCGGGCGCGCCGGGTCGCCGTGCCACAGCACGACGTGCCGGTCGACGTCGACGGCGGGCCCCCACCACCGCGGCGGCGTGGGGCCGAACAGCAGCACCGACGGTGCGCCGACCGCCGTCGCGACGTGCGCGACGCCCGTGTCGCCGCACACCACGAGCCGGGCGGACGCGACCACGGCGGCCAGCCCGGGCACGTCGAGCGTGCCGGCCAGCACGCGGACCGGACGCGCCGCGTGGCGGACGACGGTCGCGCACAGGTCCCGCTCGGTGGGGCCGCCCGTGAGGGACACGTCGTGGCCCGCGTCCACGAGGGCACGCGCCACGGCGCCCCAGCGGTCGGCGGGCCAGCGGCGCGAGCCCGATGCCGCGCCGGGGTGGAGCAGCACCGTGCCGGGCGCCGTCGTGGTGTCGGGTGCGACCGGCAGGCGCAGGTCCGCGGCGTCGCAGGGACCGCCGGCGGCGGTCACGAGCCGGCACCAGCGCGCCACCTCGTGCTCGTCCGCGCGCCACGCCGGCCCGTCCGCGTGCTCAAGCGTCGCGTAGGCGACGAGGCGCTCGGGGCGGGTCGCGGCCAGGGCCGCGTGGCTCTGCGGGCCCCGTCCGTGCAGGTTGACCGCCACGTGGCCGGTGCCGTGCCAGTCGAGCGGCGACAGGCCGTCGGTGACCAGGACCTCGTCGACGACGCCGAGGGCCCGCAGCCACGAGCCGGTGGCGGCCGGACCGGCGAGCCGGAGCCGCCGGTCCGGCCAGGCGCGGCGCACCCCGCGCAGCGCGGCGACGCCGGTGAGCGCGTCGCCGAGCCCGAGGGCACGCAGGACCAGGACGTCACCCGTCACGGCCAGGAGCTCTCCCCGGACGCCATGACGAGCAGCTCGCGGATCTCCGAGCCGACGGGCTGGCGCAGCGCCGTCAGCACCGCGCCGGCGGTGGCGCGCGGGTCGTTGAGGTCCGCGTCGGGGCCGGGCCTGTACTGCTCGGTGCGGCCGTCGAAGAACGCGGTGCGCATGCCGCCGGGGACGAGGCACGTGACGCCGACGCTGCCCGCCAGCTCGGCGGCCAGCGCGTGCGAGAACCCGCGGACCGCGAACTTGGAGGCGCTGTACGCCGTCGCGTCGCTCATACCGCGCAGCGCGAGCGTCGAGGCGACGGTGACGACCGTGCCGCGCACCTTCGCCAGGTACGGGATCGCGGCGCGCACGACCGCGACCGTGCCGAACAGGTTCACCGCGACGACCTTCTCCCACGTCGCGGGGTCGACGTCGACGAGGCGGCCGCACGCGTCGGTACCCGCGGCCGTGACGACGGCTGTCGGCTCGCCGACCCGGCGGACGAGCTCCTCGACGGCGGCCGCGGCGGCCGTCGAGTCGGACAGGTCCACCTCGACGTGGGGCACGTCGGCGGCCGGGGCGACGCGGTCGAGGACGCCGACCTTCCCGCCGGAGGCGAGCACGGCGTCCACCACGGCGGCGCCGAGGCCGGACGCACCGCCGGTGACCAGGACGGTGCCGAGCTCGCGCGGGGCGAGCAGGGCGGGGGACTCGGACGTGGCGGTGCTGGTCACACGGTCTCCTCGGTGGTGGTGGCGGGCGCCAGGACGGCGCCCGAGCGCGCGATGATCGACGTCGTCGAGCGGCCGTCGAGGTAGGGGAGCAGCACGACGCGGCCGCCGTGCGCGCGCACGGTCGCCGCCTCCGGCAGGGGCGCGCCGCCGTAGTCGCCGCCCTTGGCCCACACGTCGGGGCGCAGGCGGTCGAGGGCGGACCGCGGGTCGTCCTCGTCGAACACGACGACGGCGGCGACGCAGTCGAGCGCCTCCAGCACGCGGGCGCGGTCGGGCGCCGTGACGACCGGGCGCCCCTCGCCCTTGAGCCGGCGCACGGACGCGTCGGAGTTCATCAGCACGACCAGCGCGTCGCCGAGGCGGCGGGCGGCCTGCAGCGTCGCGACGTGGCCGGCGTGCACGATGTCGAAGCAGCCGCCCGTGGCGACGAGCGACCGGCCGCCCGCACGCAGGCGCGCGGCGAGGGCGGTGAGCTCGTCGGCGGGGACGCCGTCGGCGGCGTGCGTCCGGCCGGGACGGGCGGTGCGCGCTCCGTCCGGGGTCGCCGCTGCGTCCGTCCGGGTCGCCGTCGCGTCGTCCGGCGCGTGGACAGGCCCGCGCGCCTCGTCCGCGCGCCGGCGGTACGCCTCGGCGCCGCCCGCCGCGACCCACGCGCTCGCGTCCGCGACGCCGCGACCGACGGCCTCCGCCGGCAGCGCACCCGCCGCGAGCGCGAGGGCCGCGGACGCGGCGAACCGGTCGCCGGCGCCGCAGGGGTCGCCGCCGGCGACGTGCGGGGCCGGGACGTACTGCGTCTCACCGCCCGCCGCGACGAACGCGCCGTCGGCGCCCGCCGTGACCGCGACGGCGCGTGCGTGCCAGAGCTCGCGCAGGCGCTGCGCCAGCTGGTCGCGCGGGCCGTCGGCGCCGGGGGGTGCGTCGCGCAGCGCGTCGCGCGCCTCGCCGAGGTTCGGTGTCACGAGCGTCACCCCCGGCACGGGCGAGCCGCCCCGGGGGTGCGGGTCCCACACGACGGGTCGCGCGGCGGCCGCCTCGGCGAGCAGGGCCCGCAAGTCGGCGTCCCGGGTGACCCCGGCGCCGTAGTCGGAGACGAGCACGACGTCCGCGTCGGCGAGCACGCGCCGCACCGCGTCGACCGGCACCGCACCGGGCGTGCCGGGGCCGCCGTCGTCGATGCGGACGAGCGAGTGCGCGGCGCTGCGGACCCGCACCTTGCGCCGTGTCCCTCCCGCGTGCGGCAGGGCCACCACGTCGAGGACGCCGCCCAGGTGCTCGGTCAGACGCCGCCCGGCCGCGTCGTCCGCGACGGGTGCGACGAGCGTGACGCGTGCGCCCTCGGCGGCGAGCAGCGCGGTCAGGCCCGCGCCGCCGGGGCTCTCGCGCACGTGCGTCACGTCGAGCACCGGTGCCGGGGCGTCGGGGCACAGCCGGTCGACGCGCCCCTCGACGTCGCGGTCGAGCACGACGTCGCCGACGACGACGACGTGCGGACGCCCCGCGGCCTCGGCCCGCCCGCTCACGCGGGCACCTCCACGGCGGCGACCCCGGGGCGGGCACCGGCCGCGGGGCGCAGCGCGAGGTGCTCGTCGAGGGCCGCGCACAGTGCGTGCACCGCCACCAGGTGGACCGTCTGGATCGCGGCCGTCGTCGGGGCGTCGACCGCGAGGACCTCGTCGGACAGGCCCGCGAGCGGGTTCGGGCGCGGGCCGGTCATCGACCACACGGCGACCCCGACCTCGTGCGCCCGCTCGGCCGCGCGCAGCACGTTGGGGCTGCGGCCCGACGTCGACAGGAGCACGAGCACGTCGCCCGGGCGCCCGTGCGCCTCCACCTGCCGCGCGAACATCTCCTCGAGCCCGTAGTCGTTCACGATCGCGGTGACGCTCGAGCTCTCCGAGCACAGGCACAGCGCCGACAGTGGCCGCCGTTCCCCGAGGAACCGGCCCACGAGCTCCGACGTGAGGTGCTGGGCCTCGGCCGCGCTGCCGCCGTTGCCCGCGGCCATGAGGCGGGACCCGTCGGCGAGGCGCTGGGCGAGCGTCGCGCCCCAGCGCTCGACCGTGCCGGCCTGCCGGCGCAGGCTGCGCAGCCCGTCGGCGAGCTCGCCGTCGTGCGTCTCGATCCACGTGCGTGCGCTCACACCGCCACCTCCTCGACCCGGTCCTCGACCCGCTCCGCGGCGCGGGCCGGGGACGTCAGGGACCGGTACACCAGCTCGGTCTGCGCCGCGACGCCCCGCCACGAGTAGCGCGCGAGCGCCCGGTGCCGGGCCGCGGCGCCCATCGCCCGGCGGCGGGCGGGATCGTCGAGGAGGCCGCGCACGGCCGCGGCCAGCGCGTCCGGGTCGCGCGCCGGCACGAGCACGCCCGTCACGCCGTCGGCGACCGAGTCGAGCAGACCGCCGACCGCGCTGCCCACGACCGGCACGCCGCACGCCGCGGCCTCGAGCGGCACGATGCCGAACGGCTCGTACCAGGGCGTCGCGACGACGAGGTCGGCCGACGACACCAGCGCGGGCACGTCGGCGTGCCCCACGCGGCCGAGCAGGTGCACGCGTCCGGCGACGCCCAGGCGCTCGGCGAGCAGCGCCAGGCGCGTCGCCTCCGCGTCGTCGGCGAGCGCCCCCGGGTCCGGGCCGCCGGCGACCAGGAGCTCGGCGTCCGGCAGCCCGGCGAGGGCCCGCAGCACCGTGTCGACGCCCTTGCGCTCGACCAGCCGGCCCAGGCACACGAGACGGTGCCGGCGCGTGCGCGCGAACGGGCCCGCGGCTCCGGGCACGGGGCGGAAGTGGTCGACGTCGACACCGCACGGCACCGTCCGGACGCGCTCGGGGGGCACGCCGAGGCGCGTGAGCTCACGCACCTCGTCGCTGCACGTCGCAACGACGGCGTCGACGCGCCGGCCGATCGCTGCCTCGGCGCTGACGCGGCCCGCGGGGCTCGTGTCCTTCGCGCCCTGGTGTCGGCGCTTGACGGAGCCGAGCGCGTGGTAGGTCTGCACGGTCGGCACGCCGTGCGGCTCGGCCGCGTGCAGGGCGGCGAGGCCGGACATCCAGAAGTGCGCGTGCACGACGTCGGGGGCCCCGCGCGTCGCCCAGTCGGCCGCGACCCAGGCCCCGAGGTCGGGCATCCACGGCAGCAGGTCGTCCTTGGGCACGGCCGCCGGCGGGCCCGCGGGCACGTGCACGACCTCGACGCCCGGCGCCGTGCGGACGCGCTCGGGCAGTGCCGGGTCGTCACGGCGCGTGTACACGGTCACGTCGTGGCCGCGCTCGGCCAGCGCGCCGGTGAGCGCCGCGACGTGGACGTTCTGGCCGCCCGCGTCGACGCCGCCCAGCACCGCCAGCGGGCTCGCGTGCTCCGACACCATCGCGATCCTCATCGCGTCACCCCCTCGATGACCTCTTGCCAGTCGGACAGGAACCGGTCGAGGCCGAACCGGCGCAGCGCGTGCTCGCGCGCCGCGAGCCCGCGCTCCTTCGCCTCGGCGGGGTCGGCGAGCCAGCGACGGGCGGCGGCCACGAGGTCGGCGGGGTCGCTGCTGACGACGCCCGCGGCGGCCGGCACCGACTCCGGCGCGGCGGTCGTCGCGAGCACGAGCACCGGCATGCCGAGGGTCATCGCCTCGACCAGGGACAGCCCGAGGCTGGTCCACCGGTACGGGTGCAGGTAGGCGCGCGCGCCGGCCAGCTGCTGGTGCATCGCCGCCTGCGGCACGTCGTCGTGCAGGTGCTCGGCGTGCGCCGGCAGGTGCTCGGCGAGGGACGCCGTGCCCATGCCGTACACCTCGACGGGCACGTGGGCGGCCACGTGCAGCAGCACGTCCGTGCCGGCGACGCGCCAGCGCCGGACGGGCTCGTTCACGACCGCCGCGACGTGCTCGCGCTCCCCGGTCCACAGGTGGCCGGGGTCGGGCACCCCGTGCTCGACGACCGTCACGGGGGCGCGGCCGTTGTCCCACACCAGCGCGTTGAACCGGGTGACGTGCACGAGCGCGACGTCGTCGCGGCCGGCGAGCAGGTGGCGCGTCGCGACGGGGTGCTCGACGGGCGTGTTGTGCTCGACGTACACGGCCGGCACGTCGACGCCCGCGCGCAGGCCCGCCCACCGCTCGAGCAGCTCGAGGTCGCGCGGGCGCTGCAGCAGCACGAGGTCGAACGGCTCGTCGCGCAGCCGCTCGAGCGGGACCTCGCGCACGCTCGGCGGCCAGTCCCACGTGCGCGCGCGACCGAGGCCGTCGGCCGACCGCTCCGCGTCGACCGGGACCAGGTACTCGTGCGCGCCCTGGACGAACGACGTCATCCACGAGCCGTGCACGTGCCAGGCGAGGATCCTCATGCGACCACCTCCTGCGGTGCGGCGGGGACGTCGGCGACCGGACCGACCGGGTGCTCGGCGGCCGGCACCGCGGTGACGGCGAGCGCGTCGACGGCCGCCATCACCCGCGCCGGCGTGACGGCCGACAGGCACGGGTGGCCGGGGACGGGGCACTCGCGCGCCCGCGACCCCGCGCACGCCGCCTGCTGGTCGCCGAGCACGACGCTCGGCACGCCCCACGGCGCCCACCGGTCGGCCGGGACGACGGGGGAGAAGAGCGAGACCACGGGAGCGCCGACGGCGGCGGCCAGGTGGGCGGGACCGGTGTTGCCGACCACGACGGCCTGCGCACCCGCGAGCACCGCCGCGAGGCCGGCGAGCGACGTGCGGCCCGCGACGTCGACGACCCGCGGGGTGCCGGCCGCGACGTGCGCCGCCAGCTCGCGCTCGCGCGGCCCGCCGGTGACCAGCACCGTGCGGCCCGCGCCGGCCAGCGCGGCCGCGACCGCCCGCGCGTGGTCGGGAGCCGGTGCGCGCGCCGGCACCGACGCCCCGGGGTGGACGACGACGTACCCGCCGCCGACCTGCGCGAGCGCGCCGGCCGGCAGGGCGTCGGCGAGGTCCGGCAGGGGCCGGCGCACCGCGAGGCGGCCGGCGTCGCCGTGGGGCAGGGCGCCGCCGGCCGCGACCGCGAGGTCCAGCGCGGCCTCGACCTCGTGCAGCCCGTCGGGGCGGTGGTGCCGCACGTCGAGCAGCGAACCCGGGTAGTCGGCGCTGGTGCCGGCGACGAACGCGACGCCTGCGAGCCGCAGCACGAGCGCGGCGGGCAGCGGGCTCTGGTGGAAGGACGTGAACACGACCGCGCGGTCGTACCGGCGCGCGCGCAGGGTGGCGACGAGGTCCTCGACGGCCGCCGCATCGACCGCCGGGGGCGCGTACCCGCTCCACGGCGGGTCGAAGACGAGCACGTCCGCGACGCCGGGCAGCAGCGCGGCCGCCCCGGCCCCGGCGGGCGAGGCGAGCACGTCGAGCGTGCCGGCGGTCGCCGCGAGCGCGCGCACCGCCGGCCCGGTCAGGAGCACGTCGCCGTCGCTGTCAAGGCGCACGGCCAGCACGCGCGTCACGCGGCGAGCTCCGCGTCGGTGCCCCCGACCGGGTCGTGCGGAGGGTCGTGCGGAGGGTCGTGCGGAGGGTCGTGCGGCGGTGCGGCGGGGTCCTGCGCCGCCGGGCCGCCGGCGGGCGTGCCGAGCACCGCGGGCAGCAGCAGCGCGAGCGCCGCGCGCAGGTCGGGCGCGACCGCGGGGGCCGCGTCCACCTCGTCCGGGCGTGTCAGGGGCGTGGGGACGAGCACCGCGCGGGCACCGGCCACCAGCGCCGCGCCGACGTCGGCGCCGATGTCGCCGACCACGGCGCACTCCCACGGCGCGAGGCCGAGCTCGCGTGCGGCCGCGAGCACCATGCCGGGCCCCGGCTTGCGGCACGCGCAGCCGTCGGCGTCCGTGTGCGGGCACACCTGCACCGTGTCGAACGGGCCGAGCAGGTCGGCGACGCGCGCGTTGACGGCGTCCACCTGCGCGCGGGTGAGCAGCCCGCGCCCGATGCCCGACTGGTTGCTCACCAGCCCGACGCGGACGCCGGCGGCGCGCAGCCCGTCGAGCAGCTCCCGCGCGCCGTCGACGGGGCGCACCAGCCCCGGGTCGCCGTTGTACGGCACGTCGTGCACGAGCGTGCCGTCGCGGTCGAGCAGGACCGCACGGACGGGCGGGCGCCACGCCGGGGCACCGGCGTGGTGCGCGAGGCTGCCCGCGACCCGGTGGCGCACCGCGGCGGCCGGCAGCACCGCGGACGTCCACGCCATGCGCGCCCACTCCGTGCGCCAGCCCGCGTCCCCGGGACGCGGGCCGGGCGCGATGCGCCGGCGGGCGAAGTCGGCGGTGAGGGCGAACCACGCGGTCCCGGCCGCGGCCGCGAGCCGCGGCCGCCCCGCCACGAGGGCGCCCGCGCCGGCCGCCGCCGCGGCCACCGTCGCGACGTGCCACGGGAAGCGGCCGCGCCCGGTCTCGGCCCGGTCGCGCCACCGCGGCCCGTGCAGCGCACGCATGAGGGCGTCGTCGCGCGCCCCCGCCTGCACGCGCACGCTGACGCGGGCGTCCGCCGGGCGCACGGGGTGCGTCGTGACGCGCTCACCCGGCACGAGCCGCCAACCCGCCGTGCGCACCCGCAGCGCCAGGTCGGCGTCCTCCCGGTACGCCCGCGGGAAGCGCTCGTCGAAGCCGTCGACCGCCTCGAGCACGGCGCGGCGGTAGGCCATGTCGGCGGTCGCCCACCGGGCTCCCTCGAGCCCGGCCGTGCTGCGCTCCCAGTCCGTGGGCGGGCGGTGCGCCGGCAGCGGGACGCGCAGGCGTCCCTGCGTCGCGCCGACGTCGCCCTGCGCGTCCGCCGCGGCGAGGTCGGCGGCGAAGGCCTCGGCCCAGCCGGCCGGCACCAGCACGTCGTCGTCGAGGAACAGCACCCAGGGCGTGCGCGTGAGCCGCCACCCGGCGTTGCGGCCCGCGGCCGGACCGCGCCCGCCCACCCGGACCACTCGCAGGGGCAGCGCCACGTCCGCGACGTCGAGCGGTGTCGTGCCGAGCGGCCGGTCGTCGCCGAGGACGACCGCCTCGGGGGCGGGCAGCGCCGCACCGAACGGCTGCGCGGCGAGCGTGTCGAGCAGCGCGCGCAGCGAGGGCCGGCCGATCGTCGGGACGACGACCGACCAGGCGGGGAGCGCGGCGGGGGAGCCCGCGCTCACGCCGCGCGCCCGTCGCCGGCCGGACGTCCGTCGCCGGCTGGACCGCCGGCCGCGAAGACGTCGGTGCGGCGCACGAGGTGCGGGCCGAGGACGAGCAGGTCGACGGGCGCCGAGCCGAACAGCTCGAGGGCGTCGCGCGGGTCGTCGACCATGGGGCGTCCCGCGGTGTTCAGGCTCGTGTTGATGACGACGGGCAGCCCGGTGCGCTCCGCGAACGCCTCGATCGTGGCGCCGAGGCGGGGCTGGGTGCCGGGGTCGACCGTCTGGATCCGGGCCGTGCCGTCGACGTGCACGGCCGCGGGGATCCGGTCGCGCCACTCGTCGGCGACCCGGTGCACGAACAGCATGTAGGGGCTCGGGATGGGGCCCTCGGAGAAGATCTCCGGGGCGCGGTCGAGCAGCACCATCGGCGCCACGGGCCGGAACTGCTCGCGACCCTTGACGTCGTTCATGCGCTCGAGGTTCTCGCTGTGGCCGGGGTGCGCCAGCAGGGAGCGGTGCCCGAGCGCCCGCGGGCCGAACTCGCTGCGGCCGTCGAACCACGCGATGACGCCGTTCGACGCGAGCACGTCGGCGACCTCGCCCGCGAACGCCTCCGGTGCCGGCGTGGTGAACGGCACGCGCGCCGTGCGCAGCCGCTGCGCGAGCTCGTCGTCGCTCCACGCGCGGCCCAGGTCGGCGCCCGGCATAGGACGCACGTGCTCGCCGAGCTCCGCCGCGGCCTGCAGCGCCGCCCCCAGGGACGTGCCGGCGTCACCGGCGGCCGGCTGCACCCACACCTCGTCGAAGCCGCTCTCGCGCCAGACGCGCGAGTTCGCGACGCAGTTCAGCGCGATGCCGCCGGCCATGGTCAGGACGCGGTCGCCCGTGCGCTCGTGCAGCCGGCGCGCGAGGTCGACGAGGACCTCCTCGAGCCGGACCTGCACGGACGAGGCGAGGTCGGCGTGGTCACCGCCCCACGTGCCGTCGTCGACGCGCACCGGCGCGAAGCGCGTCCAGTCGGGGATCTCCGCGACGAACCCGCCGTCGTCGGTGGCGTACACGTGCTCGCGCAGCTGCTCGAGGAAGCGTGGCTGCCCGTAGGACGCGAGCGCCATGACCTTGTACTCGTCGGACGCGCGCAGGAAGCCCAGGTGCTCGGTCAGCGACTCGTAGAGCAGGCCGAGCGAGTGCGGCAGCTCCTGGGTGGTGAAGACCTCGATGCGCCCGTCCTCGTACCGCCCCGCCAGGTGCGACGCGCGCTCCCCGCGGCCGTCGAGCACGAGCACGCTGCTCGTCGGGAACGGCGACGCGAGCGCCGCCGACGCGGCGTGCGCGACGTGGTGGGGGACGTGGTGCAGGCGCGCGTGCTCGATCCCCGGCAGGGCGCTGCGCAGGAACCCGCCGACGTTCTGCGCGTACGTCGTGCGCAGGTGGTCCCACGGGTCGTGCAGCCCGAGGTCCTCGGCGGACTTCGAGAGCTCGGGGTCGAACGAGTAGGCGACGACGTCCACGTCGGCCGGTGTCAGGCCGGCCTGCTCGAGGCACCAGCGCATCGACAGCTCGGGCAGCTCCCACGCCGAGAAGGGCACGGGCCGCTTGCCGTGCTTGCGGCGGCTGAACCGCTCCTCCTCGGCCGCGGCGACGACCTCGCCGTCGATCACGAGGGCTGCCGACGGGTCGTGGTAGATGGCGTTGACGCCGAGCACGCGCATGGGGTGGCCGACCTTCCGTGTGTCGTGCCGCGACCGGACGTGGTCCGGCCCCGGACCGGTACGCATCCGGGCTTCTTCCGGCGGGAGGGGTCCCGCGCCCACCTTGGAGCACTTCACCCGCTCGTGCACCTTGAACCGTTTGCACCTGCCTCGCCCCGGTTTGTCCGCCGCCGCCGCGTCCCGCATCCTTCTCCCGCACCCTGCGACGGCCCGTCCCGCCGTCCCGTTGATCGGAGAGCCATGACCACCACCTCCGGACCGACCGCCGTCGCGCCCACCGACGGGCAGGCCGCCGCGTCGTCCCCCGGTCACGACGCGTCGCCGGAGCGCCTCGCCGCGCACGTCGTCGGCGGACGCGTCGTCGACGCCCGCGGCGCCCGGGAGGTGGTCCGGCTGTCCCCGGTCGACGGCGCCCCGACCGTCGTCCTGGTGCCGGCGGGTGCGGACGAGGTGGCGGACGCGGTCGCCGCCGCGCACGCCGCGCGGCCGGCCTGGCGGCGGACCGCTCCGGGCGGGCGCGCCGCCGCCCTGCGCACCGCGGCGGCACGCGTGCGCGAGCAGGCGGACGAGCTCGGCGCGCTGCTGACCGCGGACACGGGTCGGCTGCTCACGACGTCGGTCGAGTCGGCGCGGGTCGCGGCGGACATCCTGGAGGAGGCGGCGACGACGGGGCTCGGCGCCACCGGCCGCACGCTCGCGGGCGACCCGTCGGCGCTCGACGTGGTGCGCCGTGAGCCGCACGGCGTCGTCGCCGTCATCACGCCGTGGAACGACCCGTTCCCGGCCGCCGCTGGGCTCCTGGCGGCGGCGCTCGTGACCGGCAACACGGTCGTGCACAAGCCGTCGGAGCGCAGCCCGCGCGCCGGCTGGGCGCTGGGTCGGCTCGTCGCCGAGGCCCTCCCGCCCGGCGTGCTGCAGGTGGTCAACGGCGACGGGGAGACGGGCGCGGCGATCGTCGCCGACCCGCGCGTGGCGCTCGTCGCCCAGGTCGGCAGCTCGGCGACGGGCCGTGCGATCGCGGCCGCCGCCGGGGCCCGGGGTGCGCGCGTCCTGCGGGAGAACGGCGGCAAGGACCCGATCCTCGTCGACGCCGGCGTCGACCCCGCGTGGGCGGCGGAGCAGATCGCGATCGGCGCCTTCACGAACACCGGGCAGCTGTGCACCTCGGTCGAGCGTGTGTACCTGCACGAGGAGCTGGCCGACGCGGTGCTCGACGTCCTCGCGGCCACCGCGCGCGAGATGCGCGTCGGCGACCCGCGCGACCCCGCCACGCAGCTGGGGCCGCTCGTGGACGAGGCCCAGCTCACCGTCGTCGAGGAGCACGTCGACGCGGCCGTCGCGGCGGGCGCGCGCGTCCTCGCGGGCGGCACGCGCCTCGACCGGCCGGGGGCATTCTTCGCGCCCACCGTGCTCGACGGCTGCACGGCCGGCATGGCGGTCCTCACCGAGGAGACCTTCGGCCCCGTGGCCGCCGTGACCCGCGTCCCGGACTTCGCCACCGGGCTCGCGCTCGCCGGCAGCGGCGCGTACGGGCTGGCCGCGACGGTGCTGACGCCGAGCCTCGAGCACGCGCTCGAGGCCGCGGAGACGCTCGAGGTGGGCACCGTCAAGATCAACGCCGTGTTCGGGGGCGCGCCGGGCGGCTCGGCCGACCCGCGGCGCGAGTCCGGCGCCGGCGCCGGCTACGGCCCCGACCTGCTCGCGGCCATGACCGTGCTCAAGGCGGTCCACCTGGAGACGGCCGTCCGGCCCCCGGCCTGACGCGTCGGCCCGGGGCGGCCGGCGGGCGCCCGGTCGGCGTGCTGCCGCCGGCATACTGCCCGTGACCTGCGCCGACGCGCGCGCCGAACCCACCGCACCGGTCCGGCGCCGCGGATCGTGTCCCCGGCGTGCGAGGCCGGCGGACCGGTGCCACGGTGGACGTATGACTGAGGAGACCACGGGCTACGACCCGGACCAGGACCCCGACACCGACCCGAGCAGCCTGAACCCGCGTGCGGGCGCCGCGGCGTCCGACGAGGGCGAGGATGCGGGCGGCGACCCCGACGCGGACCCGAACAACCTCAACCCGCGCAGCACCGAGGACGGCACGGCGTGACCGAGCAGCTGCCCGACAGCTTCGACCCGAAGCAGCCGGACCTGCCGAGCCTCGGGGTCGACCCGGACCCCGTGCCCGAGGGGCACGACGGTGAGGCGCCGACGCTCGAGCCGCTCGACGAGGACCCGTCCTGACGACGACACCGTCGCGGGCCGCCGGTCCCGCCCGGGAGCACCGGGCGGGGCCGCGCGACCTCGTGACCCTCGGGCCTGCCGAGCAGGCCCGCGTGCTGACGACCGTCCTGGCGCCGATGCTGGCCCGGGGCCCGATCGTGCGCCGACCCCGGGTGGGCGCCGCCGCCGAGCGGCTCGGCGCGGATGCGCGCGCCGCGGACGTGCTCGCCGGCCTCGCCGAGCGGTACGAGCGCCGGCCGGTCGCGGTGACGCTCGGACGGCGCCGCATGGTGCTGCCCCTGCACCACGACGACGGCCGCGCCGTCCTGGACCTCTCGCCCGACCCGTTCTCGCCCGCGTCGGCGGAGAAGCGCGCCGCGCTGCGCCACTTCCAGCCGCGCGCCGTCCTCATCAGCCCCCTGGACGAGCGCCCGGTGCTGCGGGACTGGAACGAGCGCGCGCTCGAGACCGGGCGACCCGTGCACTCCGCAGGGGCCGGCGTCGTGGGGGCGCTGCACGCCATCGCCGACGGCGTGGCCCGCAGCGCGCGCGCGAGCGGCGCGCTCGGCTTCGAGGACGTCGACGACGCGCTGTGGGCGGCCGCCCGCACCGTGACGCTCGGCCCCGGCGCGCAGGACGACGCGACGCTCGTCGACGAGCTCACGGCGCTGCGCCGGCGCGCGAACTGGGCCTTCGCCGTGCCGCAGGACCGCGCGCTGCGGGCCCGCTTCACCCGGCGCGTCCTCGACCACGTGCGGCGCGCACCCCTCGACAGCCTCGCCGGCGCGGGCGTCGTCCGCGGCGGCTCCCCGGTGCTCGCCGCGACGCAGGTGCCCCACTGGATGTTCGCGTTCGACGCGGCCCGCATCGCGCTGTGGCGTGCGCTGGCGGTCGTCGCGGCGCGACCGGGCCTGCAGGACGCGATGCGCGCGGAGGCGGTCGACGCCGCCGCGGCGGGTGGGGTCCACGAGCTCCCGCTCGCCCGCGCCGCCGTGCTCGAGAGCCTGCGGCTGTGGCCGACGACGCTCGTGATCCTGCGCGAGACCGTCGCGCCGACCGCGTGGGGCGACGTCGTGCTCCCCGCGGGCCACGGCGTCTCGGTCGTGAGCTCGTGGTTCCACCGCGACCGCGAGCGGCGACCCGCGGCGGACACGTTCGGCCCCGCGTTCTGGCACGGCACCACGTGGGTCGGGCCGTCGGGCCAGGACGACGGCTGGCTGGTCGTGCCGTTCAGCGCGGGACCGGTGGTGTGCCCGGGCGCGGACGTCGTCCTGCTGACGGCGTCGACGCTCCTGTCCGACCTGGTGCGCGACGTGGCGTGGCGCCCGGTGAGCCACCCGGCGCTGGCCGACGACCCGCTCCCGCCGACGCTCTCCCACACCGGGCTGCGGCTGGGCGCCGGCACCGACTGAGACGAGGCCCACGCGCTCGTGGGGCGCGAGAAGTCGCGCCGCCGGAGAAGCGGTTCTATCGTCCGAACCGTCCTCGACACGTTCCAGCAGGTGGACGGCGCGAGGGGCGGGACCCGGCGCACCCGGGCACCGACGGACGACGGGAGCCGGCGATGACGCAGGTTGCGCCCGCCGTGGCGGGCGGCCCCCCGAGCGGGGCGGGCACGGCTCCACCGCTGCGACGCCGACGCCGGCTGGACCGCGAGGCGATCGCCGGGTACCTCTTCATCACGCCCTGGGTCATCGGCTTCCTCGTGTTCACCGCGGGCGCCATGGCCTGGAGCCTGTACATCTCCCTGACGCGGTACAACCTCGCGACGGGGACCGCGACGCCGGTCGGGCTCGCCAACTACCGCGAGCTGTTCGAGGACCCGCGCGTGGCGACCGCGCTCGGCAACACGCTCTTCTACGCCGTCCTGGCCGTGCCGCTCGAGATCGCGTTCGCGCTCTTCCTCGCGGTGCTGCTCGACCGCGTCGGCAAGGGCGCCGGGATCTTCCGCACCATCTTCTACCTGCCGAAGATGACGCCGGCCGTCGCCACGGCGGCGATCTTCTTCCTGCTGCTGAACGGGTCCAACGGCGCCGTCAACCGGTTCCTGCGCGCCCTCGGCCTCCCGGCCCCGCAGTGGCTCGTCGACCCGGACTGGATCAAGCCGTCGATCGTGCTCATGTCGCTCTGGGCCGTGAGCGGCACGATGGTGATCTTCCTCGCCGCGCTGAAGTCGGTGCCACGGGAGCTGTACGAGGTGGCGACGCTCGACGGCGCCGGCCCGTGGCGGCTGTTCCGGCACATCACGGTGCCGATGATCTCGGGCGCGATCTTCTTCAACACGATCGTGCTGACCATCGCCGCGTTCCAGATCTTCGACCAGGCGTACCTCCTGTTCTGGCGCGACCAGGGGTCGACCGCCCCCGACGCGTCGCTGTTCTACGCGATCTACCTCTTCCAGCAGGCGTTCCGGCAGTTCAACTTCGGGTTCGCCGCCGCGATGGCGTGGCTGCTGTTCGTGATCGTCATGCTGGTCACGTTCGTCCAGATGCGGTTCGGCAACCGCTTCGTCTACTACGAGGCGGACCGCTGATGGCCACGACGACCACCCCCCTCGGCGCCCCGGCGCAGGTGCCGGTCGCCCCGCGCGCCCGTGGCCTGGACGAGGCGACGCCCGGCTGGCGACGCGGCCGGTTCAGCGGTGTCGGACGCGTCCTGCGCTGGGTCGCGCTCCTCGCGGTCACCGCGCTGTTCCTGTACCCGTTGCTGTGGCTGGTCGCCGCGAGCCTCAAGGGCCGCGGCCAGGTCTTCGACAACTCGCTGATCCCGTCGCCCGTGCGGTGGGACAACTGGGTCACGGTGTGGCAGGAGCTGCCGCTGCTGAGCTGGCTGACGAACAGCGTGTGCATCGCGGTGCTCGCGGCCGTGGCCGTCGCGGTGTCGAGCTCGCTGGTCGCGTTCGGCTTCGCGTGGTTCCGGTTCCCGGGCCGCAGCCTGCTGTTCGGCCTCGTCCTGGCGACGATGATGCTGCCGGGCGCGGTGACGATGATCCCCGTCTACCTGATCTGGAAGGAGACGGGCCTGCTCGGCACGTGGGTGCCGCTGTGGGGCGCGAACCTGTTCGGCTCGGCGTTCTACATCTTCCTGCAGCGTCAGTTCTTCCTCGGTCTGCCCCGCGAGATCTTCGAGGCAGCCCTCATCGACGGCGCGAGCTACTGGAAGCAGTTCTGGCGCATCGCCATGCCGCTCGCCGTGCCGTCGTTCGTCATCGTGCTGCTCTTCGAGTTCCAGGCCTCGTGGAACAACCTGCAGTCGGCCCTGATCTACCTCAACGCCGGGACCGTCGAGCAGTTCACGGCCCCGCTCGGGATCGCCTACGCGATGACCCGCTACAGCCCGACCGCCGGCGGTCAGGGCGACTACCAGTACGTGATGGTGGCGTCCCTCCTGGTGACGCTGCCGATGCTCGCGCTGTTCGCCTTCGGGCAGCGCTACTTCGTCGACGGCATCGCGACGACCGGACGCAAGGGATGACCCTCATGAGCACCACACGGCGCACCACGCGACGCTCACCACTGCTCGGCGGCCTCGCGCTCGTCACCGCGACCGCCACCCTCGCCGCGTGCGGCCCCGGGGGCGGCGGCGCCGCCGGCGGCGACGGGCCGACGGACTTCACGACCGCTCCGACCGGCGAGCTCGCCGCCTGGGCCTTCGACAACGCGGACGACGTCGGCGAGGCGCGCATGGCGTACGCCGAGGAGCAGCTCGGCGACGTCGAGATCACCATGGACCAGACGTCGTTCGACGCGCAGAAGTTCACGACGCGCGTGGCAGGCGGGCAGGTGCCCGACGTCGTGCAGATGGACCGCCGGTTCGTGCCGACGTACGCCGCGCAGGGCCTCATCCAGCCGCTCGACGCGTGCTACGACGCGCACGGCGTCGTCGCGGACGAGCGGTTCTACGACTTCGTCGTGGACGACGTGCAGTGGGACGACCAGCTCTGGGCGGTGCCGCAGTTCTACCAGCCGCCCGCGATCCTGCTGAACACGCGCGTGCTCGAGGCCGCCGGCATCACCGACGAGCAGATCGACACGTCGCAGCCGGACGTGCTGCTGCAGGCGATCGCCGCGACGTACACCGAGGAGGGCGGCTCGCCGACCCGGCTCGGGCTCGACCCGGTCGCGGCCGGCCAGGCCGGGCTGTGGGTGCTGGGCATGGGCGGGCAGCTCACCGACGAGGACGGGGTGCCGACGCTGGACGACCCGTCGAACGTCGCGGGCGTCGAGCTGCTCAAGCAGATCACCGACGCGCAGGGCGGGTACGCGCAGGTCAAGTCGTTCACCGACGCGTTCGACACGTTCGGCGACGCGAACCAGTACGCGACGGACCAGGTCGCCGCCCAGGTGAACGCGCAGTGGTACCCCAACGTCCTGTCGCCGTACGTCGGCGACGTCCAGGTGCGGGCGGTGCCGTTCCTCGACGCGGAGGGGCAGCCGTTCTCCGTGGCGGGCGGCACGGCGTTCGTCGTGCCGGCCGGCGCGAAGAACCCGGACGCCGCGTGCGCCTGGATGCTGGAGCTCACCGAGATCGGCGCGTGGGAGGCCGCGGGCGAGGCCCGCGCCGCGACGCGCGAGGAGGACGGCGGCATCAACACCGGTCTCTTCACCGGCTCCCCGGACGCCGACCAGCTCGTCCGCGACCGGTGGGTCGTCGAGTCCGGCGACCCGGGGTTCGACCAGGTCATCGCCACGTACTACGAGGTCCTCGACTACGGGAAGACGTTCGGCGCCTCGCCCGCCGGGCAGGAGATCGGCAACGCGCTGAACAACGCGGTCACGGCGGTGCTGCTCGGTGACGCCACCGCGGAGGAGGCTCTCGCCGACGCCCAGCACGCGGCCCAGCGCGCCTACGACAACGTCACGGCGGCAGGATGACGGCGCGCGGGGCAGCGCCCGGCGCGGTCGACCTGACCGCCGAGCCGGTCGCCGAGACGATGGAGCGCCTGCACGGTGCGCTCGTGCAGGCCACCGACGTGCAGAGCGTGGTGTCGGCCGTGGCGCACGCCTCCGCGGCCCTGCTCGCCGGTGACGCGGGTGAGACCAGCGTGACCCTGCGCCGCGGTGGCCGCGGCGCCCCTGCCACGGCGGTGGCGTGGACGGGGGAGCGGTCGCGCCGCTGCGACGAGGTGGAGTACGCCACGGGTGCCGGGCCGTGCCTGTCCGCCGTGGACGAGGGCGTGACGATCCTGGTGCAGGACGTCGCCCGCGAGGACCGCTGGCCGGCGTGGCGCGACGCGACCCTCGCCGAGGGCTTCGCGTGCTCCGCGGCCTTCCCGGTGCGCGCGACGTCGGACGTGCAGGTCGCGCTCAACGTCTACTCCGAGCGCGCGGGCTGCTGGGACGACACGTCGGTGGCGCTGGCCGAGAAGCTCGCCGCCGACCTGGGCCGCGTGCTGGAGTACTCGCTGCGTCTGGTGGACCTCACCACGACCACGTCGGACCTGCAGGCGGCGCTCGAGTCGCGCGCCGTCATCGACCAGGCCATCGGGATCGTCATGGCGCAGAACAGGTGCCCGGCGGACGAGGCGGTACAGATCCTGCGGCGCGCGTCGCAGGCGCGCAACGTCAAGCTGCGGGACCTCGCGCAGGACATGGTGCGCCACGTGGGCGGGGCGGAGCCGCCCGCCTCGACGTTCGAGCCGCGGCACCGCTGACGCCGGGGGAGCCGGCGGGACGAGGAAGGGCCGGGCGGTCGACCGCCCGGCCCTTCGGCGTCCCCGCGCCCACGGCGCGGACCGTCTCAGGCGGGGTCGCGCACGTCCCCGGGGCCGACGCCCAGCAGGTACGGCTCGAGCGCGGCGGCGAGCGACTCGACCCGCACGGCGCGGTGCACGACGTGCTCGACGATCCCCTCGGCGATGGTGCGCAGGCTGACGTTGCTGCGCATGGAGGCCTCGCGCAGGACGGCGAAGCCGACCTCCGGTGGCACGCCGAACGCCGCGGACAGCAGGCCCTTGGCCTGCTCGATCGTCGCGCGCGAGGCGGCGGACGCGGCGATCTGCGCGCTGGCGAGGCGGCTGCCCTCCGCGGCGACGAGCGCCGTCACGTCCACCAGGTCCGCCTCGAGCGCGCCGTCGTCCGTACGGCGGCACACCGCCGCGACGTGGTGCTCCGCGCCCTGGGCGTCGCGCATGCGGAACCGGCCGGGGACCGGCTGGTCCGTCGCACCGGACAGGGTCGCCCACCAGCGGTCGCGGTCCTGCGGGTCCACGTGCGCGAGGACGAGCTCGGTCGTCAGCACGACCTCGCCGGCCTGGAAGCCGTGCAGCGCCCAGCACTCGGGCGACCACCACCAGGAGCCGTCCGAGGGGACGTACCGGAGGCGGGGCGAGAGCGGTGCGGGGACGTCGCGACCGACCGGGCGGTCGTCGCGGATGGTGGTGGACACGAGCGCATGACCCCTGTCGAGCAAGATCCGAGGGCCGTGTCCTGACCCGTGGTGAAAGGTAGGTGACGGGACGGGCTGAAGCAAAGCGCCGGCTCGTCGGGCGGTGCCGGGAGCGGTCGGTCGCGGGAGCGGTCAGTCCCGGGAGCGGTACCCGTTCACCTTGTGGGTCCCGTCGCACCACGGCTTGATCGCCGACCCGCCGCAGCGGCAGAGCGCGACGGTCGGCCGCGGCTTCTCGATCGGGGTCCCGTCCTCGTCGTGCAGGTCGACGTCGCCGCGCACGAGCACCGGCCCGTCGGGGCAGAACGTCACCGAGACGCGGGCCGGCAGCGTGCGCGGTACGCCCGTCGGCGCCCCGCCGAGCGCCTCGTCCGTCGGGTGCGGGTGCTGCGTCACGTCATGCTCCTCGGGTCCGGGGCCGCCGCGGTGCGGCGGAGATCACGTTCACGGTGCGCGGCGAGCCGCAGGCGGGTGCCGGCGTACGGGACGCCCCCGGCGGCGCGCAGGGCGAGCGCCGCCCACGCGCAGAGGCCACGCTCGAGGCACCAGAGCGGTGCCCACAGGGCCGCGGTCGCGGGGAAGCGGTGGCGGCCGCCCGCCCGGCGTCGACCGCCCTCGGCCACGCCGGCGACGGCGACCGCGGCGACGGCGACCCGTGCCGGCCGGCGGTGCAGGAGCGCCGCCGCGACGAGCGGCAGCACCGCGAGCTCGGCCGCGAGCCGCAGCGGCTGGGCGTGGCTGTCGTACGCCTGGCGGACCCGCTGGTCGAGGAAGCGCCGTGTGCTCGGCGGGCGTCGGTCGCCGAGCACGTCGAGCGCCACGTGCTCGCGCCCGCCGCCGGCCCGCACGGTCCGGACGAGCTCGAGGTTCTCGAACAGCACGTGCTCGGCGTAGCCGTGGGGCGGGAGCGCGGACCGGCGCACCAGGAGCGTGCCGGGCCAGTCCCCGCCGAGCGCGCGGTTGAGCAGCGACCTGCCGGTGTCCCAGCGGGCGTGCCACGGCGCCGGCACGAAGACGTTCTGCGGCCGCACGACGGCGGCGTGGTCGAGCAGCGCGAGCGCGCGCACGAGGTCCCCGGCCTCCCAGCGCACGTCGTCGTCCGCGACGACCACGCGCTCCTGGGTGGTGGCGCGCAGACCGTGCCGCACGGCGACGACCTTGCCGTTCGTCCCGGGCGGCGGCGGCCCGACGCGCACGTGCCGCGCGCCGGTCGGCAGGTGGCGGGCGTGCACGTCGGCGACGTCCGGGGGCGAGCCGTCCACCACCACCACGTCGAGCACCGGCGCCACCCGCGCGAGGTACGTCCAGGTGTCCGCGTCGGCGGGGTCCGCCGTGCGCAGGGGCAGCAGGTACACGGCGTCCTCGACGCGCCGCGGCACCTCGGCCGCGGCACGGTCGCGGATGGCCGCCGCGTGGTCGAGGACGGGTGCGCGGGCGGTCACAGCGGGCGGCGCAGCGAGGACTCGCCGGCCTCCCACCGCTCGATGGTCCCCGCGGCGGCCCAGCCCTCGAGGGCGAGGCACGCGGCGGCACCCCACAGCACGTCGTCGACGACGGCCGGCTCCTCCTCGGCGAGGTTCCCGGCGAGGTCCCGCGCCGCGATCTGCTCGTGCACCGCGTCCGCGGCGACGTGCTCGTCGAAGTACCAGGTCGTCGCCTCGTCGTCGTGGCCGAGTCGGCGCAGGCCGTTGCCGTAGAGGCGGTTGGGCAGCGACGACGTCATCTCGAACGCGGCGAGGTGGCCGACGATCGCGCCCCGCAGGCGGCGGTGCAGGCCGAACAGCGACATGGCGTTCACCGACGCGAGCGTCGACGCCGGCACGTGGTCGACGTACCGGCCGTACGTGTCGTCGAGGCCCAGGCCGCGCATCGACGACGCGAACAGCGCGTGGTGCATGCGCTCGGGGTCGCCGCCGCCGTACTCGTCGGCCTGGATCTCCACGAGGGCCGCCTTGGCGCGCCCGCCGAGGCGCGGGACCGCCCACGTGTGCGGGTCGGCCTCCTTGAGCTGGTAGACCGACTTGTGGACCAGCACCTCCCGGACCTGCTCCTGCGTCGCGCGGCGCGCCACGTACCGCGCCAGGCTGGGGGAGTCGTCCTCCTCGGTGAGCCGGAACAGGCGCGCGGCGACCCCCGTGCGGCTCCGGTCGGTGCAGTCGGGCACCGGCACGCGGGCGCGGAGCTCCTCCTCGACGAGGCGCTCGAGCGTGGCGCGGACCGTGAGCAGGTCGACGTCCCACTCCCAGGCGTCGTCGACGCCCTCGAGGCCGCGGTAGTGCAGCTCGTAGAGGCAGAGCAGCGCGAGCTGCACGTCGTCGTCGTCGACCCACGAGGGCGGCGGGGCCGCCACGAGATCTGCGACCGCGGCGTGCAGCCCGCTCGCGTCGTCCGCCGCGCCGGTCAGCACCCGCAGGAGCGCGGTGCCGAGCGGCCCGCGCGCGCGGGGCAGCGGCATGGGACGGGTCGGCGTGGGCTGGGTCTGCGGGGGCTGGGTCTGCGGGGGCTGCGCCTGCGTGGGCGGGGTCTGCGTGGGCTGAGTGGGCCCGGTCGGTGCGTCCGTCGGCACTGACGTCGTGGTCATCGTTCTCGTTCCATCGGGCCGTGCGCCGCGGCTGGACGCGGGTCCATCGTGGACCCGCTCGCACGGCGCTGCCACCGCTGCGACGTGAGGTCCGTCGCGCTCCCACCTGCGCGTCCGCGACCGAGCCGGGACTCGCGCGGGCCCCCGGCCGGGCCCGCGCGCCCGTGGCACCGGCCGAGCCGTGGGCGCGGCGGCTGCGCCGGAGCGAGACCGCCGTGGCGGCGCTCGCACCGAGCGCCGCCACGGTCAGCAGTCGTGCGTGCGCGACGTCACTCGCGGTGCAGCTTGTCCTGCACGCGACCGGCGACCTTCTCGACCGCGTTCGGCACGTCGGTCGTGCCGTACAGGCGCGAGTCCGGGCGCGTGGGCGGCGGGGCCGGGACGCCGGCCGGCGGCTCGGCGACGTAGGTGAACTCGCCCTTGCCGTCGGGCGTGGGGCCGGACGCCCAGCTGCCCTCGCTCGCGTGCTCGCCGTCGGAGAAGTTGATGTACTGGTACGACACCTCGCGGTGCTCCTTGGAGAGCGGGAAGTTCGACGGCACGGGCAGCAGCTCGTGGCCCTCCTCCTGCAGCTCCTTGGCGGCGGCGATCCACTGGTTCTGGTGCATCGTGTCGCGCGCGAGCAGGAACGCGAGCAGGTCGCGCACGCCCTTGTCGTCGGTCATGTGGTACAGCCGCGCGACCGCGAGGCGACCCTGCATCTCGATGTTCGCGTTGGACGTGAAGTCGGCCAGCAGGTTGCCGCTCGCCGTGACGTAGCCGGCCGTCCACGGGTTGCCGTTGGAGTCGACCGGGCGCGCGCCGGCGCCGGCGACGATCGCGTGCTGCGGGTCCGTGCCGCCGATGATGGCGGCGACCGTCGGGTCGTCCTGCGCCGCACCCTCGACGACGCCGATGGGGGCGTCCTCCAGCAGCTGCGCGATCATCGTGGCGAGCATCTCGACGTGGCCGAACTCCTCCGCGCCGATCCCGTAGAGCAGGTCGCGGTACTTGCCGGGGATGTGGGCGTTCCAGGACTGGAAGCCGTACTGCATGGCCACGGTGATCTCGCCGTACTGGCCGCCGAGCACCTCCTGCAGCTTGCGGGCGAACACGGCGTCGGGCTTCTCGGGCTTCGCGTGGAACTGCAGCTCCTGGCGGTGGAAGAACATGGGGATCCCTCTCGCTGGCGTGGATCGGCCCGACGCGCGGGCCGACCCGCCGGCACGCGCTCTCTGCTCGACGCGCGGTGGTCCAGCCAGTCTCACAACCCGCCCCCGGACCCGCACCCGGAGCGTGCGCACCGGTCACGCGCCCGGGTCGGACGGCCGTGGGCCGCGGCCCCGGCGCCGACGTGCCTCCCCGCGCGCCTCCCGGGTCGCCGTGCGTCGGTCCGGCGGGGACGATCGCCCCCAGGACGCGCCGGCACCCGCCGCGCGCCCCGAGCCGACCGAGGAGCCGCGTGACCGCCACCCGCCCCCGCCCGACGCCGGCCGCACCGGCTGACGCCGACCGGCCCGTCGTGGTGTCGGTCGTCGTGCCCGTCCGGGACGACGCGGCGCACCTCGAGGCGTGCCTGCGCCGGCTGGCCCGCCAGACCGTCGTCCCCGACGAGGTCGTGGTGGTGGACAACGACTCGCGCGACGACAGCGCCGAGGTCGCGCGCCGCTGGGGTGCGCGGGTGGTGGCGGAGCCGCGCGTCGGCATCCCCGCCGCCGCGGCGGCGGGCTACGACGCCGCGCGGGGCGACGTGCTGCTGCGCCTCGACGCGGACACCCGCCCGGGCGACGACTGGGTGGCGCACGCCCTGCACGTGCTGGCGGACCCGCGCGTGGACGCGGTGACCGGGACGGGCCGCTTCGACCTGCCCGGCGCGCGCGGCCGCTGGGTGGCCCGGCTGTACCTGGGCGCGTACTACGCGCTGGGGCACCTCGCCGCGGGGCACCCGGTGCTCTGGGGCTCGTCCATGGGCTTCCGTGCCGAGGGGTGGCGCCGCGTGCGCGACGCGGTGACGCGCGTCGACGACGTGCACGACGACCTCGACCTGGCGCTCGCGCTGGGCCCCCGCGTGCACGTCGTCGTGGACCGCGGCTGGTCGGTCGGCGTCTCGGCACGGTCCGTCCGGCTGGACCGGCAGTGGGGGCCGCGCCTGGGGCGCGCGTTCCGGACCCTCGGCCGCCAGTGGCGGGTGCTGCCGCCGTGGGAGCGCTGGGCGGCGCGGTGGCGCCCGGCGCCCGTGGCCGGGGGACGCCCGGCGCGCGGCGGCGCGTGACCGGCGGCGCGTGACCGGCGGCGCGTGACCCGCGACCACCCGCCGGCGGGACGACGCCGTCAGCCGTGCGGCCCCTCCGGCAGGACGAGCGTTCCCGTGCGCGCCTGCTCGACGACCCGCCGCGCGGTCAGGCCGAGCCGGACGTTCTGCGCCTGGCTGACTCGGGCGAGGTAGGCGAACGCGTCGTCCGCGGTGCCGCCGCGCACGGCCATGACGACGCCCTTGGCCTGGTCGATCACGGCACGCGAGGTGAGCGCACGGTTGAGCTGCCCGACGACCTCGTCGCTGTGCGCCCGCAGCCGCAGCGCGGTCAGGGTCGCGCCCGCGGCGGACGCGAGCAGCTCGACCGTCCGCACGTGCTCCTCGTCGAACACGTCGGTACCGGCGGCGTAGCAGCCGACGACACCGACAGCGCCGGCGTCCGCGTGCACCAGGACGGCGATCGCCGACCGGACGCCCTCGCGCGCCGCGGCGGTGGCGAGGCGGGGCCACCGCGGGTCCGCCCCGAGGTCGCCGACGAGCACGGAGGTGCCGTGCGTCCACGCGCTCGCGCACGGGCCGTACCCGGCGCCGATCTGCACGCGGTCGGCTGCCGACGCCCGCAGACCGGTGGTGACGACGGCGTCCGGGGCCCAGGGGGCGCCGAGCGCGACGCCGACCGACGCGGTCGGCGGCAGCACACCGGCCACGACGTGGGCCAGCCGCTCCAGGCGGGCCCGCTCGGGCAGGTCCGACGCAGCGAGCCAGGCGAGCGCGACGAACGCCGACTCGAGGCGTCGGGGCTCGGGTGCGGCCGCGACTGCGCCGTCGGGCGCTGCCCGCGCGCCTGCCGGTCGTGCCGCCCGGCCGTCCTTGACGTCCTGCATGCCCATGTGAGCCCCCGCCCGTGCGCCGTCCCCCGTCGGACGGCAGCCACCGCGTACCGGTCGTCCCGAGGGCGACCGGGCCACCACTGTGGCACGGACCACGGCCACGGTCCACCATCCCACCGCGGCTCGGTGCGGCAGGCGGGACCGTCACGTGGCGCGCGGGACCCTCCCGCGGTGCGCGGGCACCGGGGGAGACCCCCGGCGAGGGCACCGGCCCGGTCAGCGGCGGCGTGCCCGCCGGGGTGACAGGGCCGCGGACACGGCGGAGAAGCCGACCGCCCGGTGCTGGCGCGGGACCGAGCTCCGTGGGGGAACGTCCCCGGCGTCGGCCACGAGCGCGAGGATGGCGAGCGCCGCGCGGTCGCGCTCCATCTGTGTCGCCGCGTCCATGCGGACCAGCGAGAGCCGGACGAACTCGGTCTGGACGTCAGGCCGAGCGACGTGGGACAGGACCGTCATGGCGGCATCCCTGCGGGGAGCGGGTCCGCGTCTTTTCCACGGTGCCCGACGTGTCCGATCCTCGCACGCCGCGCGCCGGGCGTCACCGTGGACCGCCGATCGCGACGCCGACCGGCAGCTTCGGCCCGGCGCTACTAGCGTGGGCAGGACCGGCCGGAGGGAGAGGCATGAGCCGCCGTGACGTGGTCGTCGTAGGAGCCTCGGCGGGCGGGGTGCGCGCGCTGCAGGACGTCGCGTCGCGTCTGCCCGCCGACTTCCCGGCGGCGGTGCTCGTGGTGCTGCACACCGCGCCGACGGCACGCAGCGCCCTCGCGGCGATCCTCTCCCGGTCCGGGCCGCTGCCGGTCGCGCAGGCGGCGGAGGGGGACGCGCTGCTCCCCGGCCGGATCCTCGTGGCCCCGCCCGACCGGCACCTGGTGGTCGACGGCGATCGTGTGCTGCTCTCCCGCGGCCCCCGCGAGAACGGCCACCGGCCCTCCGTGGACGCGCTCTTCCGCTCGGCCGCGCGCGAGCTCGGGCCCCGCGTCGTGGCCGTCGTGCTGTCGGGCACGCTCGACGACGGCGCCGCCGGCATGGTGGCCGTGCACCAGCAGGGCGGGATCGGCGTGGTCGAGGATCCCGCGACCGCCGCCTACCCCGGCATGCCGTCGGCGGCGATGGCCGCCGACCAGCTTGCCCGCGTCGTCCCGCTCGAGCGCGTCGCGGCGGTGCTCGAGGAGCTGGTGGGGGTGCCCGTCGACGAGCGTGCCGCGCACCCCACCGAGCTGCTGCGCGTCGAGGTCGACATCGCCGCCGACGCGCAGCACAGCACGTCGCCGGACGAGCAGGTGGGCGTCCCGGCGGGATTCGCGTGCCCCGACTGCAACGGACCGCTCTCCGAGATCCACGAGGGCCGCCTGCACCGGTTCCGGTGCCGGGTCGGACACGCGTGGTCGCCCGCGAGCCTGGCGGCCCAGCAGGGCGTCGCGGTCGAGGGCGCGCTGTGGCTCGCGCTGCGCACGCTCGAGGAGCGCGTCGCGCTCAGCGAGCGCATGGCGCGCAACGCGGCCGACCGGGGGCACGCCGTCACGGCCGACAAGTTCACCGAGCAGGCGTCCGAGGCCCGGTCGTCGGCACTCGTGATCCGGGGACTCATCGCCGGCACTGCTACCGTCGCCCTCGACGTGACCGACGACCTGCTCACGGAGGACGCCCCCCGGTCGGCGTGAACGCCCGCTCGCCGGGCCGGTGAGAAGGAGTGCACGTGGACGAGGAGCCGGACCCGCGGTTCGAGTCCCTGCTGGAGTACCTGAAGGAGCAGCGCGGCTTCGACTTCACCGGGTACAAGCGGCAGAGCCTGGTGCGCCGTGTGCGCCGGCAGATGACCGGTGTCGGCATCGAGGGGTTCGACGAGTACCAGGACCACCTGGCGTTGCACCCGGACGAGTACGCCGCGTTGTTCGACACCGTCCTGATCAACGTGACGAGCTTCTTCCGGGACACGGAGTCGTGGGAGTACCTGCGTGAGCACGTGCTCCCGGCCCTGCTCGCGGAGGACGGCGCGCGCGTGCGGGTGTGGAGCGCCGGCTGCGCGACGGGCGAGGAGCCCTACAGCCTGGCGATGGAGCTGTCCGAGGCGCTCGGGCCGACGGCGTTCCGGGAGCGCGTGAAGATCTACGCCACCGACGTGGACGAGGCCGCCCTGCAGGTGGCGCGCGCCGGCGCGTACACCGACCGGCAGGTGCAGGGCCTCGACGAGCGGTACCTGACCTCGTACTTCGAGCGCGTCGGGGACCGCTGGGTGATCCGCAAGGACCTGCGCCGCGCCGTCATCTTCGGCCGCAACGACCTGGTGCAGGACGCACCCATCTCGCACGTCGACCTGCTGGTGTGCCGCAACACGCTGATGTACTTCAACGCGGAGGCGCAGGCGGACATCGTGCGCCGCCTGCACTTCGCGCTCGCCCCGCAGGGGGTGCTGTTCCTGGGCAAGGCGGAGATGCTCCTCTCGCACCCGCACCTGTTCCAGCCGCTCGAGCTCAAGCGGCGGTTCTTCCGCAAGCTCGGGACGCCGGCACCCGAGCGCCGGACACCGCGGGAGCCCGTGCGGCCGGCCGAGCAGGACCTGGGGACGACGGCGGCACGGCTGCGGGACGAGGCCCTGCTGTCCGCGCCTGCGGCGCAGGTCGTCGTCGCGACCAACGGCGTGCTCGTGGCGTCGAACCGGCGCGCCGACACGCTGTTCGGCATCGGCCAGCGTGATGTCGGCCGGCTCTTCCAGGACCTCGAGGTCTCCTACCGTCCGGTGGAGCTGCGCTCGTACATCGAGCAGGCGCTCGGCGAGCGTCGCGTCGTGTGGATCCGCGACGTCGAGTGGGAGCGCCCCGACGCGGACACCGTCGGGCTCGACGTCCAGGTCGTGCCGCTCATCGGCCCCGACTCCGCACCGCTGGGCACGACGGTGATCTTCAACGACGTCACGCGCCACCGGCAGCTGCAGAACGAGCTGCAGTACGCCAACCGCCAGCTGGAGTCGGCCTACGAGGAGCTGCAGTCGGCGAACGAGGAGCTGGAGACGACGAACGAGGAGCTCCAGTCGACCGTCGAGGAGCTGGAGACGACGAACGAGGAGCTCCAGTCGACGAACGAGGAGCTCGAGACCATGAACGAGGAGCTGCAGTCGATGAACGACGAGCTCAACGCGAGCAACGAGGAGCTGCGCGTGCGCACCCTCGAGGTCGACGAGCTCAACCGGCTCATGGAGTCGGTCCTCGCCAGCCTGGGCGTCGGGGTGGCCGTCGTGGACGCGGGCCTGCGGGTGCTCGCGTGGAACTCGCGGGCGGTCGACCTGTGGGGAGTGCGCGAGGACGAGGCGCTCGGGCGCAGCCTCGACGACCTCGACATCGGGCTGCCCGTCGAGCCGTTGCAGCCGCTCGTGGCGGGCCAGCTCGACGGCGTGCCGGGAAACCGCACCGTGCGTCTCCCGGCGGTCAACCGCCGGGGTCGCTCCATCGACGTGGACGTGACGGCGAGCCGGCTGCAGGGCACCGACGCCGGACCCGGCGTCATCCTCCTCATGGACGTGGTCGGTCCGGCAGAGCCGGCTTCCGCGCCTGGGCCTGATCCACGATCCGCTGCGCGATCAGACGGAGCCGGACGTTCTGACGCTGGCTGATCTGCGACATGTACCGGAACGCCTCGTCGGCGGTGCCCCCGCGCGCCGCCATCACGATGCCCTTCGCCTGGTCGATGACGGCGCGTGAGGTGAGGGCCTCGCTCAGCTGCTCGCCGAGCTGACGCAGTCGCTCCTTCTGCTGCACGCCCACGAGCACGGCGCCCGCGCTGGTGGCCAGCAGCTCGGCGCTGCGCACGTCGTGGTCCCGGAACGCGCCGATCTCGGTGCTGTAGCAGTTCAGGCACGCCAGCTTGGCGCCCTCGACCACGACCGGGACGGCCATCACGGACCGGACCTGCTCGCCGCGGGCCGCGTCGGCGAGCCGGGTCCAGCGGGCGTCCGTGGTGATGTCGGGGCTGACGACGGACTCGCCGGTGTCGAACGCCGTGATGCAGGGGCCCTCTCCGGCCCGGATCTGCAGCCCGTCCCCGGTCGCGGCGAGCAGGCCCGAGGACGCCACGACCGTCGGTGCCGCGGGCGAGCCGAGGTCGACGCTCACGTCGACCTGCCCGGGCAGCGCCGCGGTGATGACCTCGGCGATGCGCCCCAGGAGCGCGCGCTCCCCGAGCTCCGCGGTGGCGAGCCAGCCGAGCGTGACGAACGCCGTCGCGAGCCGCAGGGCCTCCCGCGCACGGTCGGGGTCCGCGTCGTCCGGCCCGGTGGTGACGACCGTCCACGTCAGGTGGGCGTCCGTCCCGGGCGCGCCGTCGGCGACCACGACCACCTCGACCGGGACAGGCGGGGAACGGCGCGGCCGAAGGCGGGTGTGCAGCCGCACCGGGGTGCTCCCGACACTCGAGAGCAGGCGGCGCACGGCCGGCCGCTCCGCGTCGTCGACGAAGCTCACGAGCGGCTTGCGCAGCAGGTGCCCGTGCGCGATGTTCAGGCCACGCGCCGCGGCGGCGTTGGCGGCCTCGACGAGCCCGTTGCGGTCGGTCACCAGCAACGGGACCGGCAGCTGGGACGCCATCCACTCGCGCTGGGCCGCGTGCTGGTGGTGGACGGTGAGCAGCTCGTCGAGCTCGGCGCGGTGGGCGTGCATCTGCGCGTCGGCGACCCGGAGCTCCTCGGTGGCGGTCTCGAGCTCCTGCTGCAGGACCAGCAGCCCGTCCGCGCCGAGGGCAGGGTCGACGCGGCCCAGCAGGTCGTGGAGAGCCTCGAGGTCGGGCGACGCCCACGCCGCGCTGCCCTGGGTCTCGTCGATCGTCGCCATGGTGCCTCCGGTGGGGGGTGGCCGCGCCGGCGGTGGGCGTGCACGGGCTCGGCGCGGTGCGGGCGCGGTCCACCGTCGCACGTCGGCGTCCCACGCGCGACCGCGCCCTCCGGCGACCCGCGCCGCCCCTCCGGCTCGCACGCGCCGCCCGGCTGACCCAGGGTGGACGTGTGCCGAACCGACTCGCCACCGCCACCAGCCCCTACCTGCTCCAGCACGCCGACAACCCCGTCGACTGGTGGGAGTGGGGTGACGACGCCTTCGCCGAGGCGCGCCGCCGCGACGTCCCGCTGCTCGTCTCCGTCGGGTACGCCGCCTGCCACTGGTGCCACGTGATGGCGCACGAGTCGTTCGAGGACCCGGCGACCGCGGCGTTCATGAACGAGCACTTCGTGTGCGTGAAGGTGGACCGCGAGGAGCGCCCCGACGTCGACGCGGTGTACATGGCCGCCACGCAGGCGATGACCGGCAGCGGAGGCTGGCCGATGACGGTCTTCACCACGCCGGACGGGCGCCCGTTCTTCTGCGGCACCTACTTCCCGCCGCGCCGCGTGCAGCAGATGCCGTCCTTCCCGGAGGTGCTTGCGGCGCTCGCCGCGGCCTGGCGCACCCGGCGCGAGGAGGTCCTCGGCAGTGCCGCCACCATCGCCGACGCGCTCGGGCAGCGCCCCTCGCCCGGCGGCCCGGGGGGCGAGGTCGTCGACGAGCGCGTCGTCGCGCGGGCGCTCGGCGCGCTCGGGGCGTCGTTCGACACGCACGACGGGGGGTTCGGCGGTGCGCCGAAGTTCCCGCCGTCGATGGTCCTCGAGTGGCTGCTGCGCCACCACGCACGCACGGGCGACCCCGACGCCCTGGCGATGACGCGCCGCACGCTCGACGCGATGGCGCGGGGCGGCGTGTACGACCAGCTGGCCGGCGGGTACGCGCGGTACTCGGTGGACGCCACGTGGACGGTCCCGCACTTCGAGAAGATGCTCTACGACAACGCCCTGCTCCTGCGGGTGCACCTGCACGCGTGGCGGCTGACGGGGGACGCGCTCGACCGCAGGGTCGCGGAGGAGACCGCGGACTGGCTGCTCGCCGAGCTGCGCACGCCGCAGGGGGGTCTCGCCTCCGCGCTCGACGCCGACAGCGAGGGCCGCGAGGGCGCCTTCTACGTGTGGACGCCGGCGCAGCTGCGCGACGTCCTCGGCGCGGAGGACGGCACCTGGGCCGCGGGTGTCCTCGGGGTCACCGAGGAGGGCACGTTCGAGCACGGCGAGTCGGTGCTCCAGCGGCAGGCCGAGCCCGACGACCCCGAGCGGTACGCCGCCGTGCGGTCGCGGCTGCGTGCCGCGCGCGAGCAGCGCCCCCGGCCGGCGCGCGACGACAAGGTCGTCTCGGCGTGGAACGGCCTGGCGATCGCGGCGCTCGCGGAGGCCGGTGCGCTCCTGGACCGACCGGACTGGGTGGACGCGGCGCGGCGCTGCGCGCGCCTGCTCGCGGACCTGCACACCCGCCGGGCGCCCGACGGCGGTGACCGGCTCGTGCGCACGTCGCGCGACGGCGTGGCGGGGGCGGCGCCGGGCGTCCTCGAGGACTACGCGGACGTCGCCGAGGGCTATCTCGCCCTGGCCGCGGTGACGGGGGAGTCGGAGTGGTCGGCGCGCGCGGAGCGGCTCCTCGCCACCGTGCTCGCGCACTTCGGCGACGGCGAGGGCGGCCTCTTCGACACGGCCGACGACGAGACCGACCCCGTGCTGGGTGCGCTGCGCCGGCCGCAGGACCCGACCGACGGCCCGACGCCCGGCGGACAGCCGGCGGCCGCGGCCGCGCTCGTCACGCTCGCGGCGGCCACCGGGTCGCTCGCGCACCGTGAGGCGGCGGTCGCCGCGCTGCGGGTCCCGCTCCAGCTCGCCGCCCGGTACCCGCGCGCGGCGGGCTGGGCGCTCGCCGCGGTCGAGGCGCTCCTCGACGGTCCCCGCGAGGTCGCCGTGGTGGGGTCGCGGGGGGACGCCGCCACCCGGGCGCTGCACCTGGCCGCGCTGAGGTCGCCCGCGCCGGGCCTCGTCGTCGCGCTCGGCGACCCCGCGGACCTCGACGACGAGGCCCCGGCCCTCCTGCGCGACCGGCCGCTGGTCGACACGCGGGCGGCCGCGTACGTGTGCCGCGGCTTCGTCTGTGAGCGCCCCACCACCGACCCCACCGAGCTGGCGGCACAGCTGAGGGCCTGAGGCGCCGCCGCGGCGTACGCGGACGGCCCGGCGCCCTCCGGTGCGGAGGGTGCCGGGCCGTCGTCGGGCGGGGCCGGTCCAGCGGGACCGTCAGAGCGGCGGCGTGCCGCCCTGGACCGTGCCGCGCCAGGCGCCGGTCTCGGTGCCGCGGCTCTCGATGAACTCCTTGAAGCGCTCGAGGTCCTTCTTGACCTGCCGGTCGTCGACGCCCACGGCGGCGCCGACCTTCTCCACGAGGGAGTCCGGCTCCCAGTCGATCTTCGTCGTGACGCGCGTGGACGTGGGGCTCAGCTGCTCGAAGGACACGTGCCCCGCGTGCGCGGTGCCGTCGACGCTGCGCCACGCGACGACCCGGTCCGGCTCCTGCGCGACGATCTGGGCGTCGAACTCGCGGTGGACACCGCCGATCGAGGTCGTCCAGTGCGTCAGCGTGTCGCTGACCTGCGTGATCTGCTCCACGCCGTTCATGAAGTGCGGGAAGTCCTCGAACTGCGTCCACTGGTCGTACGCGGTGCGCACCGGGACGTCGACGTCGATCGTCTGCTCGATCGTGGGCATGCCGTCTCCTCCTGCGTGATCGGGGGTCGTGCGCGGTCAGGCTAGGGGGAGCCGCCGGCGCCCGCGCGGCGAACGTCCCGCCGGCGGGGGTGCTCAGCGCCTGCTCAGGACCGTGCGTCCGTGCCGGCGTCCGGCGTGCTGGCCCGGCGCTCGGCCGCCGACTCCTGGGAGCGGCGCCGGGTGAGCAGGTGCAGCACGACCCCTGCGGCCAGCAGCGCGCCGGCCAGCAGCCAGTGCCGTGCCTCCTGCTGCGTCAGCAGGCCCAGGCACGTGCCGATGGCCAGGACCGGGACCGGCGTCCACGCCCGGAAGTGGGGGTGGTCGACGTGGTCCTTGCGCAGCACCAGCACGGCCAGGTTGGTGCTGAGGAACACGAGCAGGAGCAGGAGCACCACGGTGGAGGCCAGGTCGACGAGCGAGCCGGTGGCCGTGAGGACCATGGCCACGGCGGTGGTGACCACGATCGCGACGACGGGCGTGCGGCGGTTCGGGAGCACGCGCGCGAGCGGTGCGGGGAGCAGACCCTCCTCCGCCATGCCGTACGCGAGCCGGCTCGACATGATCATGGTGAGCAGCGCGCCGTTGGCGACGGCGATGAGCGCGACGACCGAGAAGAGCTGGAGCGGCACGCCACCGGCGGCACGGACGACCTCGAGCAGCGGGCCGCTGGAGGCGGACAGGTCCTCGGGTGCGACCACGGCGGGCGCGACGATCCCGACCAGCAGGTACACGACGCCGGCCGTCACGAGCGCGCCGAACAGCGCACGCGGGTACACGCGGCGCACGTCGCGGACCTCCTCCGCGACGTTGGCGGAGGTCTCGAAGCCGACGAACGAGTAGAACGCGATCAGCGCCCCGCCCAGCGTGGCTGCGGCGGCGGACGTGCCCGCGGGCAGCTCGAGGAGCCGCGCGGGGTCGCCGTCGCCGCGCCCGAGGACGATCGCGCCCAGCACGACGACGAGGAGGAGGCCGCCCACCTCGATGGCCGTCATGACCAGGTTGGCGCGCATCGACTCCTTGATGCCCCGCGCGTTGAGCGCCGCCACCAGGGCGAGGAAGACGATCGCGGTGGGGATCGCCGGCACGTCGAGGAAGACGCCGAGGTAGTCGCCGCCGAACGCGAGCGAGAGACCTGCCGCCGACGTGACGCCGGCGGCGAGCATCGAGAAGCCCACGAGGAACGAGATCATCGGCCGGCCGAACGCCCGCTGCGCGTACACCGCCGACCCGCCCGCCTGGGGGTACTTGGTGACGAGCTCGGCGTACGACGCGGCCGTGAGCAGCGCCATCACGAGCGCCACGAGCAGCGGCAGCCACACCATGCCGCCGGCCTCGGCGGAGAGCTCGCCGACGAGGGCGTACACGCCGGCACCGAGCACGTCGCCCAGGATGAACAGGAACAGCAGCGGTCCGGTCACGGACCGGTTCAGCCGGGTGGGCGCCTCGGCGCCGCTGTCGGTGCGGGTCACCCGGTCGAGTATTCGCCTGGCGCCCGGTCCGCGCGCGTCGGTCGCAGCGGCCCGCGACGACGGGCGGCGGCGTACGAGGGGAGCCGGAGCGCGGCCGCCCAGCCGTAGGTGCGGTACGGCGCCGGCACGTGCAGGACCGGGTCGAAGCGCACGTCGGCACCGGGGTCGACGTCCTCGGCGACGAGCCGGCCGACGCGGTGCCACGGCCCCCCGGCGCGGGCGGAGAGCAGCACCAGGTCGACCCGCACGTCCGTCCCGCCGGCGTCGCCGCGCGCGCCCGCCACGGGCGCCGCCCCGAGCAGCACGGGACCGTCGGCGGTCCGGAACGGCATGAGGGAGCCGAGCGTCCCGCCCCACGGGGTCAGGCGCGGCGCGAGCACGAACCGCGTGAGGCGCCCCGTCCCCGTGCCCGACAGCAGCAGGTCCTGCGGGCGCCCGTCCACCTCCCAGCGGACCGCGACGCCGTGCACGTCCGGCACACCGGGTGGCAGCCCGACCGACCGGGAGAGCCGCACGACGGCGGGGCCCGCGTACCGCAGCTCGCCACCGGGGGCGTCGGGGTCGTCACCGAGGCGCAGCGTGCCCCGCAGGACGGTGCCGCGCGGGTGCAGGGGGCGCCCCCGGCGGAGCGTGGCGAGCGGGCCGAACAGCGCGCCGAGCGCAAGACCGGCGGCGCGGGCGGCGCGGACGGCCGGGGGACCGGCGGGTGCAGGCATGCGCCCTCCCTGGGGTGCGGCGGGCCGGCGGCCCGGCGTCGCGTGCCCAGCATGGCGAGCGCCGCGGGCGGGTGCGCGCCGAGGCGGACGTCGCCGCCGACGTCCGCGGCGCGCTCCGCCGGCCACGTGGCTAGCCGACCACGTCCCGGAGGCTGTGGGCGACGTGGTCCAGCGCCCCGGGGACGAGCGAGTAGTACGCCCAGCGCCCGCGCTGCTCGCGCGTGAGCAGGCCCGCGTCGACGAGGATCTTGAGGTGGTGGCTGACGGTCGGCTGCGCGAGCCCGACGGGCCCGGTGAGGTCGCACACGCAGGCCTCGCCGCCGTCGTGCGCCGCGACGATCGCCAGGAGCTGCACGCGGGTGGGATCGCCCAGGGCCTTGAAGACGCGCGCGAGCCGGCGTGCGGTCTCGGCGTCGGCCTCCGCGGCGGCCGGTGGCGCGCAGCACCCGGCGGCGGGCGCCGGGGCCGGCGACGGCAGGGCGGGCGCTGTGAGCATGAGCGCATCTTGTCATGCATCGATGAATGTGGATACGTTGGCACCCACACCTATCGACACATCTCGATGCGAGGAGGGCCCATGACCGCGGCCGCACGTGAGGAGCTGCCGGTCGTCGTGATCGGCGCCGGACCCGTCGGGCTGGCCGCGGCGGCCCACCTGCTGGAGCGAGGCCTCGAGCCGCTGGTGCTCGAGGCCGGCGAGCACGCCGGAGCGGCCGTGTCGTCGTGGGGCCACGTGCGGCTGTTCTCGCCGTGGCGCTACGACGTCGACGCCGCGGCGCGCCGCCTGCTCGAGCCCACCGGGTGGGTCGCGCCGGACGGCGACGCGCTGCCCACCGGTGCGGACGTGGTCCGCGACTACCTCACGCCGCTGGCCGCGACGCCCGCGATCGCCTCCCGGCTGCGCACCGGTACGCGGGTGCTGGCGGTGGCGCGGGACGGCGCGGACAAGACCCGCACCCTGGGCAGGGAGCGTCGCGGGTACCGGGTGCGCACGCTGACGCCGGACGGGCGCGTGCAGGACGTCTGCGCCCGCGCGGTGATCGACGCGTCGGGCACGTACGCGACGTCGAACCCGCTGGGCTCGAGCGGGCTGCCGGCGGACGGCGAGCGGGAGGCCGCGGTCTACGTGACCGGGCCGCTGCCCGACGTGCTGGGCGCGCAGCGGGAGCGGTTCGCCGGCCGCCACACGCTCGTGGTCGGCATGGGGCACTCGGCCGCGAACACCCTGCTGAGCCTGGTGGAGCTGGCCGGGTCGGAGCCGGGCACGACGATCACGTGGGCGATCCGCGGCGGCTCGGCACGCCGGCTGTTCGGCGGGGGAGCCGACGACGAGCTTCCCGCGCGCGGGCTCCTCGGCACCCGCCTGAGGGAGGCCGTGGACGCGGGCCGGCTGACCCTGGTGACCCGGGTGTCGATCGAGCGGCTCGTGCCGGCGGGGGAGAGCGTGCGGGTGCTGGGCCGTGCGCAGGAGGACGTGCTGGACCTGCAGGTGCACGCGATCGTGAACGCGACCGGGTTCCGCCCGGACCTCGACATGCTGCGCGAGGTGCGCCTCGACCTCGACCCGGTGGTCGAGTCCCCCGCGCGGCTGGCCGGGCTCATCGACCCGAACGCACACTCCTGCGGCACGGTCCCCCCGCACGGGGAGGCGCTGCTGTCGCACCCGGACGACGGGTTCTACCTGGTCGGGACGAAGTCCTACGGGCGAGCCCCGACGTTCCTGCTGGCGACGGGGTACGAGCAGGTCCGCTCGATCGCCGCGGCGCTGGCCGGGGACCGCGCGGCCGCGGACGCGGTCGAGCTCGACCTGCCCGAGACCGGCGTGTGCTCGACCGACCTCGAGGCCGACGGCGGCTCGTGCTGCGGCACGGCACCCGAGCCGCAGCTGGTGACCCTGGGTGTCGGGGCACCGGCGGGCATCGGGTTCGCCACCGGCGTGGTGCACGGCCGCTCGGGCGACCAGCCGGCGAACGGCACCACGGCGTGAGCGTGCAGCTGCGCCCCGCGCTGCCGGGCGACGTCGCGGGCATCGCGCGGATCTACGACCACTACGTCGCCACGTCGACCGCGACGTTCGAGCTCGACCCGCCCGGTGCGCAGGTGTGGGCGGACAAGCTCGACGCCCTGACCGCGGCCGGGTGGCCGTTCCACGTCGCACTGCTCGACGGGCAGGTGGCCGGGTTCGCGTACGTCGGGCCGTGGCGTGCGCGGCCCGCGTACGCGCACACCGTCGAGGACACGATCTACCTCGACCCCGCGGCGACCGGGCGCGGCATCGGCGGCCGCCTGCTCGCGTCCGTGCTGGACGCGGCGGCGGCAGCCGGCGCCCGGGAGGTGATCGCGGTCGTCGCCGACGGCGACACCGCCCCCTCGCTCGCGCTGCACCGCCGCGCCGGATTCGTCCCGGCGGGGCGGCTCGAGCGGGTGGGCCGCAAGTTCGACCGGTGGCTGGGCACGACCCTGCTGCAGAAGAGCCTGCCGGGGGCGTGAACGCACGGACGGCCCGGACGCCACAGCATCCGGGCCGCCGTCGCGTGCGGGGTCAGGCAGGGTCAGGCGTCGACCGGCCGCACCCCGAGCTCGGCGAGCAGGGTGAGGACCCGGGCGCGGATCTCGTCGCGGATCGGACGGACCGCGTCGACGCCCTGCCCCGCGGGGTCCTCGAGCTTCCAGTCCTCGTACCGCTTGCCCGGGTAGAACGGGCACGCGTCGCCGCAGCCCATGGTGACCACGACGTCGGAGGCCTCGACCGCCTCGGTGGTCAGCACCTTGGGCCGCTCGGCGCGGATGTCGACGCCCTCCTCGAGCATCGCCTCGACGGCCGCGGGGTTGATCTGGTCGGCGGGCATCGAGCCGGCCGAGCGGACCTCCACGGCCCCGCCGGACAGGTGCCGCAGCCAGCCGGCGGCCATCTGCGAGCGGCCGGCGTTGTGCACGCAGACGAACAGCACGCTGGGCGTGGCGGGCACGGTGTGGGCCGCGGTGTCGGTCATCGGGGGTGCTCCTCGGGTCGGTCGGTGGTGGACGGCAGCAGGTCGGCGAGCAGGGCGCGCACGCGCGCGTCGATGTCGTCGCGGATCGCCGCGACGCCCTCGGGCGAGGCGAGGGCAGGGTCGCCGACGACCCAGTCCTCGTAGCGCGTGCCGGGCAGGATCGGGCACGTGTCGCCGCAGCCCATGGTGACGACGACGTCGGCGGCGCGGACGGCGTCGTCGGTCAGCGGCTTGGGGAACACCGCCTCGGCGTCCGTGCCGAGCTCCTCGAGCAGCGGTCGGACCGTCGCGTGCACCGCCCCCGCGGGTGCGGACCCGGCCGAACGGGCGATGACGGCGTCGCCGGCGTGGTGGTGCAGCAGCGCCGCGGCGAGCTGCGAGCGGCCGGCGTTGGCGACGCACACGAAGAGCACCTGCGGCACGTGCGAGCCGCCCGCAGCGGTGCGGGTGATGTCGGTGAGCCGCTGCACGGCGAACCGCTGCGCGGTCGGCACCAGGTGCGCGGTCACGCCGGCGCCGCGGGCCAGGGCCGCGTAGGACTCGCGCACCGTGCGCAGCACGAGGTCCGGCGCCAGGTCCGGGAAGCGGGACGCCAGGCCCTCGGCGACCCGGGTCAGCGTGGCGTCGGCGTCGACGAGCCCGGCCAGCGGCCTGTCGCGGTGCCGGCCGGCGTCGAGGGCGGCGGGGGCGAAGGAGTCCAGCAGCGCGGTGACCGCACCGCGCACGTCCGGGGCGACGCGGTACCAGACCCACGTCCCCCGCCGCTCGGAGGTCAGGACGCCGACGTCCTTGAGCACCTTGAGGTGGTGCGAGACGGTGGGCTGGGAGACGTCGGCCACGCCGGCGATGTCGCACACGCACGCCTCGCCGGTCGGGCTCGTCGTGAGGAACGACAGCATCCGCAGCCGCAGCGGGTCGGCCAGCGCCTTCAGCACGGCCGCGACCCCGTGGGCGGCCTCCGTGCCCATCGCGTGCCCCTCGGGGGTGGGTCCGCAGTCGGAGCCGGTCGGCGCGGCGGGGCGCTCGGGGGACAGGGTGCTCACGGACGGACCTCCTGGTCGAGCGGGGCGGCGTGCGGATCGGTGGCGAACCACCGGCGTGCGGCCCACAGGGAGACGTGGACGAGGCCGACGAGCACGGGGACCTCGACGAGCGGCCCGACGACACCGGCCAGCGCCTGCCCGGAGGTGACGCCGAAGGTGCCGATCGCGACCGCGATGGCGAGCTCGAAGTTGTTGCCGGCGGCGGTGAACGCGAGCGTCGTCGAGCGGGCGTAGCCCAGGCCGAGCGTCCTGCCGGTGGCCAGGCCGACGCCCCACATCACGGCGAAGTAGACGAGCAGGGGCAGGGCGATGCGGGCGACGTCGAGGGGGTTGCGGGTGACCGCGTCCCCCTGCAGCGCGAACAGCAGGACGATCGTGAACAGCAGCCCGTACAGGGCCCAGGGCCCGATGCGGGGGACGAACGAGGACTCGTACCACTCGCGGCCCCTGGTGCGTTCCCCGATCCGGCGGGAGGCGAACCCGGCGACGAGCGGCACCCCGAGGAACACCAGCACGTTGAGCGCGATCTGCCCGACCGAGACGTCCAGGCCCTGGGTGTCCAGGCCGAGCCACCCGGGCAGGACGGTGAGGTAGAACCAGCCGAGCAGCGAGAACGCCACGACCTGGAAGACGGAGTTGATCGCCACGAGCACGGTGGCGGCCTCGCGGTCGCCGCAGGCCAGGTCGTTCCAGATCACGACCATCGCGATGCAGCGGGCGAGGCCGACGACGATCAGGCCGGTGCGGTACTCCGGCAGGTCGGGCAGGAACACCCACGCCAGGGCGAACATCAGCGCCGGCCCGACCAGCCAGTTCAGCACCAGCGAGCTCACCAGCAGCCGCCGGTCGCCGGTCACCGCGGCGAGCCGGTCGTAGCGGACCTTCGCCAGCACCGGGTACATCATGACCAGCAGCCCGAGCCCGATCGGCAGCGAGATCCCGCCCACCTCGAGGCGCGCGAGCCCGTCGGCCAGGGACGGGACGAAGCGCCCGAGCGCGAGGCCGGCCAGCATGGCGGTGCCGATCCAGACGGGCAGCCACCGGTCCAGGGCGGACAGCCTGCGTCCGGCGAGCTGCTGGGGCACCGCGAGGGTCTGCTTCGACACGTCTCTATATTGACAGGCCTCGAGACAGCTGGAAGGCCCGGGCCGGTGAACGCGCGGTGAACACCGCGGTCCCGCGTCGCCCCGCCGGGAACGTGGTTAACATCGGCGTATGACGATGACAGCGGGACCGCGCGACGCCGTGCTGCTGGACGAGACCGCGCTCGACGCCGCCGCGTGCCTCTTCCGCGGCTTCGGCGACCCCTCGCGGCTGACCATCCTGCGCCACCTCGCCCTCGGCGAGCACCGGGTCGTCGACCTGACCGAGCACCTCGGCCTCGCGCAGTCCACGGTGTCCCAGCACCTGGCCTGCCTGCGCGACTGCGGACTGGTCCGCTCGCGCCGCGAGGGGCGCGCGTCCGTGTTCACGCTGGCGCACCCCGAGGCGCTCACGGACCTGCTCGGTGCCGCCGAGAGGCTGCTGGCCCGCACGGGAGACGCGGTCACGCTGTGCCCGGCGTCGGGTGCCGCCGCCACGCACGCCGGGGCGACGGCCTCGTGACCGCGACCGGCGAGCTCGACGCCGTGGAGGTCGAGCGGCTGACGCGCCGGGGGCTGCGGCTGGCCCGGTTCACGGTCGCGTACAACGTCCTCGAGGGCGCCGTCGCCGTCACCGCCGGACTGCTGGCCGGCCTCGTCTCGGTCGTGGGGTTCGGGGTGGACTCGGCGATCGAGTCGATCGCCGCGGTCCTGGTGGCGGTGCGCCTGTCGGCCCGGCTGCGCGACGGCGAGGCGGACGAGCGCAAGGAGCGTCTGACCCTGAAGGCGGTCGCCGTCACGTTCTTCGTGCTCGCCGCGTACGTCACGGTCGAGGGCGTCCGCAGCCTCCTCGACGGCCAGCCGCCGGAGAGCTCGCCGGTGGCCATCGGTCTCCTGGTGACCTCCGTCGTCGTCATGCCCGTGCTGGCGGCGATGAAGCGCGACGTGGGCCGGCGCCTCAAGGACGACCTGATCCTCGCGGACGCCGCCGAGACGCGGATCTGCGTGCTGCTGAGCATCTCCACCCTGGCGGGCGTCGCGCTGCACGCCCTGACCGGCGCCGCGTGGCTCGACCCCGTCGCGGCCTTCGTGATCGCGGCCTTCGCCATCCACGAGGGCAGGGAGGCCTGGGAGGGCGAGCTCGTCGAGGACGAGGACGAGGACGCACGATGAGCGCCGGGCACGGCCACGCGCACGGCACCGCGACGGGCCGGTACCGCTCGCGCCTGGTCCTCGTGCTGGTCATCACGCTCGGTGTCGTCGGCGCCCAGGTCGTCGGTGGGCTGCTCTCGGGGTCCCTGGCCCTGCTCGCGGACGCGGGGCACATGCTCACCGACGCGAGCGGCGTCGCCCTCGCCCTGGTGGCCGGCACCCTCGCGGCGCGGCCCGCGACGAACACCCGCACCTACGGGCTGCAGCGCGCGGAGATCCTCGCGGCCCTGGCCAACGGCCTGCTCCTGGCCGGGCTCGCGATCTGGGTGGTCGTGGAGGCGGTGCAGCGGTGGACGGACCCGCCCGAGGTGGAGACCGGGCTCATGCTCGCCGTGGCGGCCGCCGGCGCCGTCGCGAACCTCGTCTGCCTCGTGATCCTGCGGGCCGGCCGGCGCGAGAGCCTCAACGTGCGCGGCGCCTACCTCGAGGTGCTCGGCGACCTGGTCGGCTCCGTCGCGGTCATCGCCGCCGGCATCGTCATCGCCACGACCGGGTACGCGCGGGCCGACGTCGTCGCGTCCGTCGCGATCGGGGTGTTCATCGTCCCGCGGGCGTGGTCGCTGCTGCGCGACGTCGTCGACGTCCTGCTCGAGGCCACCCCGAAGGGGCTCGACCTCGACCGCGTCCGGGACCACATGCGTCGGGTCCCCGGCGTCGTGGACGTGCACGACCTGCACGCGTGGACCATCACCAGCGGCGTCACCGCGCTGTCCGCGCACGTCGTCGTGGACGACGAGTGCATCGTCGAGGGCCGCCCCGGGGTGGTCCTCGACGCCCTCGACGAGTGCCTCGGCGAGCACTTCGCGATGCGGCACTGCACGCTGCAGCTCGAACCCGTCGGCCACCGTGGGCACGAGGGCGCGGCGCACGACTAGGACGCGTATCCCAATCCTGTTCGAGTCGAAACCGAGGCGGGATAGGTTCGCACGTTTTGGACTCGACGAGCAGATCCTCCGGGTGGGCCGAGCGGCTCCGTGCCGCGGACCTCGACCGGCTGCACCTTCCCGCACCCAGCGTCGAGGAGCACACGGCGGCCCTGCAGGCGTGGAAGCAAGCCGACGATGAGGCCTGAGAGCCCCGGCGGCAGGGGTCCATCCCGCTCGCCACCGAGGCTGTGGATGGTTCGAGTGGCTCATCGTCTCGGGTCCGCTGCGCGGCGCGGTGCGGCTGGGCGGAGACGAAATTCTCCCCGTCGCTCCCGACCTCCGAACGCGCTACCTGGCCTGGCTGGAGGAGGCCGGGAAGCAAGCTGGGGTGGTGGAGCCCGTCCCTGCGCGCGGGTGACCCGCGCGCAGATTCGAGAGACACGGCTCAGGCGACAGTGCCAGCTTTGCCGAGGGGCGCTCTCACGACGTCCTGAAAGGCCGTCCCGACCTCGATCTGAAAGCGATCGACAACATGGTCACTGACCACCACCGGACGGCGACAGTGGGCACATCTGGCTGAACTCGCTGATGGAAAGCATGCTGACAGCGTGCGACTTGCAGTTGCTGCAGCGCTGATCGACCTCGCCTCGTGACGACCGCGCGGGGGGGCCGGGACGGGCGCGCCCTTCGCGAGGGGCACGCCCGTCCTGGGTGGGTTCGCAGGGGTCAGCGGCTCCACACCTGCTTCCCGCCGTCGTCGTAGAGGCGAAGAGATCCGTCCGTGCCCAGGACCAGCCACCCGGCGCTCGTGCCCTTGGTGTTGGTGGCCCAGGTCGAGCGACCCTCCTTGTCGTACATGACCAGGTTGCCGTCGGTCTGGAGCTTGAGCTGCTCGCCGCCCTGCCCGGCGGCCCACACGCGGGTGCCGTTGCGGGTCAGGACCAGCTCGGTGGCGCTGAGGGTGAGCCGGTAGTCCCCGGCCCTGAGGTGTCCTTTCGCCTCGAGCGCACTGTCGGCGCCGATCCGGTCGCCGCCGCAGACCGCCCACACGTCGGTGAGGTTGGGCACCTTGTCGAGTACGTCGCTGCTGAGGGAGACGGCGTTGCCGGAGCCGGCGTCGCGCAGGCACTCGTAGGTGGGCAGGTCGGGGATCCAGCGACGGTTCCCGTCGTTGCCGACGAACCAGGCGGTCTTCTGGGCGGCGCCGTCACCGTCGTACTGCACGATCCTGCGCCGGTAGTCCCGGGTGCCGGTGTCACTGACCCACACGACCTTGTTGGCCTTGTCGGTCAGCACGAATGTCCCGTCGTCGCGGATCGACAGCCAGGCCGCTCCGGAGCCGACCGTGTTGCTCGCCCACACCACCCGGCTGCCGGCGTACAGCACCAGGTTGTTGTCCTCTTCGAGGATGAGCCGGTCACCGGACCCCGGTGGCGTCCACCGGGTCTCCCCGAGGGTGTCGAGCGCGCGCAGCCCGTCGGCGGTCAGGGTCAGGCGGGCCCCGCCGCCGGACTTGATGTACGTGCCGACCTCGAGCTGACTTCGGGCGCCCATGGTGTAGGCACCGCAGACCGCCCACACGTGCTCGAGGTTGATGTGCTTGTCCAGGGCGCCACCGGGCAGGCTGTCGGGACCCTGCATGCCAGCGTCGTACTTCAGGCAGTTGAAGGTCGAGCCGTCACTGATCCACCGGCGGTACCCGTCGGCGCCGACGAGCCAGGCGGTCTTCTGCGCCACGTTCTCTCCGTCGAACTGCACGATGTGCCGCCGGAGGTCCCGTTCGTCGGAGCCGGCCTTTCCGCCGTCCGCGTGGTGGGAGGAGACCAGAGCCACCAGCGTCGTGGTGTTGCCGTTGCGGAACGCGACGGTGGACACGTCGCCGGAGTTGGTGGACTCGATGCGCACCGAGCCGGGGCGTACGAACGCGGAGAACTGTGCGAAGTAGTAGAAGTCCTGGCTCGGTTCGATCTGACCGGCGGCGTTCTTGGTGAGCATGCCGCGGCAGGTGCCGCACGCGTCGGGACCGTTCAGGCGCGGGTTGCCGTTCTGGTCCTGGGCCAGGCTCCAGTAGATCGAGCCCTTGGAACCGTGCCGCAGCGGGCCCATCAGCATGTTCGCCACCTCCCACCCGAGGTTCTGCTCCACGTTGGCGCTGGAGTCGGTGAACCCGGAGCACTCCGTCATGTAGGTCGCGACCGCGGTGGTCTGGTTGGCGTAGTGGTTGCCGTCGTAGCAGTGGTAGCCGACCGCGTCGACGCTGCCGCTGGCGGTCAGGGCGTCGACGTAGTGCTTGTCGTTCCAGTTGTGGTCCCAGCCCAGCACCTTCACGTCACCGGGCAGGCGTGCCTGGAGCTCCTTGCCCAGAACGACCGAGTCGCTCGCCGACAGCAGCGTGGTCGGCATCGCGGTCTTGCAGTTCTGCGGTTCGTTCTGCAGCGACACCATCCACGGCTTGATCCCCTTCGCGTCGTACGCGGCGACGTACTTCGTGAAGTAGTCGGCATACGCGCCCGCCTGCCGCACGTCGAGCTCGTTCGCCTCGATCCCACACCCTCTGGCTCTCAGCGATCCCCCGCGCTTGGCCCAGCCCGGCGCGCTCCACGGCGTGCCGATGAGCTTGAAGTCCTTGCTCCCGACGATCCTCTTCGCCTGCTGCAGCGCCTCGATCTGGCGCCTGTCACTCGCGAACGCATCGACGGAGAAGCTGCCCCGCACGTCTTCGTAGGTGTGGAAGTCGTTGCCGTCCGCCATCAGGTCGCTCGAACCCATCGGCGAACGCACCATCGTCAGACCGGCCTGCCCAGGGCCGGTGCCGAACAGACGGTTCATGGCGTCGTCACGGTTCGGGGAACCGAGAATGAGCGCGGCCGCAGAGTCGGTCATCGCACCACCGAACCCGTCGATCGTCTGATGGGTGCGCCCCGCATCGACGGAGATGGTCTCCGTCGCTGCGCCGTAGGCGGCCACCGTCATCTTGGTCATCGTCCGGTTCAGCTCACTGCCGCTGGCGCTGGTCAGCCACTCTTCCGGGTGCTCGCCGTCGGTCCAGGTGTAGGTCGCCACCGAGTTCCTCGGCTGCGTCGCGGAGAAGGACGTCCCGCCCGCCTCGACGGTGAAGGTCCTGGCGTCCGACGGGTACGGGTTCGGCGGCGGTTCGTTGGGCAGCGCGGGGACGTCCTGCGGAGGTGGCGGCCTGTCGTCGACGTTCGCGTCGAACGGGAAGGCGGGTCCCCCTCCGTCGGGGTTGCAGAAGTCGCCGCCCTGGCGCGGCGTGCACTGCCAGGACCTGGGAATGGACGACTCGATGTTAGACGCGAACTGCGAATCCTTGATGGCTAGCGTCGCCGAGCCAAAGGCGTGATTGACGAGCTTGTCCCGCAGGCCCGCCGGGAAGCCGTCGTAACCCACGAGCGCGGACCGACGCCAGTTGTGGTAGTGGTTCTCCGGCGGCTCGTCGCCGGCAGCGGCGAAGCGGAAGGCGTGGGTCCGGCCCCCGTCCTTGTGGTACACGATCTTGGGATGAGTGCCCTCCCAGCGGATGTTGTCGGCCGGCTCGGGATCGTATTTGCCGTGAGCCGACGTCGACACGTACTCAGCCTTGTCGTCCTTGACCCAGACCGCGATGTGCTCCCAGTCGTGCCTGTGCCCCGCGCTGGCAGGAGTGTCGCCCGTAGCGACGTCCTTCTCGAAATAGTACGCGTAGAGGTAGACGCACCACCCCGAGTTGCACCGCGACCGCGAGTAGGTATTGGTGTTGTCCAGGTCGGACTGGTCGCGGCAATCGGCCGCGAGCCCGACGTTGCTGTGCGGCAGGCCCTGCGCGATGGTGCCGTCAGGTCCGATGGCCGGGACGTTGTAACACCCGTCGGTGTCGTAGTCGAGAACCGGTTGCCATTTCAGCTCGTCCGCTGAGGCGTTCTGCGGAAGCGCCCGCGGCGGGTCCGGCTCTGCTGCTGTCGCGCTGGCGGCAGGCACAACCAGGCCGAGCCCGGTGACGATGGTCACCAGGGCGGCGGTCAGTGGGACCCTCGCCTTTCGCCTGACACCGCGCCGCCGTGAGCCGATCGACCTCGGCCGCGTGGCGGGTCTCGGACCGCCGGGCTGTGCCCTCATCTTCAGAATGCGCACTGGTGCCTCCGTTTGAGTCGAGAGGATCGACCACCGAGGTCGGCGCGTGATCGAGGAAGCTGCCCGCGTCGGATGTCGCCGAGATTCGCAGGGACGTGAGATTCGTGCCAGGAACGGAACCGGCCTCGGCTGGTGGCTGCGCTGTCGATTACCTTGCGTGAGCATCAGCCTGGCGCGTCGATCCTTCCAGCGACGCCGGTCGAGCAGCCAGACCCTGTGCTACCGAGGACTCCCGCAACCACCTTCGGGGTCATGCGCCTGCGGTCAGGTGGATCGGTTGTGGGACGCAGACGAGGACGATCGACGCAGGTGCGCGTGACGAAGGTGGTGAGCGACCTCGACAGCGGGTGCGTCGGAGGGGACGTAGGCGTGGACCATGTACTCCTCATGGGCCGGGGAGGTCAGCGTGAGCAGGTTGTACCGATAGGTGCCCCACCGGGGGTGCACGATGCTGCCGGACTCGGCCCACAGGCCGTCCATGTGCGGGTCGGACCAGTGGTCTGCGAACCACCGGCTCCGACCGTGGAGGTCGGTGATGAGCTCCGTCAGTGCGTCGTCCCGCGGATGACGGGCTGCTTGGAACCTCAACCGGGTCAGGACACCTCGTGCCGCCACCGGCCAGTCGGCGAAGACCTCGGAGGACCGCCGGTCCAGGAAGACGAACTCAGCCATGCTGCCGGGCACCGAGGTCGCGCTCGGAACCACGTCTGGCGGCGAGATCAGGATCTGGAGCAGGGTGTTCGCCACGACGATCGTGTACCGCCGATCGACCACCATCGCTGGTGCAGCAGTCAGCTCCGCCAGCGTCCGCAGGCCGGTGATCGCGATGCCCTCTCCCGGCGTGACGGGGACGACGTGGCGTGGACGAGCCAACGCGAACAGATGAGTCCGCTGCTCGACGCTGAGCGCCAGAGCATCGACGAGGGCCTGCAGGACCTCGTCCGAGACGACGCCCGCCCGTCCCTGCTCGATCCGGGCGTAGTAGTCGACACTGATGCTGGCGCTGCGGGCGATCTCCTCGCGTCGCAGACCCGGGACGCGGCGGCGGTCGGACGGTGATGCCGGGTCCGGGACGAGCTGGGCTCGGCGCGCCCGAAGGAACTCTCCGAGAGTGTTCGAGCTGCTCATTGCTCTCCTCTGCAGGTCGGGCGCCGCGTGTCTGTCGGCTGTGCAGCGCACGGCTGTCGAGTGCTTCTCGGTTCGAGACGTCGTGATCAGCTCACCCGTTCACCCGTTCCGGTCTGGGGTTCACGCGGGCCCGGGTGTGCGGGGTCCGATGTCGGCGAGGTGCTCGGGGCGAGGGACGGTTGTCGGCCAGCACCGACTGCGTGCCCGTCAGGACGAGACCGCCGAGGACGGCGAGGGACGTGAGGGTGACGCCGATCGTGCGGCGCGGGACGGGGTGGTTGTCGACGGGGTGTCCATGTCGGCAACGCTAGGTTCGGGTCCGGTGCGGCCACGATGGTGCGTGCACCCCGACCGTGGTGGTGCGAGCACTACCACGGCCCATGTCCAGGCACCCTCGAGCCGCCGCGGCCCCGGCTCGTCGGGTCGGGGTCGACCGCGAGGAGATCTGCAGGCTGGACAGTCATGACCGGTCCCCGGCGACCGTCTCCCCGACGGGGTCGACGGTGGACCCGCTCCTCATCGTGGCGCCGGTCCGCGCGCCCACCCGTGCCGCCGTCAGCGTCCACAGGGCCCTGCGCGGCTGGCTCCGAGACGCCGGGCACCTCGTGGTCAGCGCGTACATCGGGGCTGGCTGTGCCCGACGTGCAGCGCCGCCGGGTGCCGTCCCGCGTCGCATCCCCGTACCTGCCGCTGCCCACCGCGGAGGGCGGCAAAATCGCATCCGCAGCAGTCTCGGTGTTCGTGGCGGTACCCGTCGGAGACGCACTGACGGTCCCGGCAGCGCTCGCGCCGCAGGCTTCCCTCTACGTGGAGGACCGGTTCGCCCGGACCCTGCTCGGGCCGACCGCGGCCCGCCTAGCAAGATCGAGAGCGCCCTTTGGACGCCTCTGCTCTCATCGGCGTCATCCAGGGTGACCCAGACTTTGAGTGCCTGAAGTCGCTGCTGGCGGCGGTAGACCGCGGAGAGGTCACCCTCGTCGAGTCGACGGCCATCCTGGCGGAGGTCCAGCCGGCGCACTCGAAAGACACGGACGCTGGGGATCATCGCGGGCGGGGATGTCCTCGTGGTCCGCGACCACAAGTTCCCCATGGGCAACTACGAGGGCGTCTACGTCACCGGGCCGTTCGACATCGACGAGGACACGCTCAAGCTGTTCCTGTAGGCGACGACACCCGGCAGTGTCGGGTCCCGGCGCACTCGCTCATCGCCAGGCCTAGGCCGGGCAGGGACGCGACCAGCCCTTCGGCTGCGGGGCGACGTTCCACGACGGCGGCGTCTCCTCGTCGACGATCTCCTGCACCGCTAGGGCACCGGCGATGTCGGCGTCTCTGCGCGCACTGGCGTACCTGCCACACATGGCGACCACCTTCCCGCACGACCATGCGGCGCGCGTCGACGTTGGGAGGCCCCGCTACACGGGGGAGAGCAGCGGGACTGGTTGGGAGACACGCCCTAGGACCGGCCCGACCCGTCCGGACGCGACCGGCGCGCTGCGACTCAGATGCGGCCGCGCACGGGCGTGCGCGCCGCGGGGTCGGCGTCGTCGGGCATCAGCATCTCCGCGCGCACGCCCAGGAGCCGGATCTCACGGTCCTCGAGCCTGTCGGCGAGCGCCAGCACGGCGGCGAGGATCGTCGCCGGGTCGCGCGTCGGCGCGTCGAGCGTGCGGCTCGCGCCGGTCGTGACGAAGGGCGCGTAGCGCACCTTGAGCGCGACCCGGACGACCGCACGCCCGTCCTGCGCGACGTCCTCGAGGACCTGGCCCGCCAGCGTGCGCACCGCCTCGCGTGCCTGCGCGGGCGTCGTGAGGTTCTCCTGGAACGTGGTCTCGCGGCCGTGACCCCGCGGCACCCAGGGCCGGTCGTCCACCGTCGTGGGCCCGAGGCCCTGCCCCAGCTCGTGGTACCAGACGCCCATCCGGGGCCCGAACTCCGTCACCAGGGCGTCGACGGGCGCCGCGGCGAGCTCGTCCACGGTCCTGACCCCGAGCGTCTCCAGCCGTCGCGACACCTTCGTGCCGACACCCCACAGCTCGATCGTCGGGCGCGCGCCCATCACCTGCGACCAGTTCTCGGCGGTGAGGCGGAACGTGCCGGCGGGCTTGCCGTGCTCCGTCGCGATCTTGGCGCGGACCTTGTTGTCGCCGATGCCGACCGAGCAGCGCAGCCGGGTCGCGGTCAGGACCGCCTGCTGCGCCCGGTGCGCCAGCGCCTCGGGGTCGTCGGTCACCGCCCCGAGGAAGGCCTCGTCCCAGCCGAGCACCTCCACCACGGCCCCCAGCGACCGCAGCGCGGTCATGACCTGCTCCGACGCACGCTCGTACTCGGGAGCGTCGACGGGGAGGAAGACGGCGTCGGGCAGCTTGCGCGCGGCGACGCGCAACGGCATCCCGGAGCGCACGCCGAACGCCCGCGCCTCGTACGACGCGGTGGACACGACCCCGCGCTCGCTCGGGTCGCCCCGACCGCCCACGACGACGGGCCGGCCCGCCAGCTCGGGTCGGCGCAGCACCTCGACGGCCGCGACGACTGGTCGAGGTCGACGTGCAGCACCCATGCCGTGCCTGCGTCCATGGCACGAGTGTGCCCGCCGGTGCGGTGCGCGCACATGGACGCGCCCCACGCAGGCGGGGAGCCGCCCCGGATCCCGGAACGGCTCCCCGACCTGCGGTGACGGGCGGTCAGCCCGTGTGGACGATGCCGTCGCCCGGGGGCATGAGCTCGTCCTTCGTGCCCCGGATGCACACGACGGCGACGACCATGCCGACGAGCAGCGCGACGGCGGTCGCGACGAACGCGGCGGAGTACCCGTCCACGAGCGCGTCCGGGGTCCTGCCGTCGCCGCCGGCCGCCGCGTAGACCGCGGTGAACACGGCGAGGCCGATCGACCCGCCGATCTGCATGGCGGCGTTGGTCGCGGCGCTGGCGACGCCGGCGTCGTGCGGCTCGACCCCGACCAGGGCGAGGTTCTGCATCGGGACGAACATCATCGCCATGCCGACGCCCAGCAGGACGAGCGCGGGCAGGACCTGCACGACGTAGGACCCGTCGGCGGTGAGCCGGCTCAGGTAGAGCATCGCAGCGGCGCCGAGGAGCGGGCCGAGGATCATGATGACGCGCGGCCCGGTCACCGGGAGGAAGCGGGCGAGGAGCGGGGCGACGACGCCGATGACCACCGTGAGGGGGAGCGAGGCGAGCCCGGCCTGCAGCGGGCTGAACGCGAGCACGATCTGCAGGTGGAGGGTCACGTACAGCATCGCGCCGATCATGACGCTCCCGGCCACCGCCTGGAGGAGGAGCGCGCCCGCGCGGACCCGGTGCCGGACGACCCGCAACGGCAGGAGCGGGTGCGCGACCCTCGTCTGGCTGAGGACGAACAGGGCGAGCAGGGCCACCCCGCCGCCGATGAAGCCGATGACGTCGGCGTGCCCCCAGCCGTGCTCGGCCCGCGTGAAGCCGTAGACGAGCGAGCCGAGGCCCAGGACGACGAGGACCGCGCCGATCCAGTCGTACGTCTTGTCCCCGTCGGCGCGCGACTCGGTGAGCAGGAAGGCACCGGCGACGACGGCGACCGCGACGATCGGGACGTTCACGAGCAGGCACCAGCGCCAGCTGGCGAACTCGGTGAGCACGCCGCCGAGGACGAGCCCGACGCCGGCGCCCGCACCGGCGATGCTGCCGAAGACCGCGAACGCCGTGATGCGGTCCTTGCCGCCGGGGAAGGTGGTGGTGAGGATGGCCAGCGCGGCCGGCGCCATGAGCGCGGCGAAGACGCCCTGGAGGCCGCGGGCGACGATCAGCTCGGCCCCGCTGTCGACGAGACCGCCGTAGCCGGAGGCGATGCCGAAGCCGATCATCCCGACCAGGAACGTGCGCTTGCGGCCCCAGTAGTCGGCGATCCGACCGCCGAGCAGGAGGAGCGCCCCGAAGCACAGGGCGTACGCCGTGACGACCCACTGACGCTCGAGGTCGGACAGACCGATCGACTGCTGTGCCTGGGGGAGCGCGATGTTGACGATGGTGCCGTCGAGGACGACGACGAGCTGGGTGAGCGCGACGACCAGGAGGATCCACCACCGGTGCTTCGCGGTGGGCGCCTCGGTGCCGGTCGGGGACGGCGGGGACTGCAGGGTCACGTGGTGCATCCTTCACGGTGGGCAAGCAGGCATTTGGCTTGTGCACGCTACCGTGCGGACATGCGTGACGACGGTGCCCGGACGCGGGCCAACATCCGTGACGCTGCGCACGTCGAGTTCGCGGCCTACGGGCTCGCGGGGGCGCGCGTCGACCGCATCGCGAAGGCGGCGGGCGCCAACGTCCAGCGCATCTACGCCTACTACTCCGACAAGGCCGGCCTGTTCCGGGCGTGCGTCCTCGACGCGGTCGCCAACCTGGACGCGGCCATCGGCGACGACGCGGACGACCTCGTCACGCTCGCCGGTCGGATGTTCGACCACATCTCCCGCGACCCCCACAACCCGCGCATCCTCACCTGGGCCCGGCTCGAGATCGAGGACGACCTCCGCGAGCTCATCTCCACGTCCGGGACGGACCCGCTGCGACGCGTGCGGGAGATCGCCGCCGCAGGCGGGATCGACCCGCGCTGGACCCCGGAGGACGTGTTCGTCGTCCTCATCAGCCTGTGCGCACCGGAGGACGCGGTATCCGTCCCGGCGCGGACCGGCGACCCGGCCCGTGCGCGCCGACGCGACCTCGTGCTGCACCTGGCGACCCAGCTCCGGCCGAGCCGCGCGACCTGAGCACGGGGCCCTCCGAGCGGGCGCGCGAACGGAGAAGAAGGGGCCTTGCATGTGACGGCGTTCGATTCTAGGTTCCGATCTACGCCCGTCGCCGAACCGGTTCGACATCCTTGTCCCACGGGCCCGTCAATGGCGTGCACACCGACGTGCCGTCATTCCCGTGCGTGCGGTGGTACCCCGTGCGCAGTGCGATTCCTCGCTGCTCGACGACGAGCAGGACGATTCTTCAGGGAGACGCAGTGCGACGACAGACGACCGCAGTTCTCAGCGCCGCCGCCCTCGCGGTGGCCGCCCTGCTCGTGCCCGCGGGCCCGGCCACGGCCGCGGGCAACACGCTCACGGTGGACGTGGGCACCGTCGTGCGCCCGGTGACGCACGTGGCCGCCGGGGGCCTGTACGCAGTCGGCAGCGACAGCCGGCCGACGACCGACCAGCTGCTCCCGCTGAGCGTGAACGGCTTCACGCAGCCGCCACCCGGTACGACGCACCTGGGGAACGGCGCCACCCAGCCCTGCTGCGACGCGCTCTCCGTCGCGGGGAACATCACGCGCGCCGGCGGGCAGCAGCTCATCCGGATGCCCGACATCTACCCGACGTTCCCCTACCGCTGGGCGGGCTGGCCGGACTGGGAGCAGAAGGTGCGGACCATGGTGCGGGCGCGCCTGGCCGCCACCACCACCACGAACATCATGGGCTGGGAGCTCTGGAACGAGCCGGACTGGACGTGGGAGACCGCCGCTGCGGGGTCGTTCCACGACGGCTGGACGAGGACCTTCCGTCTCGTGCGGTCGCTCGACCCGGTGACGCCGATCGTCGGGCCGAGCTGGTCCTGGTACGACCCCGCCCGGATGCGTGCGTTCCTCACCCACGCGCGGGACACCGGCACCGTCCCGGACGTGATCGTCTGGCACGAGCTCGGCGACATGGGGTGGAACGACTTCGCCGCCCACGTGGCGGACTACCGTGCCCTCGAGCGGTCGCTCGGCATCTCGCCGCGGCAGATCTCGATCAACGAGTACAACTCGCTCAGGCAGATGGACATCCCGAGCGTGGCGCTGCACTGGATGGCGGTACTCGAGCGGCACGGCGCACGTGACGCCCACCGCGCCTACTGGTTCGAGGCCGGCACGTTCAACGGGCTGTTCACGACGTCCGGCCGGCCGACTGCGTCCTACTGGGCGTACCGGTGGTACGGCGACATGGCGGGCAACATCGTCCGGAACGTCCCGCAGAGCTGGCTGGACGGCGTGGCGTCCTACGACTCCACGCGGCGGATCGTCAACGTGGTGCTCGGCGGTGACAGCGGCAACAACGCCGTGCGGCTGACGGGCCTGGGGGCCTTCGGGTCGTCGGTCCGGGTCACCGTGTCGTCGACCCCGGGCACCGGTCGCGGCACCGCGGTCGCGGCACCCACCGTGCTGTCGAGCTCGACCGTGCCGGTGACGAACGGGTCGGTCACCGTGCCGGTGAACGGCATGACGGCCGAGGGCGTCTACCAGGTGCTCGTGACGCCGGCGGCCGGTCCGACGACCTCGTGGCAGCAGGTGTACGAGGCCGAGAACGCGACCGTGGTGAACGCGGCCACGCGCACGTCCTCCGCGGCGTCCAACGGGGCGTACGTCGGCGGCATCGACGGGGTGGCGGACATGCGCTCGCACAGCTTCGTCGACTTCGTGGTGAACGTGCCCACGGCACGCAGCTACACGATGGCGGTCCGCTACGCCAACGGCACGGGTGCCACGTCGACGCACGGCCTGGCCTACAACGGCGGCGCGTTCAGCACGGTGTCGTACGCCCCGACGGCCGGGTGGGCACAGTTCGCCACGGCGAACGTCACGGTGCAGCTGCGCGCGGGCTACAACGTCATCCGGCTCGCGAAGGGGGCGCCGTCCTTCGGCGGCGGCGTGGGCTACGCCGAGCTGGACAGCATCACGCTGCGCTGACGCGCGGCGGCGCCCGGGCGGCGCGGCGCGGCCCCGCGGAGCGTGAGCTCCACGGGGCCGCGTCCGCGCCCGGAGGTGCTGCGCCGGTCAGTCGGTGTCCCGCGCCGGGGCGACCGGTACGAAGACCCGCATGGTCGTCGGCTCCTTCGCCCACGCGTGGTACGGGCCGAACCGCACCCGGACGGCCTCACCGGGCTCGAGGTCCGGGCGGGCGCTGCGGTAGGTGCGGCCGCGCTCGGGCGTGCGCACGGGGCGCACGGTGACGAGGGCGCCGTCGCCGTCCCCGACGAGCGGCGCCGCCGGCTCGAGCACGAGCAGGTCGAGGTCGAGCCACTCCGGCACGTCCGTGTCCTGGACGCACAGCACGACGGGCCCTTGCTCCACCGCCACGCACCCGCGCACCGCGTCGATGCGCGGATCGGGCCAGGTGAGGCGGGGACCCACCGGGAGCACCAGATCCACCCGCTCGCCGGCGCGGACCCCGTCCAGGGTCGTCCAGCCGGGCTCGACCGCGGACGCGACGCCTCCCCGCCGGACCATCGCGCCGGACGCCCACGCCGGCACGCGCAGGCGCAGGTCGACCGGCACGTCCGGGCCCTCGACGACGCGCACCGCCACGGTCCCCGCGTGCGGGTAGGAGGTCTCGACGTCGAGGACCACGCGGCTGCCGTCGGCGAGGTCGAGCGACAGCACCCCGGACGCGTACTGCAGCAGCGTCACCTCGGTGCCGTCGACGGACGCGAGGTACGCGGTCCACGACGCGAGCGTGCGCGCGACGTTCGTGGGGCAGCACGAGACGTCGAACCACGGGGCACGGACGCCGCCCTCGGCGCGCGGGTTCTCCGCGTCGGCCGGGACGTCCGTCCCGGCGACCCGTTGCTGCAGCGGGTTGGCGTAGAAGAAGGCGCGGCCGTCCTCCCGCGGCGACGTCGCGACGACGTTGTAGAAGGTGCGCTCCATGAGATCGGCGTACTTCACGTCGCCCGTGGCCAGGTACAGGCGCCAGGAGACCATGACCGATGCGACACCGGCGCACGTCTCGCAGTACGCGCGGTCGGGCGGGAGCTCCCAGTCCTCCCCGAAGCCCTCGTCCTGGTGGCGCGAGCCCATGCCGCCGGTGATGTACGTGCGCCGCTCGACCGAGCGGTCCCACTGCCGCTCCACCGCGTCCAGGAGCTCGTGGTCGCCCGTGTCGACGGCGACGTCGACGGCCGCGGCCGTCAGGTAGAGCGCCCGCACCGCGTGCCCGCGCCAGTACTCCGCGCTCCGGACCGGGACGTCGTCCTGGAAGTAGGAGGGGGCGAGCAGCGGCAGCGGTCGCAGCCGGCCGTGCCCCCGTCGCTCGACGAACAGCCGGGCCTGGTCCGTGTACCGCGGCTCGCCCAGCGCGCGACCGAGCTCGGCGAGCCCGAGCTCGATCTGCGGGTGGCCGCAGACGGCGTCCAGACCCTCGGCGCCGAAGGTCCGGCACACCTCGTCGGCCGCCCGGTGCGCGACCTCGACCAGGAGGTCGGGACCGTGCGTCCTGAGCCGGGCGACGGCGGCCTGCAGGAGGTGTCCCGTGCAGTAGAGCTCGTGGCCGCTCTCGAGGTCGCGGTAGCGCGGTGCCTGCCCCGCGTGGCCGTAGCACGTGTTCAGGTAGCCGTCCTCGTCCTGCGCCGCTGCCACCCGGGCCGTGAGCGCGCGGACCAGCCGGTCCGCGCCCGGGTCGCCGGTCCGGCCGTGCTCCCACGCCAGCGCCTCGATCAGCTTGTAGACCTCGGAGTCCGAGAACTGCCACCCCGGCCGTTCGCCACCGGTCGTCCCGTGGGCCACGCGGTCGAAGTTGGTGAGCCACCCGAGGCGCTCCATCCAGTGGAGGCAGTGGTCGAGCGTGGCGTTCGCGTTCACGTCCTGCAGGCGCTGCCAGAACCCGGCGCGGAGCGCGACCTCGGGGAGGGCGACGCCCCGGCGGGTGCCGGCACCCGGCACCACCGGTGCGGCCGCTCGTCGGTCGGGGCCGAGGGGCGGCGCGGCTGTCGTCATGGTCGCTGTCAGTCCTTCACGGCTCCGGCGGTCACGCCGGCGGCCACGTAGCGCTGGGCGACGACCAGGAGGATCGCCGCGGGGATCGACGCGATGACGGCGGTGGCCATGATCGCGTTCCACTGGGTGGTGTTGTTGCCGATGTACGTGTAGATGCTCAGCGTGATCGGCACGAGCTCGCCGTTGCGGTTCAGGGTGGAGGCGAAGATGAAGTCGGACCAGGCCCACAGGAACGCGAACAGCGACACGGTCAGGACGGAGTTGCGGCTCATCGGCAGCACGATCGACCGGAACACGCGCCAGACGCCCGCGCCGTCGATGGTCGCAGCCTGCACCAGCTCCCTCGGGATCCCCGACATGAACGCCGAGAACAGCAGCACCCCGAAGGGCACGGCGACCGTCGAGTCGGCGACGATGAGGCCCGGGAGGCTGTTGAGCAGGCCGAGCCGCACGTAGATCGCGTAGAACCCCATCGCCATGACGACGGCCGGGATCATCTGCGCCACGAGCAGGAGGAAGTTCAGGGGACCGCGACCGCGCAGTCGCAGGAGCGCGATCGCGTACCCCGCGGGCGCGGCGACGAGCAGGGTCACGGCGACGCAGCCGAGCCCCACGAGCAGGCTCGTGCCGAGCGCAGGGAGCTGCTGCTGCAGGACCGCCCGGTACCCCTCGAGCGTGGGGGCGACCGGGAACAGCCGCGGCGGGTCGAGCCGCAGGGCGCTCGTCGGGGTGAGCGAGACGTTCACCATCCAGTAGACCGGGAAGAGCATGACGGCGGTGAGGACGACGCCGATCGCGGTCCTCCACCGGCTGCGGCGCGCGGTCATGAGCTCGTCTCCTCGCGGCGCTGGAGGTGCAGGTACAGGAAGCCGATGACGACGGCGACGAGGATGAGGAGGGTGCCGACCGCTGCGGCGGGGGAGAAGTCCGGCTGCCCGGTCCCGAACGCCTCGCGGTAGGACCACACGGCGAGCGTCGTCGAGGAGGTGGCGGGACCGCCGGTGGTCATCACCCAGATCACGTCGACGACCTTGAGCGTGTAGATGAACCCGAGCAGCAGCGTGATCGCGGAGACCGGACGCAGCAGCGGGAACGTGATGCGCCGGAAGGTGTGCCAGGCACCGGCGCCGTCCAGCGACGCCGCCTCGTACACGTCGCCGGGCAGGTTCTGCAGCCCCGAGTACAGGACGACCAGGTTGAACGGTATGCCGAGCCAGACGTTGGCGATCGTGACGGCCCAGATGGCGAGGTCGGGCGACGTCAGCCAGTTGACCTGATCCACGCCGAAGGCACCGAGCGCCGCGTTCACGATCCCGTTGTCGCTGTTGAGCATCCAGGCCCACGTGGACGCGGACACGATGAGCGGCAGGAGCCACGGGACGAGGAACATCGCGCGCAGGACCGCGGACAGCCGGAAGGTGCCCCGGAAGAACACCGCGAGCGCCAGCCCGATCGTGTACTGGAGCACGAGCGAGACGACGACGAAGATCGCGGTGTTGCGGACCGCGACCGGGAACGTCGACGACGTCACGACCTCCCGGAAGACGTCCAGACCGACGAACTCGGCGTCGCCGCGGACGAACGCGCGGACCGTGTAGTCGTGCAGGCTGAGCTCGACGTTGCGGTACAGCGGGAACGCGTAGAACACCGCGAGGTAGACCAGGAGCGGCGCGGCGAACGCGAGCGCTGCCCACGAGGTCGAGGTCCGTCGCGGCCGGCGCGCGCGGTGGACCGGAGGGGCGCCGGCCGGTACTGCACCGGACGCCCCTCCGGTCACGCCGGCCCGCCCGACGGTCGTCGGGGTGGAGGTCATGACGTGGTCACCCGGGGGAGCTGGGACGGGAGGGTCAGCTGGTCGCGGACTCGGCGGCCGCCTGCGCGTCGGTGAGGGCCTCCTGGGGCGTCGCGGCCCCCGACAGGGCCTGCTGCACCGCGGTCCACAGCTGCTCGGAGACCAGGGGGTAGTCCGTCCCGAGGTCGTCGGAGGTGCGGCCCTTCGCGGCACGGACGGCCTCCACCCACGTCTCGAGCTCGGGGTGCGCCTCGACCAGCACGGCCTGGCCCTCCTGCGTCGGCGGCACGTAGTACGCGAAGGTCTCGGCGGTCTCGACCATGCCCTCGGGCGTCGTCATGCACTCGACGATCTGGGTGGTCACCTCGTAGCGGTCCGTGCTCGTCTGCACGGGGGCCACGATGAACTCGCCGCCGGTGGGCGCCGGTGCGCCCCCGCCGTCCTGGGCCGGGATCTGGATGTAGCCGGTCTCGAAGTCGGCCTCCGCGGCGCTGTCGACCTGCCAGGTCCCGTTCTCGGCGAACGCGAAGGTGCCCGTCAGGAACTCCTCCCAGGTCGTGTTCTGGGAGTTGTTGATCGCCGACTGCTGCGCGTACCCCTGCTCGAGCCACGACGTCCACAGCGTCAGGGCCGCCACCGCCTCCGGCGAGTCGAGGTCACGCAGGTCGGCGCCGGCCCCCCAGAACCAGGGCAGGAACTGGAACGAGCCCTCCTCGGTCCCGATGCCCGCGAACGTGATGCCCTTGCTCCCGGTCGCGCTCACCCTCGCCAGCGCGTCCTCGAGGCTCGCCCAGTCGGTGACGGTGGCGGGGTCGACGCCGGCCGCGTCCAGGATCGCCTTGTTGTAGTAGAGCGCGAGCGTGTTGGCGCCGATCGGGATGCCGTAGGTCGAGCCGTCGACGACGCCGGCGGCGAGCAGGTTCGCGTCGATCCCCTCGGTGTCGAACCCGAGCTCCTCCATCGTGCTGAGCATGCCGGTGTCGGCGAGCGTGGAGACGGCCGGGTTGTCGATGAGGATGATGTCGGGTGACGTGCCCTCCTGGGCCGAGAGCAGCGCCTGGTTGGTCAGCGCCGTGGTGTCGTACGCCGTCCGCTCGATGGTGACCCCGGCCTCGTCGCCGCACGCCTGGACGCGGTTCGCCCACTCGGAGCCGTCCTCGTGCTGGGGGTACGGGTCCCACCAGGTGTACGTGCCGCCGCCGGCACCCGACCCGGTCTCGTCACCGCCGGCACCGCCGGACGAGCAGGACGCCAGGCCGAGCGCGAGGGCGCCGGCGACGCCGAGGACGCGCACCGGCAGGGAGATTCGCTTCACGTGATTCCTCCTTGAATCGCGGAACAGCCGGACAGGGGGTGCCCGGTGCGGTCGTCGACGACGACGTGGTGGCGGCTCGGCGGCGCGCCACCGACCGAGGTGTCAGTGGTCCCGGCGCGGCGCCGGCGACCCTGCCGCCCGTGGCGGGGCCGTGCTGTGCCGCTCGGCGAAGTCCGGCGAGATGAACCGGACCACGTGCGGGCCACCGGCCCGTCGCTCGATCCGGTCCACCAGCGTGCGCACGGCCATGCGGCCGAGGCGGTCGGGCGCGCTCTCGATCGACGAGTAGGGCAGGGAGAACGTGCGCGCGAACTCGTCGGAGTAGCGTCCGACGACGGACAGGTCCTCGGGCGCGCGCAGGCCGCGCCCGCTCAGCACCGACGGCAGCGCGGCGGCTGCCGCCTCGTTGTTCAGCAGCAGACCCGTCGCGGTCGGGTGCGCGTCGAGGAGCTGCGTCAGCTGGCGCCCGATCTCGGGCTGCCGCGAGGCGCCGAAGTACGTGTGCAGGACGACGCCGCGCAGCGCAGCGGCCTCCAGAGCGGCGTTCTGCAGGCGCCAGACGTAGGCCCCGCCGCGCTGCACGACGTGCTCGGGCTGCGAGACCAGCACCAGCTCGCGGTGGCCCAGTCGCACGAGGTGCTCGACCATCATGCGGCCCGCTTCCTCGAAGTCGAGGTCGAAGACGTCCACGCCGGCGCAGTCCGCCGGCAGCCCGACGAGCGCACCGGGCTGGGCCGCCTCGCGCAGGATCGGGAGCCGCTCGTCGTCCTCGGCGACGTTGAGGAGGACCACGCCGTCGACGGCGCGCGAGTCCGTGATCCGCTTCAGCGCCCGGGTCCCGTCCTCCTCCGTGACCAGCAGGATGTCGTAGCCGAGCTCCCGGGCACTGTCGGAGACCCCGAGGATGTACTGCAGCATGGCGGGCGCGAACTCGTCGGGCAGGAACTGGGCGAGCAGCCCGATCACCATCGTCTGCGACGTCGCGAGCGCGCGGGCGCCGGCGTTGGGCGTGTACCCGAGCTGGCGCACGGCGGCGTAGACGCGGTCCCGGACCTCGTCCGAGATCGCGCGCTTGCCCGAGAGTGCGTACGACGCGGTGCTGCGGGAGACCCCCGCGAGCTTCGCGACGTCACCGATGGTGGCCACTGCGCCTCCTCTCGAACCGCCCGACCACGGTGTCGGGTGTCGAACCGGTTCGAAGGTAGCAGCGAACATCCGCAGAATCCAGACATATCGCACGTCCGGGTGGCCCGCACCGAGGCGAACCGATTCGATCGTGCGCGCTCGGCCGCCGGTCGCCGAGACGAGGAACCTCGGATGGCACGGATCCGGAGACCCGCCGCAATGACGCTCGCGAACCGACGGCCGCCACGCCGCCGGGACCCCCTCGCACCGACGCGGCCACGCCCGACGCCGTCGAGGTGGGCCGGTCGACCTCGGCCTAGCGGACGTCGTGCCGTGCCGCCCCGGGTGCGCCTCGACGTGACGGGCCGACGACCCGCTCCGCGCGCCGCAGGTTCTCGACGAGCTCCTCCCGGGTCTGCCCGTCGACGTGATGGCGCCACATCGGCGTTCCGGGGGCGCTTCGCCATGACTCGCTGAGCGGGCTGTTGTCCACGGCGTCGAAACCCAGGTCGTCGTAGTAGCGGGTCACGAGCTCGACGGCGTCCGGGAAGTTGCTCGAGACGACCAGCGCCGTGCGATCGGGGGCGCCGGCCGGCCTGGCCAGCCGGAGCAGGGCGGGCATCCGGTCGCCCGGGACCCGGACGGGGTGACGTCCGTGGAACTGGATGTGGGTGAACGCCTTCACGAGCTTCGACGTCGGCAGCTGCTCCTGACGCAGCTCGTGGATCGTCGTGCGCCCGAGGTCGACGTCGGGGATGTTCCCGTCGCGCCAGGCCATGTAGTTGTTGTTGTCGAGCACGACCTTTCCCCGGAGCTCCTCGACCGGTAGCCGGGCGTGGGGCGCGTACGGGAACGCGGTGACCGCGAAGTCGGCCTCCGCCGCCGCCTCCGCCACGTGCGCGGCGCGCGCCCGCGGGCCCAGCTCGTCGAGCAGGCCGCCGAGGGTCTCCGGTCCGCGGGAGTTCGCGATCACGACGTCGTACCCGGCCGCGATCGACGCCCGGGCGAGGGTGCTCCCTGCCTGGCCGGCACCGAGGATGCCGATGGTCGTCACAGCGCTGCTCCTCGCGTCGTGGTCGACGGCGCGCTCGCCACGTCGCGGTCGCGGCTCGCGGTGGGCAGGGCGGCGGAGGCCAGGAGGGCGAGCTTCTGCGCATCGGCGGACGCGGCGTCGGGGTGGTAGACGACGAGCATCAGGCCGTCGGTGCCGTTGATGGTCAACCGCTCGCGGTTGAGGGTCATCTCCCCGACCTGGGGGTGGTCGAACCGCAGGGGAGTGCCCCGCTGCCCGCGCACCTCGTGGCGGGCCCACAGCTCGCGGAACCGGGGGCTCGCCAGCGACAGCTCGCCCGTCAGCTCGATGAAGCGGGGGTCGTCCACGTCGGTCCCCACCGCCTGCCGCAGGTTGGCGACGAAACACTCCGTGACGCCCTCCCACTCCACGTGCAGCGCCTGCTCGGCCGGGTCCACGAACAGGTCCCGCAGCTGGTTGCCTCCGACGGCGAGGCGCGGCGAGAGCGCCGTGGCCATGGCGTTCGCGGCGAGGATGTCGAAGTGCCGGTCCTCGATGAAGGCGGGCTGCGCCAGCGAGTCCAGGAGCTTGAGTGCCCCCGCGGGCGGCGTCTGGGTCCGCGGCCGGCGCCGCCGGTGCCGGGGGAGCTCGGCGACCAGCGTCAGCAGGTGGGCGACGTGGTCGTCGTCGAGCTGGAGCACACGGGCGATGGACTCGAGCACCTGGACCGAGGGACGGCGGTCACGGCCCCGCTCGAGCCGTAGGTAGTAGTCGGCGCTGATGCCGGCGAGCATCGCGACCTCCTCCCGGCGCAGCCCCGGCACACGCCGCACACCCACGTCGGGGATGCCCGCCTGCGCGGGCGTCACCAGCTCCCGCCGGGCCCGCAGGAACGCCCCGAGCGCGTTCGTCGACTCACTCACGGGGGCGAGCGTAGGCCCCTGCCCACCGGTCAGCGGGGGTCCCGTCACACCCCCGGCTGCGCAGGGCCCTGGGTGGGCGGGAGCGCCGCTCCTAGCGTCCTCGACGGCCCGACCGGGCCGATCGAGTCGAGAGGGACGACATGACCGTCGCACTGATCACCGGGGCCAACAAGGGCATCGGGTTCGAGACCGCCCGCCAGCTCGTGGCAGCGGGGCACGTCGTGTACGTCGGCGCGCGCGACGCCGCGCGGGGGGAGGCCGCCGCCGCGGTGCTCGGCGCCCGCACCGTGCAGCTGGACGTCACCGACGACGCCTCCGTGACCAGCGCCCTGGCGGCGATCGACGCGGCCGAGGGGAGGCTGGACGTGCTGGTGCACAGCGCGGGCGTCCTGGAGACGGGGCTCGACGGGCCCGCGGCGTCGAGGTCCTTCGAGACGAACGCCGTGGGGATCGTGCGCGTCACGCAGGCGGCGCTGCCCCTGCTGCGTCGGTCGCAGAACGCCAACGTCGTCACCATCTCGAGCAGCGCCGGCTCGTTCTGGGCGGTGACCAACCCCGAGCGGCCGGAGTTCGACCTGTCGCTCGCGCTGTACTCCGCGTCCAAGGCGGCGGCCACCATGCTGACGGTGCAGTACGCCAAGGCCGAGCCCGGCATCCGGTTCAACGCCGTCGAGCCGGGCACCACGGCGACCGACATGACCGCCGCCTTCGGCATCGGGCGCCCGGCGGCGGAGAGCGCCCGGGTCGTCGTGCGCCTGGCGACGCTGGGCCCGGACGGTCCCACCGGCACCCTCTCGGACGAGGACGGCCTCCTCCCGTGGTGAGCGCTCTGGCGCGTGCGCGGCAGGTTCCTCGCCCTCGGGCTCCACCGCGGCCAGGGGCATCGGCGGGCGCTTCCCCGGGTACGACGAAGGCCCCAGGTCGATGACCTGGGGCCTTGCGGGTGGGCGATACTGGGATCGAACCAGTGACCTCTTCCGTGTCAGGGAAGCGCGCTACCGCTGCGCCAATCGCCCCTTGGGGGAGTTGCTACGAGGTGGAGACGGGATTCGAACCCGTGTATACGGCTTTGCAGGCCGCTGCCTCGCCTCTCGGCCACTCCACCGGTGGAACCGGAGTCCACAACGGCTCGGAAAGCCGGCGGGGATGATTCTCCGAGCGGACGACGGGATTCGAACCCGCGACCCTCACCTTGGCAAGGTGATGCTCTACCACTGAGCCACGTCCGCACATCTCCGTCCCGCCGTTTCCGGCGTTCCGGGGTGCGTCGAAGACTCTAGACCAGGTTCGACGCAGGAGTCCAACCGGCTCCCGTGTGCCGCGGACCACGTGCCCGGGCACGCCGTCGCGGCGGGCGGACGGCGGGCGGACGAATCCCCGCGGCACGGTCACCGACGCGTCGCCGCAGGTCGGGCACTCGCGGCGCGGACGGGACGGCCGCCCGGGCGGCCCCGCTCGGTAGGTTGACGCCGTGCCCACGCCCGTCGCCCCCCGCCCCGGCCGGGCCTGGTTCGCCGGCGTCCGGGCGAGCGGCGTCGTCGAGCACGCGGACGTCCGCACGGACCCGGCTGCGCTCACGACACCGGGCTGGTGGGCGGTCGTCGGCACGTTCGAGGGCCGCGTCGACGCGTGGCGCTTCGCGGAGGTCGTCACGGGTGCCGGGGCCGACGCGCCCGTCGGTGACCCCGCCGCGTGGCAGGGCCCGCAGCCCGGCGGCTGGCGCACGTCCCTCGACCGGGAGGCGTACGTCGCGGCCGTCGACCGCGTGCGCCACCACGTCCGCGAGGGGGACGTCTACCAGGCGAACCTCTGCCGGGTGCTCGCGGCGCCGCTCCCGGCCGGGCCGGCCGGGCCGGACGCGGGGGCGCTGGCGGCGCGCCTGGAGGCCGGCAACCCGGCGCCGTACGCCGGCGGCGTCCACGTGCCGGGCGGGGGAGCGGACCCGGCGTGCTGGGTGGTCACGGCGTCGCCCGAGCTCTACCTGCGCCTGCGCGACGGTGAGCTCACGTCCGCGCCGATCAAGGGCACGGCGGCCACGGCCGACGGGCTCACCGCCAAGGACCGCGCCGAGAACGTGATGATCACCGACCTCGTCCGCAACGACCTGCAGCGCGTGTGCCGGCCGGGCACCGTCCGCGTGACGAGCCTGCTGGAGGTCGAGCACCACCCGGGCCTGGCCCACCTCGTCTCCACCGTCACCGGGACGCTCGCGGACGACGTGCGCGCCGCGCCCGACCTCGTGGCGCGCGTCCTGGACGCCACGTACCCGCCGGGGTCGGTATCGGGAGCCCCCAAGAGCTCGGCGCTGCGCGTCATCGACGCGCTGGAGACCGTGCCCCGGGGCCCGTACTGCGGCGTCGTCGGCTGGGTGCACGTCGGCGACGACGGTGACGTGCGCGCCGAGCTCGCCGTCGGCATCCGGACGTTCTGGTGGGCCGACGACGTGCTGCGGTTCGGCACCGGTGCCGGCATCACGTGGCACAGCGACCCGCTGCGGGAGTGGGACGAGACCGAGCTCAAGGCGGCCCGCCTGGTGGGCCTCGCGTCCGCGGCCCACCCACCACGCGCGGGCGGCGTCCCGGTGCGAGGATGAGTGACGTGGAGCACGTCATCTGGGCCGACGGCGGCCTGCACGGACCCGACGACCGCGTCCTCACGGCGGTCGACCACGGCCTGACGGTGGGGGACGGCGTCTTCGAGACGTGCGCCGTCTACGGCGGTCGCGCGTTCGCGCTCACCCGGCACCTCGCCCGCCTCGAGCGCTCCGCACAGGGCCTCGGGCTGCCGCCCGTGCCGATGGACGTCGTCCGGCGGGCGGTGGACGAGACCCTCGCCGCCGCCGGCGCCGAGGCGGGCCGCCTGCGCATCACGGTGACGGGCGGGCCCGGGCCGATGGGCTCGAACCGCGCGCCCTCCGACGAGCAGCGGCCGACCGTCGTGGTCGTCGCCGGACCGGCCGGCCGCGCCGAGACCTCCCGCGTCGTGCGGGTGCCCTGGGTGCGCAACGAGCGGTCGGCCGTGGCAGGCCTGAAGACGACGTCCTACGCCGAGAACGTCGTGGCGCTCGCGCGTGCGCGCGCCGCGGGCGCGGACGAGGCCGTCCTCGCGAACACGCGTGGCCTGCTGTGCGAGGGGACCGGCTCGAACGTCGTCGTCGAGATCGGGGGCGAGCTGCTGACGCCGTCGCTCGAGACCGGCTGCCTCGCCGGGATCACGCGGGCGCTCCTGCTCGAGTGGGGCGCCGAGGCGGGGCTGCCGGTCCGGGAGGCGGCGCCGGACGAGCTGCCGTGGGCCGTGCTCGACGAGGTCGCCGCGGGCCGGGCTCACCTGACGCTGTCGGGGTCCATCCGCAACGTGTCACCGGTCGTCCGGCTCGACGACGCGGACGTCGCACCGGGGCCGCTCTCCCTCGAGGCGCAGCGCGTCTTCCAGGAGCGTGCGGCTGCGGACATCGACCCCTGAGGGCGCCCCGGGACGGGGGACGACGACGGCCGGCCCCGCGAGGCGGGACCGGCCGTGGTTCGGTGCGTGGGTCGGGCGGTGGCGCGTGCGTCAGGCCGTCAGCAGCGCGGCGATCAGGGCGCTGATCTCGCTCTCCATGCGGTCGGACTCCGACCCCGTGGGGACGAGCGACTCGGTCGCGGCGAGGAACCGCACGAGCGGCTCGGTCGGCGCCGCCAGCAGCGCGCTGCCCTCGACCCCGCTGAGCGAGACCAGGGTGTAGTCGGGGTCGTCGTCGCGCCACACCTGGACGTCGCCGTCGCCCGCGGGCGCGTCGGCCGTCGCGTGCACACCCTGCGCGAGGAGCTCGCGGCCGAGCAGCCACGTCGACATCGTGTGGGCGCCGGTGAAGACCGCACGCACGGTGTAGGGGTCGGCGGTACGGAACGACAGCTCCGCGGACACCGGGATGACAGTGGCGTCGGACCCGATCAGCTGCATGGCGACGACCTCGACGGCGTCGTACGACGAATCCGTCATCGGGTCCTCCTGGTGACTGACGCCCGCGGGGGGCTGGGGAATTCACATCATGGCAGGCCACATGCCCGATTGGACCGGTCCGTGCGCACAGTTCACCCGCCCGGGCGTGCGGCAGGCGCGGCGTTCCCCCCGCCGTCCCTCGCGCAGGCTAGTGCCGTCGCCGCCGGGTGACCAGAGGGTGCCCCGTCGCGGCGTCGTCTGCACGCCGGGCGGCGCCGTCGGTGCGCTCCGCGGTCCGCTCGTGGCGGCCGCGACCCGACGACCGGTGGGGCGCGGGCCGGGGGAGCCGGGGCGCGTTTCGCCAACTGCCCGGGACGTCGGCTAGCATCGTGCACCGCAGCGGCCCACGGGCTGCGGCACCGGGCGATTGGCTCAGTGGTAGAGCGCCTCGTTCACACCGAGGAGGTCACTGGTTCGAACCCAGTATCGCCCACCACCCCGCGACGGCCCCCGACCCCACGGTCGGGGGCCGTCGTCGTCCCCGGCGCGTCGGCGGCCACCCGTCGCCGGGCGGGCGTGGGCGCTCCGGCCGTCCCGCCGCGGATCACCGTCCGACCTGCGCCTCGGCGACCGCGTGGAAGACTCCCGACGTGGACTTCCTCTCCGCCTACGCCCACGGCTTCGCCCGCGTGGCGGCGTGCACGGTTCCGGTGCGCGTCGCCGACCCGGCCGCCAACGCGGCGGCCGTGCTCGAGGCCGCGCGCCGCTGCGACGCCGACGGGGTGGCCGTCGCCGTGTTCCCCGAGCTGTGCCTCTCGGGGTACTCGATCGACGACCTCTTCCTCCAGGACACGCTGCTGGACGCGGTCGACGCCGCGCTGCGCGACGTCGTCGCCGCCTCGGTGGACCTGCGCCCGGTCCTGGTCGTCGGCGCGCCGCTCGTGCACGGCACGCGGCTGCTCAACGCCGCCGTCGTCGTGCACCGCGGGCGCGTGCTCGGGGTCGCGCCCAAGGCCCACCTGCCGACGTACCGGGAGTTCTACGAGCGCCGGTGGTTCGCGCCCGGCGACGACGTGCGCGGCACGACCCGGGTCGCCGGCCAGGAGGCCCCGATCGGCACCGACCTGCTGTTCGCGGCGACCGACGTGCGCGACCTCGTGCTGCACGTCGAGGTGTGCGAGGACATGTGGGTCCCCGTGCCGCCGAGCGCGACGGCCGCCCTGGCGGGCGCGACGGTGCTGGCGAACCTCTCGAGCAGCCCGATCACGGTCGGGCGCGCCGAGGAGCGGCGCCTGCTCGTGCGCTCCGCGTCGGCGCGGTGCCTCGCGGCGTACGTCTACGCGGCGGCCGGGCAGGGCGAGTCGAGCACCGACCTCTCCTGGGACGGGCAGACGCTCGTCTACGAGCTGGGGGAGGTGCTCGCCGAGGGCGAGCGCTTCGCCGACGGAGCGCTGCTGACGGTGGCGGACGTGGACCTCACGCGCCTGCGCCAGGAGCGCCTGCGGATGGGCACGTTCGACGACAACCGCCGCGCGCTCGGCATGGCAGCGGCGGGCGAGGACCGTCGCACGGTCCGGTTCACGCTGGAGCCGCCCGCCGGGGACATCGGCCTGCGCCGCGTGGTCGACCGCTTCCCCTTCGTGCCGGACGACCCCGAGCGTCTCGCGCTCGACTGCTACGAGGCCTACAACATCCAGGTGTCGGCGCTCGAGCAGCGGCTGCGCTCGATCGGCGACCCGAAGATCGTGATCGGCGTGTCCGGCGGGCTCGACTCGACGCACGCGCTCATCGTCGCCGCGAACGCGATGGACCGGCTCGGCCGCCCCCGCAGCGACATCCTCGCGTTCACCATGCCCGGCTTCGCCACCAGCGAGACGACGAAGGCGTCGGCGCTCGCGCTCATGGCGGCGCTGGGCACGACGTACGAGACCATCGACATCCGCCCGGCGGCGCTGCAGATGCTCACGGACCTGGGGCACCCCGCCGGCAAGGGGGCCGACGTCTACGACGTGACGTTCGAGAACGTCCAGGCAGGTCTGCGCACCGACTACCTGTTCCGGGCCGCGAACCAGCGCGGCGGCATCGTGCTGGGCACGGGCGACCTGTCGGAACTCGCCCTCGGCTGGTGCACCTACGGCGTCGGGGACCAGATGTCGCACTACGGCGTCAACGCCGGCGTGCCCAAGACGCTGATCCAGCACCTCATCCGCTGGGTGGTCGGGGAGCGCCACTTCGACGACGCCACGAACGCGGTGCTGCTGCGCGTGCTCGACCAGGAGATCTCGCCGGAGCTGGTCCCCGTGCGCGAGGGCGAGCGGATGCAGAGCACCGAGGACGTCGTCGGCCCGTACGGGCTGCAGGACTTCACGCTGTTCCAGGTGCTGCGGCACGGGATGCGGCCCTCGCGGATCGCGTTCCTCGCGTGGCACGCCTGGCACGACGCGGCGTCCGGGGCCTGGCCGCCCGGCTTCCCGGCGGAGCGCCGCGCGGAGTACGACCTGCCGGAGATCCGGCGCTGGCTGCAGGTCTTCGTCCGCCGCTTCTTCGCGCACCAGTTCAAGCGCTCCGCCCTGCCCAACGGCCCGAAGGTCAGCGCGGGCGGGACGCTGTCGCCGCGCAGCGAGTGGCGCATGCCGTCGGACGCCAGCGCCGCGGCGTGGCTCGCCGAGATCGAGGCGCACGTGCCCGAGCGGCTGCCCTGAGCCCTCGTGCGCCGTACGGCTCGCCCGGGCCGGGTCGGTAGCATCGACACGCCCGCTCGGCGACCGCCGACCTGCCGCACCGCGGTGCGGGCGCACGACAAGGAGCCTGCACCCGTGCCCGAACTCATGGACCTCACCGTCGACGGCGTCGCACGACAGGTGGAGGCGGGCACGACGGGCACCGACCTGTTCGGCGACCGCCGCGAGGTCGTCGTCGTGCGCGTGGACGGCGAGCTGAGGGACCTCGCGCTCCCGCTGCCCGCGGGCGCGGGCGTCGAGGCCGTCACGATCGACTCCCCGGACGGGCTCGCGGTGCTGCGGCACTCGGCGGCGCACGTGCTCGCGCAGGCGGTGCAGGAGGTCAACCCGAAGGCGCGCCTGGGCATCGGCCCGCCCATCACCGACGGCTTCTACTACGACTTCGACGTCGAGACCCCCTTCACCCCCGAGGACCTCAAGGCCCTCGAGAAGGTCATGAACCGCATCGTCAAGGAGGGGCAGACCTTCCGGCGGTGGGACGTCACCGAGGCGCAGGCGCGCGAGGTCCTCGCCGACGAGCCGTACAAGCTCGAGCTGATCGGGCTGAAGGGCGAGGCGGGCGACGCGGCCGAGGGCGCCTCGGTGGAGGTGGGGCTCGGCGGGCTGTCGATCTACCAGAACGTCCGCGGCGCGGGCCGCGAGTCCGAGACGGTCGTGTGGCAGGACCTGTGCCGCGGCCCGCACCTGCCCAGCACCCGGCTGATCGGCAACGGCTTCCAGCTGACCCGGTCGGCGGCGGCCTACTGGCGCGGCTCGGAGAAGAACCCGCAGCTGCAGCGCGTGTACGGCACCGCCTGGCCCAGCAAGGACGAGCTCAAGGCGCACCTCGAGCGCATCGCCGAGGCCGAGCGGCGCGACCACCGGCGCCTGGGCAGCGAGCTCGACCTCTTCTCCTTCCCGGAGGAGATCGGCTCCGGGCTGTCGGTGTTCCACCCCAAGGGCGGGATCATCCGCATGGAGATGGAGGAGTACTCGCGCCGCCGGCACGTGCAGGCGGGGTACTCGTTCGTGAACACCCCGCACATCACCAAGGAGCAGCTCTTCCAGGTCTCCGGACACCTCGACTGGTACGCCGACGGCATGTACCCGCCGATGCAGCTCGACGAGGAGCGCGACGCCGACGGGCACGTGAAGCGGGCGGGGCAGAACTACTACCTCAAGCCCATGAACTGCCCGATGCACAACCTGATCTTCCGCTCGCGCGGGCGCTCCTACCGTGAGCTGCCGCTGCGGCTGTTCGAGTTCGGCACCGTGTACCGGTACGAGAAGTCGGGCGTCGTGCACGGCATGACCCGCGGGCGCGGCTTCACGCAGGACGACGCGCACATCTACTGCACGCGCGAGCAGATGCAGGACGAGCTCACGAGCCTGCTCACCTTCGTCCTGGACCTGCTCAAGGACTACGGGCTCGACGACTTCTACCTCGAGCTGTCGACCCGCAACCCCGAGAAGTCGGTCGGCTCCGACGAGGTGTGGGAGGAGGCGACCGAGACGCTGCGCGCGGTCGCGGAGGCCTCCGGCCTGGACCTCGTGCCCGACCCCGGCGGCGCGGCGTTCTACGGCCCGAAGATCTCGGTGCAGGCCAAGGACGCGATCGGCCGCACGTGGCAGATGTCCACGATCCAGCTCGACTTCAACCTGCCGGAGCGGTTCGAGCTCGAGTACACGGCGCCCGACGGGACGCGGCAGCGCCCCGTGATGATCCACCGCGCCCTGTTCGGCTCGATCGAGCGGTTCTTCGCCGTGCTCACCGAGCACTACGCCGGTGCCTTCCCCGCGTGGCTCGCGCCCGTGCAGGTGCTCGCCGTGCCCGTCGCCGAGCCGTTCGAGCCGTACCTCGACGAGGTCGTCGCGCGCCTGCGGGCCGAGGGGATCCGCGCCGAGGTCGACCGGTCCGACGACCGCTTCGGCAAGAAGATCCGCAACGCCAGCACGCAGAAGATCCCGTTCGTGCTCATCGCCGGCGGCGAGGACGCGGAGGCCGGCGCGGTGTCCTTCCGCTACCGCGACGGCCGCCAGGACAACGGCGTGCCGGTCGACGAGGCGGTCGAGCGCATCGTGGCCGCGGTGCGCGACCGCGTGCAGGTCTGACGTGACCGGGTCGGACGCCCCGGAGGACGCCGCCGGGTTCGCCGGCGAGCCGGACGGCTTCGACCGGCTGTGGACGCCGCACCGGATGGCGTACATCGGCGGGCAGGACAAGCCGGCGGACGACGCCGCGGGGGAGGGCTGCCCGTTCTGCCGTGCCCCCGGCCTGCCGGACGCCGACGGACTCGTCGTCGCGCGCGGCGAGGTCGCCTACGTCGTGCTCAACCTGTACCCGTACAACGCGGGGCACGCCCTGGTCTGCCCGTACCGCCACGTCGCCGACTACACCGAGCTGACCGACGCGGAGGTCGCCGAGGTCGCCGAGCTCACGCGGACCACCATGCGCGTGGTGCGCGCGGTCTCGGCGCCGCACGGGTTCAACCTGGGCATGAACCAGGGCCAGGTCGCCGGGGCCGGCATCCGGGCGCACCTGCACCAGCACGTCGTCCCCCGCTGGGGCGGCGACGCCAACTTCCTGCCGATCGTCGCGCGCACCCGTGCGCTGCCCGAGCTGCTCGCCGACACGCGCGACCGGCTGGCGGCGGCGTGGCCGGGCGCTGCGAAGGAGTGACCAGCACGTGCTGAGCCGACTGCGGGGCGCCATGACGCGCCTGTGGACACCTCTCGCCGACGCGCTCCTGCGCGCCGGCGTCTCGCCCGACGCCGTGACGGTCGTCGGCACCGTCGGTGTGGTCGTGACCGCGCTGTGGGCCTTCCCGACGGGACACCTCCTGCTGGGTGCCCTCGTGATCACCGTGTTCTCGCTGACGGACTCCCTCGACGGCGTCATGGCGCGCCGCGCGGGCCGGTCCGGCCCGTGGGGCGCGTTCCTCGACTCGACGCTCGACCGCTTCGGGGACGCGGCGGTCTTCTCCGGCCTGGTGGTCTGGTACGCCGGCGGCGGTGACGACCGCACGACCGCGGCGCTGGCCCTCGCGTGCCTCGTGCTCGGGTCGGTGGTGCCCTACGCGCGGGCGCGTGCCGAGGGCCTCGGCATGACCGCGAGCGGCGGCATCGCCGAGCGCGCCGACCGGCTGTTCGCCGTGCTGGTGGCCGCGCTCGTGGTGGGCCTGGGGGCGCCGACCGCGGTCATGACGGTCGTGCTCGCGCTGCTCGCGCTCGCGTCCGCGGTGACGGTCGCACAGCGGGTCGCCGCCGTGCACCGGCAGGTCCGGGAGGGCGCCCGATGAGCATCGACGTCGCCCGGGCCTACCAGCTGGCCTGGCGGTACGGGCACCGGGTCCCGGGGCCGGTGGTCCGCGCCGTGACCACCGTGGCCGCCGACGCGACGTGGGCCCGCCGCGGCGCGGGGGTGCGGCGCCTCGAGGCCAACCTCGCGCGGGTCCGGCCCGACCTGGACCCGCGTGCGCTCCGGCGCCTGTCCCGCGCCGGGATGCGCTCCTACCTGCGGTACTTCGGCGAGGTCTTCACCCTGCGCCGGCTGACGACCGACCAGCTCGCCGCGCGCGTGCGCGTGACGGGCGCCGACAACGTCCTGCCGCACCTCGACGCGGGGCGGCAGGTGGTGCTCGCGCTCGCGCACATGGGCAACTGGGACCTCGCCGGCGCCTGGTCGACGCAGCACCTGGCGCCCGTGACCACCGTCGCGGAGCGCCTGCAGCCCGAGGAGCTGTTCGAGGAGTTCGTCGCCTTCCGCGAGAGCCTCGGGCTGGCCATCCTGCCGCTGACGGGTGGCGGTGACGTCTTCCGCGAGCTCATGCGCGTGGTGCGCACCGGGCCCGGGCTGCTGCCGCTGCTCGCGGACCGGGACCTCACCGCCCGGGGCGTCGAGGTCGACCTGTTCGGCCACCGGGCGCGCGTCGCGGCGGGGCCGGCCGCGCTGGCGGTGAGCAGCGGCGCCCCCCTGGTGCCGACCGCCGTCACGTACGAGCGGCTGCGCGGCGCGCGGCGGCGTGCCGCCGGCGGGCCGTGGGGCGTCGTCATCTCGTTCCTGCCCGCGGTCGAGCTGCAGGCCGGCGTGCCGCGCAGCGAGCAGGTGCGCGCGGCGACGCAGGCGTGGGTCGACCAGGTCGCCGAGGCGATCCGCGCGCGCCCGCAGGACTGGCACATGCTGCAGCGCGTGTTCGTCGCGGACCTCGACCCTGCCCGCGACGCGGCCGTCCGCGGGGACGCCGCGCCCCCGGCGGCGACGACGACCGGGGGAGTTGCGCCGTGAGCGCGCCCGCGCCCGGACGCCCGCTGCGCGTCGGGATCGTGGTCCCGTACTCGTTCGACGTGCCCGGTGGTGTGCAGTTCCACGTCCGCGACCTCGCGGAGGCGCTCATCGCACGCGGTCACGAGGTCTCCGTGCTCGCGCCGGCGGCGGACGACACGCCCGTCCCGCCGTACCTGGTGCCCGCGGGTCGCGCGGTCCCCGTGCGCTACAACGGTGCCGTCGCACGCATGACCTTCGGTCCCGTGACGGCGAACCGCGTGCGCCGGTGGCTGGCCGCGGGCCGCTTCGACGTGCTGCACCTGCACGAGCCCGTCACCCCCAGCCTGGGCATGCTGGCGCTGTGGATCGCCGACGGGCCGATCGTCGCCACGTTCCACACCTCGCTCGTGCGGTCGCGGTCGCTGCAGGCGGCGTACCCGCTGGTCCGGCAGTCCCTCGAGAAGATCTCGCTGCGCATCGCCGTCTCGGAGGACGCCCGCCGCACGCTCGTCGAGCACATGGGCGGCGACGCGGTCGTCATCCCCAACGGCGTGTGGGTCGAGCCGTTCGCGGCGGCGCCCCGCGACCCGCGGTGGACCGGCACGCCGGAGGCGCCGACCATCGCCTTCCTCGGCCGGCTCGACGAGCCGCGCAAGGGCCTGTCCGTGCTGCTGCGCGCCATGCCGGCCGTGCTCGACCGGCACCCGGGTGCCCGGCTGCTCGTCGCGGGCAGTGGCGAGACCGGCGAGGAGCAGGTCCGCGAGGCCCTCGGGCCGCGCGCGGGCGCGGTCGAGCTGCTCGGCTCCGTCAGCGAGGAGGACAAGGCACGGCTGCTCACGTCGGTCGACGTGTACTGCGCGCCGCAGACGGGCGGCGAGAGCTTCGGGATCGTGCTGGTCGAGGCCATGTCCGCGGGGACGACCGTCGTCGCGAGCGACCTCGGCGCGTTCACCCGCGTCCTCGACGACGGCGAGGCCGGCGTGCTGTTCCGGACCGGCGACCCCGCCGACCTCGCGCGCACGCTCCTGTCGGTGCTCGCCGACCCGGCACGGCGGGCGCGCGTGACCGCGCACGCGTCCCGCGTGGTGCACCGGTACGACTGGTCGGCCGTGACGGACCAGGTGCTCGCCGTGTACGAGATGGCGGTCGCGGGCGGCGACGCCCCGGTCGGCGAGGACCCGTCCTCGCTGCGCGGCGCGCGCCTGCTCGACCTGCGTCGGAGCCGGGGATGAGCGGCGGCGCGTGGACCGACGTCGCGCTGGTCGTCGTCGCCGTCCTGGCGCTGCTCGGATGGCTCGTGTGGGTGCGTGCGAGCCGGCTCGACCGGCTGCACCGCAAGGTCGGGGCGTCGCGCGCGGTCGTGGAGGCGCAGCTCGTGCGGCGCGCGACCGTGGCGGCCGAGCTCGCGACGAGCGGGCTCCTCGACCCGGCCAGTGCGGTGGTCGTCGGGGAGGCCGCACGGGCGTCCCTCAGCGCGAGCGGGTCCGCGGGCGACGTCCCGGTCGACCTGCTGCCGGCCGACCTGCGCGCCCTGCTGGGCGCCGACCCCGGCGCGCCGGCTCCCGGACCGTCGTCGGGCGAGGACCGCGGTCAGGCGGAGAGCGAGCTGACGGCCGCGCTGGACGAGGTGCTCGACGACGCGGACGAGGTCGCCGCGATCGCCGCCGAGCCCGCCGGCGAGGAGCTCCTCGACTCCCTCGCCGCCGCCTGGTACCGCGTCCAGCTCGCGCGGCGGTTCCACAACGAGGCGGTCGCGCAGACGCAGCGCGTGCGCCGCGGACTCGTCGTGCGCACCCTCCGGCTGGCCGGGCACGCGCGGGAGCCGCGCACGCTCGAGCTCGACGACGCCTGGCCCCAGGGGCTCGCCCGCCCGGGCGAGAACGCCGCCGCACGTGGTGGTGGGACGCGCGGGTCCGGCGCCGGTGCGACGACCTAGGATGGGCGGGTCCTGACCACGGCGGCCGGCGCTCGAGTGCGCGCCCCGGAGCGTCTCGTCCCGCACCCCGACCGAAGAGGCCCGCAGTGACCGAGAACACCCAGCACAGCGCCCCCGCCGGCGAGGTCGGCACCGCGCGCGTGAAGCGCGGCATGGCGGAGATGCTCAAGGGCGGCGTCATCATGGACGTCGTCACGCCCGAGCAGGCGAAGATCGCCGAGGACGCCGGTGCGGTCGCCGTCATGGCGCTCGAGCGCGTCCCGGCGGACATCCGCGCACAGGGCGGTGTCGCGCGCATGAGCGACCCCGACCTGGTGGACGGGATCATCTCGACCGTCTCGATCCCGGTCATGGCGAAGGCCCGCATCGGGCACTTCGTCGAGGCCCAGGTCCTGCAGAGCCTCGGTGTCGACTACGTCGACGAGTCCGAGGTGCTCACGCCGGCCGACTTCGCGCACCACATCGACAAGTGGGCCTTCACGGTGCCGTTCGTGTGCGGTGCCACCAACCTCGGCGAGGCCCTGCGCCGCATCACCGAGGGCGCGGCCATGATCCGCTCGAAGGGCGAGGCCGGCACGGGCGACGTCTCCAACGCGACGACGCACATGCGCACGCTCCGGGACGAGATCCGCCGCCTGACGTCGCTGCCCGAGGACGAGCTGTACCTCGCGGCCAAGGAGCTGCAGGCGCCGTACGACCTCGTCAAGGAGGTCGCGACCGCGGGCCGGCTCCCCGTCGTGCTGTTCACGGCGGGCGGCATCGCGACGCCGGCCGACGCGGCGATGATGATGCAGCTCGGGGCCGAGGGCGTGTTCGTCGGCTCGGGGATCTTCAAGTCCGGCAACCCGGCCGAGCGTGCCGCCGCGATCGTCAAGGCCACGACGTTCTACGACGACCCGGACGTCATCGCCAAGGTCTCGCGCGGCCTGGGCGAGGCCATGGTCGGCATCAACGTCGACGACGTGCCGGTGCCGCACCGCCTCTCCGAGCGCGGCTGGTGACGACGACCGACCCCCAGGACCACGGCGCCGCCCCCGGCCCGAGCGCGGCCGGGGGCGGCGCCGTCCGCGGCTTCGGGCCGGAGTGGCGGCGCGGCGAGGACGGCCTGCTGTTCCGCCGGGCGGCGCGCGTCATCCTGCTCGACGAGCACGACCGGGTGCTGCTCGTGCGCGGGCACGACGCCGACCAGCCGGAGCGGTCGTGGTGGTTCACCGTCGGCGGCGGCCTCGACGACGGCGAGGACGTGCGCGCGGCCGCCGTGCGCGAGGTCCGCGAGGAGACGGGCATCGCGCTGGCGGTGGACGCACTGGTGGGCCCGGTGTTCACGCGCTCGGCGATCTTCGACTTCTTCGCGCAGCACTGCCGCCAGGACGAGGAGATCTTCCTGGCGCGCGTGAGCTCGGCGGACGTCGGGGCCCTGTCGCGCGCCGGCTGGACCGACGTCGAGCAGGACGTGATCGACGAGCTGCGCTGGTGGGACCTCGACGCGCTGGCCGCGGTGGACCTCGAGGTGTTCCCCGAGGACCTGGCCGAGCTGGTCCGCTCGGTGCTGGTGTGGGACGGGCGCGTGCGGCACCTCGGGCTCACGCGCGAGTGACGCGCTCCGCCGCCTCGCCTGTGCGTACCCGTCGGTAACGTCCCCGTGACCTGACGGGGCTACCGTCCCGGCCATGCCGCGACCCGCCCCCTCGTCGCCCGTGGCGCGCATCCCGCGCTCCGGCATCCGCACCGTCATGGACCTCGCGCTGCGCGACCCCGAGGCGATCCACCTGGAGATCGGGGAGCCCGACGCCCGCCCGGCGGCGCACGTGGTCGACGCGGTCGCGGCGAGCGCCGCCGCCGGGCTCACGGGCTACACGTCCAGCATCGGGATGGCGAGCCTGCGCGAGGTCGCCGCCGAGCGCGTCACGGCGCGGCAGGGCCGGGAGGTCACCCCCGACCGGGTCGTGGTCACGCACGGGGCGATGCACGGCCTGGCGATGGCGCTGGCCACGCTCCTCGGTCCCGGCGACGAGGTCCTGGTGCCCGACCCCGTGTTCCCCAACTGGGAGATGGCGGCCGTCGCCGCGTCCGCGCGTCCCCGCCGCTACCGCACGCACGCCGCGGCGGGCTTCGTGCCGCGGCCGGCCGACGTCGAGGCCCGCATCACCCCGCGAACCCGCGCGCTCCTGCTCTGCTCGCCGAACAACCCCACGGGTGCGGTGTACCCGCCCGACGTGCTCGCACGGCTCGTCGACCTCGCGCGACGGCACGACCTGTGGGTGCTCTCCGACGAGTGCTACGAGGCGATCACCTACGGCGTCCCGCACGTCAGCCCGGCGGTCTTCGACACCGACGGCCGCGTCCTCGTGTTCCACAGCCTGTCGAAGACCTACGCCCTCACGGGCTGGCGAGCGGGTTACGCCGTGGTGCCCGACCCGGCGGTGGTCGAGGCGATCGGGCACCTCGCGGAGGCGACCGTCGCGTGCCCGTCCACGACCGGTCAGCTGGCGGCGCTCGCCGCCCTCACGGGGCCGCAGGACGGCGTGGCGTCCGCCGTCGCGTCGTACCGCGAGCGACGCGACGCCGCCGTGACGCTCCTGCGGCAGCGCGGCGTCCGGCACGTCGTCCCGGACGGGGCGTTCTACCTGATGGTCGACGTGGGCCGCGCGGACACCGAGGCCTTCGCCCTCGACCTGCTCGCGCAGCGGCACGTCGCGGTCGCTCCGGGGGCGACGTTCGGCGACGCCGCGGCCGGGATGGTGCGCGTGTCCCTCGCCGCGCCGCGCGGCGACCTGCTCGAGGGCCTCGCGCGGCTGGCCGACCAGGTCGCGACGGGCCGCGGCGGCGCCGCCGGGCCGGCGGGTCTCGCTGCGGCACGCTGACGCTGCGCTGCCGCACGCGCGACCTAGGATCGACGCCCGTGAGCCCCACGATCGGTGTCCTGGCCCTGCAGGGCGACGTGCGCGAGCACGTCGCAGCCCTCCGGCACGAGGGCGCGACGGCGGTCGGCGTGCGCCGACCGAGCGAGCTCGACGCGGTCGACGCGCTCGTCGTGCCCGGCGGGGAGTCGACGACGATGGACAAGCTGCTGCGGGCCTTCGACCTGCACGAGCCGGTGCGCGAGCGCCTGCGCGCCGGCATGCCGGCCTACGGCTCCTGCGCCGGCATGATCCTGCTGGCCGACCGCATCATCGGCGGCATCGACGGGCAGCAGACCCTCGGGGGCGTGGACATCACGGTGCGGCGCAACGCGTTCGGCCGGCAGGTCGACTCCTTCGAGACCGACCTGGTCATCGACGGCGTCGAGGACTCCGCCGACGACCCCGTGCACGCCGTGTTCATCCGGGCGCCCTGGGTGGAGGACGTCGGGCCCGCCGCGACCGTCGTCGGCCGGGTGGGGGAGGGCGCCGCCGCCGGTAGGATCGTCGCGGTGCGCCAGGGGCCTGTGCTCGTCACCTCGTTCCACCCGGAGGTGACCGGGGACACCAGGGTGCACCGCCTGTTCGTGCAGATCGTCCGCGACAGCCTCTAGGCCGCGGGCCCGCACCGCCGCGGTGCAGGGGAGCGCGTCACGCAGGCCGGCCGAGACGGAGGGTAGACGGGGCATGTCGGGACATTCCAAGTGGGCCACCACGAAGCACAAGAAGGCCGTGATCGACGCGAAGCGCGGCAAGCTCTTCGCCAAGCTGGTCAAGAACGTCGAGGTCGCGGCGCGCACGGGCGGGGGTGACCCCGCCGGCAACCCGACGCTGTTCGACGCCATCCAGAAGGCGAAGAAGTCGTCGGTGCCCAACGACAACATCGACCGCGCGCTCAAGCGCGGCTCCGGCCAGGAGGCCGGCGGCGCCGACTACCAGACGATCATGTACGAGGGCTACGGCCCCGGCGGCGTGGCGGTGCTGGTCGAGTGCCTCACGGACAACCGCAACCGGGCCGCCTCGGACGTGCGCGTCGCGTTCACGCGCAACGGCGGGCAGATGGCCGACCCCGGGTCGGTGTCGTACATCTTCAGCCGCAAGGGCGTGGTCATCGTGCCCAAGGAGGGCACCGACGAGGACGCCGTCATGGAGGCGGTGCTCGAGGCCGGCGGCGAGGAGGTCACCGACCTCGGCGACCAGTTCGAGGTGCTGTCCGAGGCGACCGACCTGGTGCCCGTGCGCAGCGCGCTGCAGGACGCCGGCATCGAGTACGACTCCGCGGACGTCGTGTTCTGGCCGTCGACGCAGATCGAGGTGGACGCCGACGGCGCCCGCCGGATCCTCAAGCTCATCGACGCCCTCGAGGACTCCGACGACGTGCAGAACGTGTACGCGAACTTCGACGCCTCTGACGAGGTCATGGCGCAGCTCGACGCCGAGTGACGCACCGCGACGCGCCGGCACCCGCACGGGGCCGGCGCGTCGCCGTGTCCGGGGCCGCCTGCGCGGGGCGGGCGCCCGCGCCTGCGACGATGTGCGCGTGCGCGTCCTCGGAGTCGACCCCGGTCTCACCCGCTGCGGCCTCGGCGTCGTCGACGGGCTGCCGGGTCGCCGCCTGCGGATGGTCGCGGTCGACGTCGCGACGTCGGAGCCGGGCCTCGACGTCGACCAGCGCCTGCTGCTGATCGAGCGGCGGATCGAGGAGTACCTCGAGGAGCACGCACCGGACACGGTCGCCGTCGAGCGGGTGTTCGCGCAGCACAACGTCAGCACCGTCATGGGGACCGCGCAGGTGGCCGGCCTCGCGCTCGTCGCCGCCGCGCGGCGACGGATACCGGTCGCGATGCACACGCCCAGCGAGGTCAAGGCCGCTGTCACGGGCAGCGGGCGCGCCGAGAAGGCGCAGGTCCAGGAGATGGTCCGGCGGCTGCTCGAGCTGGAGGTCGCCCCGCGCCCCGCCGACGCCGCCGACGCCCTCGCCCTCGCCATCTGCCACCTGTGGCGGCCCGCCGGTGCCCTCGGGGCGCCGCAGCGCGCCCCCGGGTCGCTGACCGCCGCCCAGCGGGCGTGGGCGGCCGCCGAGCAGGCGGCCCGGCGCCGCGCATGAGCGTGTCGTTCGTACAGGTGTTCGCCTCCTGTGGCACAGTGTCCGGCGGTGCGCGCGGCTCGTCGGCCGCGCGCGGGAACGGGAGGTGCGTGCGGTGATCGCGTCCGTGCACGGGACGGTGCTGACGGTGCGGCTCGACGCCGCGGTCGTCGAGGTCGGCGGCGTCGGCATGCTGGTGCAGGCGACCCCCACCACGCTGGCCGGCCTGCGCGTCGGCACCGCCGCCCGGCTGTTCACGTCGCTCGTCGTGCGGGAGGACTCGCTCACGCTGTTCGGCTTCGCCGACGCGGACGAGCGCGACGTCTTCGAGGTCCTGCAGACGGTGACGGGCGTCGGACCCCGCCTGGCCCTGGCCATGCTCGCGGTGCACACGCCGGACGGCCTGCGCCGCGCCGTCGCGGAGGAGGACCTTGCCGCACTCATGCGGGTGCCGGGCATCGGCCGCAAGGGCGCCCAGCGCATCGTCCTGGAGCTGGGGGACCGGCTGGGTGCGCCCGCGCCGGCCGCCGGTGGGCCCGCGCGCTCCGCCGCCGCAGCCGACCACCGCGAGCAGGTGGTCGACGCGCTCGTGGGGCTCGGCTGGCCGCTGCGTGCCGCGCAGGACGCGGTCGCGGGCGTGCTCGACGGCGGCAGCGAGCCGGTCGGCGCCGAGGAGGTGCCGGGCGTGCTGCGTGCGGCGCTGCGGGTGCTGGGTGGCTCGCGTGCCTGAGGCGCCGCCGCCGGCCGGTGACGACGCGGTCCCCGAGTCGCTCGTGCGGGCGGGCGCGGACGAGCTCGAGCGTGCCGCCGAGGCGGCGCTGCGCCCACGCCGCCTCGAGGAGTTCGTGGGGCAGCGCGTCGTGCGCGACCAGCTCTCGCTCGTGCTGCAGGCGGCGCTCAACCGGGGTCGCGCACCGGACCACGTCCTGCTGTCCGGTCCGCCCGGGCTCGGCAAGACGACCCTCGCGATGATCATCGCCGCCGAGCTCGGCGCGTCGTTGCGCGTGACGAGCGGCCCCGCGATCCAGCACGCGGGCGACCTCGCCGCGGTGCTGTCCTCGCTCGAGGAGGGCGAGGTGCTGTTCATCGACGAGATCCACCGACTCGCGCGCCCCGCCGAGGAGCTCCTGTACGTCGCGATGGAGGACTTCCGGGTCGACGTCGTCGTCGGCAAGGGCGCCGGGGCCAGCGCCATCCCGCTGTCGCTGCCGCCGTTCACGGTCGTCGGGGCGACGACGCGCGCGGGCCTGCTCCCGGCACCGCTGCGCGACCGCTTCGGCTTCACCGGTCACCTGGACTTCTACGCCGACGACGAGCTGGAGCGCGTGCTGATGCGGTCGGCGGGCCTGCTGGACGTCCCGCTCGAGGGGCGCGCCGCGGCGGAGATCGCGTCCCGCTCGCGCGGCACCCCCCGCATCGCGAACCGCCTGCTGCGGCGCGTGCGGGACTGGGCGGAGGTGCGGGGCGACGGCCGCCTCACCCTGAGCGCCGCGCGCGCCGCGCTCGAGGTCTACGAGGTGGACGAGCGCGGGCTGGACCGGCTCGACCGGTCGGTGCTGCAGGCGCTGTGCCTGCGGTTCGGCGGGGGACCGGTCGGCCTGACGACGCTCGCGGTCGCGGTGGGCGAGGAGCCCGAGACGGTCGAGACCGTCGCCGAGCCGTTCCTCGTCCGCGAGGGGCTCGTGGGCCGGACGCCGCGCGGTCGCGTGGCCATGCCCGCCGCGTGGGACCACCTCGGTCTGGAGCGCCCGGCCCCGGCCGACACGCTGTTCGGCTAGCGGCGCGGGGGCCCGCGGGAACCCTCGCCGGCGGACGGACGTTGGAGGCTCCGGCCGCGGCGCCTAGACTGCGGCGGACGTCGACACCGATGCGGAGAATCCCGACCTCATGGACTACTCGTTCCTCATCATCCTGCTCGTCGCCTTCGCGGCGCTGTGGTTCATGTCGAGCCGCACCCGCAAGCAGCAGCGCGAGATGGCTGACCTGCGCACCAACCTCCAGGTCGGCGACGAGGTGATGACGGGCTCGGGGCTGTTCGGCACCGTCACGGCCGTCGAGGGCGACGTCGTGACGCTCGAGTCCACGCCGGGTTCCGAGACCCGGTGGCTCAAGGCCGCGATCGCGCGCCGGGTCGACCCGCCCGTCGTCGACGACGTCGAGGTGGCGGAGGAGGACCCGAGCGACGCGGACGAGCGCGACCGGGTCATCGAGGTCCCCGACGACCTGTCGTCGCTGCCGCCGGAGAACCCGCGGCGCGACGACGACACCGACAGGAAGTGACCGTCGGCCCGGGCGACGACGCCCGGGCCTGGATCCCACCAGCCGCCCACCGGCCGGTGCGCGCACGAGAGAAGAACTGCGTTGGCTCCTCCTCCTCCCCGCCGTGAACGGCCGATCCGTACGCTCGTAGCGCTCGGCGTGCTGATCGGCGCGATCTTCGCCACGCTCCTCGCCGGCAGCCGCTGGAGCGACGCCGAGCTGACGCCGAGCCTCGCGCTGGACCTCGAGGGCGGGACGCAGGTCATCCTGCAGCCCGTCGCCGAGGCCGAGGGTGCCGTCACGGCGGACACGATCGACCAGGCGATCGGTGTGATCCGCCAGCGCGTCGACGCGTCGGGTGTCGCCGAGGCGGAGATCACCAGCCAGGGCGGCTCGAACATCGTCGTCTCCCTGCCGGGCCGGCCGAGCGACGAGACGCTGGCCCTCGTCCGCACGTCCGCGCAGATGGAGTTCCGTCCCGTGCTGGCGGTCGGCGCGCCGACGCCGACCGTGGACCCGGAGGCGTCCGCCGACCCGGCGGCCGAGGGCGCCACGGACGGGCAGACGGCGGCACCCGCCGACCCGGCCGCACCGGCCGACCCCGCCGCGCCGGCGGACCCGGCGGCGGAGGCGGAGGAGCCCTCGGACGAGCCGGCCACCGCCGAGCCGACGAGCCCGAGCGACCTCGCGTACTACGTCACGCCGGCGGTGCAGAAGCAGTTCGAGGAGCTCGACTGCACGCTCCCCGAGAACCGCACGGGCGGTGTTCCGGGTGACCCGGAGAAGGCGTTCGTCACGTGCGACCAGACCGGCACGGCGAAGTTCATCCTCGGACCGGTCGAGATCGAGGGCTCGGACATCGACACCGCCACGTCGGGGCTGCGCACCCTGCAGAGCGGCGCGACGACGAACGAGTGGGTCGTCAACCTCGAGTTCACGTCGGCCGGCACGCCGAAGTTCACCGAGACGACGACGCGCCTCGCGACGCAGCAGCAGCCCCTCAACCAGTTCGCGGTCGTGCTCGACGCGCTCGTCATCTCCGCCCCCTCGGTCAACGAGGTGATCCCGAACGGCCAGGCGGAGATCTCCGGCACGTTCACGCGCGACTCGGCCGCCGCGCTCGCCAACCAGCTGAGCTTCGGGTCCCTGCCGATCAGCTTCGAGGAGCAGAGCGTGCAGCAGATCTCCGCGACGCTCGGTGCCGAGCAGCTGCGCAACGGCCTGCTCGCCGGTCTGCTGGGCCTGCTCCTCGTCGTCGTCTACTCGCTCTTCCAGTACCGCGCGCTCGGTCTGGTGACCGTCGCGTCCCTCGTGGTCGCGGCGATCCTCACCTACGGCGTCATCACGCTGATGTCCTGGACCCAGGGGTACCGGCTCTCGCTGCCCGGCGTCGCCGGTGTCATCGTCGGCATCGGTGTCACGGCCGACTCGTTCATCGTCTACTTCGAGCGCATCCGCGACGAGCTGCGTGACGGGCGCTCGCTCGCCGCGGCGGTCGACCGCGGGTGGGAGCGCGCGCGGCGCACGATCATCGCGTCGGACGCCGTGAACTTCCTCGCGGCCGTCGTGCTCTACGTGCTGGCCGTGGGCGGCGTGCGCGGCTTCGCGTTCACGCTGGGCCTGACGACGCTGGTCGACCTGCTCATCGTCTTCTGGTTCACGCGCCCGCTCATGCAGCTGCTCGCGCGGACCCGGTTCTTCGCCGAGGGCCACCCCGCCTCCGGGCTCGACCCGCGCCGCCTCGGCGTCGACACACCGCGCGTGCGCTACACCGGCCGTGGCCGCGTGAGTACCGGCGCCGCCGGACCGACCCCCGCCGGCACCCGGGTGGGCGCGCTCGACGCGCCGGCCGACCCGAAGGCGCCCGTCCGCCGCGAGCAGCCCGTCGCGGCCGGCGTCGGAGGCCTCACCATCGCCGAGCGCCGGGCGGCCGCCCGTGCCGCGCAGGCAGATCCGAGCGGGCCGGCCGACGCCGACGACGGGCCCGACGCCGGCAGGTCCACGACCGACGCGCCCTCCGGGCGCCCCGAGGGGAGCGACCACTGATGGCCTCCGGATTCGCCCAGTGGGGCAACGACCTCTACACCGGGAAGCGCTCGTACGACGTGGTCGGCAACCGCCGACGCTTCTACCTGTTCTCCGGCCTGCTCGTCCTCGTCTCGCTCGTGCTGCTCGTGCGCCCGGGGCTCAACCCCGGCATCGACTTCCGGGGCGGCTCGCAGTTCACGGTGTCGGATGCCGCGAACCTCGACCAGGACCTCGCCGTCGAGACGGTGCAGTCCGTCGCCCCGGACGAGGTGGCCCGCGTGACCACCGTCGGTGGCGACTCGCTGCGGATCCAGACCGCGCAGCTCGCGTCCTCGGAGGTCGCCGAGGTGCGCGACGCGCTGGCCGCCGCGTACGACGTGCCGACCGAGGACGTGACGAGCGAGTTCATCGGCCCGACGTGGGGCCAGGACGTGTCCGAGAAGGCCATCACCGGCCTGGGCGTGTTCCTGCTGCTCGTCATGGGCGCGATGACGCTGTACTTCCGGAACTGGCGGATGGCCGCCGCCGCGATCATCGCGCTGTTCCACGACCTCATCGTGACGATGGGCATCTACGCCGCCGTCGGCTGGGAGGTCACGCCCGCCACCGTCATCGGGTTCCTGACGATCCTCGCCTACTCGATCTACGACACGGTCGTGGTCTTCGACAAGGTGCGGGAGAACACCGCGGACGCGCTGGTCCAGACCCGGTTCACGTACGCCGAGAAGGCGAACCTGGCGATGAACCAGACGCTCGTCCGGTCGATCAACACGTCGGTCGTGGCGCTGCTGCCGGTCCTGTCGATCCTCGTCGTCGGCGCGTTCATCCTCGGCGCGGGGACGCTGCGTGACATCGCGCTGTCGCTCTTCGTCGGCATGCTCGTCGGCACGTACTCGTCGATCTTCCTCGCGACGCCGCTCGAGGTGTCGCTGCGTGAGCGCGAGCCCGCGGTGCGCAAGCACACCGCCGAGGTGCTGGCGCGGCGCGCGGCCGCGGCGACGGAGGGCGGCGAGCACGAGGGCGTCCTCGCGGGCGCACCGCGTGCCACGGCGGCGCTGCGCCCCGGAGGACACCTGGGTCAGGCGGCGCAGCCCCGGCGGAAGCAGCGGTGAGCGCGCTGACCGAGGGGGCACGCGCGGACCTCGTGCGCCGCGTCGACGGCCTCATGCGGACGGTGCCGGACTTCCCGGAGCCGGGCGTGCTGTTCCGCGACATCATGCCGCTGCTCGCCGACCCGGTGGTCTTCGCGGAGGTGGTGGCCGCGCTGGCGGCGGACGCCCCGGGCCCGATCGACCTCGTCGCGGGCATGGAGGCCCGCGGGTTCCTGCTCGCGGCACCGGTGGCGATGGCGCTCGGTGCCGGCGTGGTGCCGGTCCGCAAGGCCGGCAAGCTCCCCGGTCCGGTCGCCTCGGCGACGTACGCGCTCGAGTACGGGACGGCGACGGTCGAGGTGCAGCCGTTCACCGTCCCGGACGGCTCCCGCGTGCTGGTCATCGACGACGTCCTCGCCACGGGGGGCACCGCCGCCGCGACCGTCGACCTCCTGGAGCGCTGCGGTGCCGAGGTCGTCGGCCTGAGCTTCCTCGTGGAGCTCGGGGCGCTGCGCGGGCGCGACCTGCTGCCGGGCCGCGCCGTGGACGTGCTCCTCACGCTCTGACCCGCGGAGCGCGGCTGCGACCCGCGGCCGCGACCGCGGGTCACCCGTGCGGACCGCCCGCGTGCGGGTGTCGTGACCTGCGGACGTAGACTCGTTCGACCAGGACCGCACCGTCTGCCGTCCGAGGACGGCGGGCGGCGCCGGTCCGTGGCGACGGGTCAGGGGAGGGGGTGCCGTGAACGAGAAGGTCAAGGCCGGGCCGCCGGACGCGGCCGCGCCCACTCCCGCGGGCGAGTCGCCCGCGACCGGGCAGACGCCCGGCACGGGGGTACCGGCGGCCGGCGAGGGCGGGGACGGCGCGGCGTCGTCCACCAGCCGCGTCCGGGCACGCCTCGCGCGCCTGTCGGGCCGGTCGGCGGCGACCTACCCGGCCCTGGAGCCGGTGCTGCAGGCCGTGCGCATGAACCACCCGAAGGCCGACCTCTCGGCGATCGAGCAGGCGTACGTCGTCGCGGAGCGGGCGCACCGCGGCCAGATGCGCAAGAGCGGCGACCCCTACATCACGCACCCCGTCGCCGTCGCGACGATCCTCGCGGAGCTGGGCATGACGCCGTCCACGCTCGTCGCCGCCCTGCTGCACGACACGGTCGAGGACACGGACTACTCGCTGGAGCAGCTGCGCCGCGAGTTCGGGCCCGAGGTCGCCATGCTCGTCGACGGCGTCACGAAGCTCGACAAGGTGGCCTACGGCGACGCCGCGCAGGCGGAGACCGTCCGGAAGATGGTCGTGGCGATGTCGCGCGACATCCGGGTCCTCGTGATCAAGCTCGCCGACCGGCTGCACAACGCCCGCACCTGGAAGTTCGTCGCGGCGGCCTCCGCCGAGAAGAAGGCGCGCGAGACCCTCGAGATCTACGCGCCGCTCGCGCACCGGCTCGGCATGAACACCATCAAGTGGGAGCTCGAGGACCTCTCGTTCGCGACGCTCTACCCCAAGGTGTACGACGAGATCGTCCACCTCGTCGCCGAGCGCGCCCCCGCGCGCGAGGAGTACCTCGCCACGGTCCGCGACCAGGTCGGCGCCGACCTGCGCAGCGCGAAGATCCGGGCGACGGTGACGGGCCGGCCCAAGCACTACTACTCGATCTACCAGAAGATGATCGTGCGCGGCCGCGACTTCGCCGACATCTACGACCTCGTGGGCGTCCGCGTCCTGGTCGACACGGTCCGCGACTGCTACGCGGCCCTCGGTGCCCTGCACGCGCGGTGGAACCCGGTCCCCGGCCGGTTCAAGGACTACATCGCCATGCCGAAGTTCAACCTGTACCAGTCGCTGCACACGACCGTGATCGGCCCGGGCGGCAAGCCCGTCGAGATCCAGATCCGCACGCACGACATGCACCGGCGCGCGGAGTACGGCGTCGCGGCGCACTGGAAGTACAAGGAGAACGCCAAGGACGGCGCGCAGGACGGCAACGACATGCAGTGGCTGCGCCAGCTCGTCGACTGGCAGCGCGAGACGTCCGACCCCACCGAGTTCCTCGACCTGCTCCGGGACGAGATCGCCGGGGCCGAGGTCTACGTCTTCACGCCGAAGGGTGACGTGCAGGCGCTGCCGGCGGGTTCGACGCCCGTCGACTTCGCCTACGCGGTGCACACCGAGGTCGGCCACCGCACGATGGGCGCCCGCGTCAACGGCCGCCTCGTGCCGCTGGACTCGACGCTCGAGAACGGCGACGTCGTCGAGATCTTCACCTCGCGCTCCGAGACGGCGGGGCCCAGCCGCGACTGGCTCGGCTTCGTCAAGAGCCCGCGCGCCCGCAACAAGATCCGGCAGTGGTTCACCAAGGAGCGCCGCGAGGAGGCGATCGAGCACGGCAAGGACGCCATCGCCAAGGCGATGCGCAAGCAGAACCTGCCGATCCAGCGGCTCATGTCGCACGAGGCGCTCCTGGCGCTCGCGCACGAGATGCGGTTCGCCGACGTGTCGGCGCTGTACGCGGCGGTCGGCGAGGGGCAGGCGTCGGCGGCGTCCGTCGTGCAGCGGCTCGTGCACTCCCTCGGCGGCGAGCCGGCGGCCGAGGAGGACCTCGCCGAGTCGGCACGCCCCGGCCAGCCCGCCCGGCGCGTGCGCACGGGGGACCCCGGCGTGGTCGTCAAGGGCGTGGACGACGTGTGGGTCAAGCTCGCGAAGTGCTGCACGCCGGTGCCGGGCGACGAGATCCTGGGGTTCGTCACGCGCGGGCAGGGCGTCTCCGTGCACCGCACCGACTGCATCAACGTCGAGGCGCTGCGCCGCCAGCCGGAGCGGCTCGTCGACGTCGCCTGGTCGCACACGAGCTCGCAGCTGTTCCTCGTGCAGATCCAGGTGGAGGCGCTCGACCGCAGCAGGCTCCTCTCGGACGTCACCCGCGTGCTGTCCGACCACCACGTCAACATCCTCTCGGCGTCCGTGTCCACGTCGCGCGACCGGGTGGCGCTGTCGCGGTTCGTCTTCGAGATGGCCGAGCCGTCGCACCTGGCGTCGGTCCTGGCGGCCGTGCGCAAGGTCGAGGGCGTCTTCGACGTCTACCGCGTGACCGGGTCGCGCGCCGCCGAGGAGCCCGTCATCCGGGCCTGACGGCGGCGCGCCGGCCGTCGACGGCGGCCACCTCGCGCACCAGCTCGCGTGCGCGGCGGACCCCGCGGTGCCCGTCCAGCCGGTCCAGAGCGGCGGCCGCCGCGTCGAGGTCGACCCCGCAGTGCACGACCAGCCGGGCGACCGCCGCCCGGGCGGCCTCCCGCTCCTCCCACCGGGCGACGTCCAACACGGTCCGCAGCGGGGCCGTGACGCGGACGGACCCCAGCACGGCGAGGTCGGTCGTCGGGAGCGCGGCCTCCGCGATCCGTCGGTCCGGGTGCGGGTCGGGGCGGCGCGCGCCCGAGGGCACCAGCACGTCCACCCGGCGCGGCGCGGTGCCGCCGGTGTGCACCCAGACAGCCGTCAGGCGACCCACCGCGCCGCGGGCCGGGACCAGCGACGCCACGGCAGCAGCGCGGGCCGGCGCCGTCTCCGCCGTGCCGGCGGTCCGCGCCGCGGACCCCCACAGCGGCACGAGGAGGCCGTCGGCCACCATGCCCGCCCACGCCAGCGGACCGACGTCGGCGCGGTGCACGACCGCCGGCAGCGTGAGCGGCCGGGGCCGCAGCCGCGCGAGCGCCCGGGGAACCGCCGGGGCGGTGCGGGTGGCGCGTGCGCCGGTCTGCGTGCGGTCGAGCGGCGGGCGGGGCGGCGAGGTCGTCACGTCGCCAGGATGGCGCGCCGCACGGTCGTGACGCGCCGAGGGCGCCCGTCCTGTGGACGGGCGCCCTCCCACGGTGGCCCCGGTCGGCTGCCGGGACCGTGCGGCTCAGCCGCGGGCGTCGTCCGCCGCGCGCTGGACCTGCTCGAGCCACGCGCGGCGCGCGTCGAGCGCGGCCTGCGCCTCCGCGATGCGGCGCTGGTCCCCAGCGGCCTGCGCCGCCGTCAGGTCGTTCTCGAGCGCGGCGATCGCCTGCTCGAGCTGCGCGGCGGCCCCCTCGGCGCGCGCGCGCGTCTCGGGGTTGCTGCGCCGCCACTGCGTGCTCTCGGCGTCGCGCACGGCGGACTCCACCGCGCGCAGGCGTCCCTCGACCCGCTGCAGGTCCGCGCGCGGCACCTTGCCCGCGGTCTCCCAGCGGTCCTGGATCGAGCGGAGCGCCGACTTCGCGGCCGTCAGGTCGCGCACGGGCAGGATCGCCTCCGCCTCGACCAGCAGCGCCTCCTTGACCTCGAGGTTCGCGCGGAACTCGGCGTCGACCGCCTGGTTCGCGGCGTCGCGCGCCGCGAAGAACGCGTCCTGCGCGCCACGGAACCGGGCCCACAGGGCGTCGTCGACCTGGCGGTTCGCGCGGCCGGACGCCTTCCAGCGCGTCATGAGGTCGCGGAACGCCGCCGACGTGGCGCCCCAGTCGGTGCTGCCGGAGAGCGCCTCGGCCTCGGCGACGAGCGCCTCCTTGGCGGCCTTGGCCTCGGCGTTGCGCGACTCGAGCTCGGCGAAGAAGTGGCGCCGCTCCCGGTCGAACGTGGTCCGCGCGTGGCTGAACCGCTTCCAGAGCGACTCCTCCGTGGGCCGGTCGATGCGCGGGCCCTGGCGCTGCGCGTCCTTCCACTGCTCGAGCAGTGCCCGCAGCTGCTCGCCCGCGGGCCGCCACTGGATCCGGCTCGGGTCGGTCGAGGCGATCTTCTCCGCCTCCTCGACGATCTGCGTGCGGGCCACCACGGCCGCCTCCCGCGCCGCCTGCCGCTCCGCCTCGGCCTGGACGCGACGCTCCGCGGCGCGCTCGCGCAGCGCGTCGAGGCGGGCGCGCAGCGCGTCGAGGTCGCCCACGGCCGCCGGCTCCGTCAGCTCCTGACCGAGCTTGGTGAGCGTCTGGTCGATCTCCTTGACCGCCAGGTCGGTGGCCGACAGCCGGGTCTCGAACAGCACGACCTTCGCCTGCAGGTCCAGGAACCGGCGGACGTACAGGGCCAGCGCCTCCTCCGGGGTGGCGCCGGGGAACTGCCCGACGACCCGCTCGCCGGCCGCCTCGCGGACGTAGACGGTGCCGTCCTCGTCGACGCGGCCGAACTCGGCCGCCCGCGCGGCCTCCGCCGGGTCGACCGGCGGGCCCACCGGTGCGACGGGTGCGGCCGCCGGTGCGCCCGCGGCGACCGGACGCGCCGAGGGACGCGCGACGTGGCGGAGCGAGGCGGGCGAGGGGCGCGGGGCCGTCGGGGTCGCGGGGGAGTCGTCGGACGCGCCCGGCTCCGTGCTCGCGCCGTCCGTCGGCTGGGTGGGCTCGGCTGCCTCGTCGGTGGCTCCGGCGACCTCGTCGGCGGACTCCGCTGCCTCGTCCGTGGGCTCGGCGGCCGCACCGGCGTCCGCCTGCTCAGCGGGCTCGGCCGCGTCGGCGGGCTCGGCCTCGTCGGCGGGCTCGGGTGCGTCGGCGGGCTCGGCCTCGTCGGCGGTGGGCGCCTCGGCGGGCTCGGGTGCGTTAGCGGGCTCGGCCACGTCGGCGGCAGCTGCGTCGGCGGTGGGCGCCTCGGCGGGCTCGGGCGCCTCGGCCGGCTCCGCCGCGTCGGCGGCAGGTGCGTCGGCGGGCTCGGGTGCGTCGGCGGGCTCGGCCGCGTCGGCGGCAGGTGCGTCGTCGGGCGTCGGGGGCGCCTCGTCGATCTCGGCGGCGAGCGAGCCGTGCGTGACGGCGTCGGGCGCGGCGTCCTCGACGGGCTCGTCCACCGGAGCGGCAGCGGCGTCCTCGACGACCGGTTCGTCCGTGACGAGGTCGGCGGTCGCCGGCTGCGCGGTGTCGTCGCCGTCGTCCTCGTGCGGCGTCGCGGTCTGCTCCTGCGGGGCGTCGGCGGCCACCTGCGCGCCCGTCGACGTCCCGTCGGCTGCCTCGTCCGTGGGGGCGGGACCCTGGTCGGCGTCGTCCGAGGACGGCGTCGTGTGCTGCTGTGTCACTGGATCTCCACTCCCTCGATGATGACGTCCTGGACGGGCCGCTCGGAGCCCGGCTGCGTCCCGGCGTCAGCGATGGCCTGCACGACGTCCAACCCGGACGTGATGCGGCCGAACACGGTGTAGCCACCCGCCGTGTCGGACGGGATGGTCGAGTCCTCGTAGACGAGGAAGAACTGGCTGCCCATCGACTGGGCGTCGTTGCCGACGCGCGCCATGGCGAGGGTGCCGGCGGGGTAGACGTCGTCGGCCGGCGCGTTCTCGACCGGGCCCCAGCTGTACCCCGGCCCGCCCGTGCCCGTCGCCGTCGGGTCGCCGCACTGGAGCACGAAGATGCCCGCGGGGACGAGACGGTGGCACAGGGTGCCGTCGAAGTAGCCCTCGGCGGCGAGCGTCACGAAGTTGGCGACGGCCTGTGGCGCGGCGGCGCCGTCGAGCTCCACCTCGACCGGACCGGCCGACGTCGTGATGGTCCCGGTCCAGGTGCGCCCCTCGGCCGTGGCCGCGTCCGGGACCACGCCGCCGTTGCCGGTGCGGGCGGGGTACGTGGGAGCGGGCGTCGGCGCCGTCGTGGCGGTCTCCGCGGTCTGCGGCGCCGCGTCGTCCTGGGTGAGCGTCAACGCGGCCACGACGCCGGTGCCGATCACGAGCGCTCCCACGAGGGACGCGGCGATCACCCGCTGACGCTTGCGGCGTGCGTCCGCGGCGGCCTGCCGGGCCTGCCACTTCTCGTACCGGCGCCGCTCGTACTCGCGCTTGGAGTTCACCGCCACCCCTCGTCGTCGTGCCGGCGGCCCCGTGGCCGCACCGCCGTCCGGACCCGCGCCGGACCCGGGACAGTCTAGGCAGGGCGCGGCGCGGCGCGGCGACCGCATACGCCGTGCGGCACGAGCGTCGCACGGACGGCGCACGGCGGCCCCCGCCCGGTCTAGCGTGCGAGGCATGGAGATCCTCACGGTGGTGGCACCGGTGTTCGGCGCGCGCTGCTCGGTCGTGGTCGGCGCGGACGGGTCGTGCGTCGTCGTCGACGCCGGTGCGGGCGTCGGGCCGCAGGTGCGCGCGCTCGTCGCGCAGCGCGGCCTGCGGCCCCGTGCGGTCCTGGCGACCCACGGCCACGCCGACCACACCTGGGACGCCCCGGGGCTGGCGGCGGCGTGGGACGTGCCGGTGGTGCTGCACGCCGCCGACGCGTACCGGCTCGACGACCCGTTCGGCACGCTGGGTGTCCTCGACCCGCGGCACGACCCGCGGGGCCCGTTGGCCCAGGCGCTGGCCGGTGCCGGCGTCGACGTGGCGGCGTGGCGCGCGCCGGAGCGCGTCGAGGTGTTCGGCTCGTCGTCCGGCCCGCGCTCCCCGGACGTGGAGCTGGTGTGGGACGACGTGCGCCTCGTGGCCCGCCACGCGCCCGGGCACACCGAGGGCTCGACGCTCTACCTCCTCGAGACCGACGGCGCGGCACCGACGGTGCTGTCCGGCGACGTGCTCTTCGCCGGCAGCATCGGGCGGACCGACCTGCCGGGCGGGGACGACGCGGCGATGGCGACGACGCTGCGCGACGTCGTGGCGACGCTGCCGCCCGACGCGGTCGTCCTTCCGGGCCACGGACCGGGCACGGACGTGCGTACCGAGCTCGCGACGAACCCGTACCTGGTCCGGCCCCGCTGACGCACGGCGCCAGGCGCGGCCGGTCGGCGGTCGCGGCAGTCGGCGGTCGCGGCAGGTGGACGTGGGGCGGGCCGCGGCCGCAGGTGGGCCGGCACGTCTGGGATCATCGGGGCCATGGCGCGACCCACACCCCTGTCCGGATTCCCCGAGTGGCTGCCCGACGGGCGGCTCGTCGAGCAGCACGTGCTGGACACGCTGCGGCGCACGTTCGAGCTGCACGGGTTCGCCGGGATCGAGACGCGGGCGGTCGAGCCGCTCGACCAGCTGCTGCGCAAGGGCGAGACCTCCAAGGAGGTCTACGTGCTGCGCCGGCTGCAGGAGGACGCCGACGCGGACGCCGACGCGCAGGACCCGGGCCGCCGGCTCGGCCTGCACTTCGACCTCACGGTGCCGTTCGCGCGGTACGTGCTGGAGAACGCCGGGCACCTCGCGTTCCCGTTCCGGCGCTACCAGATCCAGAAGGTGTGGCGCGGCGAGCGCCCGCAGGACGGCCGCTTCCGTGAGTTCGTGCAGGCGGACATCGACGTGGTCGGGGCGGGTGCGCTGCCGTACCACTACGAGGTCGAGCTGCCGCTCGTCATGGCCGACGCCCTGGCGGCGCTGCGACCGATCGGCATGCCGGCCGTGCGCATCCTCGTCAACAACCGGAAGGTCGCCGAGGGGTTCTACCGCGGCCTCGGGCTGACGGACGTCGACGCCGTCCTGCGCTCGATCGACAAGCTCGACAAGGTCGGGCCCGAGGTCGTGGCGGAGCTGCTGGCCGCCGAGGCGGGCGCGACCGGCGCCCAGGCCGAGGCGTGCCTCGCGCTGGCCGAGGTGCGCGGCGACGACGCGGGGGTCGTCGACCGCGTGCGCGCGCTCGCCGCCGAGCACGGCGCGACGACCGACCTGCTCGAGGAGGGGCTCGCCGAGCTCGGCGCGCTGGTGGCGGCGGCCGCCGAGCGCGCCCCGGGCGTCGTCGTCGCCGACCTGCGCATCGCGCGCGGCCTCGACTACTACACGGGGTCCGTGTACGAGACGGTGCTCGTCGGGCACGAGGAGCTCGGGTCGATCTGCTCGGGCGGGCGGTACGACACGCTGGCGTCGGACGGCGCCACGACGTACCCCGGGGTGGGCCTGTCGATCGGCGTCTCGCGGCTCGTGTCGCGCCTGCTCGGCGCGGGGCTCGTGCGTGCGACGCGGTCCGTCCCGTCGGCCGTGCTCGTCGCTGTGACCTCGGAGGACCGCCGCGGTCGGTCGGACGCCGTCGCGGCGGCCCTGCGCGCGCGCGGCGTGCCGGTCGAGGTCGCGCCGAGCGCGGCGAAGTTCGGCAAGCAGATCCGGCACGCCGACCGGCGGGGGATCCCGTACGTGTGGTTCGTCGGGGAGGACGGGGCCGAGGGGCAGTCGGCGGCGGACCAGGTCAAGGACATCCGGTCGGGGGAGCAGGTGCCCGCCGACGCCGGCACCTGGACGCCGCCCGCGGAGGACCTGTGGCCCCGCGTGGTGCCGTCGCGGCGGGCTGACGGACCCGTCGGCCCGAGCGCGGAGCGCCCCACGGCCCTAGCGTGACGAACATGACGCACGCCTCCTCCGCGCCCCCGTCGCCCGCGGACCGGGTGACGCTCGACGGGCACATCGCCGGCGTCGGCACGCAGGAGGGCACGCGCTTCGTCGTGGGGCGCTGGCTCAGCTCGCCGCTCGGCGCGTTCGCGGACGTCATGGTGGAGCGTGCGGACGGCACGCGCGTCCTGCTGGCGCCGAGCGACGACGTGGCCGCTCTGGTCACGCGGCTGTACACGTTCGACGCCGTGCACGTCGTGGACGTGCGCGTCGCGGCGGACCGCGCGGCGCGGACCTGGACGGTCGAGGCGGGTCCGCTGGACGCCCGGATCGAGATCGGCCCGCGGACGCCGATCGGGCACCTGCTCCACGGGCTGCCCCGCGCGGTGACGCGCGCCGGGGCGACCGCCGGCGTCGTGGCGGCCGTGGCCGGCGTCGTGCTGCCGGGCGTCCGTACCCGCGGGACCGGCGACGACGGCACGCCGGAGCGCTACGCGGCCCACGACCAGCACGCGGTGGTCGGCGTCGACGCGCGCTGGGGCGACCGGCTGCTCGGGGCGTTGCGCCCCGTGGAGCCGGCGGTCCGGTTCGGCTTCTCGTCGGTCCCGGCGCAGCCGGCAGTGACCGCCGTGCACGTGGTGATCGGCTGACGCGGCCCCGTTGACACCCGTTCGAACACGTGTTCGACTTCATGCATGCGATGGGACGGTCAGAAGGTCGGGGCGGCGTCGGACGGCGTGCTGCCCGGCATGGACCTGCGACTGCTCCCGGGTCTGGTCCGCAGCGTGCGGACCCCCGACTTCGCGGGCGTGACGTTCCACGAGGTGCTGTGCCGCAGCGCGCTCAACCGGGTGCCCGAGGCGTCGTCGGTCCCGTTCCGCTGGACCGTCAACCCGATGCGCGGCTGCCTGCACGCGTGCGCCTACTGCTTCGCCCGACCCACGCACGAGTACCTGGACCTGGGTGCGGGCCGCGACTTCGAGAACCAGATCGTGGTGAAGACGAACGTGGTCGAGGTGCTGCGGGCCGAGCTGGGCCGCGCGACGTGGCGGCGCGAGCACGTGGCGCTCGGCACCAACACCGACCCCTACCAGCGCGCGGAGGGCCGCTACCGGCTCATGCCGGGCATCCTCGAGGCGCTCGCGTCGACCGGCACCCCGCTGTCGGTGCTGACGAAGGGCACGCTGCTGCGCCGCGACCTGCCGCTGCTCGCGGACGTGGCCGCCGGCGGTGGGTCCGTCGCGGTCAGCATCTCGCTCGCCACGGTCGACGACGAGCTGCAGCGCGTCCTGGAGCCGGGCACGCCGACGCCCCGTGCGCGGCTCGAGCTGATCCGCGCCGTGCGGGACGCGGGGCTGACGTGCGGCGTGCTGGTCGCGCCCGTGCTGCCGTGGCTGACGGACTCCGAGGAGCACCTGGACGCGCTGCTCGGCGCCCTGGCCGAGGCCGGTGCGACGGGGGTCAGCGTCATGGCGCTGCACCTGCGTGGCGCCGTGAAGCCCCTCATGGAGGACTGGCTGCGCGCGCACCGCCCGGGCCTGCTGGCGCGCTACCGGCGGTTGTACGGCGGGAGCGCGTACACCTCCGACGAGTACCGGCACTGGCTCGACGCCCGGGTCGCGCCGCTGCTCACGCGGCACGGCTTCGCGGACCCGCGCGAGCACCGCGCGTGGCGGGCGGCGGGGACGCCGTGGCCGGCGGCGTCGGGCGGCCCGTCGTCCCCGGAGGGCGCTCCGGAGCCGGCACCGGCGGTGCCGACGCTGTTCTGAGGGCGGCGCCGGCGGTGCCGCACCGTCGCCGTGCACCGGTCCGCGCACCGTTCCGCGCCGGCGTCGTCGCCGGAAGGTGAGCGGGGCCCGGCGCACTAGGATCGTGCGGGCGTCCGTCGGGCGCTCCCGTACCCCTCGACCACGAAGGACCACGCTGTGCTCCGCACCCACACCGCCGGCTCGCTGCGAGCCGAGCACATCGGCACCACCGTCACCCTCACCGGGTGGGTGGACCGCCGCCGCGATCACGGTGGGGTGGCGTTCGTCGACCTGCGGGACGCGTCGGGCATCGCCCAGGTGGTCGTGCGCGACGAGGCGGTGGCGCACGGGCTGCGTGCCGAGTACGTGCTGCAGGTCACCGGTGAGGTCGGCCGGCGGCCCGCGGGCAACGAGAACACCAACCTCGCCACGGGCGAGGTCGAGGTCGTCGCGCACGAGGTCGTCGTGCTCAACGAGTCCGCGCCGCTGCCGTTCCCGGTCTCGACGTCGCTCGACGAGCCGGTCGGCGAGGAGGCGCGCCTGCGCCACCGCTACCTCGACCTGCGGCGGCCGGCCCCCTCGCACGCCCTCCGGCTGCGCGCCAAGGCCAACGCGGCCGCGCGGCGGGTGCTCGACGCGGACGGGTTCGTCGAGGTCGAGACGCCCACGCTGACGCGCTCCACGCCCGAGGGCGCCCGCGACTTCGTCGTGCCGGCGCGCCTGGCCCCCGGGAGCTGGTACGCGCTGCCGCAGTCGCCGCAGCTGTTCAAGCAGCTGCTCATGGTCGGCGGGCTCGAGAAGTACTACCAGATCGCCCGCTGCTACCGGGACGAGGACTTCCGCGCCGACCGGCAGCCGGAGTTCACGCAGCTCGACGTCGAGGCGAGCTTCGTCGACCAGGACGACGTCATCGCCCTCGGCGAGAAGGTGCTCGTCGCGCTCTGGGAGCTCATCGGCTACACCGTGCCGACGCCCGTGCCCCGCATGACGTACGCGGACGCGATGGAGCGCTACGGCACGGACAAGCCCGACCTGCGCTTCGGGCTCGAGCTGACCGACCTCACGTCCTACTTCGCCACCACGCCGTTCCGCGTCTTCCAGGCGCCGTACGTCGGCGCGGTCGTCCAGCCCGGTGGTGCCTCGACGCCGCGGCGCGGGTTCGACGCCTGGCAGGACTGGGCCAAGCAGCGCGGCGCCAAGGGTCTGGCGTACGTGACGGTCGGCGCGGACGGCGAGCTCGGCGGGCCGGTCGCCAAGAACCTCACCGAGGAGGAGCGCGCGGGTCTCGCTGCCGCCGTGGGGGCGCAGCCGGGCGACGCCGTGTTCTTCGCGGCCGGCAAGCCGTCCGAGGCGCGCGCGCTGCTCGGCGCGGCGCGGCTCGAGATCGGGCGCCGCGGCGGGCTCGTCGACGAGGACGCGTGGTCGTTCGTGTGGGTCGTCGACGCCCCGCTGTTCAAGCCGACGGGCGAGGACGACGACGTCGCGGTCGGCGGCGGCGCCTGGACCGCGGTCCACCACGCGTTCACGTCGCCGACGCCGGAGTGGATCGACCGCTTCGAGGAGGACCCGGGCCGGGCGCTGGCGTACGCGTACGACATCGTCTGCAACGGGAACGAGATCGGCGGCGGCTCGATCCGTATCCACCGGCGCGACGTGCAGGAGCGCGTCTTCGCCGTCATGGGGATCGGCCCGGACGAGGCGCAGGAGAAGTTCGGCTTCCTGCTCGACGCGTTCCAGTTCGGTGCGCCGCCGCACGGCGGGATCGCGTTCGGCTGGGACCGCATCACGGCGCTGCTCACGCGCTCGGAGTCGATCCGGGAGGTCATCGCGTTCCCGAAGTCGGGCGGCGGGTACGACCCGCTGACGGGTGCCCCGGCGCCCATCTCGCCCGAGCAGCGGCGTGAGACGGGCGTCGACACCAAGCCGAGGCCGGCCGCGGGCGACACGGCTGGGCCGGCCGCCGCCACGGCGTGATCGCGGCCACCGACGGGCTGGTCGACCGGCTGCCGGGCGCGTTCCGGAGCCGCCGCTGGCTGCTCGCGGACCGGGACCGCTGGTGCGACGCCCGCGTGCTCGGCGACGACCGCGACGTGCTGCTCGTGCGCAGCACGGACGCGGGCCTCGTCGCGATGTGCGCGGGCGACGGCGCCGGGGTTCCCCGGCTGCTCGCGGAGCTGGCCCGGGGGATCGACGCGCCCGACGGGGAGTCGCTCGCGTGGCTGACGGCGCCGCGCAGCGTGGACGTCGACCCCGGCACGCTCGCGGCGCTCGGCGTCGCGCCCTTCTCGACGTGGGACCGCATGTCGACCGACACGCCGCCCCCGCCGGTGGCGGGGGAGGACGCGGTCGTCCCGCTCGACGCCTCCGCGACCGACGAGGTCGTCGCCTGCCTCGCCGAGGCCAACCCCGGCACCCGGTCGCTGCCCGGGGCGCCGGATGACGCCGGCTGGTGGGGCGTGCGCGACGGTGGCCGGCTCGTGGGCGTCATCGGCGCGACGCGCCGGCTGGGGTCGCTCGACGGGCGGGGGTCGTGGCACCTGCACGCGCTCGGCGTCGTGCCGTCGGCGCGCGGCCGGGGCCTGGGCGCGGCGCTGGCCGCGACGGCCCTCCGCGCGGGCCTCGGCTCGGGGCTGGCGTGGGTCTCGCTCGGCATGTACGCCGACAACGACGTGGCCCGGCGGCTGTACCTGCGGCTGGGTCTGAGCGTCGACGAGGAGAACGCCTCGTACGCCCGCCCGGGCTTCGACGGCGGCTTCCGGCGCTGAGCCCGCAGGCGCGGTCGGCGCCTCCGCTCAGAGCAGACTCCGCTCGGTGCAGGCTCCGCTCAGTGCAGGATCGCGAACCGCTCGTACACCCGCCGCAGCGGCTTCGGCGCCCACCAGTTCGCGCGGTTCAGCACGGTCATCGTCGCGGGCACGAGCAGCATGCGGACGATGGTCGCGTCGATGAGCACGGCGACCGCCAGCGCAAAGCCCACCTGCTTGATGACGATGAGGTCGCCGGCCACGAAGCCGGCGAAGACCACGATGATGATCGCCGCCGCGGACGTGATGATCCGGCCCGAGCGCTGCAGCCCCAGCCGGACCGCCTCGTCGGTCGGCAGGCCGCTGTCGTGCAGCTCCTTCACGCGCGCGAGCAGGAACACCTCGTAGTCCATCGCGAGGCCGAACGCGAACGCCGCCACGAGGGCGAGCACGTAGGTCTCGATCCCCCCCGTCGACTGGAACCCGAGCAGCCCCTCGAGGTGGCCGTCCTGGAACGCCCACACCAGCACGCCGAGCGACGCGAGGATCGAGAGCGTGTTGGTCAGCAGCGCCTTGAGGGGGATGACCACGGAGCCGGTCATGAGGAACAGCAGCAGCAGCGTGGCGAGGGCGACGACGGTCAGCGCCAGCGGCGCCCGTTCGACGAGCGCGTCCGTGAAGTCGATCTGGCTCGCGGCCTGGCCGACGACCCACCGGTCGAAGGGCGCGTCGAGCCCGCGCACCTCGCGCACGACGTCGACCGCGACGTCGCCGCCGGGGTCGTCGGCGTCGGGCCGGATGCCGACGACCACGTACGAGCCCGCGGGTGCGGGCGGGTCGACCGAGGCCACCCCGTCGAGCGCCGCGACCTCCTGCGACCAGGCCGCGGCCTCGTCGAGGGTGGTGGCGGCGACGACCGTGACGGGCGGGGAGGCGGCGGCCGCGTAGTCCTCCTCGAGCGCGGCGACGTACTCGCGCTGGGCGGTGCCGGCGGGCAGGAGCTCGATGCCGCTGATGCGCAGCTCCATGCGCAGCACGGGCAGCGCGAGGAGGGTCAGCAGCGCGACGGAGCCGAGCATGACCCACCACGGATGGCGCTGGACGCGCGCGGCGAGCGACGAGAACGCACCCTCCGCACGGTCGACGTCGGACGCGCGCGCGAGCAGGCGGCGCACGCCGGGCACGCGCGCCAGCACGCCCGGGCGTGCGAGGCGGCGTCCCGACAGCGTGAGCAGCGCGGGCACGAGCGTGAGTGCCGTGGCGGCCGCGACCACCAGGACGAGCACGCCGGCCGCGGCGATGGCGCGCAGGATCTCGGGGCGGAACGCGAGCAGCCCGCTGATCGCGATCGCGACCGTCACCGCGGAGAAGGCGACCGTGCGCCCCGCCGTCGCCATCGTCGTCTCGACGGCCCGCACCACCGCGCCGTCGCCGCGCCGGCGCCGGCTCCCCGCGCCGCCGTCCGCGTCGACGAGGCGGTGCAGCTCCTCGCGGAACCGGGAGACGACGAGCAGCCCGTAGTCGATCGACAGGCCGAGCCCGAGCACCGTGACGACGTTCACGACCGCCGCGTCGACGTCCATGACGTAGGTGAGCGCCAGGACGGTGCCGAGGCCGCCGCCGATCGAGGCGAGCGCGCCGGCCATCGGCATCGCGGCGGCGAGGAACCCGCCGAACACGAGCACCATGACCGCCAGCGCGATGGGGAGCGCGACGACCTCGCCCGTGCGCAGGTCCTCCTCGACCTGGTGGGTGATCTCGTCGACAATGAGGTGCTCGGCGCCCACGACGCCCGTGGCGTCGGGGGCGACGGCGACCAGCTCGCCCGGGACCTCGCGCAGCCGCTCCTCGACCGCGTCCAGGGCGGCCGTCTCGGCGCTCTCCGTGAGGTCGGGCTCCAGCTCGACCACTACGAGGAGCCCCTCGCCGTCCTCCGCGAGCAGGGGCGCGGCGGCCGGGTTCTCCGGTCCGCCCGGCAGGACCAGGGGGTCGATCACCGTCGCGACGCCGTCCACCGCCGCGAGGTCCGCCCGGGCGGGGTCGAGCGCGGCGCTGAGGTCGGGCGCCGCGGGGTCGACGCCGTCGAGCACGAGCGTCACCGCGGGCCCGGACGTCCGCGCGTCGTTGAGGATCGTCTGCCCCTGCGAGCTCTCGGACCCGCTGACGCCGGGGTCACCCGTGCCGACCCGGTCGAAGAGTCCCTGGCCGTGCACGCCTAGCACGGCCAGGGCGTACCCCGCCACGGTCAGGACGAGCCACAGGACGACGGTGAGGCGGGGGTGGTGGGCGACGACCCGGCCCAGGCGAGCGAACACAGGTGCCATCGTCGCAGGTCGGCGGGCCGGCGGCACGTCCCCCGGGCGGACACCGCCACCGGGGACGGGTGCGTCGGCGGGCGCCCGTAGGCTCGTCGCATGGACCTGTTCGACGCGGCGACCTCCACCGCGCAGGGCGTGCCGGCCCCCGCCGCCGGCGCCCCGCTCGCGGTGCGCATGCGGCCGCGCTCGCTCACCGAGGTCGCCGGGCAGGCGCACCTGCTGGTGCCCGGCTCGCCCCTGCGCCGGCTCGTCGAGCCGGCGGACGACGCCACCCGCCGGGCCGCGCCGTCGTCGGTCGTGCTGTGGGGGCCGCCCGGTACGGGCAAGACGACGCTCGCGTACCTCGTGGCCGCGACGTCGGGCCGCCGGTTCGTCGAGCTCTCGGCCGTCACCGCGGGGGTGAAGGACGTGCGCGCCGTCGTCGACGACGCCCGCCGCCGGCTCGCGACCGCGGGCGCCGAGACCGTCCTGTTCATCGACGAGGTGCACCGCTTCACCAAGGCGCAGCAGGACGCGCTCCTGCCCAGCGTCGAGAACCGGTGGGTGACGCTCGTCGCCGCGACGACCGAGAACCCGTCGTTCTCGGTGAACTCGCCGCTGCTGTCCCGCTCGCTCCTGCTCACGCTGCAGCCGTTGACGACCGACGACGTCCGGGCGCTCGTGCTGCGCGCGGTCGAGGACGAGCGCGGGCTCGGCGGCACCGTGAGCCTCGCCGAGGACGCCCTGGACCACCTGCTGCGGCTCGCCGGTGGCGACGCGCGCAAGGCCCTGACGATCCTCGAGGCCGCCGCCGGCGCCGCCCTCGGCGACGCGCCCGACGCGACGGTGGAGACCCCGGCCGACATCGACCTCGCGACGGTGGAGCGCGCGATCGACGTCGCCGCCGTCCGCTACGACCGGGACGGCGACCAGCACTACGACGTCATCAGCGCGTTCATCAAGTCGATGCGCGGCTCCGACGTCGACGCCTCGCTGCACTACCTGGCGCGCATGGTCGCGGCGGGGGAGGACCCCCGCTTCATCGCGCGGCGCATCGTCATCGCCGCCGCCGAGGACGTCGGCATGGCGGACCCCAGCGCCCTGCAGACCGCGGTCGCGGCCGCGCAGGCCGTCGCGCTCATCGGCATGCCGGAGGCGCGGATCATCCTGGCGGAGGCGGTCGTGCACCTCGCGACCGCGCCCAAGTCCAACGCGGCCTACGTCGGCATCAACCGCGCGCTCGAGGACGTGCGCGCGGGACGCCTCGGCTCCGTGCCGACGCACCTGCGCGACGCGCACTACACCGGCGCGAAGGCCCTGGGGCACGGCAAGGGCTACCGGTACGCGCACGACGAGCCGCACGGCGTCGCCCCGCAGCAGTACCTGCCCGACGAGCTCGCGGGCACCCGCTACTACGAGCCGAGCGACCGCGGGTTCGAGCGCTCGGTGCAGGAGCGGCTGGCCCGCATCCGCGGCATCCTCGACCAGGCGTGACCCGACGCGCCTCCCCGGGGATCGCGGTGGCGGCTGCCGCGGCCCGACGTCCCGCGCCGTGTTGGGGTGGGGCCTGGTGAGCAGGTAAGGTGGGCAGGTCGTCCGCCGCGTGCGGACGGCCGCCTGGGGCCCTAGCCCGCGACGCACCGCCTGCCGCACCGCCTGCACCTGCAGCCCGTCTGCACCGCAGCCCGGTGGGGACGCGCGCCGCACCGTGGTCGGCCCCACGCCCGCCGGGAGTCCGTCCCGTCCGGAGCCCTGCTCCGGTGTGCGGGTGTGATCGTCAACGAGACACGACAGGAAGTACCGCTGTGAGCAGTGTGACCCGTTCGCGCCGCCAGGTCCGCCTGAGCCGCGCCCTCGGCCTGGCCCTGACGCCCAAGGCCGTCAAGCACTTCGAGAAGCGTCCCTACCCGCCCGGTGAGCACGGCCGCGCCCGTCGCCGCACCGAGTCGGACTACGCCGTCCGTCTGCGTGAGAAGCAGCGTCTGCGCGCCCAGTACGCGCTGCGCGAGAAGCAGCTCGCCAAGGCGTACGAGAACGCCCGCAAGGCCCCGGGCCTGACCGGTGAGGCCCTCGTCGAGGACCTCGAGACCCGTCTCGACGCCCTGGTGCTGCGTGCCGGCTTCGCCCGCACGATCCTCCAGGCCCGTCAGGTCGTCGTGCACCGTCACGTGCTCGTCGACGGCAAGATCGTCGACCGTCCGTCCTTCCGCGTGAAGGAGGGCCAGACGATCCAGATCAAGCCCAAGAGCCAGGCCACGACGCCGTTCCAGGTCGCCGCCGCCGGCGCGCACCGCGACGTCCTGCCGACGCTCCCGGGCTACCTCGACGTGCAGCTCGAGAAGCTGTCGGCCGTCCTCGTGCGTCGCCCCAAGCGCGCCGAGGTCCCGGTCACGTGCGAGGTCCAGCTGGTCGTCGAGTACTACGCCCGCTGACCCACCTGCAGTCCGGCCGGGCCACGGCCCGGTCGTGCACGAACGCCCCGCCGCGCGCCGCGCCGCGGGGCGTTCGTGCACGCGGCCACCGCCCGCCGCGCGGGTAGGGTGGCCCGGTCGCGCGGCCGTCGGCCGACGCGTCCCACCTGTGTCGAGAGGGGAACGGGCATGTCCGTCGGGGACATCGCTGGGCTCATCGCCGCCATCGCGTTCGTGCTGCTCGTGGGCGTGCTCGCCGTGCCGCTCGTGAAGCTGGGCCGGGTGCTGGACGAGGCGGGCGCATCCGTGCGCCGGCTGACCGACCACAGCCTGCCCGTGCTCGACGAGACCGCCCAGCTCGTGGCCTCGTCGTCGACGCAGCTCGACAAGGTCGACACCGTCACGACCGCCGCCGCCCAGGTGGGCGAGAACGTCTCCGCCCTGACCTCGCTGGTCACCGCGACGGTCGGGGGCCCGCTCGTGCGCGTCGCCGCCTTCTCCTACGGTGTGCGCCGCGCGCTCGCCGGGCTGCGCGGGGGCGGGCGGTGAAGCGCCTGTTCTGGGTGGGCGTCGGCGTCGCCCTGACCGCGGTCGTGGTGCGCAACGGCCGACGCGTCGTCGAGACGTGGGCGCCGGCCGGGACGGTCGACGCGGTCGAGGGCGCGACGCGCGTCTCCCGCGCGCTGCACGCCGCCCGCGACGACTTCCGCGCCGGCGTGGCGGCACGCGAGGCGGAGCTGCTCGAGGCGCTCGTCGGCGACGTCGACGTCGACGACCTGCGCGCCTCCGCCCCCCGGCGCAAGGACGAGCTCCGCGCGACGTTCGGCGGGGCCCCGCGCGCCGGTGGCCTCTCCGGCGACCTGCGCGAGCGCGGCTGGGACGACGCCCCCACGCAGGACCCCGACGACGACGAGCGCGCCCCCTTCTTCTGACCGGGCGCCACCGGCCCCGCGGCCCGACCGCGCCGCCGGCCCCGCACCACCGCGAGACCCGCCGCCGCACGGCGTCGGCCGACCACGACGAGGACGACATGCGCACCGCCGAGATCCGCCAGCGCTGGCTCGACTACTTCGCGAGCAAGGACCACGCCATCGCGCCGTCCGTGCCGCTCATCTCCCCGGACCCGTCGATCCTCTTCACGATCGCCGGCATGGTGCCGTTCATCCCCTACATCCTCGGCACGCAGGACGCGCCGTGGCCGCGGGTCGCGAGCGTGCAGAAGTGCATCCGCACGAACGACATCGAGAACGTGGGCCGCACGACGCGGCACGGCACGTTCTTCCAGATGATGGGCAACTTCTCGTTCGGCGACTACTTCAAGCAGGGCGCGATCGAGCTCGCGTGGGAGCTGCTGACGACGCCGCAGGACCAGGGCGGCTACGGCCTCGACGGCGACCGCCTCTGGGTGACGATCTGGAACGAGGACGCCGAGTCGGCGGACGCGCTCGTGCGCGTCGGGGTGGACCCGAAGCACATCGTGCGGCTCACGCGCGAGGAGATCTTCTGGGACACGGGCCAGCCCGGGCCCGCCGGTCCGTGCGCGGAGTGGCACTACGACCGCGGTCCCGAGTTCGGGCCCGAGGCGGTGGGCGGCACGGTCGACCCCGGTGGCGACCGCTACCTGGAGATCTGGAACCTCGTCTTCGACCAGTTCGTGCGCGGCGAGGGACGCGGCAAGAGCTACCCGCTGCTCGGCGAGCTCGAGCGCAAGGCGATCGACACCGGGGCCGGCCTCGAGCGCATCGCGTACCTGCTCCAGGGCAAGAACAACCTGTACGAGACGGACGAGGTCTTCCCCGTCATCGAGCGGGCCCAGGACCTGACGGGCCGGCGCTACGGCGCGGTCGAGCCGGACGACGTCCGGTTGCGCGTCGTGGGCGACCACGTGCGCTCGAGCCTGATGCTCGTCGCGGACGGCGTCACGCCGTCGAACGAGGGCCGCGGGTACGTGCTGCGCCGCCTGCTGCGCCGCACCGTCCGCTCGATGCGTCTGCTGGGGGTCGAGGAGCCGACCCTGCAGCACCTGCTCCCGGTGAGCCGGGACGCGATGGCCGTCTCCTACCCCCAGGTCGCCACGGACTTCGACCGCATCGCGCAGGTCGTCTACGGCGAGGAGGAGGCGTTCCTGCGCACCCTGTCGGCCGGGACGACGATCTTCGAGGGTGCGGTCGGCCGCGCCCGCACCGCGGCGGGCACCGGCCCGGCGGTGCTCACCGGCGAGCAGGCGTTCGCGCTGCACGACACGTACGGGTTCCCGATCGACCTGACGCTCGAGATGGCGTCCGAGCACGGCGTCTCGGTCGACGAGACCGCGTTCCGCTCGCTCATGCAGGCGCAGCGCGAGCGGGCGCGCGCCGACGCGCTGGCGAAGAAGACGGGCCACGCCGACACGTCCGCGTACCAGCAGCTGCACGCGGCGCTGTCCGGCGAGGCGGGCGCGCCCGTGCAGTTCGTCGGGTACACGGACACGACCGCGCGCGCGAAGGTCGTGGGCCTGCTCGTCGACGGCGTCCCCGCGCCGTCGGCCACGGCGCCCGCGCACGTCCAGGTGGTGCTCGACGTGACCCCGTTCTACGCCGAGTCGGGCGGACAGCTCGCCGACACCGGCACGATCGCGCTCGACGGCGGCGGCCTGCTCGAGGTGGACGACGTGCAGGCGCCCATCAAGGGCCTGTCGGTCCACCACGGCCGGCTCGTCGACGGCACGGTCACGCTCGGCGACGCCGGCACGGCCGCGATCGACACGGCGCGCCGCCGGGCGATCGCCCGCGCGCACACCGCGACGCACATGGTCCACAAGGCGCTGCGCGAGGAGCTCGGGGACACCGCCACGCAGGCGGGGTCGGAGAACGCGCCGAGCCGGCTGCGGTTCGACTTCCGCTCCGGCGCGAGCGTCCCGGGGTCGTCCCTGGCACAGATCGAGGGCCGCGTGAACGAGCGTCTGCAGGACGACCTCGAGGTCACCGACCGCACCATGGCGATCGACGAGGCGCGCGCGCTCGGCGCGATGGCCCTGTTCGGCGAGAAGTACGGCAACGAGGTCCGGGTCGTCTCGATCGGCGGTGACTGGTCGCGCGAGCTGTGCGCCGGCACGCACGTGCGCCGCTCGGGCGAGCTCGGTCTCGTGACCCTGCTCGGCGAGTCCTCGATCGGCTCGGGCGTGCGGCGCGTCGACGCGCTCGTCGGCGACCAGGCGTACGGCTACCAGGCGAAGGAGCGCGCGCTCGTCAGCCAGCTCTCGGGCCTGCTCGGCGCCCGCCCCGACGAGCTCTCCGACCGCGTCTCGTCCCTCATGACGCGGCTGAAGGAGTCGGAGAAGGCCCTCGCGGCACTGCGCCAGGGCCAGCTGCTCGCGGCCGCGGGCTCGCTGGCCGCGGCGCCGCAGCAGGTCGGCACGACGCTCGTCGTCACGCACGACGCCGGCGACGTCGCGGCGCCCGACGACCTGCGCACGCTCGCGCTCGACGTCCGCGGGCGTCTCGGCGAGGCGTCGCCGTCGGTCGTCGCGGTCGGCGGGACCAGCAAGGGCCGGCCCGTCGTCGTCGTGGCGACCAACGCGGCCGCGCGCGAGGGCGGCCTGAAGGCGGGTGCGCTGGTGCGCACGGCCACGGGCGTGCTCGGCGGCGGCGGTGGCGGCAAGGACGACGTGGCGCAGGGCGGTGGTGCGGACGCGAGCCGCCTGCCCGCCGCGCTGGACGCGGTCGTCGCCGCGGTCCGCGGCTGACGTGCCCGAGCTCGACGCGCCGTCCGGCCCGGATCCGTCCGGCCCGGGCGGCGGCAGCGACCCGGACGCCGTGACGCGCGGCGCCCGGCTGGCCGTCGACGTCGGGACCGTGCGCGTCGGCCTGGCCGCGAGCGACCCCGACGGCATGCTGGCGACGCCGGTGACGACGCTGCAGCGCGCCCCGGGGAAGGTCAAGCCGGGCTCGCCGGACGTCGTGGCGGTCGCCGCGCAGGTGCGCGAGCGCGACGTCCGCGTCGTGTACGTCGGGCTGCCGCTCCATCTCTCCGGGGCCGAGGGGTCGTCCACGGACCTCGCTCGCGCGTACGCTGTCGCACTGGCGCGCCAGGTCGCCCCCGTCGGGGTGCGGCTGGTCGACGAGCGGATGAGCACGGTGACCGCTCATCAGGCGCTCCAGGCATCCGGCCGATCCGGACGCCGCCACCGGCAGGTCGTCGACCAGGCGGCCGCGGTGGTCATCCTGCAGCACGCGCTCGACGCCGAGAGGGCGACGGGGCGGCGTCCCGGTGAACGGGTCGACGTCGACCCGCGCAGCTCGCGCCGAGCCGTGGAGGGGCCTGCGGGCGACGGCACGACGACTGTGGAGTGACGCGCAGGTGAGCAACCAGACGGAGTGGTGGGCCCCGGTGAAGTCCGACGAGAGCGTGGCCGAGCTGTTCGGCGGTGAGCGCGTCGGCGGCACGGGCGAGCCCGGTGGGCGCGAACCCCGGCGACGGTCCCGGTCGTCCGGGCGCAAGCGCGAGGAGCGCCTGCGCAAGCAGCGCCGCCGTCGCTCCGTCGCCGTGCTGATCGTCGCGCTGGTCATGGTGGTGGGCGCCGCTTACGTCGTGTTCTCGGTGCTCGGCGGGGCCGCCCTCTTCGGTGCCCGTGGCGGGTCCCAGGAGGCGCAGGTCGAGGACTTCCCCGGTCCCGGCCGGCCCGGGGCGAGCCCCGTCGTCGTCAACGCCGGCGACACCGGCGCGGCCATGGCCGCGACCCTGGCCGGCGCGGGTGTCGTGGCCACCGAGGACGCGTTCCTCGACGCCTACACGGCGAACGTGGACGCGGCCTCCATCCAGCCGGGCACCTACCAGCTGCTCCTGGAGATGAAGGCGTCCGACGCCGTGCTGGCGCTGCTCGACGCCAAGAACCGCGTCTCGACCAAGGTCACGATCCCCGAGGGGTACACGGCCACCCAGATCTACGAGCGGATCAAGGAGGTCACGCTGATCCCGGTCGACCAGCTGCAGGCCGCCGCGGCCGACCCGGCGGCGATCGGCCTGCCGGCCGAGGCCGGCGGCAACGTCGAGGGCTGGCTGTTCCCGTCGACGTACCAGGTGGAGCCCGGCACCGACGCCGCCGGCGTGCTGCGCCAGATGGTCGCCAAGACCGTCGAGGTGCTCAGCGCGAAGGGCGTCGCGCAGGACCAGTGGGAGACGGTGCTGAACAAGGCCTCGCTCGTCGAGCGCGAGGCGCGGTACGACCCGGACCGCCCGAAGATGGCGCGCGCCATCGAGAACCGCCTCGAGCGCGACATGATCCTGCAGATCGACGCCGCCGTCGCGTACGGCCTCGGCATCAACGGCACCGAGCTGACGACCGAGATGACGCGCGACGCGTCCAACCCGTACAACACGTACCGGCACGTGGGCCTGCCCCCGACGCCGATCGCGTCGCCCGGGGAGAAGTCGATCGACGCGGTGCTGAACCCCGAGGCGGGCGACTGGATCTTCTGGACGGCCATCAACCTGGAGACGGGGGAGACCCGCTTCGCAGCCACCAGCGACGAGCACGACGCGAACGTCGAGCTCCTGCGCGAGTGGCAGGCGGCGAACGGGGGGTGACCGGCACGGTCGCCCACGTGCGCCGCTGCGCGGTCCTCGGGCACCCCGTCGGGCACTCGCTGTCCCCGGTCCTGCACGGCGCCGCGTACGCGGCGCTCGGGCTGGACGGCTGGCGCTACGAGGTGCACGACGTCACCGAGGAGACGCTGCCCGCGTTCCTGGCAGACCTGGACGCCTCGTGGGCCGGACTGAGCCTGACCATGCCGCTCAAGCACGCGGTGCTCGGCCTGCTCGACCACGTCGAGCCGCTCGCCCAGGTGGTCGGTGCCGTCAACACGGTGCTGCCGCAGGGGGAGGGGCCGCGCCGCGTCCTGACCGGGGCGAACACCGACGTGCACGGCATCGTCGCGGCGCTCGGCGAGGCCGGCGTGACCGGGGGCGTGCGCCGCGCGGCGGTGCTCGGGGCCGGCGCCACGGCGGCGTCCACGCTCGCCGCCCTCGCGCAGCTCGGGTGCACGACGCCCACGGTGCACCTGCGCTCGGCCGGCCGCGCCGGCGCCCTCCTGCGCGCCGCGCACCGGATGGGCGTCGAGCCGGTCCTGCGCCCGCTCGACGCGGCGTCCCCCGAGGTCGCCGCGGCGGACGTCGTCGTCTCGACGCTCCCCGCCCACGCGCCCGACGCCCTCGCCGCGGCCCTGGCGGCGCCCGTGCGCGGGGTGCTCCTCGACGTCGTCTACGACCCGCGGCCGACGGCGCTGGCGCAGGCGTGGGAGCGGGCCGGCGGGCGGACCGTCGGCGGTGAGCGGATGCTCCTGCACCAGGCGGCCGAGCAGGTGCGGCTCATGACCGGGCGCGTGGCGCCCGTCGCGGCGATGGACGCCGCGCTGCAGGCGGTGCTGGCGCCGGTCGCCGGCTGACCCTCCCCCCGGGGAAAGGGCCGCGCCCGCAGACGCTCCGACCGGGTGACGAGACCTGCCGGGGACGCGTCGGCCCCGACCGGACGCGTCCGGAGGCTCAAGGACACCCCGCCGGTCTGCCGATGACCCCGTGGGTGCCGCGCCGGCGCCCGCGGTGAGGCGGAGGGACGCACGTGAAGCAGCTCGGGGAAGTCCTGCTCGACGAAGGCCTCGTGACGGAGGCGCAGCTGCTCGCGGCGATCGACCAGCAGAGCTCGCTCGGCGGGTCCCTGGGACGCACCCTCGTGGAGCTCGGGATGCTCAGCGAGTCGCAGCTCGTGCGGGCGCTGGCGGCGCAGGTCGGCATGGAGTTCGTCGACCTGGACGAGTACGCCGTGGACCGCTCGGCGATCGGGCTCGTGCCGGCGGCGCTGTGCCGGCGGTACTCGGTGCTGCCGGTCGGCATGCGCGACGGTGCGATCGTGCTGGCGACCGCGGACCCCGGCAACGTCGTCGCGGTCGACGACGTCCGCACGGTGTCCCGCATGCCCGTGATCCCCGTGGTCGCCACGTACGACAACGTGCTGCGCGCGATCGACCGGTTCTGCCGCGCGGACGACGAGATGGAGGGCCTGTCCTCGGCGTTCGAGGACGCGGCCCCCGCGCCCGAGATGGACCTGTCGCGGCTCGGCGGGCTCGTCGACGACGACGCCCCGATCGTCCGCTTCGTCAACCTCCTGGTCACGCAGGCGATCACCGACCGGGCGTCGGACATCCACATCGAGCCGAACGAGCACGACCTGCGCGTGCGCTACCGCATCGACGGCGTCCTGCACGAGACGCAGCGCTCCCCGAAGAACATCATCGGCGCGGTGATCAGCCGCGTGAAGATCATGAGCGACATCGACATCGCCGAGAAGCGCAAGCCGCAGGACGGGCGCATGTCGGTCGTCCACCAGGGGCGCAAGATCGACCTGCGCGTGGCGACGCTCCCGACGGTGTGGGGCGAGAAGATCGTCATGCGCATCCTCGACAACTCGACCGCGAGCCTGGACCTGCGCGACCTGTCGTTCCTCGAGCACAACTACACGCGGTACAGGGAGTCGTACACCAAGCCGTACGGGATGATCCTCGTCACCGGCCCGACCGGCTCGGGCAAGTCGACCACCCTGTACGCGACGCTCAACGCGGTGTCGAAGCCGGAGATCAACGTCATCACGGTCGAGGACCCGGTGGAGTACCGGCTCCCGGGCATCAACCAGGTCCAGGTCAACCCCAAGGCCGGCCTGACCTTCGCTGCCGCCCTGCGCTCGATCCTGCGCTCGGACCCCGACGTGGTGCTGCTCGGTGAGATCCGCGACCACGAGACGGCACAGATCGCGATCGAGGCCGCGCTCACGGGTCACCTCGTGCTGTCCACGCTGCACACCAACGACGCGCCGTCCGCCGTGACGCGGCTGACGGAGATGGGCATCGAGCCGTTCCTCGTCGGCTCGGCGCTCGACTGCGTGGTCGCGCAGCGGCTCGCGCGCCGCCTGTGCAGCAAGTGCAAGGAGCCCTACACGCCCACGCCGCAGGAGCTGGAGGCCGCCCAGTTCCCGTGGGTGCCGGGGGAGCCCTTGCCCGAGCTGGTGCGCCCCCGGGGCTGCACCGCGTGCTCACGCACCGGCTACAAGGGACGCCTGGCGCTGCACGAGGTGATGAACGTGACGGAGGACATCGAGCGGCACGCCGTGGGGCACTCGTCGTCCGCCGACATCGCCGCGACCGCCGTGAAGCAGGGCATGCGGACGCTGCGCGAGGACGGCTGGTACAAGGTGGCCAGCGGCGACACGTCGATCGAGGAGATCCTCCGCGTCGTCGCGTGAGGCGCCGCGCCTCAAGTCCGGTCGGGCGTCCGCCGATGTCAGGAACGCGGGCCCAGCGGGGGCCGCGCGTGCCGGGACGACGGCGTGGAGGATGCAGTGAGCGACAGCTACGAGGGGCAGGGCGGGCCCACCCGGCCGCTCCCGCCCTACCTGCCGGCCCGTGCGGACACCGCACTCGCGGCGACCGCGATGTTCCACCCGATGCCCTCGCAGACGCCGCCGGCGCCGGCCGCCCACGCCCCGGCGCCGCCTCCGCCCGTCCCGTCGGTGCCCGCCGGTCCGGCCGCGTACGGGGCGCAGGCCGCCTTCCTCCCGCAGCCGCTGCCGCCCGCCGCGCCGCCGCCGGCACCCGCGTCCGCGCGGATGATGGCCGGCCCGCCGGCGCCGGCCGCGCCGCCCCAGCCATCGTCGCTCGCCGCCCACGGCGCCCCGCGGCCGGCACCGCGGTCGGGCACCGGGCAGCAGCGTGAGGAGGGTGACGTCGTCATCGACGACATCCTGCGCGCGATGGTGGCGCTGGGTGCGTCCGACCTGCACCTGACGACCGGCGCACCGCCGATGGTCCGCGTGTCCGGCAGCCTGCGTCCGCTGGAGGGCTTCGCGCCGATGACGCCCGAGCCGCTGCGCCGGTCCATCTACGCGATGCTCACGCAGAAGAACCGCGAGAAGTTCGAGGCCGCGCTCGAGCTGGACATCTCCCACGCCGTGCGGGGCCTGGCCCGGTTCCGCGTGAACGTGTACCAGCAGCGGGAGTCCGTCGGGGCCGCGTTCCGCGTGATCCCCTACGAGATCAAGGAGCTCAAGCAGCTCGGCGTCCCGCCCGTGGTGGGGACGTTCGCGGGCATGCCGCGCGGTCTGGTCCTCGTGACCGGGCCCACCGGCTCCGGCAAGTCCACCACGCTGGCCTCGATCATCGACCTCGCCAACCGCACGCGCGAGGACCACATCATGACGGTCGAGGACCCCATCGAGTTCCTCCACCGGCACAAGAAGTGCGTGGTCAACCAGCGAGAGGTCGGCGCGGACACCCACTCGTTCGCCAACGCCCTCAAGCACGTGCTGCGTCAGGACCCCGACATCATCTTGGTCGGCGAGATGCGCGACCTCGAGACCATCTCCGTCGCCCTGACCGCCGCCGAGACCGGCCACCTCGTCTTCGCGACCCTGCACACCCAGGACGCCGCGCAGACCATCGACCGCATCATCGACGTGTTCCCCTCCCACCAGCAGGCGCAGGTGCGCACGCAGCTCGCGGGGGCGCTCCAGGGCGTCGTCTGCCAGACCCTGTGCAAGCGCGCCGACGGGCCCGGGCGGGCGGTCGCGACCGAGGTGCTCGTGGCCACGCCGGCCGTGCGCAACCTCATCCGCGAGGGCAAGACGCACCAGATCTACTCCGCCATGCAGGCGGGCGCGCAGCAGGGCATGCACACCCTCGACCAGCACCTGGCGGACCTGGTCCGCACCGGGCGCATCACGTACGAGGCAGGCCTCGAGGCGTGCCACCACGTCGAGGACTACAGCCGCCTCACCGGGCGGTTCTCGGGCGGCAGCCAGGGGGTGGCCGGCATGGGCGGCATGGGCGCGTACGGCGGCATGGGCGAGGCCGGCGACATGGGCGACTTGGGCGACACGGGGAGCATGTGATGGAAAAGGGGACGAAGACGTTCGAGTACGCGGTCCGGGACCGCGAGGGCAAGATCATCAAGGGCCGCCTCGAGGCCGCCGACCAGGCGGCCGTGGCCAACAAGCTGCGGTCGATCGGCGTGGCGCCGGTGTCGATCAACGAGGTCTCGACCTCGGGGATGAACGCCGAGATCAGGATTCCCGGCCTCGGGGACAAGATCGGCATGAAGGACCTCGCGATCATGGGTCGCCAGCTGGCGACCATGATCAACTCGGGTCTTTCGCTGCTGCGCGGACTGAGCATCGTGGCGGAGCAGACGGAGAACAAGGCGCTCGCGCGGACCTTGGCGCAGGTGCGCAACAACGTCGAGCAGGGCGTCGCGTTCTCCGTGGCGCTCGGTAAGCACCCGCACGTCTTCCCGCCGCTGATGATCAACATGGTCAGGGCAGGAGAGGTCGGCGGCTTCCTGGACCAGGTGCTGGTCTCGGTGGCCGACAACTTCGAGGCGGAGGTCAAGCTCCGCAGCAAGATCAAGTCGGCGATGACCTACCCCGTCGTCGTGTTCGTCATCGCGATCCTCGCCACGGTCGGAATGCTCTTGTTCATCGTCCCCGTCTTCGAGGGGATGTTCGAGTCGCTCGGCGGCGAGCTGCCTGGGCCCACCAAGGTGCTGGTATTCCTCTCCGGCGTCCTCAAGTGGGCGGTCGGACCGTTGGTGCTCGCCGGCGGCGTGTTCGCGTGGTGGTGGTCGAAGCACAAGAACGACAAGGCGATCCGCGAGCGGCTCGACCCGCTGAAGCTGAAGATCCCGGTGTTCGGCAAGCTGTTCCAGAAGGTCGCCGTGTCCCGGTTCGCGCGCAACTTCGGCACCATGCTCAAGTCGGGCGTGCCGATCCTCCAGGCGCTCGACATCGTCGGTGAGACGAGCGGGAACCTCGTCCTGGAGAGGGCCGCGCACGCGGTGCAGGAGTCCGTCCGCTCGGGGCAGTCCCTCGCCGGTCCTCTGTCGCTGCACCCCGTGTTCCCCCCGATGGTCGTGCAGATGATGGCGGTCGGAGAGGACACCGGTGCGCTCGACACCATGCTCGAGAAGATCAGCGACTTCTACGACCAGGAGGTCGAGGCGACCACCGACGCGCTGACGAGCCTCATCGAGCCGCTCATGATCGTCGTCATCGGCGGTGTCGTCGGCGGAATGATCGTGGCGCTCTACCTGCCGATCTTCTCGATGTTCGACCTCGTGGGCTGACGCACCTCACGGTGCTGCTCCGGTCGGGTGAAGTCCCGGGGCGAATCGGGCAAGCACTCAAGAGCTGGCTGACCTGCACCGATGTCTCGGTTGCACGACCCGAACCGGCATTCGCCGACTTCGCTTGAACCTCACTCACGCCAGGAGCGACTCGTGATCGCACGCATCCGCAAGGCCCAGCAGGAGAACGACCAGGGCTTCACCCTGATCGAGCTCCTCGTCGTCATCATCATCATCGGGATCCTCTCGGCCATCGCCATCCCGGTGTTCCTGAACCAGAGCCGCAAGGCTGTGGACCAGGCCGCCCAGGCGGACGTCTCGGCGATCGCGAAGCAGCTCGCGACGTACTACATCGACAACGACGCTGCCGTGACCATCACGCCGACCGAGGGCCAGTACGTCTTCGCGAGCGACGACCTCTCGGCTGAGGGCGCTGAGCCGATCATCGTCCCGATGAGCAACGACGAGTTCGAGGTCACGAGCCCCGCCGCGACGGCGAACGGCACGGACTTCTCGATCACGCTGACGTTCGACGGTGGTACCGAGGGTGACAACGCCACCTACGTCTACAACGCCGCCACGGGTGTCACCGGCCCGACAGCTGCTGCTGAGTGATCCGGCCGACGTAGCGCACGACGGGTGGGGCGGGGGACGACGTCCCCCGCCCCACCCGCATGACCGACGACGAGCACCGGGAGCGCGCATGGCACGCACGGGACCGCACCGCCGCCTCGCGGGCGACGACGGCATGAGCCTCCTCGAGGTCGTCATCGCGGCGGTCATCCTCGGCATCCTCTCGACCGCGGTGCTCGGCGTCATCATGCAGACGCAGAACGCCAACGTCGACAGCCGGTCACGGACCGCCGCGGCGAGCCTCGCCGCGCGGGAGATCGACTTCGTCCGCGAGGAGTTCGCGCGGACGACCACCGCGCCGATCGAGCTCGCCGCGGCCGGCGTCGTGTCGAACCCGCACCCGTTGCCGGGGCAGGTCGCCGGCCAGCCACTCGTCGTGGACAGCCAGCGGTACACCGTCACCCGCTCCGCGGCGTGGAACGTCACCGGTCCGGGCCGCTCCGCGTGCGAGGGGGGCTCGCTCGTCGACCACCCGACGCTCGGCGTGACGGTCTCGGTCAGCTGGGTCGGCATGGGGTCGACGAAGCCGGTCGTGTCGCACATCCAGCTCGCGCCGCCCAAGGGCACGGGCGTCGCCACCACCGCCTCCTTCGTCGCGGTGAGGGTCGTCGACTCGAAGGGACGAGTCAGCCCGGGCCGTGCCGTGCGTGTCACCGGGGGCGCCGAGACCCGCAGCGGCCTCACCGACGACGTCGGCTGCGCGGTCGTGGCGGTCAACCCGTCGACCACGGGCAGCAACTACACGGTCCGCCTCACGGACACCGGCTACGTCGACGTGAACGGCTCGGCGAATCCCGAGAAGACGACCGGCTCGCTCCTGCCCGGCCGCCTGAGCAGCACGGTGCCCTTCGCGTACGACCGCGCCGCCACCCTGACTGTCCGCGTCGTCAGCCCCGACGGCAGCCTGTTCCCCGACGGCGACCTCCTCAACCGCGCCATCACGGTGGTTGCCACCGAGTCGACGGGGGCGTCGGCCAGCAGGTCGATCCCCGTGTCGAGCGCCGTCACCACGCTCAGCGGGCTGTGGCCGACCCTCTACGGCGCCTACTTCGGCAGCGCCCCGCCCAGCGACGGGTACCCGACCGTGACGCTCGCCCCCGGAGCATCCGGTGAGCTCGACGTCGTGCTGGAGCTCGCGCGCGCCGTCGTGACTGGCCTCCCCCCCGGTGCGTCGACGCTGCGGGCGGTGCCGAGCGGCATCGCGTGCACGGACCCGTCGGCCCGCGACGTCGACCCGGACGGCGTCGAGGTCATGCCCGGTCCCTGGGCGTTCTACGCCTCCGGTCCTGGGTTCGACTGCGCGGCCGGACCCGCCCAGTCCCTCATCGCCGGCGACAACGGCGCGGTGCCGTTCGCACCGACGACCCTGCGCGCGGACGCGGTACCGCCGGTCGGCGTGCTCTGGGCCGTCAGCGCGTCGCGCGCGACCGGCCTGGCCACGTGCCCGACCCCGGCCCAGGCGGCGACGGCCGTCAACGTCGACGCAGCGCGTGCCGGTGACCTGCTCATGCCATCCGGTGACTGGTTCGTCTACCGCACCGACGGCGCCGCAGCCGGCGCGTGCCTCGGTGTGCCGGCCGGCAACTACCCCAAGGCCCTGACCTACGGCGAGGCGAACGTGATCGCCTGGTCGGAGGCCCTCCCCAAGGTGACCCTGCGCGTGACGAACGCGGCCAATCTCGGGACCTCGTCGGGCTACCAGATCATCCTCACGCGCACGCCTGTCGTCGGGAACTGCACGACGACGACGCCCGCCGGCGCGGTGCCGCTGCCGACCGTCAACTCGTCGACCGCGCAAGGGCCGGTCGATCAGGGCAGGTGGTACGTCTACCGCCACCAGTTCCGCGGGGGGGGCACGGGGAACCGGTGTGCTGCCGCGGCCGGTAACCCCTACGTCCTCGGCGCCGGCCCGTCCTACACGCTCCGCTTCAACGCCGCCGGGGTGACGCCGTGAGCCGGGCGCGCGAGGCGCTGCGCCGGGACGCGGGGACGACGATGTCGGAGCTCGTCGTGGTGATGTTCATCCTGTCGATCGTGGTGATCGCCACGCTGACGCTGACGATCGGTTTCGAACGCAGCAACGCACAGAACGTGGCTCGCCAAGACCAGATCGACGCCGGCCGCAGCGCCATCGACCGCCTCACCCGCACGCTGCGCGTCGCCATCAAGCCGAGCCAGCTGTCCGCGTCCTGCACCTCCTGCTCCGCCGACACCTTCGTGAGCGGGTCAGCCTTCGGGGTGCAGTTCTACGCCAACATCGACAACCCGCGGAGCGCACCCATCGGCCCGAGCCGCGTGACCTACGCGATCACGACGACCGGGGGCCGCACCGTGCTCACCGAGAGGGTCCAGCGGCCGGACTCGGCCACGCCGACCAGCTCGGGGTGGACGTACTGCAACGCCGAAGCCGCCAGCGCGTCGGCGGTGTGCCGGGACCGACTCCGGAGCCAGGTCCTCGCCCGCGACGTGCGGGGGACCGGCACGGCGCTGTTCACGTACTACGACGAGAACGGGGCGGTTCTACCGCTGACCGCCGGAGCGCTGTCGTCGGCCGACCTCAAGCGGGTGCTGGCGGTCGAGCTGCACCTCACCGTGATGAGCGACGTCAGTGTCGCCCCCCGTCCGACGACCTTCGTCCAGCGCGTCCTGCTGACCAACTCGCAGGTCATCCTGCGCCCGAACCCGGGAGCGACGCCGTGATGCTCTTCCGATCTGCGCCCGCAGGAGCCCCGCGACTGCGCGACGACGACGGCGCCGGACTCGTGCTGGTCATCGGCTCCATGATGGTGCTGATGATGATGTCCCTCGCGGCGCTCGCGTCGGTGAGCGTCAGCCAGGGACTCGCGCGGCGGACGCAGGACACGGCGGCGGCCGCCGCCGCGGCACAGTCCGGAGTCGAGGAGTTCATCAGCCGCATGAACCGGTCGGACGCCTACGGCTCCACGATCGACTGCACGAACGTCGCGTGGCGCGGGCCGAGCGCGGTGGCGAACCCGTGCGGCTGGACCGGCACCACGCCCGTGGGGTGGGTGCCGGTTGTGCCGGGCGAGACGGACCCGGAGGCTGCCCACTTCCATTACTCGGTGGACGCCGCCCGCAAGACGACGGAAGGGTCGATCCTCCTCACGGTCACGGGTCGCGTGAACGGCGTGCACCGGACCATCGAGACCGCGGTCGGCAAGGGCGGGTCCACGGACTACGTCTACTACACCGACTTCGAGTCGGGTGATCCCGCGAACTTCCAGGCGTACGACCCCGCCGACTACGCGGACGCCCCTGGCGACTCGAGCGCCACGCGGGCGCAGAAGGCGGCGCGCAGGGACGCCTGCGGCCTGAACGGGTACGACCGAGCGCTGTACTTCTGGGAGGCGAACAGCGCCGGACGGACGCGCGACGACTACAACTGCCAGGAGATCACCTTCACCAGCGGCGACGTGCTCGACGGCGCGGTGCGCACGAACGACACGATCCTCAGCGGTCGCCGCACCGGCAGCACGGTGAAGCCGTCCTTCGAGAAGCGTGTCACCACCTCCGACGCGCGCTGCCGGACGCCCGGCACGACGAACACGCAGTGGGAGGCGAACTGCCTGCGCCCCGGCAGCGTGGCGAACTTCAATGGCGTCTCCCCGGTCTACGGTGAGCCGCTGTACCTCGACGACACATCGGCCGAGTTCGCGAACCACCCAGGGTGCCACTACCGCGGGTCGACTCGGGTGGTGTTCAACGCCGGCGGCACCATGACGGTGTGGAACAAGCGGAGCGTCAACAACAACACCGCGCCCGTCGCGATTCCGACCCCCGCCGGCGTCAGCCCCACCTGCGGCACGCTCGACCAGCTCGACGGCACCGCCGGTGCCACCGTTCCGGTGCCGGACGAGATGGTCCTGTACGTCGCAACCGCCGCCGGCACAATGCGCGAGTGCCGCGAGAAGGAGCTCGGAGGTCCCACCGGCCGCGAGCTGCCGCTCGGGACGTTCACGAACGCCGCAGCCGGCACCACGGCGAGCGGAGCCCCGCTCTCGTACTCGCACGACACCAACATGACGGAGACGACAAAGATGTGTGCCCGCGGCAACCTGTACGCCGAGGGCGTCGTCGAGGGGCGCGTCACGCTGGCTTCGGCGGAGTCGGTGATCGTCACCGGTGACCTCGTGCTGGCCGGCGGACGCGGCGACGGTTCACCGGACCTGCTGGGCCTCGTCGCCACGAACTCCGTCGAGGTGTTCCACCCGCGGATGGTCACGGTCACTTCCCGGCGCGACTGCACGCGGAACACGGTCTTCGGCTGCTCCTCCTACGGCCCCTGGTACTGGGGCGCTCCGTCGGGCGAGTCGGCCGCAGCGGGGGAGTGGCCCAAGCGCTACAACGACCCGACGACGGGCGGCAGGTTCCCCACGTCGGGCGTGCAGATCGCCGGCTCGATCCAGACGCTCCAGCACTCGTTCCTGGTCCAGAAGTACGCGGTCGGAAACGACCAGGGCACCCTGTTCGTCTACGGCTCCATCGCCCAGCGGTGGCGCGGGATCGTCGGGCGCTCGGTCACCGAGAGCGGCGTGACGCGCAAGTACGGCTATACCAAGGACTACAGGTACGACAACCGGCTCCAGTACGCTTCACCGCCGTACTTCCCGCGGTGGGCGAACGCCCAGTGGTCGCTGCGCTATTCGGGCGACGTGCAGACGCCGGACGACGTGAGGAACGGGTAGTGGTCGACCTGACGATGTACGGGGTGGTCGTCACCGGCCTCCTTGGGTTGCTCGTCGGGTCGTTCCTCAACGTCGTCGTCTGGCGGGTACCGCGCGGCGAGTCCGTTGTGGCACCGCCGAGCGCCTGTCCCCGGTGCCACGCCCGGATCGCTTGGTACGACAACGTCCCCGTCATCTCGTGGCTGGCGCTGCGAGGACGGTGCCGCCGGTGCGAGCTGCCCATCTCGTGGCGCTACCCGGTGGTCGAGCTCGCGACGGGCCTGCTCTTCGCTGGCACGTTCTTGCTCGTCGGCTGGTCGTGGGAGGTGCCGGCGTTCCTCTACCTCGCCGGGATCACGGTCTGCCTGACGCTCATCGACATCGACGTCCACCGTCTCCCCAACGCCATCGTGCTGCCGTCGTACGGCGTAGGCGGGGCGCTGCTCGCGCTGGCCGCCTGGAACCCGGGCGGCACCGCCGACCCAGGAGCACTCCTGCGCGCGGCCGTCGCCGGCGCCGGGCTCTTCGCCTTCTACTTCCTGCTCGCCGTCATCCACCCTCGCGGAATGGGTTTCGGGGACGTCAAGCTGGCCGGCGTGCTGGGCCTCTACCTCGGCTGGGTCGGCTGGAGTGCGGTCGGCGTCGGCGCCTTCGCGGCCTTTCTGCTCGGGGGCGTCTTCGGCCTGGTTCTCACGCTCGTGGGGCGCGCCGGCCGCAAGACGAGCGTGCCGTTCGGTCCGTGGATGCTCGTCGGGGCCGCTGTCGGTGTGGTGGCCGGCGAGCCGATCGCCCGCGCCTACCTCGACGCGCTCACCTGACCTGCCGGCTGCCTCAAGTACCCACGGAAATGCGCCGATAGCAGGACGTGCAGATCGGCGACGGAGGGACGAGGACGTGGCGAGCTCGCGTGTGATCGGGCTGGACATCGGGACCACGACGGTGCGTGCCGCGGAGGTCGAGTTCGGCAAGGGCGGCCCGGCGAGCGGAACGGCGACGCTCGTCCGCTACGGGGAGGCGCCGCTGCCGGCGGGCGCCGTCCGCGACGGCGAGGTCACAGAGGCGGAGGTCGTCTCGACGTCGCTGCGCCGGCTGTGGGCCCAGGCGAAGTTCGGCACGAAGGACGTGGTCATCGGCGTCGGCAACCAGCGCGTGCTCGTGCGCGAGTTCGACCTGCCGTGGCTGCCCGACAACCAGATCAAGCAGTCGCTGCCGTTCCACGTCCAGGGCGTGCTGCCCATGTCGACGGACGACGCGCTGCTCGACTTCTTCCCCGTCTCCGAGTTCGAAGGCCGCTCCGGCCGGACGCTCAAGGGCATGCTCGTCGCCGCCCAGCGTGACACCGTCAACGCGAACGTCCTGGCGGTGGTCGGCGCCGGGCTGCGGCCGACGCAGGTCGACCTGAACGCCTTTGCTCTGCTGCGGTCCGTCTGCCGTGGCGAGCTGGCCTCACAGACCGTCGCCGTCGTCGACGTGGGCGCGCACCTGACCCACGTCGTGGTGTCGGCTCACGGCGTCCCCCGGCTGGTTCGGACGCTGCCGTCGGGCGGCCAGCAGGTCACGGATGCCGTGGCGGCCGCCGCGGGGATCGGCCGGCCGGAGGCCGAGGAGGCGAAGCGCGCCCTGGGACTGGGCTACGCGGCGCCGGCGGAGCACGCCGCTGCGGCGGACGCGCTCAACGAGGCTGCACAGAAGCTGCTCGAGGCCGTGCGCGGAACGATCGCGTTCTATTCGGGCAACCACCGCGAGGCGCCGATCGAGGCGGTCCTCGTCACAGGAGGCGGCGCGGCGCTGCCGGGGTTCGGCCAGTACCTCGCGACGCTCACCCGGCTCCCCGTCATCCTCGCGGACCCGCTCGCCGGAGTTCGTGTGCGCAAGGGCAGCCGGCGCGCCACGCCCCACGGGGAGCAGGCCGTCGCGGCCCTCCCGATCGGTCTCGCCTTCGGAGCTGCAGCATGAGCGCCGGGACAGCAACGACAGGCAGGGACACCGGTGCACCGGCCACGACCCTCCGCCTCCCGCAGGTCAACCTCCTCCCGCCCGAGGTCAGCGCCGAGCGCGGCCTGCGCAAGGTCAAGCGATGGGCACTGCTCTCCCTGCTCCTGGTGGTCCTCGTCGTGGGGCTCGCCTACGTGATGAGCGCGTTCCAGCTGGCCGCCGCCCGCAACGACCTGACGGTGGCCCAGGCCGACACCGTCCGCCTCCAGGGGCGTCTGCACGAGCTGGCGGAGGTGCCGCGCGTCATGGGTGCGCTGGACACGGCGCGCTCGGCACGGGAGCTCGTCACGTCCACCGAGGTGCTGTGGAAGCCGTACCTGGACCAGGTACGCGCCGCGCTGCCGGCCGACGCCGCGATCCAGACGCTGCAGACGCAGGGTGCGACGCCCGTGGTGAGTGCGGTACCCCCGGGTGACCCGCTGCAGACGCAGAGCCTGGGCCAGATCAGCTTCACCGCGACCACGGTGACGGTGCCGGACGCCGCCGCTCTGGCCGACGCGCTCGCCGCCATCCCCGGGCTCACCGACCCGCGGATCCAGTCGATGGTCCTGCAGAGCGACGAGGACAACCCCGGCTACCTGCTGACCGGGACGGTGCAGTACGGCGAGTCCGCGCTGGCGGGCCGGTACGCGCCCACCGCGGAGGAGGACTGATGGACCGGCGACGTTCCGCCCCCTGGATCGGCGGCACGGCAGCCGCTGCCCTGGCGCTCGGCGCGGGCGGCTGGTTCCTCGTCGTCGGCCCCGCCCGTGACGACACGGCCTCCACCGAGCAGCAGGTCACCTCTACCCGCGAGCAGAACGACCTGCTGACCCTGCAGATCGCCTCGCTCGAGGCGGCGTCGGCGAACCTCGACCAGTACAAGACCGAGCTGGCCGCGCTGCAGGAGCAGCTCCCGACCGACATCCGGCTGTCCGCCTTGATGCGCGAGCTCGACACGCTCGCGTCCACGCACGGTGTGACCGTGCTCGACCTGACGTTCCTCACTCCTACCGAGCTGGTGCCGGTGCCGCCTGTTCCCGAGGCGGTCCCGGCGGCCGTGCCGACGGACCCCGCGGCCGCGGGCGGGGAGGGCCCTGCACCCGCGGAGGGCGGGGCGGCCGCACCGAGCGGACCGAGCGCTCCCGCGGGGATGGTGGGGATGGACCTCACCCTCACGGTGGTCGGCACGCCCGACGCCGTGAACGCGTTCATCGACGGGGCCCAGCAGGGCGTGCAGCGGCTCCTGCTCGTCACCGGCGTCAACCTGGTCACGACGCAGGAGGAGGGCGCGTCCGGCGGTCGGCCGGCGACCGCCCTCGGGGACTACCAGGTGCAGCTCAGCGCGACTGCGTACGTCCTGCCCGCCGACGATCCCGCCGGCGCCGCACCGGCTGGGGGTGCTGACCCGGCCGGGGCTGCGGGGGAACCCGGCGCGGTCGACAGCTGACCCGGACCCGTCCGACAAGCGGCCCGCGCGGTACCGACCGTGCGGGCCGCCGTGCTGTCGCCGGGTGAGCGCTGGGACGCCGCGCCGACCCTCCGCGCCCACGTGGGAGGATCCCCCTCATGCTCCGTTGGTTGACGTCCGGCGAGTCGCACGGTCCCGCGCTCGTCGGCATCCTCGACGGTCTGCCCGCCGGTGTGCAGGTGCAGACCTCTGACATCCAGGCCGCCCTCGCCCGCCGCCGGCTCGGCTACGGGCGCGGCGCCCGCATGAAGTTCGAGCAGGACGAGGTGCGCCTGCTCGGCGGGGTGCGCCACGGCCTGACGCAGGGCGGGCCCGTCGCGATCGAGATCGGCAACACCGAGTGGCCCAAGTGGGTCGACGTGATGTCGGCCGACCCGGTGGAGGACCCCGCGCTGCTCAGCCGGGCGCGCAACGCGCCGCTGACGCGGCCGCGCCCGGGTCACGCGGACCTCGTCGGCATGCGCAAGTACGCGTTCGACGACGCGCGTCCCGTGCTCGAGCGCGCGAGCGCCCGCGAGACGGCCACGCGCGTGGCCCTCGGCACGGTCGCCGCGCAGTTCCTCGAGCAGGCCGCGGGCGTGCGGCTCGTCTCGCACGTCGTCGGCATCGGCCCGGTGTCCGTGCCGGACGACGCCCCGGCGCCCACCCCGGACGACGTCGCCGCGCTCGACGCCGACCCGGTGCGCTGCTTCCACCCGGGGACGTCGGCCGCGATGGTCGCCGAGATCGACGAGTGCCACAAGGACGGCGACACGCTCGGCGGCGTCGTGGAGGTGCTGGTGCACGGCCTGCCGTCCGGCATCGGCACGTACGTGCACGGCGACCGTCGGCTGGACGCCCGGCTCGCGGCGGCGCTCATGGGCATCCAGGCGATCAAGGGCGTGGAGGTCGGGGACGGCTTCCGCACGGCGGCGCGGCGCGGGTCGCAGGCGCACGACGAGATCGAGCGCGACGCCTCGGGCCGGATCGTGCGGCGCACCAACCGCGCGGGCGGCATCGAGGGCGGCATGTCGAACGGTGAGGTCGTGCGCGTGCGCGCGGCCATGAAGCCGATCTCGACCGTGCCGCGCGCGCTCGACACGGTCGACACCGCGACGGGCGAGGCCGCCAAGGCGCAGCACCAGCGGTCCGACGTGTGCGCGGTGCCGCCGGCGGCGGTCGTCGCCGAGGCGATGGTCGCGCTGGTCGTGGCCCAGACGCTGCTGGAGAAGTCCGGCGGCGACTCGGTCGCGGAGGTCCGGCGCAACCTCGACGCCTACCTCGCCGCGGTCCCCGAGCTGCTGCGCTGACGCCCGCGGCCCCCGCGGGGTGCCGGACCCCCGCCGCCGGCCGGCGCGCCGCGGGCTACCCTGCGGACCGTGCCCGCTGACGCCCCCGGTCCTCGTGTCGTCCTCGTCGGCCCCCCCGGGGCCGGCAAGTCGACGGTCGGTGCCGCCCTCGCCCAGCGCTGGCGGCTGACCGTCCGGGACACCGACGCCGACGTCGAGCGGACCGCCGGCAAGCCGATCGGCGAGATCTTCGTCGACGACGGCGAACCACGCTTCCGGGCCCTCGAGCGCGACGCGGTTCAGGCGGCGCTCGCCGAGCACGACGGCGTCCTGGCCCTGGGCGGCGGCGCGGTGCTCGACCCGGGGACGCGTGCCGCCCTGGCGGCGTACCGCGCCGGCGGCGGCGTCGTGGTGTTCCTCGACGTGTCGCTCGCGCACGCGGCGCCCCGCGTCGGGCTGAACCGGTCGCGGCCCCTGCTGCTCGGCAACCCGCGCGCGCGGTGGCAGGCGCTCATGGAGGCCCGGCGGCCGGTGTACGAGGAGGTCGCCACGGTGCGTGTGCCGACCGACGGCCTGCGTCCGGCGGACGTGGCCGAGGCGATCGAGTCCGCGCTGGCCGGCCCGCGGGTCGCCGGTGCGACGGAGGAGGAGCAGGGATGAGCACCAGCACGACCGCCGCGGACGCCGGCACGCCCGGGGCGCGGACCGTCCGGGTCGCGGGGGAGCAGCCGTACGACGTCGTCATCGGGCACCACCTGCTCGGGCACCTGCCCGTGCTGCTGGGCGACGCCGTGCGCCGCGTGCTCGTGGTGCACCCGCCGACGCTCGCGACCTCGGCCGACGCGGTCCGCGACGACCTGCGCGCGCAGGGGTACGAGGTGTATCTCGCCGAGGTCCCCGACGCCGAGGAGGCGAAGACGGCGCAGGTCGCCGCGTTCCTGTGGCAGGTGCTCGGCCAGGCCGACTTCACGCGCAGCGACGCGGTGGTGGGCCTGGGCGGCGGTGCGACCACGGACCTCGCGGGGTTCGTCGCGGCGACCTGGCTGCGCGGCGTGCGGGTGGTGCACGTGCCGACGACCGTGCTGGCGATGGTCGACGCGGCGGTCGGCGGGAAGACCGGCATCAACACCGCCGAGGGCAAGAACCTCGTCGGGGCGTTCCACCCGCCCGCGGGCGTGCTGTGCGACCTCGCGGCGCTCGCGTCGATGAACCGGCACGACTTCGTGGCCGGTCTCGCCGAGGTCGTCAAGGCCGGGTTCATCGCGGACCCGCGGATCCTCGAGCTCGTCGAGGAGAACACGGCGCTGCTCACCGACCCGGCGGCCGCGGCGGCGTCGCCGGTGCTGCTCGAGCTCGTCGAGCGCGCGGTGGCGGTCAAGGCTCGTGTCGTGGGGGAGGACCTGCGCGAGGCCGGGCTGCGGGAGATCCTCAACTACGGGCACACGCTCGGCCACGCGGTGGAGCACGTCGAGCGCTACCGGTGGCGCCACGGTGCCGCCGTCTCCGTGGGGATGGTGTTCGCGGCGGAGCTCGCCCGGCTCGCCGGGCGGCTCGACGACGAGGTCGTCACGCGCCACCGGTCGGTGCTGACGGCCCTCGGGCTGCCCGTGACGTACCGCGGCGACCGCTGGGAGCAGCTGATGGCGGCGATGCGGCGCGACAAGAAGACGCGCGGGGACCTGCTGCGCTTCGTGGTGCTGGAGGACGTCGGCCGTCCCGTCCGGCTGGAGGGCCCGGACCCGGCGCTGCTGGCGGCCGCGTACGCGGAGATCTCGGTCGACCGCGCCCCCACCGCCACCATCGACCTCTGACCCCTCACCCTCCGCCCGCTCACCCTCACCCCGGCCGCGAGACCGTCGTACCGGGGACATGAGGTCCCCACCACGACGGTCTCGCGGCCGGGGTGAGCCGTCCCCGGCCCGGCGTACCGATGCCGCGGCTCCCGGTGTGGGGGCAGCGGAGGGGCGGGCGGGGGCTGGGTGGGCACGGTTCCGGCATGCCACGTCTCATCGACCGCGACTGGGTGCCACCGGTCGCCCGGCACCAGTGCGGCGTCTTCACGCGGCGGCAGGCCCGCACGGCAGGGCTCATCGTGGATCAGGTCCGCCACCGGGTCGAGCGCGGTGTGTGGGTGCCCGTCGCGGGTGCCGGTCTGGCGGCCTCGGCCACGCCGCGGTCCGTCGCGGCGGACGCGTACGCCGCCTGGCTGACGTGGCCGGACGCCGTGGTAACCCTGACGACCGCCGCGCGGCTGCACGGCATGCCCGTCCCGGACGACGGCGCCGTCCACGTCCTGGTACCCGCACCCCGCCGCGCCCGTGGCCGGCTGCGCAGCCACGAGCACCGGTGGCACCCGTCGGAGGTGACCTCGTTCGCGGACGTGCAGGTCACGCGCCCGGACCGGACGCTCCTCGACTGCCTCGCGCAGCTCCCCCCGCGCGACGGCGACCGGCTGCTCGCGTGGGCGGGACCGCGGCGGCTCGTCACGGCCGACGTGCTCGACGCGTGGCGGGCGGGCCACCCGGGCCATCGGGGGAACGTGCGGCTCGCGCGGGCGGCCGACCGGCTGCGGCGCGGGGCGTACAGCCCGGCGGAGGACCTGCTCCACGACCTCCTGCGCGGCGCCGGCATCACGGGGTGGGTCGCGGACGCGGACCTGCGTCCGCTGACCGGCGTCGCGGCGGTCGCGGACGTGTGGTTCGCCGCGGCGCGGCTCGTCGTCGAGGTCGACGGCCGTGCGGCGCACGGGCCCGACCGCTTCCAGCAGGACCGCACGCGGCAGAACGGCCTGGTCGGCGCGGGCTGCACCGTCCTCCGGTACACCTGGCAGGACCTGACGCTCCGCGGCGCGGCCGTGGTCGGGGAGATCCGCCGCACCCTCGCCCGGCTCCTGCCCGCCGGGCGGTGAGACCGTCGTCTCGGGGCACGGTGACCCCCGACATGACGGTCTGACGGACGGGTGGTCAAGGCTGCGGACTTGTTATCAGCTGAACAAGGGTGCAGCATTGTCTTGTGTTCGTGCTCACGGTGGACCAGCGGGGCAGCCGCCGCGGGACGGACCTCGTCCCGGAGCTCCTGGCCCACCTCGCCGACGCCCCGCACCTGGTCCGGGGCTTCGAGCGCACGGTGGGGGACGAGGTCCAGGGTGTGCTCGCCGACGCCGACGCGGTCGTCGACCTGGTGCTCGACCTGGTGCGGCTGGGCGGGTGGAGCGTCGGGGTGGGCGCCGGACCCGTGGTCGAGCCGCTGCCGGCGTCCCCGCGCGCCGGCGCGGGGGAGGCGTTCGTCCTGGCGCGCGCCGCGGTCGACGCCGCCAAGAGCCGCCAGCGACCTGTGCCGCTGGCCGTGCGCGGGGCCGGCACCGTGGCCGCCGGTGACGCCGAGGCGGTGCTCACCCTGCTCGCCGCCGTGCTCGTGCGCCGCACGCCCGCCGGCTGGGACGCCGTCGACGCCGTGCGCGCGGGCGCGGGGCAGGACGTCGTCGCCCACGGGCTCGGCGTGACGCAGCAGGCCGTCAGCCAGCGCCTGCGGGCCGCGCTGTGGGCCGAGGAGCAGGCGGTGCGACCCGTGGCGGCGCGCCTGTTGACGGCTGCCCAGGCCTGACGCAAGGGTCGTCGCGTGCATCCCGCCCTGCAGGCCCTCGTCTGGGTCGCCGCCCTCGCCGTGTCCGCCGGCGGCGGCTGGTACGCCACCCGCCTCGTCCTCGACCTCGCGTCCCGCTCCGCCGACGCCGGGCGCGACGCCCCGGCCGCGCAGGCGACAGCCGGTCCGCTCACGCTGAGCGACGGACCCGAGGGCCCGGGCGCCCGGCGCGTTCTGCGCGGCGGCACGTGGATCGGCCTGCTCGAGCGCCTCGGCGTGACGGCCGCCATCCTCGCGGGCATGCCCGAGGGCGCCGCCATCGTCGTGGCGGTCAAGGGCCTCGGACGGTACGCGGAGCTGCGGGACAACCCCGGCGCGTCCGAGCGGTTCGTCATCGGGACGCTCGCGTCGCTCGTCTGGGCGTCGCTCGTCGGCTTCACCGGACGGATGCTGCTCGCCTGACGCCGCCAGGCACGGGGACGAGCACGGACCCGGACCGACCGCCGTCGACCCGGTACGATGGACGACGGCCCGCGGCCGGGTGGCCGTCATGGCGACCGCCGCGGGCGGCCGGCGCCCCTGCGCCGCTCGCGCCGCAACGGGCGCACCTCGACCACCGACTGGGAGAACGACGCTCGTGGCGACGACCAACGACCTGAAGAACGGCACCGTGCTGAAGATCGACGGCCAGCTGTGGACCGTCATCGAGTTCCAGCACGTCAAGCCCGGCAAGGGCGGCGCCTTCGTGCGCACCAAGCTGAAGAACGTGCTGTCCGGCAAGGTCGTCGACCGCACGTTCAACGCGGGCATCAAGGTCGAGACGGCGAACGTCGACAAGCGCGACATGCAGTACCTGTACAAGGACGGCGACGACTTCGTGTTCATGGACACGGACACGTACGACCAGATCAACGTGCCGGCCGCGACCGTGGGCGACGCCGCGAACTTCATGCTCGAGTCGCAGACGGCGATGGTCGCCACGAACGAGGGCGTGCCGCTCTACGTCGAGCTGCCCCCGTCGGTCGTGCTCGAGGTGACGTACACGGAGCCGGGCCTGCAGGGCGACCGCTCGTCCGCGGGCACGAAGCCCGCCACGCTCGAGACGGGCTACGAGATCCAGGTGCCGCTGTTCCTCGAGGCGAACACCAAGGTCAAGGTCGACACGCGTGACGGGTCGTACCTCGGCCGCGTGAACGACTGACGTGGGCGCCCGGACCAAGGCGCGCAAGCGCGCGCTCGACGTGCTGTTCGAGGCCGACCAGCGCGGCGTCGCGGTCGGCGAGCTCCTCGCGCGGCGCGTCGTCGAGCCGGGCGCGGAGACGGCGCTGCCGCAGTACAGCGTCGACATCGTCGAGGGCGTCCTGGCGCACGCGGAGCGCATCGACGAGGTGCTCGCGACGCACTCCCACGGCTGGACCATCGCGCGCATGCCGGCGGTCGACCGCGCGCTGCTCCGCATCGGCACGTGGGAGATCCTCTGGAACGACGACGTGCCCGACGCGGTCGCGGTCGACGAGGCCGTCAACCTGGCGCGCGAGCTGTCGACCGACGAGTCGCCGTCGTTCGTCAACGGCCTGCTGGGTCGCGTCGTCGAGCTGAAGCCGACGCTGCTCGCCTGAGCCGCCGCCGACCCACCGCGGGCGGTGCGACCCCTCGGGGCCGCACCGCCCGCGTCGTCGTCAGGGCAGGACGACGTCGCGACGGCGTCAGAGCATCTCCGACGTGCCGAGGTTGGCCTCCTCGGCGGCAGACAGGTCGCCTGCGTCGGCGCCGCCGGTGACGACGCGCAGCGGCCGCGGCACGATCCGGGCGCGGGCCCGTCGGGGGAGGTCGGTGCGCGGCCCCGGACGCGCGCCCCGCACGGGCAGCCCCGGTGCGGGCCGCCCGATGAACATGCCCTGCGCCTGCCGCACACCCAGGTCGACGAGCACCTGCAGGTCGCCCGCGGACTCCACGCCCTCGGCGACGACGTCGAGCCCGTGGTGCTCCGCGAGGGCGACGATGGCGCGCACCGGCCCCGCGCCCCGGGGCGTGCGCACCTCCCGCACGAACGACCGGTCGATCTTCAGCACGTCGACGGGCAGCCGCGCGAGGCGGGCCAGGGAGCTGAACCCCGTGCCGAAGTCGTCGAGCGCGATGCGCGCACCGCGGGCCCGCAGCTCGGAGAGCACGGGCACGGCCGTCGTCGTGCGCAACATCGTGCTCTCGGTGATCTCGACGGTGAGGTGCTCCCACGGGCCACCGCCCCACGCCTCCTCGATGCGCTCGAGCACGTCGGCCTCGTGCAGCTCGCGCGCCGACAGGTTCACGGCCACGGGCATCTGGTGGCGGTCGAGCGCGCGCCGGGCCTGACGGAACATCGCGTGCCCGATCGGCACGATCAGGCCGGTCTGCTCGGCGAGCGCCAGCCAGTGCTCCGGCAGGATCACCTTGTCGCCCTCCTGCCACCGTGCGAGCGCCTCGAGGCCGACCACCTCGAGGGTTCCCGTGTCGACGATCGGCTGGAACCACGCGGTGATGCGGTCCTGCTCCACCGCGCGCTCCAGGGCGGCGCGCAGCCGCCGCGAGTCCTCGGCACGCGCACGCAGCGTCGCGTCGAAGACGCGGTGCCCGCTGCGGGAGCGCTTCGCGTCGAGCATCGCGTCGTCGGCGTGGCGCAGGAGCGCGTCGGCGTCGACGACCTCCTCGGGGTTCCACGTCGCGACGCCGCACGTCAGGCGCGGACCGGCGGGGTTGCCGACGCGCGCGTCGAAGCCCGAGCGCAGGCGGCGCGCGAGGTCGGCGAGCTCGGCGTCCGCCGGGGCGCGCGAGACGACGACCGCGAACTCGTCGCCGGCGAGGCGCGCGACGTACGTCTCGGCGTCGGTGTACGTGCGCAGGAAGTCGGCGGTGCGCCGCAGCAGGTCGTCGCCCGCCGCGTGGCCCTCGCGGTCGTTGACGTCCTTGAACCCGTCGATGTCGCAGTAGAGGACGGACACGCGGGTCCGCTCGACGGCGGCCCGCTCGAGGGTGTCGACGAGGTAGCGGTCCGCCGCGCGCCGGTTCGGCAGCCCGGTGAGCGCGTCGGTCTCGGCGGCGCGGGACAGCCGGTCGGTCAGCGCGTACCGCTCGGCGGCGCTGGCGACGACGAGGGCGAGGTCGACGAGGAACGTGCGCTCGTGCTGGGCGAGGAGCTCCGGCGCGGCGGGGAACAGCTCCGCCACGAACCGCTCGCGGTGCAGCGGCCGCAGCGAGCCCTCGACGCTCGGGTCGTCCAGGACGGTGCGCGCCACGTCCCGCGCGTGCTCCAGCAGCGTGTCGGGGTCGCGGCTGAACCACGCGGCGTTGGTGAGGTCCGCGAGCGCGTCGCGCATGAGCTCGCGCCGCTGCGCCGTCAGTTGCGCGCGGCGCAGGCGGACGAGCGCGAGCGACTCCAGCCCGAAGGCCAGCGGGATGGGCCAGAGGCCGGCGAGCGCCGCGCCCGCGTGCCGCTCGTCGAGCAGGACGCCGCTCGCCAGGAGGACGAGCGACATCGAGCCGGCAGCGACCAGGAGCCAGCCGAGCCGGGTGATGCGCACGGCGCCGAGCGACGCGACGACGTACCCGACGGTGACGCCGAGCGCCACGAAGAGCAGGGCGACGGCGAGCGCGCGGCCGGTGGGCCCGCCGGCCGCCCCCGTGCCGGGGGGCGCGAGGACCCACAGCAGCGCACGCACCGCGAGGAGCGTGGCGGTGACGGCGACCCACGGCGCCAGGCGCAGGCGCGACCCGCCGAACGCCCGCGTGGCGGGCAGGCAGAGCAGCACCACCGCGGCGACGAGCTGGGCGTGCACGAAGCCGAGCACGCCGCGGCCCAGCGGGCTCGGCGTGACGCCGTGGAGGCCGGCCGTGAGGAGCATGAGCGCCATGGCCGCCGAGAGCCACACCGCCCACGCGGGCCCGTCGGAGCGCAGCGAGCCCCGCCACCAGACCCACTGGAGCACGCAGAAGCCGCCCACCAGGCCGGCAGCGAGGAGCTGCAGGACGGTGGTCCACAGCGGGACGTCGGCGAGCACACGGATGCATCGGTCGTCCGCCGCACCCTGTTGAACGGCATCCGGGTGACGTCGGGTGCCGCGCGCGCCCGGTAAGGTGTGACCGCCACCCCCTTTAAGCCCGTCCCGTGAGGCGGGGAAGGAGCGCACACGCATGAGCACTGGCACACCTGCGCCCACCGACCCGGGCGCGCCCCGCGGCGCCGCAGCACAGCGCGCACCAGCAGAGGGCGCACCAGCAGACGGCGCCGCGACCGAGGTCCTCGGGGCCGCGGACATCGGCCGCGCACTGACCCGCATCGCGCACGAGGTCGTCGAGCGCAACAAGGGCGTCGACGACGTCGTCCTGCTGGGCATCCCGACGCGTGGCCTGCCGCTGGCCGAGCGCCTCGCCGCGCGGCTCGCCCAGGCCGAGGGTGTCGACGCCGCCGGTCTCGTGGGCAGCCTCGACGTGACGATGCACCGCGACGACCTGGCGCGGCAGCCGATCCGTGCGATCGGCACGACGCAGGTGCCTCGCGACGGCGTGGACGGCAAGGTGGTCGTCCTCGTCGACGACGTCCTGTACTCCGGCCGCACGATCCGCGCCGCACTGGACGCGATCAGCGACCTCGGCCGGCCCCGCGCGGTCCAGCTCGCCGTCCTCGTCGACCGCGGCCACCGCGAGCTGCCGATCCGGGCCGACTACGTCGGCAAGAACCTGCCCACGGCGGCGTCGGAGCGGGTCCGGGTGCTGCTAGCGGAGACCGACGGCCGGGACGCCGTGGTCATCGAGGGCACGGGGCGGGGCACGCGATGAGGCACCTGCTGTCGGCGGGCGACCTGACCCGCGACGAGGCCGTCCTCGTGCTCGACACCGCGGCGCAGATGGCGGCCACGCAGGCCCGCGAGATCAAGAAGCTGCCCACGCTGCGCGGTCGCACGGTCGTGAACCTCTTCTTCGAGGACTCCACGCGCACGCGTATCTCGTTCGAGACCGCCGCCAAGCGGCTGTCCGCGGACGTCATCAACTTCTCCGCGAAGGGGTCGAGCGTCTCCAAGGGCGAGTCCCTGAAGGACACGGCCCTGACCCTGCAGGCGATGGGTGCGGACGCGGTCGTCGTCCGGCACCAGGCGTCGGGCGCGCCGCACACGCTCGCGCACGCCGGCTGGACGCACGGGGCGGTGGTCAACGCGGGCGACGGCACGCACCAGCACCCCACGCAGGCGCTGCTCGACGCGTTCACGCTGCGCCGCCACCTGGTGGGCGACGGCGGGCGCGCGGACGTGACGGGCCGGGACCTGGCCGGGGTGCACGTCGCCATCGTCGGGGACGTCCTGCACAGCCGCGTCGCGCGCTCGAACGTCCAGCTGCTGCACACGCTGGGAGCGCGCGTGACGTTGGTCGCGCCACCGACGCTCGTGCCGGTCGGCGTGCACGCGTGGACGGCGGACGTGTCCTACGACCTGGACGAGACGCTCGCGACCGGCCCCGACGCGGTCATGATGCTCCGGGTCCAGCGCGAGCGGATGTCGAGCGCGGGCGGCGGGTTCTTCCCGAGCCCGCTCGAGTACACCCGCGCGTACGGGCTCGACGGGCGCCGGCTCGCGGTGCTGCCCGACCACGCCGTGGTCATGCACCCGGGTCCGATGAACCGCGGCCTGGAGATCTCGGCCGACGCGGCGGACTCGCCGCGTGCCGTGATCGTGGAGCAGGTCGCGAACGGGGTCGCGGTCCGGATGGCGGTGCTGTACCTGCTGCTCGCGGGCGGCGAGGGGCGCACGGCACCGGCGCCGGGCCGGGACGGGGAGACGCGCACGGGTATGCGCACGGACGAGACGAGGATGCACGCGTGAGCACGACGTACCTGCTGCGGGGCGTCGCGCCCCTGGGCGGCGACCGCACGGACGTGCGGGTCGAGGACGGGGTCGTGGCGGCGCTGGGTGCCGACGCGTCCTCCGACGGCGCGACGGTCGTCGACGGGGACGGGCTCGTGCTGCTGCCCGGGCTGGTCGACCTGCACACGCACCTGCGTGAGCCGGGCCGCGAGGACGCCGAGACGGTCGCGTCGGGCACGCGCGCCGCGGCCGCGGGCGGCTTCACCGCCGTGCACGCGATGGCGAACACGTCGCCGACGCAGGACACCGCGGGCGTCGTCGAGCAGGTGTGGCGGCTGGGCCGTGACGCCGGCTGGGCCGACGTGCGCCCGGTCGGCGCCGTGACGGTGGGGCTGGCGGGGGAGCGCCTCGCGGAGCTGCAGGCGATGGCCCGCTCGGCCGCCGCGGTGCGGGTGTTCTCCGACGACGGGAAGTGCGTGCACGACCCGGTCCTGATGCGGCGCGCGCTCGAGTACGTCAAGGCGTTCGACGGCGTCATCGCTCAGCACGCGCAGGAGCCGCGGCTGACGGACGGCGCGCAGATGCACGAGGGCGTCGTCTCCGCCGAGCTCGGCCTGACGGGGTGGCCCGCGGTGGCGGAGGAGGCGATCATCGCCCGCGACGTCCTCCTCGCCGAGCACGTGGGCTCGCGTCTGCACGTGTGCCACCTGTCCACGGCCGGCTCGGTGGAGATCGTGCGCTGGGCGAAGGGCCGCGGCATCGCGGTGACCGCCGAGGTGACGCCGCACCACCTGTTCCTCACGGACGAGCGGGTGCGGGGCTACGACCCGCGCTACAAGGTGAACCCGCCGCTGCGCACCGCGGAGGACGTCGAGGCGGTCCGCGCGGGGCTCGAGGACGGCACGATCGACGTCGTCGCGACCGACCACGCGCCGCACACGCGCGAGGACAAGGACTGCGAGTGGGCCGCGGCGGCGTTCGGCATGACGGGCCTGGAGACCGCGTTGTCGGTCGTGCAGGCCACGATGGTCGACGCCGGCCGCCTCACCTGGGCCGACGTGGCGCGGGTCCTGTCGTCCACGCCCGCGGCGATCGGCCGCGTGGCGGGGCAGGGCCGCCCGATCGCCGTCGGTGAGCCCGCGAACCTCACGCTGGTCGACCCGGCGGCGCGCCGGACCGTCGTGCCCGCGCAGCAGGCGACCGCGAGCGTGAACTCCCCGTTCGCGGGCACGGAGCTGCCCGGCGCGGTCGTCGCGACGTTCCTGCGGGGGCGGGCCACGGTGCTGGACGGCGTGCTCGTGGACCCCGCGCAGGTGCGTGCCTGATGCCGGCCTGGCTCTCCGTCACGCTCCTGCTCGTCGTGCTGGTGCTCGCGCTGTGGGGGATGCGCGCCGGGTGGCGCAACCGCGCCCGCCGCACGGCCCTCCTCGTGCCGGCGCTGCCCACGGCCCCCGCCGACCCCGGCGCCGCCCGCACCGAGCCGGCCGAGGCGGTCTACGTGTCCTCCACGCGCGCCGGCGACTGGCTCGACCGCGTCGTCGCGCACGACCTCGGCGTCCGCAGCCCCGCACAGGTGCAGGTGCACGACGCGGGCGTGCTCGTGCGCCGCACCGGCGCCCGGGACGTCTGGGTGCCCGCCGACCGGCTCACGGCCGTCGGCACGACCCGCGGCCAGGCCGGCAAGTTCGTCGGCCCCGACGGGCTCGTCGTCCTCACCTGGGTGCCCGACCCGACCACGGGCACCGCTCTCGACACCGCGCTGCGCCTGCGCCACGAGGCCGACAAGGACCCGCTGCTGACCGCCGCGCGTGCCCTCGTCCGGCCCGGTGGCGGCGGGACCGGCGCCGACCACGACCGCGCCGTCCCCGACAGCGCGCCCCGACCGCAGGAGGAGCAGGCATGAGCGACGCGATCCTCGTCCTCGAGGACGGCCGGACGTTCCCCGGACGCGCGTACGGCGCGACCGGGCGGACGCTCGGCGAGATCGTCTTCAACACCGGCATGACGGGGTACCAGGAGACCCTGACCGACCCGTCGTACCACCGGCAGATCGTCGTCATGACGGCGCCGCACATCGGCAACACGGGCGTCAACGACGAGGACCCCGAGTCCCGGCGCATCTGGGTCGCCGGCTTCGTCGTCCGCGACCCCGCGCGCCGCCCGTCGAGCTGGCGCTCGCGCCGCACCCTCGACGACGAGCTGACGGAGCAGGGCGTCGTCGGGATCAGCGGCATCGACACCCGCGCCCTGACGCGGCACCTGCGCGAGCGCGGCGTCATGCGCGCCGGCGTCTTCTCCGGCGACGCCCTCCTCGGGGCCGACGGCGACCGCCGCCCGGTGGACGAGCTGCAGGACGAGGTGCGCACCGCGCCGGCGATGGCCGGTGCCGACCTCGCGGGCGAGGTCAGCGTGGACACGGCGTACGTCGTGCCGGCGCTCGGCCCCGACGGGGCCCTGCTCGACGAGCCGGTCGCGCGCGTCGCGGCCGTGGACCTCGGGATCAAGTCGATGACACCGCGCCGGCTCGCCGAGCGCGGCGTCGAGGTGCACGTGCTGCCCGCGACGTCGTCGATCTCCGAGGTCCTCGAGGTGGCACCGGACGGCGTGTTCTTCTCGAACGGCCCCGGCGACCCGTCCGCGGCGCGGCACGAGATCGACCTGCTCCGTGGCGTGCTCGACCGCCGCATCCCGTTCTTCGGCATCTGCTACGGCAACCAGCTCTTCGGCCGCGCCCTCGGGTTCGGCACCTACAAGCTGCAGTACGGGCACCGCGGCGTGAACCAGCCGGTCATGGACCGCACGACCGGCAAGGTGGAGATCACGGCGCACAACCACGGCTTCGCGGTCGACGCCCCGCTGGACGCGGAGACGGTCGCGCCGTTCGACGGCGGCCGCTACGGGCGCGTCCGGGTCTCGCACGTCGACCTCAACGACGACGTCGTGGAGGGCCTCGAGGCGCTCGACCTGCCGGCCTTCTCCGTCCAGTACCACCCGGAGGCAGCGGCCGGCCCGCACGACGCGGCCTACCTGTTCGACCGCTTCCTCGACCTCATGACCAGCACCGACGGCGCACCCGCCGGCGACCGCAACGACCAGAAGGGCGCCGCCTGATGCCCCGCCGCGACGACCTGCACAGCGTCCTCGTCATCGGCTCCGGCCCGATCGTGATCGGGCAGGCCGCCGAGTTCGACTACTCCGGGACGCAGGCGTGCCGGGTGCTCAAGGAGGAGGGCCTGCGCGTCATCCTCGTGAACTCCAACCCCGCCACGATCATGACGGACCCCGAGTTCGCCGACGCCACGTACATCGAGCCGATCACGACCGAGGTGCTGACCTCGATCATCGCCAAGGAGCGCCCCGACGCGATCCTGCCGACGCTGGGCGGCCAGACGGCGCTCAACGCGGCGATCGCGCTCGACGAGGCGGGTGTGCTCGAGGAGTACGACGTCGAGCTGATCGGCGCCAACATCCCGGCGATCCAGAAGGGCGAGGACCGCCAGCAGTTCAAGGACGTCGTCGAGATCGCCGGCGGCGAGTCCGCGCGGTCCGCCATCGTGCACACGGTCGACGAGGCCCTGCTGGCGGCCGACGACCTCGGCTACCCGATGGTCGTGCGCCCGTCCTTCACGATGGGCGGCCTGGGCTCGGGCATCGCCTACGACGAGCAGGACCTGCGTCGCATCGTCGGGCAGGGCCTGCACTACTCACCCACGACCGAGGTGCTCCTCGAGGAGTCGATCCTCGGCTGGAAGGAGTACGAGCTCGAGCTCATGCGCGACAAGAACGACAACGTCGTGGTCGTCTGCTCGATCGAGAACGTCGACGCGGTCGGCGTGCACACGGGCGACTCCGTGACGGTCGCGCCCGCGCTGACGCTGACGGACCGCGAGTACCAGCGCCTGCGGGACATCGGCATCGCGGTCATCCGCGAGGTCGGGGTCGACACGGGCGGCTGCAACATCCAGTTCGCCGTCCACCCGGACACGGGCCGCATCATCGTCATCGAGATGAACCCGCGCGTGTCGCGGTCCTCCGCGCTCGCGTCGAAGGCGACCGGCTTCCCGATCGCGAAGATCGCGGCCAAGCTCGCGGTGGGCTACACCCTCGACGAGATCCCCAACGACATCACCGGGTCCACGCCCGCGTCGTTCGAGCCGACGCTCGACTACGTCGTCGTCAAGGTCCCGCGGTTCGCGTTCGAGAAGTTCCCCGCGGCGGACCCGACCCTCACGACGACCATGAAGTCGGTCGGCGAGGCGATGGCCCTCGGGCGGAACTTCACCGAGGCGCTCGGCAAGGCGATGCGCTCGCTCGACAAGAAGGGCTCGACGTTCCACTGGGACGGCGAGCCGGCGCAGGGCGCGGAGCTGGACCGTCTCGTCGCGTCGATCTCGCGCCCCACCGAGGGCCGGCTCATCGACGTCCAGCAGGTGCTGCGGGCGGGTGTCGCGGTCGACGAGGTCTACGCGCGCACCGGGATCGACCCGTGGTTCCTCGACCAGGTGCAGCTCGTCAACGAGGTCGCGGCCGAGACCGCCGCCGCGCCGGTCCTGACGCGCGAGGTGCTCGCGCACGCGAAGCGGCACGGCCTCTCCGACGTCCAGGTCGCGTCCCTGCGGGAGACGAGCGAGGACGCGGTGCGCCGCACCCGCTGGGCGCTCGGCGTGCGGCCCGTCTACAAGACGGTCGACACGTGCGCCGCGGAGTTCGCCGCGCGCACGCCGTACCACTACTCGTCCTACGACGAGGAGACCGAGGTCGCGCCGCGCGAGCGTCCCGCGGTCCTCATCCTCGGCTCGGGCCCCAACCGCATCGGTCAGGGCATCGAGTTCGACTACTCGTGCGTGCACGCCGCGCTGGCGCTCAAGGGCGAGTTCGAGACCGTCATGGTCAACTGCAACCCCGAGACCGTGTCGACGGACTACGACACGTCGGACCGGCTGTACTTCGAGCCGCTGACGTTCGAGGACGTGCTCGAGGTCTACGAGGCGGAGCTGCGGGCCGGACCGGTCGCAGGGTTGATCGTGACGCTGGGCGGCCAGACGCCGCTGTCGCTCGCGCAGCGGCTCGCCGACGCCGGCCTGCCGATCCTCGGCACGCCGCCCGACGCGATCGACGCCGCCGAGGACCGCGCGGAGTTCGGCAAGGTCCTCGCGGCCGCCGGGCTCCCGGCGCCGGCGTTCGGCACCGCGACGACGCTCGAGGGCGCGCGCCAGACCGCGCGCCGCATCGGCTTCCCCGTGCTCGTGCGCCCGTCGTACGTGCTGGGCGGCCGCGGCATGGAGATCGTCTACGACGAGCCGCAGCTCACCGAGTACGTGGAGCGCGCGCTGGCGGACGCGGAGGGCACGCGGGCGTCGCTGCCGCCGCTGCTCATCGACCGCTTCCTCGACGACGCCATCGAGATCGACGTCGACGCGATCTACGACGGCACCGAGCTCTACCTCGGCGGCGTCATGGAGCACATCGAGGAGGCCGGCATCCACTCCGGCGACTCGGCGTGCGCGCTGCCGCCGATCACGCTGTCGGCGGCGGAGCTGCAGCGCATCCGCACCTCGACCGAGGCGATCGCCCGGGGCGTCGGCGTGCGCGGCCTGCTCAACATCCAGTTCGCGCTCGTGTCCGACGTGCTCTACGTGCTCGAGGCGAACCCCCGCGCGTCCCGCACGGCGCCGTTCGTGTCGAAGGCGACGGGCGTCTCGCTGGCCAAGGCGGCGGCGCTGGTCATGGTGGGCCGCTCCATCGCCCGGCTGCGTGCGGAGGGGATCCTGCCGGACGTCGACGCCGGCACGCTCGACCTCGACGCGCCGATCGCCGTGAAGGAGGCCGTGCTGCCGTTCAAGCGGTTCCGCACCGCCGACGGCCAGGTCGTCGACACGGTCCTCGGCCCGGAGATGCGCTCGACCGGCGAGGTCATGGGCTTCGACGTGGACTTCCCGACGGCGTTCGCGAAGTCGCAGGCGGCGTCGTTCGGCGGCCTGCCGCAGTCCGGCCGGGTGTTCATCTCGGTCGCCGACCGCGACAAGCGCTCGATCGTCTTCCCGGTCAAGCGGCTCGTGGAGCTCGGGTTCGAGATCCTCGCGACCGAGGGCACGGCGGCGGTGCTGCGCCGGTCCGGCATCGCGTCGCGCGTGGTGCGCAAGCACTCCGGGGGCCGCGGACCCGCGGGGGAGCCGACCATCGTCGACCTCATCACCGCGGGCGAGGTCGACATGGTCGTCAACACGCCGTCGGGCCAGGGCGCGCGCGCCGACGGCTACGAGATCCGCGCCGCGACGACCGCCGCCGACAAGGCGATCGTCACGACGGTGCAGCAGCTGGGCGCCGCCGTGCAGGCCATCGACGCGGCCCGCCTCGGCCCGTTCCGGGTGACGAGCCTGCAGGAGCACGCGGCCGCCGCCCGGGCGCGCCGCGAGGCGCTGGTCGTGGCGACCCAGGGAGCGGCGTGACGGCACGACCCCCCGCCGGTGCGGGCGCGCCCTTCGGGGCGCGCCTCGCCGCGGCCATGGACGACCACGGGCCGCTCTGCGTGGGCATCGACCCGCACGCCACGCTGCTCGCCGACTGGGGGCTGACCGACGACGCGGCGGGGCTGGCGACGTTCGCCCGCACGGTGCTCGACGCGGTCGCCGGCCGCGTCGCCGCGGTCAAGCCGCAGGCGGCGTTCTTCGAGCGGCACGGGTCCGCCGGGCTCGCGGTGCTGGAGGAGGTCGTCGCGGCCGGGCGCGAGACCGGCACGCTGGTCGTGGTCGACGCGAAGCGCGGCGACATCGGGTCGACGATGGGCGCGTACGCCGACGCGTTCCTGCGCGACGGCTCACCGCTGGCCGGCGACGCGCTCACCGTCTCGCCGTACCTCGGCTTCGGCTCGCTCGGCCCCGCGGTCGACCTCGCGCACGCCACGGGGCGCGGGCTGTTCGTCCTGTGCCTCACCTCCAACACGGAGGGGCACGAGGTGCAGCACGCGCGCACGCAGGACGGTCCCACGGTCGCCGCGACGATGGCGGCCCACGCCGCGGCGCTCAACGCAGGCGAGCGTCCCCTCGGCTCGGTCGGGCTCGTCGTAGGCGCCACCGTGGGGGACGCGGCCGAGCGGGCCGGCGTCGACCTGGTGCGCGTCAACGGGCCCCTGCTGGCGCCCGGCGTCGGGGCGCAGGGTGCCGGTGCGGCGGAGCTCGCGCGCGTGTTCGGCGGCGCCCGGCGGCAGGTGCTGGCGTCGTCCTCGCGCGGCGTGCTGGCTGCCGGACCCGACGTGGCCGGGCTGCGCGCGGCAGCGCGCCGGGCGGCGGACGAGGCGGCCGCGGCGCTGCGCTGAGGCGCCGTGGTCGCCCGTCCGCGCCGTCATCGCAGGTCGGGGCGCGACACGCGACCCGCGCCGCGTTGCCGAGGTGCCATCGCGTCGCTAGGTTCGAACCCACCGATCCCGCGCATTCCGACGAGGATCCCGGCCCAGTGACGAGAAGGTGACGCGCGTGGCTCTCCCCCCGCTGACTCCCGAACAACGAGCGGCAGCGCTCGAGAAGGCCGCTGCGGCACGGCAGGCGCGTGCCGAGGTCAAGAATCGACTGAAGTACTCGCAGGGCTCGCTCTCCGAGGTGATCGACCAGGGGCAGAAGGACGAGACGATCGGCAAGCTCAAGGTCGCCGCGCTCCTCGAGTCCCTGCCCGGCGTCGGTAAGGTCAAGGCGCGCGCGATCATGTCCGAGATCGGCATCTCGGAGACGCGCCGCGTCCGCGGCCTCGGCCCGCACCAGGTCAAGGCGCTCGTCGACCGCTTCGGCTGAGCCGTTCCGCCGCTGTCCGGCGCCCGTTCCGCAAGGGGCGGGCGCCGCGGCGCGCCCACCAGGGCGCGTCGCACCATCGCACGAGAGGCACCACGCACCCCATGACGACGCAGCCGGCACGGCTGACCGTGCTCGCCGGACCGACCGCCGTGGGGAAGGGGACCGTCTCGGCGGACATCCGCGCCCGCTACCCGCAGGTCTGGCTGTCGGTGTCGATGACGACCCGCGAGCCCCGGCCCGGCGAGGTCGACGGCGTGCACTACCACTTCGTCTCGGCCACGCGGTTCGAGGAGATGGTGGAGCGCGGCGAGCTGCTCGAGTGGGCCGTCGTGCACGGGCACAACCGCTACGGCACGCCGCGCGGGCCCGTCGAGGAGCGCCTCGCCGCCGGGGAGCCCGCGCTGCTCGAGATCGACCTGCAGGGCGCCCGGCAGGTGCGGGCGTCCATGCCCGACGCGCGGTTCGTCTTCCTCGCACCCCCGTCGTGGGACGAGCTCGTGCGCCGGCTGGTCGGGCGGGGGACCGAGGACGAGGAGGAGCGCGAGCGCCGCCTCGCCACCGCACGGGTGGAGCTCGCGGCCGAGCCGGAGTTCGACCACGTCGTCGTCAACGACGACGTGCACCGGGCGACCGACGAGCTGGTCCGGCTCATGGGGATCGCCGCCGGCTGACGGCAGCGGCCCCGGGCGCCTCCCCGGGCCCTGCCGGTGAGGCGGTACGATGGACGCTGTCTGTGCCCGCCCGTCCGGCCTCGTGCCGCGCGGACGCACGGCGGGCCCCGGTCCGTCCGTCGGCGCAGCAGCCAGCACCCCTCTAGGACGGGAGTCCTCCGTGTCCGGAACCGTCGCCGCCCCCACGGGCATCACCGACCCGCCGATCGACCGCCTCCTCGAGCGCGCCGACTCGAAGTACGCGCTCGTGCTCTTCTCCGCGAAGCGCGCGCGCCAGATCAACGCCTACTACGCCCAGCTCAACGAGGGCCTGCTCGAGTACGTCGGGCCGCTCGTCGAGACGCGCCCGCAGGAGAAGCCGCTCTCGATCGCCATGCGCGAGATCGACCAGGGCCTCCTGACGTCCGAGGCGACCGAGGGCTGACGCAGCAGCCGTGCGCATCGTCCTCGGCGTCGCGGGCGGGATCGCCGCGTACAAGGCGGTCCTGCTCCTGCGGCAGCTGCGCGAGCAGGGCCACGAGGTGCGGGTCGTGCCGACCCGCGCCTCGCTCGAGTTCGTCGGGCGTGCGACGTGGGAGGCCCTCTCCGGGCAGCCCGTGACGACCGAGGTGTTCGAGGACGTGGACCGCGTCGCGCACGTCGCGATCGGCAAGCGCGCCGAGCTCGTGGTCGTCGCCCCCGCCACGGCGGACCTGCTCGCGCGCGCGGCCGCGGGCCGCGCCGACGACCTCCTCACCGCGACCCTCCTGGTGGCGCGGTGCCCGGTGCTCCTGGCACCGGCGATGCACACCGAGATGTGGGAGCACCCCGCCACGGTCGCCAACGTCGCGACCCTGCGCGAGCGGGGCGTGCACGTCCTCGACCCGGACTCCGGGCGCCTCACCGGCGCCGACACGGGACCCGGTCGCCTGCCCGAGCCGGACGTCATCGCCGCCGCCGCGCTCGCGCTCGTGCCGGGCGCTGCGGGCACCGACGCGACCGGCCCCGCCGCAGCCCGCCCGCGCGACCTCGACGGCGTCCGCGTCGTCGTCTCGGCGGGAGGGACGCGCGAGCCGCTCGACCCCGTCCGCTTCCTCGGCAACCGGTCGTCCGGACGGCAGGGCGTCGCCCTGGCCCGCGCGGCCGCCGACCGTGGCGCCCGCGTGACGCTCGTCGCCGCCAACGTCGCCGCCGAGGTCGTCGCGGGCGCGACGACGGGCTCCGACCGCGTGGTCGTCGTCCCGGTCGAGACGGGGGAGGAGCTGCGCCACGCCGTGCGCAGCGCCGCGAAGGACGCGGACGTGGTCGTCATGGCCGCCGCGGTCGCCGACTACCGGCCCGAGACGGTGGCCGACGCCAAGCTCAAGAAGACCGGCGGACCGGCCGCGCTGCGGCTCGTCGAGACCGTCGACGTGCTGCGCGAGCTCGTCACCGACCCCCCGCGTCCGGGTCAGACGGTCGTCGGGTTCGCGGCCGAGACCGGGGACGTCACGGGCTCCGTGCTCGAGCACGGACGCGCGAAGGCGCGCCGCAAGGGCGCGGACCTGCTCGTCGTGAACCCGGTGGGGGACGGTCGCGCGTTCGGCACCCCGACCAACGACGTCACGGTGCTCGACGCCGCCGGCGAGGTCGTCGCGACGGCCGCGGGCCCCAAGGAGGACGTCGCGCACGCCGTCTGGGACGCCGTGCGCGCCCACGTGGACGGGCCCGCCGGCGGCGGTCCGGCCGCCGGTACGCTGCGGGCATGAGCTCTGCGCCTCTCCGCCTGTTCACCTCGGAGTCCGTCACGGAGGGCCACCCCGACAAGATCTGCGACCAGATCTCTGACGCCATCCTCGACGCCATCCTGGAGCAGGACCCGGACGCGCGCGTCGCCGTCGAGACGATGGTGACCACGGGTCTCGTCCACGTCGCGGGCGAGGTCACGACCAGTGCGTACGTCGAGATCCCGCAGATCGTGCGCGAGGTGGTCCGGGGCATCGGCTACACGTCCTCGCACATCGGCTTCGACGGCGACTCGTGCGGGGTGTCGGTGTCGATCGGCCAGCAGTCGCCCGACATCGCCGCCGGCGTCGACAAGGCCATCGAGGTCCGCGAGGACGCGGGCGACATGGACCCGCTCGACCTGCAGGGCGCCGGGGACCAGGGCCTGATGTTCGGCTACGCGAGCGACGAGACGCCGTCGCTCCTGCCGCTGCCGATCTGGCTCGCGCACCGCCTCGCCGAGCAGCTCGCCGCGGTCCGCAAGGACGCGACGCTGCCGGGGCTGCGGCCCGACGGCAAGACGCAGGTGACCGTGGGCTACGAGGGCGACCGGCCGGTGGCGCTGGACACGGTCGTCCTGTCGACGCAGCACGAGCCCGACGTGCAGGAGGTCACGCTGGCGCGGGACGTCGCCGAGCTCGTCGTCCGCCCGGTGCTCGCCGGACTCGACCTCGACGTGTCGGCGCACCGGCTCCTCGTGAACCCCACGGGGCAGTTCGTCATCGGCGGCCCGCAGGGGGACGCCGGCCTGACGGGCCGCAAGATCATCGTCGACACCTACGGCGGCATGGCCCGGCACGGCGGCGGCGCCTTCTCCGGCAAGGACCCGTCGAAGGTCGACCGCTCGGCCGCGTACGCGATGCGCTGGGTCGCCAAGAACGTGGTCGCCGCGGGGCTCGCGCGCCGCTGCGAGGTGCAGGTCGCCTACGCGATCGGCAAGGCGCACCCGGTCGGCCTGTACGTCGAGACGTTCGGCACGGAGACGGTCCCCGTCGAGCGGCTGACCGCGGCGATCCGGGAGGTCTTCGACCTGCGCCCCGCCGCGATCATCCGGGACCTCGACCTGCTGCGTCCGGTGTACCGGCGCACCGCCGCGTACGGCCACTTCGGCCGTGACCTGCCCGAGTTCACGTGGGAGCGCACCGACCGCACGGCCGACCTGCTGTCCGCCGTCGGCTGATCCCGACCGGTCGGCGCCGGGCCTGTGGGTCCGGCGTGGTGGGATGACGCAGTGAGCGGACCGACCGAGCCCGAGCAGCCGACGCTCGCCGGGCTCGCCGTCCCCGCGCCCCGGCGCCCGCGGACGCCGCCCACGCTCACGCCCGCGGCCACGCTCCCCGTCGCGCGGGTGTGCGTCGACCTGGCGCCGCCGCACCTGGACCGCACGTTCGAGTACCTGGTGCCGGAGTCGCTCGACGCGGCCGCCCGCCCGGGGGTGCGCGTCAAGGTGCGCTTCGCCGGGCAGGACGTGGACGGCTGGCTGCTCGAGCGCGTCGCGGACGCGGAGCACACCGGCCGCCTGCTGCCGCTGCGTCGCGTCGTCTCCGGCGAGCCGGTGCTGACGCCGGCCGTCGCGCGGCTCGCCCGCGCGGTGGCCGACCGGTGGGCCGGCACCCTCGCGGACGTGCTGCGGCTCGCGGTGCCGCCCCGGCACGCGCGGGTGGAGGGGGAGCGGCGCCCGGCACCGGCGGACGCGGCCGACGCGGCGACCCCGGCCGCGCCCGACGAGCCCACGACCCCGGCGGCGCCGCCCGCTCCGGCGCCCCCCGCTCCGGTGGCCCCCGCTCCCGTGCCCCCCGCTCCCGTGGCTCCCGCGCCGGAGCCGACGGCGTGGGCGCCGTACCGGGGCGGGCCCGCGTTCTGCCGGCACGTCGCGGCCGGCGGGGCGCCGCGCGCGGTCTGGTCGGCCCTGACGGCGGTGGGGGAGCACCGCTGGTCCGCTGCGGTCGCGCAGGCGGTCGTCGCGAGCCTGGCCGGGGGCCGGGGTGCGCTCGTCGTCGTCCCGGACGCCCGCGACGTCGACCGCGTCTGTGCCGCCCTCGCCAAGGCCGGTCTACCGGGCGTGGCGGACGGGGGGCCGGTCGCGCGCCTCGTCGCCGACGACGGGCCGGCCGCGCGCTACCGCGCGTTCCTCGCCGCGCTGCGCGGCACCGCGCGCGTCGTGGTCGGCACGCGCGCGTCGGCGTTCGCTCCCGTCGCGGACCTGGGCCTCGCGGTCGTGTGGGACGACGGCGACGGCCAGCACGCCGAGCCCCGGGCGCCGTACCCCCACGTGCGCGAGGTGCTGGCGCTGCGCTCGGAGCTCGAGGGCTGCGCGCTGCTCGTCGGCGCGCACGGGCGCACGGTCGAGGCGCAGCACCTGGTGGAGACCGGGTGGGCGCACGAGGTCGCCGCCGAGCGGCCGGTCGTGCGCGCCTCGACGCCGCGCGTGCGGGCGCTGACCTCGGTCGAGCTCGCGCGGGAGGGCCCGGCGGCCGCGGCACGCCTGCCGGGGCCCGCGTGGCGCGTGCTGAAGGAGGCGCTCGCGTCGGGCCCGGTGCTCGTGCAGACGCCGCGCGCCGGGTACGTCCCGGTGCTCGCCTGCGGGCGGTGCCGCGCGTCCGCGCGGTGCACGGCCTGCCACGGCCCGCTGGGGCTGACCCGCGGCGCGGCGACCCCGTCGTGCGGCTGGTGCGGGCGCCTGGCGACGGGCTGGCAGTGCGACGAGTGCGGTGCGCCCGCACTGCGCTCCGTCCGCGTCGGTTCGGAGCGGACGGCGGAGGAGCTCGGCCGGGCGTTCCCCGGTGCGACGGTCCGCGTCTCGGGCGCGCGGGCCGAGGGCGGTGTGCTGGCGAGCGTGCCGGACCGGCCCGCGCTCGTCGTGGCCACGCCGGGCGCAGAGCCGGACGCACCGTCGGGATACGCCGCGGCGGTGCTGCTGGACGCCGCGGTCGCGAGCGCGGGCAGCGGGCTGGGCGCGGAGCCCGACGCGTTGCGACGCTGGCTCGCGGCGGCCGCACTGGTCCGGCCCGCGGGGGAGGGTGGGCAGGTGCTGCTGGTGGGTGACGGCCTGGTGCGTCCGACGCAGGCGCTCGTGCGGTGGGACCCGGCGGGGCTCGCGTCCCGCGAGCTCGCCGAGCGGGCCGAGCTGCACCTGCCGCCGGCCGTGCGCGTGGCCGCCGTCACGGGCGTCCGCGACGCGGTCGCGGCCGTGCTCGCGCGCCTGGACGTGCCGGGCCTCGAGGTGCTCGGACCCGTCCCGGTCGACGCACCCGAGGGCGCCGCGACGCTCGACCCCGAGGTGCGCGCGCTGCTGCGCGTGCCGCTCGGCGCCGGCCGGGCCCTGGCGCACGCCGTGGCCGCGTCGGTCGCGATCCGCAGCGCGCGGCGGGAGGGCGGCGCCGTGCGGATCGAGGTGGATCCCGCCGACGTGACGTGACGCGCGCGTGGCACGGGGGTGGGCCCTCGTGCTCGCGCGCCGCGGGGGGTGCCCCGAGCGGCACCTAGGATCGGGCCCATGCGTCTGCTGTTCGCCGGGAGCCCTGCGCCGGCCGTGCCGTCCCTCGAGGCCCTGCTCGCGTCCCGCCACGAGGTCGCCGCGGTGCTCACCCGCCCCGACGCCCGGGTCGGGCGCGGGCGCACCCTGACGCCGTCGCCGGTGGCCGCGGCGGCCCGCGCCCACGGGATCCCCGTGCTGACGCCGCGCACGTTGCGCGACGCGGACGTGCAGGCCGAGATCGCGGCGCTCGAGGTCGACGCCGCGCCCGTCGTCGCGTACGGCGTCCTCGTGCCGCCGGCCCTGCTCGACGTCCCCCGGCACGGGTGGGTCAACCTGCACTTCTCCGTGCTGCCGGCGTGGCGCGGTGCCGCGCCGGTGCAGCACGCCGTCATGGCGGGCGACGAGGTGACGGGCGCGTCCACGTTCCGCCTCGAGGAAGGGCTCGACACCGGTCCGGTGCTCGGCACCCTGACCGAGGTCGTGCGCCCGCGGGACACGTCCGGCGAGCTGCTGGGCCGGCTGGCGGTGGCCGGCGCCGACCTGCTGGTCCGCACCCTGGACGCCCTGGAGGACGGCGTGCTCGTCCCCGTGCCGCAGCCGGCGGAGGGCGTCAGCCACGCCCCGAAGCTCGGCCCGGAGGACGCCCGGGTGCGCTGGTGGCAGCCGGCTCACGTCGTCGACCGCCGCGTCCGCGGCTGCACGCCCGCCCCGGGCGCGTGGACGACGCTGCCCGACGGTGCCCGCCTCGGGCTGGGTCCCGTCGTCCCGGTGCCGGAGGTCGCCGACCTCGCGCCCGGCGAGCTGCGCGCCACGAAGCAGGAGGTCCTCGTCGGTACCGGCTCGGGCGCCGTGCGCCTGGGCGAGGTCGTGCCCACCGGCCGTCGTCCCATGGCGGCGGCGGACTGGGCCCGAGGCGCACGTCCGGCGCCCGGGACGGTGCTGGGTGGCACGCCCGACGACGCGCCGAGCACGGCCGGGGTGCCGTCGTGAGCGACCCGCGCCGTGACGCGCGCGGACGCCAGCGCGGTGCGGCCCGGGCGGAGGGCCGGGGCCACCGCTCCGCCGCGTCCCCCGGTCAGCGCGCCCGGACCGGCGACGCCGCGCGGGCCGCCGCGTTCGACACCCTCCGCGCCGTCGCGGACACCGACTCCTACGCCAACCTCGTGCTGCCGCCGCTCCTGCGCGACCGGCAGATCACCGGCCGGGACGCCGGCTTCGCGACCGAGCTCGCGTACGGGACGCTGCGCCTGCGTGGCCGCTACGACGCCGTGCTCGCGCAGGCGTCCTCGCGCCCGCTCGACCAGGTGGACCCGCCGGTGCTGGACGTGCTGCGGCTCGGGGCGCACCAGCTGCTCGGCATGCGCGTGCCCCCGCACGCGGCCGTGTCGGAGACCGTGGGGCTCGCGCGCGACCGCGTGGGCGCGGGCGCCGCGCAGTTCGTCAACGCCGTCCTGCGGCGGGTCGCCGAGCGCGACCTCGACGAGTGGCTCACCCGCATCGGCGCCGCCGCGGACCCCGCGGGCACGGACGAGTCGGCACGGCTCGCGGTGACGGAGAGCCACCCGGCGTGGGTCGTGCGCGCGCTGCGCGAGGCGCTCGTCGGCGACGGCCGGCCCGCCGGCGACGTCGCGGACCTGCTGGCGGCGGACAACGCACCGCCACGCGTGACGCTGGTGGCCCGCCCGGGCCTGGTCGACCCGGCGGAGCTCGCCGAGCAGGCGGGGGCGGACGCCACGGCCGGCGCGTACGCACCGACGGCGGTCGTGCTCACGGGAGGTGGCGACCCGGGGTCGCTGCGGGCCGTGCGCGACGGACGCGCGGGGGTGCAGGACGAGGGCAGCCAGCTGGTCACGCTCGCGCTGGCCGCCGCGCCGATCGACGGACCGGACGCCCGGTGGCTGGACCTGTGCGCGGGCCCCGGCGGGAAGGCGTCCCTGCTGGGCGCCCTCGCGGCGCAGCGCGGTGCCCGCCTCGTGGCGAACGAGGTGCAGCCGCACCGCAGCCGGCTGGTCGCGCAGGCGCTCCGGGCGGTGCCGGCCGACGCGGTCGAGGAGGTCCGCACGGGCGACGGGCGCACGGTCGGCGCCGACGAGCCGGGAGGGTACGACCGCGTGCTCCTCGACGCCCCGTGCACGGGGCTCGGCGCGCTGCGCAGGCGCCCCGAGTCGCGGTGGCGGCGCACGCCGGCCGACCTGGCGACGCTGAGCGCGCTGCAGCGCGAGCTGCTGGGCTCGGCCCTGGCGGCCGTCCGCCCGGGCGGCGTCGTGGCGTACGTGACGTGCTCGCCGCACCTCGCGGAGACGCGGCTGGTCGTCACGGACGCCCTGCGCGCGGCCGCGCGGGCCGGCACGGACGTCGAGGTGGTCGACGCCGGGCCGGTGCTCGCGGAGGTGGCACCGGCGTGGGCCGCCACGCGATCGGGCGACCGGCCGGACGTGCAGCTCTGGCCGCACGTGCACGGCACGGACGCGATGCACCTGACGCTCCTGCGCCGGTCCTGAGAGCGCGCGGGCGGCGCGGGTCCGCCCGCGGGGCGCCGGCGGCGGGGGACGGGGGTCGTCGGTAGCGTGGACCCCGTGGCGCCCGTGCAGATCAACCCGAGCATCCTGTCCGCCGACTTCGTCAACCTCGAGCGGGACCTGCAGGCGATCGCGACCGCCGACCACGTGCACGTCGACGTCATGGACCAGCACTTCGTGCCGAACCTGACGCTCGGCCTGCCGGTCGTCCGGCGCATCGCCGAGGTCAGCCCCGTCCCGCTCGACGTGCACCTGATGATCGAGGACGCCGACCGCTGGGCGCCGCAGTACGCCGAGGCCGGCGCGGCGTCGGTCACGTTCCACGCCGAGGCGACCCAGGCGCCCGTCCGGCTCGCCCGCGAGCTGCGGGCCGGCGGTGTGCGGGCGTGCGTCGCGCTGCGCCCGGCGACCCCGGTCGAGCCCTTCCTCGACCTGCTCGCGGAGGTCGACATGGTGCTCGTCATGACCGTCGAGCCGGGCTTCGGCGGGCAGTCCTTCATCGAGGGCACGCTGCCCAAGATCCGGCGCACGCGGCAGGCGATCACCGCGGCCGGCCTGCCGACGTGGATCCAGGTGGACGGCGGCGTGACGCGCGACACGGTCGCGCGGATCGCGCGCGCGGGCGCGAACGTCTTCGTCGCGGGGTCCGCCGTCTACGGCGCCGACGACGTCGCCGCGGAGATCGCCACGCTGCGGCGCCTCGCCGAGGCGCCGCCCCTCGAGGCCTGACCGGCGACCCGCGCGCCCGTCCACCGGGACGCCCCGCGGCCGGGAATTCCCGCTGTGGCATGATCGTTGGCCAGTACGAACACGAGAAACACGTGCTCCGGGGTCGGTGCAATTCCGAGCCGGCGGTGACAGTCCGCGACCCGCAGGGCCCTCGGGCCCGGCGGTTGACCTGGTGGAACTCCGGGACCGACGGTGACAGTCCGGATGGGAGGAGCCACGTGGCGGCGCGCCCCGGCGTGCCGTGACGGGTGTGCGTGGTCCGCCGCGCCGACCGTCCGCCCCGGAGCGCCCGCGCGCACGGAGGTGGACGAGATGAGCGGGACGACGGTCGAGGGCACCCCCCGCGCCGGCACGCCCGGCGTACCGGCACCCGCTGACGCGCCCGCGGTCGCCCCCCACGAGGCCGACGCGATGCGCCGCGCGCTCGAGCTCGCCGGCCGCGGCCCGCTCGGCCCGAACCCCCGCGTCGGGTGCGTCCTGCTCGGCCCGGACGGGAGCGTCCTGGGGGAGGGGTGGCACCGCGGTGCCGGCACCCCGCACGCCGAGGTGGCGGCGCTGGCCGACGCCCGCTCGCGCGGCGCCTCGACCCGCGGCGCGACGGCCGTCGTGACGCTCGAGCCGTGCGACCACACCGGGCGCACGGGACCGTGCTCGCTCGCGCTGCTCGAGGCCGGCGTCGCGCGCGTGCTGGTGGCCGTGCAGGACCCCAACCCCGTGGCCGCCGGCGGCGCGGACCGCCTGCGCCGCGCGGGCGTCGACGTGGTCACCGGCGTCCTCGCCGACGAGGGCGTCGCCGCGCTCGGCGCGTGGCTGCCCGCGGTGCGCCGCGGCCGGCCGTTCGTCACCCTCAAGCTCGCGACGACGCTCGACGGGCGGGTCGCCGCGCCGGACGGCACGAGCCGGTGGATCACCTCCCCGGTGGCGCGCGCCCACGCGCACGGCCTGCGCGCCGAGGTCGACGCGATCGCGGTCGGCACCGGCACCGCACTGGCGGACGACCCGTCGCTGACGGCCCGCACGCTCGACGGCGGCCTCGCCACGCACCAGCCGCTGCGGGTCGTCGTCGGCCACCGCGACGTCCCGGCCGGCGCACGCCTGCGCGGACCGGGCGGCGAGCTGGTGGCCGTCCGCACGCACGACCCCGTCGAGGTGCTGCGCGCGCTGCACGCGCGCGAGGTCCGCCACGTCCTGGTCGAGGGCGGGCCGACGCTCGCGGCGGCGTTCCTCGCCGCCGGTCTCGTCGACGAGGTGCACGCCTACGTCGCGCCCGTCCTGCTCGGTGCCGGCCCCGCCGCCGTGGCCGACCTGGGGGTGCGCACGATCGCCGACGCGGTCCGCCTGCGGCCCGTCGAGGTCGTCCCCCTGGGCCCCGACGTCCTCGTCGTGGCCGTACCCGAGCTCGCACCGTCGCCCACCCTGGAGGAGAACTGATGTTCACCGGCATCGTCGAGGAGATCGGCACCGTGGTGGCGCTCGAGCCGGGCGCGCCCGCCCCCGGGGGGAGGGCGACGCGCGGCTGCGCGTCCGCGGGCCGCTGGCCGTGTCCGACGCGCGGCACGGCGACTCCATCGCGGTGTCGGGGGTGTGCCTCACGGTGACGGACCTGCCGGGGGACGGCACGTTCGTCGTCGACGTCATGCCCGAGACCCTGCGTCGGACGGCCCTCGGCGACCTGGGCGAGGGGGACGCCGTGAACCTCGAGCGTGCGCTCGCCGTGGGCGGGCGCTACGGCGGCCACGTGGTGCAGGGGCACGTCGACGGCGTCGGCGTGGTCCGCTCGCGCCGGCCCGGTCCGCGCTGGGACGACGTCGAGATCGGCATCGACCCCGCGCTCGCGCGGTACGTCGCCGAGAAGGGCTCGATCACGGTGTCGGGGGTGTCGCTGACGGTGACGCACGTGGGGGAGGACGCGTTCGGCGTCTCGCTCATCCCCACGACGCTGGCGGCGACGACGCTCGGGGCGCTCGCCCCGGGTGCACGCGTGAACCTGGAGGTCGACGTGCTCGCGAAGTACACCGAGCGCCTGCTCACGGCGGCGGGCGCACTGCCGGCCGGCGCCGGGGCGGCGCGGTGAGCGGCGAGATCCGCCTCGGCACGGTCGAGGACGCGCTGGAGGCGCTGCGCGCGGGCCGTCCGGTCCTCGTCGCCGACTCGCCGGACCGCGAGAACGAGGCCGACGTCATCCTCGCCGCGCAGTCCGCGACGCCCGAGTGGGTGGCGTGGACGATCCGGCACTCGTCGGGCTACCTGTGCGCGCCCATGCCGGCGGCGCGCGCGGACGCCCTCGACCTGCCGCTCATGGTCCCGCACAGCCAGGACCCGCGGCGGACCGCCTACACCGTGACGGTGGACGCGGCCGCGGGCGTCACCACGGGCATCTCGGCGTCGGACCGTGCCCGCACGCTGCGGGTCCTCGCCGACCCGGCCTCGGGCCCGCACGACCTCATCCGGCCCGGCCACGTGCTGCCGCTGCGCGCCGTCCCGGGTGGTGTGCTGCACCGCGCGGGGCACACGGAGGCCGCCGTCGACCTGTGCCGCCTCGCCGGCCTGGCACCCGTCGGTGCGATCGCGGAGCTCGTGAACGACGACGGCAGCATGGTCCGCCTCACGGAGGCCGCCCGGATGGCGGCCGAGGCGGGCCTCGTGCTCCTGACGATCGCCGACCTGCGGGCGTGGCGGACCGCGCACGGCGACACCGAGCCGGTCCCCGAGGACGTCACGGCACCGGCGGCGCGCGTGCACGCGACGCACACCGCGCACCTGCCCACGCGGCACGGCGACTTCCGGATCCACGGCTACCGCGACCTGCGCACGGGCGACGAGCACGTGGCGCTCGTGCCGACCACCGGCCTCGCGGAGGTGCCGACCGTGCGGGTGCACTCCGAGTGCCTCACCGGTGACGCGTTCGGGTCCGCGCGCTGCGACTGCGGACCCCAGCTCGAGGCGGCCCTGGAGCTGGCCGCCACGGAGGGCGGCGCGGTCGTCTACCTGCGGGGTCACGAGGGCCGGGGGATCGGCCTGCTCGCGAAGGTCGCGGCCTACGCGCTGCAGGACGGCGGCCGCGACACGGTCGAGGCGAACCTCGACCTCGGCTGGCCGGCCGACCGGCGCGAGTACGGCGCCGCCGCGGCGATCCTCGTCGACCTCGGCGCGTCCCGCGTGCGTCTGCTGACCAACAACCCCGCCAAGGTCACGGGCCTGCGCGCGCACGGCGTCGACGTCGTCGAGGTCCGCGGGCTCGAGGTCGGCCGGACGCCGCACAACGCGGCGTACCTGCGGACCAAGGCCACGACCATGGGCCACCGGCTGCACCTTCCCGGCGCCGTCACGGGCGACCCCATCCCGGTCGAGCCCGTGCACGCCGCCCCCGCGCCCGCCGGCGCGGACACCACCGACCACGCGTTCGACCCCCTGGAGGAGCTGGCATGAGCGGCGCCGGAGCACCCACCCTGACCCTGGACGGCAGCGGCCTGCGCGTCGTCGTCGTCGCCGCGAGCTGGCACACCGTCGTGATGGACGGCCTGCTGGCCGGCGCCCGCCGCGCCCTCGCGGCGGCGCACGTGGCGGACGTCACGGTCGTGCGCGTGCCGGGCTCGTTCGAGCTGCCGGTCGCCGCGCAGCGCGCCACCGCGTCGGGCGCCGACGCCGTCGTCGCGCTGGGCGTGGTGATCCGCGGCGGCACGCCGCACTTCGAGTACGTCTGCCAGGCGGCGACGTCCGGCCTCGCGGAGGTCGCCCTGCGCACGGGCGTGCCGGTCGGCTTCGGCCTCCTGACGTGCGACGACGAGCAGCAGGCGCTGGACCGCGCCGGGCTCCCGGGCTCGCAGGAGGACAAGGGCGCGGAGGCCGCCGAGGCGGCGGTCGCCACCGTGCTCGCCGTGCGCGACCTGTGACGTGGGACCGCTCGCCTGGCTCTTCGACGCCACGCTGACGGTCGCCGGCCACGAGGTGCTGTGGCGGGAGGTCGTCGGCAACCTGTTCGGCATCGCGTCGGCCGTCGGCGGCCTGCGCCGGCGCGTGTGGGCGTGGCCGGTCGGGATCGTCGGCAACGTGCTGCTGTTCACCGTGTTCCTCGGCGGCGTCTTCCACACGCCGCAGCAGGCCGACCTGTACGGGCAGGCGGCCCGCCAGGTCTTCTTCGTGGCCGTGTCCGTCTACGGGTGGGTGCGCTGGCGCGGTGCCCGCCGCGCCGCGCAGGCGGGCGGACCGGCCGACGCGCCCGCCGTCGTGCCCCGCTGGGCCGGCAGGTCGGGGTGGCTCCTCATGGGGTCGGTCGCTGTGGTCGGCACGGTCGCGTGCGCGGCCGTGTTCTCCGCGCTCGGCTCCTGGGGGCCGTGGGCGGACGCGTGGATCTTCGTCGGCTCGATGCTGGCCACGTACGGGATGGCGCGCGGGTGGATCGAGTTCTGGCTCGTCTGGATCGCGGTCGACGCGGTCGGCGTCCCGCTCCTGCTGTCCGCGGGCTACTACCCCTCGGCCGTGCTGTACCTCGTGTACGCGGGCGTCGTCGTGCACGGTTTCGTCGTGTGGTGGCGCGCCCGCGACGAGGCGGCCGCAGCCGCGTCGCCGCGGGACGACCTCGTCGGTGCGTGAGGACGCCCCCGCCGCGGACCTCGGACGGGTCTGCCCGGTGAGCCGTCTAGGCTTCTGCGACGTGAAGACCTTCGACGCGCTGTTCGCCGAGCTCTCCGACAAGGCGGCGACCCGCCCCGTCGGCTCCCGCACCGTCACGGAGCTGGACGCGGGCGTGCACTCGATCGGCAAGAAGATCGTCGAGGAGGCCGCCGAGGTGTGGATGGCCGCCGAGCACGAGGGCGACGAGCGGACGGCCGAGGAGATCTCGCAGCTGCTCTACCACCTGCAGGTGCTCATGCTCGCGCGCGGGCTCACGCTCGAGGACGTGTACGCGCACCTCTGACGCGTCGCCGCGCCGCTGCCCGCCCGCCCGTTCCCGCGCCGCCCGGCGCGCCCGCACCACCCGAGGACACCGTGCTGAGGATCGCCGTCCCCAACAAGGGCTCGCTCAGCGAGCCCGCCGTCGAGATGCTGCGCGAGGCGGGCTACCGCCAGCGCCGTGACGCCCGCGAGCTCGTGCTGCCCGACCCCGACAACGACGTGGAGTTCTTCTTCCTGCGCCCGCGCGACGTCGCCGTGTACGTGGGCGCGGGCACGGTCGACGTCGGCATCACGGGCCGTGACCTGCTCATCGACTCCGGCTCGGCCGCGGTCGAGCACCTGCCGCTCGGCTTCGCGCGGTCCACCTTCCGGTTCGCCACGACGGCGGGCACGCTCACCGACAGCCGCCAGGTCGCGGGCCAGCGGGTCGCCACCTCGTACGCCGAGCTCGTCGCCGTGCACCTGCGCGAGCGGGGCATCGAGCCCGCCGGCATCGTCCGGCTCGACGGCGCGGTGGAGTCGGCCATCCGGCTCGGCGTCGCGGACGTCATCGCCGACGTCGTCGAGACCGGCACGACGCTGCGCGCCGCCGGCCTCGAGGTGTTCGGGGAGCCGATCCTGCGCTCGGAGGCGGTGCTCGCGCGCCGCTCCGACGTCGACGAGCCGCCCGGGCTCGACGTGCTCACGCGCCGTCTGCAGGGCGTGCTGACGGCCCGCCAGTACGTGCTGATGGACTACGACGTGCCGCTCGAGCTCGTCGACCAGGCGGTCGCGATCACGCCGGGGCTGGAGTCGCCCACCGTCTCACCCCTGCACAACGGCGAGTGGGCCGCCGTGCGCGCGATGGTCCGCCGGGACCAGACCAACCGGGTGATGGACGACCTGTACGACGTGGGCGCCCGCGCGATCCTCGTCACGTCGATCCACGCCTGCCGGATCTGAGCATGACCTCGGCAGGGACGGCACCCGAGGGGGCGGGGGAGGACGCGGCGCTCGCCGCACCCTTCCGCCCGCGCCTCGCGCGTCGGGTCACGCTCACGGTCGGCGCGGCGTTCCTCGCGCTGACGGTCGTGCTGGTGCTCGTCATGCCGGGGCTCGGCCCGGGCGACGTCGTCGGCTTCCTGCTGTTCGGCCTCGCGGTGGCGTGGTTCTGCTGGCGGCAGGCGTCGGTGCGCGCGGTGCCCGACGAGCGCGGGCTCCTGGTGCGGAACCTGCTCCTGACCCGGCACGTGACGTGGGCCGAGGTCGTCTCGGTCCGGTTCGGCCAGGGGCGCCCGTGGGTCCAGCTGGACCTCGCCGACGGCGACACGCTCGCGGTCATGGGCGTGCAGCGCGCCGACGGCACGTTCGCCGAGCAGGAGGCGCGGCGCCTGGCCACCCTGGTCGCGCGCCGCAGCGCGACCCCGCACGACGCCTGAGGGCCGCCCGCCGCCGCGGCGGAGGCGTCAGCCGAGCAGACGCACCGCGTGCACGCCCGCGACGGCCGCGGCGATGAACGCGGCCGGGTCGGCGTCGAGGCCGCGGCCCATCGTCGACAGGCGGACCGGGCTCGTGCGCAGCGCGTCGAGCAGCGGGGCGTCGGCCGGGACGTCGTGCACCCGGTGCCGGCCGTGCGGCTCGGCGAGCCCCGCGGCCTGCTCGGCCACCCGGCGGGCGAGCGACGACCACGCGCCGGCGTCGCCCTCCGCGGCGAGGTCCTCCGGGGTGCCGGGCAGCCCGGCGAGGACGGGGACCGGCACGTCCGCGGGCACCAGCGCCACGCGTCCGTAGGCCGTCAGGGAGTGGTGCGAGACGCCGAGGTGGCGCTCCCGGGCGTCGGCGCCGGAGACGCGCAGCGACGCGACCGGACGCCCCCGCAGCACGCCGGCCGCGTTGACGGCCTCGCCGGCGGCGACGCCGGAGAACCCCCATCGCGTCCCGGTGCCGAGGTTGCCGGGGCCCTGGGCGACGACGGCGAGGTCGGCCCCGACGACGTGCCGCGCCGCCAGCAGCCCGGTGTGCACGGTGACGGCCTCGAGGTCCCCGCCGAACGCCTGCCCCGTGGTCACGCACGCGTCGAGCCAGCCGGCGTCCCGCAGCCCCGCCACCGCGCGGGAGAACCAGGCGGGCAGCGCGCCGCCGTCGGTCATGACGTACGCGACGCGCAGCGCCCGCCCGCGGCGCACCGCCTCCGCGCGCGCGCCCGCGAGCACCGCCGGCAGCGCGGAGTGCAGGTCCGCCACGACGACCGGCATCCCCCCGAGGTCGTCGGCGTCCCGGAGCGCGTCGTGGTGCGGCGACTCCTGGTCGTCGACGCCGAGCACCATCGCCTGCAAGGGCGTGTACCGCGCCTTCACGAGGTGGCCGGGGCCGTCGGGCGCATCCGCGGGGAGGGCGTCGGTGCGCGCGACGACCAGCGCGTAGCCACCGGTGCCCAGACCCCGCACGAGGGCCGTCACGTTGAGCAGGACGCGCGCGCCCGGCTCGAGCTCGCCGACCAGGTGGGGGTACGCCAGCGCACGGACCGTCCGGTCCTCGCCCTCGAGGGCGACGCGCGCCTCGCGCGCACCGTCCCACCGGGCCCCGCACTCCACCACGACCCCGGCACGCCACGCGATCACGGGGCTCACGCTACCCGGGCGTGGCCACCGGGCCGGCCGCGCGCGCCCTGCCGCGACGCGGCGGCACGCCGACTACGGTGGTCCCGATGCCCACCGCCATCCCTCCCGCCGAGCGCCTGCTCAACCTCGTCATCGCCCTGGTCAACACGCCCGGGCGGATGACGAAGGAGCAGGTGCGCTCGTCCGTGGCCGGGTACCAGGACGCCGCGTCGACCGAGGCGTTCGAGCGGATGTTCGAGCGCGACAAGGACACGCTGCGCGAGCTCGGGATCCCCGTGCTGACGGTGACGCACGCGGGGCACGGCGACGACGTCGGCTACCGCATCGACACCGAACGGTGGTCGCTGCCGCCGCTCGAGCTCACCGCCGCCGAGCTGGGCGTGCTCGCGCTCGCCGCGCAGCTGTGGCAGGACCAGTCGCTGCGTGCCGACAGCTCGCGCGCGCTCACCAAGCTCCGCGCCGTCGGGCACGCCCCGGAGGCGAGCGACCTGGTCGCCGGGCTCGCGCCGCGCGTGCGTGCCGGCGGGGACGCGTTCGCGCCGCTCGTCGACGCGGTCCAGGCGCGGCAGGCGGTCCGCTTCACGTACCACGCCGCCACGACGGGCGAGGTGCTGGTGCGCCACGTCGAGCCGTGGAAGCTCCTGGCGCGCCGGGGCGGGTGGGTGCTCCTCGCGCGCGACCGCGACCGCGGCGCGAGCCGATCGTTCCGCCTGAGCCGCATCCGTGGGCCCGTGCGGGCCGTGGGGGAGCCGGGCGCGTTCCCGCCGCCGACGCCCGAGGAGCTGGCCGAGGCGTCCCGCATGTGGGCGGGCGACGGGCCGGAGCGGACGGCGCTGCTCGCCGTCACGCCCGACCGGGCGGGCGCCGTGCGCGCGCGCGGCACGGAGCCGCCGGCCGACGTGGTGCTGCCCGCCGGCGCCGACGCCGTGCTCGCCGGGCGCGACCTGGTGGCCGTGCCGTTCCGGCTGGGCTGGGAGCTGGCCGAGGAGCTCGTCGGCTACGGCGACGCCGTCGTCGTCCTCGAGCCCGCCGACGTGCGCGACGAGGTCGTCCGGCTGCTGCGCGTCGCGTCCGAGCTGGACCGTCCCGCCGGTGAGCGGGCCGCCGACGTCCGCGCGGGCGGCCCGGCCGACGCGTGGGCGACCGCGGAGCAGGAGGTGCGCGGTGCCTGAGCGCGCGAGCGACCGCCTCGTGCGGATGCTGGGCATGATCGCCTACCTCCAGCGGCACGAGGACGTGCGCGTCGAGGACGTCGCGGCGCAGTTCGGCGTCACGCCGGAGCAGGTGATGGCGGACGTGGACACGTTGTGGGTGACGGGCACGCCCGGGTACCTGCCGGACGACCTCATCGACTTCGACGCCGCGTCCTACGAGCAGGGCGTCGTGCGGCTCACCGAGGGTCGCGGCGTCACCCGGCCCCTGCGGCTGGGCCCGCGGGAGGCGGTCGCGCTGGTCGCGGCGCTGCGCGCCCTCGCGGCGCTGCGCCCGGCCCTCGACGCCGAGCGGGTCGCCGTGCTCGACTCGGCGCTCGCCAAGGTGCAGGCGGCCGCGGGCGACGCGGCCGCGGGCGTCGACGTCGAGCTGCAGGTCAACGCGCCCCCGGAGGTCGTCGCGGCCGTGGGTGCCGGGCTCGCGGAGCGGCGCCGGCTGCTGCTGCGCTACGTGGACGCGTCGGACGTGGTGACGGAGCGCGAGGTCGACCCCCTGCGCCTCGTCACGCAGGACGAACGCTCGTACCTCATCGCCTGGGCGCTCGAGGCGGACGCCGAGCGCAGGTTCCGCATGGACCGGATCGTCGCGGCGACCGTCCTCGACGCACCCGCGGACGAGCACGCGCTGCCCGCGGACGCCGAGGACTTCTCGCCCGACGCGAGCGGCGACCTCGTGACCGTGCGGCTAGCCGGGCGGGCGCGGTGGGTCGTGGAGTCGGTACCCGTGGAGGCGACGCGCGAGCTCGCCGACGGCTCCTTCGAGGTGGACCTGCGGGTCGTGCAGCCGGCGTGGCTGCGCCACCTGCTCCTGCAGGTCGCGGACGAGGTCCGTGACGTGCGCCCGGCCCACGTCGCCCGCGAGGTCGCGGAGGCTGCCCGGGCCGCGCTGGCCGCGTACGCGCCGCTGCTGGGCGCGCCGAACCCGGACGCCGTCGCGTCCGCCACCCCCCAGGAGGCCTGACCGTGCTCTGGACCGTCGTGTGGGTCGTGCTGGTGCTCGCCACGCTCGTCGGCGCCTTCCTGCTCGGGCGCCGGCTGTGGCGCTCGGCGGTCGCGCTCGGTGCGGAGCTGAGGCGGGCGTCGGAGACGCTCGACCTGCTCGGGGAGCGCGTCGAGCAGCTGGAGGAGGCGGCCCGCGCGGCGCAGGTCCGCGTGCGCCCGGCGCTCGGGCAGGACGTCGAGGTGCTCGGGTCGCGGGTGCAGGAGCTGCGGGCGGCGAGGCGCGCCCGCAGCGCCGGGCGTCAGGACCGGCACCGCGCGACCGTGCAGGACGCCACGCGCCGCTGGTGGGGCTGACGAGGTCGCAGCGCCCCCGGCGGTCCTTCACGGACCGTCCCCGCCGGCCGCGGACCCTTCGGGGCGACGTGCGCCGGCCGGAGGGCGCCACCCGTACAATTCGGAGGGTCAACGCCGTCGAAGGCAGGAGTGCGTCGTGCGTCCTCACTGGACCCAGATCCTCATCGTGCTGCTGGTGGTGGTCCTCCTCTTCGGGGCGAACCGTCTGCCGGGCCTCGCACGGTCGGTCGGGCAGTCGATGAAGATCTTCAAGAACGAGGTCAAGGACCTCGCGGACGAGGACCGTCCCGACGCGGCCGCCACGAAGACCACGGTGACCGGCCCGGCCGTCCCCGGTCCCACGGCCCCCGCGCCCGACCCGGTGGTCGACGCCTCGGCCCAGCGCCTCGCGGACACGCCGCCGGACCCGGCCGCACCCCCGCGCGGCTGACACCGGCGTGAGCAGGTCCCCCCGCCGTCCGCGCGATCCGGACGGGCGCATGCCGCTGCGCGAGCACCTGCGCGAGCTGCGGCGGCGCCTCGTGCTCATCGCCCTCGGCCTGGTCCTGGGTGCCGTCGCGGGGTGGTTCCTGTACGAGCCGGTGTTCCACCTGCTCCAGGAGCCGGTGCGTCAGGTCGCCGCCTCGCGGTCCGAGGTCGTCACGCTGAACTTCGCCGGCATCGCCACGGCATTCGACATGCAGGTCAAGGTGTCGTCCTTCCTCGGGGTCCTCCTGAGCAGCCCGTGGTGGCTCTACCAGCTGTGGGCCTTCATCACCCCTGGGCTCACGCGGCGTGAGCGCCTGTACGCCGTGGGCTTCGTCGCCGCTGCCGTGCCCCTGTTCCTGGCCGGTGCGGGACTGGCGTGGGCTGTGCTCCCGAACGCGGTGCGCGTGCTGCTGGAGTTCACGCCCGCGGGCACCGCGAACGTGACCGACGGGCAGATGTACCTCAGCTTCGTCATGCGGCTGATGCTCGCGTTCGGCGCCGCCTTCCTCCTGCCGGTGGTCATGGTCGCGCTGAACCTGACGGGGCTCGTGCAGGCGCGCGCGTGGGCGCACGGCTGGCGGTGGGCCGTCGTCATCGCGTTCGCGTTCGCCGCGGTCGCCACGCCGACGCCCGACGTGGTGACGATGCTCGCCGTGGCATTCCCCATCTGCCTGCTCTACGGCGCCGCCCTGGGCGTCTGCCTGCTGCACGATCGCCGGGTCGACCGGCGGCTCGTCGCGGAGGGACTGCCGCGCCTCGACGGCACGCTGCCGGGGGAGCGGGCCCGGGAGCGCCGGGGCGGCGCACCCCGCACGGCAGACGCCGCCGCCGACGCGGACTGAGCGCCACTCGCACGTCCAGCGAGACGGCGGCGCCCGCCGCCACGCCGAGGGTGTTGTCGCTGCTGGCCGCGTCGTGCGCCGTGACGCGTGCCTAGGGTGGTCGAGTGGCACGTTCCCCCCGTCCCCGCACCAGCGATCCCGAGCTCTCCCCGGCCGAGCGCTACGCCGCGGCCCGGCGCCGTGCGACCTCGGAGCGCAGCGCCCTGGCGGCGTTCCGCTCCCGGCTCGACTTCCCGCTCGACGACTTCCAGGTGGAGGCCTGCGCAGCGCTCGAGCGCGGCAGCGGCGTCCTCGTCGCGGCGCCGACCGGCGCGGGCAAGACCGTCGTCGGCGAGTTCGCCGTGCACCTCGCGCTGGAGTCCGGACGCAAGGCCTTCTACACGACGCCGATCAAGGCGCTCTCCAACCAGAAGTACGCGGACCTCGCCCGCGTGCACGGCCAGGAGCGCGTCGGGCTCCTCACCGGGGACACCAACGTCAACGGCGACGCCGACGTCGTGGTCATGACGACCGAGGTGCTCCGCAACATGCTCTACGCGGGGTCGCCGGCACTGGCCGGGCTCGGCTACGTCGTCATGGACGAGGTGCACTACCTCGCGGACCGGTTCCGCGGGCCCGTGTGGGAGGAGGTGATCATCCACCTGCCCGACGACGTGCAGCTGGTGTCCCTCTCCGCGACGGTGTCGAACGCCGAGGAGTTCGGCGACTGGCTGTCGACCGTCCGCGGCGACACGACGGTCGTGGTGAGCGAGCACCGCCCCGTGCCGCTCGGTCAGCACGTCCTCGTGGGCGACGACCTCCTCGACCTCTACGCCGGGCACGTCGACCCGACGGACCCCGGTGTGGACCCGCCCATCAACCCCGATCTCACGCACGTGCTGCGCCGGCAGTCGGCCGACCCGCGCGACCGGCGGGGCCCGGGGGACCGTGGCCGCGGTGGCCGGCGTCCGGGCATCGGGGTGCGGCAGGCGCCGCGGTTCGCGGTGGTCGACACGCTGGCGCAGGAGAGCCTGCTGCCCGCGATCGTCTTCATCTTCTCGCGCGCCGGGTGCGAGGCTGCGGTGCAGCAGTGCCTGTCGGCCGGAGTGCGGCTGACCACCCCTGCCGAGCAGGCGGAGATCCGCCGCGTCGCCGAGGAGCGCTGCGCGGCCATCCCGCCCGAGGACCTGGGGGTGCTCGGCTTCGACTCCTTCGAGGAGGCCCTCGCGCGCGGCGTCGCGGCGCACCACGCGGGCATGCTGCCGCTGTTCAAGGAGACCGTCGAGGACCTGTTCTCGCGCGGCCTGGTCAAGGTGGTGTTCGCGACCGAGACGCTCGCGCTGGGCATCAACATGCCGGCGCGCTCGGTCGTGCTCGAGCGGCTCGTGAAGTGGGACGGGTCGTCGCACGTCGACATCACGCCGGGGGAGTACACCCAGCTCACCGGCCGCGCGGGGCGGCGGGGCATCGACACCGAGGGCCACGCCGTCGTCGTCGCCCACACGGGGCTCGACCCCGTGCAGCTCGCCGGCCTGGCGTCGCGCCGGCTGTACCCGCTGCGCTCGTCGTTCCGGCCCACGTACAACATGGCGGTGAACCTCGTCGCGCAGGTCGGTCGCGACCGCGCCCGCGAGGTGCTCGAGACGTCGTTCGCGCAGTTCCAGGCGGACCGCGGCGTGGTGGGGCTCGCCCGGCAGGCCCAGTCGCACGCCGAGGCGCTCGACGGGTACGCCGAGGCGATGTCGTGCGACCTCGGCGACTTCACCGAGTACGCGGCGCTGCGCCGGGGCATCGGCGAGCGTGAGCGTGACCTCGCGAAGCAGGCGGCCTCGGCCCGCCGTGCCGACGTGGCACGCACGCTCGAGGGCCTGCGCGTCGGCGACGTCCTCGAGGTGCCCACGGGGCGTCGCGCGTCGTACGCGGTCGTCGTCGACCCGGGCGGGCGCCCCGGCTTCGACGGCCCTCGGCCCACGGTCCTCTCCACCGACCGCCAGGTGCGCCGACTCACGGTCGCGGACGTGGGCACGGGGGCCCGCACCGTGGGCTCGCTGCGCGTGCCGTCGTCGTTCAACGTGCGCGTGCCCGCCGCCCGGCGCGACCTGGCCGCGCGCCTGCGGGCCCGCCTCGACGAGCTCGACCTCGCCCCCGCACCCGGGCGGCCGGGCCGCCGCGACGCCCGCCGCACGGCCGCGGCGGACGACGCGGAGCTGGAGGGCATGCGGCGCCGGCTGCGCGCGCACCCGTGCCACCGCTGCCCGGACCGCGAGGAGCACGCCCGGTGGGCGGACCGCTGGCACCGGCTCAAGGGCGAGCACGACGCCCTCGTCGCGCGCATCGCCGGGCGGACCGGGTCGATCGCCGCCGTGTTCGACCGCATCTGCGACGTCCTCGTCACGCTCGGGTACCTGGAGCGCACGGAGGCGGAGGCCACCACGCCGACCGGCGGGACGGCACTCGCGGTGACCGACGCCGGCCAGTGGCTGCGGCGGATCTACGCCGAGAACGACCTGCTGCTCGCGGAGTGCCTGCGCCGCGGCGTGTGGGAGGAGCTGGACCCCCCGCAGCTCGCGGCGGCCGTCTCGGCGCTCGTGTACCGGTCGCGGCGCGACGAGGAGATCGAGCCGCGTGTGCCGGGCGGGCCGCAGAGCCGGTTGGGGCGCGCCCTGGACGCGGCGGTGCGTGCGTGGTCGGAGCTGGAGGACCTCGAGCACGGCCACCGCCTCGAGACGATCCAGCCGCTCGACACCGGCCTGGTCGAGCCGATCCACCGCTGGGCGGCGGGGCGCAGCCTCGATGCGGTCCTGCGTGGCGGTGACCTCGCCGCCGGCGACTTCGTCCGCTGGGTGAAGCAGGTGGTCGACGTGCTCGACCAGATCCACGGTGCGGCGCCCACCGCGCGGCTGCGGACCACGGCGGACCGCGCCGTGACGGCCCTGCGCCGGGGAGTGGTGGCGTACTCGGCGGTGTGACGGTCCTCCCCGGCTAGGCTGTCACGATGTGACCTCGACCCTGTACCGGCACGGCGTCGTGCACTCCCCGTCCGACCCGTTCGCCGAGGCGGTGCTCGTCGAGGACGGCACCGTGGCCTGGATGGGCTCGGACGACACCGCGGACGGGCTCGTCGCGGGCGTCGACGAGGTGGTCGAACTCGACGGCGCGCTCGTCGCGCCCGGGTTCGCGGACGCGCACGTGCACCTGCTCGAGACGGCGCTCGCGGCACGGGGGACCGACCTCACGGCAGCCGCGGGCGTGCGCAGCCTCGCCGACGCTCTCGCCGCCGTGGCCCGTGCCGCCGCCGCGCGACCCGGCGGCGACCGCCGGCCGCTGCTGGGGCACGGCTGGGACGAGCGGGACTGGCCCGAGGGGCGCCCCCCGACCCGGGAGGAGCTCGACGCCGCCGCCCACGGGCTGCCCGTGTACCTCGCCCGCGTCGACGTGCACTCCGCGGTCGTGTCCACGGCCCTCGCCGAGGCCGCCGGTCTGCGTGGCCTGCCGGGATGGTCGGACGACGGGCGCGTCGAGCGCGACGCGCACCACGCCGCGCGGACGCTCGCGCGGGCGGTGGAGCCGGGGGAGCGGACGGCGCTCTACCGGGAGGCGCTCACCGCGGCCGCGGCCGCGGGCGTCGTCTCCGTGCACGAGAAGTCGGCGCCGTCCATCGACACCCGCGACGGTCTGCGCGAGCTGCTGGCCATGACCGCCGACCCGGCGTCCGCCCTGCCGCTCGTCGTGGGCTACCGGGGGGAGCGGTGCGTGACTGCCGACGACGCCCGCGCGCTGCTCGCCGACATCCCCGGCCTGGCCGGCATCGGCGGCGACCTCAACGTCGACGGGGCGATCGGGTCGCGCACGGCCGCGCTGCGTCACCCGTACGCCGACGCCCCGGGCACCTCCGGGCACCTGTACCTCAGCGCGGAGGAGATCGCGAACCACATCACCGCGGTCACGCGTGCCGGCACGCACGCCGCGCTCCACGTCATCGGCGACCGCGGGCTCGACGAGGTGCTCCTGGGCCTGCGCGCCGCCGCCGACGTCGAGGGCACGGCCGCCGTCGCCGGTGCGGGCCACCGGCTCGAGCACGCCGAGATGGTGGACGCGCCGTCCCTCGCGCAGATCGTCCTGCTGGGCCTGCGCCTGTCGGTGCAGCCTGCCTTCGACGCCGCGTGGGGCGGGCCCGACGGCATGTACGCCGCCCGGCTCGGACGCGGCCGTGCCGCCGCCCTGAACCCGTTCGCCGACCTTGCGGCCGCGGGGGTCCCGCTCGCGCTCGGCTCCGACGCCCCCGTGACCCCGGTCGACCCGTGGGCCGGCGTGCGGGCGGCGGCCCAGCACCACCAGGTCGACCAGCGCATCTCGGTGCGGGCCGCCTTCCGCGCCGCCACCCGCGGCGGGTGGCGGCTTGCGCACCTGGACCACACCGGTGCGGGGGAGCTGCGCGTGGGGGCGCCGGCGCACCTCGCCGTGTGGCGCGCCGAGCACCTCGTCGTGCAGGCCGCGCGGACCTCGTCGTGGAGCGCCGACCCCCGCGCCGGGTCCCCGCTGCTGCCGGACCTGTCGCCGGGCGCGCCCGCGCCGCGGTGCCTGCGCACGGTGCGTGCGGGCGTCGTGCTGCACGACGAGCTCGGCTGATCCTGGGGCCGCGGCGGCGCGGGCCGCCGGTGCCGCGCGACGGGAACGGCCGCCGGCGGCTCTGGTCCGTCCGGGTGAAAAACGTCAGGTGCTCGACGCATCGCGGCCACGTCGCGGCGACGTGCGCGTCACCTGCCCGACACATCACGCGCGTCAACGCAGCGACACGCGGACGACACGCCGAGCGGCGCGACCCCGGAGCCGGCGCACCGACCTCGCTGACCTGGAGGGAGTGCCGTGACCTGGCGGTACGCGACCTTGACACCCTGCGCGCGGCCGGGAGTAGGTTCGCCAATGGCCTGCCGATGAGGGCACCGGTAGGGGGGCCACAGACTGCTCGTCCGGTGCCGTCGGCCAGAGCTCCGACCGGGCCCGTGCGCTCAACAGACAACGGCAGGACGACGTCCTCGCCGGTACGAAGGGCGCACGGGCCGGTCGGTCGGAGCCGGGGAGGCAACTCCCCGGCCCCGGGCCCGCGACCGGTGGCTCCGCCCCGGCTGCGGACCCGGCGGCTGACCACCGCACGCGGCCCCGGCGCTTCCTCCTTCCGCACACCGAGGTCGTCCCTCGGTGCACCCAGGCGGCTGACGTACCCTGACGCGGTGCCGCTCCCGCCCCCCGCCCGCTGGGCGACGCTCCTGCTCGCCGGGGCCGGCGGATGGCTCACCCGCATGGCCTTCCCCGACCCGGGCTGGTGGGGTGCGGCCTACCTCGGCATGGCGCTGCTCTACCTCGCGCTGCGGCGCGACAGCGCGCGCTGGAACGCGCTGGTGGGCCTGGTCTGGGGGCTCGCCTGCTTCGCGCCGATGATCACGTGGGCGCACGAGGCCGTGGGCGTCGTCCCGTGGGCCGCCCTCAGCCTCCTGGAGGCCGCCTACGTCGCCCTGTTCGGCGCGGCGTGGGCATGGGCACGCCGGGGGCACGCGGTGTGGCGCAGCAGCGCGTGGCAGCTGGTGGTGTTCGTGATCCTCTGGGTCGGCGTCGAGGAGCTGCGCGGCGCGTGGCCGTTCGGCGGCTTCCCGTGGGGCCGACTCGCGTTCTCCCAGGCCGACTCGCCGCTGGCGTCCTACATGTGGCTCGGCGGCACGCCGCTGCTGACCGCCGTCGTCGCGGCGATCGGGGTGCTGCTGGCGCGCGCCGTCCTCGCCGCGGGGCGCCTTGCCGTCGGGCGCACGCTCGGCGCGCTGGCGGGCGCGGTCGCCGTCGGGCTGGTCGCGCTGCTCGTCCCGCTCGACACCGGCGCGGAGGCCGGCACGCTGCGCACCGGCGCCGTCCAGGGCAACGTCCCGGAGCCGGGCCGGCTGGACGCCTTCGGCCAGCGGCGCCAGGTCCTCGACAACCACGTCGCCGGCACCCGCGCGCTGCTCGAGCAGGTGGAGCCCGGTGAGCTCGACGTCGTGCTGTGGCCCGAGAACGGGTCCGACATCGACCCGCAGGTCGATGCCGAGGCGGCGGGTCTCATCGACGGGGTCGCGCGCGAGGTCGGCGCCCCGATGCTCGTCGGCACCGTCGAGTACCCGGACGAGGGCGGGCGCTTCAACACCGCAGTCCTCTGGCAGCCCGGCACCGGCGTGGTGGCGACGTACTCCAAGCAACGGCCCGCACCCTTCGCCGAGTACATCCCGATGCGCGGGTTCGTGCGCAACTTCTCGCCCGCGGTCGACCTCGTCACACGCGACATGGTCGCCGGCACGGAGCCCGGCGTGGTTCCCCTCGTGTCGGAACGGCTCGGTCGCACGGTCACGCTCGGGGACGTCATCTGCTTCGAGGTGGCGTACGACGGCATCGTCCGCGCGGCCGTCCGGGAGGGCGGCGAGGTCCTCGTCGTGCAGACCAACAACGCATCGTTCGGCTGGACCGACGAGTCCACGCAGCAGCTGGCGATGTCCCGGCTGCGCGCCATCGAGCACGGCCGGGCCACCGTGCAGATCTCCACGGTCGGCGTGAGCGCCGTCATCGCGCCGAACGGCGCCGTCACGCAGCGCACCGAGCTGTTCACCCCCGCGCAGATGGTGGCGTCGCTGCCGCTGCGCACGTCACTGACGCCCGCGACACGCATGGGGGACTGGCCCGCGCGGATCGCGGCCGCCCTCGCCGTGTGCGTCGTGGTGGCAGGTGCCGTGGGGGCGAGCAGGCTGCGCCGCGACGAGCGGCCCGACGGCGCCTGACGCGGCACCCGGTGCCGCCGGCACGGTCGGCCGCTGCATCGTCTGCCGCTGCATCGTCCGGCGCGGCGTCGTCGGGCACCACGCGGGGCGCCTCGCGCGCCGATCCGGACAGCGCGACGCCCCCGGGATCATGTCCACCGGGGGCGTCGGGGTACTGCGTCGTGCTGCGGTCAGGCGCTGCGGCGCAGCTTGCCGGCTCGCAGCAGGTCGAGCCGCTCGTCGAGCAGCTCCTGCAGCTCGTTCACGGTGCGACGCTCGAGGAGCATGTCCCAGTGCGTGCGCGGCGGCTTCCCCGCCTTGAGCTCGGGCTTCGAGGCGTCGCGCAGCAGCGCCTCGGTGCCGCAGCGGCACTCCCACACCACCGGCACGTCGGCCTCCACCGAGAACGGCAGGATGATGGTGTGCCCGTTCGGGCAGTCGTAGTGCGCCTGGAGACGGGGAGCGAAGTCGACGCCCTCCTCCGTCTCCATGCTGTGGGACCCGATGCGCATCCCGCGCAGGGATCTGTTGGCCATGTGGGACCTCCGTGCCGTTGTGCGGCCGTCGTACCTGATGCTTCCGGTGATCTCAACGGGGACGCGGACGTCAGTGTTCCGCGCAGCCGTGAAGGTCTGGTGAAACCACTCTGACGCAGCGGCGCCGGGAGCGCGCGCGGAAGCACGGACGGGGGAACGGCACGCGTCCGTGCGGCTGGCCGCACAGGCCGGGGGCTGGTGCCCGTCCTAGGCTGCCATGGTGACCATGACCTACCGCCGACTCGGCGACTCCGGCCTCACCGTCTCGACCGCGGGCCTCGGCTGCAACACGTTCGGCGCGACCCTGGAGCCCGACGGCGTCGCCGCCGTCGTCCACGCCGCCCTGGACGCCGGTGTGACGTTCTTCGACACCGCCGACGTCTACGGCGGCACACCGGGCCAGAGCGAGGAGCTGCTCGGCGCCGCCCTGCGCGGGCGTCGCGACGACGTGGTCGTCGCGACGAAGTTCGGCATGGACGTGCGCGGGCTCAACGGCGCCGACTGGGGCGCGCGCGCCTCGCGCCGGTACGTTCGCCGGGCCATCGAGGGCTCGCTGCGCCGTCTGGGCACGGACCACGTCGACCTCTACCAGCTGCACCGTCCGGAGCCGGAGACCCCGATCGAGGAGACGCTGGCGGCCCTCGAGGAGCTCGTCGCGGAGGGCAAGGTCCGCTACCTCGGGTCGTCCAACTTCTCGGCCTGGCAGCTGGTCGACGCCGACTGGGCCGCGCGCACCGCCGGCACGACGCCGTTCGTCTCGGCGCAGAACCGCTACAACCTCATGGACCGCGAGGCGGAGGCGGAGCTCGTGCCCGCCGCCGAGCACGTGGGCGTGGGCATCCTGCCGTACGTGCCGCTCGCGTCGGGACTGCTCACGGGCAAGTACCGTCGCGGCGAGGCGGCACCGGCGGGCTCGCGTCTCGAGCGCATGCCGCAGCGCATGGCGGGCGCCGACTTCGACCGCATCGAGGCCCTCGCGGCGCTGGCCGACGCGTGGGGTGTCGACCTGCCGACGGTCGCCCTCGGCGGCCTCGCGGCGCAGCCGGCCGTCGGCTCGGTGATCGCCGGCGCGCGCACGCCCGAGCAGGTGCGCGCGAACGTCGCGGCCACCCTGTGGGAGCCGGACCTCGAGCAGCTCGCGGCGATCGACGAGGCGTCGCCCGGGCCCGGGGCCTGAGCACCGGCGCAGGGCCGGCGGCGCCGCGGCCCGCCCCGCGTCTCACACCGCCAGCACGCGGGCACGGTGCTCACCGATCGCCACCACGGCGGCGACGGGCAGTGCCCGGTCCGTCGCCGCGAGGACGACGGCGTGCGCCCACGCGCGCTCGAACGCGCCCCGGTCGCCGCCGGCGGCCCGGACGACCGCCACGACGGCGGAGCCGCCGGGCGCCTCGCGCTCCAGGACCACGGCCAGCACGTGCACCAGCTGGCGTGCCGCGGCGGCGTCGGGGCGCAACGGGACGTCGGTGATGGGCAGGACCACGGGCAGCAGGCGCCGATGGGCGTCCAGCAGGGCGAACCACACCGCGGGCGGACCGGCCCGTTCGGGCCCGACCAGCCGGAGCATCAGCTCGAGCGCGGCCGCGTCGTCGAGCACGCGGACGCCCGGCGGCGCGGCGTCGGCGAGGTCGTCGTCGGGACCCGGCGCTGCCCACCGGGGCGCGTGCGGGTCGACGACGTGGGGCGGCACATCGCCGGGCAGGGCGCCGCTCCCGTGGTCGGGGAGGTCGTCGGGGAGACGGTCGTCGGAGTCGTCGGTCGGGCGGGGCGCGTCGGCGCCGGTCGGGTCGCTCATGGCGGTGCAGCGTCACGGGGGAGCGGCCCGTGTGCGGCCGTCCGGCGCGCCGCCCGGGGACGGGCGACGGGCATCGTGCGGCTGGGGTCGGCTCGCGGGGGGCACGGCGGGGGAGTGTCGGTGGTCCGCGGTACACCTGAGCCGTCCGCCGTCCGCCGTCCGCCGTCGACCGAGGGAGGCACGCGTGCGCATCGTCGTGGCCACACCCACCGGCCTGGTCGGGTCGCGCGTCGTCGCGCGGCTGCACCGCGCCGGGGTCCGGCCGGTGCTGCTCGTCCGGGACCCGGGGCGGCTGACCGACGCCGTCCGCGGCCGCAGTGAGGTGCTCGCGGTCGACCTGCTGGACGTGGACTCGGTCGTGCGGGCCACGCGTGGTGCGGACGCGCTGCACTGGGTCGCGCCGTCGACGGGCCCCGACCCGCTGGCCGCGTACGACACCCTCGGCTCCGTGGCGGCGACCGCCGTCCGCGAGAACGGGATCGGCCGGGTCGTCCTGCAGAGCAGCGTCGGCGCGGAGGCGCGACGAGGCTTCGGCGAGATCGACGGACTGGGCCGGGCCGAGGAGCACCTCGACGCCACGGACGCCGCGGTGACGCACCTGCGCTGCGGCTACTTCTTCAGCAACCTCCTGATGGACCTGCAGACGCTGCGGGCGGGGGTGGTTACCACCCAGCTCGAGGTGGACAGGCGGATCCCGTGGGTGGCGCCCGACGACGTGGCCGACGTGGCGGCGCTGCGCCTGCTGTCGACGGGGTGGACCGGCCGCACGACGCAGGGCGTGCTCGGGCCGGCGGACCTCTCCGCCGAGGACGTCGCGGCGACGCTGGCAGAGCTCACCGGGCGCCCGTTCCGCGCCGAGCAGGTCCCTGACGAGGCTGTCGCAGAGCAGCTGCGCGCGTTCGGCATGACGCAGGCGCAGGTGGACGCGACGGTCGGGATGGCACGCGGCTTCCGGTCCGCGTTCCGCGGCGAGGACCCGCGCGACGCGGTCAGCACGACCACCACGACGTTCCGGGCATGGGCCGCCGACACCCTCGTGCCGGCACTGGGGGACTGACGTGCGACGTCCGGCCCGGGCACCGGCGGCCTGTGCGGCGATCAGTTCTCGGTGGCGACGAGCGCGAGCGAGGCGGCGACGGTGATGACGACGACCGCCACCGCGACCCCCACGGCGGCGGCGACGAGCGCGGTCAGCAGCGGACGCGCCCGCCACGCCGCCATGAGCCGCGGGTCGCGGGACCGGAGCGCACGAGGCGTGATCGGCTCGATGACCGATGCGACGGGGACGCCGCGCGCCGCGAGGTCGTGCGCCAGCGCGGTCAGCTGCTGGCGGTCCCACACCTGGCCGACCAGGTGCACGAGCGGCTTCGCTGCTCCCGCGACGATCAGGTGGTGCGTGGCGCCGGCACCCAGGGACATGTGCGTCACCATGGCGGCCGTCGTCACCTGCGCCGCGGTGAAGCGGCGCGCCCGCCCGCCGCCCACCACGGCGTACGTGCCGTCGCCGAAGACGAGGCGGGACCGACGCGCCATGCGCGCGGCGGAGACGGCGGTCGCCGCGACGAGCGCGACGGCCAGGGCCACGGCTGCCGCCGCGAGCCACCCGCGGCCCGTGAGCATCGCGGTGCTGCTGGCCGGCACGGCGAGCAACAGGGCGTACGGGACGGCGCCGACGACGTTGGTCCGCACGACGCGACGGTGCGCGTCCGGCGTCAGGGTGAGCTCGGTCACGCGCACATGGTGTCGCATCGCCGCCGCCGGGCGTGTGTGCTGCGACGGGCGCGCCAGAGGCCACGTGTCGGACGGGCCCTGACATCGGGCTCGTCGGCGCGCTGCATCACCCGCGGAACCCCGGCTGCTCTACCCCGTTCCGTAACGCCGATAATGTGCATTATGTCAGACCGTCGCCAGCGAGAGGGGTCGCGCCCCCTCCGGCCACGCTCAGGCCTGGTCGGTGCGCGGGCTCGCGTCGAGCCCCGCCACGTCGACGTGCCGCTCGTAGCGCTCCTCGGTGCGGTCCGGGTCACGCGGCAGCACCTGACGTTCGCCGGTACGCACGAAGCCCGCACGCACGTACAGGTCCACGGCCGACGCGTTGTCCTCGACGACCCACAGCGAGGCGGTCTCGGCGCCGTCGTGCGCCGCGGCCCGCACGACGGCGTCGAGCAACGCCCACGCCACCCCACGGCGGCGCACCTCGGGCGCCACCCACATCTGCTGCACGTGCCGGTCCACCTCGGACGAGCCGGGCTCGCGGATCATCGACACCAGGCCGCGGGGCGTCCCGTCGTCCTCGACCGCCACCCACGTCGGGCTGGTGCGCAGCCGCATGCGCCAGTGCGACTCGAGGAACCGCTCCTCGCGTGCGAGGGACGACCCGAACACCTCCGGCGACTCGCGCAGGGCCCGCAGCCGGATGTCACGGACCAGCTGCCAGTCGTCCTCGGCCACGGCGCGGATCTGCATCGGGCCAGGATGCCCTACGCCGGTACCCCCGGGGCTCAGCCCACCTCGCGCGCCGTCGGACCGTCGTCGGGGCGCTGCTCCCCCAGGCCGTCGGCACCCTCGAGGTCGGCGGCAGCGCGCCGCTCGCCCCCGTGGCCGGCGGGGTCGGGCACGGAGCGCGCGAGGTCCGCGATCTCCTCCTCGGGGCGCGGCGGGACCGTCTCGTCCTGCTCCAGCGTGGGCACGTCGTGGCTCTCGGTCATGGGTGTCTCCTCTTCGACGCGCCCACGCTAGCGAGGGCGTCGCGGCCCGGCGACCGGGCCGGCGTCGCCCCTCAGCCGCCGACCGTCACCGACTCCCCCGCGCCGAGGACGAGGACATCCGCGGTGAGCAGCTTCCGCAGCAGGGTGACCGCGCTCGCGCGGCCCTTGTCGCTGAGCAGCTCGTCGTGGATCGGGACCACCCGACGCGGCCCCACGGCGCGCACGTAGTCCACGGCGTCGGCGAGCCGCAGCCACGGTGCCCCGACGGGCTGCAGGAGCAGGTCCACCGCCGTGCCGACGGGCGGCCGCGTGTAGGAGTCGCCGGGGTGCAGCAGCGCGCCGTCGACGAGGTACGCGACGTTCGCGGGCACGGGCAGGTCGGGGTGGATCACGGCGTGCCGCTCCCCCAGCACCTGCACCGTGGCCCCGGCCACCACCGGCTCGTCCCCCTCGGCGACGGGATGGAGCCGGTCGCGCGGTGCGCCGGCCGCCTCGAGTGCGGCGAGCACCGGCTCCGGTGCCCATGCCTCGGTGCCGGCGCGGACCCGGTCGGCGACCACGCCCACGTCGAGGTGGTCGGGGTGCTCGTGCGTGACGAGGACCGCCTCCGCACCCTCGAGCGCGGCGGCGACGTCGCTCCAGACGCCCGGATCCACGACGATGACGCGCCCGTCGCGCTCGATGCGGACGCACGAGTGCCCGTGCCGGGTGACGGTGAGGACCATCGGCCCATCCTGGCGTACGGACGCCGGCAGCGCCCGGGCCGGATGCCCGGGCCGCGGAACGAGCCGAGGACCGGGAGCGCGACGGGGACCGTCCACACCGCGTGGCGGACTCGTGCCCGGCGACCGTGCCCGGCTACCGTGGCGCCGTGCTCGTCCTCGGTGTGTGCAGCCTCAAAGGTGGTGTCGGCAAGACCTCGGTGACCCTCGGGCTGGCCTCCGCAGCCCTCGAGCGCGGCCTGCGCACGCTGGTCGTCGACCTCGACCCGCAGGGCGACTCGACGATGGCGCTCGGCGCCACGGGGGCCGCGGCGGGCGACGTGGCGTCGGTGCTCGACGCCCCGTCCGACGCGACCGTCGCCGCTGCGACCGTCGCGTCGAGCTGGTCGGCGCGCGGCCTCGACGTGCTGGCCGGCTCCGAGCGCTCGGTCCTGCACGACCGGGTCGACGACGACGACCTCGACCGGTTGCGCCACGCGCTGTCGTGGGTCGCCGGCTACGACCTCGTGCTCATCGACTGCCCGCCGTCGCTGGGTGGACTCACCCGCACGGGTCTGACGGCCTGCGACCGCGCCGTGGTCGTCACCGAGCCGGGGCTGTTCGCCGTCATGGCCGTCGGCCGGGCGATGCGCACGATCGACGAGCTGCGGCGCGGGTCGGCGCCCGCGCTCCAGCCGCTCGGCATCGCGGTGAACCGCGTCCGCCTCCGGTCCGTCGAGCAGGCGTACCGGCTGCAGGAGCTGCAGACCTTGTACGGGCCGCTCCTCCTCTCCCCCACCATCCCCGAGCGCGCAGCGCTGCAGCAGGCACAGGGCGCCGCGCAGCCGGTGCACGCGTGGCCGGGTGCCGCCGCTGCCGAGCTCGCCGACGTGTTCGACCAGCTGCTCGAGCGCGCGCTCCGAGCGCCCCGGCGCTGACCTCCCCGTCGCGCCCGCGCGACGGCTCGTCCGCACCACCACGACGACGACGCCCCGACCGGGTCTCCGGTCGGGGCGTCGTGGTGCGTCGTGGTCTCGTCAGCCGGCGGTGCGCGCCTGGCGCCGCAGCGCGAGCTCGTCCCGCGGGTTCGGGACGGCCACCGGGGTGTCGTCCTCGGCCCGCTCGGTCGGGAGCTCGGCGAGCGTGCCCTCGACCTCGCGCCACACACGCCCGACGGCGATGCCGAACACGCCCTGACCGCCCTGCACCAGGTCGATGACCTCGTCGGCGGACGTGCACTCGTAGACGCTCGCGCCGTCGGACATCAGCGTGATCTGGGCGAGGTCGTCCACGCCGCGCTCGCGCAGGTGGCTGACCGCGGCGCGGATCTGCTGGAGGGACACACCCGTGTCCAGCAGCCGCTTGACGACCTTGAGGACGAGGATGTCCCGGAAGCTGTAGAGCCGCTGCGTGCCGGAACCGGTGGCGGGGCGGATCGACGGCTCGACCAGCCCGGTGCGCGCCCAGTAGTCAAGCTGACGGTAGGTGATGCCGGCCGCGCGGCACGCCGTCGGCCCGCGGTACCCCGTCGCGACGTCGAGGTCGGGGAGGTCGTCGTCGAACAGCAGACCCTGCGCTCGCTGCGGTACGGGTCCGGAGTTCTCGGCAGTCTCGTTGCTCACCACGCGCCCTCCGTCGGCGTCCGCGGGGCGGGCGCGCTCCTTCTCGATCTGCTGCAACGCTAGGCCCGCACCGACCGGACCGCAACGAACGGGCCCGGCGTGTCGCCCCTGCATGTCTTACCTTCAGGCTGAGGTGCAGGGTTGGCCGGACACCGGTCAGGTGTCGCGCCCGCCCTGCTCGGGTCCCGGCTCGTTCCCCGTCTCGAAGTCCTCGGCCGACACCTGGTCGAGGAACTCGCGGAACTGTGCGAGGTCCTCCTCGCTCGTGGCCGGCCGCACCTCGACGCCGGCGACGGCCACGACCTCGGCCGAGCACAGCACCGGGCAGTCGAACCGCAGGGCGACCGCGATGGCGTCGGACGCGCGCGAGTCGACGCGCTGCCCCCCGTGCAGCACGAGGGCCGCATGGAACACGCCGTCCTCGAGGCTGGTGATCTCCACGTGCACCACGGGGGCGCCCGCGGCGGCGAGCGCGTCGCGCAGCAGGTCGTGCGTCATCGGGCGCGGCGGGACGACGCCCGCCTGCGCGGCCGCGATCGCCGAGGCCTCGCTCGGGCCGATGAGGATGGGGACGAGCAGCGCCGCGTCCGGGTCCAGCAGGAGCACGACGATCTCGTCGTCGGCCAGGTGCGTGCGCACGCCGACGACCTCCACCGGCACCAGCTCGGGATCGTCGGCCACGCCTCCACGCTACGACGCCGCAGCGGCCACGTCTGCCCGAGCCGGGCACGGCGCGTCGGCCCCCCGGGGCGGCGTCGGGCAGGCGGTCAGGCGACGGGTCAGGGCGTCAGGTCGGCCACGGACGAGCGCAGCAGCGCGGTGTGCATCTGCGCGCAGAGCTCCCCCACCTCCGCGGCCAGCGTGGACGCCCGCGCCCGTGCGGACACGCTGCGCTGGCCGCGCCACGGCGCCACCACCTGGTCGACGAGGTCCGCCTGACGGTCCGCCGCCGCGCGGAACGCGCGCAGGTGGCGAGGGTCGATGCCGTGCTCGGCGAGCGCAGCCGCGGCCACGACCACCTCCCGCGCCCACGCGTCGAACACCCCGCGCTGGTCGGGTCGCAGGACGCCCTGCGCGACCAGGTCCTCGACCAGCTCCCGGGGGACGCGTGCGTCCTGCGCGAGCCTGTCTGCCGTGAGGCGGTCGGGCGTCCTGGCGACGCCGTCGCTCGTCGCGAGCCGGGCGCGCGGCGGTGCGTCCCCGTCCTCCGCCCCCGCGTCCAGCTCGGCCAGACGCTCGCCGATGACCTTGAGCGGCATGTACTTGTCCCGCTGCTGGCGCAGCACGAACCGCAGGCGCTCCACGTCGGCCGGCGAGTACTGCCGGTACCCGGAGGGCGTGCGCACGGGCGAGACGAGCCCCTGCTCCTCAAGGAACCGCAGCTTCGACGTCGTCACGGCCGGGAACTCGAGCCGCAGAGCGGCGAGCACGTCGGAGATCCGCATGCTCGCGCGCCGCGACAGCCCGCGGGGCCAGGGCTCGGCAACCGGCGCCGCGCTCGAGTCCGTGGCCGTGTCCCCGCCCTGGGGACGGGTCTGCCGGGTCGCGAGCGCGCGCGCGGCGGCGCCGTCAGGAGGCGTCACGGTGCGGGCTGGGGTGGAACGTCATGCGGTACTTGCCGATCTGCACCTCGTCCCCCGCTCGCAGGACCGCCTGGTCGATCCGCGCGCGGTTGACGTAGGTCCCGTTCAGCGACCCGATGTCCCGGACGACGAACTGGTTGCCCTCACGCACGAAGTCGGCGTGCTTGCGCGACACCGTCACGTCGTCGAGGAAGATGTCGGCGCGGGTGCTGCGGCCGGCCGTCGTGCGCTCCGCGTCGAGCAGGAAGCGTGCTCCCGAGCTCGGTCCGCGCTGCATGATCAGCAGTGCGGACGTCGGCGGCAGCGCCTGCACCGCGGCTGACTCGTCGGACGTCAGGCCGACCCGTGCGGGGGCCTCCTGGTCCACCGCTTCGAGCGAGCCGAAGCTGACGGTCGTGTCGGGGCCGTCGCCGCGGTACGTCGGCAACCCTCCGGCCGGAGCCGGTCGATCGTCGCTCATGTGCACCTCCCGTGTCGGTGGCAGGCACGTGGACGCTCCCGCCTCGACCCCGCCGTCGCGGCTCTCACCCTATGTGCTCCCGGCACGTACGTGCAGCACACGGAGCACCTGACCGGGTGACGAGCCGCGGCGCGACCACCCCCGTCAGCCCTCGTCGGGCACGGGCGTGGCGTGGACCGGGTCCGGCAGCCGGCGCACCGCCGTGACGTCCACCCGGTCCATGGTCTCGACCGTCCCCCGCCCGCCGTCGGCGCGGACGGTGGCGATCGCACCGCCGGGGATCTCGAGCGCAGTGGCGATCGTGTCGGGCTCGCCGATCACCCGCCAGCGGTACGGCGTGCTGAGCGTGACGCCGTCGAGGACGACCGCACCCGCCGACCCCGTGAACGCGCTGCTCGCCGTCACGCGCTGGTCGTTGAGCTGGATCGCCTCCGCACCCGCGTTCCGCAGCTCCTCGAGGACGTGCAGCATCGTGCCGGCACGGATGCTCGGCTCGGCCTCGGTCAGGGTGATCTCCACGCCCGGCCCGGTCGCCGGCAGCCGGCCCGTGAGGATCCCCTGCGTGGCGGCGTTGCGGCGCGCCGCGTCGAGCGCGGCCTGCTGCCGGTCCGAGCCGGACAGCAGCTCGTCGCGCTCCCGCTGCAGGTCCGCGGCCTCGCGCGTCAGCTCGTCCGAGCGGGTCGTCGTCTCGTCCAGCAGACGCACGAGGTCGTCCTGCCGCAAGGCGCCGAGGTGCGTGTCCGTCGTCTGGCGCACCTGGACGACGAGAGCGAAGCCCAGGAGGGCGCAGAGGGCCGCCGTCAGGAGCTGGCCCGTGGTGGTCCGTGGCCGCATCGCGTGCGCGAGCCGGGTCCACGCCGGACGCTCGGCCGCGGGCAGGGCAGCGGTCGTGTCGGGGGGCGGCGCAGCCGTGTCGGGCGCGTCCTGCTCCACCGCGGCCGGCCCCGCGGCGACCGGGCTCACCTCGTCGGGGTCGGCCTCGTCGGGGTCGGCGTTCCCGTCCGGGCCGGCGTCGACCGGGTCGTCGGCGACTGCCCGGGGCATGTCGGGGTCGTCCTCGCGGACCGCCGCGCCGTCGCCCGGATCCGCGTCGCCGCCCGAGTCCGCGGTCCCGCCCGGGTCCGTCTCGCCGGCCGGGTCCGCGTCGCGCGGCTCGTCCGCGGTCGCCGGCGCGCCCTGCGACCCGTGCTCGGCCGGCGCGTCGAGGTCACCGAGGCCCAGCGGGTCGCGGGGGTCGACGACGGGCGCCTCCTCCGGCGCGCGGTCGGCCGCGCCGCCGTCGGCGCCACGGTCCGCAGGGCGCCCCGCGGACCGACCGTCACCGGCCGCCGCCATGCCCGGTCCCTCGGTGGTCATGCCTTGAACAGGTGGCGCCGGATGGACGCGGCGTTGGAGAAGATCCGGATGCCGAGGACGACGATGACCGCCGTCGTCATCTGCGAGCCGACGCCCAGCTGGTCGCCGAGGAACACGATCAGCGCGGCGACGACGACGTTCGACAGGAACGACGTGAGGAAGACGCGCTCGTCGAAGATGCCGTCCAGGAAGGCGCGCAGCCCGCCGAAGAGCGCGTCGAGCGCGGCCACGACGGCGATCGGCAGGTACGGCTGGAGGTTCGCGGGCACGGTCGGCTCGATGAGCAGCCCGGCGACCACGCCGAGCAGGAGTCCGATCACCGCGATCACGAGCGCTCCCCTCCGTCCGGACCCGACGACACTGCCACATCGCGCAACACGGGCCCAAGAGCGTCTGCGGCGCTCCCCCGAGCGGCCGCACCCGCCGTCGAGCGGGCGGTCGGATCGGGCACCGTGCCCGTGGCACCGGCGTCGCCCAGCACCCGCGCGGAGCGCAACGTGGCAGAGCCCGCGGCGGGCAGCTCGAGATCCTTCTCCGGGGTGACCTCCACGCCGATGCGGAACTGCTGGCGCAAGCTGGCCAGCCGCTGCCCGGCGACCCCGCGGGCGAGCCCGGTCTGCAGACCGGCGGCGTCACCGATCGCCTCCACGGTGTACGGGCTGCCGAGCGGCCGCAGGTCGACGAGGACGGCGGCACCGGCACTGCGGATGGCCGTCGTCGAGGTCAGGCGCGCGCCGTTGATGGCGATGGCCTCGGCGCCGGCCGCCCACAGGCCGTTGGCCAGCAGCTGGAGGTCGACGTCCTGCACACGGTTGTCGGGGTTCTCCTGCTCGCCCGGCCCCGGCACCCAGTCCGTCAGGACGATCTGCAGGCCGGGCCCGACGACCGGCACGCGGCCGCCGGGAACCGCGTCCTGCTGCAGCTGTGCGAGCAGGGCGGGGTCCTCGCTCGAGGCCGCGGCGGTCTGCAGCCCGGTGACCTCGGCCGCCAGGAGCGCGTTCGCGTCGCGCAGCAACTCGGCGCGGTCGATCCGCTCACGGATCTCGGTCTCCAGGAGGGCGCGCGCCTCGAGGACCGCAGGCGGCGGACGACGCAGCGCCGTGGCGGCGGACGTCGCGAACGCGCCGAGCGCGACGGCGAGGACGAGCAGCGCGGCACCGCCGCGGACGGTCCGGCGCGGGGCCGTCCCCGCCCGTCGGCGGTCCGCCACCTCCTGGTACCCGGGGTCGAGGGGGCGGCGGTACGTCTCGTTGATGAGCGTCATCGACGCGTCGGCGGCGCGCCGCGGCCCCGGCTCCGAGTGCCGCCGGTTCATGACGCCGTCGCCCGGTCACGCAGGCGCTCGCGACGCTCCCGCCGCAGGACCGTCCACGCCTGGGCCAGGTAGAGCACGCCCGCGAACCAGTAGAGCGCCACGCCCCACAGCGCACACGCCCAGCCGAGCACGCCGGCGGCCTGACCGACCGTGGACGGCCACTGCGAGAGGAACAGGAGCGGGAAGGCGTAGAGCAGCACGAACGTGCCCGCCTTGCCTGCCAGGTGCACGCGCAGAGGCGGGTACCCGGCGCGCGCCAGCACGAGCAGCATGACGGCGAGCACCACGTCACGGGCGACGAGGACGACGACCAGCCACACGGGGACGGTGCCCCGCCACGCGAGCCCGAGCAGCGTGACGAGGATGAAGAGCCGGTCGGCCGCGGGGTCGAGCATCTGCCCGAGGCGCGTCACCTGCTGCATGCGGCGCGCGAGGACGCCGTCCAGCCAGTCGCTGGCGCCCGACACGGCGAGCACCAGGAGCGCCCACGCGTCCGCGCCGTTCGCGACGAGGACGGCGAACACGGGGACGAGGAGCAGCCGCGCGAGGCTGATGACGTTGGGGACGGTGAGGACGCGCGTGCTGACCGTCGACTCCTCCGTCACGCCCTCCCCCGTCGTCGTCTGTCCCGTGATCCTATGCGACCCGCACCGACGCCCTCCCGCGACGCTCCGCGACGCCGGCCGGGCACCCGTGCGCCCGTCGCGCACCGCCGAGGGCGGTGGCACGCTCGGACGATGAGCCACACCGCGGACCCGGACGTCGTCGACCGACTCCTGCGCACGCCCGCGACGTGGGCGGTGGTCGGCCTCTCCACCAACACCGCGCGTGCCGCGTACGGGGTGGCGGCGTACCTGCAGCGGCTGGGCCACACCGTCGTGCCGGTCCACCCGAGCGCCCCGACGGTGCACGGCGTGCCGGGCGTCCGCCGGCTGGCCGACCTCCCCGCGCCGCCCGACGTCGTCGACATCTTCGTCAACAGCCGCATCGCGGGCGGGGTCGTCGACGAGGCCGTGGCCGCCGGCGCCGGAGCCGTGTGGCTGCAGCTGGGGGTCGTCGACGAGGCCGCGGCGGCCCGGGCGCGCACCGCGGGGCTCGACGTCGTGATGGACCGCTGCCCCGCCATCGAGGGCAGGCTCCGCGGCCTCGGCTGAGCGTGTGCGGGACGTCACCGACCCCCGTCCGCCCGCCGCGGGCGCCGCACCGGTAGTGTGGTCCCCGACAACAGGAGTCGTGTCGCGTCCCCGCGCGGGACGGCGAGCCCCCGGGCCGCCGTGTGCCGCCGATGCGTGTCGGACCGCCCGTGCGGCGGTCCAGGTGTGGGTTTACGGGGTGAGCGACGTCGAAGGACGCCTTCGGGCGGCCCCGTCTCCACCCCTCCGACCGAACGGTCCCCCTTGAGCACCATGCTGTCCGCACCCCTGCCCGCCGACGCCACGATGCCGACGGACGGTGTCCAGTCCTTCGCCGACCTCGGCCTGTCCGACGAGCTCCTCGCCGCCTGCACGGGGCTCGGCTTCACCGCGCCGACCCCCGTGCAGGCGCGCACCATCCCCGCCCTCCTCGAGGGACGCGACGTCGTCGGCGTCGCCCAGACCGGCACCGGCAAGACCGCCGCGTTCGGCCTGCCGCTGCTCCAGAACGTCGACCCGGAGCTGCGCGCCGTGCAGGCCGTCGTCCTGACGCCGACGCGCGAGCTCGCGATGCAGGTCGCGGACGCCATCACGTCGTTCGCTCAGCACCGCGCCGGCCTGCAGGTCGTCGCCGTCTACGGCGGGTCCCCCTACCTGCCGCAGCAGCGTGCGCTCGCACGCGGCGCCCAGGTCGTCGTGGGCACGCCCGGCCGCGTGATCGACCACCTCGACCGTGGGACCCTCAAGCTGCAGGACGTCCGCTTCCTCGTGCTCGACGAGGCCGACGAGATGCTGCGCATGGGCTTCGCCGAGGACGTCGACCGCGTGCTCTCGCAGACGCCCGCCCCGCGGCAGATCGCCCTGTTCTCCGCGACGATGCCCCCGCAGATCCGGCGGGTCGCCGAGAAGCACCTGGTGAAGCCCGTCGAGGTGGCGGTCGCACGCCAGGCCTCGACGGTCGCGGCCGTGTCGCAGTCGTACGCCGTCGTCCCGCACCGGCACAAGGCCGGCGCGCTCGCCCGCGTCCTCGCGGTGAGCGACGCCGACGCGGCGATCGTGTTCGTCCGCACCCGCGAGGCGGCCGAGGAGGTCGGCAACGTGCTCGTGCAGCGGCAGATCGCGGCCGCCCACATCTCCGGTGACGTCGCGCAGTCCGATCGCGAGCGGATCGTCGAGCGCCTGCGCTCGGGCGCGATCGACGTACTCGTGGCGACGGACGTCGCGGCGCGCGGTCTCGACGTCGAGCGGATCGGGCTCGTCGTGAACATGGACGTGCCGCGCGAGGCGGAGACCTACGTGCACCGCATCGGCCGCACGGGCCGCGCCGGTCGCACGGGCACGGCCCTGACGTTCGTCACGCCCACCGAGCGCGGCAAGCTGCGTCAGATCGAGCGCATGACGCGCTCCCCCCTGGTCGAGACGACGATCCCCACCCCGGCGCAGGTGTCGGCGCACCGCGTCGCCCAGCTGCTGGCCCGCACGCCCGCACGCATCGACGGGGGCCGCCTGGAGCTCTACCGCGACGCGGTACGCACGCACCTGGACGAGAACCCCGACGTCGACGTGGCGGAGCTGCTCGCCGCGGTCGCGGCACTGGCGGTCGGCGACGACGGCCCGACCGCCCGTGGCGCCGACGGCGAGGACCTCGACGACGCGATGCGCCGCGCCCGTGAGACGCCGGACGACAGCCGTTCCGGCGGTGCGGGACACGCGTCCGCCGGTCGTCGCAGGACGAACAACGGCGGCCCGAGCGGACGCCCGCGCTACCGCGTGGCGGTCGGGCACCGGGACGGCGTGCAGGCCGGCCAGCTGGTCGGCGCGCTCACCGGCGAGGGGGGCCTGCAGGGCTCCGACGTCGGCCGGATCGACATCTTCCACACCTTCGCGCTGGTCGACATCCCCGAGGGGCTCTCCCCCGAGGCGGTCGACAAGCTCGGCCGCGCCCGCGTGGCGGGACGTCCCCTGCGCATCCGGGTCGACACCGGTCCGGTGAACCACCCGAGCCGCGGCGAGCGGGTGCACCGCACCCACTCCTGACGCGTGCCGACGGCCCGGTGACCTGCGCGGTCGCCGGGCCGTCGTGCGTCCCCGCGCGTCAGCGCAGGACGGTGCCGCGCAGCGGGTCGGGCCGCGTCTGCTCGCGCAGGAGCACGATGTCCGCCTCCCGCAGCACGTCGGCCGCGTCCCGCATCCCCCGCACGCTGCCCAGCACGCCGATCGCGATCCGCGGTCCGATGTCCCGGCGCAGCCGCTCGAGGAGCTCGGACAGGCGGTCGGGCATGCCCCCCGCCCCGACGTCGTCGACAAGCACGGCGAAGTCGTCCTCGCCGATGCGCGCCGTCGTGTCGCCCTCGCGCAACGGGCGCCGGAGCTGGCGCACGACCTCGCGGTGCACGTCGGGTGCGACGTCCGACGACTCGCGCACGGGGGTGTGGGCCTGCTCGACGACCCGCACGAGCGCGATCGCGCAGTCGTACGCGGGCGACCGCCGGGTGCGCAGCAGCGCGGCGCCGACCCGGTCGAGGAAGAGCAGCCGGTTGACCAGCCCCGTCTCCGGGTCGTGCAGGGCGTCCCGCTGCAGGGCGATCTCCGCCTCCTTGCGCTCCGTCACGTCGACGAGCGTGCCGACGAGCCGCGCGGGGCAGCCGGCGTCGTCCAGCACCGTGACCGCGCGGCACATCATCCAGCGGTAGTCCCCGGAGCACGTGCGGACGCGGTGCTCGAGCTCGAGCGGGGTGCCGCAGCCGGCGAGCTGCGCGGCGATGGCGGCGGACAGCTCGTCGCGGTCGCCCGGGTGCACCCGCTCGAGCCACTCGGCCGGCTGGTCGCCGATGACCTCGTCGGCGTAGCCGAGCGTCTGCTTCCATCGCGGCGAGTAGTAGACGGTGCCCGCGGACACGTCCCAGTCCCACGTGCCGTCGTGCGCGGCCATCGACGCGAGCGCGTACCGCTCCTCGCTCTCGCGCACCGTGTCGGCGAGGGCGCGCTCGCGCGCGGCCGCCTGCTCGAGGGCCTTGCGCTGCTCCCGGAGGGAGGCGAGGAGGCGTTCCTGGTCCAGGGCGACGGCGAGCAGGGCGGCCCAGTGGTTGAACCGGTCGCGCGGCTGCGTCGCGCGGGTCTCGACGACGCCGTCGATGGCGAGCAGGCCCCAGTCGCTGCCGCCGAACGTGACCGGCACCACGAAGGTCAGCTCGTTCGAGCCGACCGTGCCGGCCCGCGTGAGCGCCGGCGGCGGGAACTGGCTCGCGGTGGTGCGCACGCCGACCAGGCGGGACAGCGTGCCCGTCGTGTCGTGCACGCCGACGATCTCCATCTCGCGGTCGCCGGGGCCGCGGTCCGTGCCGACCCACAGCCCGAGGCACGCGTGGCCGCGCACGCCCCGGGGCAGCCAGCCGAGCGCACGAGGGCTGGCGCTGTCCCCGCGCAGGAGGTCCATGTCGACCTCGTACTGGTCGACGATCGTGCGCTCGAGCTGCCCGCTCCGGGCGAGCATCGCGCGCGTGCACCCCTTCGTCACCGCGAGCAGGACGTCGGTGACGGCGCGCCGGACCGCGGGGGCGTTCTGCCGGCGGGCCTCGGAGAGCGCTTCCACCTGTCGGCACTCGACCGCGCGCAGGACCGTGACCGACTGCTCGAGCGCCTCCGGGTGGGGCTGCAGCGCGGCCGTCAGGTCCGCCAGGCGTCCGAGTGCGGCCGCCGCCGGTCCCACGCCGCGCTCTGCGGCCGCCTCGACCGGCTCGACGACGGAGCGCCACCAGGCCTCGCGCGCGTCGGGTCCCGGCCGGCGGGCCGAGGCCGTGCCGGCCGGGCCGCCGAACGCGGAGTCGGCCAGCCGCCGCACGAGGTCCGAACCCGCGAGGTCGTCGTCGCCGCCGGCGGGCGACGTGATCTCGGTGCAGCCGCACGACTCGCGGACGACGAGCGTCGAGGCGACACGGTGCTCGCCCGGCGCGACGTCCTCGCCGCGCATCCGCGCCAGGAGCAGGTGGACGGCCTGCTCCCCCACGCGCCCGAAGTGCGCGTCCACGGTCGACAGCCGGGGGCTCACCCGCGCGCCGGAGTCCGCGTGGTCGAACGCCACGACGGCCTGGTCGCGGGGCAGCACGAGCCCGTGGGAGCGCAGGGCGCGCTGGAAGCCGACGGCGTTGCGGTCGGTCGCCGCGATGACCGCCGTGGTGGGCGTGCCCGCCGCGAGCAGACGCGCCGCCGCGTCGACGCCGCCCTGCTCCTGGTTGTCGGACGCCTCGTACCACCACGAGTCGTCGGACTCGATCCCGTTCTCGGCGAGGGTCGTGCGGTAGGCGGCGAAGCGCTCGCGCATGTCCCGCTGCGCGAGGTTGCCGAGGAAGCCGATCGCGGTGTGGCCGTGCCAGATCAGGTGCTCGACCGCCTCGCGGACCCCGCCGGCGTTGTCGGGGACGACGACGGGGTCGTCCGGGTGGACGGGGTCCTCGCTGACCAGCACGACCGGGACGCCCCACTCGCGCACCGCCGCGAGCCGCTCCTGGCTCAGCGACTTGCCCACGACCACGAGGCCGTCGACGCTGCCCAGCGCCACCGGCGTGTCGAGCACCGACTCCTCCGGGTACCGCTCGCGGTCCAGCCCGGCGGGGTACGTCTGCACCGCCACGACCCGGTGGCCGGCGCCCCGGGCCGCCCGGGCGACGCCGGCGATCAGGGCCCCGAAGTAGAAGCCGCCGACGACCGGGGACAAGACACCGATCGTCCGACGCACCGTGGCGGGGACCCCGCGCCGAGCAGTGACCATGAGCAACCTCGCCTACGCCGTCGGAGCCGAGTTGATGCGACCGACCCACATCGGGCGCAACACTAGGCGATCGTGGTCACTCCTGCACATGACAGCGGCAAAGACGCCGCATCTCCGACGGCTTCTCCGGCGGTGGCGCCAGCGGCGCCACCGGCCGGTCCGGCGACGGGTGCGCACCCCGTCGTCCCAGGTCCCGCGGCACGACGCCCGACGATCACGGACGTCGCGCGCGCAGCGGGCGTGTCGATCGCCGTGGTGTCCTACGCGCTCAACGGGCGCCCCGGCGTCAGCGCGGCGACGCGTGAACGCGTGCTGCGCGTCGCCGACGAGTTCGGCTGGCGCCCGAGCGCCGCGGCGCGCTCCATGCGCAGCGGTCCCCGTGCCGTCGGCCTCGTGCTCGACCGCACCCTGACGGGCCCGGTCGGGTACGGCGCGGACGTCCTCGAGCTCGTGGTCGCGCTGCAGGACGTCCTGCGGACGCGCGGGCTGGCCCTCGTGCTGCAGGTCGTCGACGACCTCGCGGCGGCGGTGGCGCTCTACGGCGAGTGGTGGGCCGAGCGGCGGTTCGACGTCATGGTGGTGACCGACGTCCGGACGGAGGACCCGCGGCTGGACGCGCTGCGCCGGCTGCGGATCCCGTCGGTCGTCGTCGTGGGCGGCGAGCCGACGGGCGAGATGGCGACCGTGGCGGTGGAGGACGCCGAGGCGACGGAGCGCGTGGGCCGGTACCTCATCGAGCTCGGCCACCGGCAGGTCGCGGTCGTGACGGGCCCGGACGCGCTGCACCGCACCCGCACCCGGGTCGCCGGGCTGGAGCAGGCCGTCGCCACCGGCGGCGGGGTCCTGGTGCACGAGGCGACGGCGGGGACGCCCGAGGGCGCGGCCGCCGCGTGCCGGCGGCTCCTCACGGGCCGGCGGCCGCCGACCGCGCTCGTCTTCGACACCGACCACATGGCCGTGGCCGCCCTCGACGTCACCCGGCGCACGGGCCTGGCCGTCCCGTGGGACGTGTCGGTCGTGTCGCTCACGGACTCGCCGCTGTGCCGGCTCGCCACACCCTCCATCACGGCGCTGCCCACGGTGCAGGTCGAGCTGGGGACGGCCGTCGGGCACGCCGTGCTGCAGGTCCTCGACGGCCGCGCGGGGCTGGGGCGCCACATCGCGGTCGGCGGCCTGGCGGTGCGCGGCAGTACCGGCCCACGATCGCGCTGACCTGCAGGAACGCGTCACCGGCATCGTGCGGCGATGGTAACGATCTGGTAACGCGACGAAGCCTAAACGGTTCGCGAGGATCCCCGGTGCCCTTGCCGCGTGATGGATTCCAGGCCAGTCGTCGTGGACTCCCCTGCGGCGGCCCGCACCGTGCCGCCGAGGGCGGGGTGCGCCAGAACGACACCCGGAGGACACACGTGTCCACACACGGCAAGAGGACGGTCGGACGGCGCCTACGCGCCGCCGCGACCGCAGCGACGGCAATGGCGCTCGTCGCGGTGCCGCTGACGCTGGCGAGCACGGCGGCCAGTGCGGCCGAGCCGCACGTCGACAACCCCTACGCAGGCGCCCGGCAGTACGTGAACCCCACCTGGGCCGCGACGGTTGAGAGCGCTGCCACGCGCGCCGGCGACGCCACCCTGGCAGCTCAGATGCGCACCGTGGCGAAGCAGCCCACGGCCGTCTGGATGGACCGCATCAGCGCGATCGCCGGCAACGCCGACGGCAACGGCCTGAAGTTCCACCTGGACGAGGCGGTCAAGCAGCGGGCCGGCGGCACGCCGCTCGTCTTCAACCTCGTCATCTACAACCTGCCCGGGCGCGACTGCTACGCGCTCGCGTCCAACGGCGAGCTGCCGGCCACCGACGCCGGCCTCGCGCGCTACAAGACCGAGTACATCGACCCGATCGTCGACCTGCTGTCCGACCCGAAGTACCAGGACATCCGCATCTCGGCCACGATCGAGCCCGACTCGCTGCCGAACCTCATCACGAACATCTCCGAGCCCACGTGCCAGCAGTCGGCGCCGTACTACCGCGAGGGCGTCAAGTACGCGCTCGACGAGCTGAAGACGCTGGACAACGTCTACACGTACATCGACGCGGCGCACTCCGGCTGGCTCGGCTGGGACTCGAACGCGGGCCCCGCGGCCAAGCTCTTCGCCGAGGTGGCACGGACGACGAAGAAGGGCTTCGCCTCGATCGACGGCTTCATCACGAACACGGCGAACTCGACCCCGCTGGCCGAGCCGTTCCTCACCGACCCGAACAAGCAGGTCGGCAGCGGCCAGGTCCGGTCGGCGTCGTTCTACGAGTGGAACCCCGACTTCGGTGAGCTCGCGTGGACGGCGCACCTGCACCGCCTGCTCGTCGCCGAGGGCTTCCCGGCCAGCACGGGCATGCTCATCGACACCTCGCGCAACGGCTGGGGCGGCCCGGACCGTCCGACGGCCGCGTCGACGAGCACGGACCTGAACACGTACGTGAACGAGTCCCGGATCGACCGTCGCGTGCACCGCGGCGCGTGGTGCAACCCGCTCGGCGCCGGCATCGGGGAGCTCCCGCGGGCGACGCCGTCCACCGCACCGGCGGAGTCGCACATCGACGCGTACGTCTGGATCAAGCCGCCGGGCGAGTCCGACGGCGCCTCCAAGGAGATCGCGAACGACCAGGGCAAGAGCTTCGACCGCATGTGCGACCCGACCTTCGTGTCGCCCAAGCTGGCCAACCAGCTGACGGGCGCCACGCCGGACGCGCCGCTCGCCGGCCAGTGGTTCGAGAACCAGTTCCGGACCCTCGTCCGGAACGCGTTCCCGATCATCCCGACGGACGGCTCGACGCCCCGGCCCACGCCGACGGCCACCCCGACGCCGACCGTGACGCCGACCCGCACCCCGACGCCGACGCCGACCGTGACGCCCACGCGCACGCCGACGCCCACGCCGACCGCGACGCCGACGCGCACGTCGACGCCGACGCCCACGCCGACCTCCGGAACGGGCGCGTGCTCGGTGCGGTACTCGGCCAACGGCTGGAACAGCGGCTTCACCGCCTCCGTGCGCCTGACCAACACCGGCACCACGGCGCTGAGCAGCTGGAACCTGCGCTTCACCCTCGGCTCCGGCCAGTCGGTGCAGCAGGGCTGGTCCGCCCAGTGGTCGCAGTCCGGCCAGACCGTGACGGCCACCAACGCGGCCTGGAACGGCACGCTGGCCGCGGGCGCCTCGGTGGAGATCGGCTTCAACGGGTCGCACACCAACGGCTCGGCGGCACTGCCCGCCCCGACCGGCTTCACGCTCAACGGCGCGACCTGCACCGTGAGCTGATGAGCGACCTGGCCGTCGGACCGACGGTCTGACGGCCGCGCGGGCCCTCCCGGGGAACACCCCCGGGAGGGCCCGTGGCACGTCCGCGGCCGCGTCCCGTGCGACCGCCCCGCCCGTTCGACCGCCCCGCCCGTTCGACCGTGCCGGCAACCGCCGCAGCGCCCGCTCGCCACCTCCCCCAGGAGCAGCCGTGCCCACCACCCCGAAGCGGTCCCTGCGCGTCGCCCTCGTCGGCGCCCTCGCCGCCGGCGCCCTCACCGTCCCGCTCGCCGCCGCACCGGCGCACGCGGCGGAGACGCCCGACTGGCTGCACGTCCGCGGCAACCAGATCGTCGACTCCGCCGGCCGCGAGGTGTGGCTCACGGGAGTCAACTGGTTCGGCTTCAACGCCAGCGAACGCGTCTTCCACGGCCTGTGGTCCGCGAACATGCGCACGCTCACCAAGGCGGTCGCCGACCGGGGCCTCAACGTCGTCCGTGTGCCGATCTCCACCCAGCTGCTGCTGGAGTGGCAGGCCGGGCAGCACACGGCGCCGAACGTGAACACGTTCGTCAACCCCGAGCTCGAGGGCATGAACAGCCTGCAGATCTTCGAGGCGTGGCTCGACATGTGCGACGACTACGGCCTCAAGGTCGTGCTCGACGTGCACAGCGCCGAGGCCGACAACTCCGGGCACGTGCACCCGGTGTGGTGGAAGGGCGACGTCACGACGCAGGACGCCTACGACGCGTGGGAGTGGGTGGCGGCGCGGTGGGCGGACGACGACACGATCGTCGGCGCCGACCTCAAGAACGAGCCGCACGGGACGCAGGGCTCGACGCTGCGCGCCAAGTGGGACGACTCGACCGACCCGGACAACTTCAAGCACTTCGCCGAGGAGGCGGCCCGGCGCGTGCTCGCGCAGAACCCGAACTGGCTGATCCTCGTCGAGGGCGTCGAGGTCTACCCCAAGGACGGCGTCCCGTGGACGTCGACGGGCCTGACGGACTACCACGGCACCTGGTGGGGCGGGAACCTGCGCGGGGTGCGGGAGCACCCCATCGACCTCGGCGCGCACCAGGACCAGCTCGTCTACTCGCCGCACGACTACGGGCCCCTCGTGCACGAGCAGAAGTGGTTCGCCGGCGACTTCGACCGCGCGAGCCTCGAGCGCGACGTGTGGGACCCGAACTGGCTCTACCTGCACAAGGAGGGCATCGCTCCCCTGCTCATCGGCGAGTGGGGCGGGTTCATGGACGGCGGGCGCAACGAGCGGTGGATGGTCGCCCTGCGCGACCTCATCGCCGACCGTCGGCTGAGCCACACCTTCTGGGTGCTCAACCCCAACTCCGGGGACACCGGCGGCCTGGTCGGCTACGACTGGGCGACGTGGGACGAGGAGAAGTACGCGCTGCTCGAGCCCGCGCTGTGGAAGGACGGCGGCCGGTTCGTCTCGCTGGACCACGACGTGCCCCTCGGCGGCGCCGGGAGCACGACCGGCAAGAGCCTGTCGCAGGTCGGGACGCGCCCGACGCAGACGCCGACGGTGATGCCGACTCCTTCCGTGACGCCCACGGTGACGCCGACCGCCACCCCGACCGCCACGCCCACCGTGACCCCGACCAGCACCCCCACCGCCACCCCCAGCGTGACCCCGACCGCCACCCCCACCGCGACGCCGGGCCGGTGCAGCGTGCGGTGGACCGCCGGCTCGTGGAGCGCCGGACTGACGGCCACGGTGCGCCTGACGAACACCGGCACGGCACCGCTGTCCGGCTGGACGCTCGCGTTCGACCTCCCCGCGGGGACGACGCTGCAGCAGGGCTGGAGCGGGACGTGGTCGCAGTCCGGAACGCGCGTGACCGTCGCCAACGCGGCGTGGAACGGCACGCTCGCCGCGGGCGCGTCGGTCGAGGTGGGCCTCAACGCGACCCACGGCGGCACGACGGCGGCGCCGACCGCGTTCACCCTCAACGGCGCGGCCTGCACGGTGGGCTGAGCCGCCCGCACGCCCGCCCGCACGTCCCCCGCGGTGCGCTCGTCCCCGAGCGCACCGCGGCGGGCACGAACCGGGGCGGGCGTCCGCGGGGCGTCAGGCGTCCGGGCGGCCGCTCAGCGCGTCACGGAGAGCGGCCAGGAGGTCGTCCACGTCCTGCGGCTGGGTGTCGAAGGCGCACATGAGCCGCACGGTGCCGTCCGACGGGTCCCAGTCGTAGAACCGCCACCGCCGGCGCAGCGCCGCCGCCACGTCGGCCGGCAGGCGCACGAACACGGCGTTCGCCTCGGTGGGCAGCGTGACGTCGAGCACGCCGAGCGCGTCGATGCCGGCGCGCAGGCGGTCGGCCATGGCGTTCGCGTGCGTCGCGGAGCGCAGCCACAGGTCGCCCTCGTACAGCGCGACCAGCTGGGCGGAGACGAACCGCATCTTCGACGCGAGCTGCATCCCCGACTTGCGCAGGTAGCCCACCCCGTCCACCGCCGCCGGGTCCAGCACGACGACGGCCTCGCCGAACAGCAGGCCGTTCTTGGTGCCCCCGAGCGACACGACGTCCACGCCGCAGTCGGTGGTGAACGCCCGCAGGGGCAGCCCCAGCCGCGCGGCGGCGTTGGCCAGGCGGGCGCCGTCGACGTGGACCCGCATGCCCAGCGCGTGCGCCTGGTCGGCGAGTGCCCGGACCTCCTCCGGCCGGTACACGGTGCCCAGCTCGGTCGACTGCGTGAGCGACACCACACCCGGCTGCGCCCGGTGCACGTCGCCGAACCCGTGCGCCTGGCGCGCGACCAGCTCGGGCGTCAGGCGCCCGTCCGGCGTCGGCACGGTGAGCAGCTTCAGGCCCCCGACGCGCTCGGGCGCGCCGTTCTCGTCGGTGTTCACGTGGGCGCTCGCCGAGCACACGACGGCGCCCCACCGCGGCAGCATGGCCTGCAGCGCCACGACGTTGGCCCCCGTGCCGTTGAAGACCGGGTACGCGGTGGCCGCCTCGCCGAAGTGCGCTCGGACCACGTCCTGCAGGCCCGCGGTGTGCGGGTCGTCGCCGTACGCGGGTGCGTGCCCGACGTTCGCTGCGGCGATCGCGTCGATGATCTCGGGGTGCGCCCCCGCGTAGTTGTCGGACGCGAAGTGGCGGGTGTCGTGCGCGGTGGTCACCCGCCGATTCTCGCGCACGACGTGGTGCGCCTCGTCCGCCGGCGCAGTGCCGGACGTCCGTCCGGGACGCGCCGGCGGAAACGCGGACAAGTCGTGCACCGCACCGGCGCGGGGGGCATGATCCGTGCAGCCCCGGACACGAGGAGGTGGGGACGACATGCCGACTCCCACGCACGACGCCGGCGTCACGGAGAGGACGCCGGTGCGCGACGACGCGCCCGCCGACCCGCGCGACGACGCGCCCGCCGACCCGCGCGACGACGCGCCCGCCGACCCGCGCGACGACGCGCCCGACACGGACCGCGACGAGACCTACATCGAGCGGATGGACCGCAACTGGAACGAGCTGCTCCAAGAGCTGCGCGTCACGCAGACGGGCGCGCAGATCCTCACGGGGTTCCTGCTCACGGTGCCGTTCCAGTCCCGGTTCGGGGACCTCGACGACCACCAGCGCACGACCTACCTGGTGCTGGTCGTGATGGCCGTCGTCGCGACGATCCTGTTCATCGCACCGGTGAGCCTCCACCGACTGCTCTTCCGCCGCCGGCTCAAGCCGCAGCTGGTCGACGCCGGCCACTGGTTCGCGCGCGCGGGGCTGGTGGCGCTCGCGCTGACGCTCGCCGGCGCGACGATGCTGCTGTTCGACCTCGTGCTCTCGCGGACGGCCGGGTACGTCGTCGGGGGCGGCCTGCTCCTGGTGGTCGCCGGGGCGTGGCTCGTGCTGCCGCACGTCATCGCGCGCCGGGCCACGGCCGACGAGGACGCCGGCCCGGACTGATCCAGGTGCGCGACGGCCCCCGACCCGTCTGGGTCGGGGGCCGTCGTGGCTCAGCCCTGGACGGCGCGCTTGAGGGCGCTGCCGGCCGTGAGCTTCACGCGGTGGCCCGCGGGGATGTCGAGCTTCTCGCCCGTCTGCGGGTTCACGCCGGTACGCGCGGCGCGCTCGGCGCGCGCGACCGAGAGGAAGCCGGAGATCGTCACGTCCTCGCCGGCGGCGAGCTTCTCGACGAGCACCTCCTGGAAGGCCTTGAGGGCCTTGTCGGCCTCGGCGTTGCTCAGGCCCGCCTTCTCGGCGACGGCCTGGACGAGCTCGGTGCGGTTGACGCTCACGTAGGGTGCTCCTTGGGGGTTCGGATCGCTGCCCGGACCGGACGACGGACCGGGCGTGCGCTGCGGGCGTCGCCCGTACGCACGGCCCTCGACACTAGCCGCGCTACGGCGCCGCGACCGCACGCGGCGCGCGGGCGGCGCGTCGCGCGGCTACCGGCGGGGGCGCTCAAGCACGTGCCGGGGCCCGGTGACCGCGGGCGCGCACGTCGTCCGCGGTGCGCGTCGTGACGACCCGGTCGGGCCCGATGCCGTGCGCCGCGGCGCGCTCGCAGCCGGCCCGCAACCAGGCCAGCTGCCCGGGTGCGTGCGCGTCGGAGTCGATCGTGAACTCGCAGCCGGCCGCGACGGCCACGTCCAGGAGCGCGTGCGGCGGGTCGAGCCGATCGGGCCGGGAGTTGATCTCCACGGCGACCCCGTGCTCCGCGCACGCCGCGAAGACGGCCTCGGCGTCGAACTCGCTGGGCGGGCGCTGACGCCCCGTGAGGCGGCGACCCGTGCAGTGCCCGAGCACGTCCGTGCGCGGGTTGCGGACGGCGGCGAGCATCCGGGCCGTCATCGACGCGCGGTCCATCCGCAGCTTCGAGTGCACGGACGCGACGACCACGTCGAGCTCGTCGAGCAGCGCGGGGTCCTGGTCGAGGCCGCCGTCGTCGAGGACGTCGACCTCGATGCCGGTGAGGACGTCGAACGGCGCGACGGCCCGGCGCAGCGCCTCGACCTGGCCGAGCTGCGCACGCAGGCGCGCTGCGGAGAGCCCGTTGGCGACCGTGAGGCGCGGCGAGTGGTCGGTGATCGCGAGATAGTCGTGCCCCAGCTCGAGCGCCGCGAGCACCATCTCCTGCATCGGTGTCGCGCCGTCGCTCGCGTCGGTGTGCGCGTGCAGGTCGCCGCGCAGGGCCGCCAGCAGCACGCCAGCGGCGTCGTCCGGTGTACCCGCAGCGGCGGCGGCCGCCTCCTGCTCGAGCCCGTCGAGGACGGCGACGGGGCGGCCGGCGAGCGCCCGCGCGACGACGTCCGCCGTCTTCGCGCCGACCGCCGGCAGCTCGGTGAGCGCGCCGGCGGCCGCGAGCGCGTGCAGCCGGTCGGGCTCCTGGCGCTCGACGGCGCGGGCCGCGGCCCGGTACGCCGCGGGCCGGTAGCTGCTCGCCTGCGCGCGCTCCAGGAGGAACGCGATGCGCCGCAGCGTGGCGACGGCGCGGTCGCGGTCGTCCGCAGCGGTCACGACGCCTTCTTGCGGGTCCGCTTCGCCGGGGCCTTCGCGCCGTCACCGTCACCGTCGCCGGACGCGACCGCCTTGGCGCGCGAGCGCCGCTTCGGTGCGGGTGCGTCGTCGTCCGACGCGGACGCGGCCGTCCCGCCGCGCGCCGCGCGCCCGCTGCTCGTCGCCGCGGCGGGCGTCTCGTCGGGCGCCCCGCCCCGCGCGGTGCGCGCCTTCTCGACGCTGCGCTGCAGCGCGGCCAGCAGGTCGACGACCTCGCCGGCCGCCTCCTCGGGCTCCTCCTCGGCCGCCGAGGGCGCCCGGGTGTCCCCCGACGACACCTTCTGCTCGATGAGCTCCTCGAGCGCCGTCACGTAGGCGTCCGTGTACTGCGACGGGTCGAAGTCCGCGGCGAGGGACTCGACGAGCGAGCTCGCCATCGTCAGCTCCTGGGGGCGCACGGAGACCTCGGCGTCGAGCACCGGGAAGTCCGCCTCGCGCACCTCGTCGGGCCACAGCAGCGTCTGCAGGACGATGACCTTGTCCCGCACGCGCAGCACGGCCATGCTCTCGCGCTGGCGCAGCGCCACCTTGACGACCGCCATGCGGTCCGTCTGCTCGAGCGCCCCGCGCAGCAGCGCGTACGGCTTCGCCGCCGTCTTGTCGGGCTCGAGGTAGTACGTCTTCTGCAGCAGGATGGGGTCGACCTGCTCCGCCGGCACGAACTCGAGCACCTCGATCTCGCGCTCGGTGGTCAGCGGCAGCCGGTCGAAGTCCTCGTCGGTGAGGACGACCAGCTCGCCGGAGTCCGTCTCGTAGCCCTTGGCGATCTCGCCCCACTCCACGGGCTCGCCGTCGACGCTGCACACCTTCTTGTAGCGGATGCGCCCGCCGTCCTCCCGGTGCACCTGGTGCAGGCGCACCTCGTGCTCCCCGGTCGCCGCGTACAGCTTGACCGGCACGTTGACCAGGCCGAACGCCACCGCACCCTTCCAGATCGCGCGCACGTCCGCCTCCCGTCGTCCTCGCCCGCGGACGCCGCACCAGGAGGCGACGCCCGGCGGCGCGCCGATACCCGGCCGCCGCTTCCGTCCACGGGCAGGATGGACCCGTGCACCCCGTGCCCGCCACCCCTGAGCGCAGGTCAGCGCCGTGAGCGCCGACCGACGGACCGTCGACGTCGGTGGCCGGCCGGTGCGCCTGACGCACCTCGAGAAGACCATGTACCCCGCCACCGGCACCACCAAGGCGGAGGTCATGGACTACCTCGTGCGCGTCGCGCCGGCCCTGCTGCGCCAGCTGGCCGACCGCCCCGTGACGCGCATCCGCTGGCCCGACGGGGTCGGCGGGGAGCGCTTCTTCGAGAAGAACGTGCCCCGCGGTGCGCCGGCGTGGCTGCGCCACCACCGGGTGCCCGCGTCGCCCGGCGGGGAGGAGGACGGCACGGTGCTCGACCTGCCGGTGCTGGAGGACCTCGCGGGGCTGATGTGGGCCGCGAACCAGGGCGCGCTCGAGCTGCACACGCCGCAGTGGACGGTCGGCCCGCGCGGCGGCGTGCGCGACGCGGACCGGCTCGTCGTCGACCTGGACCCCGGGCCGGGCGCGGGCCTCGACGAGTGCGTGCGCGTGGCGCACCTGGTCGCCGCGCGGCTCGCCGACGACGGTCTGGTGCGCACGGTGCCCGTGACCTCCGGCAGCAAGGGCCTCCAGCTGTACGCGCCGCTCCCCCGCCCCCGGCCCCCGCACGACGTCCGGGCGTACGCGCGCGACCTCGCGCAGGCGATCGCGCGGGACGAGCCGGGGCTCGTGGTGCACGTCATGCGCAAGGACGTGCGCCCCGACCGCGTCCTCATCGACTGGTCGCAGAACCACCCCGCGAAGACGACCATCACGCCGTGGTCGCTGCGCGGACGCGACCGTCCCACGGCGGCCGTGCCGCGCCGGTGGGAGGAGCTCGAGCCCGGTCTGACCCAGCTCACGGCCGCCGACGCCGTGACGCGGCTGGAGCGCGACGGCGACCCGTTCGAGGACTGACGCCGCAGGTCCGGGGCGCGTGGGGCGCGGACGTGCTCCTGTGGCGGGCGTCCACCGGGGCTGGCAGCGTGGACGCCCAGCGCCGGTCCGCCTGGTCCGGCAGGCGACGACATCGAAGGAGCGGTCATGGCTCGCGCCGAACTGCCGAAGTACACGGTCCCGTCCCTCACACCGCAGGACGGTGCGAAGCTCGCGGAGATCCTCCAGGGGCGCCTGCACGCGCTCAACGACCTGCAGCTCACGCTCAAGCACATCCACTGGAACGTCGTCGGCCCGCACTTCATCGCGGTGCACGAGATGATCGACCCGCAGGTCGACGCCGTGCGCGCGATGGTCGACGCGACCGCCGAGCGCATCGCCACCCTCGGCGTCGCCCCGCAGGGCACGCCCGGCGCCCTGGTGAAGGCGCGCACGTGGGACGACTACAGCATCGGACGCGCCACGACGACCGCCCACCTCGGCGCGCTCGACGAGGTCTACGTCGGTGTCATCACCGACCACCGCGCGGCGGCCGACGCGACCGAGGAGCTCGACACGGTCACGAACGACCTCCTCGTCGGGCATCTGCACGAGCTGGAGCTCTTCCACTGGTTCGTCCGTGCGCACCTCGAGTCCGCGGGCGGCGCGCTGTCGACCGCCGGCGAGAGCACGGAGCAGGGTGCCGCCGCGGCTGCCGAGGCGGCAGGCCCGGCCGACGGCTCGCGCTCGTGACCGCCGTCCCCACCCACGAGGAGCCCGTCGCCGCCGACGGGGAGGGGCTGCGTGCGGGTCGTGTCGCCCCCCGCTTCGACGGCCCCACCCGCCCGCGCGTGCACGTCGCGGCGCGCGTCGAGGACCGGCTCGACTCCGCGGTGGCGCGCGTGCTGCGCGCCCGGGGGTGGACGGTCCGCATCGTCGCCTACGCGAGCTACGGCTCGGACGGCTGGGTCCGGGTGCTCGCGCGCACCCTCCTCGCCTCGCCGCAGGTGGCCGGCGCGGACCTGCCCGGGGCGGGCGGTGCCGCGCAGACCGGTGAGGAGCGACCGGCGCCGTCGGTGCGCGGGTGGCGCTCCTTCCTCACCTCGCCCGTCGCGGGCGCCGACCTGGAGGTGCGGGTCGGGGACGCGACGCACGTCGTGACGACGGACCGCGCGGGCTACGTCGACGCGGTCGTCCCGTCCGACCTCCCCCCGGGCTGGCACGACGTGACTCTCACGTCGGCCGACGGCGCGCAGGCCGTCGCACAGGTGTGCGTCGTCGGGCCCGAGCCGACGGTCGGCATCGTCAGCGACATCGACGACACCGTGATGGTCACGCGCCTGCCGCGCCCGCTCGTCGCGGCGTGGAACACGCTGGTCCGCCACGAGAACGCGCGCGAGGCGGTCCCGGGCATGTCCCGCCTGTACCGCGAGCTGCGCGCCGGCCACGAGGACCGGCCGCTCGTGTACCTGTCGACCGGCGCCTGGAACGCGGCGCCCGCGATCGGCCGCTTCCTGCGCCGCAACGACTACCCGGCGGGCCCCCTGCTGCTCACGGACTGGGGACCGACCAACACCGGCCTGTTCCGCAGCGGGCAGCAGCACAAGGTGACCCAGCTGCGCCGCCTGTTCAGCGAGCTGCCGCAGGTCCGGTGGCTGCTCGTCGGCGACGACGGCCAGCACGACCCGGAGATCTACGCCGGCGCCGTGGAGCACCACCCCGAGCGGGTGGAGGCGGTGCTCATCCGCCAGCTGACGGCCGCGGAGCACGTGCTCTCGCACGGTATGCCGACGGCGACCGCGCAGTCGGAGGAGGCCGAGGCGGAGGCGGACCGGCCCGGCATCCCGGTGCTGCAGGGCGCCGACGGCGAGGAGCTGCTCGCCCGGGCGCGCGAGCACGGGTTCACGCCCGCGACCGCCCGCGCCTGACGCGACCCGGCCCCCGTCGACCGTCACCGGTCGGCGGGGGCCGTCGTGCGTCGCGTGCCCGAGCCGGGCCGCGGTCGTGCCTGGGCGTCAGAGCCGCGACGGGTCGTCCCAGTCCTCGCTGCTGGTGAGCGCCTCGTCGCCGCCCTCGCGCTCGGACGCCTGCAGCGAGCGCGGGCCCCCGTCCGGGTCGCCACCCGAGCGGGTGTCGGCGCCGACGAGGTCGGCGTCGGAGGGCTGCCGGTCGGCGATGCGCTGAGCGGCGGGGTCGGACGCGAGGTCGCGCGTGCGGTTGCGGGTCATGCTCGTTTGTACCGCTTCGGAGCGGTCCCCCGCACCCGCTGGCAGAGGGACACGGCCTCGGGCCCGTCCTCCGGGCCGCTCCGCTGCGGTCGCGCGTGCCGGGGGCCGCGGACCGCCGACCGGCCGCCGCGGACGCGGACCCGGGAGACCAAGGTCACATTCGCTGAGTGCAGGACACCTCTCGACGTCGACCTAACATCGCCGGGTGGCTACGCGTGCGCACGACACGGCAGCAGACGTCGACGTCCTCCTCGTCGGGGGCGGCATCATGAGCGCGACGCTGGCGGCGCTGCTCGGGACCCTCGAGCCGTCCTGGCGCATCGAGATCCACGAGCGCCTCGACGGCCCGGCGCAGGAGAGCTCCAACGCGTGGAACAACGCCGGCACGGGCCACGCCGCCCTCTGCGAGCTGAACTACACGCCGCAGAAGGCCGACGGCTCGGTCGACATCGCGAAGGCCGTCACCATCAACGAGCAGTTCGAGCTCTCGCGCGAGCTGTGGGCGCACCTGGCGGGGCTCGGCCGGCTGCCGGGGGCCGAGCACGCGGTCACGCACACGCCCCACATGACGTTCGTGCGCGGCGCGCAGGACGTCGAGTACCTGCGGCGCCGGTACGAGGCGCTCCGTGCGCACCGCCTCTTCGCGGACATGGAGCTGAGCACCGACCGCGAGACGATCGCGTCGTGGGCGCCGCTCCTCGTCGCGGGCCGCGACGCCGACGAGCCGATCGCCGCCACCCGCGCCACCTCCGGCACCGACGTCGACTTCGGCGCCCTCACGCGCGCCATGCTCGACGACGCCGTCGCGCGCGGCGCCACGCTGCACACGCAGAGCGAGGTCGTGGGCCTGCGTCGCCGCCGCGACGGCCTGTGGCGCGTCCGCGTCGCCGACCGCCGCTGGAACGGCGGGGGCAAGCGCACCCGCACCGCACGGTTCGTCTTCGTCGGCGCCGGCGGCGGCGCCCTGCACCTGCTGCAGCGCTCGCGCATCAAGGAGATCCGCGGGTACGCCGGGTTCCCCATCAGCGGGCAGTTCCTGCGCACCACGAAGCCCGAGCTCGTCGCCCGGCACGACGCGAAGGTCTACGGCAAGGCCGCGATCGGTGCGCCGCCGATGTCCGTCCCGCACCTCGACGCGCGCGTGGTCGACGGGGGCCGGGCGCTGATGTTCGGCCCGTACGCCGGCTGGAGCATGAAGTTCCTCAAGCAGGGCTCCTGGGGCGACCTCGTGCGGTCCGTCCGGCCCGGCAACCTCGTGCCCATGCTCGCCGTCGGCATGCGGAACCTCGACCTGCTCACCTACCTGGTCCGCGAGGTCACGGCCACCGAGACCCAGCGGCTGCGCTCGCTGCGCTCGTACATGCCCGACGCCGACCCCCGCGACTGGGAGCTCATCACCGCCGGGCAGCGCGTCCAGGTGATCAAGCGCGGCAAGGGCGGCGGCGTGCTCGAGTTCGGCACCGAGCTCGTGTCGTCCGCCGACGGCTCCATCGCGGGCCTGCTCGGTGCGTCGCCGGGAGCGTCCACGGCCGTCGCGACGATGCTCGACCTGCTGCAGCGCTGCTTCCCCGACCACGCCGAGGCGTGGGGGCCGCAGCTGCACCGGATGATGCCGAGCCTCGGCGGCCAGGACTGGGACGCGGCGTTCGAGCTCGACCAGATGGTCGACGGCGGGACGCTGACGAGCGGACACTGACCGTCGTGCCCGACCCCTCGCACGACGCCGCACCGGCAGGAGCGCCCGACGACGACGGTGCGCTGCCCGAGCCGGTGAGCGCCCCCATGCGCCGCGCCAAGGTGCGCGCGTTCACCGACCACACCACGGTGGGCCAGGTACGGGTCGGCCCGGGCGGCAGCGTCACGATCGGCTGCGCGTGCGGCATGACCCTCACGAACGGGCCCGGCTGGTCCCTCGACGAGCACATCCGGCTGCACCGCGCCGAGGCGCGCTTCCTCGCGCTCGCCGCGGTGGCGCCCGAGGGCATCCCCCGGCTGGTCCCGTACCCGCCGTCGGGCGCGACGTCCTGACCCCGCGGCGGCTTCGCGGACCGACGCGCGGTCCTTCGCCGCGGGCCGGCGCGCGGTCTCAGGCGCCGCGGGCGGCGATGCGCGCCTGCACCTCCGGGCGGCGCAGCGGCGGCACGGTGGCCGGCGGCTGCCGCCGCTCGGGGAGCTCGTCGAGCAGGCGCGCGGTGATCGCGGTGATCTCCGCGACCGCGGCCTCGAACGGCTCGCGCGTCGCGTCCGAGAGCTGCTGCACGCCGGTCACCTTGCGCACGTACTGACGGGCGGCCGCGGCGATCTCGTCGTCGGTGGCGTGCGGCTCGAGGCCGCGCAGGGTCGTGATGTTCCGGCACATGCTCCCGACGCTACGCGCCGTCCCCCGCCGCGGGCGAGGGCCGCGCGGCGGCCCGCTCGAGCGCGAGCAGCGTCGCCTTGGCGGCGTCCCCGCCGGCGTACCGGCCGGGAGTGCCGTCCGACCGGACCACGCGGTGGCAGGGCACGAGGACGGGCACGGGGTTGCGCGCGCACGCGGTGCCCACGGCGCGCACGGCGGTGGGCCGGCCGGCGAGCGCCGCCACCGCCGCGTACGAGGCGGTGGCGCCGTACGGCACGCGCGGCAGCGTGTCGACGACCTCGCGGCGGAAGCCGTCGAGCAGGCGCAGGTCGACGGGCACGTCGAAGACCCGGCGGGTGCCGGCGAAGTACTCGTCGAGCTCGCGCAGCACCGGGTCGAGGCGACGCCCGCCCTCGAGCACCCGGGGGCTGACGCGCGCGGCGAGCTCGGCGATCGCGGCGTCGTGCCCCTGCACCGCGAACGCCACGCGCAGCACGCCGCGCTCCCCCGCCGCGACGAGCAGCGGGCCGACCGGGCTGTCGGCGACGCGGTACGCGACGTCGAGCAGTCCCGCCCGCTCCGCGTCGGAGGTGAGGCGTGCGTGCAGCCGGGCCAGCGCGCCGCCGTCCGCCGTCGTCGTGGTGGTCATGACCGCCTCCTCGGGTCGTCCTCGGCGGCCGCGACCGCGAACCTGCGTCGCAGGGCCGCCACGCCGTCGGCCCCGGCCCTGCGTGCGGCCGCGTCGGTGCCGCCGACCACGTCCGCGACGTCCGCGTACGGGAGCCCGCCGATGTGGTGCAGCACGACGACCCGGCGCTGCTTGTCGGGGAGCACGCGCAGCGCGTCCCACAGGTCGAGGTCGCGGTCCCCCGGCCGCGGGGCGCCGGCGACGAGCGGCCGGGCGCCGAGCACGTCCGGCGCCTCGACCGGCACCGCGTGCCGCCCGCGCCGGCGCAGCTCGTCGAGCGCCTTGCGGCGCGCGACCGTCACGAGCCACGCCTCCACGTTGACGCCCGCGGGCAGCGTCGGCCACGCGCGCAGCGCGGACAGGAACGTCTCGGACCACGCGTCGTCGGCGTCGTGGGCACCGAGCAGCGCGCGGCAGACGCGCAGCACGGTCGCCCCGTGGGCCCGCACCACGTGCTCGAACGGCTCCGACACCCTCACAGTGTGCAGACGCCGGAACGGGGGCAGGCGTGAGGTGGCAACCACGCGCGTGGCGGACGTGGTCGCCCGCCCCGGGCCGACGCGGCGCCGGGGCCGGGCCGGTCGTGCCCCGCCGTCAGGCCCCGGACTCGTCCGGGCGGGGGTCGTGGACCAGCGGGTCCGGGTCCTGCCCGGTCGGGTCCGACGGGTAGATGCGCCGGACCGCCTGGTCCTGCGTGTCGCCGGGCGACGGCTGGGCCGCGTCCTCCCGGCTGCCGGGCATCGGCTGGTTCTCGGGCAGGTCCGTCTCGGGACGCTGCTGGGCCGGGTGGACGGTCTCCTCGCTCATGGGCCCACCCTGACCGGCGCCCGCGCCGCCCGCCACCGGAGCGGGGGTGCCTGCGGCCGGCACCGCGTCGGCCCGGTCGAGCACCGCGAGCAGGTCCCGCACGTGCGGCGGGACGACGCGACGGCGGCGCATCGCGCGGGGCACGTCGCGCAGCGCCCGGCGCAGACCACGCCGGCCGGCCGGGTCGGCCCAGGCGCCGGCGACGCGGCGGGCGACGCGCGACCACGGCAGCCGCAGGACGGCGGTCAGGACCGCGGAGCGCACGATCGCCGCCTGCCGCGCCGCGGGGTCGGAACGACGCGGCGACGGGTGGTGGTGCACCGTGGCGGTGTCGAGGTAGGCGACCGACCAGCCGCGCGCCGCGAGGTCGAGCGAGAGCCGCTCCTCCTCGCCCGGGAACCGCACGAGGTCGTCGAAGCCGCCCACGTCGAGGAAGGCGTCGCGGCGGACCATCGCCGCGCACGCGATGAAGCCGAGGAGCACGGGACGGTCGACGCCGGCCGGCCGGGGCAGCGGCGACGCGGCGAGCACCTCGCAGAACGAGTCCGGGCGGTCCTCCGCTCCCACCAGGACGTGCGCCTGCACGGCCGCGACGTCGGGGTGCGCCGTCAGCCAGTCAGCCGCGACCCGCAGCGAGCCGGGCGCCCACCAGGAGTCGTCGTCGGCGAACGCGACGTACGGCGTCGTGACGGCCCGCGCACCGAGCGTGCGCGCGTACGCCCCGACGTTCTCCGGCAGCGGCAGCACCGTCACGTCCGGGACCGCGGCGCGCACCGCGGGGGTCGTGCCGTCGCCCGACGCGTTGTCGACCAGGACGACGGGCGCGGCGTGCCGGCGCAGCGTGCCGAGCAGCTCGTCACGGCGGTCGCGGCTCATGACGACGACGCTCACGCGCTCGTCCTCCACCGGACGCACCCACCCCTCCGCCGAACCGGGGGCCGCGCCCCGCGGCGCGGGGGCACCCGCCGTGGCGGTCGGCGTGGACGCGGCGTCGGACGTCGACGGCGTGCCGGTCATCGTCACCTCGGGAGGGTCGAGTGGTCGGGGCGTCGACCGGCGGCCGGCCCGGGACGCGAACGGGGCGCGCGCGGTGCGCCCCCACCCTAGGGACGCCCCGGGCCGAGCGCGCCCCGGACCCTGACGGCGCCGGCGCACCCGCCGGACGGTCCGCGCAGGGCGCCGCCCCGTCGGTCCGGACCCGCGCTCTCGCCGCACGGTTGCGGACGCCCTCGCGCGGTCGCACGCTGGCGGGACCAGCCACAGGGGAGGTTCGGATGAGCGAGACGGACGAGAGCCCGACGACGGGCACCGGCGGCACCACCGCGGACGAGCTGTCGGACACCGGCGTCGGTGCGGGCGCCGGCGGCGAGCCGAACACCATGGAGCCCGAGGAGGACCCGGACGCCGCACCCGACGTCGGCTGACGCGGCACCGGCACGGCGGCCTCGGCACCGGCAGCGGTGCCGAGGCCGCGCCACGCGCGCCACGCCGCCGGCGCGACGTCCGCTCCGTACCCCGCGGTCGGCGCGGAGTCAGCTCACGTAGCGACGGGCGGTCGAGCGGCGCTGCGACTCCTCGAGCGCGCGGAACCGGGCCTCGGCGTGCGGCGGCAGGGGACGCCGGTCGCGCAGCACCCACGGCAGGCCCCCGAACGCCCGGGCGACGCCCGCCGCCGAGACGCGGTCGCGCGGCAGGGACGCCACGACGTGCGCCGTCCGGCGCACCGCTGCGGGCAACGGCCGACGCAGCCACGTGAACCACAGGGTGTTGCGGATGCCGTCGCGTCGGCGCACGTGCGGGTCACGGGCGCGGGACGGCTGGTGGTGCACGGTGAGCGACGGGAGGTAGCAGAGCTCCCACCCGGCGGCGGCGAGGTCGGCCGCCAGCAGCTCCTCCTCGCCGCCGAGCCACAGGCGGGGGTGGAAGCCGCCCGCGGCGACGAAGGCGGACCGCCGCACGACCGACGCCCCGGCGAGGAAGCTGCCCAGCGCCGGACCCGGCAGGCCCGGCGCCCCGACGACGGGTGAGTCGCGCAGCTCGGCGACGATCGGGTCCTCGCGGCCGCCGGGCTCGACGAGGATCCGTGCGGTGAGCACGGCGACCTGCGGGTGGGCGTCGAGGACGTCCGCCGCCTCGCGCAGTGACCCCGCGTCCCACCACGTGTCGTCGTCGCAGAACGCGACGTAGGGGGTGTCCAGCCGGTCGACCGCCACGTTGCGCCCGATCGCGCCCAGGTTCGTCGGGCACGCGACGAGCTCGGCCCACGGGTGCTGGGCGCGGATCGCGTCGGCGGTGCCGTCCGTCGAGCCGTTGTCCACGACCACGACGTGCGGACGCTCGGGCAGGTCCCGCAGGCGCTCGAGGGCCGTCAGCACCTCGGGGCGGCGCTGGTGCGTGATGACGGCGACGGCGACCCGGGGGTCGGCGCCGGGTGCGTCGCGGCGGGCGACCGGGGCGGGGGTGCGCAGGGCGGCGGTGACGTCGAGCTCCACCCGCCCATCTGTACCGGCCGCCCGGCGGACGCGCGCGTCGAGCGCGCGCCGCCGGGGCACCGGACGGACCGCCGGACGGGGCCTCAGCCGGTGACGCCGTCGGGCCCGACCGTCGCGCCCGCGGGCACGGTGGCGGGCCCGTCGACGGCCGCGAGTGCCGCGTCACCCGCCGCGCGGACGTCGGGCGAGAACGTCCAGTCCCCGCGCACGCGCAGGGACGTCGCCGCGCGCAGCGACGGCACGTGCGCGACACGGCGGTCGAACGCCGCCACGGTCGCGTAGTGCTCCGGGTCGAGGTCGACGAACGGCGCGTCGACCTGCGCCACGAGGCGGTGTGCGCCGTCCACGTCGTAGACGTCCGAGCGCAGCACCAGCAGGTCGTTCGTGGTCTTCACGGGCAGGAAGCGCTCGCGCCCGACCTCGAGCACCGCGGCGCCGTCGAACACCTCGATGGCCGCGCCCATCGCGGACTCGATCTGCACGACCTTCGTCGACGACCGGTCGGTCGGGTCGACCGTCTTCTCGTTGCGGATCAGCGGCAGGTCCAGCACCCCGCCCGTGCGGTCCAGCTCGTCCGCCAGGGCCCGCAGGTCGAGCCAGAGGTTGTTGGTGTTGAAGTACCGGTGCGTGGCGATGTCGCCGGCCGCCTCCGCGTCCTCCGTCGGCGTCTGTGCCGACTCGCGCAGCACGAGGCGGCCGTCGGCCCGGCGGACCACCAGGTGCCCGCCCTTGCGGTCCGCCGGCGTGCGCCGGGCGACCTCGGCGGCGAAGGGCGCGCCCGTCGAGGCGAACCAGCCGGCGATCCGCGCGTCGGGCGTGGCGCCGAGGTTGTCGGAGTTCGAGACCGCCGCGTACCGGAAGCCCGCGGCGAGCAGCGCGTCCAGCACGCCCGACGCCCGCAGCGCGGTGTACAGGTCGCCGTGGCCGGGCGGGCACCACTCGAGCGACGGGTCGGCCGGCCACTCGACCGGTGCCAGGTCGTCGGCACGCAGCTTGGGCTCGCGGTTCTGCAGGAAGTCGAGCGGCACCCCGTCGACGGCGAGCTCCGGGTAGGCGGCCAGGGCCGCGAGGCTGTCGTCGCGGGTGCGGAAGCTGTTCATGAGCACGAGCGGCAGGCGCGCCCCGGTCGCGGCGCGCGCCGCGAGCACCTGGCCGGCGATCACGTCGAGGAACGTGCGGTCGCCGCGCACCGGCAGCAGGGACTTGGCGCGGTCCATGCCCATCGACGTGCCGAGCCCGCCGTTGAGCTTGAGGACGACCGTGGCGGCGAGGGCCTCGGCGCCCGCCGCGTCGTCCACCTCCAGCCTGTCCAGGTGCGGGACGTCGCCCAGCGGGGCGACGTCGGCCTCGGCGATCAGGCCGGTGCGGCCCGACTCGAGGAGTCCGTAGAAGCGGGTGAAGACGTCGACCGCGGTGCCGTGCACCCCGGCGTCGCGCATCTTCTGCTGGGCACGGGCGAGTCCGTCGGCGCTCATGCACCCGACTCTAGGAGGTCCGCGCGCTCACGTGCGGTGACGCCTCTCACGTCCGGTGGCGGGCGGCGCCCGTCGGCGCGCGGCCGGACGCCCCGCTCGTCGTCCGCCGCGCCGGGCAGGACCGGCGGCGGCGCGTCGCCCCCAGGACGGTGCGCCGCACCCACCTGCGGGGGCAGGATCGGAGGACGGCGGGAGGGGCCCGGCCGCGAGGGGGCGTCGATGCACGAGCGTGCCGTGACCGAGGACGGCGTGCGGAGCCCCGCCGGGCCGGGCCACGGGCCACCGGTCGAGGCGAACGGGGCCGAGTCGCCCCTCGCCGCCGCCGAGCGGCTCGCGCTCCTGGACGTCGCCGCGCACGCGGCCGGCCTCGGGACGTTCCGCTGGGACCTGGGCACGCGCCGCCTGCACTGGGACGCGGGCCTGCTGGAGGCGTTCGGCCACGCCGCCGACACCTTCGCGGGGACGATGGCGGCGCTGGAGGCCCGGATCGACCCGGATGACCTCCCCGACCTGCGCCAGGCGCTGCGCGACGCCGTCGGCGTGTGCGGCGCGTACGAGGCCGAGTTCCGGGTGCACCGCCCCGACGGGACGACGCGCTGGCTCGTGGTGCGCGGGCGCGCGGTGCCGGGCCCCGACGGCACGGCCGACCACGTCGTCGGGGTGACGGCCGACACGACGGCCCTGCGCGCCGGCGACGAGCGGGTGCACCAGGTGCTCGAGGACATGACGGTCGGGTACTGCTGGCTCGACGCGGACTGGCGCTTCGGGTACGTCAACGGCGAGGCGGAACGGATCTTCGGCGTGCGCCGTGGGCGCCTGCTGGGCCGCGTGATGTGGGAGCTGTTCCCCGGCGTCGTCGGCACGGCGTTCGAGCGCGAGTACCGGCGCGTGGCACGCACGGGGGCGCCCGCCGTCTTCGACGCCTGGTACCCGGCGCCCCTCGAGACGTGGTTCGAGGTGCGCGCGGTCCCGGAGCGCGGCGGCGTCGCCGCGTACTTCACCGACGTGACCGACCGGCGCCGCGCGCTCGACGTCGCGCAGCAGGCGCGCACCCGCTCCCAGCTCGTCGCGTCCGTCGCGGGAGCGCTCGTGGAGATCCTCGACCCCGTGGCCGCCCTGGAGGCCGTGCTGCCGCACCTCGTGCCGTCCGTCGCCGACTTCGCCATCGCGAGCGTGCTCGACGAGGGGCACGGCTCGTGGCAGCAGCGGCTGCACGACGTGGCCGCCCTCCACGCCGACCCCGCCATGCAGCCGGTCCTCGAGGAGTACCGGGCCACCCGCGTCGCGGCGCTCACGCGCAGCTCCCTCGTCGCGCAGGCGCTCGCGGGCGGGCGCCGCGTCCTCGCCACCGGTGTGCCCGTCGCGGGCGAGGTGTCCGAGGGGGGTCCCGCGCAGGACGCGCTCGTGCGCCTCGCGCCGCACGCGCGCGTCGTCGTGCCCCTGCGGGGCCGCGGCCACGTGCGTGGGCTCCTGACGCTCGGCCGGGGCGAGGCGCGCGGCGAGTTCACGGGTGCGGAGCTGCGGTCGCTGCGTGAGGTGATGGCGCAGATCGGCCTCGCCCTGGACAACGCCCACCTGCACGCGGCGCGGCGCGACCTCGCCGAGGAGCTCCAGCGCAGCCTCCTCACCGAGCTGCCGGAGCCCGACCAGCTCGAGCTGGCCGCCCGGTACCTGCCGGCGGCGACGGCGGCGCAGATCGGCGGGGACTGGTACGACGCGTTCCTCGTCCGCGACGGCGGCACGTGCCTCGTCATCGGTGACGTCACCGGCCACGACCTGCGCGCGGCCGTCTCGATGGCGCAGATCCGCAACGTGCTGCGCGGCGGGGCGCACGCGGTCGTCCAGCCGCCCGCCTCGATCCTCTCGGCGCTGGACTGGGCGATGCACGACCTCGCGGTCGGCGCGATGAGCACGGCCGTGCTCGCGAAGGTGGAGCACCCCCCGGACCTCGCCGCGCAGGGCCTGCGCCTGCTGCGCTGGGCGAACGCCGGCCACCTGCCGCCGCTGCTGCTGCACCCGGACGGGCGCGCCGAGCTGCTCCGCCGGCCGTCCGACCTGCTGCTCGGCCTGCGCGCCCACACCGAGCGGCGTGACCACGCACTCGTCCTGCCGCCCGGCGCGACGGTCCTGCTCTACACCGACGGCCTGGTCGAGCGGCGTGGCGAGCGCCTGAGCGCCGGGCTCGAGCGGCTGCGCGTCCACGTGGAGGGCCTCGCCGCGCTCCCGCTGGGCGAGCTGTGCGACCGCCTCGTGGACGACCTCGCGACCGGCAGCGACGACGACGTGGCGCTGCTCGCGGTCCGTGCACACCCCGAGGGCCGGCGACGTCCGGAGGGGGTCGGCAGCGGCGACACCGTCCTGACGGCCGGTCACCGCGCGCCGTCCCCCTAGCCGTCGCCCTTCGCGCCGTCGCCCTTCGGGCCGCCCCGCCCGGCCTCGCGCGCCTTCTCGGCGGCCTTCTCAGCAGCGTCGCGGAGCTTCTCGGCCGCCTTCTGGGCCGCCTTCTCCAGGTCCTCGACGTGCTCCGCCGGCGCGCCGGGGGCCTCGCGCGCCCCGGGCGGCGTGTCCGCGGGCCCGGCCGCCTCGCGCGCCGCGGCCTCCTGGGCGGCCGCCTCACGGGCCGCCGCCTCCCGCGCCGCGGCCTCGCGGGCCGCGGCCTCGCGGGCGGCGGCCTCCCGCGCCGTCACCTCGGCGACGGCCGCGTCGACCGCGGCCTGCCGCACGGCGGCCGCCTCGGCCTCCGCCGCCGCGGCCTGCGCTGCGAGGTCGGCGTCGAGCTGCGCCGCGACGGCGTCCAGCGCGGCGCTCACCTCGGTGTACCTGGCCGCCGAGACGTCACCGTCGTCGCGCGCGTCGTCGACCGCGACGCGCAGCTGCTGGAGCAGGACCGCGGCGGCGTCGAGCCGCCCCTCCGAGGCTGCCTGCGTGACGGCACGGACGTCGTCCTGGAGCAGCTGTGCGCGCGTCGCCTCCAGGTCGGCGGGTGCGCAGCCGGCGAGGACCAGCACGGTCACGGCCGCCGCGAGCGCGCCACGGGCGCCTCGCGGGCTCACGGCGTCACGCTCCGCTGGAGCCGGGTCAGCGCATCGCCGAGCGCGCCGTCGACCGCGGGGTAGTCGGCGGGCGCGTCCGGCGGCGCCCCGCTCCCCCGGACGCCCTGCATCGCCGCCCCCGTGGCCGCGAGCGTCAGGACCGCGGCGACGGCGACCGCGGCGCGATGCCGCCCGTGGGGCCGCCGGTCGGGTCCCACCGTGCCGGGCAGGGGGGTGACCGGGCCCGCCGAACCGGTTCCCGTCGCCCCCGAGGGACCGGTCGGGGCCCCTCCCGGCGCGTCGGCGGACGCCGTCGTCGTGGCCTCCCACTCCGCGAGCGCCTCGGCGGCGCGCAGCTCGGCCGGGGTCCGGGCCGCCCCCGGCTCTGCCACCGGCACGACCGCAGGTGCCGGGACGGTCGGTGCGTCGTCGGTGGCGCTCGCCGGTGCCGGGCCGTGCTGTGCTGCGCCGTCCCCTCCCGCGCTCCCCGGTGCCGGTGCGGCCGCCGCCGGGAACGCTCGCGTGGGCTCCTCCCACGGCACGCCCTCGAGCAGGTCGAGCAGCTCGTGCGCGACGTCCGCGGCCGCGGGGCGGTCCTCGGCGCGGCGCGTCGTCATCGCCTGCAGCAGCGCGTGCAGGCGCGGGTCCAGGTCCGCCGGCACGTCGGGGTCGCGCATCACGCGCGCTGCCGCGACCTCGGCGGTCGTCCCGGTGAAGGCGCGGCGCCCGGTGACGGCCTCGAGCAGCACGAGGCCGAGCGAGTACACGTCCGCCGGGGCGCCGATCTCGCCGCCCAGGGCCTGCTCGGGGCTCAGGTAGGCGACGGTGCCGAGCACCGTGCCGGTCTGCGTGAGCCGGGTCGCGGCCGACAGCCGTGCGATGCCGAAGTCGACGAGCCGCGCGGGCAGCCACTCGTGCACGTCGTCGGGCTCGTCGAGGCAGTGCGCGTCGACAAGCAGCACGTTGCCGGGCTTGATGTCACGGTGCACGATGCCCTGCGCGTGGACGACCGCGAGCGCGTCGGCCGCGGCGCGGCCGACGGCGGCCGTCTGCCGCACCGTGAGCGGCCCGTCGCGGAACCGCTCGGCGAGGCTGGGCCCGCGGACGATCTCCATGACGAGGTACGCCTGGACGAGGTCGCCGCCGTAGGGCACGGAGTCGGCGTCGAACAGGCGGACCAGCCCGTGGTGGCGCAGCCGCGCCAGGACGGCGATCTCGGCCTCGTGGCGCGCGAGCTCGTCGCTGCCGCGGGGGACGGCGGGCAGGACCTTGACGGCGACCTCGCGGCCCAGCAGCTCGTCCTGCGCGCGGTGCACGGTGCCGGAGCCCCCGCGGCCGATGACCTCCTGCAGGCGGTAGCGGTGGCCGAGGACGACAGGCACGTCGGCGTCGCCGGCGGCCGGCGGCGTCCGCGGTCGACCTGATGCACCGTCCCGCATTCCTGTGACGGTAGGTCACGCACGGGCGTGGGGCACGCCGGAGCGCCGGCACTCCCCCGTGCGGCGGCAGGTGCGGCGTCGCACGGGCCACGGCACGCCCGCGCGCCGACCGGTCGGGCGTCAGTCCCGCCAGACGCGCAGGTGCTCGAAGCGCGCGACGGCCCGCGGGTCGGTGCCGTTCCAGCCGTGCGCGGCGAGACCGACGCGCAGGCCCGTGCCGGCCGGGAAGGTCCACACGCCGCCGGCGACCCAGCGCGCGCCGTCGGTGCTCGTCAGGGCCTGGACCTCGCGCTCCCCGCCGGCGTCGGTGCGGTGCACGAGGCGCAGCCACGTCCGGTCACCGGGAGGCCCGACGATCGTGCCGCCGTACTGCGTGCGCCCCGCGTACGGCGTCTCGTAGCCGTGCTCCGTCTGACGCGTGTTCCAGATGGCGACGTGGGAGAGGCGTGCGAAGAGGTCGTCGTGGGCGTGCACGACGAGACCGGCCTGCTGGTAGTTGCGCACGTCGTCCTCGCCGACGTCGAGCCGCACGACCGTCTCCGCGGTCCAGTCGCCCGCGGGCACGTCGCGCAGCAGGAGGCCGGCGGTGCCGCCCGGGCCGACGAGGTCGGCCTGCTCGACCGGCCAGACCAGGTCGCCGCCGTCCGTCGTGACCTGCGGGTCCCGGACCGCGGTCCACCCGGGGCCGGTGCCGTCGTCGAACGTGACGTCCTCGACGAGCGTGCCGGCCGTGGGCAGCGGGCGCGGGGCCGGCGGGGCCGGCGCGAGCGGGACGGCGCTGAGGTCGTCGACGTGCACGCCGGGCGTGCGGGCGACGGCGCCCGCCGCGCCGGCCCGCACGCGCCGCGGCAGCTCGAGGGCGGCGACGGCCAGCGGGTCGCCGAGGCGGGCGTGGCTGACCTCGGCGCGGACCGCGCGCCCGTCGACCTCGAGGACGACGGCGTGCCACGTCCCCCAGTCGACGCCCACGGGCAGCGGTGCCGTCGCCTCGGTGCCCTGCGCCCGCACCCGCAGGACGCCCGCGGCGGGGTCGAGCACCGCGGTGACGGCATCGCCGGCGGACCCGCCGTGCCCGCGCCCGGCGCCGGCGCCCGCGGTCCCGGCGCCGGCGAGGACGTCGTCGTGCCGCCGGCCCTGCCCACCGCCCCCGCCGCGGCCTGCACCGGCGGCGATCCCGCCCGCGGCGCCGGGGTCGAGCCGCACGTCGGCCTCGACCCGTACCGGTCCCACGAGCGGGTGCCGGGTGAGCAGCCCCCCGGGGCGCCGCGCGACGACGTGCGCGCCACCCTGCGGGTCCTCGGCGCGCCACCGCCAGGCGTCCCCCTGCCACGGGTCGCGGATGCCCCGCTCGAACCCGGTGACCGCACGCCCGCCGGTCGTGGGGCCGGGCTGCCGTCCCTCCGACGCGCCGTCGCCCGCGCGCACGACGGGCCACCCGTCGACCCAGTCGAGCCGGTCGAGCAGCATGGGCCGCTCGTTGATGCCGTCCGTGCCGTCCAGGTAGGGGTCGGTGCGGTCGATGGAGTGGTAGACGATCCAGTCCTGCCCGGCGAGGTCGGTGACCACGGCGTTGTGGCCCGTGCCGACCCAGCGGTTGCCGTTGGGTGCGAGCACGGGCGTGCCGCCGGCGCGCGAGGCCAGCAGCGGGACGCCCTCGCGGTCGACGTAAGGCCCGGTCAGGGACTGCGAGCGGCCCACGTGCACGGCGTACCCCGTCGTGGGGCCCGCGCAGCAGTTGGCCGACGAGGCGAACAGGTACCAGTACCCGTCGCGGTGCACGACGTACGCGCCCTCGTACTTGTTGTCGACCGCGACCTGCACGGGCTCGCCGACGGCCTCCGTCCCGGTCGCGTCCAGCGGGGTGACCCAGACGCCCCCGTAGTAGGAGCCGTAGAACAGGTGCTGCGTGCCGTCGCGGGCGACGACGTGGTGCGGGTCGTAGGTCCACCGGAAGTCGTCCGGGCCGCCCCCGCCGGGTCGCGGGTCGACGACCGGGTCGCCCGCGTCGGTCCACGGACCGGTCGGGGTGGGGGCGGTCGCGACGCCGATGGCGCTGTCGTCCGCTCCCGGCGTCGTGGTGGTCTGCGTGACGACGTAGTAGAGGCGGTACTCGCCGTCGACGTACCGCACGTCGGGCGCCCACAGCGCGGCGGGCCGGGCCGGGTCGGCGTCCGCCCACGCCGGCAGGGTGTCCTCCGTGAAGGCGTCGCCGACGTGCTCCCACGAGACGAGGTCCCGGGAGCGGGAGATCGGCAGCAGGTGGCGCGCGCCCTCACCCTCGCGCAGGGGGTCGGTCGTGCCGTACGCGTACCACCAGCCGTCCTGGCCCCGGACCACCGCGGGGTCGGCGTACGTGTCGGCGGCGCCCGCGCTGACGGGGTTCGTGTACGTCGTCGCGCCGGTGGGCGGTCCGGAGCCGGGGCCCCGGTCGGCTGCGGCCCCGCCGGGCGGGGCGGCCGCCACGAGGCCCAGGACGAGGGCCGCCACAGCGGCCCGCCGCAGCGGGGGACGTCGGCTCTGCTCCATCGCAGCGACCTGCCCTTCGACGGGAGGTGGTGCCCCCTCTCTACGCCTCCGCGGGGCCGGACGCCACCCCCTGGTCGCCGCTCGTCCCGCCGATCTCGTCGCGCCACGTGTGCCGGGGCTCCCAGCCGAGCTCGCGACGCGCCTTGTCGATGGACAGCAGCGTGTCGTGCGTGCCGACGTCGCCGCGGACGGGCACGTCGGGGAACTGCTCCGCCAGCAGCTCGGCGTTGGGGCGCGACATGACGGTGTCGGGCGACGCGATGACGTACACGTGGTGCCCGGGTGCCCGGCCCTCGAGCGCCCGCAGCACGGCCGTGGCGCCGTCTCGCCCGTCGATGTAGCCCCACAGGTTCCAGCGGCGCCCGGCCGCGTCCGCGTCGAAGGACGGGAACTGCGCGTAGTCCTCGGGGTCCATGACGTTGGAGAACCGCAACGACACGACCCGCAGCGCCGGGTCCCAGCGGGTCATCTGCTCGGCCATCGTCTCGCCCAGGTGCTTGCTGAGGGAGTACGCCGTCTCGGGCCGCCCCGGGTAGTCCTCGTCCACGGGGACGTACGGCGGCGGCGTGTCGAAGGGCAGGCCCAGGACGGTCTCGCTCGACGCCTGCACGACCGTGCGGATGCCGAGCCGGCGGGCGGCCTGCAGCACGTGGTACGTGGACAGGACGTTGACGCGGAACGTCTCGGCGTCGGGCAGCATGCCCGGCGCGGGGACCGCCGCGAGGTGCACGACGGCGTCGAGGCCGCCGTGCTGGTCGTCCACGCCCGCGAGCGCGTCCAGCGCCTGCCCGTGGTCGGTGAGGTCGACGCGGACGAAGCCGGGGCCCCGCTCCCCAACGACGTCGAGGTTGGTGACGGCGTGCCCTGCCTCCCGCAGCGTGGCGACGACGGTCCTGCCCAGCTTCCCGGATCCCCCGGTGACGGCGATGCGCATGTGCCGCATCATCGTCCCGGCAGGCGCCGCCGGCGACCCGCCGCGGCGTCCCCGGCCCGTCGGTCGGCACGGCCGGCCGCCGCCCCCGGGCGCGCGGGGCGCTCGCGGCGCGAGATGATGTGCGACGGCCGCCGGTCCACCCGACCGGCGCCGGCCCGGGACGTCGACCGACGGCCCGACCGCGACGCCCGGTGGAGGAGGCACACCCATGCAGGAGCCCGTGCCCGGAGCGCGCGACGTGTCGGCCGCCGACCGGTCCGACGACCTGGTCGAGGAACCGACGGGCGGTGCGGCCGCCACCCCGGCGGGCCGTACCCCGCGGCGCGGCGGGGCCACGCCCCGGGAGCGCGCCGCGGCGGACGGCGGAGCGGCGGCGCGGTCCCTCACCGACGACGTGGCGCGCACGGCCGCCGCACGACGGCTCCTGCGTGCGGAGGCGTCGGGGGGCGGCACGCTGCAGGCGCTCGTCGAGCTCGCCGGGCAGCTGCTGGGCACGCCGTCGGCGGAGCTGTCGCTGCTCACCGACGAGCGCGTCGTCGTCGGGGGCGTCGACCCGCTGCCCGGGCCGGTCGGCACCCGCACGAGCCTCGTGGACTCCCTCTGCGCCCGGGTCGGCGCCGCGGGCGAGCGCGTCGTCGTGGACGACGCCGCCGGCGACCCACGGCTCGCGGGCTCCGCCGCCGTCGCGGGCGGGCGCCTCGGGGCCTACCTGGGCGTGCCCCTGCGCGGCGACGACCGCCGCGTCGTCGGGGCGATGTGCGTCCACCAGCCGCACGCCCGCCGCTGGACGCCGCAGGACGTCGCGACGCTCGAGCACCTCGCCGCCGCGGCGGCCGCGCAGCTCGAGGTCCACGCGCTCGACCGCGAGTACGCGCGCGTGGACCGTCTCGCGCTGCTCGACGCGGCCGCGCAGGCCGCGGGCCTGGGCACGTTCCAGTGGGACCTCGCGACGGGTGCGCTGCACTGGGACGCGTCGCTGCTCGAGGTGTTCGCCTACGACGCGGACTCGTTCGGCGGCACGATCGACGCCTTCCGCGCGCGTGTGCACCGCGAGGACCGCGCGCACGTGACGGCCGCGCTGGACGCGGCGATCGCCACGTGCGGGGTGTACGAGGCGGAGTTCCGCGTCGTGCGGCCGGACGGCTCCACGCGCTGGCTCAGCGCCCGCGGGCGCGCCCTCGCCGGCGCGGCGGGGACTGCGGAGCAGGTCATCGGGGTCGCCACCGACACGACCGCGCTGCGCACGGGCGAGGAGCGGGTGGGGCGCGTCCTCGAGGACATGACGGTGGGGTACTACTGGCTCGACCCCGACTGGCGGATCGGCTACGTCAACGCCGAGGCCGAGCGGATCCTCGGCAGGACGCGGGAGCACCTGCTCGGCGGCGTCCTGTGGGACCTGTTCCCCGCGGCGGTGGGCACGGAGTTCGAGGAGGGCTACCGGACCGTGGCGCGGACCGGGGCGCCGGCCGTGTTCGACGCCTACTACCCGGCGCCGCTCGACGGGTGGTACGAGGTGCGCGCCGTGCCCGAGCACGGCGGCGTCGCGGCGTACTTCACCGACGTGACCGCGCGCCGGCATGCGCTCGACGCGGCGCAGGAGGCACGCGAGCGCTCCGAGCTGCTGGCCGCGGTCGCGGCGGGGCTGGTCGAGATCCTCGACCCGGTCGAGGCGTTGCGGGGCGTGCTCCCCCACCTCGTGCCGGCCGTCGCGGACTTCGCGGTGGCGAGCCTGCTGGACGAGGGGCACGCCGGCTGGCAGCAGCGCCTGCACGACGTCGCGGCGCTGCACGCCGACCCCGCGATGCAGCCGGTGCTCGAGGAGTACCGGGCGGTGCGCGTGCCCGCCCTGACCCGGTCGTCGATGGTCGCGCAGGTGCTCGCCGGGGGTGCGCAGGCGCTGCGCACCGGCCTGCCGAGCCCCGGCGACCTGGTCGAGGACGGGCCGGCGCACGAGCTGCTCACGGCGCTCGCGCCCGACGCGATGGTCGTCATGCCGCTGCGGGGCCGCGGCCGCACGCGCGGGCTGCTGACCCTCGGTCGCTCGGTCGGCCGCGGGGCCTTCACCGACGCCGACCTGACCGCGCTGCGCGACGTGATGGCGCAGATCGGCCTCGCCCTGGACAACGCCCACCTGCACGCGGCGCGCCGCGACCTGGCCGAGGAGCTGCAGCGCAGCCTGCTCACCGAGCTCCCGGAGCCCGACCACCTGCACCTCGTGGCCCGCTACGTCCCGGCAGCGACGGGCGCGCAGATCGGCGGCGACTGGTACGACGCCTTCGTCGTCCGCGACGGCAGCACGTGCCTGGTCATCGGCGACGTCACGGGCCACGACCTGCGCGCCGCCGTCGCCATGGCGCAGGTGCGCAACGTCCTGCGCGGGGGCGCGCACGCCGTCGTGAAGCCGCCCGCACACATCCTCGCGTCGCTGGACTGGGCGATCCACGACCTGGCCGTCGGCGCCCTCAGCACCGGCATCCTCGCGAAGGTCGAGCAGCCCGCCGACCTCGCCGAGCAGGGCTTCCGCCTGCTGCGCTGGTCCAACGCCGGTCACCTGCCGCCGCTGCTGCTGCACCCCGAGGGGCACGCCGAGCTGCTCGCCCGGCCCGCCGACATGCTCCTCGGACTGCGTCCCCACAACGACCGCCACGACCACACGGTCGTCGTGCGGCCCGGCTCGACGGTGCTGCTCTACACGGACGGGCTCGTCGAGCGCCGGGGCGAGCCGCTGACCGTCGGCCTCGAACGGCTGCGCACGGCGGCGGAGGCGCTCGCGGACCTCCCGCTCGAGGAGCTCTGCGACCGCCTGATCGCCGACCTCGCGTCGGGCAGCGACGACGACGTCGCGCTGCTCGCGGTGCGTGCCCACCCCGAGGACGAGCCTCGTCCGGCCGAGGCGGGACCGAGCCGCACGCCCGCCGACCTGGCCGCCGACGCGTCGCCGTTCCTCCCGGACGCGCCGGTGCCCGCGGTGGACCCGGTGGACCCGGTGGACCCTCAGCGGGGCGGCCCGACGCCGGCGGGGCGGTGACCCGATGGCGGACCGACGCGACGGCCACGACCACGACCTGCCCAGCAGCCGCCCGCCGCGCGGCCCGCACCGGCTGGGGCACTGGCAGGTGGACGACCTCGCCGGTCTGACCCGGCTGCGCCGGGCGGTGCACGCGGCCGTCGTCGCGCACGCGGGGCGGGGGCACACCCCCCCGCCCGCGGCGGACCTGGTCGCGCTCCTCGTCTCGGAGCTCACCACCAACGCGCTGCGGCACGGTCACGCGCCCGCGCTCGTCGACCTGAGCACCGACGGCGCGGCGATCGTCCTGGACGTCGCCGACCACGACACGGCCACCCGGCCCGTCGTGGCCGGGCCGCGGGCCCCCGGTGAGGGTGGGTTCGGCCTGCTGATCGCCCGCCGCGTCGCCGACGAGGTCGGCTGGTACCGGACGCGCACGACGAAGCACGTCTGGGCCGTGGTCGCGCAGCGCTGACGGCCGCGCCCGTCGCGGGTGCGCCGGTCCCACCCGTGCCCTGGCCGGGCGCACCCAGCGCACCACGCGCACCGTCTTCCGGCGGGTCGGGCGACCCACGGGGCGCCGGAGCGGGCGTCGTGCCCCCTGGTCTGCAAGGATCGGCGCGCGCACAGCGTCGCGCTGCACCACCTGATCGTCGAAGGAGACCAGATGACCACCACCCACGACGTCGCGCCCGATCGCTCCGGCGGGGAGGCCGAGCGCACGCGCCCGCGGCGGGACCGGCACGTCAGCGACTTCACCGAGCTGACGCGGATGGTCCAGGAGGCAGGCCTGATGCGCCGGCGCTACGCCTACTACTGGACGCGGTTCGTGGTGCTGACCCTGCTCCTCGTGGGCCTGATGACGGTGTTCGTGCTGCTGGGGCCGACGTGGTGGCAGCTGGTCGTCGCGGCGGCACTGGCCGTCGTGCTCGGGCAGGTCATGTTCCTCGGGCACGACGCCGCGCACCGGCAGATCTTCAAGTCCGGCAAGTGGAACGACTGGGCGAGCCTCGTCATGGCGAACCTGTACGCCGGCATGAGCTACGGGTGGTGGAACCACAAGCACAGCCGGCACCACGCCAAGCCGAACACGGTCGGCACCGACACCGACATCGAGCCCGGCGTCCTCGTCTTCACGACGGACAACCTGACGAAGACGCGCACGGGCGCCGCCGCGTGGTTCGCCAAGCGCCAGGGCTGGTTCTTCTTCCCCCTGCTGCTGCTCGAGGGCATCAACCTGCACGCCTCCGGCATCAAGACGATCTTCGGCCGCGCCCCGGTCAAGCGCCGCGGGGTCGAGATCGCGTTCGTGACGCTGCGCCTCGGCGGGTACCTCGCGCTCGTGTTCTGGGTGCTGCCCGTCGGCATGGCGTTCGCGTTCCTCGGCGTGCAGCTCGGGCTCTTCGGCGTCTACATGGGCGCGTCCTTCGCACCGAACCACAAGGGCATGCCGGTGGTCCCCGAGTCGATGAAGATCGACTTCCTGCGCCGGCAGGTCCTGCTGAGCCGCAACATCACGGGCGGCCGCTGGGTCGACGTGTTCATGGGCGGGCTCAACCACCAGGTCGAGCACCACCTGTTCCCGAGCATGCCGAGCCCCGCCCTGCGCGAGGTGCGCCCGATCGTCAAGCAGTTCTGCGCCGAGCGCGGCATCGCCTACACCGAGACGACGCTGACGCGCTCGTACGGGATCGTCGTGCGCTACCTGAACGAGGTCGGCCTCGCCGCGCGCGACCCCTTCCAGTGCCCGCTCGTCGCGGAGATGCGCGTCGCGCGCTGAGCGGCACGGGCTGAGCCCGTCGCAACCCGTGCCCGTGGCGGGCGCGTCCCCGGGACGCGCCCGCCACGCGCTCGTCCGGGCCCCGCACCCACGGCGCCGCAGCCCCGCCCGCCGCGCCGCCGGTGGGTGACGGGGCGTCGCGCTGCTCGGGCGGGACCTCCGCGCGCCCGGGATCCGCGCGGACCGTGACATAGTGGACCGCGGCTCGGGCAGCGGGCCGTCGCACGAGAGCGGGGGCACCGATGCCGGAGCCGCGTGTGACCTCGCGCGACGTCGCGCGGCGGGCGGGCGTCTCGCAGAGCACCGTCAGCTACGTCCTCAACGACACCCCGGGTCAGACCATCAGCGCGGCCACGCGTGCGCGCGTGCAGGAGGCGGCGGCCGCCCTCGCGTACACCCCGTCGGCCGCGGCGCGCGCCCTGCGGGCCGGTCGGACCGACACGGTGCTGGTCGTGCTCGCCGACATGCCGGTGAGCCCTGCGGCGGTCGCCATCATGGGCGTGCTCGGTGCGACCCTGCGGCCGTACGGCTACGCGGACGTGTACCAGCGGCGCGACGGCCGCGACCTGTCCCAGATGATCGCCTCGCTCACGCCCGTCGCCGTCGTCGACCTCGGGGCCTTCACCTTCGCCGAGGTCACCGCCGAGGCGGCGCGCGGCGTCCCCGTCGTGGGGGTCTCCCTCGACGGCGTCGACGGCCATCTCGTCCGCGTGCCGCAGCGGACGATCGGGCGGCTGCAGGCCGAGCACCTCGTCGCCCGCGGGCACACCCGCCTGGGCTACGCGGCGGCGGCCGACCCCCGCGCCACCGCGCTGGCGCGGGGACGTGCCGCCGGCGTGCACGAGGTGTGCGCCGAGCGCGGCCTCCCGGAGCCCGTCACGGTCGACGTGCCGTTGTACCCCGACGCCGCCGAGCGCGCGGTGCGCCGGCTGCGGGAGCGGCCCGACCCGGTCACCGGCGTGTGCGCGTACGACGACGAGGTCGCCCTCGCGGTGCTCGCCGGCCTGCGTGCCGCCGGGCTCAGCGCGCCGCGTGACCTCGCGGTCGTGGGCGTGGACGACGCACCGCTCGCGCGCCTGGCGGCACCGGCCCTCACGACGGTCGACGTGCAGACGGCCGACGTCGGCGCCAGCCTGGCACGGCACGTGCTCAACCGGGTGCAGCCGTCGCTCGGGCTGCCCGAGCCGGACGACGAGCCGTCGATCCACCTCGTCGTGCGCGCCAGCACCTGACCGCGGGCCCGGGCGCCGGGCCCCGGGCCTGACCCCGGCCCACGACAGGGGCGCGCACGGGTGCGACGCTGGACGGACGCACTCGCGAGCACCGAGGTGACGAGATGACGGCGACCCCACCCGACGACAGGGCAGCGTCGGACGGCGGCACGGTACCCGGGCGCACCGCGGCGCCGGCCCGGGAGGTCCCGCACCCGTGGGCCGACGACCCGGCCGCGGTCCTGCGTGCGCTGGCCGCCGGCCGCGGCGGGCTGCACGCGGACGAGGCGGCGCGCCGGCTGGAGCGGTACGGCCCGAACCGCCTGCCCACCGCGCCGCGGGAGCACGCGGTCGTGCGGTTCCTGCGGCACTTCGACGACGTCCTCATCTACATCCTGCTCGCCGCGGCCGTGCTCAAGGCGTTCCTCGGGGACTGGGTCGACTTCACCGTCATCCTCGTCGTGGCGGTCGCCAACGCGGTCGTCGGCCTCGTGCAGGAGGGGCAGGCGGAACGCGCGCTCGACGGGATCCGCACGATGCTGTCGCTCGAGGCGACGGCGCTACGGGACGGTGAGTGGTCCGCGGTGGAGGCCGACGAGCTGGTGCCGGGTGACGTCGTGCGGGTCCGCTCGGGCGACAAGGTGCCCGCCGACGCACGGCTCCTGGAGGCGACCGGTCTGCAGGTCGACGAGTCCGCGCTGACGGGCGAGTCCGTGCCGGCCGCGAAGGAGGTCGCCCCCGTGGGGGCCGACGCGGGCGTCGGCGACCGCGCGAGCATGCTGTTCTCGGGGACGATCGTGGCCGGGGGCACCGGGGTCGCCGTGGTCACCGCGACGGGAGCGGCCACCGAGATCGGCCGTATCCAGGCCCTCGTCGCCGAGGTCGACCACCTCGAGACGCCGCTCAAGCGCCAGCTGGCCCGGCTCGGGACGCTGCTGTCGCGCGGGATCCTGGTCATGGCGGCGGTCATGCTCGTCGTCGGGCGGGTGATCCACGCGTGGGACCCGCCCGAGCTGATCTCGGCGGCCATCGGCTTCGCGGTGGCCGCGGTGCCCGAGGGCCTCCCGGCTCTCGTCACCGTCACCCTGGCGCTCGGCGTGCAGCAGATGGCGCGCCGCAACGCGATCACCCGCCGGCTGCCGGCGGTCGAGGCGCTCGGCTCGGTCACCACCATCTGCTCCGACAAGACCGGCACCCTCACCCGCAACGAGATGACCGCGCGCACGGTCGTGACCGCGGACGGCACGTACGACGTCGAGGGCCTGGGCTACGAGCCGGTCGGGCGCCTCACCCTCGACGGCGCCGCGGCGTCGCTCGACACGCACGGCGACCTGCGCGCGCTGCTGGAGGCCGCGACGCTGTGCAACGACGCGCGCGTCTCGGTGGACGACGCCGGGCACTGGCGCGTGGTCGGGCAGCCCACCGAGGGCGCCCTGCGCACGCTCGCCCTCAAGGCCGGGGCGGACACCACCGGTGCGCAGCGCGTCGCCGCACTGCCGTTCGAGTCCGCCAACAAGCTCTCCGCGACGTTGGACCGGCTCCCCTCCGGAGAGCTGCGGGTCCACGTCGTCGGGGCGCCCGACCGCCTGCTCGAGCGCGCGAGCGCGCAGCGCGGCCCCGACGGTCGGCCCGCGCCCCTCGACGGCGCGCGGTGGGAGGCGGCCGTCAACGCCCTCGGTGCGCGTGGCCTGCGCGTGCTGGCGGCGGCGTACCGGCCCGCGGACGCGACGACGACGACGCTCGGGCTCGCGGACGTCGGCACGGGCCTCGTGCTGCTCGGCGTCGTCGGCATCCTCGACCCGCCGCGGCCCGAGGCGGTCGCGGCGATCGCCGAGTGCCACCGCGCGGGGATCGCGGTGAAGATGATCACGGGCGACCACGCCGGCACGGCGGTGGCGATCGCCCGCGAGCTCGGCATCGTCCCGCCCGGGCACGACGTGCAGGCGCTGACCGGTGCGGAGCTCGAGGTGATGAGCCAGGAGCAGCTCCGCACGCGCGTGCGCGACGTCGACGTCTACGCGCGCACGAGCCCGGAGCACAAGATCCGCATCGTCCGCGCCCTGCAGTCGCACGGCGAGGTCGTCGCGATGACCGGGGACGGCGTGAACGACGCCCCGGCGCTGACGCGCGCCGACGTCGGCATCGCGATGGGCATCAAGGGCACCGAGGCCACCAAGGAGGCGGCGGAGATCGTCCTCGCGGACGACAACTTCGCCACCATCGAGCGGGCCGTCGAGGAGGGGCGGCGCATCTACGACAACATCCGCAAGTCCGTCGTGTTCCTCCTGCCCACCAACGGCGCGCAGTCGCTCGTCATCCTCGTCGCCGTGCTGCTGGGGCTCGCGCTGCCGCTCACGCCCGTGCAGATCCTGTGGGTCAACCTGGTGACCGCGGTGACGCTCTCGCTGTCCCTCGCGTACGAGCCCGCCGAGCCCGGCGTGATGGACCGCCCGCCGCGCTCACCGCGCGAACCGGTGCTGTCGCGCGGGTCGCTCGTGCTGGTGGTGACGGCGTCCCTGTTCATCGGCGGCGTCACCCTCGGCGTCTACCTGGCGGAGCAGCGGCTGGGCGGCGGCGACGGCGTCGCGCGCACGAGCGCCGTCACCGCCCTCGTGCTCGGCCAGATCGCGTTCCTGCTGTCGTGCCGGTTCCTCACCCGCTCGAGCCTGACGCCGCGCGTGCTGGTCGGGAACCGCGCGGTCCTGCTGGCGGTCGGCGCGCTGCTCGTGCTGCAGCTCGTGTTCACGTACGCGCCGTTCATGCACACGTGGTTCGAGTCGGCGCCGATCGGGCTGCGCGACTGGGGGCTCGCCGCCGCGGGCGCGGTGGTCGTGCTGCTGCTCACCGAGGCGGTCAAGGCGATGGGGCGGCGCGCGCGACGCTGAGCCCGCGGCCACGGGCGCGGCCCGGGCCGCGGCGGGCACGCGCCCGCCGCGGCCTCCGGGGTCAGATGACGCCGAGGGCGACGATCGCGTCCGCCACGCGCAGGAAGCCCGCGATGTTCGCCCCGAGCACGTAGTTCCCGGGCGCGCCGTACTCCTCGGCGGTCGCCGCGCAGCGGTCGTGGATGCCGGTCATGATCTCGTCGAGGCGCCCCTCGGCGTACTCGAACGTCCACGAGTCCCGCGACGCGTTCTGCTGCATCTCGAGCGCCGAGGTCGCCACACCACCGGCGTTCGCCGCCTTGCCGGGGCCGAACAGCACCCCGGACTCCTGCAGGAGCGCGACCGCGCCCGGGTCGGTGGGCATGTTCGCGCCCTCGGCGACCGCGAGCACGCCGTTGCTGAGCAGGACCTTCGCGTCGTCGACCAGCAGCTCGTTCTGCGTCGCGCACGGCAGCGCCACGTCCACGGGCACGTCCCACACGCGGCCGTCGGTGACGAGCCGGGCCCCGGGACGGCGGGCCACGTAGTCGGCGGCGCGGCCCCGCTGCACCTCCTTGACGTCCTTGAGGAGCGCCAGGTCCACGCCCGCCTCGTCGACGACGTACCCGGACGAGTCGGAGAACGTGAGCACCGTCGCACCCAGCTGCTGCGCCTTCTCGATCGCGTGGATCGCCACGTTGCCGCCGCCCGACACCGAGACCCGCAGGCCGTCGAGCTCGCGGCCGCTCGTGCGGAGCATCTCCTGCGTGAACATGACGGTGCCGTAGCCGGTGGCCTCGGTGCGCACGAGGGAGCCGCCCCACGCCACGCCCTTGCCCGTGAGGACCCCGGACTCGTACCGGTTGGTGATGCGCTTGTACTGGCCGAACAGGTAGCCGATCTCCCGGCCGCCCACGCCGATGTCCCCCGCCGGCACGTCCGTGTGCTCGCCGAGGTGGCGGTACAGCTCGGTCATGAAGGACTGGCAGAACCGCATGACCTCGCCGTCGGACCGCCCGCGCGGGTCGAAGTCGGAGCCGCCCTTGCCGCCGCCGATCGGCATGCCCGTGAGCGCGTTCTTGAAGATCTGCTCGAACCCGAGGAACTTGACGATGCCCAGGTACACCGACGGGTGGAACCGCAGGCCGCCCTTGTACGGGCCGAGCGCGGAGTTGTACTCGACACGGAACCCGCGGTTGATCTGCACCCGGCCGGCGTCGTCGACCCACGGCACGCGGAAGATGATCTGCCGCTCCGGCTCGCAGAGCCGCTCGAGCACGGCCGCCTCGACGTACTGCGGGTGCTTGCGGACCACGGGGCCCAGCGTGTCGAACACCTCACGGACCGCCTGGTGGAATTCGGCCTCACCCGGGTTGCGGCGCAAGACCTGCTCGAACACCTGCTGCAACGACTGGTCCACACGTCCTCCATGCATCTCGGCGCCGCCTGCTCGCGGCTCGATGCGGCATTCCACCACGGCTGCGCCCGGAAACAGCAAAGCGCTCGGTCCGGCGGCACCGGTAGCCGTGCGGCGGTCCGTCACCACGTCCCGGCGGCCGACGCCCTGGCGCCGGAGTCCCGGATCGCGTCGGCGAGGTCGTCCACGAGGTCGAACGCGAACAGCACGGACACGGACTCGATCAGCAGCGTCATGGCGACGGGGTTGAACACGAACGTCTGCAGGACGTTGAACCCCGACGACGCGCCGAAGTTCAGCGCGCTCGTGGCGAGGCTGCCGGCCGCCGCGCCGGCGCCCTGCCCTGCGGCCTGCCCGACCGTCGCACCCGCGTTCCCCGCCTGGCCGGCGGCGCGCGCGCCCTCCGCCGCGGCGCGCTGGACCTCCGCGCTCGTCGGCAGGCGCGGGTCGATGTTGCCGGTGCCGAACCAGCCCTGCGCGAACCCGTAGCTCGCGACGCCGAAGACGATCCCGGTGGCCAGTCCCGCCAGCGCCGACTGCCACGTCCGCTCCCACACGTCGCCCAGCGAGCCCTGCCCGCCGGCCCAGCCCGCGGCGAAGCCCGTGGCCGCGCCGAGCAGCATGCCGCTGACCGCTCCGGACAGCACGTGCGTGAGGAACGCCTTCGCCCCGAAGCTCGCGGCGAAGCCCGCGCCCGCCAGCGCGCCGCCCAGCGCGGCGGCGCCCGCGAGCGCCGCGCCGAGCAGGATGCCGAGCGCGACGTCGCCGCCCGCCTGCGCGGCGGCGATGCCCCCGACGGTGCCCCCGACGGCCATGGCGGCGAACACCCCGATCATCGCGCCGAGGCTGATGAGACCGGCCCCGAACGTCACGACGGTCAGCACGATCACCGCGACGACCGCCAGCGCCGCGAGGGCGACGTGCCACCACGCCCGGCCGGAGGGGTCGTGCACGGTGACCGGGTCGTCGGCCGCGTAGGCGTACCGGTTCGTCCCGACCGGGTGCCACAGGTCGGACGCGACGGTGTCGGGCACGAGGTACCGGCCGAGCACGGGGTCGTAGGGGCGGCGTGGCGACAGGTAGAGGCCGACCTCGTCGAGGAGGTCGTACCCGTCGTAGGTGGCGCGGGGCCGGTCCCCGGGCAGGCTGGACAGCAGCCGTCCGTACGGGTCGTAGCGCAGCCGCTGGACGACCGCGCCCGCGCCGGTGGTCACGAGCACGACCGAGCCGCGGTGGTCGGTGTGCCAGCGGGCGACGGGACCGCCCGGCACGAGCTGGCCGGTGGGGCCGGTCCCGTCGGTCACCAGCAGGACGAGGTGTCCGTCGTGGAGCTCGACGAGGTCGTCGAGGTGCACGATGCGGCGCGTGGTCGCACCGGTGGTCACCTCGCGCACGGCGGGCTCCTCGAACGCGCCGTGCGTCACCGTGGTGGTGACCGCACCCGGGCCCGCCCCCGTCACCGACGTGAGCCGGTCGCGGGCGTCGTAGGTGAACGCGCCCGCCGGCCCGGTGGTCTGGCGGCCGGCCGCGTCGTACCCGTAGGTGTGCGGCCCGGCCGAGGTGACGGCCGTCGGGGCCGCGCCGGCACCGCCGTACGCGAACGCTCCGACGTCGGAGCGGTGCAGCACGTCGCCCGTCGGCCCGTACGCGAGCTCGAGGACGGCGCCGGCGCCCGGCGCGGCACGGACCAGGCGCCCGAGGGCGTCGTGCTCGTAGGCCCAGGTGTCGGCGGGGTCGAGGCCGGTGACACCGGCGACCCGGCCGGTCAGGTCCCGCACGAGGTCCTCCTGCAGGAGGACCGTGCCGCCCGCGTCGAGCGTGCGGGACGTGGCGAGCCGGAGCATGGCGTCGTACGTGCGCTCCGTGCGGACGCCGCCCGTGAAGCGGGTGACGACGGGGTTGCCGGCGGCGTCGCGGTCGACGGCGTCCACCACGCCGGAGACCGCCGTGAGCATGCCCCGGGCGTCGTAGCGGTAGGTCAGCACCGGCCCCGGTACGTCCCCGGCACCGGGGTACGTGATCGAGGCGACGCGCCCCAGCCGGTCCGTGCGCCGGCGCAGCGTGTACGCCGTGCCGTCGGGCAGCACGACGCGGCGCTGCTCGACCTCGCCGCGCACGTCGTAGTCGAACGTCACCGTGCCCCGCGCGTCGGTGACGGAGGCGAGCCGCCCGACGCGGCGCCCGGGGGCGGCGTCGCCGGGGACGTCGACGCGGTCGAGGTACCGGTGGTCGACGTCGGCGCCGCCGTCCTGCGTCGCGCGCACGAGGCGGTTGAGGACGTCGAACTCCTGCCGTGCCCGCTGCCCCGCCGCGTTGCGGCGCTCGACGACGTTGCCGGCGGCGTCGTGGACCAGGACGACCGGGCCGGTGGACGGGTCGTCGACGCGGACGCGCCGGCCGAGCAGGTCGTACGTCACGGTGGTCGTGCGGCCGAGGGCGTCCGTCACGGCGACCGGCTGGTCGCGCAGGTCGTACCGGTACGTCGTGACGACCTCCGTCCCGTCGAGGCGGTGCACGACGCGCGCCACGCGGCCGGCACCGTCGAGGTGGAAGCTCGTCGGCGTGCCCTCGTGCGGCGACCCCGCGCGCGTGTCCTCCTCGTCCCACAGGTCGGAACGGCCGGGTGCGTGCACGCCGCGCCGCACGCCACCGCCGGGCAGGTCGACGCGGACCGGCCGGCCGAGCGCGTCGAACCGGGTGGCCAGGTGCGGAGCGCCCGGCGCGGGGGGCTCCGGGTCCGGCGCCGCGGGGGCCCGGTACGGCAGGTACGAGCGGGCGGTCAGCCCCCGGGCGTTGCGCCGCTGCGCCTCGGTGACGACCCACGTGCCGTCGCCGTCCCGGCGTGCGACCCCCGTCTCCTCCCCGTCGGCGTCGAGGAGCCGGCGGGTGGTCACGGGCGCCGTCCGGTCGGCCGAGGCGTGCTCGCGCACCTCCACCTGCGGGCCGGCGGGCCCGAGCAGGTAGGTGTGCACGACGGTCGGCTCGGTGTCGCCGTCACCGGGGCGGTGCTCGGCGACGAGGCGGCCCAGCGCGTCGTAGGTGTTGCGGCGCACGCCGCCGTTGCCGTCGGTGAGGGAGGCCAGCCGCAGGGCGCGCCGGTCGACCGTGGCCTCGACGGTGTTGCCGCGCGCGTCGGTGCGCCGCGCGGGGAACAGGTGCTCCGCGTCGAGCTCGAGGGTCACGGGCGCGCCTCGCGGGTCCCGGGCGACGAGCCGCCCGGGCACGGTGCGGTCGTAGCGCACCGCGTGCACCCACCAGCCGTCCTCCCCGGCGCGGCGATGGTGGCCGAGGGCGGCGAGGTCGGGCACGTCGGCGCCGTAGACGGCGGCGACCTGGTCGTCGCGCAGCACGAGGCGCTCCTCGTGCGTGAGCAGCCCGGCGCCGACCTCCCCCACGGGCAGCCCTTCGGACGCCGGGCCGTCGTAGCGCAGCACGCGGTCGTCGACGACCGCGCCCGAGCCGTCGGTCTGCCGCACCCGGGCCGCCTTGTCCAGGACGCGGCCGGTCGGGTCGAGCGCGTACGCGGTGACCGTCCGGACCTCCTGCGCGGAGGCGGGGTCGGCCGCGAGCACGGTCCGCTGCACCTGCTCGGTGACGTTCCCGGTGGCGTCCCACGCCAGCGTCGTGGTGACGGTGCTGCGCCACGCGGTCCCGCCGCCGTCGAGGTGGTCCTCGCGTCGCTCGACGAGCCGCGGCGTGGCGGCCGCCGCGCCGCCGAGGTCCTCCACGTGCGCGCGCCAGTCCTGCCGGACCTCGAACAGGGGGGCGTCCACGTCGGGGTCGGCGTCGGCCCGGTAGCCGGCGGACCGCACGACGCGGCCCCGGAGCACCTGCGCGGCGACCCGCTCGGCGTCCGTCGCCGGCCGGTCGGTGCGCTCGGGCGTGCGGCCGAGGTGGAACTCGGTGCGCCGCAGGAGCCCCTCGACGGTCTCGTCGCCGGCCTCCACCTCGTCCACGACGGCGAACCCGAGGAACCGGCGCAGCGCGGGGTCCCAGTGGCCGTCGTGGTACCGGTACGTGCTGACGCGCGGGGCGCCCGCGGGCTCGGTGCGCTCGACCGCCGTGACGACGGGCACCGCGAACGGCAGGGACGTGGACCACGGGCGTCCCGCGTCCGCGTCGTGCCGCGACTGCGCCGTCGACGTGCCGTACCGGATCGTCGTGACGTGGCCGAGGCCGTCGTCGACCCGGTCCAGCAGGTACGGCTTCGCCTCGAGGTCCAGCTGGTAGGCCGCCGGCCGCGACCCGTGCCGCGTGAGCAGGAGCAGCCCGACGCACCCCGTGCCCCGCAGGTCCACCGGCTCGATGCGCTCGACCGTCACCCCGGGCACGGGCGCGACGACCACCTCGGCCTCGAACGCCGTGCCGCCGCGGTTGGACCACACGTGCACCCCGTCCGTGCCGACGTGGACGAGGTCGGCGCACCCGTCGCCGTCGAGGTCCACGAGGAGCACGCGGTCCGGCCGGTAGCCGGCCGGCAGCACGGGCGCACCCGCCATGCTCACGGGAGCGCCCCACCGGCCGTGACCCAGGTTCGGCCACCACCGGACGCTGCCGTTGCGCACCTCGACGAGGTCGACGAGCCCGTCGCCGCCCATGGGCGCGACGCGCACGTCGGGCGAGCGCAGGTCGAGCCCGGCGAGCGGGTCGCCGTCCGCGACGACGCGCCGCCGCACCTCGTCCCACGCGTCGGCGGCGCCGGACGTCACGGTCGTGAGGATGCCGTCGGCGAGCGCCAGCAGGTCCGTGGCCCCGTCCCCGTCGAGGTCGAGCAGGCGCACGTCGGCGTCCCACGGCACCGCCGTCGGCGCGTACCGGTCGACGACCGGCCGGCCGACCACGCCGCGGTCGACGGGGTAGCGGTGGCGCAGCCCGGCGCCGACGGTGACGAGGTCGACGCGACCGCGCCCCGTGAGGTCCGCGACGAAGGTCGCCGCACCCGCCGGGGCACCGGGCAGCCCCGCGCGGCCCAGCGGGCGCGGGGGGTCGAAGGCGAGCCCGCCGCGGTTCGCCGCGACCGCCGGCACGGCGCCGAGCAGGACCGCGTCGGGCAGGCCGTCGCCCGTGAGGTCCGCGAGGGTGCCGCCCGGCTGGGCGAGCACCCCGGCGAGCCCCGACCCGGTGGCGCGCAGGCCGAACCCGCCGCCGTCGGTGTACGTGAAGGCCAGGCGAGGGAACGCCTCGACGGTGCCGTCGGCACCGTGGCCGCTGAGGGTCACGCCGGCGAGCAGGCTGTGCCCGGTCGGGGCGCCCGCGACGTAGTCGAGCGTGTACCGGCGCAGCAGGGACGGCGCCTGCGCGGGTGCGTGCAGCTCGACGGCGACGCACCGCCGCGTCGTGACGCGCAGGAAGCCGGCGCGTCCGTCGAGCACCGGGTCGGGACGCTCCTCGTAGTGCAGCTCGAGCCGGTAGGCGGCCCACCGCACGTCCGTGAGCAGGCCGTCGGCCGCCCACGTGTAGGCGATCTCCTGGCCGGCGGGGCGCACGGACCGCTCGAGCAGCCAGGCGTGCACGCGCCCCGGGTCGGCCGGGTCCGCCACACGCGCGCCGGGCGTCGTGCCCAGCACGTGCCGCAGCCCCGAGCGGTCGGTCACGGTGAACCCGTCGCCGGTGCGCCGGACGCGCCAGCCGAGACCGTCCGTCTCGGGCACGAAGGCACCGGGGTCGCCGGGCACGGCGACGAGCGGGCCCGCGCCGGGCACCACGAGCACGTCGGTGCCGTCGTGGGCGGGCAGCCGGCCGTCGGTCGACACCTCGACGCGCGGGAGGCTCAGCGCCCACCCGAGCCCGAAGGGCCCCGCGCCGTGCGCCGTGCCGTACTGGAGCGTGAGCTGCGGGGTGTGCCCGTCGACCCCCTGCGGGAGGTCGAGCGGGACGGCGTACCCGCCGCCGCCGGTGTTGAGGTCCGGGGCGAAGCCGCCGCCGATGCCCCCGACGGCGCCGCCGCCGCGCGGCAGGGCGAGGACGTCCGGGCCGACGCCGCTCATGACGCGTCCCGTGCGGTGAAGTCGTACTCGACGAACAGCAGGACGTCGTGCACCGCGCCGCGGTCCGCGGCGTCGGCCGTGGTCGACAGGCCCCACTCGCCCAGCACGTCGGCGCCGGCCAGGACCGCGAGCGCCGGGTCGTCGGACGCGACGCGCCCGTCGCCGTCGGGCACGACGTCGGCCGTGGCCCCACCGGGTGCCGTGATCGTGAGCGGCACGCTCGGCAGCGGCCCCGCGCCGGGCAGCAGCTGCACCGCCACCGTCCGTACGACGGGGTCGAGGTGGTGGTGCGGCAGGTGCTCCGGACCGAACGTGAGCGTCGTGCTGCCCTGCGTCGTGAAGAGGTAGAACCGGTCGGGCCGGTCGTTCCGCAGGCTGGACGACGTGGTGGCGCGCAGCTGCTCGGCGGGCACGGGCAGGGCACGGACGGTCGCCTCGAGGGCGCGGTCGAACTGGGCCTCGAAGTGGAAGGTCACGCGCACGTCGACGAGGAAGCGGTAGTCGACGTCGTTGACGTGCGGCGGGTAGCGCAGCGTCCAGCCGGACGCCATCCCGACGCCCTCGAAGACGCCGAGCAGCTCCGGCCGCGGCCGGAAGACGACGGCGTCGTCGCGCGCGTAGGAGCTGAGCAGCATCGTGTCGACGTTCTGCAGCCGCCACTTGGTCGACCCGTCGAGCGCCCGGTACTGCGAGACGCCGCTGTTCGTCAGCGTGCCGCGCAGCCCGTGGCTCGGCACGAGGCCCACGACCTCGACCTCGACGGCCTGGATGCGGTGGTTGTACGACCCCGGGTAGGAGCGCTCGAGGTCGGCGAGGAGCGTGTCGAACGCGACCGCACCGGTGCGCCGGAACCCCGCGAACGCGAACGGGTAGGACCCGGCGAGGGACACCTCGCGGCTGGCGCGCACGGTCTTGTGGGTCGTGCGCGTGATCCGGTCGTACGTGAAGTAGTCGATGTCGGCCAGGAGCTGGTCGGAGCCGAGCATGCCGTCGACGGCACCGGCGGAGTAGTCGGTGCGGACGCGGTCGACGGCCGCGTCGTAGTCGAACTCGTAGGCCCGCTCCATGAGGCGGGCGACCCGCGTCGCCCAGTAGAGGTAGCGCTGCGCCTGCGCGCGCATGAAGTCGGCGAGGGCCTTCCAGACCTCGGGGGTGAAGGCGCTCGCCTCGAACGCCGCGGCGAGCTCCTGCGCCTGCACGCGTCGCAGCGCCGCCGCCTGCGACTGCAGCGCGGCCGCCTGGGCCCGCGCCTGCGACAGGGCGACCTGGTCGCCGGCCTGCTGCTCCGCGATCGCCAGCTCGTCCGCGTTCTGCTGCATGCGCATGAGCTCGTGGTCGCGGCTGATCTCCCCCAGCCGGTGGCGGTCCGCCGCGATCACCTCGTGGATGTCGCGGCCGTCGCCCGGGATCGGGTTGTCGAGCTCCCACTCGTTCTGCGAGCTGTACCAGGCCATCTCCGTCTCGAGGGCGATCTGCTCGGCGGTCATCGTCGCGTACGACGACCGGGCGTCGACGGCGTGGTCGTGCCGGGTCTGCGCCAGGTCGCGCGCCGTCTGCGCCAGCTCGACCTCGGCCTGCGCGGCGTGGGCCTGCTGCGCCGCGACCGCGGCGTCCGCGGCCGCTCCGGCCGCAGCCTGCTGCGCCTGCAGCCGCGTGAGCCGCCCGCTGTCGTACCGCTCCATGAACTGGATGAGGTCGCGCTCGGCCGCCTGCGCCTGCTGGGCGAGGAAGCGCGAGGCGTTCTGCAGGTAGTCGAACGTGAACGGCGGCACGACGGACGCCGGCAGCCCGAACCAGTCGAGCCCGGCGGTCAGCTGGCGCACGCGGGCGGCGACGTCGAGCACGAGCGCGCCCGTGCCGGGGTCCAGGCCGTCGGGCAGCGCCGCGGGGTCGGCGAGCAGCGCCGCCACGAGGGTGCCGGTGCCCGCGAGGGCGGGGTGCGTCCTGAGCGGTGCGTCACCGGGTCCGCCGTCCGCGGCCACGACCCCGCCGTAGGCGGCCAGCGCGGCCGCGGGCTCGTCCTCCTTGTAGCGCGTGTCTCCCTCGTCGAGGTGCGTCCGGGCGATGCGGGCCCACAGCACGGGCCCCTCGAGGCGCGTGTTGAGGTAGGGGTAGTCGGCGGCCCGGTACAGCCAGGTGCGCGCGGTCGCCCACTCCCCCAGGCCGGCGTAGGCCTCGGCCAGCCCGACCGGGACGACATAGTAGTACAGGTGCGCCAGGTGCACGGACACGTCCACGACGGACAGCAGCGCGGCCCGCAGGTCGCGGTGGCTGGTGGCGGCGAGACGCGGGCGGTACGCGGCGTCGAGGAGGTCCTCGACGCGGGGCGCCTCCGCCGCCGACCACGAGAGCGGCGTGACCGTCGAGCCGCGCACGACGCCGGTCGTGTACGTGACGGCGCGCTCGGCCGCCTCGACGGCGCCGGCGAGGGGACGCGTGCTCCACACCGTGGGCGCGAGCGGGTCGCGCAGCACCACCGTCGCGCCCCGGCCGAGCAGGTCGCCGAGGTCGACGCTGCCGGGGGCCTCGTCGACGACGACCCCGGGCGCTCCGGTCACGCCGGCGAGCGCCTCGGCCAGGTCCGTGCGGGCGAGCACGGCCGTGGCGCCCTGGTCCGCCGTGGCGGTCGCCCGGAGCGGTCGCGCCCCGTCGACGACGACCCGTCGCGCGCCGGCCGCCGCGCCGCCGGCGCCGGTGCCCGTCACGACAGGTTCCGCCGTGCTCCCGTCGGCGAGCCGCAGCGCCCGCGTGCCGGTGCCCGAGCGTCCGAGCCGGTCGATGACGTCCACCGCCCGCCCGGCCGACCCGGCCGCCGCGCGGCTGCGGTCGTCGGCCTCCTGGAACGCCTTCTTCGCGGTCTCGACCTCGCCCGCGCCGGCGGCGACGACGGCGAGGTTGTGGCTCGCCTGTGCGGCGCCGAGCGCGTCGTCGGTCTGCCGGAACCCCTCCAGCGCGGCGGTGAGCAGACGCCCGGCCTCCTGCGCGTGCCCGGCCTGGACCGCTGCCGCGCCGGCGTCGAGCAGGAGCGTCGCCCGCGCGCCCGGGTCACCGTCGGCCGCGTCGGCGGCCGCGGAGAACCGCTTCATCGCCCCGGTGTAGTCGCCCGTGTCGAACGCGGCGCGGCCCAGCACGGCCTGCGTGGCGTACGCCGGGGCGTCCACGGGGCCGGTGCGTGGGAGGGCCGTCGCCGCTCCGGCGAACGCGCCGAGGTCGGCGCGGTCGAGGCCCGGGTCGACGACCGGCTGCTCGGGGTCGCCCGGCACGAGGTCGGCCATGAGGACGGCCGCCGCGGCGACCATGGCCGGCAGGTGCCGGACGTCGTGCGGCGCGGCGAAGTGGTCGCTGACGCCGGCGAGGGGTGTCGGGCCGCCCGCGTGCAGCAGCCGGAAGATGCGGGTGCGCACGGCGTGGTAGACCTGCGCCGCCCCGGCGTGGTCGCCGGCGAGCACCAGCGCGTGCGCCCGCTCCACCTCGGCGCGCACGTCCGGCAGCACGCGGGTGCGCGGCGACCGCGCCGCGAGCGTCGTCTCCGCCGTCAGGGCGGTCACGGCCGGGTGGGCGGAGTACAGCAGGACGGCGCTCGATGTGCTCATGGCAGGACCCCCCTCGTGGGCACCTGCCGGACGGCAGGTACGAGGAGGAGCCGTGCTCGCGGGGGCCTGATACGGCCGGGCCGGCCGCGCCGGGGTGAACCGCCGGTGCGGGGCCGTGCGCCGCGCGGTGGCGCGCCGGGTGCTGACGGACGACGGGTGCGGACGGACGGCCGGCGCGGACGGACGACGGGCGCGGCACCCGGAGGTGCCGCGCCCGTCGTGCGGTGCTGTGCTGCGTCCTCAGACCGTCAGGAGGCCGAGCACGAGACGGTCGGCCACGTCCAGTTGCCGCCGTGCATGACCGTGAAGCCGAACGTCGCCGTCTGGCCGGCCGCCAGGGCGCCGCTGCCGCTCGGCCGCATCGTCATGACGTTGCCGGCGGCGTTCCACGTCGGCGTCCCGCTCCACGTCGCGCTGATGCGCTGCGGGGAGCGCACGGTCACGGTGGAGGCCCAGCCGCTGATGTTCGTGGTGGCGCGGATGGTCACCGTGCCGTTGAACCGGTCGCCCCACTTCTGGCCCTCGGAGTAGGTCGCCGTGCAGCTCGGGGTGCCGGTCGGCGGCGGGGTCGTCGGGTTCGGCACCGGCGTGGTCGGGTTCGGGACCGGCGTCGTCGGGTTCGGCGCCGGGGTCGTCGGGTTCGGCGCCGGGGTCGTCGGGTTCGGGACCGGCGTGCCGCCCGCGTTCAGCGCGTTGAGCACGCTGGTGTAGGCGGCCTTCTTGTTGCCGGAGCCGTCGAAGAGCAGCGGCGTGCCGGAGGCGCGCCACGAGTCGGTGTCCCGCACGCCCCACACGGTGATGCCGGTGCAGCGGGCGACGGACAGGCACGCCTGGACGACGCCCTGGTACTGCTGCGCCTGCGAGCTGCCCGAGCCCTCGATGTCCAGCTCGGTGATCTGCACGTCGACGCCGAGCGCGGCGAAGTTGCGCAGGGTCGTGTCGTAGTTCGACGGCACGGGGTTGCCCGAGTTGAAGTGGGCCTGGAAGCCGACGCAGTCGATCGGGACGCCGCGCGACTTGAAGTCACGCACCATGTTGTAGACGGCCTGCGTCTTGGCGTGCGCCCAGTTGTCGGTGTTGTAGTCGTTGTAGCAGAGCCGGGCGTTCGGGTCGGCGGCCCGCGCGGCGCGGAAGGCCGCCTCGATCCAGTCGTTGCCCGTGCGCTGCAGGTTGGAGTCGCGGCGCGCGCCCGACGAGCCGTCGGCGAACGCCTCGTTGACGACGTCCCAGCTGTGGATCTTCCCGCGGTAGTAGGTCGCGACCTGCGTGACGTGGTTGAGCATCGCGTTGCGCAGCGCCGTGCCGGACATGTTCTGCATCCAGCCCGGCTGCTGCGAGTGCCACGCGAGCGCGTGCCCGCGCACCTGCTTGCCGTTCTGGCGCGCCCAGTTCACGATGCGGTCGCCGTTGGTGTAGTTGAACTGGTTCTGGGACGGCTCGAGCGCGTCCATCTTCATCTCGTTCTCGGCCGTGATCATGTTGAACTCTCGGTTCGCGATGGTCGTGTAGGTCGAGTCGTTGAGCCGGCTCGCGGCGATCGCGGTGCCGAAGTAGCGGCCGCTCTCCGCGGCCGCCGCCTGCAGGGTGCTGCCGGCTGCGGCGGCCGGAACGGCCAGCGTCACGGCCAGCGTGGCGACGGCGAGGCCGCTCACCGCGGCGGCGAGGGGGCCGCGTGCGTGCCTCTGTCGTGGGGTCCTCATTGATCCCTCCTCAGGGGTCCAGGTGTCGGCTGACGCCGGCGCATCACCCTCCGCCGGTCCCCGATGCCCGGTCAACAGCCGGACGGTGGTCAGATAGTTTCGGGACGCGTTACGAACCGTTTCATCACTCTTCCGGGTGACTTCTACCGGTGTAGATGGCCGGTCTGGGCCGCTTTCGGCCAGATTGCGCCGCGTGAGCCGGCCGAGCGCGACGCCCCGGCGCCGCAAGTTTCGGTCGTCAGCATCATGTCTCCGCGGCGTCCAGCCGGTGCACCTCGATGCGGACCCGACCCTCGTCGAGGCGCGGGGTGAGGAGGCCGACGTGCACCCCCGTGCGCAGTCGGACGGGGCCGTCCGCACCCACGTCGAAGTGCGGCGTGGTGAGGATGGGTGCCGGGTCGTCGGGCGCGTGCACCGCGGTGTTCGTCACGGAGACCACCGCCCCGTCGTCGAGCCGGATCTCGTACCGCGCCCAGAGCTCCGTCGAGCCGTCCGGGTGCTGCAGGTTCCAGTCGGCACCGCCGGGCAGCACCGCGCCCCGGAGCCCACCGGTGACCGTGCCGCCCACCACCGGGATGACGCGGCGGTGCCCGGTCGGGGTCACGCCGACGTCCACGACGGGGCCCAGCAGCGCGTCGATCGTGAACAGGTGGGTGCCGCTCAGGCGCACGGGTCGCCTCCGAGCACGCGCCGCAGGAAGTCGGCCATGCGCTGCCACGCCGCCGCGGCCTGGTCCTCCGGGCCCACGTGCGTGAACGCGTGGCCGCTGCCGGGGTGGACGGCGTGCTCGGTGTCGACGCCGGCGGCGCGCAGCCGGTCCGCGAAGCGGTCACCGTCGGCGCGCAGCAGGTCGTGCTCCGCCGTGAGGACGAGCGTCGGCGGCAGGACCGACAGGTCGCGCGCGCGCACCGGCGAGGCGAGCTCGTCGGCCCCGGCCGCCGGGGACGGCAGGTACCAGGCGTTGAACCGCGCCCCGATCTGCGCGAGCTCCACCGCCTCGGGCGCGGCCCCGGCCGCCAGCTTCCCCGCCGGCGCGGTGGCCAGGTCGAGCGGTGCGTAGTCGACGACCAGCCCGCGCGGCCCGGGCTGCCCGCGACGCGCGGCGAGCAGGCACGCCGCCGCGGCCAGGTTCCCGCCCGCGCTGTGGCCGCCGACGGCGAGCCGGGTCCCGTCCGCACCGAACACGGACGCTCCGGCGCCCAGCCACGCGAGCAGGTCCGTCACCTGGTGCACGGCGGCCGGGAACGGGTGCTCCGGGGCCAGCAGGTAGTCGACGTTGACGACCGTGCACCCCGCCGTGTCGGCGAGGTGGCGGCAGTACGGGTCGTCGCCCTCCCAGTCCCCCAGCACGAAGCCCCCGCCGTGCAGGTTCACGAACACCCCCGGCCGGTCGGGCCCGCCGGACGGGCGGTACACCATGAGCTCGCGGACCGGCGCGTCCCCCGGGAGCGGCACGCGCTCGTACGTGCCGCGCGGCAGGTGGTCGAGCGCGCGCGGCGCCTGCTCGGCATGCCGCCGGGCACCCGCGCGGAAGGTCTCGATGCCGTCGGGCGGGGCCGCCGCCCCGGCGTCCGACGTCGCTGCTCGCTCGTGCACGGTCTCGGCCTCTCGTGGTCCTGGTCGGGTGGTCCCGCCGCGGCGCAGGGGGTCTGCCCCGCGGTGCCGACGGCGCGGCGCGGCGTTCCCTACATCGGTGTAGAGCACGCCAGGCAGTCACCCTGGTCGTGGCCGGCGACCGTGTCAACGACGGCGCGGCGTGCTCTCCCGCTCGACGACGCGCATGCCCGCCAGGTACATCACCGGCGCGTCGCGGTCACCGCCACGCTCGCGACCCTCGTCCACGCGGCGGCGGACGATCTCGACGGCCACCTCCGCGATCTCCCGACGCCCCGGGTCGACGGTGGTCAGCGCGGGGACCGAGTAGCGGGCGTCCTCGATGTCGTCGAAGCCGACGACCGCCACGTCCTGCGGGATCGACCGGCCCCGCACCTGGAGCTCGAACATCGCCCCGATCGCGAGCGCGTCGTTGAACGCCACGACGCCGTCCACGTCCGGGCACGCGTCGAGCACCGCCGCCATCGCCCGCGCGCCGTTCTCCCGGTGCCACGCGTCGTCGGCCCAGCCGAGCAGGCGCGTGTCCACCTCGATGCCGCGCGCCTCGAGCGCCTGGCGGTAGCCGGCGTACCGCAGCCGCGCCGACCCGGCCGTCTCCGCGTGGAGCATGCCGAGGACCGCGATGCGGCGCCGGCCGACGTCGAGGAGCAGGTCCGTCGCCGCGCGGGCGCCGTCGATGTTGCGCATCGTCACGTGGTCGACGCTCGGCGAGAACATCTGCTCGCCCAGCAGCACGAGCGGGTAGTCGAGGGCGTCGAGCAGGTGCGCGTCGTCCTGGACGAGGGCCGCCGGGCTGAAGATGAGGCCGTCCATCAGCCCGCGCCGCGGCTCGCGGAGCGCGGCGAGCTCGCCCTCGCGCGTGAACCCGGTCGGCTCGATCAGCACGTGCAGGCCGTGCCGGCGCGCCGCGGCGAGGATCTCGTCGGCGAGCTCGCCGAAGTACGGCTGCCCGAGCTCGGGGACGGCCAGCCCGATGACGCCGCTGCGCCCCGAACGGAAGATGCGCGCCGTCACGTTGATCTCGTAGCCGAGCTCGTCGACGGCGGCCAGGACCCGGTCGCGGGTCGTGTCCCGGATGTAGGGGTACCCGCTGAGCACGTTCGAGACGGTCTTCACCGAGACGCCGGCACGCCGCGCGACGTCCGCCATCGTGGTGGCCACCGCCGCCTCCTCACCTCGTCGCACCGGCCCCGCCGACGCGCCTCGCGCCACGGCCGCGACGTGAGCGGTCGCAATCTACCGTCCCCCGCCACGGGCCCGCCGGACGGTGCAGGGCCGACCGCACGCACCGCGGCCGCTCAGGAGGCCGCAGGCCGGAACCCCGGCGGGCCGGGCGCGTCGATGTCGTAGTGCACGCCGAGCATGCGGATCACGAAGCACACGACCGCGCCGCCCACGGCGGCGGGCAGCTCGGGGACGCCGAGGCCTTCCGCCGCGACCAGGACCGTCGCCCCGGCCAGTGCGGGGATCGCGTACAGCCCGCTGGTCAGCACCGCCGGGATCCGGCCGATGAGGACGTCGCGCAGCGTGCCGCCCCCCACCGCGGTGATCGCGCCCAGCAGCACCGCCTGGGCGGACCCCGCACCGAGCTCGAGTCCCTTGAGCGCACCGCTCACCGCGAAGAGGCTCAGGCCGGCGGCGTCGAGCACGACGATCGGCATCGCCCACCGGTCCAGCCCGCGGCCGAAGAGGAAGGCCACCAGACCCCCGGACGCCGCCACCGCCAGGTACCGCCAGTCGTCGAAGGTGGCGGGGGGCAACGCGTGCAGCATGACGTCGCGGATCACCCCGCCGCCGAGCGCGGTGAGCATGCCCAGGGTGACGACGCCGACGATGTCGAGGCGCACGACCTTGATCGCCGTCAGGGCACCGCTCAGCGCGAAGGCGAACGTCCCCGTCAGGTCGAGGACCAGGAAGATCCCGGAGGTCGTGTCCACGACGCCTGTCTACCCGAGACCCGCCGTGTTCGTCCGCTCCCCCGGCACCCGCCTCAGAGCGCGGCGAGCTCCCGCTCGAGGTCGTCGAGCCCGAGCGAGCCGAGGCCCAGCGCCGCGGTGTGCCACGCGCGCAGGTCGAACGTCTCCCCCGCTGCCTCCCGCCGGTCGCGCGCCGCCTGCCGGCCGGCGAGCCAGGCCCGCTCGCCGAGCTTGTAGCTGATGGCCTGCCCGGGCCAGCCGAGGTAGCGCTCGATCTCGCTGTGCACGAACGCGGCCGGCGACCCGCTGCGCCCGGCGAAGAACGCCTCGGCACGGTCGGCCGTCCACCGCTCGCCGCCGTGCGTGGCGTGCTCCGCGGGGACCTCCAGACCCAGGTGCATGCCGATGTCGATGACGACGCGGACCGCGCGCATCCGCTGCCCGTCGAGGTACCCGAGGCGCGCACCGGGTGCCCGCAGGTACCCGAGCTCGTCCATGAGGCGCTCGGCGTAGAGCGCCCACCCCTCGGTCGTCGCCGGGATGGAGCCGACCGACGTCTGGAAGACCGACAGGTCACCGGCGCGGTACGCCCACTGGCCCAGCTGGAGGTGGTGACCGGGGACGCCCTCGTGGTACCAGGTGCTGATGAGGTCCCAGGTCGGGAAGCGGTCCCGGCCGAGCGTCGGGAGCCACGTCCGGCCCGGGCGCGAGAAGTCGAGGGACGGGCGCGTGTAGTACGGCGCCGCCGCCGCGCCGGGCGGGGCGATCATCGCCTCCACGCGACGCACCGGCTCCGCCACGTCGACGACCGTCCCGTCGAGCTCGGCGATGGCGTCGTCCATCATCCGCTGCAACCACGCGCGGACCTCCTCGACGCCCTCCACCGCCTCGCCGTGCTCGTCGAGGTGCGCGAGCGCCTGCTGGGCCGACGCCCCGGGCCGGACGCGGTCGGCCTCGGCCACCATCTCGGCGTCGATGCGGGCCAGCTCCTCGCGGCCCCACGCGTAGGCCTCGTCGAGGTCGAGATCGGCCCCGGTGTGCAGGCGCGCCGCGAGCCGGTAGCGCTCGCGCCCGACGGCGTCCGGCACGTCGCCGACCGCGGGCAGGTACCGCTCGGCGATCCAGGCCCGCAGCCGCTCGACCCCGTCGGCGGCGGCCACGGCGGCGCCGTCGAGCCGCCCGCGCAGCGCGTCGCCGACACCGGCCGCCTCCGCACCCGTCACGAAGCCCGCGTGCCAGCCGCGCCCGTCGCCCGCCGCGAGCCAGTCGCCGAGCTGCCCGACGACGGCCTCGGCCTGACGCGGCGCGCTGCGCACGCCCCGGCGCAGGCCCTCCTCGAGCGACGCGCGGAAGCCGTCGGCCGCCGCCGGGACCTGCGCCATGCGGTCCGCGACCACGTCCCAGTCGTGCGCCGTCGCGGTGGGCATCATCAGGAAGACGGACTGCAGCGCGTGCACGGGCGACGCCAGCGGCCGCAGCGCGGCCAGGTGCTCGCCCGCCTCGTGCACCGCGAGCTGCGCCTCGAGCCGTTCGCGCAGCAGGGTGGCGCAGCGCCGGTCGTCGTCGTCGAGCACCTGGGACGCGTCGAGCTCGACGAGCACCCGGCGCGACGCCGCCGCCTTCTCCTCGGCGCCCGCGGGTGAGAGGTCGGGCATGCGCCGGTCGTCCGGCCGCGTCCCGAGCGCCGTGCCGACCGTGGGGTCGAGGTCGGCGAGGGTCTCGACCCAGCGGTCGGCGACCTGACGTGCGGTGGGGGCGGACGGGGACGGCGGGGAGGTGACCATCGCAGCACGTTAGCCCGCGCCCGCCCCGCGCTCCCTGCCGGCTCCGGGACGCAACTGCGCGGCGGCGTCGACGAGGCGCAGGCACGGCACCGCGAGCACCTCGCCCACCACCGCACGGGCCGGCGGGTGCGCCGGCAGGTGCGCGGCAGTGACCAAGTGCACAGGCCTCGGGCCGCCTCCCGTGGGGCCACCGGCGGTGCGCCGCGCCTAGCCTGGTAGCGCCCCCGCCCGACCCGAAGAGCCGCCCCCGGGACGCCGAGGCGCTGTGCGTCGCTCGGCCCTCCCGCCGGGGCCTAGGAGTGACATGGCAGACGACGACAAGATCCTCACGACGCGCCAGGGCCACCCGGTCCAGAACAACCAGAACCAGCGCACCGTCGGCAGCCGCGGACCCGCGACGCTGGAGAACTACCACTTCCTCGAGAAGATCAGCCACTTCGACCGCGAGCGCATCCCGGAGCGTGTGGTCCACGCCCGCGGGTTCGTCGCCTACGGCGAGTTCGAGGCGACCGGCAAGATCGGCGACGAGCCGGCGTCGCGCTACACCCGCGCGAAGCTGTTCGCCGAGCCCGGCAAGAAGACCGAGGTCGCCATCCGGTTCTCCACGGTGATCGGCGGCCGGGACTCCTCCGAGGTCGCCCGCGACCCGCGCGGGTTCGCCGTGAAGTTCTACACGGAGGACGGCAACTGGGACGTCGTCGGCAACAACCTCGCGGTCTTCTTCATCCGCGACGCGATCAAGTTCCCCGACGTCATCCACTCGCTGAAGCCGGACCCGGTCACGTTCCGCCAGGAGCCGAACCGCATCTTCGACTTCATGAGCCAGACGCCCGAGTCGATGCACATGCTGACGCACCTGTTCAGCCCGCGTGGCATCCCGGCGACGTACCGGCACATGGAGGGCTTCGGCGTCAACACCTACAAGATGGTGAACGCCGCGGGCGAGACCGTGCTGGTGAAGTTCCACTGGCACCCCCGCCAGGGTGTGGCCTCGCTGACCGACGAGGAGGCCGCGAAGGTCCAGGGGCAGGACCTCGGCTCGGCGTCGAGGGACCTGTACGGGGCGATCGAGCGCGGCGACTTCCCGCAGTGGGACATGTACGTGCAGATCATGTCGGACGACGAGCACCCCGAGCTGGACTGGGACCCGCTGGACGACACGAAGATCTGGCCCGAGGACCAGTTCCCGCTGCGGCACATGGGCGTCATGACGCTGAACCGCAACGTCAAGGACCACCACAACGAGAACGAGCAGATCGCCATGGGCACCGGCGTGATCGTCGACGGCCTGGACTTCTCGGACGACAAGATGCTGGTCGGGCGCACGTTCAGCTACTCGGACACCCAGCGGTACCGCGTGGGCCCGAACTACCTGCAGCTGCCGGTCAACCAGCCGCGCGGCCGCGACGGCGCCGTCCACACGAACCAGCGTGGTGGGCAGATGTCCTACGGCGTGGACCTGCACCCGTCGCAGAACCCGCACGTGAACTACGAGCCGTCGGTCCACGGCGGCCTGCACGAGGCGGAGCGCCAGCCGAACCAGCCGCCGGAGATCCACGGGCACCTCGTCCAGGCGCCGCTCGAGCGCACGAACGACTACGCGCAGGCGCGCGCCCGCTTCGAGACGATGAACGACTGGGAGCGCGACGAGCTCGTCAAGACGCTCGGCGGCCTCCTGGCCGACTGCGAGCGCGACGTGCAGGAGCGCATGCTCTGGCACCTGTTCATGGTCCACGACGACTACGGCCGCCGTGTCGGCGAGGTCCTGGGCATGACCGCGGCGGACGTCCGGCACCTCGAGCCGCTGGCGACGCAGCGCCTCACCGACGCCGAGCGCACGCGCCTGGCGAACCTCGGTGCGAACGGCGACGGCATCGACTCGCGCCGCTGGGGCACGTGGACCAGCTCCGTGGTCAACCACAAGGTGACGGCTGAGGACGTGCTGTCCGGCACGCTCGGCCGGCTGCCGTACACCGACCCGCGGGAGTCGGCGGCGAGCTGACGCCCACCCCGGGGCACGTCCCGGGCGCCGGTCCGCACCCCGTCCGGGGTGCGGACCGGTGGTCCGGTCCCCCTAGGCGGGTTCCCCCGCCGTGGCCGCGGTGCCCGGCTCGAACCGGTACCCCATCCCCGCCTCGGTGAGCAGGTGCCTCGGCGCCGCGGGGTCCTGCTCGAGCTTCTTGCGCAGCTGCGCGATGTACAGCCGCAGGTACCCGGTGTCGCTGACGTGCTGGGAGCCCCAGATGTCGGTGAGCAGCGTCTGCCGGGTCACCAGCCTGCCGGGGTGGCGCAGCAGGAGCTCGAGCACCTTCCACTCCGTCGGCGTCAGGCGGACGTGCGTCTGCTGGCCGGGCGCCCCGCGCGTCACGCTGCGGGCCGAGAGGTCGACCGTCGCGTCGCCGAACGTGACGACGGGGTCGGCGTCCTCGTGCGCGATGCGCCGGGTGAGCGCCCGGATCCGGGCCAGGAGCTCCTCGATGGAGAAGGGCTTGGTCACGTAGTCGTCGGCGCCGGCGTCGAGCGCGGCGACCTTGTCGGACGCGCCGGTGCGTCCGGAGACGACGAGGATCGGCGCGTCGGACCAGCCGCGCACGGCGTGGATCACGTCGATGCCGTCCAGCTCGGGCATGCCGAGGTCGAGCATGAACAGGTCCGGGCGCTGGTCGATCGCGCGCGCGATCGCCTGGGCCCCCGAGGTGGCGGTGACGATCTCGTAGCGCTGTGCCGTGAGCGTGATGCGCAGGGCCCGCAGGATCTGCGGGTCGTCGTCGGCGATGAGGATCCTCACCCCGCCACCTCCGACGCGGCGTCCGCCACGGCAGCAGGTCCGGACGCCACCGCGGGGAGCGAGACGACCATCGTGAGACCGCCGCCCGGTGTGTCCTCGGGCGTGAGGCGCCCGCCCATGCCCTCGACGAAGCCCTTGGACAGCGCGAGCCCCAGCCCGAGGCCGGTGGTGTTGTCGGTGTCGCCGAGGCGCTGGAACGGCACGAAGACGTCCTCCCGTCGTTCCGTCGGGATCCCGGGACCGTGGTCGACGACCCGGATCTCCACGCTCGCGCCGAGCGCGCTGGTCGTCAGGCGCACGCGTGTGCCCGGCGGCGCGTGCCGGTGGGCGTTGGCGAGCAGGTTGACGACGACGCGCTCGAGGAGCACCGGGTCGGCCAGCACCGCGGGCACGTCCAGGTCCAGGTCCAGCTCGACGCGGTCGGGGCCGAGGGCGAGCTCGTCGAGCGCCGGCAGGATCGCGTCGACCGCCTCGACCGGTGTGCGCGCCACCGCGAGCACGCCCGCCTCGAGCCGGCTCACGTCGAGCAGGTCGGTCAGCAGCCCGGCCAGGGAGGTCAGGCTCTCGTCGGCCGTCCGCAGCAGCTCGCTGCGGTCCTCGGCGGAGAGCCCGTCGTGCCCGGCGGTCGACCGCAGCCCGCTGACCGCGGCCGTCGCGGCCGTGAGCGGACGGCGCAGGTCGTGGCTGAGGGCGGACAGCAGCGCGCTGCGGACCCGGTCGAGGGCCGCGAGCTGGTCGACCTCGCTCGCGACCTGCGCGAGGTCCGTGTGCTCGAGCGCCGCCTCCAGCTGCGCGGCGATGACCTGCAGCAGGCGCCGCTCGGAGGCGGGCAGGTCGGGTCCGAAGAGCTCGAGCCGGGCGTCGTCGCCCACGGCGATCGTGGTCGACGGCGCACCGCCGGTGTCGCCGTGCGCGGCGAGCACGTCACCGGCGGCGACCAGGCGGGCACCGTCCGTGCCGAAGGCGCGGTACGCGGTGTCGACCAGGGCCTGCACGGCGTCCTGACCCCGCATCACGCTGCCCGCCACGGTCGCGAGCACCTCGGACTCGGCGGCCGAGCGGCGCGCCGCGCGCGTGGTGCGCGCGGCGCGGTCGACCACGAAGCTCACGAGGCACGCGATCACGACGTAGAGGACGAGGGCGAGCAGGTGGAAGGGCTCGGCGACGGTGACCGTGTGGAACGGCTCGATGAAGAAGAAGTCGATGGTGAGGCCGGACAGCACGGCGGCGTACACGGCCGGCCACACACCGCCGACGAGGGCGACGACCACGACCAGCAGCTGGTAGGCCAGGACGTCGCTGATGATCGTCTCCTCGCCGCGGGACGCGACGAGGAGCCAGGTCAGGAGGGGGCCGACCACGAGCGCGAGCAGGAAGCCGACCACCTGGCGCCGGACGGTCAGCGCGCCGCCGACGGGAGGCAGGGCGAACCCGCCACCGGCCGCGGAGTGGTTGACGATGTGCACGTCGATGTTGCCGGCCTCGCGCGTCACCGTCGCACCGATGCCGGGGCCGCTCAGCGCCGCGGCCAGGCGCCCCCGGCGGGAGACGCCGATCACGAGCTGCGTCGCGTTGACGCCGCGCGCGAAGTCGACGAGCGCACGCGGGACGTCGTCCCCGACGACCTGGTGGAACGTGCCGCCGAGCTGCTCCACGAGCGCACGCTGGCGGGCGAGCGCACCGGGGGTCGCCCCGCGCAGCCCGTCCTGGCTCGCGACGTGCAGCGCGAGCAGCTGCCCGCCCGCGGACCTGGCCGCGATCCGGGCGCCGCGGCGGATGAGGGTCTCCCCCTCGGGGCCGCCGGTCAGCGTCACCACGACGCGCTCCCGGGCCTCCCACGTGCTGTCGATGCCGTGCTCGGTCCGGTAGAGCCGCAGCGCGGCGTCGACCTCGTCGGCGAGCCACAGCAGCGCGAGCTCGCGCAGCGCGGTGAGGTTGCCCAGGCGGAAGTAGTTCGACAGCGCCGCGTCGATGCGCTCGGCGGGGTAGACGTAGCCGCCGGAGAGGCGGTCGCGCAGCGCCTGCGGGGCCAGGTCGACGACCTCGATCTGGTCCGCGGCGCGCAGCACCCCGTCGGGGATCGTCTCGCGCTGGACCACACCGGTGATCTTCTCCACGACGTCGTTCAACGACTCGATGTGCTGGATGTTGACCGTCGAGACCACGTCGATGCCGGCGTCCAGCAGGGCGTCCACGTCCTGCCACCGCTTCTCGTGCTCGAGGCCCGGCGCGTTGCTGTGCGCGAGCTCGTCGACCAGCGCGAGGTCAGGACGACGCAGGAGCACCGCGGGCAGGTCGAGGTCCGTGAGCGTGACGCCTCGGTGCTCGACGGTCCGGCGCGGCACGACCTCGAGCCCGTCGAGCAGGGCGGCCGTCGCGGCGCGGCCGTGGGTCTCCACGACCGCGACCACGACGTCCTTGCCCTCGTCGCGCAGGCGCCGGCCCTCCTCGAGCATGGCGTAGGTCTTCCCCACGCCCGGTGCCGCGCCGAGGAGCACGCGGAGCCGGCCGCGACCCATGGTCACCTCTGCATCTGGTCGAGGGCGATGTTGAGCTCGAGCACGTGGACGACGGGCTCACCGAGGAAGCCGAGGGCCCGGGCCTCAGTGTGCCGCGCGACGAGCGCCTCGACGTCACCGGCGCTCATCCCGCGCGCGTCGGCGACGCGCTCGACCTGGAGGGCCGCGTACGCGGGGCTGACGTGCGGGTCGAGACCCGAGGCCGACGCCGTCACCGCGTCCGCCGGGACGTCGTCGACGTCGACGCCCTCGAGCTGGGCGACCTGGTCGCGCCGCTCCTCGATCGCGGCGACGAGGTCCTCGTTCTCGGGCCCGAGGTTCGAGCCCGACGACGCGCCCCCGTCGTACCCGTCGCCGGCGGCGGAGGGCCGGGGCTGGAAGTACTCGGGCAGCGGGGCACCGTCAGCGTCGGTGAAGGGCTGGCCGATCAGCGCGGAGCCGACGACCTGCCCGTCGCCGTCCCGGACGAGCGAGCCGTCGGCCTGCGCGGGGAGCACGAGCTGCCCGATGCCGGTGACGAGCAGGGTGTACCCCACCCCGAGGACGAGGGTGAACAGGATCATGGCGCGGGTGGCGACCCACAGGACGCGTCCGGTGCTGCGTGTGCTGGTGCTCATGGTGCGATGTCTCCTTGCCGACTGGTCGGTACCGGGGCCTGGCGTCAGTACCCGGGGATGAGGCGCACGACCAGGTCGATGAGCCAGATGCCGACGAACGGCGCGACGATCCCGCCGACGCCGTAGATCAGCAGGTTGCGGCCGAGGGTCGCGGACGCGTCGAGCGGCCGGTACCGCACGCCGCGCAGCGCGAGCGGGATGAGCAGGACGATGATGATCGCGTTGAAGACGATCGCCGACAGGACGGCGGACGACGGCGAGCTCAGGCCCATGACGTTGAGGGCGCCGAGCCCGGGGAACACGCCCATGAACATGGCCGGGATGATGGCGAAGTACTTGGCGATGTCGTTCGCGATCGAGAACGTCGTCAGCGCGCCGCGGGTGATGAGCAGCTGCTTGCCGATGCGCACCACGTCGATGAGCTTGGTGGGGTCCGAGTCGAGGTCGACCATGTTCCCCGCCTCCTTGGCGGCGGAGGTGCCGGAGTTCATGGCGACGCCGACGTCGGCCTGCGCGAGCGCCGGCGCGTCGTTCGTGCCGTCACCGGTCATCGCGACGAGGTTGCCGCCCTCCTGCTCCTTGCGGATCAGGGCGAGCTTCTGCTCCGGCGTCGCCTCGGCGAGGAAGTCGTCGACCCCCGCCTCGGCGGCGATCGCCTTGGCGGTGAGCGGGTTGTCACCCGTGATCATGACCGTGCGGATGCCCATGGAGCGCAGCTCGGCGAACCGCTCGGCGAGGCCCTCCTTGACGACGTCCTTGAGGTGGACGACGCCGAGCACGCGGCCCGGTGCCCCGGGGGTCTTCGCGGCGACGACGAGCGGCGTGCCGCCCGACGCGGCGACGTGCTCGACGGCGTCCTCGACCTGCGCGACCACGCTGCTCGGCAGCCGGCCGTCCTCCTCGAGCCACGCCGTCACCGCCGAGCCGGCACCCTTGCGGAGCTGCGTGCCGTCCGGTTCGTCGATCCCGGACATCCGGGTCTGGGCGGTGAAGGGCACGACCGTCCCGGGTGCGCTGGTGCCGGGGTCGACGCCGAGGGTGCGGGCGAGCTCGACGATCGAGCTGCCCTCCGGTGTCGGGTCGGCCAGCGAGGCGACGGCGGCGGCGCGCACGAGCTCGTGCTGCGGGACGTCGTCCACCGGCAGGAACTGCGTCGCGCGGCGGTTGCCGTAGGTGATCGTGCCGGTCTTGTCGAGCAGGAGGGTGGTCACGTCGCCGGCGGCCTCCACCGCGCGGCCCGACATGGCCAGCACGTTGCGCTGCACCAGGCGGTCCATGCCGGCGATGCCGATCGCCGACAGCAGCGCCCCGATGGTCGTCGGGATCAGGCAGACCAGCAGCGCCACGAGGACCGTCACGCTGACGGGGCTCGCCGCGTAGGACGCGATCGGGTTCAGGGTCAGCGCGACCACCACGAACACGATCGACAGCGATGCCAGCAGGATGCTCAGCGCGATCTCGTTCGGCGTCTTCTGCCGGCTGGCGCCCTCGACGAGGCTGATCATGCGGTCGACGAACGTCTCCCCCGGCTTCGACGTGATGCGCACGACGACGCGGTCGGAGAGCACGCGCGTGCCACCGGTCACGGCGGACCGGTCACCCCCGGACTCGCGGATCACGGGAGCGGACTCGCCCGTGATGGCGGACTCGTCGACCGACGCGATGCCCCACACGATCTCGCCGTCCCCGGGGACGAGCTCCCCGGCGGTGACGACGACGACGTCCCCGAGCCGCAGGTCGGCGGACGACACCTCGTCCGTGCGCGCGCCGGTCGCACCGGGGTCGGTGTCCGCGTCGTACGCGCCGACCCGGTGCGCGGCCGTCGCCGTCCGGGTCGCGCGCAGGGAGTCCGCCTGGGCCTTGCCGCGGCCCTCGGCGACGGACTCGGCGAGGTTGGCGAACAGGACGGTCAGCCACAGGAACGCCGCGATGACGGCCGTGAACGATGCGGGGACCTCGGTGCCGCCGGACGTGCCGGGGCCGCCCAGGAAGGGCTCGGCGACGGCGAGCACCGTGGTGAGGGCGGCGCCGACCCAGACGAGGAACATGACGGGGTTGCGCCACATGCGGCGCGGGTCGAGCTTGCGGAACGCACCGGGGAACGCCTGGCGCACCTGCGTCCACGAGAACGCGCCGCTCGGCGTCGCGGACGGGGTGGGCCGCGCCGTGACGGGCGGGGTCGTGGGTGTCTCGGTCAGAGTGGACATGGTCAGATCAGCCCTTCCGCCAGGGGACCCAGCGCGAGAACGGGGAAGTAGGTCAGCGCGGTCAGCACGAGGACGACGCCGGTGAGGAGCCCGACGAACTGCGGGCGGTGGGTCGGCAGCGTGCCGGCCGTGGCCGGGACCTTGTCCTGCTGCGCGAGGGAGCCGGCCAGCGCCAGCACGAGCGCGACGGGCACGAACCGCCCCAGCAGGATCGCGACGCCGAGCGCCGTGTTCAGCCAGGGCGTGTTCGCCGTGAGGCCCGCGAAGGCCGACCCGTTGTTGTTGGCGGCGGACGTGAACGCGTAGAGCACCTCGGACAGGCCGTGGACGCCGGGGTTCCAGATCGACGTCGACTCGACGCTCCCCCGCAGGGCCGGGACGGCGAAGCTCAGGGCCGTGCCCGCGAGGACCAACGTCGGCGTGACGAGGATGTACAGGCTCGCGAGCTTGATCTCGCGCGGGCCGATCTTCTTGCCCAGGTACTCGGGTGTGCGTCCCACCAGCAGGCCGGCGACGAACACGGCGATGACGGCCAGGACGAGCATCCCGTAGAGGCCGGACCCGACGCCGCCGGGCGCGACCTCCCCCAGCATCATGTTGAGCATGGGCAGCAGGCCGCCCAGCGCGGTGTACGAGTCGTGCATCGAGTTGACCGCACCGGTGGACGTGCCCGTGCTGGTCGTCGCGAAGAGCGTCGACCCGACGATCCCGAACCGCGCCTCCTTGCCCTCCAGGGCGGCACCGGCGAGCTGCGGCGCCGTGCCGCGGCCGGCGGACTCCAGCGCCGTGAGCGCCGCGAAGGACGCGACGAACAGCGTGCCCATCGTCGCGAGGATCGCGTACCCCTGCCGGTCGTCCCCGACCATGCGGCCGAACGTGCGCGGCAGCGCGAACGGGATGACGAGCATGAGCACGATCTCGAGGACGTTGGTCCACGCCGTCGGGTTCTCGAACGGGTGCGCCGAGTTGGCGTTGAAGAAGCCGCCGCCGTTCGTGCCGAGCAGCTTGATGGCCTCCTGCGACGCGACCGGACCACCGGGGATGCTCTGCGCACCACCGGCGAGGGTCGTCACGTCGGTGAAGCCCGCGAAGTTCTGCACGACGCCACCGGCCAGCAGGACGAGCGCCGCGAGCACCGAGACGGGCAGCAGGATGCGCACGGTGCCGCGCAGCAGGTCGACCCAGAAGTTGCCGATGGTGCCGGACCGGCGGGAGGCGAACCCGCGGACCAGCGCGACGGCCACGGCCATGCCGACCGCGGCGGAGGCGAAGTTCTGCACCGCGAGCCCGGCGAGCTGGACCGTGTAGCCCACGGTGAGCTCGGGCGAGTACGACTGCCAGTTCGTGTTCCCCACGAACGACGCGGCGGTGTTGAACGACAGGTGCTCCGAGGGCGCGCCGAGGCCCAGCGAGTACGGCAGCCACTGCTGCGTGCGCTGCAGGAGGTAGACCAGCAGCAGGCCCACGAGCGAGAACGCGAGCACGCTGCGCAGGTAGACCGGCCAGGTCTGCTCCGAGCGCGGGTCCACGCCGAGCAGGCGGTAGACGCCCCGCTCGACCTTCCAGTCCGCGTTCGTCGTGTAGACGTGCGCCATGTAGTCACCGAGCGGCCGGTGGAGCGCCGCGAGGACCACCACGACGACCCCCAGGCTCAGGGCCGCGTAGAGCGCCGTCATCAGAACCGCTCCGGCTTCACGAGTGCGACCACGAGGTAGACGACCGCGGCGACGGCGAGCGCGGCCGCGACGAGCTCGACGACGATCACAGCCTCTCCACCGCCTTCCCGATCCCTGCGACGATCACGAACAGGGCGATGACGCCCAGCACGTAGACGATGTCGAGCACGTTGTGCTTCTCCGCTCCGCGGTGGACGGACCCGTGGGTCCGAGCGCCCTGCTCGGGCGCCGTCGACGATCGAACCCCCTGGTGAGCGGCCTGCAGCCCGTCCTCACGGAATCCATACGGCGTGCGCGCGGTCGCTTACGGACGCCATACGGGCCGGTGCGCCGACGGTGGAGCTCCTGCGCGCCGGGCGTCCCGGTGGCGTCCGAGACGTCTCAGTCGCCACCGGGATCTGCCGCAGCCCCGGACCACGTCGTCACGGTGCGCGGGTGGACCGGACCCGGTGCGGGGCGCCGCGGACGGTGCGGACGGTGATCGTGGCCGCGACGGCGTGCGCGTCGGCCGGCGCCGCACGTCGTCCCGGTGTTCGGCGCCCCGCTGCCGGCGTTCCTCGCGGTCGACGTGGTGCTCGCTGCCCGGGCGCGGCGGCGCGTGGCCGCCGCCGTCCGAGGAGACGGCGGCGGGCGCGCGTCAGGCGGTCGCGCCCAGCAGACGGACCCGCAGCAGCTCCGGCGTCGCGAGCCCGTCCCGCCCGTGCACCGCGACGGCCACCTGCCCGTGCGCGTCGCGCGCCTCGGGGGTCACGGCGAAGTCCTCGTGCAGGACGCCGTCCTGCACGAGCGCCGCCTGGGGCCGCGCCACGGCCCCGCCGATGCGGACCTCGTGGGCGCGCGGCTCCGCGGGGTCGGGCTCGACCCAGGTGAGGCGCAGGACCGACGCCGCCGCGTCCGGGTCGCGCAGCGTGTACGCGAACCAGCCGGTGGCGCTGCGCGAGTGCGTCGCCCCGGTGGCGTGGGCGCGCGTGTGCTCGCCGGCGAACCCGTGGTCGGACTCGGGCTGCTGCTCCCCGGCGACGACCTCGTCGAGGACGACGGCCTCGGGCGCCTCGGCGGCGTCGAGCGCCGCGAGCTCGGCGCGACGCGCGTCCGCGTCCGTGCCGACCGGCCAGTAGACGGTGTACCGCGCGTCGTGGACGTCGGTGAACGGCTCCAGGTGCACGGTCGCCGGCGCGTCGGAGCCCGCGGTCCGGACGGTGAGGCCGACCGTCAGCGGGTCGCGTCGCAGGAGGACGGCGGCGTCGACGGGGTCGCCCTGGGCGACGACGACCGGCGTGTCCGCGAGCGGGCGCACCGCACCGGCGGCGACGTGACCCATCCGCTCCTCGCCGGCGAGGAGGCCGTCCAGCGCGTCGTGCCCGTCGCGGTGCGCGAGCACGACCGGGCCCCACCGGTAGGCGACCCACGGGGAGCCGTCGGGCAGCGGCTCGGCGACGAGGCCGGTGGTGAAGCGCACCGTCACGGTGGCCTCCCCCGACCACGTCCGGCGCACCACGAGGTACCCGTCGTCCTCGGTGGCGTCCGCGGGCTCGCCGTCGACCTCGACCTCCATCGCGTCGGCCCAGCCCGGGCGCCGCAACCGGAGCCCGAGGTCCACCGGCGCCGCCGCCCGCACGTGCACGACGGCCGTGTCGGACCGGCGCAGGTCCGCCTCGACCCGCACCGACAGCCCGCGCTCCGCCCAGTCGAGCGCGGCACCGAGGTAGAGGTTCACCGCGAGGTCCCCGTCGACGCGCGAGTACACGAGCCGGCCGTACGTCGCGTGGTTCTCCATCCCCGACCCGACGCAGCACCACATCGACGTCGCCGGCTGGGAGTAGACGCGGTAGTGCCCCGGCCGCAGCGGCGTGAAGTACACGAACCCGCCGCGCTCCGGGTGCTCGGACGAGAGCACGTGGTTGAGGGTCGCGCGCTCGTAGTAGTCGAGCAGCGCGGCGTCGCCGGTGGCCTCGAAGCGCAGCGCGGTCAGCTTCAGCATGTTGTACGTGTTGCACGTCTCCGGGCCCTGACGCTCGGTGACCATGGCCGTGAAGTCGTCCGCGCGGTGGAAGTGCTCCCGGACGCTGTTGCCGCCGATCGCCACCGTCCGGCCCTGGGTGACCGTCCGCCAGAACGTGTCCGCGGCGTCGGCGTAACCGGTCTCGCCCGTGAGCGCCGCGAGCCGCGCGTACCCGACGACCTTCGCGATCTGCGTGTTCGCGTGCAGGCCGTCGAGCTCGTCGCGACCGTCCACGAGCGGCTCCAGCAGCCGGCGGTGCGCGAACCGCTGCGCCTCGGCGAGGAGGTCGGCGCGACCGGTGGCCTCCGCGAGCGCCGCGAACGCGTCGGCCATGCCGCCGAACTCGGTGTGCAGCATCTCCTCGAACGCGTCGTCCGGCATGGCCCGGCTCACCGACAGCCACCAGTCGGCCCACCGCGTCGCGAGGGCCAGGGCACGGCCGGAGCCGGCGTACGTCGCCGCGTCGAGCAGGCCGGCGACGGTCTTGTGGAGGTTGTACAGCGGGACCCAGCGCCCGTTGAGGCTGAAGGTGTCCGCGTCGACGACACCGGCCGCGAGCTCCGCCCCGAGCCGCGCCCCCCCGGGCACGCCGCCCAGGTACCCGGTGCCGAGCGCCTCCTGACAGCGCCCGAGGACGTCGAGCACGTGCTCGAGCCGCTGCCGCAGCCGCTCGTCGCCGGTGGCCGCCCACAGCTGGGCGCAGGCGGAGAGGTAGTGGCCGCCGATGTGGCCACCCATGCCGTCGCCCTCCCAGTTGCCGTAGCCGGGCGCGGGCGCGGGGAGCCCCGCCTCCGTCAGGTACGGCGCGCACAGCCGGTCGGGGTCGAGCGTCAGCACGTAGCGGACGTCGGCGTCCTGGGCGTCCTTGCAGGGCCCGGGCAGGAGCCGGACGTCCGCGAGCGGGAAGGTGCGCACCCGCGCCGTGCGCCGGCCGGGGGCGGGCGGGACCGCGCCCGCCGCGGACGCGGGGTCGCGCGGCACGTCGAGCTGCTGCATGGGGTGATCCTCCGGGGAGTGGTCGCGGGCGGACGGCGACGGACGTGGGACGGCGCCGCGCTGCGTGGCGGGCCGTGCCGGGACATGGGGGCGACGGTAGCGACGGCGCGCCGCACGCGGCGGTCAGGCCGCCGGGACGCGCCCCACCAGGTGGGTCAGGGCGCCGTCGCGGGCGAAGACGGGGATCGTGGCCAGGGGCGCGGCGACGTCGACCCAGCGGCCGCCCTCGTGCACCTCGCCCGTCACGAGCGACGTCCACGTGGCACCCGCGGGCAGCCAGACCGCCCGGGACGTGGCGCCCGCCTCCAGCACCGGGGCGACCAGCAGGGACGGCCCGTACAGGTACTCGTCCGCGACGTCCCACGCGTGCCGGTCGTCCGGGAACTCGTGCGCGAGCCCGCGCATGACCGGCTGTCCGTCGGTGTGCGCGGCGGCCATGAGGTCGCGGGTGTAGTCCCGCAGCTCCTCGCGCAGGTGGACGTAGCGCTCGAGGACGTCGTACACGGGCTCCCCGAACGACCACAGCTCGTTGCCGGCGCCGGTCGGGTTGCGCTCGGAGCCGTCCGCCGCCCGCACGGGGCTCGCCGGGGCCCGGTCGCCGTGCAGGCGCATGACCGGCAGGAACGTGCCGACCTGGAACCAGCGGACCAGCAGCTCGTGGAACGCGGGGTCGTCGGTGCGGCCGCCGCCGAACCCGCCGATGTCGGTCGTGAACCACGGGATGCCGGCGGCGCCCATGTGCACGCCGGCCACGACCTGGCGGCGCAGGGTCGGGAAGTCGGAGTGGATGTCGCCCGACCACACCAGGGCGCCGTACCGCTGCGACCCCGCCCACGCGCAGCGCACGAGGTTCACGACGTCGGTCTCGCCGTCGGCGGTCTGGCCCTCCCAGAACGCGCGCGAGAACGCCTGCGGGTACAGGTTCCCGACCTCGAGCGCCTGGCCCGCGTGGTACCGGTACGCGTCGAGGTCGTAGACCCCGAACTCCGGCTCCGCCTCGTCGAGCCAGAACAGCCGGATCCCGTGGCGCGCGTAGCCCTCCCGGCACCGGTCCCACAGGTATGCGCGCGCGGCCGGGTTGGTCACGTCCACGAACCTGCTCGGGCCGCCGAACCACATCTGCACGTCGATGCCGCGGTTGGTGCGGGCCAGGAGGTTGCGCCGGGCCATCTCGGCGAAGTTCTCCGACTCCAGCGAGACCTGCGGCCACACCGAGACCATCAGCTCGACGTCGAGCTCGCGCAGCTCGGCGACCATCGCCGCCGGGTCCGGCCAGAACTCGTCCTCGAACCGGAAGTCCCCCATGTGCGGCCAGTGGAAGAAGTCGGCGACGATCACGTCCAGCGGCAGGCCGCGGCGCACGTGCTCGCGCGCGACGGTCAGCAGCTCCTCCTGGCTGGAGTAGCGCAGCTTGCACTGCCAGAACCCCAGCCCGTGCTCGGGCATCATCGGCGCGTGCCCGGTGGCCTCCGCGTAGCGGCTGCTGATCGCGGCCGGCGTCTCGCCCGCCGTCACCCAGTAGTCGAGCTGGCGGCAGCTCTCCGCCGTCCACTCGGTGCGGTTGGCCGCGAAGGTCGCGCGGCCGACCGCGGGGTTGTGCCAGAGGAACCCGTAGCCCGCGCTGGACCGGACGAACGGCACGCTCGCCTGGGAGTTGCGGTGCGCCAGCTCGAGCGTGCAGCCCTTGAGGTCGACCAGGTCCTGCTGGTACTGCCCCATCCCCGCCAGGTGCTCGCCGTCCGGTGACTGCAGCGCGAGCCCGGCCCGCACGCCACCGCCGGGCAGCGGCCGGTACGTGCGCGCCCGCACCTTGAGCGCCCCGCCGGAGGGCACCTCGGAGAAGAGCGGCCGGCCGTCGGCGTCCTCGAACGCGAGCCGGCAGTCGTGCACGACGGCACCGGTCTGCCAGTCCTTCCCGCTCGTCGCGGTGGCGACCACGCGGATGCGGCCGTTGGTCAGCGTGGCGGTCGCGCCGTCGACGGCGAGCGTCGCGCCGACGTGCGCCTCGGGGTCCGGCACGAGCAGCGCCCAGTCGGCGTCGACGACGTCGCCGAGCGCCGAGCGGACGCGCACGCTGTCGCGCCCCCAGGGCTCGACGACGAGGGTCTCGCCGTCGCCGCGCCAGACGAGGGTGGCGGCGTGCACGTCGAACGGGTGGGTCACGGTTCTGCGTCCTTCCCACGCGCGGGCGGTCCGGCGCGGTGGTTGATGAGTGAGGTCGTCGGGCGGGGCGGCGGGGCCGCGCCTCAGGCGGGGACGGGCGCCGCGCCGACGAGGGCGGGGTCGGCTGCACGCGCCGGCACAGGTGCCGGTGCCGGGAGCAGCCCGCTCCCCCACAGCGTGGCGAAGGACAGCCAGGCGGGCAGCGCGAGGCCGAACACCGGCACCAGACCGGGCACGACGTAGTAGACGGACAGCACCACCCCGACCACCACGGCGTTCGCCAGCGCCTGCCAGGGCCGTGCGACGACGAGCACCGCGGCGCGGCGCAGCAGCCGGACGGGCCCCTCGGCGAAGTGCGACGCGAGCACCGGCAGCGCGGCCGTCATGACGAACGCGACCACGGTCAGCAGCGTGAGCAGGCCCGCCAGCACCGGGCCGGCGAGCCCGAGGTCGACGACCCCGAGCACCCGCCGGTCGAGCAGGAGCACCGCCCACAGGGCGCCGACGGTGTACCCGAGCACGTTCGCGGGGACGAGCTCCGCGTGCCAGGCGGCACGGAACTCGGCCCGGACGGCGCGGTGGCCGCGGTCGCCGACGCCGTGCACCGCGTCGCGCCGGACCACGGCGTGCACGGCCGCCGAGGCCGGGAACACGCCGAGCACCACCCCGCCGCGCAGCGTCCACGCGATCCACAGCAGGTGCAGCACGAGCAGACGGACCCCGAGCTCGCCGGCGCGCGCGTGCCAGCCGACCAGGCGTCCCATCAGCCCTTCACCGACCCGACCATGACGCCCTTCTCGAAGTACTTCTGGATGAAGGGGTAGACCAGCAGCACGGGGAGCGTGGAGACGATGATGACGCCGTACTTGATCTGGTCAGCGAACTGCTGCGCGTAGGCCCCGCCGCCCGAGCCGCCGGCTCCCCCTGCGCCGCCGGCGAACGCCTGGTTGGACAGCAGGATGTCGCGCAGGACGATCTGCAGCGGCTGCTTGTCGTAGTCCCGGACGAAGATCAGGCCGGTGAAGAAGTCGTTCCAGTGCTGCACCAGGTAGTACAGGCCGATCACCGCGATGATGGCCTTGGACAGGGGCAGCGCCATGGACACGAAGAACCTCAGGTACCCCACGCCGTCGAGCGTCGCGGCCTCGAACAGCTCCTCGGGCAGCGAGTTCTCGAAGAAGGCCCGGGCGATGATGAGGTTGTAGACGTTCAGCGCCGACGGGATGACGAACACCAGCCAGTTGTCCAGCAGGTTCAGGTCCCGGTACAGCAGGTACGTGGGGATCAGGCCGCCGCTGAAGAACATCGTGAACGCGAAGAAGAGCATCAGCGGCCTGCGGGGCGCGAACTCCCGGCGCGAGAGGGCGTACGCCGCCGGCAGCGTCACCACCAGGTTCACGGCGGTGCCGACCACCGTGTACAGCAGCGTGTTCCTGTACCCGGTCCAGATGCGCTCGTCGGCGAGGATCTGCTCGTAACCGAAGGTGCTGAAGCCCTGCGGGAACAGCCACACCTTTCCGGTGGCGACCATCGTCGGGTCGCTCACCGACGCGATGGTCACGAAGTAGATCGGGTAGATCGTCGCGAACAGGATCAGCACGACCACCGTGCCGAGGGCGATCGAGAACAGCAGGTCGCCCGGTGTCCTGCGACGCAGGGACATGGTCCTCATGGTCGTCCTCCCGGTTGTCCGCACGGTCACCACAGGCTCGTGTTCGCGAACTTCTTGGCGAGCTGGTTCGTCAGCACCAGGAAGGCGAAGTTGATGACCGTGTTGAACAGGCCGATGGCAGTGGAATAGCTGAACTGGCTCTGCAGGATGCCGATCTTGTACACGTAGGTGGAGATGACCTCGGAGACCGGCAGGTTGAGCGGGTTCTGCATCAGGAAGATCTTCTCGAAGCCCGCGTTCAGGACACCGCCCATGTTCAGGATGAACAGCACGACCATCGTCGGGACGAGGGCCGGCAGGTCGATGTGCCGGATGATCTGCGGGCGGCTCGCGCCGTCCACGCGCGCGGCCTCGTACAGGTGGGTGTCGATGCTCGACAGCGCCGCGAGGTAGATGATGCTGTTCCACCCGCAGTGCTGCCAGACCTCAGAGATCACGTACACGGGCACGAACGATCCCGGGTCCCCGAGGTAGTTCTGCTCGGCGACGCCGAAGAGGCCCAGGAAGTTCGGGATGACGCCGGACGTGGGCGACAGGAAGACCTGCAGCATGCCGACCACCACGACGATCGAGATGAAGTGCGGCAGGTAGGTCGCGGTCTGCGTGAACCGCTTGCGCCGCGGGCCCACGATCTGGTTCACCGTGAGCGCGAGCACGATCGGCGCGACGAACCCGACGAGCAGCGTGGTGAAGCTGATCATCACCGTGTTGCGGATCAGGTCCCAGAAGAGCGGGCTCTCGAAGAACTGCGTGAAGTACTTGAAGCCGACCCACTTGCCGCCCGTGAGGCCGGCGGCGAAGTCGAACTCCCGGAACGCGAGCTGGATCCCGTACATCGGGAAGTACGCGAACACGGCCGTCACGACGACGGCCGGCGTCAGCATGAGCCACAGCTGCCACGTGCTGCGCAGGTGCCCCGTGAGCGTCCTGCGCCGACGGCCGCGCACCAGCGCACGGACCGGCGTCGACCCCGGCACGCTCGCCGCTGTCTCGTCGAGGGTCACCGCCACGACACCACCACCTCCTGTTGCGATCCGCTCCGTCGCGGATCTGCGGACCTGCCGGGCGCGGCGTGGTGGCGGGCGGGTCGCCCGCCACCACGCCGGGGTCGTGGGTCAGCCCTGGCCGGCCTCGTCGTAGTACTTCTGGTACAGCTCGACGTTCTGCTCCAGCCCGGACGCCTCGAGCTGGGCCACGTAGTCGTCCCAGCCGGCCTCGATCCCGCCGGAGGTGACGAACTCGGCGAACTTCGTCTGGCTGATGTTGAGGATCGTGGAGTTGTTGAGCGCGATCGTGCTCAGGTCCTCGGTCGACATCTTGAGGTAGGGCGGCAGGACGTCCTCGTCGGCGTCGACGTTCGCGACGGCGTCCGCGAGGGGCGCGCTCTGCTCGACGGCCTCGGCGAGGTCGGTGGGCAGCGTCACGTCCATGCCCGAGCGGATCCAGAGGGGGCCGCCGTCGGCCAGCGTCGACGTCCACTTCCAGGTCGACGGGTCGCTCGTGCCGTCCGCGGGCGGCAGCACCTCGTACGCGTCGTCGCCGGCCTTCTCGACGTTCGTGCCGAAGTCGCCGAACAGCACCTGCATCGACATGTCCTGGCCGTAGAACTCGTTCACGACCCGCAGCGCCGCGTCCTTCGCGTCGGTCTGCGCCGACACGACGACGTGGTTCGGGGTCAGGTTCTCGAAGTCGTAGCTCCAGGTCACGGGCTCGGACTGGCCGGCCTCGGCCGGCAGCGGCGCCATGGACGCGTACTGGGGCGCGAGCTGGGCACCGAAGCGGTCGGAGGCCGTCCAGCCCCAGCTGAAGCCGACCGCGGCCGTGTCGCCCGAGCCGCGCCCGATCGACTGGTAGGCCGAGTAGTCCTGCGTGATGACGTTCGTGTTCACGAGCCCGGCCGCGTAGGCGCGGTTGAGGAACGTCAGCACCTCCTTCCAGCGCTCGTCGGCGAGGAAGTTGCCCACCTGCCCGTCCTCGACGAAGTACCCCGTGCCGCCACCACCCGTGATGGGCAGGCCCAGGCTCCCGAGCAGCGCGGTGGGCTGGAAGTACCCGTAGCCGGTCGTCGTCACCGGCGACCAGTCCATCGGGATCTCGTCCGCCGGGTCGCCGTTGCCGTTGGCGTCCTGCTCCTTGAACGCGAGCAGCACGTCGTAGAGCTCGTCCCAGGTGGTGGGCGTGGCGAGGCCGAGGTTGTCCAGCCACTGCTGGTTGATGTACTGCCGGGTGATCGCCTGCGGCCAGAACTCCTTCCAGCTCGGCAGGGCGTAGACCGAGCCGTCGGCCTGCGTGGCCATCTCCTTGACGCCGTCGACCTCCTCGAACATGGCCTGCACGTTCGGCAGGGCGTCCATGTCGTCGCTGAGGTCCTCGAACAGCGAGCGGAAGGTCGCGAGGTCGGAGTCCGTGATGGCGTTGCCGCCGATGATGAGGTCGGGGGTGTCGCCCGCGGCGAGCATCGTCGACTTCTTCTGGTCCCAGTCGGCGCTGACCTCCTCCCAGGTGATCGAGACGTCGGCGGCCTTCTCGAGCTCGGCGACCCAGGCCATGTCCTCCATGGCGCGGGTCAGCGGGTGCTTGACGACGAGGATGGTGAGCTCTCCGCCACCGGAGCTGTCTCCCGACCCGTCGGCGGAGTCGTCCCCGCCGCCCGTGCACCCCGCGAGGAGCAGGGTGGAGGCGGCGACGACCGCCGTGGTCGACGTGAACGCTCGGCGGCCGGGCGCCTGGCCCGGCGACCGGGACCAGCGGGGACGGGTGCTGCGGGCCATGGGTCTCCTCCTTGAGACGAGCCGGGCGATGCGGCTGCGGCGACCCGTCGGCGGCGGCCACGCCCGCCACAGCCGGCGACGGTGCCGGTGCGGCTCGGGCGGCGTGGTGCCGGTGGGAGCGGGGCTGCAGGTGCTGCGGTGCGAGCCGTGGCCCGCGGACGTGCAGGGCGATCGTGGCGTGCGTGGTTCAGCGTTGTCAACTACGAGACAAGCGCGCGTCGCGACCGGCGCTCCGCCGACGGTGCGGGGTGGGCGAACCGGACCCCGGACCCGGAACCGGATGCGGTGGCACCGCACCGTCGGGGCACCGCCCGCCGCGGCGTAGCGGCGTGCGCGCGGGCCGCTACGGTCGGCGCGGCGCCGAGGAGGCGCGCACGACGAGGTCCGCGCCGGTGCGGACCTCGCGGGCAGGGCCGGTGTGGCCCGCCATGCGCTCGAGCAGCATGCCGACGGCGCTCGCCACCATCTGCTCCTGCTGCGGGCTGACCGACGACAGCGCCGGCACGGTGAACTCGCCCTCGTCGGTGTTGTCGAAGCCGGTCACCGCGACGTCCTGCGGCACCCGGACGCCGGTGCGCCGCAGCGCGCGCAGCGCACCGGCCGCGATGGCGTCGTTCACGCACATCGCGGCGTCGAACGACGCCCCCGACCGCAGCAGCGCCACCATCGCCTCGTACCCCGACGCACGCCGGTCCCAGTCCGACCCGGAGACGAGGAGCGACGGGTCGTGCGGCACGCCGTACGCCGCCAGCGCGGCGAGGTGGCCGGCGAACCGGTCGTCCCTCGGCGCGCCGCCGTGCCCGGCGTTCCAGACCAGCGCGATGCGTCGGCGCCCGGTCTCCAGGAGGTGCCGGGTGATCGCCTCCGCGCCCTCGCGCTCCCCCATGACGACGCAGTCCCAGCGGGACGTGGCTCCGCCGCCGAGCTGGACGACCGGACGCTGGGGCGTCGCGGTGTCGCCGGGCTGGATGACGAAGTGCGGGCAGAAGATCACGCCGTCGACGTCGCGGGTCCGGCTGCCGAGCACGGCCTCGCGCTCCGCCGCCTCGTCGTGCCCGATGCGCAGCATCGTGGTGAACCCGTGCTGCTCGAGCGCGAGGATGAGCCGCTCGGCGATCTCGGCGAAGTACGGCTGGTAGACGTTCGGCACGACGACCGCCACGCGTCCCGTGCGACCGGACGCCAGGCCGCGGCCGGCCAGGTTGACCTCGTAGCCGCCCTCCGCGACGGCGGCCAGCACCGCCTGGCGGGTCGCCTCGGACACGCCGTCGCGGCCGAGGAGCACGTTCGAGACCGTCTTGGCCGAGACCCCGGCCACCGCCGCGACGTCGGCCAGGGTCGGGCGCCTCACGGCACGACCTCGCCGAGCGTCGACTCGCGCCGCACGAGGTGCACGGGCAGCGTGACCGCGCGGGCCTGCTCCGGCCCCCGTCCGGCGAGCCGCTCGCCGAGCAGCTCGAGCGCCACGCGCGCGAGCCGGGCCGGCCCCGGGTCGATGGTCGTCAGGGACGGCGTCGAGAAGCGCCCGTCGTCGAGGTCGTCGTGCCCGATCACCGCGACCTGGCCCGGGACGTCGACGCCGAGCGCGCTGAGTGCGGCGAGCGCCCCCAGGGCGACCTCGTCGTTCACGCACAGCAGCGCGTCGAGCGCGGGGTGCGCGACGACCGCGCGGCCGGCGGCGTCGGCACCGGCGTGCCGGTCCGCCACGCCGTCGATCGCGACGAGCGGCACGTCGGACGCGTCGAGCCCCGCGTCGGCCAGCGCGGCGCGCATGGCCGCCGACGGCACGACGGGGTCCTCGCCCGGGCGGCGCGCACGGTCGCCGCCGAGCAGCACCGGCCGTCCCCGGCCCATGACGGCCAGGTGCCGGGCCGCCAGGGAGACCGCCGCCTCGACGTCCTCGTCGACGCGGTCGACGTCACGGACGGCCGCGCCGCCCTGGATGACGACGGCCGGCCGGTCCGTCAGCGCGCCCTGCGTGGCGACACCCGGGGCGAGCGGGCCGATGTGCAGGAGCCCGTCGAACACGCGCCCCCGGGCGGCGAACAGCGCCGCCGTGCGGTCCGGGTCGCCGTGCGTCGGCTCCACCGCGACGGGGATGCCGCGCTGGTCCGCCTCCGCGACGAGCGCCTCCACGAGCGTGGCCAGGTACGGCCGACGCAGCTCGGCGACGCCGATGCCGACCAGCCCGGTCCTGCGGGTGCGCAGGCTGCGGGCCGTGGCGCTGGGTGTCCAGCCGAGCTCGGCCATGGCGGCCGTGACCCGCTGCACGACCTCCGGCCGCGTGTGCGGCTCGCCGTTCACCACCCGGGAGACGGTCTTCACCGAGACGCCCGCGAGGGCGGCCACGTCTCGAGCGGTCGGGGACACCGCCAAAGCATAGGTGGCGCCCCGGCGTCGGTCCGGGCGCTCCACGGTGCGGGTCCCCCGGCACGACGCGCCGTTGCTCGCCGGGCTCGGCACGGGGGCCGGCTGTAGCGTCGGTGGCGTCCGGCGCGCCGGCAGGGTGCGTGCCGCGTCGGGGGGCGTGGACGATGGCAGATGCGCGGCGGGCGCTGCTCCCGCGCACCGCACCCGACGCCCTGGCGCGGCACCGCGCCGACGTGCGCGTCCGCGTGGTCGCGTCGCGGACGGCGCTGCTGCTCGCGGTGCTCGGCGTGCTGTCGGCCCTCGTCCGGCCGCTGTGGCAGGAGCTGCCCGTCGTGCGCGAGGTGCTGCCCGGCCTGGTGCCGGTGACCTCGCGGGCCGCCCTGCTCCTCGTCTCGACGCTGCTGCTCCTGACGGCGCGGGGCCTGCGCACGGGCAGCAGGCTCGCCTGGGGCGGCACGCTCGCGGTGCTGGGCGTCAGCGCGGCCCTGCACCTGACCAAGGGCCTGCACGTCGTCGAGTCGGTCGTGGTCGCGGTGGGGGCGCTCTGGCTCGCCGCGCACGGACGGGCGTTCCCCGTCCTGCCGACGCGGCGTGCCGTCCGCCTCGCGGTGCTCGTCAGCGCGGCCGCCGTGGTCCTGGCGGCGGTGGCCGTGGCGGCGTCGGCGTGGGCGCCGGCCACCGGGCGCGCGGACGCGGCCGACCGCACGGCGTGGGGGCGAGTGGGGAACCCGCTAGTCACCGGCCTCGCGGTGCTGTTCCTCGTGACGCTGTTCTGGTCGCTGCTCTCCCCGCGTCGACCGGTGCCCCTCGGCGCCGGCGCGCACCTCGCCGAGCGCGAGCGCGCGCGTGCGCTGGTGGAGCAGTGGGGCGGCGGCACGCTCGACTACTTCGCGCTGCGGGACGACAAGGACTGGTTCGTCAGCGGTCGCACGGTCGTGGCGCACGCCGTGCGCGGGGGCGTCTGCCTCGTCTCCCCCGACCCGATCGGCCCGCCCGACGAGCGGGTCGGCGCGTGGGCCGACTTCCTCGAGCACGCGCAGGAGGCGGGGTGGTCGGTGTCGGTGGTCGCGGCGTCCGCGGACTGGCTGCCGGTGTACGAGGCGAGCGGCCTGCGTCCCCTGTACCTCGGCGACGAGGCCACGGTCGACTGCCGGACGTTCACCCTCCACGGGCGGGCGCACAAGTCGCTGCGGCAGTCCGTCGGACGCATCGTGCGCCTGGGCTACGTCACCACGTTCCACGACCCCGTGGACCTCGCGCCGGACCTGCGCGACGCCATCGCGGCGATGAGCGACGAGTCGCGCCGCGGCGAGCAGGAACGCGGGTTCTCGATGACCCTGTCCCGGCTGTTCGACCCCCTCGACACGGGCCTGCTCCTGTCGGTGACGCGCGCACCGGACGGCCGCGTGGACGCGTTCTGCCAGTGGGTGCCGGCCCGCGACATCGACGGCTGGTCGCTCGACGTGATGCGCCGGCGCACCGACGAGGGCGCGCCGAACGGGCTCGTCGAGGAGACGATCGTCGCGACCGTCGAGGAGCTGCGCCGACGCGGCTGCCGCGGGCTCGGCCTGAACTTCGCGGTGCTGCGGGACGTGCTCGAGGGCGAGGGCAGGTCCCGCCTCGACGAGCTCGCGCGCCAGCTGCTCCGCCGGCTGTCCCAGGGCACGCAGGCCGCGACGCTCGGCGCGTTCAACGAGAAGTTCGACCCGTCGTGGACGCCGCGCTACCTGGTCCTGGACCCCGCCGAGTACGTCGCGACGCAGGCCCTGGCGGTGGCCGGCGCGGAAGGCGTCACGGAGATCCCGGTCATCGGCCGCTTCCTCGCGCCGCGCGGGACGCCGTCGTGATCCTGTCGCTGGCGGCGGCCGTCGGGGCCGCGCTCGCCTACGGCGTGAGCACGGTCCTGCAGGCCGTGGCCGCGCGGCGCGCGGCCGGCCTCGGCGTCGTGCGGCAGCCGCTCGCCGTGCTGGGGCTCCTGCTCGACGGCACGGGCTTCCTGCTGTCGCTGCTCGCGCTCGACCGCCTGCCGCTGTTCGTGGTGCAGGCCGTGCAGGGCTCGTCGGTCGTCGTCGTGGTGCTGCTCGCACCCGTGGCGCTCGGCGCGCGGCTGCGCGGTCGGGACGGGGTCGCGGTGGTGGTCGTCGTCGGTGCGCTCGCGGTGCTCGCCGGGGCGGCGGGCGAGCAGCCCGCGGTCCGCCCGCCCGACGGCTTCACGACGGTCATGCTCGGCGCCACGGTCGTGCTCGCGGCGGCGCTCGCCGTGGCGTACCGCCGCGGCGGGGCGTGGACGCTCGCGACGCTCGCCGGGCTCGGGTACTCCGGCGCGGCCGTCGCCGCCCGCGCCGCGCACGCGTCCGGGGACCTGCTCGACGCGGTGCTCCAGCCGCTCGCGCTGGTCGTCCTCGGGTGCGGGGCCGTCGGCGTCCTGGGCTACCTGCGCGCGCTGGAGCGCGGTGCGGTCGGGCCGGTCGCCGCGCTGCTGTCCGTCGTGGAGGTGCTCGTCCCGGGCGTCGTCGGGGTCGCCGTGCTCGGGGACGTGGTCCGCGCCGGCTGGGCCTGGGCCGCGGTCCTGGCCGTGCTCGCCGCGGTCGCCGGGTGCGTCCTGCTGGCCACCAGCCCGGCGAACGCGGCCGCGGAGGCCCCGGAGCCCGCGGCACCGCCGCCCGGCGGGTGAGCGTCCCGGCGACCTCCCTGCCGCCGCCGACCCCTGGACCCGGGCCGCGACTGCCAGCCGCAGCGTGCTTCCTGCCATCCGCACCGCGCGGCGCGCGCGGACGGGTCGCCGCTGCGTAGCGTCCCGGTCACCGGACCAGGGAGGGACCGTGCTGGAGATCCGACCGGGCTGCGAGTGCTGCGACCGCGACCTGCCGCCCGACGCGACGGACGCCTACGTCTGCACGTTCGAGTGCACCTGGTGCGCCGACTGCGTCGACCGCTTCCCCGCGCGGGCGTGCCCCAACTGCGGCGGGACGCTCGAGCGCCGTCCCGTCCGCCCGCCCGACGCCCTGCTGCGCCACCCCGCGGCCACGCGCCGCACGGTGTCGCCCTGCGCTCACGGGCCGGGGTCGGCCCCGGCGCCGGCCGCGGACGAGGTGTCGCGCTCGTACACGACCTGACCGTCCCGGACGACCGCGGCGACGTGGGCGAGGTCCGCCGGTGTCGGCGGTTCCGTCGTGGCGAGCACCGTCAGGTTCGCGCGCATGCCCGGCTCGACGGTCCCCAGGTCCGGTCGGCGCATGAACTCGGCCGGCTCGACCGTCAACGACCGGAGCAGGTCGGACGGGCTCATGCCGGCGGCGTGCATCGCCTCGAGCTCCCCGCGGGTGTCGCGGTCGGACATGTAGCCGACGTCGGTGCCGAAGAGCACCCGACCGCCGGCATCGACGAAGCCGCGGAGCGCGCCCCGGATCGGCGCCAGGTAGGCCTCGTCGGTGGTGACGGTCGAGGCGAACATGTGGAGCGTCGGCACGACCCGCACACCCGCCGCGGCGGCCTCGCGCAGCAACGACTCCGTGCCGTCGGTCTCGTCCGGGACGTGCGCGAGGGCATCCACCCCGGCCCGCAGTGCGACCGACGTGCCCTCGCGGTTCGACGGGTGGGCGAAGACCCGCATGCCGCGGCGGTGCGCCTCGGACGCCGCCGCCCGCGCGACCGCCAGGCGCATGGGCTTCACGCGGGTCGGTGTGACGTAGGACCCGGTGAAGAGCTTCGTCACGCCCGCGCCCGCGACCGCCTGGGCCGCGACCACCAGCCGGGCGGCCAGCGGGGTCGCCGGTCCCGGCATCAGCGCGTGCAGGTAGCGGGGCAGGTCGGCGGCGACGTAGAACGGGATGCCGCGCCACGGCCGGACGCCGTTGCCCGCCGTGACGATCTCCGGGCCGCGCAGCTCTCCGGTGGAGATCCGGCGCACGAGCGCGCGGGTCGTCAGCGGGTTCGACGCCAGGTCGAGGACCTGCGTGAAGCCCCGGCGCAGGAACATGTCGTCCAGGGCGGCCTGCAGGTCCGGCGCGCTGCCGGTACGGGACCGCAGCCACGGCTGCCCGGTCAGGTGGACGTGGCAGTTCCAGAACCCCGCCGTCACGACGCGCCCACGCACGTCGAGCCGACGCACCGATCGCGGCACGGAGTCCGACGACCCGGTGGTCCGGATCACCCCGTCCCGGATCACGACGGACCGCGGCTCCGAGACGGCCGCATCCGGGTCCGACCAGACGCGAGCTCCGGTCAGCACGAGGTCCTCAGGCAACGTCTCTCGCCGCGCGGGGGTGCGGCGCCTCCGCGGCGGAACTCTAGCCAGCCGCCCACGGCGCCCGGCGCCGGTCCACGCCTACGCGCCGTGCCCCCGACGCGGTGTCTCCCGCGCGAGCTGCGCCACGTACCGCCGCTGCCAGGGTGTCTCGATGGCGCGAGCGTCGTACTGACGACGAACGAGCTGCACGGCGGCCGAGGCAGGGACGCCGTCCAGAACCGCGATGCAGGCCAGGGCGGTGCCCGTACGGCCGACACCCCCGCGGCACGCCACGTCGACGCGCGACGTCGACGCCGCCGCGCGCGCCTCGTCCAGGACGGCTCTCGCGTCAGCCGGGCGGACGGGCAGCCAGAAGTCGGGCCACCGTATCCACCGGGTGTCCGTACCGATCCGGTGACGCGGCCGCGTCCCGGAGAGGATCACGGCCAGGTCCGGCAGCGTCGTCATGTCGCGGAAGTCGCGTACCCGACGGCCACGGATCCGCGCACCGGACGGAAAGGTGACGACCCCGGCCTCCGCGCTGTCCCACGCGGCTCCAGAACTCATGGCAGGCATCCTCTCCCTAGATCCAGCCACGCTCCTCCGCGGCGAGCACGGCCTGCTGCCGCGTCGCCACCCCGAGCTTGCCGAGGACGGACGAGACGTGGTTGCGCACCGTCCCCGCCGAGAGGTGCACGGACGCGGCGATCTCGGCGGTCGTCTCGCCGCGGCGCCCGGCGCGCAGCACGTCGAGCTCCCGGTCGGTCAGGGGGCTGCGTTCGTCGGCGAGCGCGTCGGCCGCCACCTCGGGGTCGACGTAGCGGCGGCCGGCGGCGACGAGCCGGATGACCTCGGCGACGTCCCGGGCGTGGCGGGACTTGGGCAGGAAGCCGTCCACCCCCGCCTGCAGCGCGCGATCAGCCTGGTCGTCACCGGCGTGCTGGCGTTCGCGCGCTGAGCCCGGTCGTGCCCCTGTCGTGCACGGCGTGCGCACGAAGCCGGCCGGCGTGCGCTTGGGCCGGTGCGGCTGCCGGCCGGACCTGCCCCGCATGGGTCCTAGGTCACCACCGTGGCCCCCTGCGAGGGCGGAACCTGGAGAGGAACACGATGTCGGCCACCTGAACAGGAGGCGGTCCCGATGCTCGACGGACCGGTGGTCATCGCTCTCGACGGCGGGGCGCACAGCGCCCACACGCTGCGGTGGGGCCTGGACGAGGCCGGACGGCGAGACGCCGACGTGCTGCTCGTCCGCGCATGGCAGGCGCCGTCCGACCTCGCAGCGTGGGGCTGGTACGCGCCCCTCGACCTGGGTCTCGACCTGGAGGCGCAGCGCTACCTCGACGCGGAGCGGGAGCGCGCGGCCGCCCTGCACCCGCGGCTGCGCATCGAGACCCGCGCCGTCCAGGGGCCGCCCGTCCCGGCGCTGCTCGCGGCCGCGGCGGGCGCGCAGCTGCTGGTGCTGGGTTCCAGCGCCCGCCCGGACGGCTCCCGGCTGGGCAGCGTGACCGGCCACCTGGCCGCGCACGCACCCGTCCCCGTCGCCGTGGTCCGGCACGCACCGGGCGCCGCACCGGCGGGGCCGGTGGTCGTCGGCGTCGACGGCTCGGCGGCCTCGCTCGCCGCGGCACGGACCGCGGCACGGGAGGCGCGGTCCCGCGACGTCCCGCTCCTGGTGGTGCACGCCCGCCGGACCGTGGTCGACCCGTACGGCACCCGCGACGCACCCGCCCCGCTCCTGCCCGACGAGGCGGGCCCCGCGCACCACGCCGCGGCACGCCTGGCCGAGGACCTGCGGGAGGAGCACCCCGGCCTGCGCGTCGAGGTCGAGGTGGTCGAGGACGATCCCGCGCACGCCCTCGCCGCGCTGTCGCGCCGCAGCGAGCTCGTCGTCGTCGGCTGCCGCGGTCTGGGCGCCTTCCGCGGCATGCTGCTGGGCTCCGTCAGCCACGACGTGCTCCGCAACGCGTCGTCGAGCGTGCTGGTTTGCCGGGCTGCGGCCTGAGGCCGGCTCGCCCCGACGGCACCGCCGAGGAGGCGCGCAGGCCGCAGGGCACGTCACGGGGAGATGGATGCCGTCGCGGCCGGTCTCACGGGGCGGTCAGAGGCGGGAACCGTCAATGACCGGGCGGGTTGGCAATGGATCGTGCCTCTTCCGATGGTAACGTTCGACGGTGGCAACGGATCAGTCCCCGCAGTCCATCGGTCGGCCGCACGGCGACCGGTGGGCCACCGGCGGACGCGGCGAGTCCGTTGCCCGGGCCACGGGAGATTGGCCCACGTTCGGGACCGAGGCCGTCGAGTGGCGGTCCGCCGACGCCGACTACGGGCCCCGCGCCGGGCGCTCCGTGCACACGGGGCTCTACGAGGCGGCCGTCCCGCCCTGCATCGCCGACGCCCCCGTCGCGTTGTCGTCCCGGGCCGCCGCGCTCGTCGCTGAGGCCTCCGCGGAGATCGCCCGGTTCGACGGGGAGACGCACGCCGCCACGACGTCGTTCGCGGCGCTGCTGCTGCGCACGGAAGCGGCCAGCTCCTCCCGGATCGAGAACCTGACCTCCTCCCCCAAGGCCATCGCGATGGCCGAGCTCGGACGCAAGGGCCGCGCGAACGCGGACGAGATCGTCGCCAACGTCACCGCCATGACACAGGCACTCGCCGGCGCCCGCCGGCTCGACGGCGCAGCGATCCTCGCGATGCACCGCGCGCTGATGGTCGGCCACATGCCGGCGGCCGCCGGGCGGTGGCGCGATCAGCAGGTCTGGATCGGCGGCACCTCGCGCAGCCCGCACGGCGCCACGTTCGTCGCCCCCGTGCACGAGCGGGTGCCGGCCGCCATCGACGACCTCGTGGCCTTCATGGCACGCGACGACGTGCCGCTGCTCGCGCAGGCCGCCCTGACGCACGCCCAGCTCGAGTCCGTCCACCCGTTCCCGGACGGCAACGGCCGCACCGGCCGGGCGCTGCTGCATGCCCAGCTGCGCCACGGTGGCCTGACGCGGGAGGCGATCGTCCCGGTGTCCGCCGGCCTGCTCGTCGACACCGGCCGGTACTTCGACGCCCTGACCCTCTACCGGTCCGGCGACGTCGAGCCGATCGTCACCGAGGTCGCCGAGGCGGTGTTCCCCGCGCTGGCGAGCTCGCGCCGGCTCATCGCCGACGTCACCACCGCGCGTGCCGCCTGGGGCGACCGCATCCGGGCGCGCCGCGGTGCCGCGGCCTGGGCGCTCGCCGACCTGGTGACGACGCGGCCGGTGGTGGACACGCGCCTGGCGGCGCAGGCGCTCGGGGTGAGCACGGTGAACGCCCAGCTGGCGATCGACCGGCTCGTGGAGGACGGCGTCCTCGAGCAGGTCGGCAACGGAGCCCGCGATCGGGTATGGCAGGCACCCGAGGTGCTGGCCGCGATGGACCGGTTCGCCGCGAGGTCGCACCGCCGGGACTGGTGACGGACGAGGGCCGCCGTCGCGCCCGCCCGGTGCGCACCGGGCGGGCGCGGTCCGTCAGAGGTCGGACGGACGCAGCACGAAGGTGATGCCGTGCGCGATCTGCGGGTTGCCGGCGTTGATGTCGAGCTTGCTCCGCACGAGGAGCGGGTTGAGGTCGTTCCGGTCGGCGTCCCGCAGGACGACGATCGGGATCCGCCTCGAGATGACGTCGACCGTGAACGTGCCGCCCTGCGCGGTCGTCAGCGCCACGCCGTCGGACGCGAGCGCCGCGGCGGAGTCGATCGTCGCGCCCGGCACCACGTGGTAGAGCAGCACCTGCTCGATCGCGTCGATGCCCACCGCCGTGGCCAGGGCCTCGAACACCTTCTCCTCCGAGCCGTACCAGCGGTGCGTGAGGTCGTGCGCGAGCACCTGGAACGCGCGGTCGTTCGGCAGGAACGCCGTGAGCGGCACCGTGCCGTCGGCGAGCACGGCGACCGGGCTCCCCGGCTTCGCGGCGAGCACCGCGCCGACCGCGTTGTCGACGATGTCGAAGTCGTACCAGCTGCGGTCGAAACCGGAGCCGTCGGCGGCGAGCACCGCGGCGAGGCTGGTCGGAGCGGCAGCGGACGCGGCGGGGGCGAGGCCCACGACCGCACCGCCGGCCAGGGCGGTGGCGGCCAGGGACGCGGCGAGACGACGGATCTTCATCGAGGACTCCTTGCGGACGGTCGGGCGGCACGCGCGGCGCCGCGGGCGTCGTCGTCGACGCCCTCATCCCTTCTTCCGCGTGGACGACGCGTCCGGATGCACCCGGTCCGACCGGTGGATGCCGCGCCCCCGCTCCGCGCCTGCCCGAGCTGCGGCGTGTTCACCGAAGAGCGTGTGCCCGAGCCGATTCCCGTCAGTGGCCGGGCTTGGTGACCCCGAACATGAACAAGCGACGCTCGATGTCGTAGTAGACGGTGTCCGTGGCGGTCAGCACGTCCTGCAGGTTGTCGGCGTCGTCGGCGGTGAGGGTCAGGACCTCTTCCCACGCTCCCTGGTCCAGGACGAGCTGCAGGTACCAGGTGCCCTTGGTCCCGGCGTCACCCGCACGGAAGCTGAACTGGTAGTGGCTGAGCTGACGCACCTTGATGCTGTCGTCGGTCACGCGGGCGGTGTCGGCCATGATCAATCCCCCTGGATCGTGTGGTGCAGAGCTGCGCTTCTCCTGGTGCACCGTCTCGGGCCAGGATTCGCCGCCGTGGTCGACGGGACGCTCGACCCCTCGGAGGAGCTCGTCCCCGCTGCGCCGCAGGGGCTCCATGCTGCGCGAATCCGAGCCGTGGAGACGGTGCTGCACCGCGACTGACCGGTGCGGTGACCGAGCGCCTGCTCGGCGATCTGGCCGCATCGGCCGCCACGACGGCAGCTCTGCCGTCCACGAGCGGCTCGCTCGGCCCTGGGTGGGCTGCAGGGACTCCCCCGCTGCTCAACAGAATCGCGCAGCGACCGACCCGTGGCAACACACCTCGACCGCATCGGGTTCCCGAGCACCGGACGCGACCCCCGTCCCGGACACCGCTGTCGCGACCCGGCCCGGCCCGGCCCGGGTCCCTTCCCGCGCCTCCCGCCGCGGCAGCGCCGGGCGGGCGTGGTCCGTGTCCCGCGCCGATTTCTCACCCGCCCACGCGCGTTGACCGACGTATCACACGCGAGAACCATGGATCTGGGTCATATCGGGCACAGTTCACGCCCGATGGCTGCGGGGGGGAACCGCGATGGACGCACGGGTGCTCGGCTTTGTGCTCTCCGAGAAGTGCAACTTCCGGTGTCGCCACTGCTTCAACGAGTCCGAGGCGCGCAAGCCTGCGGGCATGGGCGCCGACGAGCTCCTGGAGCACGTACGCGACGCGGCAGCGACCGGACGGTTCGCCGAGATCGGCCTGTCCGGTGGGGAACCGATGCTGTTCGCACGCGCCCTGGTCCGCGTCGTCGCGCTCGCCCACGAGCTCGGGCTGGGCGCCAACGTCACGACCAACGGGTACTGGGGCGTGAGCGCGCGCACCGCACACGCGACCCTCGGGCCGCTGGTCGATGCCGGGCTCACCGCGCTCACCGTCAGCGTCAGCGAGTTCCACCTCGAGTTCACCACGGGCGCCAGGCTGCGGACCGCCGTGGCCGCGGCGCTCGGGCTGGGCCTGGAGGTGCGGGTGAACGTGGTGCGCACGCGCGCGTTCGACGTCGCGGACGCGGCAGCGCTGCTCGGTCCTCTCGCCGACCGTGTCGACGTCGTGGCCATGCCGTGCATCCCGGTCGGTCGCGGAGCAGTGGCCGTCAGCCGGGACGACCTCCCCGCGGCGGTATCGCCCGTCGGCTCCTGCCACGCCTACTTCACACGCGTCGCCGTGACCGCCGAGGGTGACGTCTACCCCTGCTGCTCGCCGGGTGGCTTCACGCCCCCCTTGCTGATGGGCAACGTGCGGGTCGAGACCATCGGCACGGTCCTGGCGCGAGCGGACGACTCCTTCCTGTTGCAGGTGCTCGACCAGCTCGGCCCGACGTTCTTCCTCCCGTTCGTGCACGAGGCCCTCGGGCGCGACCTGCTCGCCGAGGGGGTCGTCGACCAGTGTCATCTGTGCCACCGCCTCCTCACGGACGCGGCCCTGACCGCCGTCGTCGACGACGCCCTCGCGACCCTGGAAGCGGATCTGCGTGCTCTTCAGGTGGACCTGGTGGACCTGCGCGAGGTCGCTCGGAGATGACCGGCGTCCGGCACGACGACGCGTACCACCACCCGCCACGCGGGCCTCCGGCCTGTCGCGTGCACACGTCCAGACCATCGTCCGAAGGGAGAGGCACGACATGAGTGAAGACGCCATCTTCTCGCTCCGCGAGCTCAAGCTGACCGCTGTGCAGCAGCGCGGCCTCGAGGAGACCGTCGCCGCTTCGGTGGCGGTGAACGTGTACCGCCAGCTGGAGGACCTCCGGGCCTCCAACAGCGGCTGCAACATCATCGGCAACTGCTCTTCCTCGTCGTCGAAGCTCGTCGGCGAGACCGTTGAGAGGTAAGCCACCCGGCCGGCCGCCGGTGATGCCACCGACGGCCGGTCGGCCCGCCTACGAGAACGAGGACGCCATGAGTACGTCGAAGGAAGACGACCGAGGGTTGCTCGTGCTGGACCTCAGCGCCCGCGCCCTGCAGCCTGAGGAGGTCGACGCCGCCGAGAGGGCGGTCAAGATCTACCGGGAGCGCTTCACCGCCTCTCGCCCTGATGAGCGCCCGGGCGGCTGCTCCAGCAGCAGCTCGTCACACTGATGGACACCGGAGTCGAGGCGGCGGACGGCCTCCCCGCTCGGCCACGCCTCCGTGGCGACCTGCAGGGCTCGCGCACGGACGGGACGCTGCTGCTGCGCGGCGGCGCGACGGCCGTCGCTCTGCAAGGCCGGACGGTGGAGGAGCTGCTGCCCGACCTGCTGCCGAAGCTCGACGGCAGGCGCACGCTCCCCGAGCTCCAGGCCGAGCTGCCGCACGTCGCGCCCGACGTGCTCGTCGGTGCGCTGCAGGTCCTCGCGGCACACCAGCTGCTCGACGAGGAGCGCGACGGCGACGCGGCTGCGGAGGACGGGCTGGCGCCGCAAAGGCGCTACCTGGCCTCCCTCGAGCCCGGCGGCGCGATCGCACAGGACCGGCTCTCCGGTGCGACGGTCGCACTCATCGGGCGCGGCATGGTCGCCGATGCGCTGGGCGCGGCCCTGACGCTCGCGGGCGTGGGGGCGGTGAGCCGCGGCGAGGCGCCGGACGGCGTGCCGCTCGACGGGACGCCGCCGGACCTCGTGGTGCTCGCCTCCGACGTGCCGGACGCGTCGACGCTCGACCGCGTCAACCGCGCGTGCGTCACCCGCGGCCTGCGTTGGCTTCCGGCGACCCTGGGGCCCGACCACGGGACGGTAGGGCCGTTCGTGGTCCCTCGGGTCACGGCGTGCCACGAGTGCTTCCGACTGCGCCTCGCGGCGAATGCGTCGCTGCTCGATGACGCCCACGGCGAGTACGTCGCCTCGAACCGCCGGCCGCTCGCCTCGGCTCCGGTCCACCTCGCCCTGACCGTCGCGGCCGTGGCGGCGGGTGAGGTGGTGCTCGCCCTGACGCGGGCCGCACGACCCCGCACCTTCGGGGCATTCCTGTCCCTGCGTCCCCTCGTGGCCGGTACTGCCCTGCACGAGGTGCTGCGACTGCCCCGGTGCTCGGTGTGCGGGCCGCAGCGGTACCGCCCGCAGACGAAGATCTGGGACCTCACCGCCGACGAGGCACGGCCGTGATCCCCGCGCCCGTCCTCGACCTCCGGCCGGGTCCTGCGACGCCCCCGAGAGTCACGCTCGACGTCGGCCGTCGCCTGGTCGACCAGTCGGCCGGGATCATCCGGGTCCTCTACGAGAGCCCCGTCGACCCCGACTCCCCGCAGGTCTTCGGCTTCGGCAGCGAGCTCGCCGACACGGCGGCGTACGGCGTGGAGAGCTTCGGCTCCGTCAACGGGTCGACGTCGGTCGACCGCGAGCGCGCGGCCGCCGCGGCGGTCGGAGAGGCGGTCGAGCGCTACGCATGCCGCCTGGTGCCGTACGGGGACCTGCATGTCGCGACGGCGGCGGAGCTGGGGCAGGACGTCGTGACGCCCGCGGACCTCGTGCTGTACGACGAGGAACAGTACGAGCGCCCCGGCTTCCCCTACGCGCGCTACACCGACCGGACGCCTGTGGCGTGGTACCCCGGGCGGCGGCTCGGCGATGGTGCGGCACGGTGGCTGCCCGCGTGCGCCGTGTTCATGGCACGCGTGGAGCCCGCGGGCGCCCGCCCGCTCATGCAGCAGACGACCAACGGCCTTGCGTGCGGGAACACGCACGCCGAGGCGATCGCCGCCGGGCTGTCGGAGGTCGTCGAACGCGACGCAGCGATGCGTGCGTGGGCACAGCAGGAGGCACTCCCCGTCCTGGACCCCCGCGGGGCCGACGACCCTCGTCTGGTCCGCTGCCTGGACCTCTTCGCCGCGTCGGCCTTCACGCCGACGCTCGTCGACCTCACCGGGGACGTCGGGGTCCCGGTCGTCCTCGCGTGGACGACGGTGCCCGGCGACTTCGACGACGGGCCGGTGGTCGCCACGGCCGCCGGTGTCACCGCACAGGACGCCGCACGCTCCGCCCTGGAGGAGCTCGCGCAGTGCATCCCCTGGGTCCGCGCCATGGCGGCCCGCCGCTCGTCGAAGGAGGTCGACCTCGCGGGCGTCGTCTCCACCGAGGACCACGTCATGTGGCCGATCGACCGGGCACATCGGCACCTCCTCGGTCCTCTCCTGGGTGGCGGCACGCGTCGTCCGCTCGACCTCGGCGGTCCCCAGGGCCTCGACCCGGCAGCGACGGTGGACTGGTACGTGGCACGCCTGGCCGCCCGGGGACTCGAGGCATTCGCGACCGACCTGACGCCACCGGACGTGGCGCAGGTCGGGCTCGTCGTCACCCGCGTGGTCGTCCCGCAGGCCCTTCCCCTCTGGTTCGGCGCGGGGGCGTGGCGGACGGGGGCGCGGGCGGCGCGCGCGGACGGCGGCCCCCTCCAGCTCATGCCACACCCGTTCCCCTGACACGGAGGCACGATGACCAGCACCTGGCCCCGCGAGCTGGGCACGTTGGACGCGACATACCACGAGTCGCCGGCCGAGCTGTTCCACGAGAACAGCAAGGTCACCCGCACCGCCGACGGCGCAGGGCTGAGCGCACCGGTGCGCCACGCGATGGCGCACGGACGCAAGACGTATGCAGCGGGAGCCGTGACGCCGCTGCCGCCGCCGGCCCGCACCGGTGGCCCCGGTGTGCTCGCGGTCATGGACGGGCGGCGCTCCGTGCGGGCGTACTCGTCCGAGCCCGTGACGCTCGCGAGCCTGTCCACGGTGCTGCACCACGCCTACGGCGAGCACCCCGATCGCCGGCCGTTCCGGTCGGTCCCCTCCGGTGGAGGTCTCTACCCGCTGGAGCTGTACGTCGCGGTCCTCGCCGGCACCGCCCCCACCCCGGGCATCTACCACTACGACGTCCAGCACCACGCGCTCGAGCGGCTGCCGGGTGACCGCGACCCCGACGCGGTGCGTCGCACCGTCTTCGTGCCGGAGGCCGCGGCGACCGCGCCCGTCGTCCTCGTCGTCACCGCACTGTTCGGCCGGTCGCGCATCAAGTACGGCGAGCGCGGCTACCGGTTCGCGCTCCTCGAGGCAGGCCACGTGATGCAGAACGTCGTCCTCGCGTGTGCGGCAGTGGGCCTGGCGTCATGCCCCTTCGGCGGCTTCGTCGACGACGAGGTGCATGACGCCCTGTCCGTCGACGGCGTCGACGAGGCGTGCCTGTACCTCGCGACGCTGGGCACGCCGGTGCCATGAGCTGGCGACGGCCACTCTGCTGGGGCCTCGTCGCGGCGTCCACGGCGTGCTGCTGAGATCGATGGCCGCCCAGAGCGGACTTCGGCTCCCCGACCGCGCCCCGGACGCTCAAAGGCCCGCCCCGCCGAAGCGGTGCGGGCCTCTGACCTGCATGAACCTGTCGGGCTGACAGGATTTGAACCTGCGACCCCTTGACCCCCAGTCAAGTGCGCTACCAAGCTGCGCCACAGCCCGATGGCCCCCGTAAGGGCCGTCGAGAACTCTACCGCACGGTCCGGGGCTGCTCCGACCCCGCCCCGGCGGCGGCGTCCGCCTCGTCCGCACGCGCGTCGTCACGCTCCTCCTGCGCCCGGCGCAGCACCGCCAGCTCGGCGCTGACGACGCCCAGCACGAGCAGGTCGACCAGCAGCCCCCAGCTCGCGTCCCACTCCGACAGCCGGAACAGGAAGAACTGCGTCACGAGCAGGCTGACGAGCCCCGAGCGGCGGAACCAGCGGTACCCGTCGACCGCGTCGCGCCCGACGCGCAGCAGCCCCATGACGGCGAGCAGCACGCCGACCACGCCGCTGACCACGACGCCCGCCGCGACCCACCAGAGCCCGCCGAGGTCGCCCCACCGCAGCAGGCCGCGCGTGATGGTGACGACCGCGGCACTGACGAGCAGGAGCACGGCGACCCACGGCACCAACCGGGCGCGCACCAGGGCGTGCAGGACGCGCACCGTCCCCCGTGCGACCGCACCCACGGGGTCGGGCAGCTCGTCGTCGTCCTCGGGCACCGCGCGGAGCAGCGCGGCCGTCTCGGCCGCACCGCGCACGTCGCCGGCCTCCTCGAGCAGCGTCCGCGCCCGGTTGCGCGCGTCGTGCGTGAAGCCGCCGGCCACGCCGGCGACGGCCTCGTCCACCGCGCCGGCGAGGGCCTCACGCGGGTCGCGCGGACGCCGGCCGTGCAGCCACTCGACGACGAGCCCGAGCGCCACGACGGTCGCGTAGATGATCGCCGCGGTCGGCTCGTAGAAGTAGTCGTTGTCGCTGGTGACGAACTTGCCGACCTCGTCGACGAACAGGCCGAAGCCGATGCCGCCGAGCACCGCACCGATCGGGCGCAGCACGGGCCCGAGGAACGAGAGCAGCAGCAGGAACGCGACGGCCATGAGCAGACCGCCCCACAGCACGTGCGCGACGTGCAGGTCGCCGCCGCCGAGCTGCGGGTACCCCGACGCGGCCAGCAGGGCCCGGGTGACGAGCACCGTCGCCGCGGTGACGGCGAGGAAGGTGCCGAGGTGGCGGGTCGCGCGCGGGTCGCGCGGCAGTCCCAGGCGCAGCAGCAGGTGCACGGTCGCGTGCCCCGCCGCCACCACCGCGTCGGCCGCCTGACCGTCCGGCTGACCCCCGTCCGGCTGGTCCCCGTGCGGCCGAGCCGCGGCAGGCTGCCCGCCCCGCCCGTCGGTCATCGGCGTCGCTTCTCCCGCACGCGGACCGAGATCGAGATGGGCGACCCCTCGAACCCGAACGTCTCGCGCAGGCGACGCTCGATGAACCGGCGGTACGGCGGCTCGAGGAAGCCGGTCGCGAAGATGACGAACCGCGGCGGCCGCGTCGACGCCTGCGTGGCGAACAGGATGCGCGGCTGCTTGCCACCGCGCAGCGGGTGCGGGTGCGCCGCGACGAGCTCGCCGAGGAACGCGTTGAGGCGTCCCGTCGGGATGCGGGTGTCCCACGACTCGAGCGAGCGCTCGAGCGCCGGCACCAGGCGGTCGGTGTGCCACCCCGTCCGCGCGGAGACGTTGACGCGCGGCGCCCACTGCACCTGCACGAGCTGCTGCTCGATCTCGCGCTCGAGGTACGGGCGGCGGTCCTCGTCCATGAGGTCCCACTTGTTGTAGGCGACGACGAGCGCGCGCCCGGCGTCGATGACCTGCTGGACGATCCGGATGTCCTGCTCGGTCATGGGTGCCGACGCGTCGACGAGCACGACCGCGACCTCGGCCTTCTCGATCGCGGCCTGCGTGCGCAGCGACGCGTAGAAGTCGGCGCCGGACGTCTGGTGCACGCGGCGGCGGATGCCCGCGGTGTCGACGAACACCCACGGCTTGCCGCCGAGCGCGACGAGCTCGTCCACCGGGTCGCGGGTCGTGCCGGCGGTCTCGTCGACGACGACGCGCTCGGACCCGACCACCTTGTTGAGCAGGGACGACTTGCCGACGTTCGGCCGGCCGACGAGCGCGACGCGACGCGGGCCGTCGGGCAGCGCGACGCCGTGGGCCGACTCGGTCGGCAGCGCGTCCATGGCGGCGTCGAGCAGGTCGCCCGTGCCGCGGCCGTGCAGCGCCGAGATCGGGTGCGGCTCCCCCAGCCCGAGGCTCCAGAGCGTCGCGGCGTCGGCCTCGACGGCCGGGCCGTCGACCTTGTTCGCGACGAGCACGACGGGCTTGCCCGACCGGCGCAGCAGGCGCACGACCTGCTCGTCGGTGTCGGTGGACCCGACCGTCGCGTCGACGACGAACAGCACGGCGTCCGCGAGCGAGATGGCCACCTCGGCCTGCTGGGCGACGCGCGCGTCGATGCCCGCGACGTCGACCTCCCAGCCGCCGGTGTCGACGAGCATGAAGCGGCGGCCCGACCACTCCGCGGGGTAGCTCACGCGGTCGCGGGTGACGCCCGGGTTGTCCTCGACGACGGCCTCGCGGCGGCCGAGGATGCGGTTGACGAGCGTCGACTTGCCGACGTTCGGGCGCCCCACGACGGCCAGCACCGGCAGGGGTGCCCGGGCGTCGTCGTCGAGGTCGCCGTCGGCGTCGCCCTCGAGCAGGGCGAGGTCCTCGTCGGCGAGCTCGTACTCCTCGAGGCCCGCGCGCAGGGCGCGCTCGCGCGCGGCGTCGTCCACGGTCGCGTCGGCGTCGAGCCCGGCGGCCACGTCGGAGTCGGCGCTCACGTCCACCACCGCGGCGTCGTCGGGGTCGGCGGCGGGCGCGGGCAGGGCGGGGTCCGGCTGGGTCATGCGCCCATTCTCCCCCGTCCGGCGCGCGGCCACCGCCACCGGTCGTCCCGGCCGCGCGGACGCGTCGGCGCGGCGGGCAGGCACCGCCCGCGCGGCGCTGTCGGCAGCGCCGGGGCGCGGTCCCGTGCCGACCTCAGGCCGACGGTGCCCGCACGTCGTCGCCGGGCAGGGTGATGCCCGTGCGCGCCGACGTCCCGGCGACGAGCGCCGCGAGCGCCGTGCGGACCCGCTGGGCGCCGAGCGCGACGCTCTCGCGCCGGCTCACGCCGTCCGCCGCGAGGTCGAGCGGCTCGCCGAACTCGACGACGAGGCGGCGCCGCAGCCCCGGCAGGTGCCCGAGCGGCTCCCCCGTGCGGCGCGTGCCCAGGATCGCCGCGGGCACGACCGGCGCACCCGAGTGCACGGCGAGCCACGCGATCCCGGCCCGCGCGTCCTCGACCGACCCGCGCCCACGGTTGCCCTCGGGGAAGATCCCCACGGCGCCGCCGCGGCGCAGCACGGCGAGCGCGCTCTGCAGCGCCGGCCGCCCCATGCCGCGGTCGACCGGGATCTGCCCGGCGCCGCGCAGCACGCGGCCGACCGGACCGTGGAACATCTCCTGCTTCACGAGCACGTGCAGCGGCCGCGGGGCCGCGCCGACGAGCAGCGGCCCGTCGGCGAGAGAGACGTGGTTCGCGGCGATCAGCAGCGGGCCGTCCGCCGGCACGCGGTCCGCCCCGACGACCTGCGTGTCCCACACGCCGTGCACGAGGGCGCGCCCGATCGCGCGGGCCCACCCCGGCACCTGGGTCGGCGCCCCCGGAACCTCCCGCCCGGCGCTCACCGGCGGGCCGCGAGCGCCCGCTGGACGACGTCGAGCACCGCCTGCACGGTGCCGGGCAGGTCCAGGTGCGACGAGTCGACCGTCACGACCCCGTCGGCCGCGACCTGGAACTGCACGACGGTCGAGTCGTCGGCGTCACGGCGCACGACCTGGTCCCGCGTCGCGGCGACGGCGGCCGCGTCCGCGGTGCCGTGCAGCTCGCGCGCGCGGCGGGCGAGCCGGGCCTCCTCGCTCGCGGTCAGCAGGACGCGCACGTCCGCGTCCGGCGCGACCACGGTGGTGATGTCGCGGCCCTCGGCGACCACGCCGCGCCCGCCCGACCAGCCGGCGGTGCGCTCGGCATCGATCGCGGCGCGCTGCCGGCGTCCGAGCTCGGCGCGCGCGTCGAGGTTCGTCGCGACGGCGCTGACGGCGGCGGAGATGCGGGTCTCGCGGATGTCCGCGGTGACGTCCGTCCCACCGACGCGCACGGTCGGGTCGTCCGGGTCGACGCCCATCTCCAGCGGCAGCCCGCGGACGGCGTCCGCGACGGCCCGCGCGTCGGCGAGCGGCACGCCCTGGTCGAGGCACCACCAGGTCGCCGCCCGGTACATCGCCCCCGTGTCGAGGTACGCCAGCCCGAGCCGGCGCGCCACCTCCTTCGACACGCTCGACTTGCCCGACCCGGACGGGCCGTCCACCGCCACGACGGTGCTCAACTCACCAGCCTCCATCCCCGAGCGGTCAGCTCGGCCTCCAGGTGCTCGGCGCGCGCCGGCAGCACCGAGATCGCCGCCATGCCGACCGGCCGGCCGGCGGCGTGCTCGAGGCTCAGGTCCTCGATGTTGACGTCCGCGGCGCCCACGTCGCCGAACAGGCGGGCGAGCTCGCCGGGCCGGTCCGGGACCAGCACCGTGACCACCGCGTAGTGCTTGGTGGCGCCGCCGTGCTTGCCCGGCACGCGGGCGACGCCGGCGTTGCCGTCCGCGATGGCGCGGGCGATCGCCGCGAGCGCGCCGAGCTCGACCTGCTCCGGTCCGTCGGCCTTCGCGGCGAGCGCCAGCGCACCGAGCAGCACATCCAGGTCGTCGCGCAGCCCGGCCAGGACGCCGTGGACCGCGTCGGCGTTCGCAGCGAGGATCGACGTCCACAGCGCCGGGTCCGACGCGGCGAGGCGCGTGACGTCGCGCAGGCCCTGCCCGGCGAGCCCCAGCGCCGCGTCGCCGAGCCCGCGCAGGCGCGCCGCGACCAGGCTCGACGCGATCTGCGGCACGTGGGAGACGACCGCCACCGCGGCGTCGTGCTCGTGCGCGTCCATGCCGACGGGCACGGCGCCGAGGTCGACCGCCAGGTGGCGCACCGCGAGGAGCGCCGCGTCCGAGGACGCCCCCGAGTCCGCGATCACCCACGGCCGGCCGAGGAACAGGTCCGGCACGGCCGCCGACGGTCCCGACCGCTCGCGCCCGGCCATCGGGTGCGAGCCGACGTACCGCGTCAGGTCCGCACCCCACGCGCGCAGCTCGGAGAGCACGTAGCCCTTCACGCTCGCGACGTCCGTCACGACCGCGTCGGGGTGCGCCGCGAGCGCGTCGCGCACGGCGTCGGCCGTCACGTCGGGCGGAGCCGCGACGACGACGAGCACCGGCTCGGCGTCGCCCGGCGTCACGGGCTGCCCGGCCCCGACGTCCCGGGCGAGCGCGAGAGCCGTGCGCGACGGGTCCGCGAGCTGCACGGGCACGCCGTGCTGCGTCAGGGCGAGCCCGACCGACGTGCCCAGCAGGCCCGTGCCGACCACCCGCACCGGCCCGGTGGTGGCGATGCTCACATGCCCACCGACGTCATGAGCGACCCCACCTCCGTGCGCGAGAGCACGCGCGTGCGCCCGGGGCGCAGGTCGCCCAGGCGGATGGGTCCGATCTTGGTGCGCACGAGGCGGGTCACGGGGTGGCCGACCTCGTCGAACATGCGCCGGACCACGCGGTTGCGGCCCTCGTGCAGGACGACCTCGACGAGGCTCGCCTGCGGCGTGGTCTGGACGACCTTGAAGTCGTCGACCGTGACGGTGCCGTCCTCGAGCTCGATGCCCGCCCGCATGCGGTTGCCCAGCGCGGCCGTCACGCGGCCCTCGAGCTCCACCAGGTAGGTCTTGGGCACGCCGTGCGACGGGTGCGACAGGCGGTTCGCCAGGTCGCCGTCGTTCGTGAGCAGGAGCAGGCCCTCGCTGTCGGCGTCGAGCCGGCCCACGTGGAAGAGCCGCTCCGTACGGTCCTGGACGTACTGGGCGACGCTGGGGCGGCCCTCCGGGTCGTGCATCGTGGAGACGACGCCCTTCGGCTTGTTCAGCGCGAGCGTCACCATCGCCGAGTCCAGCTGCACGCGCATGCCGTCGACGTGGATCACCGCGCTGGTCGGGCTGACGCGCACGCCCAGCTCCGTGACGACCTGGTCGTCGACCGTCACGCGCCCGGACGCGATCAGCTCCTCGCACGCGCGCCGCGACCCGAGACCCGCCGTGGCGAGCACCTTCTGCAGGCGCACGCCGTCGGGGTCGTGCACGTCGACCGGCTCCGGCGTGGGACGCCGCTGCGGCCGTCGTGCCGCGCCGCCCGCCGCTCCGCCGCGTCCGGCGCCCGGCCGTCCGCCGCCCTGTCCTCCGCGGCCGCCCCGCGCGCCGCCTCCGCTCGCACCCGCAGGCGCACCCCCGCGTCCGCGGTGCCCGCGACCTCCGCCACTCATCGTCTGCTCTCCCGTCCTTCAGCCGTGTCGACGCCGTCGAGCCCGTCGATGTCGGGCAGGTACGGCGCCAGCGGGGGCAGCTCGTCGAGGTCCGACAGGCCCATCCGCTCCAAGAAGTATCCCGTGGTCCCGTAGAGGACCGCACCGCTCGCCGGTTCCGTGCCCACCTCGGCGACCAGTCCCCGGGTCGTGAGCGTGCGCATGACGCCGTCCACGTTGACCCCGCGCACCGCGGAGACCTGCCCGCGCGTCACCGGCTGCCGGTACGCGACCACCGCCAGCGTCTCCAGCGCCGCCTGCGTGAGCCGGGCCGTCTGCCCGTCCACGACGAAGCGCCCGACGACGTCGCCGTACGCGGGCGCGGAGTAGACCCGCCACCCCGCCCCGGCCCGCCGCAGCTCGAAGCCGCGGACGCGCCCGCCGCGCTCGCCGCGGTACTCCGCGGCGAGCTCGTCGAGCAGCGCCTCGACGCGCTCGGTCGGCAGCGCCAGCGCCGTCGCGAGCCGCACGGCCGGGATCGGCTCGTCCGCGACCATGAGCACCGCCTCCAGGGCCGCGAGCGCGCCACCGGGCAGCGCCTCGACGTCGAACGCCAGCGCGTCCGGGTCGTCGGCGCCGTCGACGGCGCCCCCGGGACCCTGCGCGTCGGCACCGTTGCCGTCGGCCCGCACCTGCTGCTCGCTCATCCGTCCTCCTCGTCGCCGCGCGCCGCGCCCGCGATCGCCGCCACGTCCGCCTCGGTCACCGCCGCCGCGGGCGCGTCGTCGGGCACCTCCCCCGCGGTCCGGTCGAAGTCGTCCGACACCGCGACGTCACCCTCCGCGCTCCCCGTCCACCGCACCGTGAGCTCGCCGAGCGGCGCGACCTGGTCGAACGCCACCACTCCCTCGCGGAACAGCTCCAGCAGCGCGAGGAACCGCACGACCACGACGACCGGCTCGCCGGCGTCGGCGGTGAGCGTGCGGAACGTCGTCGCACCCTGGTGCCGCAGGCGGTCGACCAGCACGGCCGCCTGCTCGCGGACGCTGACCGCCGGCGCGTGCAGGTGGCTGAGGTCGACGCCCGGTGGTGCCGGCCGGGGCGCGAGCGCCCGGGCCGCCAGCTCGGCGAGCCGCTCGGGGCCCATCTGCCACACGAGCTCGGGCAGCAGCGCGGCGAGCTGCGGCTCCAGCTGCACCGACCGCCCGTACCGGCGCGCCTCCGCGTCCAGCCGCGTGGCGAGGTCCGCGGCGACCACCTTGTACGCCCGGTACTGCAGCAGCCGTGCGAACAGCAGGTCGCGGGCCTCGAGCAGCTCGAGGTCCTCGGCGTCCTCGACCTGGGCGGACGGCAGCAGCCGCGCCGCCTTGAGGTCCAGGAGGGTCGCCGCGACCACGAGGAACTCGCTCGCCTGCGACAGGTCCCAGTCCCGCCCACCCGCGGCCGCCGCCCGCTCTCCCGTCCGGATGTGGGCGATGAACTCGTCCGTGACCTGCGCGAGGGCGATCTCCGTGATGTCGAGCTTGTGCTTGGCGATCAGCCCCAGCAGCAGGTCGAACGGTCCGCTGAAGACGTCGAGGTGCACCTCGAAGCCGTGCGTGCCGGCGGGCGCGGCGCCACCCGGCGCCCTACCCGGTGCGTCGGCGGTCGTCGCGCCGTCCGGCGCCCCCTGGTCGGTGACGGCCGCGCCGTCAGGCGGCGTCGCCACGCGCCACGAGCTCGCGCGCGAGCTGGCGGTACGCCGCGGCACCGGCGTGCGTCGGCGCGTACACGGTGATCGGCTCGGCGGCGACGGTCGCGTCCGGGAACTTCACGGTGCGGCCGATGATCGTGTGCAGCAGGGTGTCGCCGAACGCCTCGTGCACGCGCGCCACGACCTCACGCGCGTGCAGCGTGCGCGAGTCGTACATCGTGGCGAGGATGCCGTCGACCTCGAGCCGCGGGTTCAGCCGGTCGCGGACCTTCTCGATGGTCTCGACGAGCAGCGCGACCCCGCGCAGGGCGAAGAACTCGCACTCGAGCGGGATGAGCACGCCGTGCGCCGCGGTCAGCGCGTTCACGGTCAGCAGACCGAGGGACGGCTGGCAGTCGACGAGCACGACGTCGTACTCGTCCAGCACGGGCCGCAGGACCCGGCTGAGCACGGACTCGCGGGCGACCTCGCCGACCAGCTGCACCTCGGCCGCGGACAGGTCGATGTTGGCGGGCAGCAGGTCCAGGCCGTCGACGGAGGTCGGCCGGATCATCTCGTGGATGTCGGCGTCCCGCTCCATCAGCAGGTTGTAGACCGTGCGGTCCAGCTCGTGCGGGCTGATCCCCAGGCCGACCGAGGCGGCGCCCTGCGGGTCGAAGTCGACGATCAGCACGCGGCGGCCGTACTCGGCGAGCGCCGCGGCCAGGTTGATGGTCGTCGTCGTCTTGCCGACGCCGCCCTTCTGGTTGCACATCGCGATGACGCGCGCGGGGCCGTGCGACGCGAGCGGCGCCGGGACCGCGAAGTGGGGCAGCGGACGCCCCACGGCGTCCCGCTGCTGCTCGGTCGTCTCCTGGCTCATCGGCTCACCTTGCTCCCCGGGCCCGGTCCGGGCTCACCTCGCGGGCAAACCTACCGGAGCCGGAGGCGCGCGCGGCGACGACCCTCCGTGCCACGCCGGGGCGTGGTGGACGTCACCGCGCGCGCGGGTGGCTCGCCGCGTAGACCTCCCGCAGCGTGTCCGGCGTCACGAGCGTGTAGACCTGCGTCGTCGTCACGGACGCGTGCCCCAGCAGCTCCTGCACGACGCGCACGTCCGCGCCGCCCGCCAGCAGGTGCGTCGCGAACGAGTGGCGCAGCGTGTGGGGCGACACGTGCTCGGCACCGTCGAGGCCGGCGCGCTCGGCGGCCGTGCGGAGCACCGCCCACGCCGACTGACGGCTCAGGCGCGCGCCGCGCGTGTTGAGGAAGACGGCTGCGGTCCCGCGGCCACCGGCGGCGAGCGCGGGCCGGGCGCGCACCAGGTACGCCTCGACCGCCTCGGCGGCGAACGAGCCGACCGGCACGACGCGCTCCTTGGACCCCTTGCCCAGCAGGCGCACGGCCGCGCGGTCGGGCGCCAGCTCGAGGTCGTCGACGTCGAGGCCGACCGCCTCGGAGATCCGGGCGCCCGTGGAGTAGACGAGCTCGAGCAGCGCGCGGTCGCGCAGCGGGACCGGTCCGTCGCCGATGCCGGCGGCGTCGATCAGCCGGCCGACCGCCTCGACGGAGATGGCCTTCGGCAGCCGCTTGGGCTGCGCGGGCGGGCGCACCTGCGCCGCGGCGTCGGTCGGGGCGAGGCCGTCCAGGGCGAGGAACCGGTGCCACCCGCGCAGGGCGACCACGCTGCGGGCGGCCGACGCGGGCGACAGCACCGCGCGCCCGTCGGAGCCGGTGCGGAGCACGAGCACGTAGTCCTCGACGTCGCGCTCGGTGATCTCACCGGGCGTCGCGCGTCCGGCCGACCGGAGGTGCTCGACGTACCGCGTCAGGTCGCGCCGGTACGCGGCGAGCGTGTGCGGCGCGAGGCCGCGCTCGACCGTCAGGTGCGCCAGGTAGCCCTCGAGGGCCGCGCTCAGCGCGTCGCCGGCCACGGCGTGCGCGTCACAGCGGGAGGAAGACGTCCACCGCGATCGCGACCGACAGCAGCGTCAGGTACGTGATCGAGCCGTGGAAGACGGACATCGCCTTGAGCGGGCCGCGCTGCGGGTCCTGCGCCCGGCGCAGGAGCTGCACGCAGCTCCACAGGAACCACAGACCCAGGGCGGCGGCGACGACGGCGTACACCCAGGTCATGCCCGCGACCGGGACGAGCAGCAGCGAGCAGGCGATCATCGCGACGGTGTAGGCGATCATCTCCCACGCCACGCGCGTGTCGGCGGCCACCACGGGGAGCATCGGCACGCCCGCGGCGGCGTAGTCGCGCCGGAACTTCATCGACAGCGGCCAGTAGTGCGGCGGGGTCCAGAAGAAGACGACCCCGAACAGGAGCAGGGCCGACCAGGACACGCCGCCCGTGACGGCCGACCAGCCGATGACGACGGGCATGCACCCGGCCGCGCCGCCCCACACGATGTTCTGCGGCGTGCGGCGCTTGAGGATCATCGTGTAGCCGACGACGTAGATCGCGATGGCCGCACCCGTGAACAGGGCGGACGCCGGGTTGACCGCGAACCACAGCCACGCGAGCGAGACGGCGCCGAGCACGTTGCCGAACACCAGCGCGGCGCGCGGCGACACGCGTCCGGTCACGATCGGCCGCCGGCGGGTGCGGTTCATCACCGCGTCGATGTCGCGGTCGAGGTACTGGTTGAGCGTGTTCGCGGCCCCGGCCGCGCCCGCGCCGCCCACCAGCGTCGCCACGACGAGCCCGAGGGGCGGGAAGCCGCCGGCCGCGAGGAACATCGTGGGGATGGTGGTGACGAGCAGCAGCTCGATGACCCGCGGCTTCGTCAGCGCGACGTAGGGCCCGACCGCCCACCGCAGACGCGCCGCCAGCCCCGTCGGCGGCGGCCCGCCGACCGTCCGCGCGTCGTCCGCCACCCGCTCCGCGGCTCCGTCGTGCGCCCCGGGGGCGTCGGCGGTGCTCGCATCGAGGGACGGGCTGGAGGGGCGCACGCGCAGGGGTGTCCGTTCGGGAGCGAGGTGGCACGGTCACCGTCATGCTACGGCTCCTGCACCGCACGGGGGCGAGCGGTCGGACCGCGGCACCCGCGCGGGGGCGTGAGATGCGTCGCAGGCACCCGCCCGACCGTGCTGGAAAGCGTTTGCCTGTCCGATTGGACCCCCCGCGCGCAGGTCAGCCCGTGCGCTATAGGCTCGACGCGCACGAGCCCGTCCGACGACGTGACGGGCCGCACACCCCGGACGCCGCCTCGTCGGCTCGCGCCCGGGTCACGCTCGACAGCGACGTCCCGCACGCGCGGGGCGGGAATGAGGTGTGGTGAACGCGAAGGCTCCCCTGGCCTCGACCGTGGGCTGGTCCGCCCTGGACCTGCGGGCGGTGGACACCGTCCGGGTCCTCGCCGCGGACGCGGTGGAGAAGGTCGGCAACGGACACCCGGGCACGGCGATCAGCCTCGCCCCGGTGGCCTACCTGCTCTACCACGACGTCATGCGGCACGACCCGACCGACCCGCACTGGCTCGGTCGCGACAGGTTCGTCCTGTCCGCCGGGCACTCCAGCCTGACGCAGTACATCCAGCTGTACCTGGGTGGCTTCGGGCTCGAGCTCGAGGACCTCGCCGCCCTGCGCACGTGGGGCTCGAAGACCCCCGGCCACCCCGAGTTCCGCCACACCAGCGGCGTCGAGATCACCACCGGACCGCTCGGCCAGGGCCTCGCCTCGGCCGTCGGGTTCGCCATGGCGGCCCGTCGCGAGCGCGGCCTGCTCGACCCCGACGCGGCACCGGGCGAGAGCCCGTTCGACCACCACGTCTACGTCATCGCCTCCGACGGCGACCTGCAGGAGGGCGTGACGAGCGAGGCGAGCTCGCTCGCCGGCACGCAGGAGCTCGGCAACCTCGTCGTCCTGTGGGACGACAACCACATCTCGATCGAGGGCGACACCGAGATCGCCTTCACCGAGGACGTCGCCGCGCGCTACGAGGCGTACGGCTGGCACGTGCAGTCCGTGGACTGGACGGCCGGCGGCGAGTACCGCGAGGACGTCGACGCGCTGCACGCGGCGATCGAGGCCGCGAAGGCCGTCACGGACAAGCCCTCGTTCATCCGCGTGCGCACGCTCATCGCGTGGCCGACGCCGGGCAAGACCGACGACCACTCCTCGCACGGCTCGAAGCTCGGCGGCGACGCCGTGCGCGGCCTGAAGGAGCTGCTCGGCTTCGACCCGGAGAAGTCGTTCGACGTCGCCCCCGAGGTGATCGCCCACACGCGGGCCCTCGCCGACCGGGCCGCGCAGGAGCGCGCCGTCTGGCAGGAGAAGTTCGACGCGTGGGCGTCGGCCAACCCGGAGCGCAAGGCGCTGCTCGACCGGCTGCGCGCCGACGAGCTCCCCGAGGGCTGGGCCGACGTGCTGCCGACCTTCCCGGCCGGCAAGGCCGTCGCGACCCGCGCGGCGTCGGGCGAGGTGCTCGCCGCGCTCGCGCCCGTGCTGCCCGAGCTGTGGGGCGGCTCGGCCGACCTCGCGGGCTCCAACAACACGACGATGAAGGGCGAGCCGTCCTTCCTCCCCGCCAAGCGCTCGACGCACGAGTTCGCGGGCGACCAGTACGGCCGCACGCTGCACTTCGGCATCCGCGAGCACGCGATGGGGGCGATCCTGTCGGGCATCCGCCTGCACGGCCTGACGCGGCCCTACGGCGGCACGTTCTTCACGTTCTCGGACTACATGCGCGGCGCCGTGCGCCTCGCGGCGCTCATGGGCGTCAACGTCACCTACGTGTGGACGCACGACTCCATCGGCCTCGGTGAGGACGGCCCGACGCACCAGCCCGTCGAGCACCTCACCGCCGTGCGCGCGATCCCGGGCCTCGCCGTCGTGCGCCCCGCCGACGCGAACGAGACGGCACAGGCGTGGAAGGCCGCGCTCGAGCGCACGGACGGCCCCGCGGCGCTCGTGCTCACGCGGCAGAACGTCCCGACGTTCCCGCGTGGCGAGCAGGGCTTCGGCCCCGCTGAGGGCGTCGCCCGCGGTGCGTACGTGCTGCTGGACGCGTCCACCGGCACGCCCAACGTGGTGCTGATCGCCACGGGCTCCGAGGTGCAGATCGCCGTCGAGGCGCGCACCGTGCTCGAGGAGGCCGGCGTCGCCACGCGCGTCGTCTCGGCCCCCTGCCTGGAGTGGTTCGCCGAGCAGGACGACGAGTACCGCGAGTCGGTCCTGCCGTCGTCCGTGCGCGCGCGCGTCTCCGTCGAGGCGGGCATCGCGATGTCGTGGTACAAGATCGTCGGCGACGCCGGCCGGTCCGTCTCGCTCGAGCACTACGGCGCGTCGGCGGAATACCAGACCCTGTACCGCGAGTTCGGGCTGACGTCCGAGGCGGTCGTCGCGGCGGCCCACGAGTCGCTCGCCGCCGCTCGCGGCGACCAGGGCCCGGCCGACACCTCCGGGGCGTCGAACCAGTCCGGCACGGGCGACCTGCCCGCCTGACACCCGGTGCGGCGGGCCGCCTCGAGCGGCCCGCCGCACCACCATGCACGCACCCGTCGGGGGACGAAGGGGAAACGACCATGACAAGCTCCACCCCGCTGCACCAGCTGCACGACGCCGGCGTGGCCGTCTGGCTCGACGACCTCTCGAGGGAGCTGCTCCGGACCGGCGAGCTGGCGAGGCTGGTCGAGCGCGGCGTCGTCGGCGTGACCACCAACCCGACGATCTTCGCGAGCGCCCTCACCAAGGGGAACGCCTACGACGAGCAGCTCGCCGAGCTCGCGGCCGCGGGCGCGTCCGTCGACGAGGCGGTCGTGCAGATCACGACGGACGACGTGCGCGAGGCGTGCGACGTCCTGCGCCCCGTGCACGACGCCACGCAGGGCGTCGACGGACGCGTGTCCATCGAGGTCGACCCGCGTCTCGCGCGCGACACCGAGGGCACGCTCGCGTCGGCACGCACGCTCTGGTCCACGATCGACCGCCCGAACCTGTTCATCAAGATCCCCGCGACCGTCGAGGGCCTGCCCGCCATCGCGGCCGCCCTGGCCGAGGGCATCAGCGTCAACGTCACGCTGATCTTCTCGCTGCAGCGGTACCACGCCGTGCTCGACGCGTTCGTCGAGGGCCTGGAGCGGGCACGCGCGGCCGGGCTCGACCTGGCTCCGATCGGCTCGGTCGCCTCCTTCTTCGTCTCGCGCGTCGACGCCGCGATCGACCCGCGCCTGGACGCCATCGGCACCGCCGAGGCGGACGAGCTGCGCGGCAAGGCCGCCCTCGCCAACGCCCGCCTCGCGTACGGGGTGTACCAGGACGTGGTCGCGGGCGAGCGCTGGGGCGCCCTCGCGGCCGCCGGTGCCCGGCCGCAGCGTCCGCTCTGGGCGTCGACGGGGGTCAAGGACCCGCGCTACCCCGACACGCTGTACGTCGAGGACCTCGTCGTCGCCGGCTCGGTCAACACCATGCCCGGCAAGACGCTGGACGCGGTCGAGGACCACGGCGTGCTGCGCGGCGACACGGTCACGGGCCTGCAGGAGGCGTCCGCGGCGCTCCTCGACCGGCTCGAGGCGCTCGGCATCTCGGTCGACGAGGTCACCGAGCACCTCGAGGTCGAGGGCCTGGAGAAGTTCGAGGCGTCGTGGACCGAGCTGCTCGAGACGGTGGAGAACGGCCTGCGGGACGCCCCCACCGCGGGTGCCGACCGGTGAGCCCCGCCACCGTCGCGGAGGGCCGCAACCCGCTCCGCGACCCGCGCGACCGCCGGCTGCCCCGCATCGCCGGGCCCAGCGGCCTCGTCATCTTCGGCGTCACGGGCGACCTGGCGCGCAAGAAGCTCATGCCGGCGGTGTACGACCTCACCAACCGCGGTCTGCTTCCCCCCGGCTTCGCGCTCACCGGGTTCGCCCGGCGCGACTGGGCGACGCAGGACTTCGAGCAGGTCGTGCACGACGCCGTCAAGCAGTACGCCCGCACCCCGTTCCGGGAGGCGACCTGGCGGCAGCTGGCCGAGGGCATCCGCTTCGTCCAGGGCACGTTCGACGACGACGACGCGTTCGACCGCCTGCGCGAGACCGTCGAGGACCTCGACGTCTCCCGCGGCACGGGCGGCAACCACGCGTTCTACCTGTCGGTGCCGCCGAGCTCGTTCCCGGTCGTCTGCAAGCAGCTCGCGCGCTCCGGCCTGTCGCAGCCGCGCGAGGGCACCTGGCGGCGCGTCGTGATCGAGAAGCCCTTCGGGCACGACCTGAAGTCGGCGCGCGAGCTCAACGACATCGTGTCCTCGGTGTTCCGGCCGGACGACATCTTCCGGATCGACCACTACCTCGGCAAGGAGACGGTCCAGAACCTGCTCGCGCTGCGGTTCGCGAACCAGCTGTTCGAGCCGATCTGGAACGGCAACTACGTCGACCACGTGCAGATCACCATGGCGGAGGACATCGGCATCGGTGGCCGCGCCGGGTACTACGACGGGATCGGCGCGGCGCGCGACGTCATCCAGAACCACCTGCTCCAGCTGCTCGCGCTCACGGCGATGGAGGAGCCGGTGTCGTTCGACGCCGCGGCCCTGCGCGCCGAGAAGACGAAGGTCCTGTCGGCGGTGCGCCTCCCGCGCGACCTCGGCAAGCACACCGCGCGCGGCCAGTACACGGCGGGGTGGCAGGGCGGCGAGAAGGTCATCGGCTACGCCGAGGAGGAGGGCTTCAACCCCGACTCGACGACCGAGACGTACGCCGCGATCCGCGTCGACATCGACACGCGCCGCTGGGCCGGCGTGCCGTTCTACCTCCGGACGGGCAAGCGTCTGGGCCGGCGGGTCACGGAGATCGCGGTCGTCTTCAAGCGCGCGCCACACCTGCCCTTCGAGTCCACCGCGACCGAGGAGCTCGGGAAGAACGCGCTCGTCATCCGCGTCCAGCCGGACGAGGGCGTGACGCTGCGGTTCGGGGCGAAGGTGCCGGGCACGCAGATGGAGGTCCGCGACGTCACGATGGACTTCGGCTACGGCCACGCCTTCACCGAGTCGTCCCCCGAGGCGTACGAGCGCCTCATCCTCGACGTCCTGCTCGGCGACCCGCCGCTGTTCCCCCAGCACGAGGAGGTCGAGCGCTCCTGGGAGATCCTCGACCCGATCACGGAGTACTGGGCCGCGCACGGGGCCCCCGACGAGTACCGCGCCGGCACGTGGGGCCCGGCCTCGGCCGACGAGATGATGGCCCGCGACGGGCGCGCCTGGAGGCTGCCGTGATCATCGACATGCCGGACACGACGACCCGGGACATCAACAAGCGCCTCCTGCAGGAGCGCGAGGAGGGCGGCGCCGTCGCGCTCGGGCGGGTGCTGACGCTCATCATCGACGTCGGCCCGAACGACCCGGAGGAGGCGATCGAGGCGGCCAACGAGGCGAGCCACGAGCACCCGTGCCGGATCGTCGTCCTGGTCGAGCGCCCGGACGAGCGGTCTGCCGTGCTGGACGCGCAGATCCGTCTCGGTGGCGACGCCGGTGCCAGCGAGGTCGTCGTCCTGCGCGCGTCCGGCGACGTGCTGTCGCACCTCGACACGCTCGTCATGCCGCTGCTCCTGCCCGACGCGCCGATCGTGGCCTGGTGGCCGCACGACGTCCCCGAGAACCCCTCGGAGCACCCGTTCGGCCGCATGGCCCAGCGGCGCATCACCGACGCGAGCCAGTGCGACGACCCCGGCGCGACCCTCCGGCGTCTCGCCGCGGTGTACGCCGACGGCGACACCGACCTCGCCTGGACGCGCGCGACCCTGTGGCGCGGGCTCATCGCCGCGACGCTCGACCAGCCGCCGTTCCAGCCCGTGCAGCGCGCGGTCGTCGTCGGCGAGAGCACGCACCCGTCGGTCGACCTCATGGCGGCGTGGCTGGCGGAGGCGCTGCGCTGCCCGGTCGAGATCGAGCGGGTGCCCGGCGCGCCGGCGATCACGCAGGTGCGGCTGCAGCGGGCGTCGGGCGACATCGTGCTCGACCGGCCCGACGGCAAGACCGCCGCGCTGCGCCAGCCCGACCAGCCGGAGCACCGCATCGCGCTGCCGATCCGTCAGCTGCGCGAGTGCCTGGTCGAGGAGCTGCGACGCCTCGACGCCGACGAGGTGTACGGCGAGGTCCTGCAGAACGGGCTCGCCCGCATCGACGCCTGACCGGCGTCGCCCCGGGGGCGTGCACCGAGCCGGTGCACGCCCCCGCGGCACGTCGTCCCCGCCGCCACCGGAAGGATGCCGCCGTGAGCCCGCACGCCGCCCCCGAGATCGTCGTCCACCCGGATGCGGAGGTGCTCGCGGCGGCCACCGCCGCGCGGCTCCTCACGCGTCTGGTCGACCTGCAGTCCCACCGCGCGCCGCTGCACCTCGTGCTCACCGGTGGCACGGTCGGGACGGCCACCCTGCGCGCGGTCGCGACGAGCCCCGCGCGCGACGCCGTCGACTGGTCCCAGGTCCACCTGTGGTGGGGGGACGAGCGGTTCCTGCCCGCGGGCGACCCGGAGCGCAACGAGACGCAGGCGCGCGAGGCGCTGATCGACGCGCTGGGCGACGCCCTCCCGGCCGCCAACGTGCACCCGGTCCCACCCCGGTCCGACGCCGTGCCGGACGCCGACGCGGCCGCACGCGCCTACCGCGCCGAGCTGACGACGCACGCGCCGGAGGGCCTGCGCGCGCCGGTGCCCGACGTCCTGCTCCTCGGCGTGGGCCCGGACGGCCACGTCGCCTCGCTGTTCCCCGGCAAGCAGACCCTGCACGAGCACCACGACCTCGTCGTCGCGGAGCACGACTCCCCCAAGCCTCCGCCGGAGCGCGTCTCCCTGACGTTCCCGGTGATCAGGTCCGCCCGCGAGGTGTGGCTCGTGGCGGCGGGCGCGGAGAAGGCCGCGGCGGTCGCACGGGCGGTCGCCGGCGGCGACGTCGCGGACACGCCCGCCGCCGGCGCCGTGGGCACCGAGCGCACGCTGTGGCTCCTGGACGTCACCGCCGCACAGGACCTGCCGGCAGCCGACGCGACGGCAGGCGGCGCCGGAGCCCCCGCGGCGAGCCCGACGTCGTCCGACGCCGATCCGGCCCCGGAGGCGCTGTGGGCCCGGGTCGACGACTACCTGGCCGCGGTCGTCGAGGAGCCGCCGGCCGCGGCCGCCGTGGCCGCCGCCGCGGCGGCGGCAGGACTGCCGGACATCGCCGTCGCGCCCAGCCAGGGCCGGTTCCTCCAGCTCCTGGCCGCCGCCGTCGGCGCGCGTCGGGTGCTCGAGATCGGCACCCTCGGCGGGTACAGCACGTGGTGGCTCGCTCAGGCGCTGCCCCCGGACGGTGTCGTCGTCACGCTCGAGCTCAGCGAGCCGCACGCCGCGGTCGCGCGCACGTCGCTGGACGCCGCCGGCGTCGGTGACCGCGTCGAGCTCCGCGTGGGCCCGGCCGCCGAGTCGCTCGACGCGCTGGTCGCCGACGACGGCGAGCCGTTCGACCTCGTGTTCGTCGACGCGGACAAGCAGCAGCTCGCCACGTACGTGGACCGCGCGATCACGCTGTCCCGCCCCGGTGCGCTCATCGTCGTCGACAACGTCGTCCGGCGGGGCACGGTCGTGGACAGCGCGCACCCCGACGACCGTGTGCACGGTGTCCGCTCGTTCATGACCGCCGTGGCGCGCGATCCCCGGGTCGACGCGACCGCGCTCCAGACGGTGGGCGTCAAGGGCCACGACGGGTTCGCACTGCTCCGCGTGCGCTGAGACGTCCCCCGCCGGCCCCGCACACGGCGCGACGCCCCGGCACCCGCTCCGGATGGAGCACGGGTGCCGGGGCGTCGGCGTCAGGACGTGAGCGGCGAGCCGGTCAGCGCCGGCCGCGGCGGGCGCGCAGTGCGGCGAGCGCCTCGTCCAGGAGGGCAGCGCCGTCCTCGTCGCTGCGGCGCTCCTTCACGTAGGCGAGGTGCGTCTTGTAGGGCTCGTTCTTGATCGGCGCCGGCGGGTTCGCCGGGTCCTGACCCGCGGGGAAGCCGCAGCGCGGGCAGTCCCACGTCTCGGGTGCGTCCGCGGCTGCCTCCTCCGCGAAGCTCGGCCGGGTCTCGTGGCCGTTGCCGCACCAGTACGAGATCCACACGCGCGGAGCGGCGTCGCCGCGCTCCGCCTCGCCCATGGGTCCCGCGCCGACGCGGGACCCTCTGATCGCGCTCCCGCTCGCCATCGCCGATGCCTCTCAGTCCGCGAACTTCTCGATGAGCCCGAGCAGGACGATCATGACCGTCCACACGAGGGCGACCGCCACCGTGATGCGGTTCAGGTTGCGCTCGGCCACGCCGGACGAGCCCGCGCCGGCCGTGATGCCGCCGCCGAACATGTCGGAGAGTCCGCCGCCCTTGCCCTTGTGCAGCAGCACGAGGGGGACCAGCAGGAGGCTGGTGAGCACCAGCAGCACCTGGAGAGAGATTCGCAGGGCAGTCACGTCGGTGGGCTTCCTCAGCTCGGCGGTCATGGCGCGGGCCGCGCCGCCGGGTGGCGGCGGCACGACGACCGCGGTACAGGGTAGGCGACGCGGGGCGGTGCGAGCCAGCACCACCCCGCGTCGCCGGCACGCGTCGGGACGCGCGCACGTGGGTCGAGCGGTCAGCCGACCTGGTGGGAGCGGAAACGGACGATCTTCGCGAACTCCTCGGGGTCGAGGCTCGCACCACCGACCAGGGCGCCGTCGACGTCGGGCTTCGCCATGATCGACGCCACGTTGGACGACTTCACCGAGCCGCCGTAGAGCACGCGCACCGCGTCGGCGGTCGCCTGGTCGTAGAGCTCACCGACACGCACGCGGATCGCCCCGCACAGCTCCTGGGCGTCCTCCGGCGTGGCGGTCTCGCCCGTCCCGATCGCCCAGACGGGCTCGTACGCGACGACGAGGCCGGCGACCTGCTCGGCCGTCAGGCCCTGGAGCGCGCCGTCGAGCTGCGCGAGCGTGTGCGGCACGTGCTCGCCCGCCTTGCGCACCTCGAGCGGCTCCCCCACGCACAGGATGGGCACGAGGCCCGCGGACAGCGCCGACCTCACCTTGGCGTTCACCAGGGCGTCGTCCTCGTGGTGGTACTGCCGGCGCTCGGAGTGGCCGACGGCCACGTACGTGCAGCCGAGCTTGGTGAGGAACAGCGGCGAGATCTCGCCGGTGTACGCACCGGACTCGTGGGCCGACACGTCCTGCGCGCCGTAGACGAGCTCGAGCTTGTCCGCGTCGACGAGCGTCTGCACGCTGCGCAGGTCGGTGTACGGCGGGAGCACCGCGACCTCGACCGACGCGTAGTCGTGCTTCGCGTCCTTGAGCGTCCACGCGAGCTTCTGCACGGTGTGCGTGGCCTGGTGGTGGTCCAGGTTCATCTTCCAGTTGCCCGCCATCAGCGGGGTACGGCTCTGCGCCACGGGTCAGTCCTCCAGCACTGCGATGCCCGGGAGGGTCTTGCCCTCGAGGAACTCCAGCGACGCGCCGCCGCCGGTGGAGATGTGGCCGAAGTCGGCCTCGTCGAAGCCGAGCGTGCGCACGGCCGCGGCGGAGTCGCCGCCCCCGACGATCGTGAAGCCGCCGTTGCGGCCCGCGTCGACCAGCGCCTGCGCGACGGCACGCGTGCCGGCGGCGAACGCCTCGAACTCGAACACGCCGGCGGGGCCGTTCCAGACGACGGTCTTGGCGTCGACGATCTTCGACGCGAAGAGCGCGGCGCTCTCGGGGCCGATGTCCAGGCCCATCTGGTCGTCCGGGATCGCGTCGGCGGGGACGACCGTCGCCGGCGCGTCGGCCGCGAACCGAGGTGCCACGACGACGTCGACGGGCAGGACGATCTCGACGCCGCGCTCGGCGGCCGTCGCGAGGTAGCCCTTCACCGTCTCGACCTGGTCCTCCTCGAGGAGGCTCGTGCCGACCGAGCGGCCCTGCGCCGCGAGGAACGTGAACAGCATGCCGCCGCCGATGAGCAGGCGGTCGGCCTTGCCGATCAGGTTCTCGATGACGCCCAGCTTGTCCGACACCTTGGAGCCGCCGAGGACGACGACGTAGGGACGCGCCGGGTCGTCGGTCGCCTTGCGCAGCGACTCGACCTCCTTGAGCACCAGCTGGCCGACCGCGTGCGGCAGGCGCTGCGCGACGTCGTAGACCGACGCCTGCTTGCGGTGCACGACGCCGAAGCCGTCGGAGACGTAGGCGTCGACCAGCGACGCCAGCTCGTCCGCCAGCGCGCCGCGCTCGGCCTCGTCCTTCGACGTCTCGCGGGCGTCGAAGCGCACGTTCTCGAGCAGCGCGATCTGGCCGTCCTCGAGCCCCGCCACGGTCGCCTTCGCGGACTCGCCCACGAGGTCCTCGGCGAGGGCCACGGGCTGGCCCAGCAGCTCGCCGAGACGCTCCGCGACGGGCGCCAGCGAGTACTTCGGGTCGGGAGCGCCCTTGGGGCGGCCGAGGTGCGCCACGACGACGACGCGAGCGCCCTTGGCGAGCAGCGCCTGCAGGGTCGGCAGCGCCGCACGGATGCGGCCGTCGTCGGTGATGGTCGTGCCGTCGAGCGGCACGTTGAAGTCCGAGCGGACGAGCACGCGCTTGCCGCGCAGGTCGCCCAGGTCGTCGATGGTCTTCATGGTCTCCTACCTCGCTGCCGCCGGGCGGTGCCGGCGGCCAGGTGCGGTGCCCCGGCGACGGCCGGGGGTCGGGGCGGACGGCCCCGGACACAGCAGCGTCCGCGTGCGCCGGGCCGGTGGCCTCGGCGCACGCGGACGCATGGACTGCCTACGGGCGCGTCGTCAGGAGAGACGCTCGCCCACGTACTCGGTGAGCTTGACGAGGGAGTTCGAGTAGCCCCACTCGTTGTCGTACCAGGCGACGACCTTCACGAGGTCGCCCGAGACCTTGGTGAGCTTCGAGTCGAAGATGCTCTGGTGCGGGTCCGTGACGATGTCCGAGGACACGATCTCGTCCTCGACGTACTCCAGGACGCCCTTCAGCGGACCGTCGGCGGCGGCCTTGACCGCGGCGTTGACCTCGTCCACGGTCACCTCGCGCGAGGCGGTGAAGGTGAGGTCCGTGGCGGAGCCGGTGATCGTCGGCACGCGCAGCGCGTAGCCGTCGAGCTTGCCCTTGAGCTCGGGCAGGACGAGCGACACGGCCTTGGCGGCACCCGTCGACGTCGGGACGATGTTCTGGGCGGCGGCGCGGGCACGGCGCAGGTCCTTGTGCGGCCCGTCCTGCAGGTTCTGGTCGCCCGTGTACGCGTGGATCGTCGTCATGAGGCCGCGCTCGATGCCGATCGAGTCGTTGAGGGCCTTGGCGAGCGGCGCGAGGCAGTTGGTCGTGCACGACGCGTTGGAGATGATGTGCTGCGTCGCCGCGTCGTACTGCTCGTGGTTCACGCCGACGACGAAGGTGCCGTCCTCGTTCTTGGCCGGGGCCGAGATGATGACCTTCTTCGCGCCGGCGTCGATGTGCGCCCGGGCCTTCGTGGCGTCCGTGAAGAAGCCGGTCGACTCGATGACGATGTCGGCACCCAGCTCGCCCCAGGGCAGGTCCGCCGGGTTGCGCTCGGCGAGCGCCCGGATGGCCTTGCCGTCGACGATGATGTTCTCGTCGTCGAAGTCCACGCTCAGCGGGAAGCGGCCGAGGACGGTGTCGTACTTGAGCAGGTGGGCGAGGGTCTTGTTGTCCGTCAGGTCGTTCACCCCGACGATCTCGATGTCGGCCCCCGAAGCCACGATGGCGCGGTAGAAGTTGCGCCCGATGCGGCCGAAGCCGTTGATGCCGACCTTGATGGTCACTTGCCCTCCTCGGCACGCGCCGAGCTGAACCCGGCGCACACAGTTGGTGTCGGTCACGCACGCCGCTGTGCGTCCCGGTCGTCGGCCCGCAGCGGCGCCGGGACGTTGCCCAGCGTGTTGCGCGCGCGTTGCGATCGGATGACCCGAGCCTATACCCCGGTGCTCAGGTCCCGCCCATGACGTTGGTCCGCCCCCGGCACCCGTTCGCATGCTGGACGGACCGCGGAACGTGCACCGGCGCCCCCGGACCCGCCCCGCGGACGCGTCAGAGGTCGAGCAGGTCGGGGCTGAGGCCGGCCTCGGTGTCGGGGATGCCGAGCTCCACGGCCCGGCGGTCGGCCGTCGCGAGGAGGCGTCGGATGCGACCGGCGACCGCGTCCTTGGTCAGGGGCGGGTCCGCGAGCTTGCCCAGCTCCTCCAGCGACGCCTCCTTGTGCGCGAGCCGCAGCTCGCCCGCGTGCCGCAGGTGGTCGGGCAGGTCGTCGCCGAGGATCTCGAACGCGCGCTCGACGCGGGCGCCCGCCGCCACGGCGGCCCGTGCGGAGCGCCGCAGGTTGGCGTCGTCGAAGTTCGCCAGCCGGTTGGCGGTGCCGCGCACCTCGCGCCGGACGCGGCGCTCCTCCCAGAGCAGCATCGTGTCGTGCGCACCCAGACGCGCCAGCATCGCGCCGATGGCGTCGCCGTCGCGGATCACGACGCGGTCGACCCCGCGCACGTCCCTGGCCTTCGCGGTGATCCCGATGCGGCGGGCCGCGCCGACGAGCGCGAGCGCCGCCTCGGGGCCGGGGCACGTCACCTCGAGCGCCGACGACCGCCCGGGCTCGGTCAGGGAGCCGTGGGCCAGGAAGGCGCCCCGCCACGCGGCCTCGGCCTCACCCGTGCCCGCCGAGACGACCTGCGGCGGCAGGCCTCGCACCGGGCGACCGCGGTTGTCGAGCAGACCCGTCTGGCGGGCGAGGGACTCGCCCTCCTTCACGACGCGCACGACGTACCGGCTGCCGCGGCGCAGGCCGCCACCGGAGACCACGATGATGTCGCTCTCGTGCCCGTAGACCTCCGCGATCGCCTGCCGCAGGCGACGGGCGGCGATGCCCGTGTCGAGCTCCGCCTCGATGACGATGCGCCCGGAGATGATGTGGAGGCCACCGGCGAAGCGGAGGGTCGCGGAGATCTCCGCCTTGCGGCACGAGATCTTGTCCACCTTGAGGCGGGCGAGCTCGTCCTTCACCTGTGCCGTCAACGCCATGCGGTCATCCTGCCATTGCCGGACACATGTCCGTGGTCGCCTCCCGCTGCGCCGCCGAGGTCGCGTGCGTCACCCGGAGGCACGCGTCCCCACGTCCCCCAGGTAGCCCTCGACGACGTCCCGCAGGGCGGCCGCCAGGCGCAGCGGGTCGTGCACCGCCCGCTGGTCGCCGCGGCTGACCTGCCGCACGAGGAGCTGCGCCCCGAGCTCGCCGCACCGGACCGCGAGGCTCGACACGTCGTCCACCGACGCCGGGTCCGCGACCACGGCGTGCAACGGCAGCTCCGGCGCGTGCGCCCGCAGCACGTCGAGGTGGTCACCCGGACGCATGCCGGCGGTCTCCCCCTCCTCCGGCGTGAGGTTGAGGATCACGACGATGCGCGCCGTCGTCTCGAGCAGGGCCCGACGCAGCTCCGGGACCAGCAGGTGGGGCAGCACGGACGTGTACCAGGAGCCCGGGCCGAGGACCACCCAGTCGGCCGCACGCACGGCCTCGACGGCCTCCGGGCACGCCGGCGGCGCGGGCGGGTCCAGCCGGATCTGCTCGATGACGTCGACCGTGCGCGCCACCTCGCTCTGCCCCACCACGACGTCGATCGCACCGCCCGGGCGCCGCACGTCCGCCTCGATGCGCAGCGGCACCGACGCCATCGGCAGGACCCGCCCGCGCGCGCCGAGGAGCCGGCCCACCAGGTCCAGGCCCTCCACCGCGTCCCCGAGGATCTCCCACAGCGCGACGATCAGCAGGTTCCCGACGGAGTGCCGGTCGAGGGGACCGTCCGACGTGAACCGGTGCTGCAGGAGGTCCCGCCACGTGCGGCCCCAGTCCGAGTCGTCGGTCAGCGCGGACAGCGCCATGCGCAGGTCGCCCGGCGGCAGCACGTCGAGCTCCTCGCGCAGCCGCCCGGACGACCCGCCGTCGTCCGCGACCGTGACGATGGCGGTGATGCGGTCGGTCATGAGGCGCAGCGCGGAGAGCGACGCGGACAGCCCGTGACCGCCCCCGAGCGCCACGACGGCCGGCCGCACGGGGTCGTGCGGCCGGACCGGCGACGTCTCCGTCACTCCTTGCCCAGGTCGCGGGCGGTCACCTGCACCCGGTGGCCGCGCTCGCGCAGGCGCGCGCCCAGCGCCTCGCTGATGGCGACCGAGCGGTGCTTGCCCCCGGTGCACCCGACGGCGATGGTGACGTACCGCTTCTCCTCGTGCAGGTACCCCGCCAGCACGGGTTCCAGCGCGTCGGCGTACCGCTCGACGAACGTGGTGGCACCGGGGAGCCCGAGCACGTAGTCCCGCACGGGCGCGTCGCGCCCGGAGAGGTGGCGCAGCTCGGTGATCCAGTACGGGTTCGACAGGAAGCGCACGTCGACGACGTGGTCCGCGTCGAGCGGCAGGCCGTACTTGAAGCCGAACGACAGGATCGACACCCGCAGCACGTCCTCGCCGGGGCTGCTCACGGCCGCGCGGACCTCGCGCGCGAGGTCGTGGACGTTGAGCTCCGAGGTGTCGATGACGACGTCGGCCTGCTCGCGCAGCTCCTCGACCAGGGACCGCTCGAGCGCGATGCCGTCGAGGATGCGTCCCTCGCCCTGCAACGGGTGCGGGCGGCGCACCTGGTCGAAGCGGCGCACGAGGACCTCGTCGGACGAGTCGAGGAACAGCACGCGCACCTCGACGCCGGCGCCGCGCAGCTGCTCGAGCACGCCGGTGAGTGCGGCGAAGTACTCGCGGCCGCGGACGTCGATGACGGCGGCGAGCCGCCGGGCGCCCGACCCGACGGGACCGCTCGTGAGCATCCCGACGAGGTGCGTCAGCATCTGCGCGGGGAGGTTGTCGACGACGTACCAGCCGAGGTCCTCGAGGACCGCGGCGGCACGGGTGCGCCCGGCACCGGACATGCCGGTGATGATCAGGACCTGCGCCCGGTCCAGGATCGGGGCCTCGGCCGCGGCCTCGAGCGCGGGGATGCCGGAGGGGACGGTGATGGGCGACGGCTCGCTCATGCGCCCAGGATGCCAGTCCGTGGGCCGTGCGCCTCCGGGGACCCGCCGCCGGGCGCCGCCGCGTGCACCGGTTCCGTCGGCTGCGCGGGCATCGGCCCCGTCATCGGCTCCGTCATCGGCCCCGTCACCGGCTCCGTCATCTGCTCCGCGATCGGCTCCGTCATCTGCTCCGGTACCGCCTCGGGCGCCGGCTCGCGTCCCCCGAGCGCCGCCACCACGGCCTCCGCCGTGCGCGCGCCCATGCCGGGCACCGTGGCGATCTCCTCCGCCGACGCGGCCCGCAGGCGCTTCACCGACCCGAAGTGGCGCAGCAGCGCGGCCTTGCGCGCCGGGCCGAGGCCGGGGACGTCGTCGAGCACGGAGACCGTCATGCCCTTGCTGCGCCGCTTGCGGTGCGCCGAGATGGCGAAGCGGTGCGCCTCGTCGCGCACCCGCTGCAGCATGTACAGGCCCTCGGAGCTGCGCTGGAGGATCACGGGGTACTCCTCCCCCGGCACCCAGACCTCCTCCAGGCGCTTCGCCAGTCCGCACAGCGCGACGTCGTCCACGCCCAGCTCCGCCAGCGCCGCGGCGGCGGCGGCCACCTGCGGCGGACCGCCGTCGACGACGACCAGGTTCGGCGGGTACGCGAACCGTGCCGCCCGCCCCGTGGTCGCGTCGACCTCGCCGCTGCGCGGGCCGTCGTCCTCCTCGCCGTCACCGAGGTCCGGGTCCCCCAGCTGCGAGCGCTCCGCGAGGTAGCGCCGGAAGCGGCGCGTGATGACCTCGTGCATCGCCGCGGTGTCGTCCCGCGCGCCCTGGCCGTCCGGGCCCCGCACGCTGAACAGCCGGTACTCGCTCTTGCGGGCGAGCCCGTCCTCGAAGACCACCATGGACGCCGACTGGTACGTGCCCTGGTTGTGCGAGACGTCGTAGCACTCGATCCGCAGCGGCGCGGTGGGCAGGTCGAGCGCCTCCTGGATCTCCCGCAGCGCCTGGCTGCGCGTCGTGAGGTCGCCCGCGCGGCGGGTGCGGTGCAGCGCGAGCGCGTGCTCGGCGTTGCGCAGCACGGTGCGCGCGAGCTCCGCCTTGTCGCCGCGCTGCGCGACGCGGACCTGCACGCGGCTGCCGCGCAGGCCGGTCAGCCACGTCTGCATCTGCTCGAGGTTCGTCGGCAGCACCGGCACGAGGACCTCGCGCGGGACGGCGCCCGTCGCGGCGCCCCCGGCCGTGTCCTCGCCGCCGTACACCTGCTGCAGGAGGTGCTCCACGAGCGCCGCGTCGTCGAGGTCCTCGACCTTCTCGACGACCCAGCCGCGCTGGCCGCGGATCCGGCCACCCCGCACGTGGAAGACCTGGACGGCGGCCTCCAGCTCGTCCCCGGCCATCGCGAAGAGGTCGGCGTCGGTGCCGTCCGGGAGCACGACCGCATTGCGCTCGGTCGCCTTCTCGAGCGTCGCCACGTCGTCGCGCAGGCGTGCCGCCCGCTCGAAGTCGAGCTCGGCCGCCGCCTCCTTCATCCGCTGCGTGAGCCGGCGCGTGAAGCGTGCCGTGTCACCGGCCATGAAGTCGCAGAAGTCCCGCGCGAGCTGCTGGTGGTCCTCCGCCGAGATGCGCCCGACGCACGGCGCCGAGCACTTGTCGATGTAGCCGAGCAGGCAGGGGCGCCCCTGCTGCCGCGCCCGCCTGAACACACCGGCCGAGCACGTGCGGACCGGGAAGACGCGCAGCAGCAGGTCGACGGTCTCGCGGATGGCCCACGCGTGCGCGTACGGCCCGAAGTACCGCGTGCCCGCACGCTTGGCGCCGCGCATGACCTGCACGCGCGGCACCTCGTCGGCCATCGTGACGGCGAGGTACGGGTACGACTTGTCGTCGCGGTACTTGACGTTGAACCGGGGGTCGAACTCCTTGATCCAGGAGTACTCGAGGGCGAGCGCCTCGACCTCGGTGCCGACCACGGTCCACTGCACCGACGCCGCCGTCGTCACCATCTGCTGCGTGCGCGGGTGCAGGTGCGCGATGTGCTGGAAGTAGCTGTTCAGCCGGTTGCGCAGGCTCTTGGCCTTGCCGACGTAGATGACGCGGCCGTGCTCGTCGCGGAAGCGGTAGACCCCGGGGGCGTCGGGGATCTCCCCCGGCGCGGGACGGTAGGTGGCGGGATCGGCCATGGGTTCGAGCCTAGTTCGCCCGACCGACACACCCCGCCGCCGGACCCCCCGCTCGTAGGGTGGCCGCATGCCGCCGATGCACACGTACACGGTCGACCTGCGGTGGACGGGCGCCGGCGACGCGGGCACCGCCACGTACACGTCGTACGGGCGCGACCACGAGCTGTCCGCCCCCGGCAAGCACGTGCTCGCCGGGTCGTCCGACCCGGCCTTCCGGGGCGACCCGGCACGCTGGTCGCCGGAGGAGCTGCTGGTGGGTGCCCTCGCGCAGTGCCACATGCTGTGGTTCCTGCACCTCGCGGCACAGCGCGGCGTCGTGGTCGCGGGCTACGTCGACCACCCGACGGGCGTCATGCGCGTCGAGGCGGCCGGGCACGGCCAGTTCACCGAGGTCGTGCTGCGGCCCCAGGTGCGCGTGCTGGCGGGGACGACGCTCCCCGACGGCACGCCCGTGTCCGACCCGGTTCTCGCCGAGGTCCACCGCGCGGCGCACGAGCACTGCTTCGTCGCGCGCTCGGTGAACTTCCCCGTGCGTCGGGAGCCCGCGCCGCTCACCCGCGGCGCCGCGGACGCCTGACGCCGGTCCCGACGTCCACCGGTCGCCGCCCCCGCGGCTCACGCGCTGGCGCCGACCGGCTCCCGTTCCGCGTCGAGCACGTCGGCGAGGAACCGGCCCGTGTGGCTCGCCTCGACGCCCGCGACGTGCTCGGGCGTCCCCTCGGCCACCACCGTCCCGCCGCCGTTGCCGCCCTCGGGGCCCATGTCGATGACCCAGTCGGCGTTCTTGATGACGTCGAGGTTGTGCTCGATCACGATGACCGAGTTCCCCTTGTCGACGAGGGTCTGCAGCACGCCGAGGAGCTTGCGGATGTCCTCGAAGTGCAGCCCCGTGGTCGGCTCGTCGAGGACGTACACCGTGCGACCGGTGGAGCGTCGCTGCAGCTCGGCCGCCAGCTTGACGCGCTGCGCCTCGCCGCCCGACAGCGTGGGCGCCGGCTGCCCGAGCCGGACGTAGCCCAGGCCCACGTCGACGAGCGTGCGCAGGTGCCGGGAGATCGCCGGCACGGCGGCGAAGAACTCCGCCGCCTCGGCGATCGGCATGTCGAGCACGTCCGCGACCGTCTTGCCCTTGAAGTGCACCTCGAGCGTCTCGCGGTTGTACCGCGCGCCGTGGCACACCTCGCACGGCACGTAGACGTCGGGCAGGAAGTTCATCTCGATCTTGAGCGTGCCGTCGCCCGAGCACGCCTCGCACCGGCCGCCCTTGACGTTGAACGAGAACCGGCCGGGCGTGTAGCCGCGCACCTTGGCCTCGGACGTCTCCGCGAACAGGCGGCGGACGTGGTCCCACACGCCCGTGTACGTCGCGGGGTTGGACCGCGGCGTGCGGCCGATCGGCCCCTGGTCGACGTGCACGACCTTGTCCAGGTGCTCGAGGCCGGTGACGCGCCGGTGCCGGCCGGCGACCTGGCGCGCGCCGTTGAGCTCGTTCGCCATCACCGTGTAGAGGATCGAGTTCACGAGCGTCGACTTGCCCGACCCGGACACCCCGGTCACGGCCGTGAGGATGCCGAGCGGGAACGACACGTCGACACCGCGCAGGTTGTGCTCGCGGGCGCCGACGACCGTGACGACGCGCTCGGGGTCGACCGGCCGGCGCGTGGCCGGCGTGCCGATCGAGCGCCGGCCCGACAGGTACGCACCGGTCACGGACTCCCGCGAGTCGAGCAGGCCCTGCAGGTCGCCGGAGTGCACGACGTGCCCGCCGTGCTCGCCCGCCCCGGGGCCGATGTCGACGATCCAGTCGGCCGTGCGGATGGTGTCCTCGTCGTGCTCGACGACGATGAGGGTGTTGCCGAGGTCGCGCAGGCGCGTCAGGGTGTCGATCAGCCGGCGGTTGTCGCGCTGGTGCAGCCCGATCGACGGCTCGTCGAGGACGTAGAGCACGCCGACGAGCCCCGACCCGATCTGCGTCGCGAGCCGGATGCGCTGGGCCTCGCCGCCCGACAGCGTCCCCGCGGGCCGCATCAGCGACAGGTAGTCCAGACCGACGTCCAGGAGGAAGCCCAGGCGTGCCTGGATCTCCTTGAGGACCTGCGCCGCGATGGCACGCTCGCGCTCGCCGAGCTCGAGCTGGTCGAGGAACGTGCGCGCCTCGTTGATCGGCAGGTCGCAGACCTCGGCGATGGACCGTCCGCCGACCTTCACGGCGAGCACCTCGGGCTTGAGTCGCGCGCCCTTGCAGACCGGGCACGGGACCTCGCGCATGTAGGCCTCGTACTTCTCCTTGCTCCACTCGGACTCGGTCTCCGAGTGGCGGCGCTCGAGGAACGTCAGGACGCCTTCGAAGCCCGTGGAGTAGGTCCGCTCGCGCCCCCACCTGTTGCGGTAGCGGACCTTGACCTCGTGGTTCTCGCCGTGCAGCACCGCGTCCTTCGCGCGCTTGGGCAGCGCACGCCAGGGCGTGTCCATCGAGAAGCCCATGTCCTGCGCGAGGGCCGTCAGCACCCGCGTGAAGTACTCCGACGACACCTGCGACCACGGCGCGACGGCGCCCTGGCCGAGCGAGAGCTCGTCGTCGGGGATCACGAGGTCGGGGTCGACCTCGAGCCGCGAGCCGATGCCCGTGCACTCCGGGCAGGCGCCGTAGGGCGCGTTGAACGAGAACGTCCGCGGCTCGATCTCGTCGAGCGTGAGCACGTGGTCGTTGGGGCACGCCCGCTTCTCGGAGAACCGGCGCTCGCGCTCCGGGTCGTCCGCGTCGGCGTCCACGAGCTCGATGACGAGCAGGCCGCCGGCGAGCAGCAGCGCGGTCTCCACGGAGTCCGTGAGCCGGCGCTGCACCCCCTCGCGCGAGACGAGGCGGTCCACCACGACCTCGATGTCGTGCTTGAGCTTCTTCTCCAGCGTCGGCGGCGTGGCGAGCTGGACGACCTCACCGTCGACGCGGGCGCGCGAGAAGCCCTTGCCCTGCAGCTCGCGGAACAGCTCGGCGTACTCCCCCTTGCGGCCCCGGACGACCGGCGCGAGCACCTGGTAGCGCGTGCCGTCGGGCAGCTCGAGGAGCCGGTCGACGATCTGCTGCGGCGTCTGCGCCGTCACGCGCTCGCCGCACACCGGGCAGTGCTGCGTGCCGGCGCGCGCGAACAGCAGGCGCAGGTAGTCGTACACCTCGGTGATCGTGCCGACGGTCGACCGCGGGTTGCGGTTGGTCGACTTCTGGTCGATCGACACGGCGGGCGAGAGGCCCTCGATGAAGTCGACGTCCGGCTTGTCCATCTGCCCGAGGAACTGGCGCGCGTACGCCGACAGCGACTCGACGTAGCGGCGCTGCCCCTCGGCGAAGATCGTGTCGAAGGCGAGCGACGACTTGCCTGACCCCGACAGACCCGTGAACGCGATGAGGGCGTCCCGGGGCAGGTCGAGGTCGACGTTGCGCAGGTTGTGCTCCCGGGCACCGCGGACCACGAGGCGATCGTTCACAGCGGACGAGTCTACGTGCGGCGACCGACAATCGCACACGTGTTCGACGTCACTCGCCGGAGGGGAACACCGGCGGACGCGGACCGGCGCGCGTCCGGGACGGGCGCCCACCATGCTGGACGCGATGACCACCCCGCCCGCCCCGGCCCGCCTGCTGCCCGGTCAGTCCCCCATCGGTGACTACGCGGTCATCGGCGACGGCCACACCGCCGCGCTCGTGTCCCTGCACGGGTCGGTCGACTGGTTGTGCCTGCCGCGCTTCGACTCCGACGCCTGCTTCGCCGCGCTGCTCGGCACGCCCGATCACGGGCGGTGGTTGCTCACGGTGCCCGACGCGACCGAGGTGACCCGACGCTGGCGCGGCGACTCGTTCGTGCTCGAGACGACCTACCGCTCCCCCTCGGGCACGGCCGTGGTGACGGACGCGATGCCGCTCGGCGACGGTCGCGCCGACCTCGTCCGTCGCGTGGTGTGCACGCAGGGCGAGGTCGTGGTCGCGCACGAGTGGACCGTCCGCCTCGGCTACGGGTCCGTGGAGCCCTGGGTCCGGCACGAGCGGGACCCCGAGGGCAACGACACGATCCGGGCGCTCGCGGGGCCCGACTCGCTCGTCCTGCGTGGCGACCGGCTCCCCCACGCGGTCGACCGGCACCACCGCGACGAGGTCGTGCTGGCCGCCGGGGAGCACCTCGAGCTGGCGCTCACCTGGATCCCGTCGTGGGCGGAGGTCCCGCCGCGGCTGACGATCGAGGACCGCGTCGACTCCACGGCCATCGCCTGGGGCCTGTGGGCGCGCGACTGCGCCTACGCCGGCCCGTACCGGGAGGCGGTCGTCCGCTCGCTCCTGGTCCTGCGGATGCTCACCGACGCGACGACGGGCGGCATCGTGGCCGCGGCCACGACGTCCCTCCCGGAGTCCCCCGGCGGCGCACGGAACTGGGACTACCGGTTCTGCTGGCTCCGCGACGCGGCGCTCACGCTCGAGGCGCTGATCGAGCAGGGGTTCCGGGAGGAGGCGACGGAGTGGCGCGACTGGCTCATGCGCGCGGTCGCGGGAGACCCTCGCGACCTGCAGATCATGTACCGGCTCGACGGCAGTCGACGCCTGCCGGAGCTGACGCTCGACCACCTGCCCGGGTACGCGGGCTCACGGCCGGTGCGGGTCGGGAACGCCGCGGTCGGGCAGGTGCAGCACGACGTCCTGGGTGAGGTGATGAGCGCGCTCGCGACGGCGCGCGTGGCGGGCCTCGCGGAGACGGACGACTCGTGGTCGCTCCAGTGCCACCTCGTGGAGGCGCTGGTGGCCGACTGGAGGGAGCCCGACCGCGGCATCTGGGAGGTCCGCGGCGAGCCGCGCCACTTCACGCACTCGAAGGTCATGGCGTGGGCCGCGGTCGACCGTGCGGTGCGCGCGGCGGAGACCCACGGGCTGGACGCGCCCCTCGAGCGGTGGCGCGCCACGCGGGACGAGATCCACGCCGAGGTGCTCGAGCACGGGTGGTCCGCCGAGCTCGGGACGTTCGTTCAGCACTACGGCGCCCGGCACACCGACGCGTCGCTCCTGCAGCTCCCGCAGGTCGGCTTCCTGCCCGCACAGGACCCGCGCGTGCTCGCCACGATCGCCGCCGTGCGCGCCGAGCTCGAGGTCGCGCCGGGCCTCGTGCTGCGCTACCGCACGGACCGGACGGACGACGGGCTCGCGGGCGCCGAGGCGCCGTTCCTCGCGTGCTCGTTCTGGCTCGCCGACGCCCTCGCCCGCGCCGACGACCTCGCGGGCGCGACGGCCGTCCTCGACGCGCTCGTCCCGCTCGGGGGCGAGCTGGGCCTGCTGGCCGAGCAGTACGACCCGGCGACCGGCAGGATGCTCGGCAACGTCCCGCAGGCGCTGTCGCACCTCGCGCTCGTGCGGGCCGCGCACAGCCACGACCTCGCCCAGCGGCGCGCCGCGGGGCGGCGAGCGGAGCCGGCCACGGCCGGTCGGGAGGATGCGACGTGACCTACACCGGGGACGTGCGGGTCGGCGGGCCGACGGCGGTGCGCGTGCTGGACGACGCCGAGATCCGCAAGGTCGCCGTCGGGCCGTCCGACAACAACGGCTACCTCGTGACGTGCCGGCGCTCGGGCGCGCAGCTGCTCCTCGACGCGGCCGCCGACCCCGACCGGCTGCTCGCGCTCGTCCGCGAGGGTTCCGGCTCGGCGCGGCTCGACGTCCTGCTCACGACGCACCGCCACGCCGACCACGTCGGCGCCCTGGCCTCGGTGGAGGCCGTGACCGGCGCGACGCTCGCCGCGGGCGCCGACGACGCCGACGCGATCGCCGACGCCGTGGGCCGCCCGGTCCGCCGCCGGCTCGTGGACGGCGACACCCTCACGCTCGGTCACCTGGTGCTCGAGGTCGTCGCGCTGCGGGGGCACACGCCGGGATCCGTCGCGCTCGCCCTGCGCGAGCCGGATCGCGTCACCGCCCCCGACGCCGTCCCCGGCCGCGTGCACCTGTTCACGGGCGACAGCCTCTTCCCGGGCGGCGTGGGGGCGACGGGAGGGGACCCGGACCGGTTCGCCCAGCTGATGGACGACGTCGTCGCGCGGGTGTTCGACCGCTTCGACGACGCCACGTGGGTGTACCCCGGGCACGGGCGGGACACCACCCTCGGCGCCGAGCGCCCGCACCTCACCGAGTGGCGCGCGCGGGGGTGGTGACCGGCCGTCGGCGCCGCCCGCGGTCAGCCCTCGAGCGGTCCCAGGACCGACGCCGCGACGGTCGCGTGCGCCGACTCGTCGTCCGACGGGTGGTAGATGCCGGCCAGCACGTCCCGGTAGAGGCGTGCCAGCTCGCTCCCCGTGAAGTACGCGCCGCCGCCGGACACCCGCAGCGCGAGGTCCACCACGTCGCGCGCCGTCTCCGTCGCGCGCACCTTGAGGCCGACGAGCTGCGCGAACCACCGCACGCCGTGGTCGGCCTGCTCGTCGACGTCGCGCGCGAGGGCGAACACCTGGAGCTCCGCGCCGTCCTGCGCGAGGGCCGCATCGGCGACCTTCCAGCGGATGTCGGGGTCCTGCGCGTAGCTGCGGCCGCCGTGCTTGAACGACGTCCGGCGCCGCGCGTGCTGCACGCCCAGCTCGAGGGCCCGGCGCCCGATCCCGGTGTACACCGCGGCGAGGAGGACCTCGAACACGGCGAACAGCGCGAAGATGAACGGGTCGGCGCTCGGTCCGACGGGCAGGCGACGGTGCACCCGGTCGGCGGGTGCGTACGCGCCGTCGAGCACCGTCGTCGCGGACTGCGTGGCGCGCATGCCGAGCGTGTCCCAGTCGTCCTTCGTCGTGACGCCGCCGTCGGCGCGGGAGACGACGCCGTGCACGAGGCGGGGGTCGTCCGGGTCGGCGTCGTCGAGCCCGAACGTCGCCAGGCGCGTCCACACGGGCGACAGGGACGTGAAGATCTTCGTGCCGTAGTACCGGTACCCGCCGTCCTGCGTCCGCTCGGCCCGCGTCCGCGAGCCGAACATGACGAGGTCGTTGCCGGCCTCCGAGTTGCCGAACGCGAACACCTCGCCCGCGGCGGCGTCGCGCAGCACGTGCTCCACGGAGTCGTCCCCGCGGGCGACGAGGACCGCCGCGAGACCGGTGACGACGAGGTGCATGTTGACGGCCAGCGCCGTGGCGGGCGCCGCGGCGGCGAGACGCGCCTGCTCGCGTGCGACCTCCTCGAGCGTGAGGCCCGCACCGCCGAGGCGCTCGGGGACGAACGCGGTGAGGTAGCCCGCCGCGACGAGGTCGGCGAGGTCGTCGTGCGGGAACGTGTTGTCCCGGTCGTGCGCGTCGGCGCGGCCGTGCACGCGCGCGAGCAGGTCGTCGGTCAGCAGCGTGCGCAGGGACCGGGTCACCGGCCACCGCCCGTCGTGGAGGTCATGCGTCCACTCTGCCACCGCCGCGCGGCCGGACCGCCGGGCGGGCCCGCCTCCGTGGCGGTCGTCACCTGCGGCAGGATGACGCCATGACGCTCTTCGCCGTCCGCTACACCTACGACGACCGCACGGACGTGCGCGACGCGGTGCGCCCCGAGCACCGCGCGTGGCTCGCCGGGCTGGCCGACGCCGGCGCGCTGCTCGGCTCGGGACCGTTCGCCGACGACGCCGCGGCCGGCGCCCTCCTCGTCCTGCGAGCGCAGGACGAGGAGGCCGTGCGCGCGCTGCTGCGCCAGGACCCGTTCGCGCGCGAGGGTCTCGTCGCCGCGACCGAGGTGCGCACCTGGCAGCTCGTGCTCGGCCCCTGGGCCGCCGCCGACTGACCCGTCGGGGCGGCGAGGGGCCGGGACGGGCCACCGGAGGGGGTGGCCCGCCCGTGCGTCACGACCGGCGGTCGTCCGTCTCCGTGGCTGCGTCGTCGGTCCCGTCGAGCTGGACGCCGAGCTGCGCCTCCTGGGCGGAGGCGTGCTGCAGAGCGCTCGCGGTCGCGTCGCGCCGCGTCCGTCGCAGCGACAGGACCGTGGTCAGGACCAGCGTCACGAGGATGAACCCGAGGGACACCGGCGTGGAGATCTCCGGGACGGCCGTGACGTGCTCGCCGCCGTTGATGAAGGGCAGCTCGTTCGTGTGCAGGGCGTGGATGACGAGCTTGATGCCGATGAACCCGAGGATCGCGCCGAGGCCGTAGGACAGGTAGACGAGCTTGTCGAGCAGGCCGTCGATGAGGAAGAACAGCTGGCGCAGCCCGAGCAGCGAGAACGCGTTCGCGGCGAAGACGAGGTACGTCTCCTGCGTCAGCCCGAAGATCGCGGGGATCGAGTCGACCGCGAAGATGATGTCGGCCGTGCCGATCGCGACCATCACGATGAGCATCGGCGTCATGTACCGGCGGCCGTCGCGGCGCACGATCATCTTGTCGCCGACGTAGTCGTCGGTCGTCGGGAACAGGCGCCGTGTCAGGCGGAGGACGGCGTTCTCCTTGAAGTCGCCCTCCTCCTCGCTGCCCGAGCGGATCTGCGCCCACGCGGTGTACAGCAGGAAGGCGCCGAACAGGTAGAAGATCGCGCTGAACCGCTCGATGAAGGCCGCACCGACGAAGATGAAGATCGTCCGCAGGACGAGCGCGATGGTGATGCCGATCAGCAGCACCTTCTGCTGGTAGAGCCGCGGGACGCGGAAGCTCGCCATGATGAGCACGAACACGAAGAGGTTGTCGATCGACAGGCTCTTCTCGGTGATGTACCCGGCGAAGTACTCACCGCCGTACGTGCCGCCCGCGACGATCCACACCACCACGCCGAACAGCACGGCGATGCTCACGTAGCCGGCGGACCACCACGCGGACTCGCGCAGCGTCGGCTCGTGCGGCGAGCGCACGTGGCCGACGTAGTCCACGGCGAGCATGAGCACGATGGCGCCGACGGTGACGGCCCACACCCAGACAGGAACGTCCACAACAGGACCTCTCGATCGGTACGACGGATGACCGGAGGTCTCTTCCGCCCGCGCACGCGTCGGCCCAGCGGGCCCGAGGCGTGCGACGCAGCCGACGCACCGGGCCGGCAACGCTGGCGACCGTGATGACGATGACGTCGTGGGGAGTACTCCCCTCCGCGGCCCATCATAGGTGCCGGGGCCCACCCCGGTCCCCCGGGAGCCGCGGAGGGCGCAGGGTGCGCTGCGTCACCGCCCGTACGGGGCGGGTGCCGCGGCCGGGCGCGGGGTGCTCAGACCAGGCAGAACTCGTTGCCCTCGGGGTCGAGCAGCACGATCCAGTAGCCGGAGCCCGGCTCGTCGAACTCCCGCACCACCTGCGCTCCCAGGTCGGCGAGCTCCGCCGCCCGGGCGCGCACGGCGGCCCGGTCCGGTTCCGCGCCGCGGGGGCCCGCGCCGGGCAGCCCGACGTCGAGGTGCACCCGGTTCTTCGCCGACTTCCCCTCCGGTACGCGCTGGAGGAAGACCCGTGGCCCCGCGCCGGCGGGGTCGACGATGGCGTAGCCGTCGTTCCACCGCTCCTCCGGCATCCCCCAGGCCCGCAGTGCCGCCTCCCAGTCGGCGAAGCCGTCCGGCGCCGGCTCCTCGACGTAACCGAGCACGTGGGCCCAGAACGTGCCGAGCGCGCGCGGGTCGAGCGCGTCGAAGGTCAGCTGCATCCTGCGGTCCACGTCGTCGTCCCCTGTCGTGTCAGGCCGGTCGTGTCAGGCGGTTGCCGAGTGCATCTGCCGCAGCTCCTTCTTGAGCCCGGAGATCTCGTCGCGCAGCCGCCCGGCGAGCTCGAACTGCAGCTCCGCCGCGGCGGCGTGCATCTGGTCGGTGAGCTGCTGGATGAGGTCCCCGAGCTCGCCGGCCGCCACCCCCACGAGACGCGTGCGCTCGTCGGTCGGAGCCGTCCGCGAGCCCAGCCCGGGGACCGGCGCCTTGCCGCGGCTCGCCTGGCGCCCGCCGCCGCCCAGGAGCTCGGCGGTGTCGGCGTCCTCGCGGGCCAGCAGGTCGGTGATGTCGTTGATCTTCTTGCGCAGCGGCTGCGGGTCGATGCCGTGCTCGCGGTTGTAGGCCACCTGGCGCTCGCGCCGCCGGTTGGTCTCGTCGATCGCGGTCGCCATGCCCGCCGTGATGCGGTCCGCGTACATGTGCACCTGCCCCGAGACGTTGCGGGCGGCGCGCCCGATCGTCTGGATGAGCGAGGTGCCGGAGCGCAGGAACCCCTCCTTGTCCGCGTCGAGGATCGCCACCAGCGACACCTCCGGGAGGTCGAGACCCTCGCGCAGGAGGTTGATGCCGACCAGCACGTCGTACTCACCCATGCGCAGCTCGCGCAGCAGCTCGACGCGCCGGAGCGTGTCGACCTCCGAGTGCAGGTACCGGACCCGCACGCCCTTCTCGAGGAGGTAGTCCGTCAGGTCCTCGGCCATCTTCTTCGTCAGCGTGGTGACCAGGACGCGCTCGTTCTTGTCCACCCGGTCGCGGATCTCGCCGAGGAGGTCGTCGATCTGGCCCTGCGTCGGCTTGACGACGACCTCGGGGTCGATCAGGCCCGTCGGACGGATGATCTGCTCGACGAACCCGTCGGACACGGACAGCTCGTAGTTGCCGGGGGTCGCCGACAGGTACACGGTCTGCCCGATCCGGTCGACGAACTCCTCCCAGCGCAGCGGCCGGTTGTCCGTGGCGCTCGGCAGGCGGAACCCGTGGTCCACGAGGGCCCGCTTGCGCGACATGTCGCCCTCGAACATCGCACCGATCTGCGGCACGGTCACGTGCGACTCGTCGATGACGAGCAGGAAGTCCTCGGGGAAGTAGTCGAGCAGCGTGTTCGGCGCCGACCCGGGCGCGCGGCCGTCGATGTGCCGCGAGTAGTTCTCGATGCCGGAGCACGAGCCGACCTGCCGCATCATCTCGATGTCGTACGTGGTCCTCATCTGCAGCCGCTGCGCCTCGAGGAGCTTGTTCTGCCGCTCGAGCTCGGCGAGCCGTTCCTCGAGCTCCAGCTCGATCCCGGCGATCGCGCGCTCCATGCGCTCCGGCCCGGCGACGTAGTGCGTCGCGGGGAAGACGTGCACCTGCTCCTCGACCCGCACGACGTCGCCGGTCAGCGGGTGCAGCGTGGCGATGGCCTCGATCTCGTCCCCGAAGAACTCGATGCGGATCGCGAGCTCCTCGTACACCGGGATGATCTCGACGGTGTCGCCGCGCACCCGGAAGGTGCCGCGCGTGAACGCCATGTCGTTGCGCGAGTACTGCATCGTGACGAACTGGCGGAGCAGCCGGTCACGGTCGACCACGTCGCCGACGTTGAGCGTGACCATGCGGTCGACGTACTCCTGCGGCGTGCCCAGGCCGTAGATGCAGGACACGGACGCGACCACGATGACGTCCCGGCGGGTGAGCAGCGAGCTCGTCGCGGAGTGCCGCAGCCGCTCGACCTCCTCGTTGATCGAGGAGTCCTTCTCGATGTAGGTGTCGCTCTGCGCGATGTACGCCTCGGGCTGGTAGTAGTCGTAGTACGACACGAAGTACTCGACCGCGTTGTTGGGCAGCAGCTCGCGGAACTCGGTCGCCAGCTGGGCCGCCAGCGTCTTGTTCGGCGCCATGACGAGCGTCGGCCGCTGGAGCTTCTCGATCAGCCAGGCCGTCGTGGCCGACTTGCCGGTACCCGTGGCGCCCAGCAGGACCACGTCCTTCTCGCCCGCGCGCACGCGCTCGGTGAGCTCGGCGATGGCGGTGGGCTGGTCGCCGCTCGGGGTGTACTCCGACACCACCTCGAACGGCGCGACGGTCCGCTGCAGGTCGGTCACGGGGCGCATGACGTCAACGGTACGACCGACCACCGACACACGTGGCGTCCGGGTCCGGGCGTCCGCCCAGGGCGTACGCCCGGCCGTCAGTCGCCGCTGTAGGACACGTGCGCGCCGGCATCGGCGGCCGACACCATCGCCGCGTAGCGCTGCATGAACGCCCGGTACGCGGTGAAGCCGGCGATCTTCCGCTTGGTCATCGGCACGAGCCCCGACATCGCCGACTGCTTGAGCACGAAGCTCTGGATGACCGTGCGCGCCGTGACCCGCCCCACCGCGCGGTCCACCTCGACGTCGAAGTGCAGGACCGGCTCGTTGTCCTCGCGCGTGAGGTCGCGCACGACCATCCGCAGCCGGTTCGCCTCACGGTCCAGCGGCCGCACCCATCCCTGCGCGTCCTCGACCGCCGCGGCGGCCTGCGTCGCGAGGTCGAGCACCTGGGCCGCCGTCAGCGCACCCGTCGCCAACGACACCGACGCCTTCGACTGCACCGGGCGCGCCTCCCAGCCCTGCACGCCCATCGCCTGGAGCGCCATGGTCCCTCCGGGGATCCGTCCGGCCGCGGCGGCCGTCCACGGCCGCCATCGGTGGCGCTGCTGTGCGCCACTCGCTCCATCGACGCGTGGGAGCGCGTGCACGCGCGTTCCCGCTCCGCGTTCACCCGGTCGGCCCAGGTGGGCCCCCCCGCCCGGATGACGGACCGAGGTCCGTGGCGCGTCGCCCGGGCAGGCAGGGCGGGACGCACCCGTGCCGAGGTTCGCCCGAACGGTCCTCAGGCGTGCTCGCCGGCCTCCTCGGCCGCCCGCTCCGCGGCGAGCCGCTCCCACAGGTCGTCCACCTGGCGCTCGAGGTCCGCGTCGCCGCCGGTGCCGTCGAGCACCACGTCCGCCGCCGCGAGCCGTTCCTCGTCGCGGGCCTGCGCGGCAACGCGCGCCTCGGCGTCGTCGCGGGACATCCCGCGCAGGCGCACGAGCCGCTCGACGCGCAGCACCGCCGGTGCGTGCACGACGACGACCACGTGGAAGCGGTCCGCCTGGCCGGTCTCGACCAGCAGCGGGATGTCGTGCACGACGACGGCGCCCGGGTGTGCCGTCGCAGCCGCGGCCTCACGCTCGCCGGCGAGCCGCCGCACGACCGGGTGCACGATCGCGTCGAGCCGGGCGCGCGCCTCCGGGTCCGCGAACACGACGCGCGCGAGCGCCGGCCGGTCGAGCGCGCCCTCGCCGTCCAGCACCTCGGTCCCGAACGCCTCGACCACCGAGGCGAGGCCCGCGGAGCGCGGCGCGACCGCCTCGCGCGCGAGCAGGTCGTGGTCGACCACCACCGCTCCGTGCCCGGCGAGGCGCCGCGCCGCCACCGACTTGCCCGCCGCGATGCCACCCGTCAGACCGATGCGCTGCACGGGCCCATCGTGGACCCCGCGGGTGCCCGCGCGCGAGCGCCAGGCGCGCGCCGGTCGGGGCCGGGGAACGCCGACGGCCGGCCACCCCGAGGGGTGACCGGCCGTCGGTGACTGCCTGCGGGCGCGAGCCCGCGTGCGTCAGTTGCCCGTGAGCTTCTCGCGAAGCGCCGCGAGCGCCTCGTCCGACGCGAGGGTGCCGGTGGCCTCCTCGGTCGAGGACGAGTAGGTCGACGGCACCGGGCCCGCCGAGGAGGACGACGAGGACGAGGACGACGAGGCCGTCGACGACGAGGAGCTGGACGCACCCTCGGTCGTGGCCTCGAGGTCCGCGCGGGTCGCCTCGGACACCTGCTTGCGGTGCGCCTCCCAGCGCTCGTGCGCGGCCGCGTACTGGGCCTCCCACGTCTCGCGCTGCGACTCGAAGCCCTCGAGCCACTCGTTGGTGGTCGGGTCGAAGCCCTCGGGGTACTTGTAGTTCCCCTGCTCGTCGTACTCCGCCGCCATGCCGTACAGCGCGGGGTCGAAGTCGTCCGACTCGGGGTCGAAGCCCTCGTTCGCCTGCTTGAGCGACAGCGAGATCCGGCGACGCTCCAGGTCGATGTCGATGACCTTGACGAAGACGTCGTCGCCGACCTGCACGACCTGCTCCGGGATCTCGACGTGGCGCACGGCCAGCTCCGAGATGTGCACGAGGCCCTCGATGCCGTCCTCGACGCGCACGAACGCACCGAACGGGACGAGCTTCGTGACCTTGCCGGGCACGACCTGGCCGATGGCGTGCGTCCGGGCGAACGCCTGCCACGGGTCCTCCTGCGTCGCCTTCAGCGACAGGGAGACGCGCTCACGGTCGAAGTCGACCTCGAGCACCTCGACCGTGACCTCCTGGCCGACCTCGACGACCTCGGACGGGTGGTCGATGTGCTTCCAGGACAGCTCGGAGACGTGCACGAGGCCGTCCACGCCGCCCAGGTCGACGAACGCACCGAAGTTGACGATCGACGAGACGACACCGGGCCGCACCTGACCCTTCTGCAGCGTCTGCAGGAAGGTGGAACGGACCTCGGACTGCGTCTGCTCGAGCCACGCACGACGCGACAGCACGACGTTGTTGCGGTTCTTGTCGAGCTCGATGATCTTCGCCTCGATCTCCTTGCCGACGTACGGCTGGAGGTCGCGGACACGGCGCATCTCGACGAGCGAGGCGGGGAGGAAGCCGCGCAGACCGATGTCGAGGATGAGGCCACCCTTGACGACCTCGATGACGGTGCCGGTGACGACGCCGTCCTCCTCCTTGATCTTCTCGATCGTGCCCCACGCGCGCTCGTACTGCGCCCGCTTCTTGGACAGGATCAGCCGGCCCTCCTTGTCCTCCTTCTGGAGGACCAGGGCCTCGACCTGGTCGCCGACCTGGACGACCTCGCCGGGGTCGACGTCGTGCTTGATCGACAGCTCACGGGACGGGATGACGCCCTCGGTCTTGTAGCCGATGTCGAGGAGGACCTCGTCGCGGTCGACCTTGACGATCGTGCCCTCGACGATGTCACCGTCGTTGAAGTACTTGATGGTGGCGTCGATCGCGGCCAGGAAGTCCTCGGCCGAACCGATGTCGTTCACCGCGACCTGCGGCGTGGCGGGCTTCGCGGGGGTGGAGATGCTCATGTAGTGGTGGGCTCCGTTGCGGACAGGAAGTAGTACGGACGTGGGATGGGTGGCACCGCGACGTGCGTGCGGTGTCGAGACGGTCAACCACGCCCTGCGCCCGGCTGTTCCGGGGAGTCGCTCCCCCGGGCATCCCGACGAAGGCGCGCGGCACCGCCGTCCACCTTATCGGTGGACATGGGGACAGGCAAAGACGCGGTCAGGCCAGCGCCCGCGCGACGTGCAGGAGGTCCTGCGGCACGTACTTCACCTTGCCGGCGACCTCCTCGATGGGCACCAGCTCGACGCGCTCGCCGTGCACCGCCGTCATCACGTTGCTCGTGCCCCCGTCGATCGCGTCGATCGCCGCGACGCCGAAGCGCGAGGCGAGGATCCGGTCGGCCGCGGTCGGCGTGCCGCCGCGCTGCGTGTGCCCCAGGACCGTCACGCGCGTGTCGAAGCCCGTGCGGCGCTCGATCTCGCCCTTGAGCCGCTCGCCGATGGCACCCGCGACGATCTCGCCGAACTGGCCGACCTGCGTCTCGTAGTGCATGGACGTGCCCTCGGCGGGCACGGCGCCCTCGGCCACCACGAGGATCGAGAAGCTCGCGTGGGCGCGGTGGCGGTGCTTGAGGAAGCGCTCGATGCGGTCGATGTCGAACGGCTCCTCGGGTGCGAGCACCAGCTCGGCGCCGCCGGCGATGCCGGACGTCACGGCGATCCACCCGGCGTGCCGGCCCATGACCTCGACGATCATGACGCGGTTGTGCGACTCCGCGGTCGTGTGCACGCGGTCGATCGCCTCCGTCGCGATGCTCACGGCGGTGTCGAAGCCGATCGAGGCGTCCGTCGCCCAGACGTCGTTGTCGATCGTCTTCGGGATGCCGACGATCTTGACGCCCGCCTCGGCGATCTTGCTCGCCGCGTGCAGCGTGCCGTCGCCACCGATGCAGATGAGCGCCTCGATGCGCTCCGCCTCGAGCGTCGCGAGCGCGGCGTCGAGGCCACCGTCGGCGGTGTGCGGGTGGTACCGCGCCGTGCCGAGCAGCGTCCCGCCCACCGGCAGCACGTTGCGGATGTGCTGGCGCGTGAGCGGCATGACGTCGCCGTCGACGACGCCCTTCCAGCCGTTGCGGAAGCCGATGATGGTGTGCCCGTGCTCCCCCTCGCCGCGCTTGACGACGGCACGGATGGCGGCGTTGAGGCCGGGGACGTCGCCGCCGCCGGTGAGCAGTCCGACTCGCACGCTGGTGAGCTCCTCGTCAGGTGGACGGCGCGCCGTGTGCGCGCGCCGTCGCCAGACTATCGAGCGTCCGGCGCGGCGCCTGCGCCCTCGGTCCCGACCGGGCGCACCCTGCCCGGGGCGGCCGGTCAGGCCGTCCGGCTGAGGTCGAGGTCGCGGCCCGGGATGGCGTCGAGGAGCGTGCGCGTGTACTCGGTCCGAGGACTCTCGAACACCTCCTCGACCGAGCCCTGCTCCACGAGCCGCCCGCCCTGCATGACGCACACCTCGTCGGCCACCTGCCGCACGACCGCGAGGTCGTGGCTGATGAACAGGTACGACAGCCCCAGCCGCTCCTGCAGGTCCACGAGCAGGCGCAGGATCTGCGACTGCACGATGACGTCGAGCGCGGACACGGCCTCGTCGCAGACGACGAGCTCCGGCTCGAGCGCGAGCGCCCGCGCGATCGCGACGCGCTGACGCTGCCCGCCCGAGAGCTCCGCGGGGTACCGGCGCAGCAGCTCCGCCGGTAGCGCGACCTGCTCCATGAGCTCGCGCACGCGGGCGCGCCGCGAGCCGCCGTCGCCGATGCCGTGCGCGCGCAGCGGCTCCTCGATCGTCCGGTAGATCGTGAACAGGGGGTCGAGCGACGCGTACGGGTCCTGGAAGATCGGCTGCACGCGACGCCGGAACGCGACCTCGGCCGCGCGGTCCTTGCGACCGACCTCGACCCCGTCGAACCGGATCGTGCCCGAGGTCGGCTCCAGCAGGCCGAGCATCATGCGCGCGACCGTGGACTTGCCCGACCCGGACTCCCCCACGACCGCCACGGTGCGCCCCCGCGGCACGACCAGGCTGACGTCGTCGACCGCGGTGAAGTCGGCGCCCCGCCCCAGCAGCCCCTTGCCGCGCAGGCGGAACACCTTGGTCACGTGCTCGACCTCGACGATGCGTTCCGCGTCGGTCGCCGGTGCGTCGTGCGCGGCCGGCGTCGCGAGCAGGTCGTCGCCCCCCGCCACCGCCACGACGGCACCCGCGCGAGCCAGCTCCGCCCGGCGGGAGGCCAGCGACGGCGCGGCGGCGATGAGCCGGCGCGTGTACTCGTGCTGCGGGTCGGCGAGCAGCTCGCGCGCCGGCCCCTGCTCGACGACCTCACCGCGGTACATCACGACGATGCGGTCGGCGCGCTCGGCGGCCAGCCCCAGGTCGTGCGTGATCAGCAGGACCGCGACGCCGAGCCGGTCGGTGAGGTCGGTGAGCCCGTCGAGGATGGTGCGCTGCACCGTCACGTCGAGCGCCGAGGTGGGTTCGTCGGCGATGAGCAGCTGGGGGCGCGCGGCGAGGCCCATGGCGATGAGCGCGCGCTGCCGCATGCCCCCCGAGAACTCGTGCGGGTACTGCTGGGCGCGCCGCCGGGCGTCCGGCAGGCCGGCTTCCTCGAGCAGCTCGAGCGTGCGCGGACGGACGTCCCTGCCGCTCACGACGCCGTTGTCGACGAGCGTCTCGTCGATCTGGTGGCCGACCCGCCGGACGGGGTTGAGGTTGGACATCGGGTCCTGCGGGACCATCCCGATCCGCGTCCCGCGCAGCCGGTGCATGGCGTCGGGGCCGAGCGTCGTCAGGTCCTGCCCCTCGAGGAGGATCTGCCCTCCGGTCACCGACCCGTTCTCCGCCAGGAGGCCGATCACGGCCGCGGCGGTCGTCGACTTGCCGGAGCCGGACTCCCCCACGACCGCGACCGTCTCGCCCGCGTGCACGTCGAACGACACGCCGCGCACGGCGACGGCCGGGCCGGCGTCGGTGCGGAACGTCACCTCGAGCTCGCGGATGCGCAGCAGGGGGTCACCCGCCGGGGTGCCGGGAATCGTGCTCGCCGTGGTCACGTCAGCGCCTCCTCGAACGCGGGTCGAGGGCCTCGCGCAGCGCCTCGCCGAACAGGGTGAAGCCGAGCGCCGTCACGGAGATGCAGATGCCCGGCCACAACGCGAGCCGCGGGGCGATCTCCAGCTCGTTCTGCGCGGCGACGAGCATGCGGCCCCACTCGGCCGTGGTCGGCGAGCCGCCGCCGAGGCCGAGGAACGACAGCGCTGCGGCCTCGATGACCGCCGTCGCGAGCAGCAGGGTGGCCTGCACGATCACCGGCGAGACGCTGTTGGGCAGGATGTGGCTCATCGTCACGGTCCGGCGGGACAGGCCGAGCGAGCGGGCCGCCAGCACGTAGTCCTGCCCGCGCTGGGCGAGCATCGACCCGCGCAGCAGCCGGGCGAACACCGGCACCTGCACCACACCGATCGCGATGACGACGGACGACGGCGTCGGGCCGGCGACCGCGGCGATGGACACCGCCAGGAGCAGGCTCGGCACGGCGAGCATGAGGTCGACGAAGCGCATGGCGAGCGAGTCGACCCACCCGCCGAACGCACCCGCGAGCAGGCCGACGAGCATGCCTCCCGCGAGGCCCAGCAGGGTGGACAGCACCCCGATCAGCAGCGAGGCCCTCGCCCCCCAGACGAGCTGCGACAGCACGTCGGCGCCGTACCTGTCCAGGCCGAGCGGGTGGCCGGCCGACGGGCCGGGGATGAACGTGGGCCGCACCTCGGCGCGGCCGGGCAGCTCACCCGCCGCGTACGGCGCCAGCAGCGGCGCGAGCAGCGCGACGAGCACGAAGGCGACCACGATGACCGCGCCCACGATCGCACCCGGGTTGCGGACCAGGCGTCGCAGCGCCACGCGTCCCAGCGACTCACCGGCGCGACGGTCCTCCGCGAGCCCGGCGCCCGCGTCGACCGGCGGCTGGGGGACCTCGTACACCTCGGGTGCGCTCATCGTGCCCTCATCCTCGGGTCGATCAGTCCGTAGGAGACGTCCACCGCGAGGTTGACCAGCGCGTAGACGATCGCGATGAGCAGGATGAAGCCCTGCAGCACCGCGTAGTCGAGCGCGAAGATCGCGTCCGACAGGAACTTGCCGATGCCGGGGTAGGCGAACACCGTCTCGGTGAGCACCGCGCCCGACAGCAGCAGCCCGACCTGCAGGCCGATCGTCGTCGACACCGGCAGCATCGCGTTGTGCAGGATCACGCGTCCGCGCAGGTGCCCGCGCGTGAGGCCCTTCGCGCGCGCCGTCCGGACGAAGTCGGCGTGCTGGACGTCGATCACCGACGCACGGGTGATGCGGGCGATGATCGCCAGCGGGATCGAGCCGAGCGCCACCGCCGGCAGCAGCAGGTGGACGACCGCGTCCCAGCTGGCGTCCCACTCACGCGTCAGCAGGCCGTCGAGCACGTAGAAGCCGGTCGGGTGCGTCGCGATCATCGCCGGGTCCTGCCGCCCCGAGGACGGGAACCACCCGAGCTGCACGGCGAAGAGCCACTTGAGCAGGAAGGCGAGGAAGAACACGGGGATCGTCACGCCGAGCAGGGAGATGACGACGGCGGCGTGGTCGACCGTGCGGCCCTGGTGCCGGGCCGCGAGGTAGCCGAGCGGGATCCCGACGCCCACCGCGACGAGGAGCGCCACGAGCGACAGCTCGATCGTCGCGGGGAAGCGCGCCAGGAACTCCTCGAGCACCGGTCGCCCGGTCCGCGTGGAGGCCCCGAAGTTGCCCTGGAGCAGCTGCCCGAGCCAGGTGACGTACTGCTCGGGCAGCGGCCGGTCGAAGCCGTAGAGCTCGTTGATCCGCTCCACCGCCTCGGGGGTGGCGCGCTCCCCCAGGAGAGCCGTCGCCGGCCCTCCCGGGAGAGCGCGCACCCACAGGAACAGCAGGATCGACAACCCGAACAGGGTCGGGACGAGCAGGGCGAGTCGTCGCAGGACGAGTCGGGTCATCGGGTGCCGTCGCTCCTCAGTCGCCGAGGGTCACGACGTTGAAGACCTCGTCCTGGACGGGCGAGGCCGGGTAGCCGTGCACGTCCGGCTTGAACGCGAGCGACGGGACGGGGTGCGCGAGCGGCACACCCGGCAGGAACTCCATGATCGCCGCGTTGGCGTCCTCGTACGCCGTCTGCTGCTCGTCGGGGTCCGCGACGTAGCGCGCGTCGTTGACGGCCTGGAAGAGCTCGGCGTTGTCGAAGCCCCACTCGTTGGACGCGCCGCCGAAGAAGACACCGATGAAGTTGTAGGTGTCGTTGTAGTCGCCGGTCCACCCCAGCAGGTGCAGGCCGTGCTCGGAGCCGCCCTGGATGGTGTCGAGGTACTCCGGGTTCCACGGCGCGGGCACCGGGTTCACGGTGATGCCGACGGCCTCGAGGTCGGCCTCGACGGCGGTGAAGACCTGCTCCGGGGTCGGCATGTACGGGCGCGAGACGTTCGTCGGGTAGTTGAAGTCGATCGTGAGCCCCGACTTGCCGGCGTCGGCGAGCAGCTGGCGCGCCTTGTCCGGGTCGTACTCGTACGTCGCCACGTCCTCGTTCCAGCCGACGACCGACGGCGGGACGAAGTTCGTCGCGACCTCGGTGCCCTCGGGCAGCGTCTGCGCGACGAGCGCCTCCTTGTTGACCGCGTGCGCGATCGCCTGACGCACCCTGACGTCCGCCAGGTCGGGGTTCGCCTGGTTCATGCCGAGGTACAGGATGTTGAAGGGGTCGCGGTTGACGATCTGGAAGCCGGCCTCCTCGAGCGCGGAGACGTCCGCGGGGCCGACGAGGTCGTAGCCGTCGATGTCGCCGGCCTGGAGCGCCTGCCGGCGTGCGGTCGCGTCCGAGATGATCGGGAAGACGATCCGGCGGACCTGGCCCTGCTCGCCCCAGTAGTCCTCGTTGGCCGTGAGCACGACCTCCTCGCCCGGGCTCCAGGACTCGAACACGTACGGGCCGGTGCCGGTCGGGTGCGCCGTGGCGTACTCGGGCAGCACCGGGGTGTCGCCCTCGCCGGTCACGTTGTCCGCGTCGTACTCCTCGAGCGCCGTCGGCGACTGCATCGAGAACGACGGGAGCGACAGCGCGGCCACGAGCTCGGGCAACGGGCTCCGCAGCGTGATGACGGCGGTGCCGTCGTCGGGTGCGGCGCACGACTCGTACTTGCCCGTGCCGTTCAGCGACTCGACGTCGCTGGTCGCGAAGCCGCCGTTGACCTTCTGCCAGTAGTACGAGAGCGACTCGGACTGCGCCACGCCGGTGAGGTTGTTCCACCGCTCGAAGTTGGCGCAGACGGCCTCGCCGTCGAACGGCGTGCCGTCGTGGAAGGTCACGCCCTCCTTGAGGTCGAACGTGTACTCGAGGCCGTCCTCGCTGACCTCCCACGACTCTGCCAGGAGCGGGGCCGGGTCGGCCGTGCCGGGCTCGACACCCACGAGGCCCTCGAAGATCTGCCGCGCCACGCGGAACGACTCGCCGTCGTTCGCGAAGGCGGGGTCGAGCGACGCCGGATCGGACGACGCCGCGAAGATGAACGTGCTGCGGCCCTCGCCGGTCGCTCCGTCCGTGGCGCCGCCACCGGAGTCACGGTCGCTCGCGGCGCACGCGGACAGGGCGAGCCCCACCACGACAGCACCGGCGACCATCTGCCACCTGGTCTTCACTGATCAGCCACCTCTCTGACGGGCACGACGATCGCGCCTCGCGGGACCCGGCGAACGCTAGGTGTGCGTTGTCACGCCGTTGTTACGCACTGGTACGGATTCCGCATCGGACAGACTGGACGTGTGGACCACGAATCGGGCGACGACACGCTGGCCAGCGCGGGTTTCCTGCGCGTGCCCGACGAGCAGGGCGGCCGCGCGGCCCGCCGGTGGTGGGACGCCAACGCCGGGGAGTACCTCGCGGAGCACGGGGACTTCCTCGGGGACGTCGACCTGCTGTGGTGCCCGGAGGGCGTGCGCGAGTCGCAGGCCCGGCTGCTCGGCGACGTCGCGGGCGCGCGCGTGCTCGAGGTCGGCGCCGGCGCGGCGCAGGGCACGCGGTGGCTCACCGCCGCCGGGGCCCACGCGGTCGCGACCGACGTCTCACACGGGATGCTGGCGGCCGGGGCGGCCGCCACCGGCGCGGGCCGCGGGCGTGTCCCGCTCGTGCAGGCCGACGCCCGCGCCCTGCCGTTCGCCGACGCCACGTTCGACGTCGTCTTCACCGCGTTCGGCGCGCTGCCGTTCGTGCCCGACCCGCACCGGGTGCACGCCGAGGCCGCCCGGGTGCTGCGCCCGGGCGGACGCTGGGTGTTCTCGGTGACGCACCCCGTGCGGTGGGCATTCCCGGACGACCCGGGGCCGGGCGGGCTCACGGCCACGCGCTCCTACTTCGACCGGCGCCCGTACGTCGAGCAGGCCGCCGACGGCCGCGTGCTCTACGCCGAGTACCACCGCACGCTCGGCGACCACGTCGCCGACCTCGTGGGCGCCGGGTTCGTGCTCGACCGCCTCGTCGAGCCCGAGTGGCCGGCGGGCCACGAGCGGGTCTGGGGCGGCTGGGGCCCCGTGCGGGGGCGCGTGCTCCCCGGGACCGCGATCTTCGTCACGCACCTGCCCGCCGCCGGCTGAGCCGGTCGCGTCGCCGGGCGCACCCGCGGGCACGGCGGGCGCCCGGCGGGCCGTCCGCCCGCCCCGCGGGTGCGGGACGGGCGGACGCGCGGCACGGTCCGGTCAGTGCGGCGTCGCCTTCTCCGCACCGGCGCCGGTCAGGGAGCGGACCTCCATCTCGGCGAACTTCTCCGGGTCGGGCTGCTCCTTGCTCAGCAGCGTCCCGACGATGCCGAGCAGGAACGCCAGCGGGATCGACACGATGCCGGGGTTCTCGAGCGGGAAGATCGCGAAGTCCACCGAGGTGTCGCGGATCATGGACAGGCTCTCCCCCGTCGCGGCGTCGACCTTGCCCGAGACCACGGGCGAGAACGCGATGAGGACGAGGCACGACACGAGCCCGCCGTACATGCTCCACAGCGCACCGGCCGTGTTGAACCGCTTCCAGAACAGCGAGTAGATGATCGTCGGCAGGTTCGCCGAGGCCGCCACGGCGAACGCGAGCGCCACGAGGAACGCGACGTTCTGGCCGTTCGCGAAGATGCCGCCGAGGATCGCCAGGGCGCCGATCGCCACGACGGTGATGCGCGCGACGCGCACCTCCTTGTCGGGCTCGACCTCGCCGCGCTTGATGACCGACGCGTAGATGTCGTGCGCGAACGACGCCGCCGCCGTGATCGTCAGGCCGGCGACCACGGCGAGGATCGTCGCGAACGCGACCGCCGAGATGATCCCGAGCAGGAGCACGCCCCCCAGCTCGTAGGCCAGCAGCGGCGCGGCGGAGTTCGCACGGCCCGGGGCGGACGCGATCCGCTCGGGGCCGACGAGTGCGCCGGCGCCGTACCCCAGCACGAGCGTGAACAGGTAGAAGATGCCGATCAGCCAGATCGCCCACACGACGGAACGGCGCGCCTCCTTCGCCGACGGCACCGTGTAGAAGCGCATCAGCACGTGCGGCAGGCCCGCCGTGCCGAGCACCAGCGCGAGCGCCAGCGAGAGGAAGTTGAGCTGTGTGAGGGCCGACGCGCCGTACTGGCGTCCCGGCTCGATGAGCGTCTCGCCGCCCTCGCCCGCGACGTCGATCGCGCCCTGCAGCAGCTCGGACAGGTTGAACCCGAACCGCGCGAGCACCCAGACCGTCATGACGCCGGCACCCACGATGAGCAGGATCGCCTTGATGATCTGCACCCAGGTGGTGCCCTTCATGCCGCCGACGAGCACGTAGAGGATCATCAGCGTGCCGACGACCGCGATGACGACGCCCTGCGCCGCGGCGGTGTCGAGGCCGAGGAGCAGGGCCACGAGACCGCCGGCGCCGGCCATCTGCGCCAGCAGGTAGAAGAAGACGACCGCGAGCGTCGAGATCGCGGCCGCCATGCGCACCGGACGCTGCCGCAGCCGGAAGGACAGGACGTCGGCCATGGTGAAGCGGCCGGTGTTCCGCAGCAGCTCGGCGACCAGCAGGAGCGCCACGAGCCACGCCACGAGGAACCCGATGGAGTACAGGAAGCCGTCGTAGCCGTAGATCGCGATCGCACCGCAGATGCCGAGGAACGACGCCGCGGACAGGTAGTCCCCGGCGATCGCGGTGCCGTTCTGCGGTCCGGTGAACGAGCGCCCGGCCGCGTAGTAGTCGGCCGCGCTGCGGTTGTTCCGCGAGGCGCGGAAGACGATCACCAGCGTCACGAGGACGAACGCCCCGAAGATCGCGATGTTGACGACCGGCTCGCCGATCTGCTCGGCCGGTGCCGTCGCCGCGGGCAGCACGCCCGCCAGGACCGTGCCGCTCATGCCCGGCTCCCCTCGGCGCCGCGCACGGCGGCGGTGCCGCCGACGGTGCCCAGCTCGATCTCGTCACGCAGCTGGGCCGCGACCGCGTCCTGCCGGTTGTTCGCCCACCGGGCGTAGATCATCGTGATGGCGAACGTGGAGACGAACTGGCCGAGCCCGAACAGCAGGCCGACGGTCACGTTGCCCGCCACGCGCTGGCTCATGAAGTCGTGCGCGTAGTTGGCCAGCAGCACGTAGGCGAAGTACCAGACGAGGAACAGCGCGGTCATCGGGAAGACGAACCGGCGAAACCTTCGACGTAGGTCCTGGAACTCGGGCGAGCGCTGTACGCGCTGGTAGTCGGTCTCCTGGTGGATCTCGGACACAGCCACCTCCGCAGGTCGTGGTGGCTCCGTCGCCACGCAGGCGCAACTGTGGCGCAGATCAGGCTGACATTCCAGACACCCGGGGCACCGGGATCCCCGAAAGTCGCCCGAAACCGCGACTCCCGTCACCCGGTACGGTGACGGGAGCCGCGGTGCAGGTCAGTGCCCCGCCTCGTGCCAGCTGGTCCCGACGCCCACCGACACGTCGAGCGGGACGTCGAGGGGGCCGTCGGGCACGGCGTCGCCGGCGCGGCCCATCTGCTCGCGCACGAGCGCCTCGACCTCGTCGCGCTCCCCCGCGGCGACCTCGAGGACGAGCTCGTCGTGCACCTGCAGGAGCATCCGGGACGTGAGCCCGCGCCGGCGCAGCTCGCCGTCCACGCCGAGCATGGCGACCTTGATGAGGTCGGCCGCGCTGCCCTGGATGGGTGCGTTGAGGGCCATGCGCTCGGCCATGTCGCGGCGCTGGCGGTTGTCGCTGGTGAGGTCCGGCAGGTACCGCCGGCGACCGAGGATCGTCGCCGTGTACCCGGTCGCGCGCGCCTGGTCCACGACCCCGCCGAGGTAGTCGCGGACGCCCCCGAACCGGGAGAAGTAGTCCGCCATGAGGGCCGACGCCTCGGAGACCTCGATCGACAGCTGCTGCGAGAGGCCGTACGACGACAGGCCGTACGCGAGGCCGTAGCTCATCGCCTTGATCTTCGACCGCATCGCCGCCGTGACCTCGTCGGTGGGCACGTCGAACACCCGCGAGCCCACGTAGCTGTGCAGGTCCTCCCCCGAGCGGAAGGCGTCGATCAGGCCCTCGTCCCCGGACAGGTGCGCCATGATCCGCATCTCGATCTGGGAGTAGTCCGCGGTGAGCAGGGTCTCGTAGCCGGGGCCCACCACGAAGGCGCGGCGGATCTGGCGGCCGGCCTCCGTCCGGATCGGGATGTTCTGCAGGTTGGGGTCGGCGGACGACAGCCGCCCGGTCGCCGCGATCGTCTGCTGGAACGTCGTCCGGATCCGGTCGTCGGCGCCGACCGAGCGCAGCAGACCCTCGACCGTCTGCCGCAGGCGGATGGCGTCCCGGTGCGCCAGCAGGTGCTCGAGGAACGGGTGCTGGGTGCGCGCGAACAGGTCCGTGAGCGCGGCCGCGTCGGTGGTGTACCCCGTCTTGATCTTCTTCGTCCTCGGCATGCCCAGCTGGTCGAACAGGACCTCCTGCAGCTGCTTCGGCGACCCGAGGTTCACCTCACGCCCGATCACGGCGTACGCGTCGGCCGCGGCGGCCTGCACCTGGGAGTCGAAGTCGCGCTCGAGCGAGGTGAGGTACGCGTGGTCCACGGCGATCCCGGTGCGCTCCATGCGGGCCAGGACGGCCTGCAGGGGCAGCTCGAGGTCGCTGAGCAGGCCCGTGGCTCCCCGGTCCGCGACCTCCTCGGCCAGCACGTCGACGAGGTCGCGCACCGCTGCGGCACGGACCGCGGCCCGGCGGCCCTCGTCGGCACCGTCGACCTCGAGGTCGAGCGCGCCCTGGCCCGCGGACGAGGCGTCGTCGGCGGTCAGCTCCCGGTGCAGGTAGCCGATCGCGAGGTCGGGCAGGTCGTACGCGCGCCGGTCGGGCTGGCACAGGTACGCGGCGAGCTCGGTGTCGAACGCCACGCCCGCGAGGGGGAGGCCGCGCCCGTCGAGGGCGTGCCACGCCTCCTTGGCCGCGTGCAGCGCCTTGGGCCGCGCGGGGTCGGCGAGCCACGCCGCCAGCGCCTGCTCGTCCGCGGGGCCGATCTCGGCCAGGTCGTACGCGACCCCCTGCCCCTGCGCGTCGGCGACCGCGACGCCCCAGGCGTCGCCGCGTCCCGGGCTCCCGGTCCCGCGCACGTCCAGGCCGAGCAGCGCGTCGCCGCGCTCCGCCAGCCACGCCGACAGCTCGCCGGCACCCACCTCGACGAGGTCGAGCGCGGCCGCGGTGGCGACGCGCTCCTCGCGCGCCTCGTCGGGCAGCATCGCGAACAGCCGGTCGCGCAGGGTCCGGAACTCGAGCTCGTCGAGGACGGCGTGCAGCTCCTGGCGGTCCCACGGCCGCACGGCGAGGTCCTCGGGGCCCACGGGCAGCTCGAGGTCGACGAGGAGGCGGTTGAGCTCGCGGTTGAGCTGCACCTGGGCGAGGTGCGCGCGCAGGGACTCGCCCGCCTTGCCGCCGATGGCGTCCGCGTGCGCCACGACACCCTCGAGGCCGTCGTACTGCGTCACCCACTTGGCCGCCGTCTTCGGCCCGACGCCCGGGACGCCGGGCAGGTTGTCGCTCGTCTCCCCGACGAGCGCCGCGATGTCGGGGTACCGCTCGGGCGGGACGCCGTACTTGGCCTCCACCGCCTCGGGTGTCATCCGGGCCAGCTCCGAGACGCCCTTCACGGGGTACAGGACCGTGACCGACGGCCCGACCAGCTGGAAGGCGTCGCGGTCACCGGAGCAGATCGCGACGTGCATGCCGGCCGCGGTCGCCTGGCCCGCCAGCGTGGCGAGGATGTCGTCCGCCTCGAACCCGGGCTTGTCGAGCACCTGGACGTGCATGGTCGCGAGGAGCCGCTTGATGATGTCGACCTGGCCGCGGAACGGCTCCGGCGTCGCGTCACGGTTGCCCTTGTACGCCTCGTAGCGCTCCGTGCGGAACGTGGTGCGGCCGGCGTCGAACGCCACCGCGACGTGCGTCGGCTCCTCGTCGCGCAGCAGGTTCGCCAGCATCGAGGTGAACCCGAAGACGGCGTTGGTCGGCTGGCCGGTCGACGTCGCGAACTTGTCGACCGGCAGCGCGAAGAACGCCCGGTACGCCATGGAGTGGCCGTCGATGAGGAGGAGGCGGGGGGTGGTCGGTGGCTGCACAGCGGTCACGGTGCCAACCTATCGGCCATGTCCGACACCGCCGGTCCCGCCGCCGCCTCCCCCGCTCCCGCCTCCGTCACGCCCGACTTCCCGATGCCGGCCGTCGACGGCACCCTGCTCGCCCGCATGGGCATCGAGGTCACCCACGTCGACGCCGACGGCGCGACCGGCACCATGCCGGTCGCCGGCAACACGCAGCCGTACGGCCTGCTGCACGGCGGCGCGTCCGCCGTCCTCGCCGAGACGCTCGGCTCGCTCGCCGCCCAGGCGCACGCCGGGCCGGGACGCTCCGCCGTGGGCATCGAGCTCAACGCGAGCCACCACCGCTCCGCGCGGTCGGGGACCGTGACCGGGCGCGCGACGGCGCTGCACCGCGGACGGTCGCTCGCGACCTACGAGGTCGTCGTCGAGGACCCGGACGGCCGGCGCGTCTGCACGGCGCGCCTGACGTGCATGCTCATCGACCGGGCCTGACGGACGTCGCCCGGCGGCTCGGCGGCGGCCCGCCCCCGCGCGCGCCGGCGGCGCTCGATCAGGTCCTCCAGCCCGCGGGCCGCCGCGCCGCGCGCACCCACCAGGGCGCCGGCGTCCTGGTGGAGCCGGCGCTGCAGCACGGCGGTCGAGACGTGCCGGTGCGCCGCCGCGGGGGCGAAGCCGACACGGGCCAGGAAGCGCTGCATGCCCCGCGCACCGGGCAGCGGCGAGGCGTACACGTCGGCGGCGCCGGCCTCGTCGGCCAGCGCCGTCACGGCCGCGAGCAGCGCGTGCCCGATGCCGCGGCGCCGCAGCTCCGGGCGCACGAACACCGCCTCCAGGGCGAGCACGGCGGCGTCGGTGAACAGTCCCGGCCCCATGAGCCGGCACAGGAGCAGCCCCGCGGGCGCGCCGTCGCACGTCGCGACGAGGACGGCGCCGCCCTCGACGGAGCCGAGGGCGGACAGCTGCTCGCGCAGCCGGCCGCGGTCGTCGCTGCAGAGCTGGGCGCCGACACCGGCCTCCGCACGCGCCTCGAGGCAGAGGTCGACGAGCGCGTCGAGGTCCGGCGCCTGTGCCGGACGGACCTGGATGCCTGGCCGCACGGTGGGCCTCCCGGGGACGGTGGAGCGGATCGGACGGACGGTGCCGGTCTCCCCCGGGCCCGGCCCACCTCCGATCATGGACCACCGGACGGACACGTGCCTAGCCCCACGGGGGCGACGGCCGCGTCGACCTGGACACACGCCCATCCCGGGGTGCTCCGGGCGGGCGACGCGCGCACCGATACCGTCCCGGACCTCGCGTCCGCGTAATGAACAGGACACAATCCGTGCCTATCGTCCTGCCACCCGGCGGGCGCCGGCTCATGACCACCTGCTCCAGCGCACCGAGCGCTCGTGCCACCACCCAGGACGGAGGTCCCCGTGCGAGCACTCGCATGCCTGGACCGGACCGTCGCCGTGCGGCGCGGAGGGGCAGTTCTCCTGCTCCTCCTCGTGCTCGCCCTGACGACGTCCGTCGTCGCGGCGCCCGCGCGCGCGGCAGCCGCACCGTGCACGCCCGACGCCACCACCGCGTGCCTCAACGTCACCGTGACCTCGCCGGGCGTCGGCCCGGCCGCGGGCGTCACCGTGACCGTCGAGGGCGGCGGGGCGACCGCCGAGGCGACGACCGGCGCCGACGGGCGCGCGTCCGTCCCGGTGACGGAGGCGGGCGACTACACCGTCACCGTCGACGAGTCGACCCTCCCCGCGGGCACGGTCCTGCGCGACCCCGCCGCCAACGCGGCGACCGTCCCGGTCGTGCTCGGGCGCTCGGCGGGGCGGATCTTCCAGGTCGTCCCCCCCGGCGCCGAGGGCGGCGACAGCGGCCCGGCGCCGGCGGCGACCGACGGCGGGACGTCGCAGTCGCCCGGCGGGGGCGGTGCGGGGACCGCACCGGCGGACGAGACGGGCGAGGGCACCGAGGCGAGTGCCGGTCCGGGCACCAACCGCTACGCGCAGCTCGTGCTCGCCGGCCTCGTGTTCGGCATCCTGCTGGCCCTCGCGTCGCTGGGCGCGAACCTCATCTACGGCACGACCGGCCTGTCGAACTTCGCGCACGGCGAGCTCGTCACCCTGGGCGGCATGACGGCGTTCATGGCGGTCCAGTGGTGGGACCTGCCGCTGTGGCTCGCGATCGTGGTGGCGACGACCGCCGGGGCGCTGGTCGGGTGGCTGCTCAACCGGCTGATCTTCGCGCCGCTGCGCCGCCGCGGCGTCGGGATCACGCAGCAGATGATCGTGACGATCGGCCTCGCGCTGGCAGGGCTGTCGCTCTTCCTCTTCGTGTACGGCGCCCAGCCCGCCCCGATCGTCTCCGGCATCTCGGCGCGCATCCAGATCGGCCCCGTGCAGATCTCGGGCCAGTCCCTGCTGTCGGTCGGCGTCGCGGTCGTCGTGCTCGCCGCCGTCGCTCTCACGCTGTCGCGCACGCGGCTGGGACGCGCCACGCGCGCCGTGTCCGACAACCCCGCCCTGGCCGCGGCGACCGGCATCAAGGTCGAGGCGATCATCGGGGGCGTGTGGGTCGTGTCGGCCGCGCTCGCCTCCCTGGGCGGCGTGCTGCTGGCGCTCTACCTCAACTCGACCCGGTTCAACTTCGGGTCGACGCTGCTGCTGCTGATGTTCGCCGCCATCACCCTCGGCGGGCTCGGGTCGCCGCTGGGTGCCGTCGTCGGCGCCGTCGTCATCGGCCTGGTCGTCGAGCTGTCGACCATCGTCCTGCCCAGCGACATGCGTTACGCGAGCGCGCTCGTGATCCTCATCCTCGTCCTGCTCATCCGGCCGCAGGGCATCCTCGGTCGCGCCGAGCGCATCGGCTAGCGGGAGGTCGACCCCATGGACTTCGGGCAGCTGCTCACCAACGTCCTCACCGAGATGACCGGGCCGACCGCGATCGCGTACGCGCTCGCGGCGATCGGTCTGAACATCCACTTCGGGCTCACCGGCCTCATCAACATGGGCCAGGCCGGCTTCATGCTGCTCGGCGCGTACGGCTTCGCGATCTCGACGATCGCCGGCGCCCCGCTCTGGCTCGCCTTCCTCGTGGCGATCGGCGCCGCGATCGTCTTCGCGCTCCTGCTCGGGCTCCCGACGCTCAAGCTGCGCGGCGACTACCTGGCCATCGTCACGATCGCGGCCGCCGAGATCGTCCGGATGGTCGGACGCTCGACCGCCCTCACCGACCTCACCGGTGGCGCCGAGGGCCTGACCGGCAACAGCTTCAAGAGCACGTTCCAGGACGCGTCACCGTTCCCCGACGACCGGTGGGCGCTCGGGCCGATCACGCTCTCCACGAACGCGTCGAACAGCTGGTGGCTGCGCATCGTCGGCTGGCTGGTGGTGGCCCTCGCCTGCCTGCTCGTCTGGCGCCTCGTGCACAGCCCGTGGGGTCGTGTCCTGCGCGGTATCCGCGAGGACGAGGACGCCGTGCGCGCGCTCGGCAAGAACGTCTACTCCTACAAGCTGCAGGCCCTCGTGCTCGGCGGTGTGTTCGGCGCCCTCGGCGGTGTCGTCTTCGTGCTCGCCAGCTCCGTCCAGGCCGACTCGCTGGGACGCCCGGTCACGTTCAACACCTGGACGATCCTGCTGCTCGGCGGGGCCGCGACCGTCTTCGGGCCGGTCCTCGGGTCCCTGCTCTTCTGGGGCTCGCTGGTCTTCGTCCGCGGCTTCCTGCGCGGCGCCGTCGGCGACGTGCTCTCGGTCCAGCAGGTCGAGCAGATCGGCTGGGTGCTCGTGGGCGTCACGCTCATCCTGCTCATCGTCTTCCGCCCCCAGGGGATCCTGGGCGACAAGAAGGAGCTGGCGATCAATGCCCGCTGAGCACGTGGTCGACCAGGCCCGCAGCGACCTCCAGCAGGTCGCACGCACCCCCGGCGTCGCCAAGCCGGACGCCCTGCTCGTCGCGGACGGCGTGCGCCGCAGCTTCGGCGGCGTCAACGCCGTCGACGTCGAGCACCTCGAGGTCCAGCGACACGTCATCACCGCGCTGATCGGCCCGAACGGCGCCGGCAAGACCACCTTCTTCAACCTCATGACGGGCTTCGACCGTCCCGACACCGGCACGTGGCTGTTCGACGGGACGCCGCTCAGCGGGGTCGCCGCCTCCCGCGTCGCCACCGCGGGGATGGTCCGCACGTTCCAGCTGACGAAGGCGCTCGCGCGCATGACGGTGCTCGAGAACATGCGTCTCGGCGCGCGCGACCAGCCCGGGGAGAACCTGTTCACCGCGCTGGTCAAGCCGGTGTGGGCGCCGCGCGAGCGCGCGATCACGGACAAGGCGATGTCGCTGCTCGAACGGTTCAAGCTCGACACCAAGAAGGACGACTTCGCCGGCTCGCTGTCCGGCGGGCAGCGCAAGCTCCTCGAGATGGCGCGTGCGCTCATGTCCGACCCGGCGCTCGTCATGCTCGACGAGCCGATGGCCGGCGTGAACCCGGCCCTGACGCAGTCGCTGCTCGGCCACATCACGGACCTGCGCGACTCCGGCACCACCGTGCTGTTCGTCGAGCACGACATGCACATGGTGCGGCACATCTCGGACTGGGTCGTCGTCATGGCCCAGGGCCAGGTCGTCGCGGAGGGGCCGCCCGCGGCCGTCATGGCCGATCAGGCCGTCATCGACGCCTACCTCGGCGCGCACCACGACACCGACCTCGGTGACGACGCGCTGCTCGAGGAGGGCGGCGTCATCGACGCGGAGGCGGAGGCCGAGGCCGACGCGGAGGAGAAGAAGCCGTGACCGAGACCACTGCACCCGTCGTGCACCGCGGCGCCCCGGCCGGGGAGCCGCTCCTGCACGCCGACGACCTCGTCGCCGGCTACCTGCCCGGCGTCAACATCCTCGAGGGCTGCTCCCTCGTCCTGCACCCCGGGGAGCTCGTCGGCATCATCGGCCCCAACGGCGCCGGCAAGTCGACGCTGCTCAAGGCCCTGTTCGGCCTCGTCGGGATCCGGTCGGGGCGCCTGACCCTGCAGGGCGACGACATCACGAACCTGCGCGCCGACGCCCTCGTGCGGCGCGGGGTCGGCTTCGTCCCGCAGTCGAACAACGTCTTCCCCAGCCTGACCATCGAGGAGAACCTCCAGATGGGCGTCTTCCAGACGCCCCAGAAGTTCCACGAGCGTCTTGAGGTCGTGCTGCACCTGTTCCCCGAGCTGGTGAAGCGGCGCAAGCAGCGCGCCGGCGCGCTGTCCGGCGGCGAGCGCCAGATGGTGGCCATGGCGCGTGCGCTCATGCCGGAGCCCTCGGTGCTGCTGCTCGACGAGCCCTCCGCGGGCCTGTCCCCCGTCCGGCAGGACGAGGCGTTCCTGCGCACGCGGCGGATCAACAAGGCCGGGGTGTCGGTCGTCATCGTCGAGCAGAACGCACGCCGGGCCCTGCAGATCTGCGACCGCGCCTACGTGCTGGACCAGGGGCGCAACGCGTACTCCGGCCGCGGGCGGGAGCTCATGCACGACCCCAAGGTGATCGAGCTCTACCTCGGCACGCTGGCCACCGACGTCGACGCGGCGCGGGACGCGGAGGCGCCGCCCGCGCCGCGGGCCGAGCCTCGCTCCGGCGACACCGCGCGCTGACGGGCCCGCCAGGGCCCCGAGCCGCCCCTGCGCGGACCGCACGACGCACGAGAGGGCCCCCGGGAGCTGACGCTCCCGGGGGCCCTCTCGTCAGCCCCGCTGATCAGCTCGCGGGGACCTCGCCCTCCTCCGAGCGGCTGAACGTGTACGTGTTGTCGCCACCGAACTTGTAGATCCCGATGAACGCCGACGACGGGTCGTTCGCCTCGTTGAACGGACCGACGCCCGACACCGCCTGGTACGCCACGTCCTCACCGGCCTCGATGAGGTCGGCGCACTCCTGGAACCCGGTGCACTCCTCGCCGCCGTCCGCACCCGAGACCGCCGCCAGGTTCGCCTGGATCGTCTCGCCGTCGGACGCGCCGCCCTTGAGTGCCGCCAGCGCGGCGAGGATGGTCGCGTCGTACGACTCCGGACCGTAGGAGTACTCGGAGAGCTCCGGGTCCACCTCCAGCATCCGGGCCTGGAACTCCTCCGACGGGAACGCACCCGGCAGGGTGCCCTGCGCGCCCTCGAGCGTCCCGGCGGGGAAGCCGGTCTCGCCCTCGGTGCCGAAGTTCTGCAGGTTGCCGTCGACGAAGTACGTCTTGCTCATGTCCCAGCCCTGCGCGACGAGCTCGCGCACGACGAGCGGGGTCTGGTCCGTGAACGCCAGGATCGCGATGGCGTCCGGGCTGGACGCGATCGCGTCGCCGACGATGGTCGAGAAGTTCTGCTCGGCTGGGTCGAACTCCTGCCCCTCCGCGCCGTAGACCACCGTCCCGCCGGCGTCCGTCACGACGCCCGCGACCACGTCGCGCAGCGACGTGCCGTAGGAGTCGTTGAAGACGAGGATGCCGACGTTGCTGGCGCCGTCCGAGATGATGAGGTTGCCGAGCACGTCGCCCTGGACGGAGTCCGGCGGCGCGGTGCGGAAGTAGAAGTCGGAGTACCCGGACAGGTTCGTCGCCGTGTTGGCCGGCGAGATCTGCACGACGCCGGCGCCCGTGATGTCGTCGACGACGTTGAGCGTCACCGAGGACGACGCGGCACCGATCACGACCGAGGCGCCGGCGGAGATGAGCTCCTGCGCCGAGGCCGTCGAGACCGGGGCGTTGTTCGCGTCGGACGAGTCCGTGTGCGTGACCTCGACGTCGGCGCCGAACAGGCCGCCGGCCTCGTTGATCTCCGCGATGGCGAGGTCGACGCCCGCGATCTCCGGCGGGCCGAGCTGCGCGAGCGAGCCCGTGACGGGGAGGAGGGTGCCGATGTGCAGCGGCTCACCGCTTCCGCTGCCGGAGTCCGTCGTCTCACCGCCGCCGGCCTCGTCGGTACCGCCCGAGCAGGCAGTGAGCGCGAGAACGAGCGCGCCGGTCACTGCCACGGCACGTCCTGCGTGTGTCCTACGAATCATGCGTGGTACCCCTCTGTGAGCACTGCACCCACCGGACCCGGACGCGGGACACGGCGATGTGGCGCGAAGGTACTCATGGTTTGTGTCCGCGATGTGAATGGCAATGTCTCGCCGCGATGTCGTTGCGGACTTGTGACCAACTGCGCGAGCCCGGCCGGCACGAGGTGCCGACCGGGCTCGCCACGGTCGCGGTGCGGGGCCCCCTCAGGAGGAGGCGCCGCCCACCTGCTCGATCACGGCGTCGGCGACCTCGCGCATCGTCAGGCGGCGGTCCATCGACGTCTTCTGGATCCAGCGGAACGACTCCGGCTCCGTCAGGCCCATCTTCGTCATGAGCAGGCCCTTGGCGCGGTCCACGCGCTTGCGGGTCTCGAACCGCTCCGCGAGGTCGGCGACCTCGGACTCGAGCGCGGTGATCTGCGAGTAGCGCGAGATCGCGATCTCGACGGCCGGCAGGAGGTCCGCGGGGCTGAACGGCTTCACGACGTACGCCATCGCGCCGGCGTCACGCGCCCGCTCGACGAGCTCGGTCTGCGAGAAGGCCGTGAGGAGCACGACCGGCGCGAGGTGCGCCTTGGCGATGCGCTCCGCGGCGGAGATGCCGTCGAGCACCGGCATCTTGACGTCCATGACCACCACGTCCGGCTTCAGCTCGGTCGCGAGCTCGACGGCGCGCTCGCCGTCCCCGGCCTCGCCCACGACCTCGAAGCCCGCCTCCGTGAGCGTCTCGACGACGTCCATCCGGATCAGGGCCTCGTCCTCCGCGACGACGGCACGACGCGCCGGTCGACCGCCGGCCGGTCGCGGCGCGGCGGGGGCCGGCTCGCCGGTCGGGAGGTCCAGGCCGCGAGCGGCGTCCTCGGTGGGCTCGGGGGTGGCGTCCGTGGTCACGAGCACAGCGTAGTGCTCCCTCCGGGTGGGCCGCCGGTACGGCGCCGTGGTCGTCGTCACGTGGGCCCGGCGAGGGCGCGGCCGGGGCCGGCGGAGCACCGGCCGCCCCGGCCGCACGCGCGTGCACGTGCCCCCGGAGGGACTCGAACCCTCACGCCTCGCGGCGCTCGATTTTGAGTCGAGTGCGTCTGCCGGTTCCGCCACGGGGGCCTGCGTGCGCACGAGCCTAGTGCCCGCGCGGCGGCGTCGCGGTCCGCCACCGGGCCACCGGCCGGCGCTCCCCCGTCGACGACGTGCACCGGCTCGCGACGCGGACGCGCGGGCGCCACCCGCCCCGCCTACGGTGGCGCCCAGGAGGTGCACCATGCTGACGACCGACGTCGCACCCGGGGTCCACCGGCTCGCGCACGCCTACGTGAACTGCTACCTCGTCGAGGGTGACGACGGGCGCCTGACGATCGTCGACACCGGCCTGCCCGACACCTGGCCGCTGCTGGGTCACGCCGTCCGTGCCCTCGGCCGGCGCCCGGACGACGTCGCGGCCGTGGTCCTCACCCACGCGCACTTCGACCACACGGGCTCGGCCGCCGCGGCGCAGCGCCGGCTCGGCGTGCCGATCTGGGTGCACCCCGAGGACGCCACGCTGGCGGCCCACCCCTACCGGTACCTGCACGAGCGCCCGCGCGCCGCGTACCCGGTGCGCCACCCGCTCGGCCTCGTGCCGCTCACGGCCATGCTCGCGGCGGGCGCGTGGCGCGTGCGGGGCGTGACCGGCACGACGCCCATCCGCCCCGACGAGGCGCTGCCCGTGCCGGGCGGGCCGCGCGTCGTGCTCTCCCCCGGCCACACCCTCGGGCACGTCGCCCTGCACCTGCCCGACCGCGACGCGCTGATCTCCGGCGACGCGCTCGTCACGCTGGACCCGTACACCTACGGTCGGGGCCCGCAGATCGTGGCGGGCGCCGCCACGGCGGACAGCGCGCAGGCGCTCGCGTCGCTCGACGCGCTCGCCGCGACGGGGGCCGGGGTCGTGCTGCCCGGGCACGGCGACCCGTGGACCGAGGGCATCGCGTCGGCGGTCGAGCACGCGCGCCGGGTGGGCCCGCACTGACGACGCCCCGCCCGGACGGGGCGCCGTCGCCCCGCGGCGCGCCCGCGTCGGCCCCCGGTGCCAGGGTGAGGACGTGAGCAGCGTGGCACCGGACGACGTCGCCGCGCAGCGGCGTGCGGTCCGGGACACCTACCGCAGCCTGCGGCTCGGGCTGGTCGCCCTCGTGGTGCTCCTCGGCGCGGCGGTCACCCTGGAGGCCGTGGCCGCGGGGTGCTGGCAGACGTCCGTCAGCGCGTACTACTGGACCGGGGCCCACGACGCCCTCGTCGGCGGGCTGTGCGCGATCGGCGCCGTGCTCCTCGCCTACCGCGACACGTCGGAGCTGGAGAACACCGCCCTCGACGTCGCCGGTGCCCTGGCGCTCGTCGTCGCCCTGACACCGACGAGCCAGGAGCCGACGTGCGGGGGCGCCGGCGTGCCGGTCGCGGCTCTCGACGTCGTGCCCGGCGTCCGGACCGGGATCGGGGCCCTCATCGTGGCCGGTGTCCTGGCGGCCGTGGTCCGGCTCGCCGTCCGGCCACGGGTGTCACGCACGCGCCTCGAGAACGTGGTCCGGGTCGCCGCCGGCGTGCTGCTGGCGGGGCTCGGATCGCTGTTCCTGCTCGACGCGGAGCGGTTCGCCACGACCGCCCACGACCTCGCCGCGGTGGGCCTGTTCCTCGCGACCGCCGCGGTCGTCCTGCTGCGTGGGTTCGCGGCCCGGGCGGTGTCGGCCCGGTGGGGCTACGCGTACTCCGCCCTCGGGGTCACGCTCGTGCTGGCGCTCGCCACCGTGGTGGCGCTGCGGGCCACGGTGCCCACGTGGCGGCACGCGGTGCTCGTCACGGAGGCGGCGCTGATCGCCCTCTTCGCGGCGTTCTGGGTGCTGCGCACCATCGAGCTGTGGGGTGCGGACGCGCCGCCGCCCCGCGGACCGGCACGGGCGCGGCGCGGAACCGCGTGACGGCGGCCGCCCGCGACGCGCGACGGCCGCCGCCCGGGCGGGGCAGCGGCCGTCGTGACGTCGGACGTCAGGCGATGCGGGTGCGGGTCTGCTCCTCGTCGCCGATCTTGTGGACGACGACCGTGTTGGTCGACCCGACGACGCCCACCGGCGTACCGGCGACGACGACGACGTAGTCGCCCACCTCGGCGAGGCCGTTGGCACGCAGCGTCTGGTCCACCTGGCTGACCATGACGTCCGTGCTCTCGACCTCGGGCACCTGGTACGTCTGCACGCCCCACGAGAGGGAGAGCAGGTTGCGCACCGACTCCTCGGGCGTGAACGCGAGCAGGGGGATCGACGAGCGCAGGCGCGACATGCGACGTGCGGAGTCGCCGGACTGCGTGAACGTCACGAGGTACTTGACCCCGATGACCTCGCCGATCTCGGCGGCCGCCCGCGTGATCGCGCCACCGCGCGTCGACGGCACCGAGCCGAGCGGCGCGATGCGCTCGCGACCGAGCTCCTCGGTGCTCTCGATGATGCGGGCCATCGTGCGGACCGCCTCGATCGGGTAGTCACCGACGCTCGTCTCGCCCGAGAGCATGACCGCGTCGGCACCGTCGAGCACCGCGTTCGCGCAGTCGGACGCCTCGGCACGCGTGGGGCGCGGGCTCGTGATCATCGACTCGAGCACCTGCGTGGCGACGATGACCGGCTTGGCGTTGCGGCGCGCGAGCTCGACCGCGCGCTTCTGCACGAGCGGCACCTGCTCGAGCGGCAGCTCGACGCCGAGGTCGCCGCGGGCGACCATGATCCCGTCGAACGCCTGGACGATCTCGGTGAGGTTCTCGACGGCCTGCGGCTTCTCGATCTTGGCGACGACCGGGACGACCCGGCCCTCCTCCTCCATGATCCGGCGCACGTCGTCGTAGTCGGCCGCGCTGCGGACGAACGACAGCGCGATGATGTCCGCGCCGACGTTGAGGGCCCAGCGCAGGTCCTCCTCGTCCTTGTCGCTCATGGCGGGCACGGAGACGGCGACGCCCGGGAGGTTCAGGCCCTTGTTGTTCGAGACCGGGCCCGGGACCTCGACGCGCGTGATGACGTCGTTGCCCTCGACGGCCGTGACGCGCACGAGCACCTTGCCGTCGTCGATGAGGATGGGGTCGCCGGGGTTCACGTCGCCCGGCAGACCCTTGAACGTGGTGGAGACGCGCTCCTTGGTGCCCTCGACGTCGTCCGTGGTGATGACGAAGGTGTCGCCGACCGACAGGTCGTGCTTGCCCTCGACGAACCGGCCGAGGCGGATCTTGGGGCCCTGGAGGTCGACGAGGACGGCCACCGAGCGACCCGAGGCCTTCGCGGCGGCACGCACGTTGTCGTACACGCGCTTGTGCACCTCGGTGTCGCCGTGGCTGCGGTTCAGGCGGGCGACGTCCATCCCCGCGTCGACGAGGGCCTGGACCTGCTCGGCCGACTCCGTGGCGGGGCCGATGGTGCAGACGATCTTGGCTCTACGCATAGTTCGAGACTAAGCCTTTCCTGGTGCCGGCCACAGGCCGGACGTCCCGACACGGCCCGCGCACCAGCAGGTACGCGCGCCGGTCGGGTCGAGGGACGGGATGACGAGGGGGACGGGGGTCAGGGCCGCAGCGCCACGGTGCTGGCCGTGACGGGGACCGGGAGCTCCGAGGAGCCGGACAGGAAGGCGTCGACCGCGGCGGCCGCGGCGCGGCCCTCCGCGATCGCCCACACCACGAGGGACTGGCCGCGGCCCGCGTCGCCCGCGACGAACACCCCGGGCACGTCGGTCGCGAAGTCGTCGTCGCGGGCGACGAGCCCGCGGTCGGTCAGGCCGACGCCGAGCTGACCCGCGAGCTGACCGGTCTCGGGGCCCGTGAAGCCCATCGCGACGAGCACGAGGTCGGCCGGGATGTCCCGCTCGGTGCCGGGCGCGGGCACGCGCCGGCCGTCGGGCAGGTACTCGGTCGTGGCGACCCGCAGCCGGCGGACCCGGCCCGCGTCGTCGCCCTCGCCGCCGACGAAGCCCACGGTCGACGCCAGGTACGTGCGCTCCCCGCCCTCCTCGTGGGACGACGAGACCTCGAAGACGACCGGGTCGGTCGGCCAGGGCTGGCTCGCGGGGCGCTCCTCGGGCGGGCGCTTGCCGATCGCGAGGGTCGTCACCGACGCGGCCCCCTGGCGCAGCGCCGTGCCGAGGCAGTCGGAGCCGGTGTCGCCGCCGCCGATGATGATGACGTGCTTGCCCTCGGCGGTGATCTGCCCGGGCACGTCCTTGCCGGCCACGACCGCGTTGGCCTGGTGCAGGTACTCCATCGCCGGGTGCACGCCCGCCAGCTCGAGGCCCGTCACGGACGGCTCGCGCGGCACGGTGGCCCCCGTGGCGACGACGATCGCGTCGTACCGCGCCTGGAGCTGGGCCCACGTCACGTCGCGGCCCACCTCGACGCCCGCACGGAACCGCGTGCCCTCGGCGCGCATCTGCTCCAGGCGGCGGTCGATGTGGAGCTTCTCGAGCTTGAAGTCGGGGACGCCGTAGCGCAGCAGGCCGCCGATCTCGTCGTCCCGCTCGTACACCGCGACGGTGTGGCCGGCGCGCGTGAGCTGCTGGGCGGCTGCGAGGCCCGCCGGGCCGGACCCGACGACGGCGACCGTGTGCCCGGTGAGGCGCTGCGGCACCTGCGGCGTGACGAGCCCGCGCGCGAACGCCTCGTCGATGATCGAGACCTCGACGTTCTTGATCGTCACGGGCGGCTGGTTGATGCCGAGCACGCAGCTCGACTCGCACGGGGCCGGGCAGATGCGCCCGGTGAACTCCGGGAAGTTGTTCGTCGCGTGCAGGCGGTCGATCGCGTCCGCCCACTGCCCCCGCCACACCAGGTCGTTCCACTCGGGGATGAGGTTCCCGAGCGGGCAGCCGTTGTGGCAGAACGGGATGCCGCAGTCCATGCACCGGCCCGCCTGCTCCTTCAGGAACGGCTGGCCGGAGACGAGGTGGGCGTGCACGTCCTTCCAGTCGCGCAGGCGCACCTCGACGGGGCGGTTGGGCGGGAGCTCGCGCTCCCGCACCTTCAGGAAGCCGCGGGGGTCAGCCACGGGCCACCTCCAGGATCGTGTCCCACACGCCCGGCGCGGCGGGGTCGAGGCCCTCGGCCTCGGCCGTCGCCAGCGCGGTCCGGACGCGTGCGTACTCGGTGGGCAGCAGACGCGTGAACCGCGCCCGCGTGCCCGCGGGGTCCTCGAGGAGCTGGGCCGCCACCTGGGAGCCCGTCTCCTCGGCATGTGCGCGCAGCAGGCGCTCGACCAGCGCGGCGTCCTCGTCGTCGAGCGGCGAGAGCGACAGCTCGCCCGTGCTGACCGCCTCGATGTTGACCAGCGCCGGGCGCAGGTCGAGCACGTAGGCGGTGCCGCCCGACATGCCGGCGCCGAAGTTGCGGCCCGTCCGGCCGAGCACGACCACCGTCCCGCCGGTCATGTACTCGCACGCGTGGTCGCCCACGCCCTCGACGACCAGCGTGGCCCCGGAGTTGCGCACCCCGAACCGCTCGCCGACGAGGCCGCGCAGGAAGATCTCCCCGCGGGTCGCGCCGTAGCCGATGACGTTGCCGGCGATGACGTTGTGCTCGCTCGAGAGGACCGAGCTGCGGTCCGGGCGGACGACGATGCGCCCGCCGGACAGGCCCTTGCCGACGTAGTCGTTCGCGTCGCCGAAGAGCCGCAGCGTGATGCCACCGGGCAGGAACGCCCCGAACGACTGACCGGCCGAGCCGGTCAGGGTCACGTCGATCGTGTCGTCGGGCAGCCCGGCACCGCCGTACCGCTTCGTCACGTGGTGACCGAGCATCGTGCCGACCGTGCGGTTGACGTTGCGCACGGGCAGGTCGATCCGGGCGGGCTCGCCGCGCTCGAGCGCGTCGACGGCCAGGGTGATCAGCTGGTTGTCCAGCGCGCGGGACAGGCCGTGGTCCTGGTCCTTGACGTGGTGCAGCGCCGAGCCGGGCTTCGGCTGCGGCACCGCGAGCACCGGCGTCAGGTCCAGCCCGGCCGCCTTCCAGTGGTCCACCGCCTGCCGGGTGTCGAGCACCTCGACGTGGCCCACGGCCTCGCGCAGGCTCCGGAACCCGAGCTCCGCGAGGATCTCGCGCACCTCCTGGGCGATGAACTCGAAGAAGGTCACGACGAACTCGGGCTTCCCGGTGAACCGGGCCCGCAGCTCCGGGTTCTGCGTCGCGACGCCCACGGGGCACGTGTCGAGGTGGCAGACGCGCATCATGACGCAGCCCGAGACGACGAGCGGCGCCGTCGCGAAGCCGAACTCCTCGGCGCCGAGCAGCGCGCCCACGACGACGTCACGGCCGGTCTTCAGCTGGCCGTCGACCTGGACGACGACACGGTCGCGCAGGTCGTTGAGCACCAGCGTCTGCTGGGTCTCGGCGAGGCCGATCTCCCACGGGGTGCCCGCGTGCTTGAGCGACGTCAGGGGGGACGCGCCCGTCCCGCCGTCGTGACCCGAGATGAGCACCACGTCCGAGTGCGCCTTCGCGACGCCCGCCGCGATCGTGCCGACGCCGAACTCGCTGACGAGCTTGGTGTGGATGCGCGCCGACGGGTTGGCGTTCTTGGCGTCGTGGATCAGCTGCGCCAGGTCCTCGATCGAGTAGATGTCGTGGTGCGGCGGCGGCGAGATGAGACCGACGCCCGGCGTCGAGTGCCGGGTCTTTGCGACCCACGGGTACACCTTGTGGCCCGGCAGCTGGCCGCCCTCGCCGGGCTTGGCGCCCTGGGCGAGCTTGATCTGGATGTCGTCGGCGTTGGTGAGGTACTCGCTCGTGACGCCGAACCGCCCGGACGCGATCTGCTTGATCGCGGAGCGCCGCTCGGGGTCGTACAGACGCTCCGGGTCCTCGCCGCCCTCACCCGTGTTCGACTTGCCGCCGAGCCGGTTCATCGCGATCGCGAGGGTCTCGTGGGCCTCGGCGGAGATGGAGCCGTAGGACATGGCGCCCGTCTGGAAGCGCCGCACGATCTCGCTGACCGGCTCGACCTCGTCGATCGGCACCGGGGGGCGTACCCCGTCCTTGAACCGCAGCAGGCCGCGCAGCGTCATGAGCCGCTCCGACTGCTCGTCCACGCGGTGCGTGTACTGGCGGAACACGTCCATCTGGCGCGTCCGCGTGGAGTGCTGGAGCCGGAACACCGTCTCGGGGTCGAACAGGTGCTCCTCGCCGCCGCGCCGCCACTGGTACTCGCCACCCACCGCGAGCCGGCGGTGCGCCTGGCGGTTCCCGCTCGCCGGGTAGGCGTCCGCGTGGCGTGCCGCCACCTCGGCGGCGATGACGTCGAGGCCGATGCCGCCGAGGCGGCTGGTCGTCCCGGTGAAGTACTTGTCGACGAGCGCGTGCGACAGCCCGATCGCCTCGAACACCTGCGCGCCGCGGTAGGACGCGATCGTCGAGATGCCCATCTTCGACATGACCTTCAGGACGCCCTTGCCCAGCGCCTTGATGAGGTGCGCGACCGCCTTCTCGGGGGCGATCCCGGGCAGGAAGCCGCTGCGCGCGAGCTCCTCGACCGACTCCATCGCGAGGTACGGGTTCACGGCCGCCGCGCCGTAGCCGACGAGCAGCGCCACGTGGTGGACCTCGCGGACGTCGCCGGCCTCGACGACGAGCGAGATCTGGGTGCGCGTGTGCCGGCGCAGCGTGTGGTGGTGCACCGCCGACAGGAGCAGCAGCGACGGGATCGGCGCGAGGTCCGCGTCCGAGTTGCGGTCGGACAGCACGAGGAAGCTCACGCCCTCGTCGACCGCCCGGTCCACCTCGGCGAAGATCTCCTCGAGCCGCCGCTCCAGCGCCGCTCCCCCGCCGTCGACCTTGTACAGGCCCCGGATCGTGGTTGCCCGGAAGCCCAGCGACGGCTCCTTGGCGACGTGCACGACCTTGGCCAGCTGGTCGTTGTCGAGCACGGGGAACGGCAGCGCGAGCTTGCGCGCGTGCTCGGGGCCGTCGGCCAGCAGGTTCGGCTCCGGGCCGATCGCGCCGCCGATCGAGGTGACGAGCGCCTCGCGGATCGCGTCGAGCGGGGGGTTGGTCACCTGGGCGAACATCTGCGTGAAGTAGTCGAACAGCAGGCGCGGCCGCTGCGAGAGCACGGCGACCGGCGTGTCCGAGCCCATGGCACCGAGGGGCTCGGCACCCGCCGCGGCCATCGGCGCGAGGAGGATCTTGAGCTCCTCCTCGGTGTAGCCGAACGCGCGCTGACGGCGCCGCACCGAGGCGCTGGAGTGCGACACGTGCTCGCGCTCGGGCAGCTGCTCGAGCCGGACGAGGTTCTCCTGCAGCCACTGCGCGTACGGCCGGCGGGCGGCCAGCTGGGACATCACCTCGGCGTCGGCGACGATCCGGCCCTGTCCCGTGTCGACGAGGAAGAAGATGCCCGGCTCGAGGCGGCCCTTGGCCACGACCGACGCGGGGTCCAGCTCGAGGACGCCCGCCTCGGACGCGCAGACGACGAGGCCGTCCTCCGTCACCCAGTACCGCCCCGGGCGCAGCCCGTTGCGGTCCTGCATGGACCCGATCACCGTGCCGTCGGTGAAGGTCATCGCCGCCGGGCCGTCCCACGGCTCCATGAGCGTCGAGTGGTACTCGAAGAAGGCACGCGTGGCGGGATCCATCTGCGCGTGGTTCTCCCACGGCTCCGGGATCATCATCGTCATCGCGTGCGGCAGGGAGCGGCCGGCGAGGTGCAGCAGCTCGAGCACCTCGTCGAAGCTGCCGGAGTCCGAGCCGCCCGGCGTGCAGACCGGCAGCAGCGGGGCGAGGTCGCCGAGCTCCTCGGACGCCAGCATGCCCTCCCGGGCCGCCATCCAGTTCCGGTTCCCGCGGACCGTGTTGATCTCCCCGTTGTGGGCGATCATCCGGAACGGCTGCGCGAGCGGCCACGAGGGGAAGGTGTTGGTCGAGAAGCGCGAGTGGACCAGCGCGATCTCCGACGCGTAGCGGGGGTCCGACAGGTCGGCGAAGAAGGGCTCGAGCTGGCCGGGGGTCAGCATGCCCTTGTAGACGATCGTCCGCGCCGACAGGGACGCGAAGTACACGCCGGCCTCGCGCTCCGCGCGCTTGCGCAGGCGGTACGTGCGGCGGTCCAGGTCGATGCCGGACAGCTCACGCGACGGGTCCGCCACCACGAGCTGACGGAACGCGGGCATAGAGGCGCGCGCGGTGGGGCCGACGAGGTCCGCGGTCACCACGACCTCGCGCCAGGCGAGCACGTCGAGCTTCTCCTCGGCCGCGATGGCCTCGACCGCGCGCACCGCGCGGTGCTGCTCGGCCTCCTCGACCGGCAGGAACGCCATGCCGATCGCGTAGTGGCCGGCCGGCGGGAGCTCGGCGTCGACCACGTCGCGCACGAAGGCGTCCGGGATCTGCGTGAGGATGCCCGCGCCGTCTCCGCTGTCCTCCTCGGCGCCGACCGCACCGCGGTGGTCGAGGTTGAGCAGCGCCGTCAGGCCGGCGTCGACGATGTCGCGACCGGGCGTGCCGCGCAGGGTGGCGACCCAGGCGAAGCCGCAGGCGTCGTGCTCGGCGGCGGGGTCGTAGAGGGCGTGCCGTGCAGGCGCCGCGGAGGCGCCGGGGTTCACGGGCGACGTGGACATCAGCACCGTCCTCACAGTCCCCGGGCTCGGGGCATCGCGACAAGAAAAAGGGGGGAATACAGGGACGTCGTCGGCCCGGTGTGGAGGCGACTATACGACCCGCGCGCACGCGCGAGAGGCGCCGCCTCGGATGATGGCGGGACGGCGTCCGACCGCCCGGGTCACCGGGCCGTGGTGGAGGCGTCCGCCTCGTCGTCCTGCGTCGTGGGGGGTGTCAGCAGGAGGGTCGTGTCACGTCCTGGATGACGACGGCCGACCACGACGAACGCTACCAGCGCACCGACGCCGACGACGACGGAGGTCCAGACGTTGAGGCGCAGGCCCAGCACCGTCTCCGCCGGGTCGATGCGCAGCATCTCGATCCACAACCGGCCCGCGCAGTAGAGCGCGACGTACAGCCAGAACACGCGCCCGTGCCCGAGCCGGAACCGGCGGTCCAGCCAGACGAGGAGCGCCGCGGCGGCGAGGTTCCACAGCATCTCGTACAGGAACGTCGGGTGGAACAGCGTGCCCGGCTCGAAGCCGGCGGGCAGGTGCGCGTCGTCGATCTGCAGGCCCCACGGCAGCGTCGTCGGCCCGCCGAAGAGCTCCTGGTTGAACCAGTTGCCCAGGCGTCCGATCGCCTGCGCCACCAGCAGGCCCGGCGCGAGGGCGTCCGCGAAGGGCGCGAGCCGCACGCCGTGGCGGCGGCAGCCGATCCAGGCGCCGACGGCGCCGAACGCGACCGCACCCCAGATGCCGAGCCCGCCCTCCCAGATGAACAGCGCGCGCACCGGGTCCCCGCCCGGCCCGAAGTACGCGTCCGGCGAGCTGAGCACGTGGTAGATCCGACCGCCGACGATGCCGAAGGGCACCGCCCAGTAGGCGATGTCGAGCACCGTCTCCGGGTCGCCGCCGCGCTCCGCCCACCGCCGCCGGGTGATGACCGCGGCCGCGACGATGCCGAGCAGGATGGCGAACGCGTACGCACGCAGCGGGAACGGGCCCAGGTGCCAGACCGCCTGCGACGGGCTGGGGATGCCGGCGGCGAGCACGGCGGCCGGGATGCTCATCGCGCGGACCTGACGGCGGAGCGGACGCCCTCGGCCAGCCCGGCGACGACACCCTGCAGGGCGTCGACCCCCGCCGCCTCGTCCGGCGCCTCGAGCAGCGCCCGCACGAACGCCGACCCGACGATCACGCCGTCCGCGTAGGACGCGACCTGCCGGGCCTGCTCGGGACGCGACACGCCCAGGCCCACGCACACGCGCTGCGCCCCGCCCGCCCGCGTGTCGGCCACGAGCTGCTGCGCACGGTCGCCCACCGTCGCGCGCTCACCCGTGACCCCCATCGTGGACGCCGCGTACACGAAGCCGCGGCTCGCCGCGGCGGTCGAGGCGAGCCGCTCGGGCGTCGAGCTCGGTGCGACGAGGAAGACGCGGTCCAGGCCGTGGGCGTCGGAGGCGGCGAGCCACTCGCCCGCCTCGTCGGGGATGAGGTCGGGCGTGATGAGCCCCGCGCCCCCGGCGGCGGCGAGGTCGCGCGCGTACGCGTCGACGCCGTAGCGCAGCACGAGGTTCCAGTACGTCATGACGAGCACGGGGGCCCCCGCGTCGGCGATCTGCTCGACCGCCAGCAGCGTGTCGCGGACGCGCGTGCCGCCGGCGAGTGCCGCGTCGACCGCGCGCTGGATGATGGGGCCGTCCATGACGGGGTCCGTGTACGGCATGCCCAGCTCGACCACGTCGGCGCCCGCCTCGACCATCGCGCGCGCCGCGCGGACCGAGCCGGGCACGGACGGGAAGCCGACGGGCAGGTAGCCGACGAGCGCGGCACGCGGCGACGCGCCCGACGCGAGCGCGTCCAGGCGGTCGCCCGTCGCGGAACGGACCTGCGTCGTGCTCACAGCTGCTCTCCCTCGTCCGCCTTGAGGACCGGCTCGTCCTCGATGAGGCCGAACCACGCCGCCGCCGTCGCCACGTCCTTGTCACCGCGCCCGGAGAGGTTCACGAGGACGACCGCCTCGCGGCCGTCGGTCCCCCACTCCCGCGCCTCGGCGCCGAGCTGGATGGCCCCGGCGAGGGCGTGCGCCGACTCGATGGCGGGGATGATCCCCTCGGTGCGGCACAGCAGCTCGAAGGCCTGCATGGCCTCGACGTCGGTGACCGGCCGGTACTGCGCACGGCCGATGTCGTGCAGCCACGCGTGCTCCGGGCCGACGCTCGGGTAGTCGAGGCCGGCGGAGATGGAGTGGCTCGGCAGCGTCTGCCCGTCCTCGTCCTGGAGCAGGTAGCTGCGCGCGCCGTGGAGCACGCCCGGCACGCCGCCCGAGAACCGCGCCGAGTGCCGGCCCGACGCGACGCCCTCGCCGCCCGCCTCGAACCCGAACAGCCGCACCTCGGGGTCGTCGAGGAACGCGTTGAAGATGCCCATCGCGTTCGAGCCGCCGCCGACGCACGCCGCGACGGCGTCCGGGAGGCGCCCCGTCTCCTCGAGGAGCTGGGCGCGTGCCTCGTCGCCGATGACCTTGTGGAAGTCGCGCACCATCTCGGGGAACGGGTGCGGGCCCGTGACCGTCCCGAGCAGGTAGTGCGTCGTGTCGACGTTCGCGACCCAGTCGCGCAGCGCCTCGTTGATCGCGTCCTTGAGGGTCCGCGAACCGATCGTGACGGGCACGACCGTCGCGCCGAGCAGTCGCATCCGGGCGACGTTGAGCGCCTGCCGCTGCGTGTCCTCCTCGCCCATGTACACGGTGCACTCGAGGTCGAGCAGCGCGCAGGCGGTCGCCGTGGCGACGCCGTGCTGCCCCGCGCCGGTCTCCGCGATGACGCGCTTCTTGCCCATGCGCTTCACGAGCAGCGCCTGACCGAGCACGTTGTTGATCTTGTGCGAGCCCGTGTGGTTGAGGTCCTCGCGCTTGAGGAACACCCGCACGCCCTCACCCACGTGCCGGGCGAAGCGCGGCACCTCGGTGAGCGGGTTCGGGCGTCCCGTGTAGGTACGGTGCAGCCGCTCGAGCTCGTCGGCGAACGTCGGGTCGGCGAGCGCCTTGTGGTACTCCGTGTCGAGCTCGTCGAGCGCGGCGATCAGCGCCTCGGGCACGAAGCGGCCGCCGAAGTCGCCGAAGTACGGTCCCTCGTGGGCGCCGAGCGTCCCGCCGCTGCGCAGCACGTCGCGCATCCGGCGGCTGACCTGGCTACGACCGGTCGCGGTCACTGGCGCACCGCCCGCAGGGAGGGGTGCGCACCCGCGGCGACGAGGTCCGCGACGGACTGCCGCGGCGCGTCGTCGGTCACCAGCGCCTCGCCCACGAGCACGACGTCCGCGCCGGCGCGGGCGTAGTCCATGACGTCGTGCGGCCCGCGCACGCCCGACTCGGCCACCTTCACCACGTCGGACGGGATGGCCGGCGCCACCCGGGCGAACGTGTTGCGGTCGACGTCGAGCGTCTTGAGGTCACGGGCGTTCACGCCGATCACCTGCGCGCCGGCGTCGACGGCTCGCGCGACCTCCTCGGTGTCGTGCACCTCGACGAGGGCGGTCATGCCCAGGGAGTGCACGCGCTCCACGAGCGACTCGAGCACGGTCTGCTCGAGCGCCGCGACGATGAGGAGCACGAGGTCCGCGCCGTGGGCGCGCGCCTCCCACACCTGGTAGGGCGTCACGACGAAGTCCTTGCGCAGCACCGGCACGTCGACGCGCGCGCGCACGGCGTCGAGGTCGGCGAGCGAGCCGTTGAAGCGCCGCTGCTCCGTGAGCACGGAGATCGCGGTCGCGCCGCCCTTCGCGTACTCGGCGGCCAGCGCGGCCGGGTCGCTGATCGTGGCGAGCGTGCCCCTGCTGGGGCTGGACCGCTTGACCTCGGCGATCACCGTGACCGCGTCGTCCAGCTTGAGGCGGTTCACGCACTGGATCGCGGACTCGCGCCGCGCGGCCCGCTCCTTCAGCTCGGCGAGCGGGGTCGCGGCCTCCCGGGCGGCGAGGTCCTCCCGGACCCCCGTGACGATGTCGTCCAGCACGGTCATCGGCGGATCATCCCCTTCGCCCTGTCGGTAGGGCCGCCGTCCCCCGCGCGCCCTCCCCGGGTGCACCGGCTGCCAACGCGCCATCGTAGACGTGCGCTGGACCACATCCGTCCACGGCCCGGTCCGTGGGACCCCGGCGCCCGCCCGGGGCGGGCCTCACGACCAGGCGTACGACGACGACGCCGCCCACGGCAGCGTCATGCCGAGGAAGACGAGCGGGATGATGAACGACAGCAGGAACAGCGCGACCATGAGCACCCCGAACGCGATGGACACCCAGCCGAGCACGATGCCGGCCGTGACCATGCCGTCGTTGTTGGCCTCGCCGCGTGCGATCGCCTTGCGCGCGTTCATGCCGACGATCACGGCGGGGATGCCCGTGAAGAAGCCGCACGCGAGCACCAGGCCGGCGATGCCCAGGACGAGCGACCACACGCCGAGGTCGTTGCGCGGCCAGTAGCCGGGGCCCGCGTAGGGGTACGGCTGCGCGTACGACCCCGCCGCGCCGGCGGCCTGGGCGCCCGGCGTGCCGTACGCAGCCCCCGGGGCCGGGTACGCACCACCGGCGGACGGGTACGCGCCACCGGGAGGCGGGTACGCACCACCGGGAGGCGGGTACGCGCCACCGGGAGGCGGGTACGCGGCGCCGGCAGGCGAGGAGGATCCCGTGGACGGGTCGGCCGGCGTCCCCCCGGTGCCCGCCGCGGGCGCCGGTCCCGCCTCGTCGCGCCCGGGCGGCGGACCGTACGGGGCCTCGTGACCGTAGGACGGGCCGTCCGCGGGGCGGCCACCGGGATCGGCGGGGTGCGACATGTGGTCCTCCGAGAGGGTGCCCGGGCGGGCGCCGGGTGAGGGTCAGGGCAGGGGGGCGGGCCCCAGGTACGGGCTGAGCGCGGGCACGTTGCGCAGCACGCCGAACAGCACGACGGCCACGAGCAGGACCCAGGCGAGCTGGGCGGGCGGCGCGGCTGGGGGCGCTCCGCGCCACCGGCGCCGCGTCCACGCCGCCCACGCGACCAGGAGCAGCGGGGCGACGACCACCCACAGCGGGTTCGCCTGCCAGGCACCGACGAGGTCGCCGGTGAGCAGGTCGTGCGTGGCCCGCAGCCCTCCGCAGCCCGGGCAGCTGACCCCGAGCAGGAGCACCGACGGACAGATCCCGTAGGACAGCGGCTCGTACGGCGAGCGCACGGCGAGCAGGGCGGCGGCGGCCAGGCCGAGGGCACCGGTGCCCAGCGGGAGCAGCACGCCGCCGCGCCCCGCCGGACGGCGGGAGGCGGCGGCGTGCGTGGCCGTGCTCATGAGCGTCAGGGCGTCTGGAGCTGCTGCTGACGCTGGACCTCGTCCTCGAGGTACTCCATGAAGCCGCCCCAGCCGCCGTACTGCGAGATGCCGGCCAGGAAGCTGATGAGGAAGTACAGGCCGATGACCAGGCCGATCGCACCGAGGATCAGACCGGCGAGGGCCATCCCGCGGTTCGTCGCCTCACCCCGTGCCGCGGCGCCACGGCCGAGGAACCCGAGGATGACGGCCGGGATGCCGGGCAGCCAGCCCACGCAGCACAGGACGATCGAGAGGATGCCGAGCACGAGCGACCAGATGCCCAGCGCGTTCTTCTGCGTCGAGCCGGCCGAGGCCGGGTCGCCCCAGCCCTGTGGCTGCCCGTAGCCCTGCGCGTCGCCGTAGCCCGGGGCCTGGCCGTACGCCGGCGCCTGGCCGTAGGCCGGGGGCTCGCCGTACGGCGGCGCGCCGCCGGTGCCCGCGGGCTGGCCGTAGGCCGGGGCGGAGGGAGCGTCGGGGCTGGTGCCCGCCGGGTAGGGCGGCACGTCGGAGCCGGACGACGGCTCCGGCGCGCGCGGTGCGTCGCCCGCGCCACCGGGGCCGGTCCCGCGGGGCTCGTCGTCGGGGGCGTACGGGTCGCGCGGGTCGTTCGGGCTCGACATCCAGCTCTCCCTGCGTCAGGAGGCGCGGTGTGACGCGCCTGCGAGGGACCGGGCGGGCAGACGCCCGCCGGTCGGGTCAGTGACCGCCGCGGCGCTTCTCGCGCGCACGCGTCGCGTCGCCGCCCTGGCCGTAGCCCAGCACCTGCAGGACCTTGCCCAGGACGATGCCGAGCACCATGACGCCCACCCCGACCCAGAACAGCCAGACGACCGCGAACGCGACTCCGAGGGCGGCGACGATCGCGCCGAGCACGACCGTCCATGTCGTCGTCCACGCGGCCACGGTCTTGCCGTGGTTGGTGGGCGGGGTCGTCGGCGGCAGGTGCACGGTCTCGGTGGGGACCTGGTGCTGCGCGCGGTGGGCCAGGGAGTGGTCGGCCATCGGTACGTCCTTCGGTGCTCGGTTCGCGCCAACCCTATCCGAGTCGTCAGGGATGCACGCGCTGGTCAGGAGTGGGGCGGGTCGGTTCGGAGCCATCGGTGTCAGGAGGGGTCGTCGCCGCGGCTGAGGGCGTCCCAGTCGGCGCGGTCGTCGTCGTCGGGCCCGGCGCCACCCGCTGCGGCACCCGGCGCGGCGGCACCCGCCGCGGGCGTGCGCGGCACCTCGTGCCGGCGCGAGCGCTGCCTCCAGGCTCCGCGCGCGCGCAGGAGCGCCAGGGCGAGCACCACCACGAGGACACCCAGGGCCGTCGTGACGACGGGACCGGCGGTGAGCCCGGCGTCCGGGGCCACCGGCTCGACGCCGGTGCGCGCCGCGACCGCAGCGGTCGCCGCGCCCGCGGGGTCGCGCAGCACGGCGAGGGCTGCCGCGACGACGAGCGCACCGCACGCCGCCGTGACGACGGCGACCACGCGACGGCCGACGGGCCCGACCAGGGCGAGCGCGCCCGCCGACGCCAGCAGCGCCACGGCCGCCGCGAGGACCTCCGGCGCCGCCTCGGTGCCCGGCACGCGGACCACCACGTCGCCCTCGAGCGCCGTGCCCGCGCGCGCCGTGACCCAGGTCGGGAGGGCGGACGCCGCGACGGCCGCGGCCGCGAGCACGACGAGCGCCAGCCACCGCCCGCGCCGAGGCGCGGCGCCGCGGCCCTCCGGGCCTGCCGTCACGGCGCGTCGCGCCGCAGCCGTGCGGCCACCTGCACCGCCCGGACGGCGGCGGCGGCCTTGTTGCGCGACTCCTCGTACTCGAGGGCGGGCACGGAGTCGGCGACGATCCCGCCGCCCGCCTGGACGCTCGCGCGGCCGTCGCGGATCAGGGCGGTGCGGATGGCGATCGCCATGTCCATGTCCCCGGTGAAGTCGAAGTACCCCACCGTGCCGCCGTAGACGCCGCGCCGGGCGGGCTCGATCTCGTCGATGAGCGCGATCGCCCGCGGCTTCGGCGCCCCCGACAGCGTGCCGGCCGGGAACGTCGCGACCAGCGTCTGGAGGGCCGTCGCGCCGTCCCGCAGGCGTCCGACGACCGTCGAGCAGATGTGCATGATGTGCGAGAAGCGCTTGACCGCCATGAAGTCGACGACCTCCACGCTCGTCGGCTCGCAGACCTTGACCAGGTCGTTGCGCGACAGGTCGACGAGCATGATGTGCTCGGCGCGCTCCTTGGGGTCCGCGAGCACCTCGTCCTGCAGCGCGCGGTCCTCCTCGGGCGTGGACCCGCGCGGGCGGGAGCCGGCGATGGGGAACGTCACGACGTGCCCGTCGGTCACCTTGACCAGCGTCTCGGGGCTCGAGCCCACGACGGCGAAGTCGCGGCCGTCGGCGTCCTGCAGCGCGAGCAGGTACATGTACGGGCTGGGGTTGATCGTGCGCAGCACGCGGTACACGTCGACCGGCTCCGCCGGGCAGTCCAGGTCGAGGCGCTGGGACAGGACGACCTGGAACACGTCGCCGTCCCGGATCGCCTCCTGCCCCCGGCGCACCGCGTCCTCGAACTCCGCGCGCGTGCTCCGGAACTCGAGCTCGGGCTCGTCGGCGGAGTCGTCGAGGACCGACGTCGCGGGCGGAGCGGGCCGGCGCAGGGTCGCCTGCATCGCGTCGAGACGCGCCACCGCGTCGGCGTGCGCCTCGTCGACGCGCTCGTCCGTCGCGTCGAAGTTGATCGCGTTCGCCACCAGCCACACCGAGCCGTCGACGTGGTCCACGGCCGCGAGGTCGCTCGCGAGCAGGAGCGTCACGTCCGGCACGCCCAGCTCGTCGGGCGCCTGCGCGGGCAGCGTCGGCTCCCACTGGCGCACCACGTCCCACCCGAGCACCCCGACGAGGCCGCCGGTCAGCGGGGGAAGCCCCTCGACCGCCGGGCTGCGCAGCACGTCGAGCGTGCGGCCCAGGACGTCGAGCACCGGCCCGTCGGTCGGCACGCCGACCGGCACGTCGCCCGTCCACTCGGCGCGCCCGTCGCGGACGGAGAGCGTCGCACGCGACCGCACGCCCACGAAGGACCAGCGGCCCCACGAGCCGTCGGACTCCGCCGACTCGAGCACGAACGTGCCGGGCCGGCCGGCCGCCAGGGTGCGGTACAGGCCCACCGGCGTCACGTCGTCCGCGAGCAGGCGACGCACGACGGGGACGACGCGACGCGTCGGCGCCAGCTCCCGGAACTCCTCGAGCGACGGCCAGGTCCCGCCCCAGGGCAGGTCCGCGGCGGTCGCGCGGAGCGCGGCGGGGGCGGACGGCTGGGTCACGGGACGTCTCCTTCGGCGAGGTCGGACGGCGTGGCGCCGGCGGGGTCCGGCGGCAGCGTGACGGGCAGCGGACCGCCCGCCTCGAAGCAGGTGCGCGCGCCGGTGTGGCATGCCGCGCCGACCTGGTCGACGGTCACCAGCACGGCGTCGCCGTCGCAGTCGAGGTCGACCGAGCGCACGTGCTGCACGTGCCCCGACGTGTCGCCCTTGCGCCAGTACTCCTGGCGCGAGCGGCTCCAGAAGGTCACGCGCCCCGTGGTGAGGGTCCGGTGCAGCGCCTCGTCGTCCATCCAGCCGAGCATCAGCACCTCACGCGTGTCGTGCTGCTGCACGATCGCCGCGACCAGACCGGCGGCGTCGCGGCGCAGGCGCGTGGCGACGGCAGGGTCCAGGGCGCCGGAGCGCGGGCCGGGGGCTGACGGGGTGGCGTCGACGGGCACCGGACGATCCTGCCACGCGGCGGGCCGCCGCCCGCCCGCGGTCCGCGGCGACCGCGTCACGCCGGCGGCCGTGCGGGCCGCTGCCGCTCAGCGCGTCTGCGCCACCCAGGCGGCGTGCATGGACGCGTAGTGCCCGCCCCGCGCGACGAGCTCCGCGTGCTCCCCCACCTCGACGACCTCGCCCGCGTGCACCACGACGACGAGGTCGGCGGCCTCCGCGGTCGAGAGCCGGTGGGCGATCGTCAGCGTCGTGCGACCGCGGGCGAGCTCACGCAGCGCGCGCGCGATCCGCACCTCCGCGACCGGGTCGACCGCGGACGTCGCCTCGTCGAGCAGCAGCAGGTCGCCGTCCGCGAGGCGGGCGCGGGCGAGCGCGACGAGCTGACGCTCCCCCGCCGACAGCATCTCGCCCCGCTGCCCGACGGGTGTCGCGAGGCCCTGCGGCAGCTCGTCGACCCAGGGGTGCAGGCCGAGGTCCTCGACGGCGCCGCGCACGCGGGGGTCCGCCACCGGGTCGCCGTCGACGTCCTCGTCCCGCAGGCCGTACGCGATGTTCTCGGCCAGCGTGCCGTCGAAGAGGAAGCCCTCCTGGGGGACCAGCACGACGCGCCGGCGCAGGTCCGCGCCGCGCACGTCCCGCAGGTCGACGCCGTCGAGGCGGACCGCCCCGGTCGTCGGGTCCATGAACCGGGCGACGAGCTTGGCGAGGGTCGTCTTGCCCGACCCGGTGGCCCCCACCACGGCGACCGACGTGCCGGCGGGGACGTCGAGGGTGACGTCGCGCAGGACGGGCGGCCCGTCGGGGTACGCGTAGCCGACGTCGTCGAACGTCAGGGTCGCCGGGCCACGCGGGCTGGGCCGGCCGGAGTCGCCCGGGTCGGCGACGTCCACGGGCGTCTCGAGCACGCCGAGGACGCGCCGCCACCCGGCGACCGCGTTCTGCAGCTCGTTGAGGATCTCGGTGGCCATCTGCACGGGTCCGGTGAACAGCTGCACGAGGAACAGGAACGCCAGCACGCGGCCCACGCTGATGTCCCCGAGCACCCCGAGCCACGTGCCCACGGCGACGACGGCGGCCAGCGCGAGGTTCGCGACCAGCACGCCGGACGAGAAGACCACGGCGACGAGGTTCTGCGCCCGCACCATGGCGTCGCGCGTCGCCCGCACCGCCGCGTCGATCCTGCGCTGGGTGCGTGCCGCGACGCCGTACGCGCGGATGGTCTCGGCGCCCACGACGGCCTCGGAGACGGCGCCGAGCATCGCGCCGTACCGCTCGCGCACGTTCCCGTAGCGGGCGTTGACGCCCTTCTGCATCCGCGGGAGCACGATCAGCAGCGGCACGAAGCACAGCCACACCAGGACCGTGAGCTGCCAGGAGTACACCGCCATGAGCGCGGTCGCCACGAGGATCTGCAGCAGCGAGACGAGCAGCATGATGCCGCCCCACTGCACGAACATGGAGATGGTGTCGACGTCGGACGTCACCCGGGACACCAGCGACCCGCGCCGCTCGCTGCCCTGCGTCAGCACCGACAGGTCGTGGACGTGCCGGAACGCGCGGGTGCGCAGCGTCAGCAGCCCGCTCTCGCTCGCCCGGAACAGGCGCACGTTGACGCCCGCCGAGCACGCGGCGCCGACGAGGAGCCCCGCGGCGGCGAGCCCGACGAGCGCGGCGACCCGCGGCACGTCGGCGCCACCGGGCGCGAGGATGCCCGTGTCGACGGTCTGCTGCACGGCGAGCGGCACGAGCACGCGCGCGACGGCCGCGAGCACCGCCAGCCCGAGCGTGCCGACCAGCCCCTGCAGGATCTCGGGCGACACCTGCACCCCGCGGCGCAGCGTCGCGAGGACGCCCAGCGTGCTCGCGGGTGCCATGCGGGCGTCGGCGCGCACGCCCCCGTCGGCGGCGGTTCCGCTCATCGTCGTCCTCCCCCGGTGCGCACGTCCCGCGCGTCGTCGTCCTGTGCCACCTCGATGGCGTCCGGCGCAGCGCCGTCCTCCTCGACGGCGCGCGCGTCGGCGCGCTCCCGCTCCCGCCGGACCGACTCCTGCTGGTACGCCGTCGCGAGCGCCGCGTACCCCGGGTCCCGCGCGAGCAGCTCGTCGTGGGTGCCCCGGTCGACGACCCGGCCCGCGTCGAGGTGGAGCACCTCGTCGGCGAGCAGCACCGAGGACATCCGGTACGCGACCAGCAGGACCGTCGGCACCGCGGCGTCGCCGTCGGCCCGCAGACCCGTGAGGATGTCGCGCTCCACGCGCGGGTCGACCGCCGACGTCGCGTCGTCGAGGACCAGGACCCGCGGCCGGCGCACGAGCGCCCGCGCGAGCGCGAGCCGCTGACGCTGCCCGCCCGACAGGTTGGCGCCGCGCTCCCCCAGGGGCGCGTCCAGGCCGCCGGGCAGCGCGCGCACGACGTCGTCGACGCGCGCGGTGCGCAGCGCCTGCCACACCGCGTCGTCCGACGGGGCGTCGGGGTCGTCGGCGTCGGCGAGCGTGACGTTGCCCCGGACGGTGTCCTCGAAGACGAACGTCGACTGGCTGACGAACGCCACCTGCTCGGCGAGGTCGGCGGGCGCCAGGGTGCGCACGTCGCGGCCGTCCACCTCCACCACGCCCGCCGACGGGTCGGCGAGCCGGGGGACGAGGCTCACGAGCGTCGTCTTGCCGGCCCCCGTCGCCCCCACCACCGCCAGCGTGCGGCCGGAGGCCACCTCCAGGTCGACGCCGTGCAGGAGCTCCGTCTCCCCGTCGACCGTCGGCACCCGCAGCGTGACGCCGCGCAGGCGGACCTGCGCGCCGCCCGCCGTGCGGGGCAGCGGCGCGCCCCCGTCGACCGCGATGCCCTGCGCGTCGAGGACGCGGGCGATGCGGTCGTGCCCGACGAGCCCACGCGGCAGCTCGCCGAGCACCCAGCCGAACGCACGCACCGGCACCGCGAGCAGGGTGAGCAGGTAGGCGGCGCCCACGACGTCACCCGTCCCGATGGCGCCCGCCGCGACGCGCTGCGTCCCGACCAGCAGGACGAGGAGCGTGCCGATGTTCGGCAGCAGGTCGATGACGGGGTCGAACACGGCTCGGACGACGCCGACGCGCACGTTCGCGTCCCGCAGTGCCCGCGCGCGGTCCGCGAACCGGGCCTCCTCGCGGTCCTCGGTGCCGAGCGACTTGACCAGCGCGGCGGCCTCGAAGCTCTCGTGCGCGATGTCGGCGACCTCGGCGCGCAGCTGCTGCGCGCGCGTGATGGCGGGCGTCATCCGGCGCTGGAAGACGAGGTTCGCGACCACCGCCAGGGGCAGCACCACGAGCGCGGCGACCGCGAGCCAGACGTCGGTGCGCAGCAGCGCGGCCGCCGCCACGCCGATCATCACCACCACGCCGAGCGCGAACGGCAGCGGGTTGAACACGCCGGTGGCGGCCTCGACGTCCGAGCCCGCGTTGGACAGCAGCTGGCCCGTCGGGTGGCGCCGGTGCCACGTCATGGGCAGCCGCAGGTACTGCCGGGTGACCGCACGGCGGTGGTCCGCCTGGATGTCGGCGATGCCGATGCCGGCGAACATCCGGCGGAACACCACCGCGACCGCGAGGGTCAGCGCGACGATCACCAGCGCGACGCCGGCGACCCAGATGCGGCCCTGGGCCTGCGCCGACCCCTCGATCGCCGGGACGACGACCGCGTCCGTCGCCCAGGCGAGGACGCGGCTGACGGCGACGGTGGCAGCACCGAAGACGGCCGACGTGGCGACCGCGAGCAGGTAGGTACGGGGCTGCGACCGCACGCCGCGCCAGATCAGGGCGGCTGATCGCCTGGTGGCCGACCCCTGCAGCGCTGCTGGGGTCGATGGGGCGCGCGTGGGCACGACGGATTCACACTCCTGCGGGAAAGGGATTGCCACGATCCTCTCATGTGCGGGGCGCCGGGCCCGGGAGGCTCGCGCGTGGCACGATCCGTGGCATGACCTGGCACGAGACCGAGCGCGCATGGCTGGCCGACACCCTCCGGGGGACCGCCTTCGACGCACCGACGCTGTGCGACGGGTGGCAGGCGCGCCACCTCGCCGCGCACCTCGTGCTGCGGGAGAAGGCCCCGCGCGCCGGGGCGGGCGCCGTCCGCACGGCGGCGACGCAGGGGCCCGAGGCCGCGACGCAGCGGCTGGCCGCGTCCGTCGACGGGCCGACGGAGTACCTCCGCCTCGTCGACGCCTTCGCGACGCCGCCGCGCCGGTGGAGCCCGCTCGCGTGGGCCGGTGACGCCGTCAACGCCTCGGAGTACTTCATCCACACCGAGGACCTGCGTCGCGGCGCCGGCCACGCCGAGCCGCGCGCCCTGCCCGAGGGCCTGCGCGAGCTCCTGTGGCGCCAGCTCGTGCGCATGGCGCCGGTGCGGCTGCGCCGGCTCGGCCCCGGCGTGGTGCTCGTACGGTCGGACGACCTGCGCTCGGCCGTGCACCGCCCGCGTGCCGGCCACGGCACGGTCGTCCTGCGCGGCGACGTCGGCGAGCTCGTCCTCGCCGTGTCAGGCCGCCTCCAGGCGGCCGACGTGGCCCTCGAGGGCGCCCCGGCCGACGTCGCCGCCGTCCGCGAGCTGCTCAGCGGGCCCTGATCGGTTCCGCTCCCGTCGCGCGGGTCAGCGCACCTCGACGCCCGCGGCGCGCAGCGCGTCCTTGACCTGCCCCACCGTGAGCGCGCCGAAGTGGAACACGCTCGCCGCGAGCACGGCGTCCACGCCCGTGCGGGCCACGTCGACGAAGTGCTCGACGGTGCCGGCCCCGCCCGAGGCGATCAGCGGCACGCGGACGACGGCGCGCACGTCGCGGATCATCTCCAGGTCGAAGCCCGCGGTCGTGCCGTCCGCGTCCATCGAGTTCAGCAGCACCTCGCCGACGCCCAGCTCGACCGCCCGCCGCGCCCAGTCGACCGCGTCCAGACCCGTGCCGCGACGCCCGCCGTGGGTCGTGACCTCGTAGCCCGAGGCGGTGCGGGCGTCGCCCGTCACCCGGCGCGCGTCGACCGAGAGCACGAGCACCTGCGAGCCGAAGCGGTCCGCGATCTCGGTGATGAGCTCCGGGCGCGCGATCGCGGCCGTGTTGACGCCGACCTTGTCGGCGCCGGCCCGCAGCAGCCGGTCGACGTCGTCGGCCGACCGCACGCCGCCGCCCACGGTCAGGGGGACGAAGACCTCCTCGGCGGTACGGCGCACCACGTCGTACGTCGTCTCGCGGTCCGACGACGACGCCGACACGTCGAGGAACGTGACCTCGTCGGCGCCCTCGGCGTCGTAGCGCCGCGCGAGCTCGACGGGGTCGCCGGCGTCGCGCAGGTTGGCGAAGTTCACGCCCTTGACGACGCGCCCCGCGTCCACGTCGAGGCACGGGATCACCCGCAGGGCGAGGCTCATCGCGCCGCCTCCGCCGCGTTGCCGGTGGCGAGGATGTCGATGACGAAGACCACCGTCTGCCCCGCGAGGTCCTCGGCGTCCGTGACGCCCAGCGGGTAGCTCGGTGGCACGACCAGCATCACCTGGCTGCCGGCGGGCTGGTCGACCAGCCCCTCCGCCCACGCCTGCACGTCGGAGAGCAGGAAGGACACCGGCAGACCGCGCGCCCACGAGGCGTCGAAGAGCTCACCGCTCTCCCACGCGAAGCCGCTGTACTGCACCGTGATCACGTCGCCCGGCGCGACCTGCGGACCCGTCCCCCGCACGAGCGGCTGCACGACCAGGTCGGCCGGTGGCGGCGTCCCGGTCGGCGTCAGCGTGGACGACCCGTCCGCGGCGACGGTCACGGCGGGCAGCGCCGGGTCGGGCGCGACCGGCTCCCCCACCGCGCGCGTCGGCAGGACGTCCAGCACGGTCACCGTCGGGTAGTCGGCGCCCTGCCCGCCGGGAGCGACCTGCAGCAGGCGCGCCCCGACCTGCTGCCCGCGCAGGGTCTCGTACAGGTCCGTGCCGAGGTCCTCCTCCGTGAGCAGGCGGGGGGTGGGGCTCGTGGTGTAGCTCTCCTTGACGAGGCTGGCGTCGGTGGCGTTCTCGAGCCAGAAGTCGATGAGCACGGGCCCACCCTCGACGAGTGCCGCACCCGTGCCCGGCCACACCGTCTCGCGGTACGTCGAGTCGACCGTGAGCGGGGTCAGGTACGTGACGGTCGGCGAACCTCCCGGGCCGCCGGTCACGGTGACCTCCGGGTCCGCCGCGGTGGGTGCGCCGGTGCACGCCGCCAGCAGGAGCGCCAGGACGGCCAGCACCGCCACCCGGCGTGCACGCGCCACTCGCGCCACGTCGTGTTCCTCTCGCCGCACGGGCCGCGGCGCCAGGGCGCGTCGCGGCGGCGCGACCCCGGCAGGGGGCGTGCCGGGGCCTCACTTTACGTGCCGGTCGTGCGCCGCCGGGCGCCCGTGCGACGGCGACCGGTCACGCCGGGGCCGTCACATCGACTCGATGAGCCGGTCGACCCGCTCGTCGACGCTGCGGAACGGGTCCTTGCACAGGACCGTGCGCTGCGCCTGGTCGTTGAGCTTGAGGTGCACCCAGTCGACCGTGTAGTCCCGGCGCGCGTCCTGCGCCGCGCGGACGAAGTCGCCGCGCAGCTTCGCACGCGTCGTCTGCGGCGGGACGGCGGTCGCCTCGAACACGTCGAGGTCGGTCGTCACGCGCTCGACGAGCCCGCGCGCGGCCATGAGGTTGTAGAGCCCCTCGGTCCGGGAGATGTCGTGGTAGGCGAGGTCGAGGCGCTGCACGCGCACGTCCGACAGCTCGAGCCCGTGCTTGGCCCGGTACCGCTCGATCATCCGGTACTTGATGACCCAGTCCAGCTCGCGCTCGACGAGCGACAGGTCGCCCGTGCGCAGCGCGCGCAGCCCGCGCTCCCACAGGTCGAGCACCTGCTTCGTCTCCGGCGACGGCCCCACCTCCGCGTCGACGAACTCCGAGACGCGGGCCAGGTACTCCTCCTGCAGGTCGATCGCGGTCACCGTGCGCCCCGACGCGAGCGTGATCTCCTGGCGGCCCGTCATGTCGTGGCTGATCTCGCGGATCGCGCGGATGGGGTTCTCGAGCGCCATGTCCCGCATCGGGACGCCCGCCTCCACGAGGCGCAGCAGCAGGTCGGTCGACGCCACCTTGAGCATCGTGGTCGTCTCGGCCATCGACGAGTCGCCGACGATGACGTGCAGCCGCCGGTAGTGCTCGGCGTCGGCGTGCGGCTCGTCCCGCGTGTTGATGATCGGGCGCGACCGCGTCGTGGCGCTCGAGACCGCCTCCCAGATGTGGTCGGCCCGCTGCGAGAGGCAGTACACCGCGCCGCGCGGCGTCGTCAGCACCTTGCCGGCGCCGGTCAGGATCTGCCGCGTGATGAGGAACGGCACCAGCACGTCCGACAGGCGCGCGAAGTCGCCCTGCCGGCGGACGAGGTAGTTCTCGTGGCAGCCGTAGGAGTTCCCGGCGGAGTCGGTGTTGTTCTTGAACAGGTGGATCCGCCCGGGCAGGCCCTCGTGCTCGAGGCGCTGCTGGGCGTCGGCGACCAGGCCCTCGAGGATCCGCTCGCCCGCGCGGTCGTGCGTGACGAGCTGGCGCCAGTCGTCGCACTCGGCCGTCGCGTACTCGGGGTGCGAGCCGACGTCGAGGTACAGCCGGGACCCGTTGCGCAGGAACACGTTCGAGGACCGGCCCCACGCGACGACCTTGCGGAACAGGTAGCGCGCGACCTCGTCCGCGGACAGCCCGCGCCCGTCCTGCGCCGCGCACGTCACGCCGTACTCGGTCTCCAGACCGAAGATCCGCCTGTCCATGCGTGCCTCCCGTTCCTCGCCGCACCGCGCCGCCCAGCACGGCCGGTGCCCCCTGCTCAGGCCGGGGACGCCCCGAGCACGTCCTCGAGCAGCGCGCCCGTCAGGCGACGGAACGCGCGCCGCGGACGGGTGCGGTCGAGCACCGCCACCTCGAGCTGCGCCGCGCCCAGCGCACGCGGCTCGCCGTCGTCACCGGCGGAGCCCAGCACGCGCACGGCGAGGCCCAGGACCTCCGCCAGCGTCATCCCCGGGCGCCACTCGCCACCCAGCAGCCCCGCCAGGCGGTCGGCCTGACCCCCCATGACCACCCACCCGTGCTCGTCCGTCACGGACCCGTCGTACGACAGCCGGTAGATCTGGTCGCCCGCCGGGTCGCGACCGACCTCGACGACGACCAGCTCCACCTCGAGCGGCTTGGACTCCGTGGTGAAGACCGTGCCGAGGGTCTGCGCGTACGCGTTCGCGAGGCCGCGCGCGGTGACGTCGACGCGGTCGTAGGAGTAGCCGCGCAGGTCGGCGTAGCGCACGCCCGCCACACGCAGGTTCTCGAACTCGTTGTACTTGCCCACGGCGGCGAACGCGATGCGGTCGTAGATCTCGGAGATCTTGTGCAGCGCGCGCGACGGGTTCTCCGTCGCGAACGCGATGCCGTCGTCGTACTGCAGGACCACGACCGACCGCCCGCGCGCGATGCCCTTGCGCGCGTAGTCCGCGCGGTCCTTCATCAGCTGCTCGGGCGAGACGTAGAACGGCATGCTCATCGGTGGTCCTCCCCCGTCCCGCCGACGCGGCGCTCCGCCTCGATGCCCTCGGCGACCGCCGCGAGGTCCTCGTCCGCGACGCGCAGGTACCCGGCCTGGGTCACCGTGGCGACGACCGGCCAGATGCGGCGCACGCGGTCGGGGCCGCCGGTGGCCGAGTCGTCGTCGGCCGCGTCCACGAGCGCCTCGACGGCGACCCGCACCGCGCCCGCGGCGTCGAGGCCCGGCCGCCACCGCTTCTTCAGGGAGCCGCGGGCGAACACCGAGCCCGAGCCCACCGCGTGGTGGTCCTGCTCCTCGTAGCGCCCGCCCGTCACGTCGTAGGAGAACAGCCGGCCGACGCCGCGGTCGAGGTCGTAGCCGCCGAACAGCGGCACGACGGCCAGCCCCTGCATCGCCAGGCCCAGGTTGCCCCGGATCATCGTCGCCAGGCGGTTCGCCTTGCCGTCGAGCGACAGCAGGCTGCCCTCGATCTTCTCGTAGTGCTCCAGCTCCAGCTGGAACAGCCGCACGAGCTCGATCGCGAGCCCCGCGGTGCCCGCGATGCCGACCGCCGAGAACTCGTCCGCCGGGAAGACCTTCTCGATGTGCCGGCTCGCGATCATCGAGCCCATCGTGGCGCGGCGGTCACCTGCCATCACGACGCCGCCGTCGAACGTCAGGGCGACGATCGTCGTGGCGTGCGGCACCGCGATCTCACCCGTGGGCAACGGCCGGTTGCCCGGCAGCAGCTCCGGCGCGTGACCGGACAGGAACTCGACGAACGACGAGGTGCCGGGGGTCGTGAAGGCGTACGGCAGCCGGCCGGACGCAGCGGACGCGGACGAGACGTGCGACGTCATCGGCGCTCACTGACCGCCCTTCTGCACGAACCCGCGCACGAACTGCTCGGCGTTGGACTCCAGGACGTCGTCGATCTCCTCGAGCAGCGCGTCGACCTCGGCGTCGCGGGTCTGCGCGCTGGGAGCGGTCGGGGCGGGCGTGCCCGGCTCGTCGATCGGCTCGTCGTCCTCGCGGCGCCTGACGTGTTCCTGACCAGCCATGGTGACCTCCGAGCTCCGGGCCGGCGCGTCCCGCGCGCCCACGTGACCCACCCTAGGCCCATCCCCCCGGGGGCCGCAGCGACCGGACGCGGACGGGGGGACTCGCCGCAGGCTGTGGACGGTGCGGGCGCGAGGGCCCCGCACTGGCACGATGCGCGGCATGCCCCCATCGGCGCCGACCGACGCCCTCTACGCCCGCACCCTGCGCACGCTGCTCGACACGACCCGCTGCCCGGCCTGCGCGACGACGCTCCCCGGCGCGCGCTGCACCGCCTGCGGGCTGGACCTCGGCGTGCCCGAGGCCGCGCTGCTGTGGCACGACAGCGTCGCCGCCGCCGACGCCCTGCGCCGCCGCGAGGAGCGGATCGCTGCCATGCGCGCCGCGGCCGGTGCCCCGGCGGCCGCGGGTGCCGACGCGGCCGCTGCGGTGCCCGCGGCGCGGGTGCCCCTGGCGCCGGTGCCGGTGCAGGTGCCGGTGCCGGTGCACGTCGCTCGGCCCGTGCGCGCCGGCGACGACCCCTGGGCCCCGCCGTCGGCGACCGCACCGGTCGTCGCACCGGTCGCCGCACCGGTGCACGCACCCGTGACACGGTCCGCGGCGGGCGACCTCCCGCGGCCGCCGGCCGGCTCCTACCGGACGACGGGGCCGGGCGGCCCACCGCCGGGGTCCGCCGCCCCGCCGCGCACGCGCGCACCGTGGCGCGTGCAGACGGTGCTGCAGGTGGTCGGCGCGGCACTCCTCGTCGCCGCGAGCGTCACCTTCCTCGTCTTCGCGTGGGACGTCCTCACGCTCGGCGCGCGTGCCGCCGTGGTCGGCACCGGCACGCTCGTCGTCTTCGGCCTGGCCACGGTCCTGCGCCGGAGGGGCCTGCCGCAGGGCGCCGAGGCCGTCGGCGCCCTCGCGGCCGCGCTGCTGCTGCTGGACGCCTGGGCGGTGCGGGCGACGGGCGTGGTCGCCGTCGGGGACGGGCCCGGCCAGGCGACCGCGTCGGTGCTGGTGTGCGCCGTCCTGCTCGCCGGCTGGGGCACCGGTGCGCGCCTGCGCGCCGGCACGGTGACGGCCGCCGCCTTGCTGCCCGTCGCACCCCTCGTGTGGCTCGGCCGCGCCGACGGTTCCGAGGGCGTGGCGCTCCTGCTGCTCGCCGCGGCCGTGCTCACGCTGACCCGCGCGGTCCCGCCGTGGCGCGCGCACCGCCTCGACGTCGTGCTGCTGCGGGGCATCGCCGTGGCGACCGCCGTGCCGGCGCTCCTGGTCGCGGCCGGCGCGGCGGCGGTCCGCAGCGTGACCGGCGACGCGCCGTGGACCGCGGGCGCCGTGCTCGCCGCGGCGTGCGCCGTCCTCGTGCTGCAGGCGCGCGCCGACGGGCCGGCGCCGGGCGCCACCGGGTCGGACGCCGCACCTCGCCTCGCCGCAGCGGCGTGGGCCGGCGCCGCCGGTGCCACCGGTGCGGGCGCGGCCGCGGCGCTCGCCGCGGCGGCCGCCCGGGCTCTGGGCCTCGACGGTGCCGCGACCTGGCACGCCGCCGCGCTCGCGGCCGTGCTCGGCGCCGCGTGCCTGCCCGTCCCGTCCGTGAGCCGTCCGCGGGTCGGCGGCGCCGCGCGCGCCGCGACCCTCACGGCGGCAGTCCTGGCCGCCGGGGTCGCAGCGTCCGTGGCCGTCGCGCTGCTGGTGGCGCTCGTCTCCCCCCTGCGGCCGTCGGTGCCGGCGTCCGTGCTCGGCGTGGCCGCGCTCGGCGCCGCCGTCGTGCCGGCCCAGCGCGCCGCGCGGCGGGCCGGACCCGTCGCCCGCGGCGCGGCCGCCGGACGGGCCGTCGCCGCCGTGCTCGCGTCGGTGGCCGTGCCGGTGCTCCTGCTCGGCCCGGCCGCCCCCGGGGTCGGGCCCTCCGCACCGACCGCGCTCGCCGTGGCCGGCGAGGCGGTCGTCGTGGCGGGCTGGGTGCTGCTCGGCTCACGCGCCGCCACGTGGCGGCGTACCGCGCACGCGGGGGTCGTCGCGGCCGCGGCCACCGGGGTCGTCGCGGGCGCGGGTGCGCCCGTGTGGCTCGCCGCAGCCCTGGCGGTCGCGACCACCGTCGCGGTGCACGCCCGCGGCTGGAGCGGCACGGCGGCCGCCGCCGCGGCCTCGACCGCCACCGCCGGCGGGCTGGGCCTGCTCGCGGGCACGGCGCTCGCCGTCGCCGTCGGCACGCCGCCCGCGCCCGGCGCCGGGTTCGCCGCGGTCGTCGTGGTCGCCGTCCTCCTGGCGCGTGCGCGCCGCCGCACCGCGCCGCGCACCGAGCGGCACGCCGCTGTCGTCACCGCCGCCGCCGTCGCGGTGACCGGCTGGATGTCCGCATGGGCGGCGACGGCCGGACCGTCGACCGGAGGGGAGGCGACCGTCGGGGCGCTGCTCGCGGCCGCGGCTGCCGGCGCAGTCGTCGTGGCGCTCCTCGCCGACGTGGCGACCCGCGGCCGCGGCGCCGTCACCGCCGGCGCGGCCGCGGCCGCGCCGGTCGCCGCACTGGCCGTCGCGACCGTGCGCACCGCGCTCGGCGCGCCTCCGCCCGCCGGCACCGTCCTGGCGATGGTGGCCGTGGGCGCCACCTCCGTCCTCGCCGCGCACCTGGTCACCGCCCGCGGCGGCCCGCACGCGCGGACGGCCGGTGAGCTCGCCGGGTGGTGCGTCGTCGCGTGCGGGGTGCTCGGTGCCCTGCTCGTGGGCCGTCCGGCGACCGCCGCGGCCCTCGCGGTCGCCGCTGCGGCGGCCGGCGGCTGGGCCGCACACCGCGACCGCCGGTCGGCGTGGTGGCTGGCGTGGGGCCTCGGTTCCGCCGCGTGGTGCGTGGTGCTCGGCGCTCCCGGTGGGGTCCTCCTCGAGCCGTACGTCGTGCCGCCGGGCCTCGCGCTCGTGGTCGTGGGCGCGCTGAGGCTGCGGCGCCGGACCGGTGGGGCAGCGCCTCTCGTGGCCGGCGGCGCCGCCCTGGCGACCCTGCCCACCGCGGTGCTCCCCGCGGCGCTGGACGTCGGGGAGCGGTGGCTCGACCGCGGCCTGCTCACGACGGCGCTCGCCGGTGCGCTCGCCTGGGTCGCGGTGGCGCTGGCCCGCCGCGGTGCCGCTCCCGACGCGTCGAGGACGGCCGGCGCGCTCGCCGGGCTCACCGTGACCCTCGCCCTGCTCGGTCCCGCACGGCGCGCCGTCACGTCCGCGGTACGCCCGCCGGACGGGACAGCCGGGCTCCGGGCCGCCGACGGCGCGGGGCTGGTCGGGCTGGTCGAGCCCTGGGGCCTCGCCGCCGGGGCCCTGCTCGTGGCCGGGGCGGTCGTGGCCCTGCGCACGTGGCCGGCGACGGCGCGACGTCCCGTGGCACGCCTCGCGCCGTGGGCCGTGCTCGCCGTGACGGCCGGTCCGACGCTGCTGGCCACGCTCGCCACCGCGGACCGCGGCACCGCGGCCGGGGCCGCACGGCTCGGCACCGCGGCGGCCGTCGCCACCGCGGCCGCGCTCCTCGGGGCCCGGCAGGGGCGTCGCGTGCCGGCGGGCGGGGCGTCCACCGTCCTCCCCCGGCCCGCGCCGCCCGGGGCGGCCCGTGCCGTGGGGCCCCGGCTCGCGGACCTCGGCCTGGCTCTCGCCACGGCCACCGCGGCGGCCGCCACGGCGTGGGTCCCCGCGTCGGCGGTCGACGTCCCCGCGGCCGCCGTCGCGCTCGTCGCGCTGGTCACGGTGACGACCGCCGCACGGGCGCGCACCGACGTGCCCGCGTGGTGGCTCGTGCTCGGGGTCGTCGCCCTGGCGCCCCCGCTGCTCGTCCGGGCGGGCGAGCTGCGGCCGGTGGCGTGGGTCGCCGGCGCGGTTCTGCTCCTGGCCCTCGCCCACCTCGCCCGGCAGCCGCAGGGTGCGGGGTCTCATGGCGCGAGCGCAGGCACCGGGACCACCGGTGAGCCGGTCGCCGGGACGGACGCCCCGTCCCCGCACGCGCGTGCGGCGGCGACCGTCGGTCCGACGCTCGTCGTACGCACCCTGGCCGCCGCGGCCGCCGGGGTCGCGGTCCTCGGGCCGTGGGCCGACGCGCTGACGGCCGCCGTCGGCACGGCGCTGGGCGCGCCGACCGCCGGGGCGCTCGTCGTGGAGGTTCCCGCCCTGCTCGTCGCGGTCCTGGTCGCCGCCGCACTGCACCTCGGCACCGGTGACGCCGTGCGGGCGCCGTGGAGGCGCGCCGCCGTCGTCGCCCTGCTCGTCGTGCCGCTCGTCCTCGCGGTCGACGCCACGCACGTCGGCGCGCTCCGCGCGGCGGGCGTCCTCGCCCTCGGCGCCCTCGTGGCCCTGCGCGGGCGTGCCCGGCACGACGAGGGCCTGGGGCTCGTCGTGGCCGCCGCCGCCGGCACGGCCGCGGCGCTGCGCGGGGGCCCGGAGCCGATCGAGCTGCCCGTCGTCCTCGTCGGGCTGCTCGCGGTCGCGCTCGGCCTGCGCCGGGCGCACCGCGACGCGGGGACCGGGTCCTGGGTGGCGCTCGGGGTGCCGGTCGCCGTCACGCTGGGGGCGCCGCTCGCCGGGCTCCTGCTCGCCCCGACTCCGTGGCGTGCGACGGTGACGCTGACCCTGGCGCTCGCGGCGACCGTCGGCGGCGCGGTTCGTCGTCTGCAGGCACCGTTCCTGCTCGGCGCGGCGGCGGCGCTCACGGCTGCGGCGGTGCTGCTCACGCCGCTCGCCGCGGACGCGCTGACGCGCGTGGACGGCTGGGTGCTGCTCGGCCTCGGCGGGGCCGCGGTGCTCGCGCTGGGTCTGACCTACGAGCGCCGGGTGCGCGAGGCGCGGGAGGCCGTCCGGGTGGTGGCCGCGATGAGGTGAGGCCGGGTCAGGCGCCCAGGGCCGCGAGCAGGCTGCCCGCGTCGGGGCTGCGGTCGAGCAGCTCCCCCACGTGCGCGTGCGTGCCGCGCAGCGGATCGCGCATCGGGACCCGCTGGAGGGTGTCGGCTCCGGCGACGTCGAAGACGACCGAGTCCCAGCTGGCCGCGGAGATCTCCCCGGCGTACCGGGCGACCGCCTCGCCGCGGAAGTACGCGCGCGTGTCCCGCGGCGGGTGCAGCACCGCGTCGGCGACCTCCTCGCGCGTCACCAGCAGCTCGACCGCTCCCGCACCGACGAGCCGGTGGTACAGGCCGCGCTCCGGCCGCACGTCCGACCACTGCAGGTCGACGGCCGCCAGGCGGGGGTGGTCCCACGCCAGGCGGTCCCGGCGGCGCATGCCCTCGAGCAGGCGCAGCTTGGCCAGCCACTCGACCTCGCGCGCGCACGACGCCGGGTCCGTGCCCAGCCGCTCCAGCAGCGAGCCCCACCGGGTGACGACGTCGGCCGTCTGCTCGTCGGGGGCGCCACCCGTCGCCTCGAGCGCGCGTCGCACCGCCGCGAGGTACTCGCCCTGCACCTCGAGGGCCGTCAGGTGGCGCCCGTCCACCAGCTCCAGCCGCTCGCTCAGCGTGACGTCGTGGCTGACCGCGTGGACCGCACCGACGGGGTCCCGGAGGGCGAGCCGGTCGACGGCGCGGACCACGTCGCGCGGGAGCGCACCGGCCTCGGCCTGCTCGACGAGCCACAGCACGAGGGACGTCGTGCCCAGCCGGACGTAGGTCGCGACCTCCAGCATGGTCGCGTCCCCGATGATGACGTGCAGCCGCCGCCACCGGCTCGGGTCGGCGTGCGGCTCGTCGCGGGTGTTGACGATGGGCCGGCGCAGCGTCGTCTCCAGCCCGACCTCCGCCTCCATGTAGTCGGCGCGCTGGGAGAGCTGGAAGCCCGGCGTCTCGCCCCGCTGGCCGAGGCCGACGCGGCCGGCACCCGTGAAGACCTGGCGCGTGACGAGGAACGGCGTCACACGGGCCGCCAGGTCCCCGAACGGCACCGCACGGTCCACGAGGTAGTTCTCGTGCATGCCGTACGTGGCGCCCTTGCCGTCCACGTTGTTCTTGTACAGCGCGACGTCGGGCAGCGCACCGTTCGACGCGAGCGCGCGGACCGAGTGCAGCATGACGAGCTCTCCGGCGCGGTCCCAGCGCACCGCGTCCAGCGGGTTCGTCACCTCGGGCGACGAGTACTCCGGGTGGGCGTGATCGACGTACAGCCGCGCGCCGTTCGTCAGGATGACGTTCGCGGCACCCGGGTCCTCGTACTCCTCGACGGCGCCGCGCGGCATCTCCTGCGGCCCGTCGTCCGACGGTGCGGGGACCGCCGGCGTGTCGGTGAGCATCGAGGGGTGGGCCGACGCGCGCAGCAGGTGGAACCCGCGCGCGTCGTGCAGCGGGTCCTCGTCGTCGTAGTCCCAGCGCGCACGCGCGCGCCCCGACTCGCGCGCCGCAGCGTGGACGGCGACGACGTGGCTCGACAGGAGCATCGGGTTCGCCATCGGCCGTCCCGGCTGCAGGACGCCGTACTCGGTCTCGATCCCCATCACGCGGCGCACGGTCACGCCGTCCACCCTAGGCCGACCCCGCGACGCCCGGCCGCGGCGAAGCCGTCAGAGGTACTGGCCGGTGCTCGTGACGTTCTCGATCGTGCGCGACGCGTCGACGCCCTTCTTGCCCTGGACGATCGTGCGGATGAACACGATGCGCTCCCCCTTCTTGCCGGAGATGCGTGCCCAGTCGTCGGGGTTCGTGGTGTTCGGGAGGTCCTCGTTCTCCTTGAACTCGTCGACGCACGCCGTCAGCAGGTGCTCGACGCGGATGCCGCGCTGACCCGTCGACAGCAGGTCCTTGATCGCGGTCTTCTTCGCGCGGTCGACGACGTTCTGGATCATCGCGCCGGAGTTGAAGTCCTTGAAGAACAGGACCTCCTTGTCGCCGCTGGCGTACGTGACCTCGAGGAAGCGGTTCTCGTCGCTCTCCGAGTACATGCGCTCGACGACCCGGGCGATCATCGCCTCGACGGCCGCCGCCGCGGACCCGCCGTGCTCAGCGACGTCGTCGGGGTGCAGCGGCAGCTCGGCGGTCAGGTACTTCGCGAAGATCTCGCGCGCGCCCTCGGCGTCGGGCCGCTCGATCTTGATCTTCACGTCGAGCCGACCGGGCCGCAGGATCGCCGGGTCGATCATGTCCTCGCGGTTCGAGGCGCCGATGACGATGACGTTGTCGAGCCGCTCGACGCCGTCGATCTCCGACAGCAGCTGCGGCACGATCGTCGTCTCGACGTCGCTGGACACGCCCGTGCCGCGCGTGCGGAACAGCGACTCCATCTCGTCGAAGAAGACGACCACGGGGTGCCCCTGCGACGCCTTCTCCCGGGCCCGGGCGAAGATCAGGCGGATGTGCCGCTCGGTCTCGCCCACGTACTTGTTCAGCAGCTCGGGGCCCTTGACGTTGAGGAAGTAGCTGCGCGCGTCGGCGACGTCCGCACCACGGGCGGCGGCGGCGGTGGCGGCCAGCGAGTGCGCGACGGCCTTGGCGATGAGCGTCTTGCCGCAGCCGGGCGGGCCGTACAGCAGCACGCCCTTCGGCGGCTTGAGCCCGTGCTCGCGGAACAGGTCGGGGTGGAGGAAGGGCAGCTCGACGGCGTCGCGGATCGCCTCGATCTGCGGGCCGAGCCCGCCGATGTCCCCGTAGTCGATGTCGGGGACCTCCTCGAGCACCAGCTCCTCGACCTCGGCGCGCGGGATCACCTCGAAGACGAAGCCGCTGCGCGAGTCGATCGTCAGCGCGTCCCCGACCCGGACGCCCGCGTCGCGGACCTGCCCGGCGAAGCGCACGACACGCTCCTCGTCGCCGCGGCCCACGACGAGCGCGCGGTCCTGGCCGAGGACCTCCTTGACCGTGACGAGCTCGCCGACCTGCTCGTACCCGCCGGCCTCGACGACGGTGAGCGCCTCGTTGAGCATGACCTCCTGCCCGGGGCGCAGGCGGTGCACGTCGAGGGTCGGACTGGCGCCGACGTGCATCTTGCGGCCGGCGGAGACGACGTCCACCGTGCCGTCCGTGCGCGCCGCGAGGAACGTCGCGTACGTGCCGGGGGGCTTGGCCAGGTCGTCGACCTGGCGCTTGAGCTCGAGGATCTGCTCGCGCGCGGCGACCAGGGCCTCGCTGAGTCGCTCGTTCTTCGCGGCGAGCACCGCGAGCTCGCGGTGCAGCTCGTGTCCAGGGGCAGCCGGTTCGGTCATGATGTCGGCCTCCGTTCCGCGTCGCGCTGCGTCGTTCCGGTCCACCGTGCACGCCGCTGTGCTGCTGGTTGGTCGACCCTAACCGCAGGTGTCAACCACGGCCGCGCGCAGGCACGCCCGCGCGGCGGCGTCCCGGAGGGTGGACGCCTGCCACCGGGGCGCGTCAGTCGCCGGACGGGTCCCCCGGTGCGGCGTCACCCGGGTCCCCCGGTGCGGCGCCGCGCGGCGCGCTCGTCGCGGGCCCGTCGGGCAGGTCCTCGGGCGCCACGTGCAGGTCGCGCCGCACGCGCCGCACCTTCTTGTCGGAGACCTCGCGCTCGCCGAGCGCCTCCGGCGACCACAGCGCCTCGTCGGCGGCGGGGGCGCCGTCGGCGGCCACCGGGTAGTTGCCCTTCGCGGGCCGGCGGCGGCGCTGCGGCGGCTCGACGCCGTCCGCGAGCCGCCGGGTCGTCAGGAGGAAGCCGGTGTGCCCGATCATGCGGTGCTCCGGACGGACCGCCAGGCCCTCGAGGTGCCAGCCGCGGACCATCGACTCCCACGCCTGGGGCTCGGTGTACCGGCCGTCCGCGCGCAGGTCCTCGGCGAGGCGGGACAGCTGCGTGGTCGTCGCGACGTAGCAGATGAGGACGCCGCCGGGCGCGAGCGCGCCGGCCACGGCGTCGAGGTTCTCCCAGGGCGCGAGCATGTCGAGCACGACGCGGTCGACCGTGCCGGGGTCCGCGAGGGTCGGCAGCGCGTCGGCGAGGTCGCCGATGGTCAGCGACCACGCCGGGTGCGGTCCGCCGAAGAACGTCTCGACGTTGCCGCGCGCGATCGCGGCGAAGTCCTCGCGGCGCTCGACGGACAGCACGCGCCCGCCGTCGCCGACGGCGCGCAGCAGGGACAGCGTCAGCCCGCCCGAGCCGACGCCCGCCTCGACCACCGTCGCGCCCGGGAAGACGTCGCCCATGGTGACGACCTGGCCGGCGTCCTTGGGGTAGACGACGGCCGCGCCCCGGGGCATGGACAGGACGTGGTCGGACAGGAGCGGGCGCAGCGCGAGGTACTCGATGCCCGCCGTGTTGCGCACGACGACGCCCTCGGGAGAGCCGATCAGCTCCTCGTGCCGGAAGTACCCCTTGTGCGTGTGGAAGGTGCCGTCGGGGTGGAGCGTGATCGTGTGCAGCCGGCCGCGCGGGTCGGTGAGCTGGACGCGCTCACCGGTGCGGAACGGTCCGCGGCGCTGGGCGGCCCCGGTCGGGGCGGGCACGGGCGCGTCGTCGTGTGTCACGGGGCGCGAGTCTAGGCGCCGGTGCCTGCCCGGCCCGACGCGGCGGCGGGCGGCCGCAGCGGCGGCGACGTCCCCGCGCACGGCCGGGGGTGCACGTCACACGCGGAGGGCCGCCAGCACGTCCACGGTGCGCACGAGCGCGACGACGCGCCCGTCCACGACCGCCGCGACGACCGGTGCGTGCGCCGTCGCGGCGCCCAGCGCGGCGAGCAGCGGCTCGCCGGCGAGCGTGCCGTCGACGAGCGCGCCGACGGGCAGCGGCGTGGCCACCGCTGCGACGGTCGTGGTGCCGGCCAGCGCGTCGGGCACGCGGCCCGCGGCCTCGCGGTCGACGTACGCGGCGGGCCGGCCGTCGGGCGCCGTGACGACGACCTCCTCGACCCCCGCCTCCCGGGCCGCGGCGCGTGCGTCCGCGAGCGAGGCGGTCGCGGGGACCGCCACGGCGGGGCGTCCGACGGCCCCCAGCGTCAGCGCGTCGACCGCGCGTCCGGTGCGGCCGCCCCGCACGGCCGCGGACGCGCCCGACCACAGGAAGGCACCGAGGAGCGCGGACCACGCGACCGTGACGAGGCTCGGCGGCCGGCCCTCCAGGAACGGCACCGCGAGGGCGACGACGAGCACGCCGACCGCGACGAGACGACCGGTCCAGCCGGCGACGACCGCGCCGCGGTGACGGTCGCGCGTGAGCGCCCACACGGCCGCCTCGAGGATGCGGCCGCCGTCCAGCGGCAGGCCGGGCACGAGGTTGAACGCCCCGACGAACCCGTTCGCCGCGGCGCCCGCCCACAGCAGGACCTCGAGCACCGACCCCGTCGTGGCCGCGTTCGCGGCGAGCAGGAAGCCACCGGCCAGCACGAGGTTCGCGACCGGGCCGACGGCCGCGACCAGGGCCGCGGTGGCCGGCGTCGGCGCGAGCCCGCCGAACGTCGTGTGGCCGCCCATCAGCGTGAGCACGAACGCGTGCGGCTGCTGACCGCGCGCCCGCGCGACGAGCCCGTGCGCCAGCTCGTGCACGAGCACCGACCCGAACAGGAGCACCACGAACACCCCGGCGACGGCGTACGTGGCCGCGGGCGGCAGGCCCGTGGACGCCTGCACGGACGGCGCGAACAGCAGCGTCAGGACGAGGACGGCGAGCAGCCAGCTCGGGGCGAGGACCACGGGTGCCCCGGCGACGTGCCCGAGGACCCAGCCGGACGGGCGCGCGGGACGCGGGGTGCTCACGCCGACCAGCGTACGGTCCGGCCCCGTACGCGGCCGGGCTGTCGGTGGCGGCACCTACCCTCGTGACGTGGCCGTCGACATCGAGATCTCCCCCGCTCCCGCCCGTCCGGACGCGGCACCCGTCGCCGGTGCACCCACGGACGCGGGCGCCCGGCCGTCGGTCCCGGGTCTCTCGCCGTCGCGCGCGAACGACTTCCTGCAGTGCCCCCTGCTCTTCCGGTTCCGCGTGGTCGACCGGCTGCCCGAGCCGACGTCGCTCGCGGCGGCGCGCGGCACGCTCGTGCACGCGGTGCTCGAGGCCCTGTACGAGCTGCCGGCCGCCGAGCGCACGCCGCAGGTCGCGCACGCGCTCGTGCCGGTGCACTGGGAGACGCTGGTGGCGTCGTCCGCGACGTACGCGTCGCTGCTGTCGACCGAGGAGGAGCGCGCGGAGCTGGTCGCGTCGGCCGAGCGGCTCCTGACGACGTACTTCACGCTCGAGGACCCGACCCGCCTCGAGCCGCGGGCGCGCGAGCTGCGCGTCGAGGTGGACCTCGAGGACGGCCCGCGGCTGCGGGGCGTCATCGACCGCGTCGACGTCGCGCCGAACGGCTGGGTGCGGGTCGTCGACTACAAGACGGGCAAGTCCCCGCGCGCCGGGTACGAGAGCAGCGCGCTGTTCCAGATGCGGTTCTACGCGTACGTCGTGTGGCGTACGCGCGGGGTGCTGCCCAAGCGGCTGCAGCTCGCCTACCTCGGCGACGGCGTCGTGGTCACGCACGAGCCCACGGAGCCGGAGATGCACACGCTCGAGACGCGCGTCCGCTCGATCTGGGCCGGCATCCAGGACACCGGGCGCTCGGGCGAGTGGCGCACGCGCACGTCGCGCCTGTGCGACTGGTGCGCGTTCCGCGACCGTTGCCCGGCGTTCGGGGGGACCCCGCCCGAGATCCCCCCGGGTGCCGTGGAGCGCGCCCTCGGCGTCGTGCCCGACCCGGCACCGGCCGCCTGAGCCGCCGCGTCAGCCCGCGCGGCGCAGGTCCAGCGTCTCCCCCGCCACCACGCGCGCGAGCACGTCGAGGTCGACGTCGGCCAGCGACCCGGTGCGCGTGACGCCGGCGGGCGGCGCGACGGGCGCCGCCGTCTGCACCGCGATGACGCGCGCGCCCGACGCCACGGCGGACGCGATGCCCGACCGGGAGTCCTCGACCGCGACCGTGCGGGCAGGGTCGACGCCCAGCTGCCGTGCGGCCGTCAGGTACGGCTCGGGGTCGGGCTTCGGCCGGCGCACGCGGTCGCCGGCCACGACGACGTCGAACAGGCCGACGGCCGTCGCGAACGGGTCCGCCAGCACCGCGAACGAGGACGTGACGAGCGCCTGCGGGACCCCCGCGGCGTGCAGGGCCTCGACGAGCTCGCGAGCGCCCGGCTGCCAGGGGATGCCGGCGGCCACCGCCGCGCCGACCGCGCTGTTCAGGGCGTGGGCGATCTCCTCCGTCCCGAGCGCGACGCCGCGCTCCTGCAGCGCCGCCGCGCACACCGACATCGCGCTGCCCACCATCCCGACGGCGTCCGCCCGGGTCCACGTCCCGCCGTGCGCCTCGACGAGCTCGATCTCCGCGGCCCACCAGTGCGGCTCGGTGTCGACGAGAGTTCCGTCCATGTCCCACAGCACCGCGTCGGGCAGGCCGGCGGGCAGCGCGGGAGCGAGGGCTGCGGGGATCTGGTCGGTGCTGGTCAGCGGTGCCTCCGGGGCGTGCGGGCGTGCGCCGACGACCGGCGGGACGCGAGGGGTGGCCTCCAGGCTAACCGGACGGGCCGTCGCACCCCCGTCGGCCGGTCGACGAGGTCGGTCCCGCTCCGCCCGTGCGTGTGGGCCCCGGGCCCTGCTCCGGACCGGGGTGCCGGTGCCGCGCACGGCAGCCGTGCGGGTGACGCGGTGTGCGCGGTGCGCCGCGCACGGCGGCCCCTTCGCACCGCCGCGGACGCCGCGGCCTAGGCTGGGTGGGTGACCGAGCCCACCGCAGCCGACCTGCCGGCGCGCGAGACCGTCCTGCTGGCCGCGTTCGAAGGGTGGAACGACGCCGGCGGCGCCGCGACGGCAGCCCTCGAGCACCTGCACGACGCGTGGGACGCGGAGCAGGTCGACGAGCTCGACCCGGAGGAGTACCACGACTTCCAGGTGAACCGTCCGGTCGTGGGGCCGGGCCCCGACGGCACCCGGGAGATCACCTGGCCGACGACGGCGGTGGCGGTCACCACGACGCGCCGCACGGGCCGCCGCGTGGTCCTCGTGCACGGCATCGAGCCGTCGATGCGCTGGCGCCGGTACTGCAGCGAGCTGCTGGACATCGCGGCGGGCCTGGGCGTGCGGACGGTCGTGACGGTCGGGGCCCTGCTGGCGGACGTGCCGCACACGCGGCCGATCCCGGTCAACACCACGAGCGAGGACCCGGACGTGCGCGAGCTCCTGGGTCTCGAGCCGAACACGTACGAGGGCCCGACCGGGATCGTCGGGGTGCTCCAGCACGAGGCGGCGGCCCGTGGGGTGCAGGCGATGTCGCTGTGGGCGGCCGTGCCGCACTACGTCGCCGCGCCGCCGTCCCCGAAGGCGACGCTCGCGATCCTGCACCGCATCGAGTCCCTGCTGGGCGAGCCGGTCGCGCTCGGGGACCTGCCGGAGGACGCCGCCGCGTGGCAGCACGGGGTCGACGAGCTCGCGGGCGACGACAGCGAGATCGGCGAGTACGTGCGCCAGCTCGAGGAGGCGAAGGACACCGTCGAGCTGCCGGAGGCGAGCGGCGAGGCGATCGCCCAGGAGTTCGAGCGCTACCTGCGGCGCCGCGACAAGGGCACCGGCGGCTGACCCTCCGCGCGGCCGGTCCCCCGGGCGGCTCCCGCCGTCAGAGGCGCACGCCGAGCAGCGCGTCGACCGTCCGCGCGACCACGCCGGGTGCCCCGGTCTCGAGGGGCACGCCGCCGTCGAGCGCCGTGCGCGCCCAGCCGTCCACGGCGGCGAGCGCCGCCGGGGTGTCGAGGTCGTCGGCGACGGCGGCGCGCACGGCCGCAAGGACGGCCTCGGCGGCCGGTCCCCCGTTGCCCGCCAGCGCGCGGCGCCACGTCGCGAGCCGCTGCTGCGCCGCGTCGAGGTCGGCCGACGTCCACTCCCAGTCGTCGCGGTACCGGTGGGCGAGCACGGCCAGCCGGATCGCCATCGGGTCGACCCCGTCGGCGACGAGCCGCGAGACGAGCACGAGGTTGCCCAGCGACTTGCTCATCTTCTGCCCCTCGTACCCGACCATCCCCGTGTGCACGTGGACGCGCGCCGCGGCGCCCTCGTCGAGGACGCGCAGGTGCGAGTCGCTGCACTCGTGATGCGGGAAGACGAGGTCGGAGCCGCCGCCCTGCACGTCGAACGGCACGCCGAGGGCGTCGGCGGCGATCACGGCGCACTCGATGTGCCAGCCGGGCCGGCCGGTGCCGAGACCGGGCGCGTCCCATGCGGGCTCGCCGTCCCGTTCGGCGCGCCAGAGCAGCGGGTCGAGCGGCGACCGCTTGCCGGGCCGGTCGGGGTCGCCACCGCGCTCGGCGCTCAGCGCCCGCATCGTCGCCTCGTCCAGTCCGGCGACGGTCCCGAACGCGGGGTCGGCCGCGAGGTCGGCGTACACGTCGTCACCGACCGTGCCCGGCGTGTCGACCGTGTAGGCGGCGCCCGCCGCGAGCATCCGGCGCACCGCGTCGGCGATCTCCGGGACCGTCTCGACCACGCCGCGGTAGACGTCGGGCGGCACGACCGCGAGGGCCGTCATGTCGGCCCGGTACAGCGCGCTCTGGTCGGCGGCGAGGTCGCGCCAGTCGACGCCGGTCGCGGCTGCCCGCTCGAGGAGCGGGTCGTCGACGTCGGTGACGTTCGACGCGTACGTCACCTGCTTGCCGGCGTCGCGCCACGCGCGCACGAGCACGTCGAACGCGATGTAGGTGGCGGCGTGGCCGAGGTGGGTCGCGTCGTACGGGGTGATGCCGCAGACGTACAGGCCGGCCCGGGGGCCGGGGGCCGCCTCGACCAACCGGCCGCTGGAGGTGTCGCGGACGAGGACCGGTCCACCCGTCCCGGGCAGTCGTGGGATGGACGGGGCGGGCCAGGTGAGCACGTCCGGAAGCCTAACCGGCGGCGCGCGCGTGACCGTGGCCACAATGGCGAGGTGACGACACAGCGCCCGACCGCAGGGCCCACCGCCCGGGGCACCGTCCCGTCCGACGAGGTGCGAGCGCGCGTGTGGGCCCAGGACCCGGTGGGCTGGCGCCCCTGGAACCCGGCGGACGGCGGCGCGAGCACCGTCCAGGGCGCGCTGGCCCAGGTCGACGGCCCGGTGTGGGCCGTCGTCGACGACCGGCACGCGCTGCTCGCGGCAGGCCGCCTCGTCGGCGTCGGCCGGCACACGGCGGAGTCGCTGGCGCGGCACCTGGCCGCCGACGGCGCGCGACGCGCACGCGTCGACCAGGGCACGGGAGACGAGGTGGTGTTCACGGTCCCGACGGTCTCGTTCGTCGAGCACACCCGTGACGTGCGCACCGGGTGGATCACGGCCGTGCTCGGCGGGCGCGTCGTCGTGATGCTCGAGGAGGGTGACGCCGGAGTCCTGGCGGCCGCGGCGCACCGCCTCGTCGACGACGAGCAGCGGGCCGCGCACGCGGGGCACCCGGTCCTCGCAGCGACGCTCCTCGCGCTCGTGGACGCCGCGTCGGAGGTCGAGTCGTCGGTGGCCGACGCGGTCGCCTACACGGAGCGCGCCGTGTTCTCCGACGCGCCCGAGGACGAGATCGCCGGGCAGGTCTACGACCTCAAGCGGGAGATCGCCGAGGCGCGGCGGGCCGTCACGCCGCTCGCGACCGCGCTTCCCGACCTCGTCGACCGCCTGGTCGACGCCGAGCCGGGCCACCGCCGTCCGCGCTGGCTGGAGCGCCTCGAGTCGACCGTGGAACGCATCGACCAGCACCTCGACCAGGACGACGGGCTGCTGTCCGACATGCTCGACGTGCACCTCGCGCAGGTGTCGGTCCAGCAGAACGAGGACATGCGCCGGATCTCGGCGTGGGCGGCGATCATCGCCGTGCCCACGTTCATCGCGGGCGTGTTCGGCATGAACTTCGAGCACATGACCGGTCTGGGCTGGCGCTACGGCTACCCGGTCGCCCTGGCCGCCATGGCCGCGTCCGCGGTCGTGCTGTGGCTCCAGTTCCGCCGCTCCGGGTGGTGGGGCGTCAGGCGTTCGCCGGCGCGGACACGGGCTCGAGGACGCCGGTCAGCAGGAGCAGCACGATCACCAGCGCGAGACCGATCCGGTAGTACACGAACGGGCGGTAGCTGAAGGTGGAGACGATCTTCAGGAACGCGATGATCACGACGTAGCCCACGACGAAGGCGACGAGCGTCGCGACCAGCGTCACACCGAACGTGGGCGTGCCCGCCTGCCCGAAGTCGCCGACGCTCTTGGCGAGCTGGAAGAGCCCCGAGCCGAACACCGCGGGGATCGCGAGCAGGAACGAGTACCGCGCGGCGGCCTCCCGCGTGTAGCCCATGAGCAGGCCGCCGGTGATGGTGCCCCCCGAGCGGGAGACGCCCGGGACGAGCGCGAGGGCCTGCCAGAAGCCGAAGGCGACCGCGTTCCGGGGCGTCAGCTCCTCCAGGCCCCGTCGCTTCGTCCCGACGTGGTCGGCCCACCCCAGCACCAGGCCGAAGACGGTGAGGGTCAGCGCCACCAGCCACAGGTTGCGGAACGGGCTCTCGATGGCGTCCTGGAACGCCAGCCCGAGGACGACGATCGGCAGCGTGCCGAGGGTGATGAACCAGGCCATGAGCGCGTCGTGGTCCGCGGGCCGGCCGGCGGGCGCGCCGAGCCGGGACCGCAGGTCCGTGCCGTACGCGCCACGCACCGCCCGCCACCACGCCAGGACGATCCGCCTGATGTCCCCGCGGAAGTACAGCAGGACGGCGGTCTCCGTGCCGAGCTGGGTGATCGCGGTGAACGCGGCACCGGGGTCGCCGGCGCCGAGCAGCTCGCCCACGACCCGCAGGTGGGCGCTGGACGAGACCGGGAGGAACTCGGTGAGGCCCTGCACGAGCCCGAGGATGATGCCGTCGCCCGTACCGATGCCCGTCGTCACGAGGCGCAACGATAGCGGCGGGCACCACTAGGCTGGCGCGCCATGGAGCACCGCCGGCTGGGCAGCACGGGACTTCGCGTGTCCAGGCTCGGCCTCGGGACCATGACGTGGAGCCGCGACACCGACGACCACGAGGCCGCGGAGCAGCTGCGGGACTTCGTCGACGCGGGCGGCACGCTGATCGACACGTCGGCGTCCTACGCGGACGGCGGCTCGGAGCAGCTGCTCGGCGCGCTGCTGGGGGACGTCGTGGACCGCGACGACGTGCTGCTGTGCACGAAGGCCGGCGTCCGGCGCACGTCGGCGGGGGCCGCCGTGGACGCGTCGCGCGGTGCGTTGCTCGACTCCCTCGACGCCTCGCTGCGCCGGCTGCGCACCGACCGGGTCGACCTGTGGCTCGCGACTCCCGACCCCCGCACGCCGCTCGAGGAGACCGTGTCGGCGCTGCGGTACGCCGTGGCCACGGGGCGGGCCCGCTACGTCGGGCTGTCCAACCACGCCGGCTGGCAGGTCGCACGCGTGGCGACCCTGCTCGAGCCGGAGCCGGGGCTGGCCGCCGTGGAGGCGGAGTACTCGCTCCTGCAGCGCGGCGTCGAGCGCGAGGTGCTGCCGGCGTGCGAGGCGCTCGGCGCGGGCCTGCTGGCCTGGTCACCCCTGGGGCGCGGGGTCCTCACGGGCAAGTACCGGCGGACGATCCCGTCCGACTCGCGCGCCGCCTCCGCGCACCTGGCGGGGTTCGTGCAGCCCTACCTGACGGCCGACGCGTCGGGCGTCGTCGACGCGGTCGTGACCGCCGCGTCCGGGCTCGAGCGGGCACCGCTCGAGGTGGCGCTCGCGTGGCTGACCGGCCGTGCCGGCGTGGCGAGCGCGATCGTGGGGGCGCGCACCGCCGTGCAGCTGCGTGCGGCCCTCGCGGCCGAGGACCTCGAGCTGCCCCCCGAGATCGTCTCGGCCCTCGACGAGATCACGGCCCCCGCGGTGGGCTACCCCGAGCAGTCCGGCCGGCGCTGAGCGGCCGTCAGGCGTCGGCGTCCGCGAGCTCGTCGTCGTCGAGGTCCACGTCCGACTCGTCGTCCAGGTCGTCCTCGTCGAGGTCGTCGTCGTCGTCCTCCTCGGCCAGGTAGAACGGCGTCGCCTCGCCGTGCACAGTGCCGAGCGCGTCGTCGTAGACCTCGAAGGCGTCCGCGAGGACGTCGTAGGCGTCGTCCACCGCCGGGTCGTCCTCACCGTGCTTGGAGACGACGGCGGTGTAGTGCGCCTCCAGGGCGGCCACCAGACGATCGAGAGCGGCACGCGGGTCCACGGTCATGCCCCGACCGTAGCGCCGCGCGAGGCACAATGGCAGCGGATCACGGCCCGGCACGCCGCGGGCCGGGGCACCTGTGGCGGACGACACGGACGGGGTGAGGCGTATGGCCGACCGGCGCACACCGGCGGGGCGCAACGAGTGGGTGACCCAGGGCGGCCAGTGGGAGTACCGGGTGCTCACGATCCCGCGCACGACGTCGACCGGCGACGCCCGCCGCCTGCTCACGGACGAGGCCGAGTACGGCCGCTGGGAGCTCGCCCGCACGCGGCTGTACGCCGGCGGCGAGCGACGCGTGTGGCTGCGGCGCAAGATCATCAGGGTCCGCTCGACCCTCGTCTCGGCGCCGGGCTGAGCGCACGAGCCCGCACGCGCGAGCGCCCCGCACCGTCGTGGTGCGGGGCGCTCGTGCGTGCACCCGTCAGCAGGTGCTGAGCAGCCGGTCCAGGACGCGCGTACCGAACCGCAGCGCGTCGACCGGGACGCGCTCGTCGACGCCGTGGAACATGCCCGCGAAGTCCAGGTCGGGCGGCAGGCGCAGCGGTGCGAACCCGTAGCCGGTGATGCCGAGGCGCGACAGCGCCTTGTTGTCGGTGCCGCCCGAGAGCATGTACGGCAGCACCTGCGCGCCCGGGTCCTCGGCCGTCACAGCCGCGACCATGGCGTCGACGAGCGCACCCTCGAACGGCACCTCCAGGCCCGTGTCGCGCACGATGTCCTCGACGCGGACGTGCGGGCCCGCGAGCGCGGCGACCTGCTCGTCGAACTCCTGCGACAGGCCGGGCAGGAAGCGCCCGTCGACGGCGGCGGTGGCGGACCCCGGCACGACGTTCTCCTTGTACCCGGCGGCCAGGCGCGTGGGGTTCGTCGAGTGCCGGAGCGTCGCCCCCACGAAGCGGCTCGCCGGTCCGAGGGCGTCGACGAGCGCGTCCAGCGACGCCGGGTCCTCGGGGTCGAACCGCAGGCCGGTGAGCTCGGCGACGCCCTCGAGCAGCGCGCGCACCGTCGGCGTCAGCTGCACGGGCCACGGGTGGCGCCCGATGCGGGCGACGGCCTCGGCGAGGTGCACGACCGCGTTGTCGGTGTGCACCTGGCTGCCGTGCCCGGCGCGTCCGGTCGCGACGAGCCGCAGCCACCCGAGCCCCTTCTCGGCGGTCTGCAGGAGGTAGACGCGCTGCCCGGCGACGTCGACGGAGAACCCGCCGACCTCGCTGATCGCCTCCGTGGCGCCGTGGAACAGCTCGGGCCGGTGGTCGACGGCCCACCCTGCGCCCAGGCGCCCGCCGGCCTCCTCGTCCGCGAACATCGCCACGACGAGGTCGCGGGCGGGGCGGCGCCCCGCGCGCACCATCTGCCGCACGACGGACAGGACCATCGCGTCCATGTCCTTCATGTCCACGGCGCCGCGGCCCCAGACGAGGCCGTCGCGGACCTCGGCGGCGAACGGGTCGACGCTCCAGTCGGGCGCGTGCGCCGGCACGACGTCGAGGTGGCCGTGCACGACGAGCGCCGGCCGGCTGCTGTCCGCGCCCTCGACGCGGACGACCACGCTCGCCCGGCCCGGCTCGCTCTCGAACAGCTCGGGCTCCAGGCCGACGTCCTGCAGGAGGCCCACGACGTACTCCGCCGCCGCGCGCTCCCCCGGCCCCGTGCCGTCGCCGGGGTTGGAGGTGTCGAACCGGATGAGCTCGCGGCACAGGTCGACGACCTCGTCCTCGGCGGCCGGGGTCGCCTGCGGCTGCGCGCTCACGAGGCGTCGGCCCGGTCGAGGCCGCGGCGGGCGAGCAGCGGCGCGATCTCCGGGTCGCGGCCGCGCAGGTCGCGGAACGCCTGCAGGGGGTCGATCGAGCCGCCCCGGCCGAGCAGGCGGGCGCGGAACGCGTCACCGTTCTCCCGGCTCAGGCCGCCGTTCTCGGCGAACCACTCCACCGTGTCGGCGTCGAGCACCTCCGACCAGATGTAGGCGTAGTAGCCGGCCGAGTAGCCGCTGCCGAAGACGTGGTTGAAGTAGGACGTGCGGTACCGCGGCGGGACGGGGGCGAACGCGACGCCCGCCGCCTCGAGCGCGGCCGCCTCGAACGGCTCCACCTGCGCCGGGTCCGTCGGCACGTCCTCGGGGGCGAGCCGGTACCACGCCTGGTCGAGCAGCGCCGCGGCGAGGTACTCGGTCGTCGCGAAGCCCTCGCCGTCCTGGCGCGCCTCGAGCAGCGTGCGCACCCACTCGGCGGGCATCGGCTCACCGGTCTCGTGGTGCACGGCGTACGACGCGAGCACCTGCGGGTCCCACGCCCACATCTCGTTGACCTGCGACGGGTACTCGACGAAGTCGCGGGGCACGCTGGTGCCGGCCTGCGACGGGTAGCGCACCCGGGCGAGCAGGCCGTGCAGCGCGTGGCCGAACTCGTGGAAGAGCGTGATGACCTCGTCCCACGTGAGCAGGGTCGGCTGACCCGCGGGCGGCTTGGGGACGTTGAGGTTGTTGAGCACCACGGGCAGCTCGCCCCGCAGGTCGGACTGGTCGACGAGCGTGTTCATCCACGCACCGCCGCGCTTGGAGGGGCGCGTCCAGAAGTCACCGAGGAACAGGCCCATGCCGGAGCCGTCCGCGTCGAAGACCTCGAAGACGCGCACGTCGGGGTGGTAGCCGACGAGGTCGTGCCGCTCGGCGAACGTCAGCCCGTACAGGTGGTGCGCGGCGAAGAAGACGCCCTCGGTGAGCACGCGGTCGAGCTCGAGGTACGGGCGCAGCGCGGCGTCGTCGAGCTGGCGCTTCTCCTGCCGGACGCGGTCGGCGTAGTAGGACCAGTCCCACGCCTCGAGGGTCGCGCCCGGGTGGTCGGCCCGGAGCGCGACCTCGAGCTCCGCGGCCTCGGCCCGCGCGTTCGCGACGGCCGCCGGTGCCAGGCGCGCGAGCATGCCGGCGACCGCCTGCGCCGACCCGGCTGTCGCGTCCTCGGCGACGTAGGCGGCGTGGTGCTCGTACCCGAGCAGGCGGGCGCGCTCGGCCCGCAGGCGCACGAGCGCCAGGAGGGTCTCGCGCGTGTCGTTCTCGTCGCCCGTGGCGCCGCGCGTCACGGACGCCCGGTGCACGCGCTCGCGCAGGCCGCGGTCGCGCAGCGACGCGAGCACCGACTGCTGGGTGGGCAGCTGCAGCTCGATGAGCCACGCGCCCTCGTGCCCCTGCTCGGCGGCGGCCTGGGCGGCGGCGTCGCGCGCGTCCTGCGGCATGCCGTCGAGCTCGGCCTCGTCGGTGACGAGCACCGCCGCGGCGTTCGCGCCGGCGAGGAGCTTGCGCCCGAACGCCGCGTCGAGCGACGTGATCTCCGCGTTGATCGCCCGCAGCCGGTCCTGCTCCGCCTCGGGCAGGCCGACGCCGGAGCGGGCGAACGCGCGGCGCGTGCGGTGCAGCAGCCACGCGGTGTCGGGCGCGAGCTCGGTGCCCTCGAGCGACGCCGCGAGCGCCTCGACCCGCGCGTGCAGGCGGGCGTCGAGCCAGATGGCGTCCTGGTGCGCCGCGTACAGCGGGGCGAGCTGCTCCTCGATCTCCTGCAGCCCGGGCGTGGAGTCGGAGCCCGCCTGGTTGTAGAACGCGGACGCGACGCGGTGCAGCAGGTGCCCGGACAGCTCGAGCGGGACGAGCGTGTTCTCGACGGTCGGTGCGGCGGGGTCGGTGGCGACGGCCTCGACCTCGCGGCGCTGCTCGGCCATGCCGGCCAGCAGGGCGGGCAGGTAGTGCTCCTCACGCACGTCGCGGAAGTCCGGCAGGCCGTAGGGCAGCACGGACGGGTGCGCGAAGGGGTTGGTCGGGTCGAGGGTGGCCGCGTCGGGGGAGGTCATGCGCCCATCGTCACAGACGGCGCGGCCCCGGGGGGTCCATCCACGAGCGCGCCGACCGGCGTGGCGGGCAGCCCGTGGGCGTCGGCCACGGCCGCGCTGCACAGCAGGCCGGCGTGCGTGGTCAGGCCGGCGGCGAGCGACGGGTCGGCGGCGACCGCGCCGCGCCACCCGCGGTCCGCGAGCGCGCCGAGGTAGGGCAGGGTGACGTTGGTCAGCGCCCGGGTCGAGGTGACCGGCACGGCGCCGGGCATGTTGGCGACGCAGTAGAAGACGGACTCGTGCACACCGAACGTGGGGTCGTCGTGCGTCGTGGGACGCGTGTCCGCGAAGCACCCGCCCTGGTCGACGGCGACGTCCACGAGCACCGAGCCGGCGCGCATCGCGGCGACGAGCTCCGTGCTGACGAGGTGGGGGGCACGGGCACCGGGCCGCAGGACCGCGCCGACCACGAGGTCGGCGTCGAGGAGCTCACGCTCGAGCGTCCAGACCGACGACGCGAGGGTCCGCACCGACCCGCCGAACCTCGCGTCGAGCCCCCGCAGCCGCGGCACGGACAGGTCGAGGACCGTGACGTCCGCGCGCATGCCGACGGCGATCTCCGCCGCGTGGCTGCCGACGACGCCGCCCCCGAGGACGACCACCTTCGCCGGCGCGGTCCCCGGGACGCCGCCCAGCAGCACGCCCCGGCCGCCACCCCCGCCGCGCATCAGGTGGTACGCGCCGACCTGCGTGGCGAGGCGACCGGCGACCTCGCTCATGGGCGCGAGCAGCGGCAGCGAGCCGTCGGGCGCCTGCACCGTCTCGTAGGCGATTGCCGTCGTGCCGGCGGCGAGCAGCGCGTCGGTGGCGGGGCGGTCGGCGGCGAGGTGCAGGTACGTGAACAGCACGAGGTCGGCACGCAGGTAGCCGTACTCCTGCGCGACGGGCTCCTTGACCTTGCACACGAGCGCGGCGGACCAGGCGTCGGCGGCCGTGGGCACGATGCGCGCGCCGGCCTGGACGTAGTCCGCGTCGTCGAGCCGGGAGCCCGCGCCGGCGCCCGTCTCGACGAGCACCTCGTGCCCCGCCCGGACGAGCCGGTCGACGCCCGCGGGCGTGACGGCCACGCGGTGCTCCTGGTTCTTGACCTCACGGGGGATGCCGACCTGCATGAGCGTGCTCCTTGGGTGCGGGGGCGGGCGCGGACGGCGCCGCCGCGGTGAGCGCGACGCCGGCGTGACGGCGGTCACCTCCCAGTGTGGACGTCCTGCGGTGCGCGTGGGTGGCCACGGGCCCCGGTGGGTACCGTCGCTGCATGGCCGCCGACGCCTCCCGCGTCCACCGCAAGGCGCGCACCGGCGCACCGGCCGGCTTCTTCGCGTGCGAGGCGGCCGGTCTGCGCTGGCTCCGGGTGCCCGGCGGCGCCCGCGTCGTCGACGTGCTCGACGTCGCCGACGACCACCTCGACCTCGTCCGGCTGACGCCCGTGCGGCCCGACCGGGCCGCCGCGCGGGCGTTCGGCGCCGCTCTCGCGCGCACGCACGACGCCGGCGCGGCCGCGTTCGGGGTGCCTCCCGACGGCTGGTCGGGCGACGGGTTCTTCGGCCCGCTGCACGACCCCCTGCCGATGCGGGCGGGCGCGTACGCGTCGTGGGGTGCCTTCCTCGCCGACTGCCGGATCGCGCCCGTCGCGGCGGCGCTGCGCAGCGCGGGCCGCACGGACGCCGCGGACGACGCCGCCCTCGCCCTGCTCGCCGACCGGCTCCGGGCCGGCACCTGGGACGACGACGAGCCGCCGGCCCGGCTGCACGGCGACCTCTGGTCGGGCAACGTCGTGTGGACGGCGCAGGGCGCCACGCTGATCGACCCCGCCGCGCACGGCGGGCACCGGGAGACCGACCTCGCGATGCTCGCGCTGTTCGGCCTGCCGCACCTCGACGAGGTGCTCGGCGGCTACGCCTCCGTGCACCCGCTGCCGCGCGGGTGGCGGCACCGCACGAGCCTGCACCAGCTCTACCCGCTGGCGGTGCACGCGCTGCTGTTCGGCGGCGGCTACGTCGCGCAGACGCTGGCCGTCGCGCACCGCTGGGCCCGCGCGTAGCGGGTGCGCACCGGTACCGCCGGTGCCCAGGCACCGCCCAGGGTCCGGGTCTACGGTCGTGCCAGCCCCGGACGGGACCCGACCGTCCGGCCACCCTTCGGGAGGTGCACGATCCGTCGCCCCATCGTCCTCGTCCACGGCACGCGCACGTCCGCGGAGATCTGGCACGCCCAGGTCGCCGCGCTGCGCCACCGCGGTCACCCGACCCATGCGATCGACCTGCCGGGCCACGGCAGCCGCAGCGACGAGCGGTTCACGCTCGAGGGCGCCCTGGCTGCCATCGACGAGGCGGTCGACGCGTGCCCGGTGCCGCCACTGCTCGTCGGGCTGTCGCTCGGCGGCTACGTGTCTCTCGCGTACGCGGGGCAGCACGAGGACAAGCTCGCGGGCGTCGTGCTGGCCGGGTGCTCGACGGAGATCAAGGGCAAGCCGGTGAGCCTCTACCGGCGCGCGTCGACGCACGTGGCCCGCTGGCTCGGCCGCGGGCAGGGCACGTGGCACGTCGTGACGGACATGCTGGACGCGCTCGCGGGGTACTCCCCGCTGCGGGACCTGCGCCGCCTGCTGCTGCCGGTCTGGGTCGTCAACGGGCAGCGCGACCCGCTGCGCCTCGACGAGCGGCGCTTCCTGCGCGCGCAGCCCCGGGTGCGGCTGACGGTCGTCCCCGGTGCCGGGCACGACGTCAACAGCGAGGCGCCCGCCGCGTTCAACCGGGTCCTGCTCGACGCGCTGCACGAGCTCCCCGCGCAGGTCCCGTCGCCCGCGTACGCCTGACGGCCCGGGCGTGCGCGCCGCCGCCCGGCTAGCCTCGCCGGGACGACGGAGGGAGGCGCCCGTGGAGCGCATCGCGGTGCTGTCCGACGTGCACGGCAACATGGCGGCGTTCGACGCGGTGCTGCGCGACGTCGACGCGCGGGGTATCACCACCGTGCTGAACCTCGGGGACGTCGTCGGCAAGGGGCCGCGCGGGCACGAGGCCGTCGCCCGGAGCCGCGAGCGCTGCGCCGTGACCGTGCGCGGCAACTGGGACGACTTCCTGCCGCGCCCGGAGACGGTGCGCGACGAGGCGCTCACGTGGTGGTTCGACGAGCTGACCCCCGACGACCACGCGTGGCTCGTCGGCCTGCCGCTCGTGCACCACGTCGAGCTGAGCGGCCGGCGCGTCCGGCTGCTGCACGCGTCCGCCCGCAGCGTGCACGTGCGCGTGCGGTTCCACCACACCGCCGAGGAGTTCGCCGGCATGTTCGCCACCACCGAGCTCACCGGCGACGGGCCGGAGCCGTCGATGGTCGGGTACGGCGACGTGCACGACGCGTACGTCGAGACGCAGGACGGGCGCACGCTGTTCAACGTCGGCAGCGTCGGCAACCCGCTGGACGAGCCGACCGCGTCCTACGTCGTGCTCGAGGGCGAGCCGGGCGGCGACCGGTCCGCGCCGTTCTCGCTGCAGGTGGTCCGGGTGCCCTACGACGTGGAGGCGGAGATCGCCGTCGCGCGCGACCTCGGCATGCCGCAGCTCGAGGCGTACGCCGTCGAGCTGCGGACCGGCGTGTACCGCGGCCTGCACGCCGAGCGCGGCCTGCGCGCGGCCGACGTCCTCTGACGCCGGCCGTCAGCGGTCCGGTGCGCCGAGGAACGTGCGCAGCGCCGAGACGAACGCCTCGGGCTGCTCGGAGTGCACCCAGTGCCCCGCGCCCTTGAGCGTGACCAGCGTCGTGCGGGGGAACAGCCCTCGCATGACCGGGCCGTGCTCGGGGCGCACGTAGTCCGAGCGGTCCCCCGCGACCCACAGCACCGGGTGGTCGAAGGTCGCGTCGCCGGGGTCGGGGAACCCGCCGATCGTCGGCAGGTCGCGGCGCAGCAGGTCGAGGTTCGCCTGCCAGCGGAAGCCGTCGCCGTCGGCCCGCAGGTTCTGCAGGAGGAACCCGCGCACGCGTGCGTCTGCGACGCGCTCCGCCAGCCGCTCGTCCGCCTCGCCGCGCCGGGTCACCGTCGTCAGGTCGATCGCCGCGAGGCTGTCCAGCAGGTGCGCGAACTCCCCCAGGGACCCGCCCGAGGCCGGGGCGATGTCCGCGACGACGAGCCGGTCCACGAGGTCCGGGTGGCGCAGCGCCAGGACCATCGCGACCTTGCCGCCCATCGAGTGGCCGACGACGTGCACGGGCCCGTCCGCGGCGAACCCGGTGCGCAGGTGCGCCGCGACGAGGTCAGCCGTCTGCACGTAGTCGAAGCGGTCGGTCCACGCCGACCGCCCGTGGTTGGGCAGATCCACCAGCAGGGCGCGGAACTGCGGCTGCAGCGCCTTGGCAACCTGCGTGAAGTTGCGGCCCTGCCCGAACAGCCCGTGCAGGAAGACGACCGGTGCGCCGGTGTCCCCCACGCTCGTCGTGCTGACGGTCTCGGGGGCGGACGCGGTGCTCACGGGGACAGAGCCTAGGTCGCCGCGCTGCCGAGGGCCGATCCGCCGTCGGCAGCGCGAGCCCCGTCGGGCGCGGTCGGCGGCGCAGGGTGGTGGCATGACCACGCAGACACCCACCCGGTCCTACGACGACGAGCTGCTCGCGCGGCTCGCGTACGAGCGCATCGTCGTGCTGAGCACGGCGCTCGACGAGCACAACGGGCACCGCATCGCCGCCCAGCTGCTCCTGCTGTCCACCGAGGACCCGCGCACCGACGTCACGCTGTGGATCAGCTCGCCCGGGGGGTCGGTCCCGGCCATGCTCGAGATCCACGACGTCATGCGCATGATCCCCAACGACGTGCGCACCGTCGCCGCCGGCATGGCCGCGAGCGCGGGGCAGTTCCTGCTCTCGGCCGGCACGCCCGGCAAGCGGTACGCGCTGCCGCACGCGCGCGTCCTGCTGCACCAGGGCTCCGCCGGCATCGGCGGCACCGCGGTCGACGTCGAGCTGCAGGCGGACGACCTGCGGCACACGCGGGACACCGTGCTCGGGCTGGTGGCGCAGCACACCGGTCAGCCGGTCGAGCGGATCCGGGAGGACTCGCTGCGGGACCGGTGGTTCAGCGCCGAGGAGGCCCGCGCGTACGGGTTCGTCGACGCGGTCGTCGGATCCCTGGCCGACGTGCGGCCGACGGCGGGCGCCGCCCCGCGCGTGGGGGTCCGGCCGTGAGCACCTACACCGTGCCCTACGTGACCGAGCGACGGGCGGGCGTCGAGCGGACCCTCGACATCTTCAGCCGGCTGCTGTCCGAGCGGATCGTCTACCTCGGCACCGAGATCGACGACGGCGTCGCGAACGTCCTCGTCGCCCAGCTCCTGCACCTGGAGTCCGAGAGCGAGCTGCCGATCCAGCTGTACGTCAACTCCCCCGGCGGCTCGACGTCGGCCATGCTCGCCGTCTACGACGCCATGCAGTACGTGCGCGCCCCGGTCGCGACGACGTGCGTCGGGCAGGCGGGCGGCCCGGCCGCGGTCCTGCTCGCGGGCGGCGCCGCCGGCCGCCGCGGGGTCCTCACGCACGGCCGGGTCGTGCTGCACCAGCCCGCGACACGGGGCCAGGGCACCATCCCGGACCTCATCCTGGCCGCCGACGAGATCCTGCGCGTGCGCGGGCAGCTCGAGGAGGTGCTCGCCCGGCACACCGGCAAGGACGTCGAGACGCTGCGCCACGACACCGACCGCGACCTCGTGCTCACCGCGGAGCAGGCGGTCGCGTACGGGCTGGCCGACGAGGTGCTGACCGCCCGGCCGCGCTGACGACACGGCGGCACACGCGTCCGGGGGGTCCTGGGGTCCGCGGCCGGCGTGGCAGGTGTCTCGGGCGGCGCCCGTCTCAGGCAGCGCCCGTCTCAGGCGGCGCGGAGCACCGGCCCGCCGGTCGGCACGGACGGCACCGCGACCGCGCCCGACCGTCCCCAGCCGTCCGGCGACGACGTCAGCGCGAGCACCGGCCGCCCGCCGCGGTCCCGCGCCGCCGGCACCCCGAGGGCGTCGACGATGCCCTGCGCGAGGTCGACGAGCGTGAGGCCGAGCGCCTCCGTCAGCGCCGCGAGCACCTCCGACGACGGCTCCTTGAGCCCGCGCTCGACCTCCGACAGGTACTGCGGCGAGAGCCTCGCGCGCACCGCCACGTCGGTGAGCCGCAGGCCCTGCACCTCCCGCTCGCGGCGCAGCAGCGCGCCGATGGTCCGCCGCCACGCCGTGGGGCGCCGGCGGGCCGGGACGTGGGCGACGACGTCGTGCGGCATGGCCCGACGCTAGCCCTGCTCCCGGTGCCCGCGGCAGCCGATCCGCTCACGGCAGAACGCCGCGGAACGCCCCGGCAGGGCGCCCGGTCAGGAGCCGTCGGCCGGCACGCCCCCGTCGGCGCGCGCGGGCGGCGGCGCCGCCGAGCGGCCGAACCAGGAGCCCGCCGTGACGGCGCACCCGAGGAGCAGCCCCGCCACCACGTCCGACGGGTGGTGGACGCCGAGCAGCACGCGGTCGGCGGCGGTGAGGACGGCGACTGCCGCTGCCGCGGTCGCGACGAGGACGCGCGCGCGGCGGCCGAGCAGCGGCCACAGGACGGTCGTCAGGACGGCACCCACCGCGGCCGCGCCGACCGCGTGCCCCGAGGGAAAGCTGAAGCCCGACGCGTGCGCCAACGGGTCCTCGAGCGCGGGGCGGGCGCGCTGCACGAGCTGCTTCACGACCGTCGACGTGCCCCACGCCGCCAGCATCGTCACCACGCCCCAGAGCGCCCGCGACCCCAACCCGTGCCGGCGCGCCGCCCACAGGCAGACGCCGGCCCCCGCGAGGACGAGCCAGCCCGGCTGCGTGACCTCCTGCCACCCGAGCAGCGCGGCGTGCAGGGCCGGCTCGGCACGCGTCAGGTCCGTCACGCCCGCCACCGCGCGCACGTCGAGGCCGTGGAGGTACGACGACTCCCCGCGCACGGCGACGGCGATCGCGACGACGGGCGCCGCGAGCAGCAGGGACGCCCCGGCACCCCGGAGCACGCGGCGCAGGCGCGGCCACGGCGGGCCCGCAGGCGCGTCGGGTGCGCGGGGCACGGCCCCGGCCGCCCGCGCAGCGGTCGGGGCACCCGGGTCGCGACCGTCCATGTCCAGGAGGTTAGGTGTCGCACGCCCCCGCGGCCCGGCGGAGGGCTGCGCCGCGGCGGCCCGCCCGAGAACGCCGAAGGCCCCCGACCGGCGGGTCGGGGGCCTTCGTCGTCGCTGTCTCAACGAGTGTCCGGAGGGGGACTTGAACCCCCACGCCCGTTAGGGCACTAGCACCTCAAGCTAGCGCGTCTGCCATTCCGCCACCCGGACAGGTGGAACCTCGGCGGCCCTTGCGGACCCCTCGGCGCGGCAGAAAACATAGCACGGCGCCCGCCTGATCCCCGCATCGGCGCCCGGCGGCCGGGACGACGCCGCCGGTGCCGTCCCGGTGCGGGGCGGATCCTCAGGACACCGGCGGGCCGACGCGACGACGACGCCCGGCAGGGGCAGACTCCCTGGTGAGGGCACCGACGGACCACGGAGGCACCGCATGGCGGACGTGAGCGGCACGAACTCGTCCCGTCCCCGCGCCGGCGCGGTGAGCCCCGTCGCGCGCCGCGTCGCCGGCGGTCGGCGCAACCCGCACGTCGTCGGCACGGAGGAGACCGCGCCGCGCTGGCTGCGCCGGTCGGCCGGGATCTCGTGGCGCCTGCTCGTGGTCGTCGCCGCGATCGTGCTCGTCTTCTACGCGACGTCGCGGGTGCAGCTGCTGTTCGTCGCCGTGTTCCTCGCGCTGGTCTTCACCGCCGTGCTGCGCCCGCTGGTGGACGTGATGGCCCGCGTGATGCCGCGCGGGCTCGCGACGGCGCTCGCGCTGCTCGGGGGGATCCTCTTCTTCCTCGGCATGCTCACGTACGTCGCCTACTCGATCGCCACGCAGTGGAACGACCTCGCGCGGCAGTTCGAGACGGGCATCGGGCAGATCACCGACTTCCTCGAGAGCGGCGCGCTGCCGTTCACCATCACCAACGACCAGATCGTCGACGCGATCGACGACGGGGTCGCCTGGGTGCGGGAGCACGCCGGTGACATCGCGACGCAGGCGGCCGCCGGCGCCGGGTCGGTGGCCATCGCGTTCACGGCGATCGCCCTCGCGATCTTCTGCACGGTCTTCTTCCTCGCGCGCGGCACGCAGATGTGGACGTGGTTCCTCAACCAGCTGCCCGCACGGGTGCGGGAGTCGTGGGTCACCGCCGGCGGCGCCGGCTGGTACACGTTCTCCGGGTACACGCGCGGGACCGTCCTCATCGCTCTCGCCGACGGGATCCTCGCGTTCGTGCTGCTGAGCGTCCTGCGCGTCCCGCTCGCGGCGCCGCTGGCGGTGCTCGTGCTCATCGGCGCGTTCATCCCGCTCATCGGCGCACCGGCCGCGATGGTCGTCGCGATGATCGTGGCGCTCGCCGCGAACGGGCTGTGGGGCGCGGTGGCGGTCGGCGTGGGCATCGCCCTCATCGGCCAGCTCGAGGGGCACGTGCTGCAGCCGCTCATCATGGGCAAGCAGGTGTCGCTGCACCCGGTGGTCGTCGCGCTCGCCGTCACCGCGGGCACGCTCGTGGCCGGGATCCTGGGCGCCGTCATCTCGGTGCCCCTCGTCGCCGTCGCGTGGGCGGTGTACTCCCACCTGCGCACGCTGGACCCGCCGATGGACGAGGAGGGCGTGACCGAGCCCGAGGACGACGAGGACGACGACGAGGACATGCCGCCCGTCGTGGGCACGTCGGTCACCGCTCCCCCGGTCGCCTGACCCCGCCCCGGTCCGCTCACCCCGCCCCGGTCGCGTGCCGGCGCGTCGACGCCGAAGGCCGTCACGCGCGCGTCACTGGAAGTCGCGCGACGCCGTGCGCACCCGCAGCGACAGCGGGCTCAGGTGCTCCGCGACGAGGTTCGTCGCGCCGTCCGCCTTCTCCAGCCGCCCCCGGACGACCATCGCCTTCGCCGTGCGCGCGGTGCGCCGGAACCGCTGCCACAGCCCCGGTGAGCACACGACGTTGACCAGCCCGGTCTCGTCCTCCAGCGACAGGAACGTCACGCCCTGCGCCGTGCCGGGCCGCTGCCGGTGCGTCACGACGCCCGCGACGGCCACGCGCCGCCCCTCGTCGGTCCGGAACACCTGCTCGACGCGCAGCACCCCCGCGCGGTCGAGGCCGTCGCGGACGAACTGCGTCGGGTAGGAGTCCACCGACACCCCGGTCGCCCACACGTCCGCGGTCGCGACCTCGACGTCGGCGAGCCCCGGCAGGGTCGGTGCCCGGACGCCGACCGCGACGCCGGGCAGCGTGTCCGGACCCTCCTGCGCGAGCGCCCCGGCCGCCCACAGCCCCGCGCGCCGGTCGACGCCGAGCCCCGCGAGCGCGCCCGCCGTGGCGAGCGCCTCGAGCTGCGGGGTGCTCAGCCGGACGCGCTGGACGAGGTCGTGCAGGTCGGCGAACGGCCCGTGCGCGGTCCGCTCGGTGACGAGCCGGCGCGCGAGGTCCTCGCCGATGGTCCGCACGGACGACAGCCCCTGGCGCACCGCCAGCGAGCGCGGGCGGGCGTCGCCCGCGCCCGTGCGCACGCCGGGGGCGGCGACCGGCCCCGTGCCGCTGGGCGTCGGCACGAGCCGGGGCTCTGCGCCGGGCGGCGTGGGACCGACGCGCTCGACGACCGCGAGCGCGTCGGAGGCCAGCACGTCGGGGCGCAGCACCTCGACGCCGTGCCGGCGCGCGTCGGCGACGAGGCTCTGCGGCGAGTAGAAGCCCATGGGCTGCGCGGCGAGCAGCCCGGCGTAGAAGGCCGCCGGGTGGTGGACCTTGAGCCAGGCGCTGGCGTACACGAGGAACGCGAACGAGTACGCGTGCGACTCGGGGAACCCGAAGTCCGCGAACGCCTTGAGCTTGTCGAAGATCTGCTCGCGCACGTCCGGCGGGATGTCGTTGCGCGCCATCCCGGCCATGAGCCGGGCACGGAGCGCCTCCATGCGCTCGGCCGACCGCTTCGAGCCCATGGCGCGGCGCAGCTGGTCGGCCTCGGCGGGGGTGAAGTCGGCGACGTCGATCGCCATCTGCATGAGCTGCTCCTGGAACAGCGGCACGCCCAGGGTCTTGCCGAGCGACTTCTCCAGCAGCGGGTGCAGGTACGTGACCTTCTCGCGGCCCCGGACGCGGTTGATGAAGGGGTGCACCGACCCGCCCTGGATGGGCCCGGGCCGGATGAGCGCGACCTCGACGACGATGTCGTAGAACCGCTTCGGCTGCAGCCGCGGCAGCGTGCCCATCTGCGCGCGCGACTCCACCTGGAAGACCCCGACGGTGTCCGCCGCGGACAGCAGCTCGTACACGAGCGGGTCCTCGTACGGCAGCGCGTGCAGGTCGAGCACGACGCCCTCGTGCTTCTGGACCTCGGTGAAGCCCAGGCGCAGCGCGGTGAGCATGCCGAGGCCCAGCAGGTCGAACTTCACGAGCCCCGCGTCGGCGCAGTCCTCCTTGTCCCACTGCAGGACCGTGCGGCCCTCCATGCGCGCCCACTCCACGGGGCACACCTCGATGACCGGCCGGTCGCACATGACCATGCCGCCGGAGTGGATGCCGAGGTGCCGCGGCAGCCGCAGGAACCGCTCGGCGAGGTCGATGACGTGGTCGGGGATGTCCTCGCTCTCCGCCGCGGACGGCGGCAGCACGTCCGGCACCACGTCGTGCTTGTCGCCCGTCGCCCGGCCCGCCCCCTCGGGCACCGGGCCGACCGGTCCCGCCGTCGTCAGGTGCCACCACGACGACGGCCGCTCGGGCCCGCGCAGGCTCCCCCACCGCTCGATCGACGTGCTCCACGCGTCCTGCTGGCCGACGTCGTACCCCAGCGCACGGGCGGCGTCGCGCACGGCGGAGCGCGGGCGGTAGGAGATGACGTTCGCGACCTGCGCGGCGTGCGTGCGGCCATGGGTGGCGTAGACGTGCTGGATGACCTCCTCGCGCCGGGCGGACTCGATGTCGACGTCGATGTCGGGCGGCCCGTCGCGCTCCGGCGCGAGGAAGCGCTCGAACAGCAGGCCGTGGCGCACGGGGTCGACCGCGGTGACACGCAGCACGTAGCAGACCGCCGAGTTCGCGGCGGACCCGCGGCCCTGCGCGAGGATGCCGCTGCGGCGGCAGAAGTCGACGAGGTCGTACACGACGAGGAAGTAGCCGCAGAACCCGAGGTCCTCGATGACGCGCAGCTCGTGCTCGAGCTGCGCGTACGCACCCGGCACGCGCTCGCCGTCCGGCGGGCCGTAGAGCTCGTGCGCGCCGCGGCGGACGAGCTCCCGCAGCCAGGTCGCCTCGGTGTGCCCGGGCGGGACCGGGTACGGCGGCAGGCGCGGCGCGACGAGCGACAGGTCGAACGCGCACTCCGCGGCGAGGTCGGCAGCCGTGGCGACGGCGTGCGGGTGGCGGCGGTGCAGGTCGAGCATCTCGGCGGCCGAGCGCAGGTGCCCGGTCGGCGACGCGGGCAGCCAGCCGTCGAGGTCGTCGAGGGACGAGCGCGCCCGCACGGCCGCGAGCGCCTGCGCGAGGTCGGCGTCCCGCGGCGTCGCGTAGTGCACGTTCCCGGTCGCGACGAGCGGCAGCCCGGCGTCGGCCGCGAGCGCGGCGAGCGCGTCGGCGCGGTCGGCGTCCCAGGCGTCGCCGGCGCCGGTCGTCTCGACCGCGACGTTGCCGCGCCCGAACAGCGCGACCAGCCGGTCGAGCTCGCGGCGCGCTGCCTGCGCGCCGCCGGGCGCGACGCCGCCGACGCCCGACGGGTCGCCGCCCGCGAGCGCGCGACGCACCGCTCCCTTGCGGCAGCCGGTGAGCACGAGCCACTGCCCGTCCGCGGCCGCGGCGAGGTCCTCGAGGCGGTGGTCGGCGGCGCCCTTGCGGCCCGTGCGCAGGTGCGCCTCGCCGATGGCGCGCGACAGCGACCGGTAGCCGTCCGGCCCGCGCGCGAGCACGAGCAGGTGGGTGGACCGGGGGTCGGGCGTGCCGGTCGGCGCGTCGAGCACGGGCGCCGGGGACGCGCGTCGCTCACGCGCGTGGCGCCGCCCGTCCGGGGCGGGCAGGTGCAGCTCGGCGCCGAACACGGTCGGCAGGCCGACCGCGCGGGCCGCCTGGGCGAAGCGCACGACGCCGTACAGGCCGTCGTGGTCGGTGAGCGCGAGCGCCCGCAGGCCCAGCCGGGCGGCCTCGGCGGCGAGCTCCTCGGGCTGGCTCGCACCGTCGAGGAAGCTGAACGCCGAGTGCGCGTGCAGCTCGGCGTAGCGGGCGGGGCCGGCGCCGGGGCGGGTGTCAGTCATAGTCCGCCTCGCACGTCCACGCCCCGTCCGCCCACGTGAGCAGCACGGCGCCGCCGTCCTCGAACGCGACCTGCGCGTGCGCCCGGACCTGCGGCGGGCTGCCCGGGTGCGCCCACCAGCGGTCGGTGAGCAGCCACGGCCCGGCCCAGCCGGCGACGACGCGCGGACCGGCCCCGGGCGGCGCGGCCGCGACCGGCCAGCGCACCGTCGTCGGCGGCCCGCTCAGGCGCCCGCGCCGGTCCACGCCCACCGGGCGCCCCGCACCGTCGCGCACGTCGACGCGCACGGGCGCGGTCAGCACGGTCGCCGGCGCCGGGTCCGGCAGCCGCCCCGGCCAGGGCAGCGCGGCCTCGCGCGGCGGGGCGCTCTGCTCGCCCCACGGGCGCACGTGCACCTGGTCCCGGGGGTCGCGCCCGCCCTGCAGCGTCGCCGTCAGCACGCCCGCGCCGCCGACGATGCTCTGCGCGCGTTCCAACGCGCGGTGGGCCCGCAGGTCGCCGCCCGACGGCCCGCCCCACAGGCGGCTCTGCTCGGCACCCGCCGGCGCGACGTCGAGCGCCGTCAGCACGAGCCGGACCAGCGCGACCGGCTGCTCGTCCTCGGGCTCGACGGCCGGCAGGTCCGCCGCGCCGAGCGGGTCCGCCGCGCCGGGCGGGTCGAGCAGGTCACCGCCGCCGCGGGCACCCCGTCCGGCGCGTGCCGCGACCCGCCGGTCCCCCGCGGTGGCCACCGCGCTCGCCGTCAGCCACCCGTCGAGCTGCCACCGGATGCGGTCGGTGATGCGCGCGGGCGTCAGCCCGCCCCACCCGCCGAGGTCGGTGCGCCAGGTGCGCACGAGCTCGACCCCGTCGTCGGTGCGCGCGCTGACCTGCAGGCGCCCGCACGTGACCGACCGCGCCACGAGCTCGTCGTGCAGCTGCTCGGCCAGGCGCCGGCCGGCGAACGTCGCGGCGTCGACGCGCTCGACGGGCGGGTCGAGCACGGCCGCGACCTCGAGGTCCGCCTCCGGCCGGCGCCGCGCCGGCGGACGCTCGTCGAGGCCCCGCGCGAGCGTGTGCGCCCACGTGCCGAGCCGCCCGAACCGTGCGTGCACGTCCCCGGGCGGCAACGCGGCGAACGCGCCGAGCGTGCGCAGGCCCAGCCGGTGCAGCAGGTCGACGAGGCCGGACACCTCGGCCGCGGCCTCGGGGGTCACGGTCGCGTGCACGAGCTCGGTGACGCCGTGCGGCGCGAGGAACACCGGCGACGCACCGGGCTCGACGACGGCGCCCGTGCGCGCCGCCAGGACGGCCGCGAGCAGCCCGTCGGCGGTGCCGACGCCGCACTCGTGCCCCGTCCCGCGCGCGACCGCGTCCACGAGCCGCTCCGCGAGCGCCTCCTCCGAGCCGTGGTACCGGCTCGCGCCGTCCGCGGGCAGCAGGAGCAGCCCGGGACGCACGACCTCCACGCCGGCGACCACGGTCTCGGCCGCGGCGGCGACCGGCTCGAACAGCCGCACGTCGCGCGCGTCGTCGGCGGGCAGCAGCACGAGCTCGGGGCAGCAGCCCTGCGCCTGCCGCCGGCGCATGCCGCGGCGCACGCCCTCGGCCCGGGCGAGCGCCGACACGGCGGTGACGCGTCGACCGTCGTGCACCGCGGCGGGCAGGTGGCCGGGCACCTCGTCCGCGACCGTCGCCGCGACCACCGGCCAGTCGGGCACCCAGACGACCGTCGTCCGCGTGGTCATCAGCCCACCAGCCGCAGGCCGGTGCGCGGCGCGTCGACGGTGCGCGGGCGCCCGGGCCCGGCCGGGGCGCCGTCGCCCGGTGGGGGGAACGGCAGCACGACGTCCACGGCGTGCGGGACGGCGGCGCTCCCGCGGCCGGTGCGGCGCACCCGCAGCTCGCGCGCGCGCAGCCGCCCGTCGCCCGCGCCGACCCCCGTCCACCGCGCGTGCTCGACCTCGAGCACGACCGCGGCGCCGGACCACGCGACGGTCGGCAGCAGCACCGACCCGCGCTCGCGCGCCCGGGCGGACAGGCGGCGCCGGTCGGCGTCCGTCAGCGCGGCGGCCGGCCCCACGAGCACCACGTCGACACCGTCGAGCAGCGCACCCAGCACCGTCGCCGTGTCCGGCCCGGGGGTCGGCACGACGGCGAACCGTGCCAGGTCGACACCGGCCTGGGACGCCGCGAGCAGGCCGAGGTCCGGCTGCCCGACCGCGACGGCCCACGCCCCGCCGGCGCACGCGTGCGCGAGCACGCCCAGCGCGAGCGACGTCGAGCCGAGCACCGCGGTGGTCGCGCCGCGCCGCAGCCCGTCGGGCAGCACCGTCGCGAGGCCGGGCGGGACGGGCAGCGGCGGGCGCTCGGTCGTCAGCAGCGACGTGCGCCGCGTCCCCTCGGTGGCCGCCGCAGCCAGGCGGTCCGGCACGCGATCCGGCACGCGGTCCGGCACCGCGTGCACGGGCGCGCGGTCGACCGTGGGGTCCCGGTCGGGCCCAGTCGCCGGTGCCGTGCCGGGCTCCGTGCGGACGCCTGCCCGCGCCTCTGCCCACACCTCTGCCCGCGCCTCCGCCCGCGGTGCGGGCACCGTCCACGCCGCCGCATGCTGCGTGCGCACCGCCCGGGCCCCGGTGCGCTGCTCCGCGGCCGCGAGCGCCGCACGCGCCCGCTCGGCCCGCTCCGCGGTGCTCGTACCCACCGGTCCACCTCCCGCACGATCCGTCGAGCACGCGGCCACCGCCGGCGGCCGTTCGAACACGTGTTCGATGATGCCAGTACACGCTGACACCCGCGGGGGTGTCAATCCGCCCGACGGGGCGACGCCCACCTGCGGCGACGGGCCGCGGGTGCGACACCGGCGCACCCCCGCGAGGATGGGACGGACCGCCCGGCGACCGCGCCGGGCCGACCGGAGGTCACCGTGGCCGCGTCCCTCACCCGCCCCGTCGCACCCGAGCCGTACGCCCTGCTGCCCGCCGTCCCGGCCTTCGCCGTGACGAGCGCGGACTGGGTGCACGGCGAGCGGGTCCCCGACGTCCACACGAACACCGAGGTCGGCGCGAACGTCTCCCCGCAGCTGTCGTGGTCGGGCTTCCCGGCGGGCACGCGCGGGTTCGCGGTCAACGTCTTCGACCCCGACGCACCCGGCGTCGCGGGCTGGTGGCACTGGACCGTGCTGGGCGTCCCGGCGGACGTGACGGAGCTCGCGCGGGGCGTCGGCGCCGAGGACGGCGCCGGCCTGCCCCCCGGCGCGTTCCAGCTGCGCGGTGACGACGGCGTGGCGGCGTACCGCGGCAGCGCGCCGCCGCCCGGCGACCAGGTGCACCGCTACTACGTCGCCGTGCACGCGCTCGACACCGACGACCTCGGCCTGACGCCGCAGACCCTGCCGGGCGCCGCCAGCGCCGCCCTGGTGTTCCACACGCTCGCGCGCGGCCTCCTCATGGCGACCTACCAGCGCTGACGCGGGCGCGCGGAGCTGTCACCGGCGGCGGCTACCCTGCCTCGCATGACGACCGCCACGCTCGGCTCGCTCACGTGGGAGCGCGCCGTCGACCGCCCCGACCTGCTCGCCGACAGCACCGCGGCCGCGATCCGCGCGTGGGCGGCGGACGACCCGCAGGTCGCCGGCGCGGTGCTCGTCGCGGAGATCGACCCCGAGCTCGCGGACACCGCGGCCATGACCGAGGCGTACGGCGTGCCGCTGTCGGCGTCGGTCAACTGCGTGCTCGTCGGCGGGCGTCGCGCGGGTGCGGAGAAGGTCGCCGCCGCGCTGGTCCGGGCCACAACCCGCGCCGACGTGAACAACGCCGTCAAGCGCCTGCTCGACGTGCGCAAGGCGTCGTTCCTGCCGATGGACCGTGCGACCGCCGAGTCCGGCATGGAGTACGGCGGCATCACCCCGCTCGGGCTGCCCGCCGGCTACCGCGTGCTCGCCGACGCCGCCGTCGCGGCCGACGACGCGGGCTCCGGCGGCACGGTGGTCATCGGCAGCGGCCTGCGCCGCTCGAAGCTCTCCCTGCCGGGCGCCCTGCTGGTGCGTGCCCCCGGGGTCGAGGTCGTCGACGGGCTCGCGCTCGCCTGACCCGCGCCGCTCACGCGCCCCGCGCCCGTCTCCCGGTCAGGGGAGCGTGCACACCACGCCGACGCACTGCGGCTGGTTGCCGTTGCCGCGCGCGGTGTTCCCACCGGCGTCGGTGACACCCGGCGCGTGGATCCCCCAGCCGGAGTTGCCGCGGGCCTCGTTGCCGCCGAGCGTCACCGCGGGGACGCCCCGGTCGATCCGGCCCGTCCGTACCCTCTCGCCCCGTGTCCCCCCGGGCGAGACGACCGCCGTCCCGGTCAGACCCGCGTCGCCCAGAACGCGACGGCCGCGGCCGCCGCGACGTTGAGCGAGTCCACGCCGCCCGCCATCGGGATGCGCACCACGCGGTCGGACGCCGCGACGGTCCGCGGCTTGAGCCCGTCGCCCTCGGCGCCGAGGACGAGCGCGAGGCGCTCGGGCGGGTCCGCGGCGAGCTCGTCGAGCGTGATCGCGTCGTCGGCCAGGGCGAGCGACGCGACCACGAACCCGGCGTCGTGCAGCGCGGCGACGCCGTCGGGCCACGGGTCGACGCGCGTCCACGGCACCTGGAACACCGTGCCCATCGAGACGCGGACCGACCGCCGGTAGAGCGGGTCGGCGCAGCGCGGGGTGACGAGCACGGCGTCGACGCCGAGCGCGGCGGCGGACCGGAACGCGGCCCCGACGTTGGTGTGGTCGACGAGGTCCTCGAGCACGGCGACGCGCCGCGCACCCGCACCGTCGCGGGCGCCGGCGAGGACGTCGGCGACCGTGGGCAGCTCCGGGCGGTGCATGGCCGCGAGCGCGCCGCGGTGCACGTGGAAGCCGGTGATCGCCTCGAGCACGGGCTCGTCGGCGACGTAGACGGGCACGTCCTCCCCCGGGACCCGCGCGAGCATCTCCTCGACGTCGGGCAGCCAGCGGGGGGCGAGCAGCACCGACCGGGGGCGGTGCCCCGCGCGCAGGGCCCGGCCCAGCACGGTGGAGCTCTCCGCGACGTACAGGCCGCGCGTGGGCTCGAGCCGCGTGCGCAGCGCGACGTCGGTCAGGGAGACGTAGTCGGCGAGGCGGGGGTCGTCGCGGTCGGTGACGGGTCGGATGTCGGGTCGTGCCACGGCGTCGATCCTCCCAGGGCCACACCGGTGCGGCGGACCGCGCGCCCTCCGAGGACGGCCGTGACGAGCCCGACGACGGCGACGACGGGCACGAGCACGAACGCCTGGTGGCTGCCGACGCGGTCCGCGAGCGCGCCGAGCGCGAAGGGGGCGACGCCCACGGCCAGCGCTCCCGCGAGGGTGGCGTGCGACTGGGCGCGGTCGCCGCGCCCCGGTGAGGCGGCGAGCAGCAGGGCCACGGCGAGCGGGTACTGCGCGCCGTAGCCGAGGCCGGCGACCACCAGGCCGGTGAGCGCGACGGCCGTGCTCGTCGCGGTCCAGAGCACCGCCCAGCCGCCGACGGAGATGACGAACGAGGCGGCGAGCAGGAGTGCGGGCGGCACGCGCAGCGACAGCGGCCCGACGACGAACCGCATCACCGTCATGCCGGCGACCAGGCCCGCCGTCGTGGCCGTCGCGATGCCGGCACCCGCGTCGGTGCGCTCGAGCACGAGGTCGGTGGCCCAGAACGTCGTCGCGAACTCCAGCGACGTGGCGGCGACGAGGGTGGCGAGGAAGTACGGGGCGGCGCGGGGACGCGGAGCCGGCCGGGTGCCCGCCGGCGGCCCCCCGGGCGCGTCGACCACCCCTGCGCCGGCGTCGCGCGGCGGCGCGCCGAGGTCCAGCGCGCCGGTCCGCGGCAGCCGGAGCACGACGAGCGCCGTCAGCAGCGCCAGCGCCGCGGTCACCGCCACGCCGGGTCGCCACCCCCAGCCGAGCGCCACGCACGCGCCGACCGCCAGCGGGCCGAGCAGGCCGATTCCCGCCCCCACGCCGTTCGCCTCGGTGATGGCCGCCGACGCCGCGCGCCCGTGGTGCTCCGAGAGCGCGACCTGCGCGGTGGCCAGGAGCAGGTTCCCGCCGACCGCCGTCACCAGCACCCCGCCGAGCGTCCACGGCAGCGACGGACCCGTGAGCAGCGCGACCACGCCGACCGCCACGACGAGCACCGCCACGACGAGCGTCGTGCGCCGCCCGAGCCGCCGGGCCGCGCGTGGGATGAGCGGCGCCGCGACGAGCCCACCCGCCGCCATGGCGGTCCCGTGCAGCCCCGCCTGGGCCGCGCTGACGCCGAGCTCGTCGGCGAGCAGCGGGACGCTCGGGTTGAAGCTGTAGAGCAGCCAGCCCCACACCACGAACGGCGCGTACAGGCCGACGGTCGGCCGGTCACGCAGGAGGCGTGCACGGGGTAGCGGGGCGGGCACGCGGACTCCTCGTGGGGTGGGGTCGGGTCCGCCCGCACCCCGCCCGGCACGAGGCGGGCGGACGGGGTGCGAGCGGACGGGGGGACGGCCCGGTGGAACCGTCGTCGTGCCGGGTGCGTCAGCCGACGGTCAGCGTGACCGACTCGTCGACCGCCGCGGCGGGCAGCTCCACGTCGTACCGCGTGCCGTCGACGTCGAGCACGTAGCGGCCGGCGAACCCGCGCAGCTGCAGCGCCCCGTCCGCGTCGGTCGTGACGTCGGTCGGCGCCAGCCACCACTCGCCCTTGACCATGCCGCGGAGCGCCTCGTACGCCGGCTTGGGCGTGCCGTCCGCGCGGACGAGCCCGCCGGGCGCGTTGAGCCACATCCCGTGGTCGGACAGGCCCCAGTACGTGACGGCGTCGACCATGGGGTGCGCGAGCAGGGCACGGTAGTGCTCCTCGAGCTCGCGCGCCTGGCGCTCCTCGCCCTCCGGCGTCGACGGCCACACGTCGACCTGGTAGTCGTTGAGGTCCTCGTACTCGCGCGGCATGAGGTCGCCCGACAGCAGCGTGGTCTCCGTGAAGTGCAGCCGCAGACCGAAGCGCGAGAACCGCTCGAGCACGTCGAGGGTCTTGTCGCGGCCCCACGGGCCCTTGTGCATGTGGCTCTGCAGGCCGAGAGCGTCGATGCGGACCCCCGCCGCCAGCGCCTCCTCCACGAGGTGCTCGTAGTCGGCCGACATGTCGAAGTCGTTGAGCAGCAGCATCGCGCCGGGGTTGACGGCACGCGCCTCGTCGAACGCGAGCTGGATCATGCCGATGCGCCCGACGGTCTTGGCGACCCGCGTCACCGCGTTGTCGTCCTGGGTGAAGACCGGCATGATCACGACCTCGTTGATCGCGTCCCACACGTCGATGAGGCCGGCGAACTCGCCCGCGTCCCGCTGCACGCGTGCCCGCAGCAGGCGCAGCACCTCCTCGTCCGGCAGCGGCTTCAGCCAGTCCGGCTGCACCGTGTGCCACACGAGCGGGTGGCCCTTCACCGTCACGCCGCGGTCGACGTAGTGCTGTGCGGCGGCGCGCAGTGCGGCCGTGCGCGGCCGCCCCTGCGTCGCCTCGAACGTGCCCCAGTAGAACGGCAGGGTCGCCTGGTTGAACACGTCGAGCCAGAGCTCGTCGAGGCGGGCGAGCAGGTCGGCCTCGTGCGGCGCCAGCGGCGTGCCGCCGGGCAGCGACGCGGCCGCGCGCGCCACCTCGTCGAAGCCGATGTTCCCGAACCAGAACGCGTGGCCCTGCTGCTCGGCGCGCACCCGCGCACCGGGGAGCGGACGTCCCGCGGGGTCGGTCAGACGGACCGTGAGGCTGCGGACGCGGTGGGCGAGCTCCGGGTCACCGACGACCGGTGCGTCGGCGCGGGCGGAAGGGGCAGGCGTGGTCGACAACGGGTTCCTCCTCGAATCGTTACGGCACAGCATCGCCGCCGTCGCCGCGGATCGCACACCGCACGCCCGGCGCGTCGCGCTTCGCCGCGCGCGCCCCCCGCGGGCGGCCCGTCAGTCGACCGGCGCCGTGGCCGCGGCGAACTGGCTCGCGTACAGGCGCGCGTACGCGCCCTCGGCGGCGAGCAGCTCGTCGTGCGACCCCTTCTCGACGATGCGGCCGTGCTCCATGACGAGGATGACGTCGGCGTCGCGGATGGTCGACAGCCGGTGGGCGATGACGAAGGACGTGCGCCCGCTGCGCAGCGTGCTCATCGCCTGCTGCACGAGGACCTCGGTCCGCGTGTCGACCGACGACGTGGCCTCGTCGAGGATGAGGATCGCCGGGTCCGCGAGGAACGCGCGCGCGATCGTCAGCAGCTGCTTCTCCCCCGCGGACACCGAGCCGCCCTCGTCGTCGAGCACCGTGTCGTACCCCTCGGGCAGGGTCCGCACGAACCGGTCCACGTGCGTCGCGACCGCGGCCTCGACGACCTGCTCGCTCGTCGCGTGGTCGACGCCGTACGCGATGTTCTCCGCGACCGTCCCGCCGAACAGCCACGTGTCCTGCAGGACCATGCCGATCTGCCCGCGGAGCTCGTCGCGCGTGAGCGTGCGCGTGTCGACGCCGTCGAGCGTGATCCGCCCGGAGCCCACCTCGTAGAAGCGCATGACCAGGTTGACCAGCGTGGTCTTGCCCGCACCGGTCGGTCCCACGATCGCGACCGTCTGCCCCGGCTCGGCGACCACGCTGAGGTCCTCGATGAGCGGGGTGTCCGCCTCGTAGCGGAACGACACGTGCTCGAACGCGACGCGGCCCCGGACGGGACGCGGGAGCCGCGCGGGGGCCACCGGGTCCGGCTCCTGCTCCTCGGCGTCGAGCAGCTCGAAGACCCGCTCGGCCGACGCGACGCCGGACTGCAGGAGGTTCGCCATCGACGCGATCTGCGTGAGCGGCTGGGTGAACTGCCGGCTGTACTGGATGAACGCCTGCACCTCGCCGAGCGTCATCGTCCCCGACGCGACCCGCAGCCCGCCGACGACGGCGATGACGAGGTAGTTGAGGTTCGAGAGGAACCCGAGTGCCGGCTGGATGATCCCCGAGATGAACTGCGCGCGGAAGCTCGACTCGAACAGCTCGTCGTTGCGCTCGGCGAACGTGCGCGCCGCCTGGCGCTGCCGGCCGAAGACCGTGACGAGCGCGTGCCCCGTGAACATCTCCTCGATGTGCGCGTTGAGCTGCCCTGTCGACGCCCACTGCCGCACGAACTGCGGCTGCGACCGCTTCGCGATGGCGCCGGCCACGACGACCGACAGCGGCACGGTCACGAGCGCGACGACGGCGAGCAGCGGGGAGAGCCAGAACATCATGCCGAGCACCCCGACCACCGTCAGGACGGAGGTGACGAGCTGGGACAGCGTCTGCTGCATGGTCTGCGCGACGTTGTCGATGTCGTTCGTCACGCGGCTGAGCAGCTCGCCACGCGGCTGGCGGTCGTAGTAGGACAGCGGCAGGCGCGCGAGCTTCTCCTCCACGTGGGCGCGCATGCGCAGCACCGTGGCCTGCACGGCACGTGCGGTCAGCCGGCCCTGCAGCCAGCCGAGCACGAACGCCGCCACGTACACGACGAGGACGACGAGCAGGATGTCGCCGAGCCGCTCGACGTCGACGCCGCGTCCCGGCACGACGCCCGTCATCCCGGCGACCATGTCGGCGAGCTGGTCCTGACCGGCAGCGCGCAGCGCGTCGACGGCCTCCCGCTGGCTCGCCCCTGCGGGCACGACGTCCGCCAGGCCGCGGGAGACGACGCCCTCGAAGATCACGTTCGTCGCGTCGCCCAGGAGCTTCGGGCCGGCGACGGCCGCCGCGACCGACAGCGCGCCGAGCACGAGGACGGCGACGAGCCGTCCGCGCTCGGGTCGCAGCACCGTGAGCAGGCGGCGCAGCGACCCGCGGAAGTCGAGCGAGCGCTGCACGGGCATGCCCGCTCCCATGCCCATCGGCCCGTGACCACGCGGACCGCCCGGTCGCACCGGCGCGGCGGGTGCTGCGGGCGCGGGACCGCCGGGCGCCGCGGCACCGGTCGCGTTCGCCCCGCCCGGCGTCGGCCGTGCGCCGCTCATGCCGCCTCCTGCGCGCTCAGCTGGGAGTACACGATCTCCTGGTACGTCTCGTTCGCGGCGAGCAGCTCGTCGTGCGTGCCGTCGCCCACGACGCGCCCCTCGTCCAGCACCAGGATGCGGTCGGCGAACCGGATCGTGGCGACGCGCTGCGCCACCACGAGCACGGTCGCGTCGCGCGTCTCGGGCACCAGGGCCGCGCGCAACGCCGCGTCGGTCGCGTAGTCCAGCGCGGAGAACGAGTCGTCGAAGAGGTAGACGGACGGGCGGCGCACGAGCGCCCGCGCGATCGCGAGGCGTTGCCGCTGGCCACCGGACAGGTTGGTGCCGCCCTGTGCGACGGGCGCGTCGAGACCGTCCGGCAGCGCCTCGACGAAGTCACGTGCCTGCGCGACGGTCAGCGCGTGCCACAGCTCGTCCTCGGTGGCCTCCGGGCGACCGAACTGCAGGTTGGACCGCACGGTGCCGGAGAAGAGGTACGGGCGCTGCGGCACGAGGCCGATGCGCGACCACAGCGCCTCGGGGTCGGCGTCGCGCACGTCCACCCCGTCGACGAGCACCTGCCCGCCCGTGACGTCGTAGAGGCGCGGGACGAGGCCGAGCAGGGTGGTCTTGCCCGCGCCGGTGGAGCCGATGATCGCCGTCGTGCGCCCCGGCTCGGCGACGAACGACACGTCGTGCAGCACCGGGTGCTCGGCGCCCGGGTAGCGGAACTCCACACCGCGCAGCTCGAGGACCCCGGTGCGGTCCGGCCCCTCCCCGGCGGACCCGTCCGCCGCGGCGCGCGCCCGGACGGCGTCGAAGCGCACGGGCACCGCGGGCGGCACGACGCTGGACGACGTCGCCAGGACCTCGGTGATGCGCTCGGCCGACACCATCGCGCGGGGCACCATCACGACCATCATCGACGCCATCATCACGGCCATCAGGACGAACATGATGTAGCTGAGGAACGCGATGAGGGAGCCGATCTCCATCGCCCCCGCCTCGACCCGCCGCGCCCCGAACCACACGACGGCGACGCTCGAGGCGTTCATGACGAGCATGACCGCGGGGAACAGCAGCGCCATGAGCAGGCCGGTGCGCAGCGACGCCTCGTACAGGCTCTGGTTGGCGACCTCGAAGCGCGCGCGCTCCTGCCGCTCCCGGACGAACGCCCGCACGACGCGCACGCCGGTGAGCTGCTCGCGCATGACGCGGTTGATCGCGTCGATGCGCTTCTGCATGCGCCGGAACCACGGCACCATGCGGGTCACGACGAGCGCGATGATGCCGGCGAGGACGGGCACGACGACGAGCAGCAGGCCCGAGAGGCCGACGTCCTCCCGCAGCGACATGACGACGCCGCCGACGAGCATGAGCGGCGCCATGACGAGGAACACGAACGTCATGAGCACGAGCATCTGCACCTGCTGGACGTCGTTCGTCGTCCGCGTGATGAGGGTCGGCGCCCCGAACCGGCCCATCTCCTGCTGCGAGAAGGACTGCACGCGGTCGAACAGGCGGGCACGCACGTCCCGCCCGAACGCCATCGCCGTCCGCGCGCCGAACCACACCGCACCGACGGCCGCGACGACCTGCACCAGGCTCACCGCGAGCATCACGCCGCCGATCCGCCAGATCGTGCCGGTGTCCCCCCGCGCGACGCCGTCGTCGATGATGTCCGCGTTGAGGCTGGGCAGCCACAGCGTCGCGAGGGTCTGCACGAGCTGGAGCACGAGCACGGCGAGCACGGCGGCCCGGTACGGGCTCAGCTGCTCGCGCAGCAGTGGCATGAGCACGGGTCTACCTCCTCGACGGCCGGTCACACGCTCCCACGCGTCCCCCGGGGAGCCAACCCCGTGCCCCCCGCCGTCCGCTCAGGGCGGACGGCAGGGCGGGGCGGGGCGGGGCGCCGGTGCGACGGTCCCCGGCTGTCAGGCGCCGGCCGTGGGCGGCTCGGGCTGCGGCCGCGCGGAGGGCACGTCCGGCGACGGCGTCGCGGTCCGGCCCGGCGCGTCGACGCCCGGTCGCTGGCCGTGCTCGGCGGTGCGGTCGAAGGGCACCCCCGTCAGCGTGCCCGCGCTCGTCGCGTCGGCCGTCGCGGCGGCCGACTCGCGGCGCGCCTCGGCGAGCGCCTCGCTCGGGTCCGTGAGCGAGGTCGGCGGCAGGTCGTCCGCGGCGAGCGGCGAGCTCCCGGCGGGTCGCGTCTCGTACCCGCCACCGTCACCCTCGCCCCCGCCGGTGAAGCCCTTGGAGAGCCACCCCAGCGCCCCGCTGAGCTCGGCGGGCAGGAACCACATCTTGTTCGACGGGCTCGAGGCGATCTTCGGCAGGGTCTGCAGGTACTGGTACGCGAGCAGCTTGGGGTCGGCGTCGCCGCGGTGCACCGCGTCGAAGACCTGCAGGATCGCGCGCGCCTCGCCCTCGGCCCGCAGGATGGCGGACTGCGCGTCACCCTCGGCGCGCAGGATCGCCGACTGCTTCTCGCCCTCGGCCGTGAGGATCTGGGACTGCTTGACGCCCTCGGCGGTGAGGATGGCGGCACGACGGTCCCGCTCGGCGCGCATCTGCTGCTCCATCGAGCCCTGCACGGACGCGGGCGGGTCGATCGCCTTGAGCTCGACGCGGTTGACGCGGATGCCCCACTTGCCGGTCGCCTCGTCGAGCACGCCGCGCAGCTGCCCGTTGATCTGGTCGCGGCTGGTGAGCGTCTGCTCGAGGTCCATGGACCCGATGACGTTGCGCAGCGTCGTCACGGTCAGCTGCTCGATGCCGGTGATGTAGTTCGCGATCTCGTAGACCGCGTCCTTCGGGCTCGTCACCTGGAAGTAGATGACCGTGTCGATGCTGACCACGAGGTTGTCCGAGGTGATGACCGGCTGCGGCGGGAAGGACACGACCTGCTCGCGCAGGTCGACGCTCGCCCGCACGCGGTCGACGAACGGGATGAGCAGGTGCAGACCGGCGTCGAGCGTCCGGTTGTAGCGGCCGAGGCGCTCGACGATGACGGCGACGGCCTGCGGCACGATCCGCACCGCGCGCACGAGGGCGACGACGACGAACAGCAGGACGAGGCCGAGGACGACGATCAGGGCGATCTGTCCCGGGTTGTCGGACATGGAGCCTCCGCGGTTCGTGCCGCCGTCCACGGCGGCGAGGACGGCCCGGCGGCACCGGACCGGGTGGTTCAGGCGGACGCGGCGCCGGTGGCAGGCGGAGCGTCGGGGCGGGGTGCGGGCGCGGCCGCGGCGACCACCGCGGTGGCGCCCTCGATGCGGGCGACCACGACCGCCGTGCCCGGTGGCAGCACCGAGCCGTCGGCGGTCCGCGCGCTCCAGACCTCGCCGGCGAGCTTGACGCGCCCCGTCATGCCGTCGACGTCGGCGACGACGACCGCCGGGCGCCCGAGGAGCGCCGCGGTGTTCGTCTCCGGCAGGTCCACGCGCGAGCGCAGGTGGCGCAGCAGCCACGGACGCAGCAGCAGCAGCAGGGCGACGGCCGCCACGGCGGCCACGACGAACTGCACGACGAGCGGCGCGCCGAGCGCGTACGCCACCCCGCCGGCGAGAGCCCCGCCGGCGAACATGATGAGGACCAGGTCGAGCGAGACCATCTCGAGCACGCCGAGCAGGAGTGCCCCGCCGACCCACCACAGCCAGCCCATCACGCCACCTCCGCAGGTCGTCCCGCCGTCGGGTCCGTGACGATCCTATTCCACGGCTTTGCCATCCCGTGGCGGACCCCGCTGCGCACCGCCCGACCCGTCGGACTCCTCCGACCGCGGGCGTGCGTCAGTGCCTGGACGCCGCTCCGGCCGAGGCGTGCGCCGTCCACCGGCCGTCCCCGTGCTCCAGGCGCAGCGGCACGTCGAACGCCCCGGAGAGGTTCTCCGCGGTCAGCACCTCGCCGATCGGCCCCGCGGCGAACACCTTGCCGCCGCGCAGGAGCAGCAGGTGGGTGAAGCCCGGCGGGATCTCCTCGACGTGGTGCGTCACGAGCACGAGTGCCGGCGACCGCGGGTCGCGCGCGAGCTCGGCCAGCGCACCGACGAGCTCCTCCCGGCCGCCGAGGTCCAGGCCCGCGGCCGGCTCGTCGAGGAGCAGCAGCTCCGGGTCGCTCATGAGCGACCGCGCGATCTGCACGCGCTTGCGCTCGCCCTCGGACAGGGTCCCGAAGTAGCGCTGGGCGAGGTGCGCGACGCCGAACGCCGCGAGCAGGTCGTTGGCGCGTGTCTCGTCGAGCTCCTCGTAGGACTCGCGCCAGCGGCCCGTCACGCCGTAGGCGGCGGTCAGCACGACGTCCTTGACGGTCTCGCCGGAGGGGATCCGGTCCGCCAGGGCCGCGCTGGACAGCCCGATCCGGGGCCGCAGCTCGAACACGTCCGTCGCACCGAGGCGCGAGCCCAGCAGCGTCGCGGTGCCCCGCGTCGGGTGCATGCGCCCCGAGGCCACCTGGAGCAGCGTCGTCTTGCCGGCGCCGTTGCGCCCCAGAACCACCCAGCGCTCGTCCTCGCGGACCTGCCACGACAGGTCCTCGAGGATCGTCGTCGTCCCCCGGCGGATCGTCACGGCCTGCAGGTCGAGCACGCTGGTCATTCCACAGACCCTAACGTCCGCGCGCGTCCGCCCGGAGCCTCCCGGGCGGACGCGCCGGACCAGGTCGACGACGTCACAGCTCGACCGAGTACATGGTCGAGCTGTGGACGACCTCGTAGCCGAGGCGCGCGTAGAGCCCGTGCGCACCGGAGGGGTTCGCCGTGTCCACGCCGAGCTCGGCGTAGTCGACGCCGTCGGCGGCGTAGGCGCGCATCACCGTCGCGAGCAGGGCCACCGCGACGCCCCGGCCGCGCCACGCGCGCCGAACCCCGAGCAGCTCCGTGTACCCCGAGCTGTACCCGGCGACCTCCCAGTCGTGCTCGTAGCGCCCCGACGTCGCGTAGCCCGCGACCTCGCCGTCGTCCGTGACGGCGACGAAGCTCCACGTCGGCGCGAACATCGCACGGTGCCCCTGCCACTGCTCGGGCGTGCGGGGCTCGCTGCCCCAGTGGTCCGCGAACGACTCGTTGTGGGCCAGCCGCACCGCGTCGTCGAGCTCGTCCGACCACGGGACCACCCGGATGCCCTCGACGAGCGGGACCTCGGGCAGCGGATCGCGCAGCGAGCGCCGCATCTCGGTGTAGTAGCGGATCGGCGTGAACCCCGCCGCGCGGTACACGCGCGCGCTCGCCGGTGCGGTGTCCTCCAGGTACGCCGCGATCCGGCCCGGCACGTCCTTGCCCGATGCCGCCAGCACCTGGCGCGCGCGGCCCTGCAGCCAGGCCACCACCGCGCGCCCGATGCCCCGGCCGCGCCAGAGCGGGTGCACCCCGCCGGAGACGAACGCGCGCACGACCCGCGTGTCGCCGGGCGCGCTGTCGACCTGCGCCCAGGCGCGCATGGTGCCCTGGGCGTCGAGCCCGACGAGCGTGTCGCGCGTCAGGTCGCGCCAGTCCGCCGCGAGCTCCTCCTGGATCTCCTCCGTGGACGTCCGGAACGGCTGGCCGTCGGCCTCCTCGACCACCTGGACGAGCTCGGTCAGGGCGCTCGCGTCCTCGACCGCCAGCGGGCGCCACGTCAGGCCGAGGTCGGCCGGCGGCGGGTCGAGCACCGCCGGGGCGGCGGCGCGCTCGGCGATGGGTGCGAGGTCAGGATGCTCAGCGGCCGTGCCGGTCCGCGCCTCGACGTGTGAGTCGGTGTCGGCGGCGGGTGCGGCCACGTCGGTCGTGTCGTTCATGGGGTCAGCCTCGCGTGCGGGGTGCGAGCCGGCCAGCGGTTAGCGCTGACCCGACCGGCGCGGCGCCGTCAGGCGTCGATGCGCGAGCGATCCAGCGCGTGCGCACCGGCGACGATGAAGTCCTTGCGGGGAGCGACGTCCGAGCCCATGAGCAGCTCGAAGATCTCCTCGGCCCGCTGCGCCGCCGCGACCGTCACGCGCCGCAGCGTCCGGTACCGCGGGTCCATCGTCGTCTCCGCGAGCTGGTCGGCGTCCATCTCTCCCAGGCCCTTGTAGCGCTGGATGTCGTCCTTGTACCGGCGGCCCGAGCGGTCGAGCTTCTTGAGCGTCGCCGCGAGCTCCGCCTCCGAGTAGGTGTAGACGTACTCGTTCTTGCGTGAGCCGGCGCCGATCACCTCGACGCGGTGCAGGGGCGGGACCGCCGCGTACACCCGGCCGTCCTCCACGAGCGGGCGCATGTACCGGAAGAACAGCGTGAGCAGCAGCGTGCGGATGTGCGCGCCGTCGACGTCCGCGTCGGTCATCAGCACGACCTTGCCGTAGCGGGCGGCCTCGAGGTCGAACGTGCGGCCCGAACCCGCGCCGATGACCTGGATGATCGACGCGCACTCGGCGTTCTTGAGCATGTCGCCCACGGACGCCTTCTGGACGTTGAGGATCTTGCCGCGGATGGGCAGCAGCGCCTGGTAGTCCGAGCTGCGCGCGAGCTTGGCCGTGCCGAGGGCGCTGTCACCCTCGACGATGAACAGCTCGCTGCGCTCGACGTCGTCGATGCGGCAGTCGGCCAGCTTCGCCGGCAGCGACGACGACTCCAGCGCCGTCTTGCGCCGGGAGATCTCCTTCTGCTTGCGGGCGGAGATGCGCGCCCGCATCTCGCCGACGACCTTGTCGAGCAGTGCGCCGGAGTGCGCCTTGTGCTCGCGCTTCGCCGACGTCAGCAGCGCCGTGAGCTCCTGCTCCACGACGCGGGCGACGATGCCGCGCACGGGTCCGGTGCCGAGGACCTCCTTGGTCTGACCCTCGAACTGCGGCTCGGCCAGGCGCACGGTCACCACGGCCGTGAGGCCCGCGAGCACGTCCTCCTTCTCGATCCGCTCGGACGAGTCCTTGGACGACACCTTGAGCCGGCGCGCGTTCGCCGTCACCTGCGCACGCAGCGTCTTGAGCAGCGCCGCCTCGAACCCCGCGAGGTGCGTGCCGCCCTTGGGGGTCGCGATGATGTTGACGAAGCTGCGGACCTCGGTCGCGTAGCCGGTCCCCCAGCGCACGGCGACGTCCACCTCGCACGTGCGGGAGACCTCCTGCGGGGACATGTGCCCGCGCTCGTCGAGCACCGGCACCGTCTCGGTGAACGTGCCCTCGCCGGTCAGGTGCCACACGTCGGTCACCGCGGCGTCGGGGGCCAGGTGGTCCACGAAGTCGACGACCCCGCCCTCGTGCAGGAACGTCTCCTCGTGCGGGCCGTCCGCGCCGGGGGTGCCGGGGATGCCGCGCTCGTCACGCACGGTGAGGGCGAGCCCGGGCACGAGGAAACTCGTCTGCCGGGCCCGCGTCACCAGCTCGTCGTAGGAGAAGACGGCCGAGGACGGGAAGATCTGCCGGTCCGCCCAGTAGCGCACGCGCGTCCCGGTGCGGGCCTTGGCCACCTTGCCCACGACCGCCAGCTCGGACCCCGAGACGAACGGCTCGAACGGGGACTCCGGACCGATGCCGGCGCTGTCGTCGAAGACGCCGGGCTCGCCGCGGTGGAAGCTCATGCGGTGCGTCCGGCCGTGCCGGTCCACCTCGACGTCGAGCCGCGCGGAGAGGGCGTTGACCACCGATGCGCCGACGCCGTGCAGACCGCCCGAGGCGGCGTACGAGCCGCCGCCGAACTTGCCGCCGGCGTGCAGCTTGGTGAAGACGACCTCCACACCCGTCAGGCCGGTCTTCGGTTCGAGGTCGACGGGGACGCCGCGCCCGTTGTCGCGCACCTCCACCGACTGGTCGGCGTGCAGGACGATCTCGATCCGGTCGCCGTGGCCGCCGAGCGCCTCGTCGACCGAGTTGTCGATGATCTCCCAGAGGCAGTGCATGAGCCCGCGGCTGTCGGTCGTGCCGATGTACATGCCCGGGCGCTTGCGGACGGCCTCGAGGCCCTCGAGCACCGACAGGTGCCGCGCGGTGTACCCGGGGGTCGAGGAGGTCGTGGTCACGCCGCGATGGTAGCCGCGGCCGCCGACAGCGCCCCGCCGCCATGCCGCCCGGTGCACCGCCGGCCCGGCTCGGACGTGGCGCACGTCACGAACGTGTGACATCGCGTCACGATCTTGTACGCGAAGAGCGAACCTCGCCCGCTGGGCGACATGGATCCGGGGTGCGGATGGTTGTATGGAAACGTGACTGGGACGACGATCGACAACACCGCTCCGCTGACGGCTGCCGACCGCTGCGACCGCTGCGGCGCGCAGGCGTACGTCCGCGTCGTGCTCCCGGTCGGCGAGCTGCTGTTCTGCGCGCACCACGCGCGTGAGCACGCACCCAAGTTCGCCACCGTCGCGACGCATGTGCAGGACGAGACCGACCGCCTCCACGCCGAGCACGGCTCGGGGGCGCGGGCGCTGTCCTGAGCCAGGCGCCACGGCGCACCACCGACCCCACGAGGGCCCGGACCGGACGGTCCGGGCCCTCGTGCTGTCCGGCGCGATGCTGTCCGTGGCGGTGCTGTCCGGCGCGGTGCTGTGCGTGGCGGCGCCCGCGGCGCCGCAGCACGGCCGCCCCACGCGGGCCGCCGGGACGACGACGGCCCCGTCACCGCAGTGACGGGGCCGTACGTCGGGGCGCGCGGCGCGTCCGGGGCTGCGGGTCAGTCGAGGTAGTCGCGCAGGACCTGCGAGCGCGACGGGTGCCGCAGCTTCGACATCGTCTTCGACTCGATCTGGCGGATCCGCTCCCGCGTGACGCCGTAGACCTTGCCGATCTCGTCCAGCGTCTTCGGCTGGCCGTCGGTGAGACCGAAGCGCATCGAGACGACGCCCGCCTCACGCTCGGACAGCGTGTCGAGGACCTGGTGCAGCTGCTCCTGCAGGAGCGTGAAGCTCACCGCGTCGGCCGGGACGACCGCCTCGGAGTCCTCGATGAGGTCGCCGAACTCGCTGTCGCCGTCCTCGCCGAGGGGGGTGTGCAGCGAGATGGGCTCGCGGCCGTACTTCTGGACCTCGACGACCTTCTCGGGCGTCATGTCGAGCTCCTTGGCCAGCTCCTCCGGCGTGGGCTCGCGGCCCAGGTCCTGGAGCATCTGGCGCTGGACGCGCGCGAGCTTGTTGATGACCTCGACCATGTGCACCGGGATGCGGATGGTCCGCGCCTGGTCCGCCATGGCACGGGTGATGGCCTGGCGGATCCACCACGTCGCGTACGTCGAGAACTTGTAGCCCTTGGTGTAGTCGAACTTCTCGACCGCGCGGATGAGCCCGAGGTTGCCCTCCTGGATCAGGTCCAGGAAGAGCATGCCGCGGCCCGTGTAGCGCTTGGCCAGCGAGACGACGAGCCGCAGGTTGGCCTCGAGCAGGTGGTTCTTGGCACGGCGACCGTCCTGCGCGATCCACTCGAGCTCCCGGCGTGCCTTGGGCTCGAGCTGCAGCCCGGCGTTCAGCCGCTCCTCGGCGAAGAGGCCGGCCTCGATCCGCTTGGCGAGCTCGACCTCCTGCTCGGCGTTGAGGAGGGCGACCTTGCCGATCTGCTTGAGGTAGTCCTTCACGGGGTCGGCGGTGGCACCGGCCGTGACGACCTGCTGCGCGGGGGCGTCGTCGTCGTCCGCGTCGGAGTACACGAAGCCGACGTCCTCGGACGTGGACGTCTCCTCCTTCGCCGCAGGCGCCGCGGCGACGGCACCGGCCACGGGAGTGGCCTCCTCGTCCGTCGCGGTCACCTCGTCGTCGGGCGTCTCGACGTCCTCGATCACGACGTCCTCGATCTCGACGTCCTCGAGCACCACGGCCTCGTCGACGGCCTCGTCACCGGGCGCGGCCTTGGCGGCCTTGGCGGCGGCGGCCTTCGCGGCGGCCGTCTTGGGACCGGTCGACGCGGGCTTGGCCGCTGCCTTGGTGGCCGGCTTCGCCGCGGCCTTCGGCCGCGCGGCGGGGGCCTCGGCACGAGCAGCGTCGACGACGACCGACGCCTTCGCGGCGGGACGGGACTTGGCGCTGGTCGCCGCGACGGCGCGGCCGGCAGAGCCGAGGTCGTTGACCGTCACACCGGCGGTGCCGAGCCCGCGGACCACGGCGCGCAGGCGCTTGGGGCCCTCGACGCCGGCGGCCTCGCAGGCGGCGCGCACGGAGTCGGTGTCGACGCTGCCGTGGGTGTGCCCGCGCTTCACCAGCTCCTGCAGCGCCGGGTGCTGGAACTCGCGCGGAAGTGCGGGGTGCGGGGTCTGGGACGTCACGAAGGACCTTTCGTCAGCACGGCGACCGGATCCGAGGAGGGGCCCGCAGGACCGGAAGACAGACGGATATTGTACCGACGACCGGGGCCAGCAGCGCGCGCCGCGGCGTGGCGCGCTGGCACGCGCCGGGGGTCGTGGGGGTTCACCGGTGCCAACGCCGCCCGCGCCCGGATGATTCCCGGGCCCGGGGCGACGCGATCAGCCGCGCGGCTTGACGGTGAGGACGGGGCACGGGGCGTCGAACAGCACCCGCTGCGCGTTGGCTCCCAGGATCAGCTTGCCCACCGGGCTGCGGCGGCGCAGACCCAGCACGATGAGCTGGGCGTCGACCTGCTCGGCCGTCGTGATGAGGTCGTCGGCGACGTCGCCGCCGTCCAGGAGCCGCACCTCGTGCTGGACGCCCAGGCCCACGAGCTCCTCGCGGGCACGGTCGAGCGCCTCCGCCGTCGCGGCGCGGCCCTCGGCAGGCGCGTCGGGCCGCACGCTGGCGACCACGACCACGGGCGTGGAGCGAAGCCGTGACTCGTCGACCGCCGCGTCGAGCGCCGCACGTCCCTCCGGCGTCGCCAGGTAGCCGACCACGATGCCCATCGCCGCACTCTCCCTCTCGGGCCATGTCGGCCCCTCTCGGACCACGTTGGCCTCCGGCGCGACGCTACCGGAGCGTGCGGCCGCTCACGACCGCGCCGTTCGCCTCACGGGACGCGGCGCACCCAGCCCGGTGGCAGCCCCGCCCCGAGCGCACGCGCCAGCAGTGCGGCGAGCCGGTACGCCTCGTCGTGCTCGAGAGCCCGCTCGAGGAGCAGCCCCGCGCGGGCACCGTCCCCCCGCCACCACGCGAGGAGACCCAGCAGGGTGAGCGCGGGTGCCTGCGCGTCCCGCCGGCCGTGCGCGACGACCTCCTCGAGCACGAGCTCGTGCCGGCGGCTCGTGACCGGTGGCGGCACGCCGGCCGAGGGGTCGGCGACCCGCGCCATCGCCTCCCCGAGCAGCCGGTCGTCCGCCGGGTCCGGGTGCGGTGACCGCACGGACCTCTCCGGGAGCAGGCCCGTACCGGGCACGAGGGTGACGAGGACCGCGTCCCGGACCCGGCGGTCGGCCAGGCCCGCCTCGATCCGGCCGAGCCGGCTGAGGGTCGTGCGTCCGCCCGCCGCCCCTGCTGCGTCCGTGCGATCCACGGAGCCGTCGACCGACGCCGCCTCGTCGCCGTCCGGCCCGCCCTCGACAGCGGAGTGCGGCGCGGCGCCCTCGGCGACCTCCTCCCGCCACGCGCGCAGCGACGCCGAGCGCCACACCGCCACGGCGGCCTCGTCCCTGCAGGCGGCACGCAGCCGCGCAGCCTCCCAGCGCCGTCGCGCCCGGGCCACCGACCGCCGCGCGTCCGCGTTCGCGTTCGCGATCCGTGCGACGTCCTCACGCCGGTCGGCCACGACCGAGCCCGCCAGCACCATCTCCGCCCCCACGCGCGTGCCGCGCAGGTCGTCCAGCGGTCGCCCGCCCGGCGGGCAGCACCCCGGCGGGCAGGCCAGGCACCGGTAGGAGCCGCCCGTCACGAGCAGCGCGTCGAGCGGCCCGACCGGCACGTCGCACGCCTCGGCCAGGTGCGCGGCGGCGCGGTCGGCGAGGCGCTCCCCCACGTCGCGCTCGGTGTACGTGACCAGCAGCACGCGCGTCGCGCCGTCCTGGCCGAGATGGCCCGCGAGCGTGCGCGCGAGCTGCGGGCCGTGCGTCGGCGACGCCAGGTCGTCGAGATCGACCCGCACCACGAGGCCGACGCGGGCGCGGGCACCGCGCAGGCCGACGGCCACGGCGCTCTCGATCGGGCGGAAGCCGAGCCGGTGGGGCACGTAGGCGAGCAGCTCGCGCGGCTCGTCGATGCGGAGGATGACGGGGTCCATGCCGCCACTCCAGCGCAGCGCGCGCCTGCGCCGGGTGGGCGAGCGGCCCACCTGTGGGCACCGGCGCCGGGGCACGCGCTGTGGTCGGCTCAGACCGCATGGCTACCCTGTCCGCCGTGCCACGTCCGACGCCTCGCACGCCCGTCCGCGCGGCCGCGTGCCTCGCCACGATCGTCGTCCTCGCGGCCTGCACCGGCACGACCGCGCCGGACGCCTCCCCGACGACCACCGCCGGCGCCACGCCGACGCCCTCGGCCTCCGAGAGCCTGCTGACCGACCAGATCGGCGGGCACACGGCCGTCGGCCGGCTCGCCGACGCGTTCCCCGCCGACCTCGTCCCCGTGCCGGAGGGTGCCGAGGTCCTGGTGTCGTCCGCAGCGCCGGCCGCCGACGGCGCCGTCGAGATCAGCCTCAACCTCCGGACGGAGCAGGACACCGGGGGGCTCCTCGAGGCGGTGCGCGCACCGTTGGTGGCGGCAGGCTTCACCGAGTCGGCGCCCGCCGTGCCCGAGGCGGGGCTCGCCGCCCAGGCTGCGTTCGCGCGGTCGGACGGAGCCGAGCTGCTCGTCGTCGGGATCCTCGACCGCGACGGCACGCGCACCATGACGCTCGGCGGCACGGTGCGCACGACCGCACCCTGAGGGGGCCCCTAGGGTGGGTCGGGTGACCGACGCGCCCCCGCACGTGGACCTCGTCGACCTCCGCGCGGGGGTCGACGCGGCCCTGGCCGGTCACGTCGCGCGGCTGCGGATCGAGGTCGCCTCCCTGTCGCCCGACGCCGCGCCCCTCGTCGACGCGGTGGAGCGCATGGTCGCCGGCGGCAAGCGGCTGCGGGCGGCCTTCTGCTACTGGTCGTGGCGGGCGCACGGCGGCACGCCGGGCACGCCGCAGGAGTCGGCCGTCCTGCGCGTCGGCGCGGCCCTCGAGCTCTTCCAGGCAGCCGCCCTCTTCCACGACGACGTCATGGACGACTCCGACACCCGCCGCGGCCTGCCCGCGGCCCACCGGGTGTTCGCCGGCGACCACACCGCGCGCAGCCTGCTCGGCGACGGCGAGCGCTTCGGGTCGGCGGCGGCGATCCTGCTCGGCGACCTCGCTCTCGTGGCGAGCGAGCGCGAGTGGGCGGAGGCCGTCGGCCCGCTGCCCGACGACGTCGCCACGACCGCACGCACCGTGTTCGACCGGATGCGGACCGAGGTGACCGTCGGGCAGTTCCTGGACGTCCTCGCGCAGGCCCTCCCCTGGGGCGACGACGACGGCGACGAGCGACGCGCCCTCGACGTGCTGCGCACCAAGTCCGCGCGTTACAGCGTCGAGCACCCGATCGTGCTCGGTGCCGCGCTCGCGGGCGCCGACGAGTCCGCGCTCGCGGGCTGCCGGGAGGTCGGGCTGCCGCTCGGCGAGGCGTTCCAGCTGCGCGACGACCTGCTCGGGGTGTTCGGCGACCCCGCGACCACCGGCAAGCCGGCGGGCGACGACCTGCGCGAGGGGAAGCGCACCGTGCTCGTCGCGCGCGCACTGCGGAACGCCCGCGCGGCCGGCGACGACGCCACGGTGCACGCGCTCACGAGCGGCCTCGGCGACCGGACGCTCAGCGACGAGCGGGTGCGTTCCCTCGCGGCCACGATCACGGCCACCGGCGCGCCGACCGAGGTCGAGCAGCTCATCGACGACCTCACCGCGCGCGCGTTCGCCGCCCTCGACGCGCGCGGATGGCCCGAGCCCGCTCGCGGGCAGCTCCTCGCGCTGGCGCGCGCGGCGGTCGACCGCCGCGCCTGACGGTCCGGCCGTCGCGCGGCCCGGCCCGGCGCCACGCCAGAGCCGCCCGTGCGTCCGAGGAGTCCCGCCTCGGGGGGGCCTACCTCAGAGGCCCTGCCTCGGAGACTCCTGGCTCAGAGGAGCGCCTGCGCGATGCGGCGGACCTCGGTCTTGCGCCCGCTGCGCAGCGCCGCGACGGGCGTGGTGCCGAGCTGCTCGTCGGGCGAGAACAGCCAGACGACGGCCTCCTCGTCGGCGAACCCCGTGTCGGCGAGCACGGTCAGCGTGCCCTGGAGCGCGGCCAGGACGGTCCACTCGGGCAGGTCCTCGGCGCGGCTGGGGGCCGCGGGATTCGCGAGGTGCCCGGGCACGAGGAACGCCTCGGGGATGCTCATGACCGGCGGCTCGCCGCGGCGGACGCCCACGATGCGGCGTTCCTGCAGCATGCGCCGGACGCGGCCGGCGTCGGTGCCGAGCCGCTCGGCGACGTCGGGGACGGTCAGCCAGGCGTCGACGAGGTCGTCGGGAGTGGTGCGTGCGCTCACCCGGTCAGCCTACGGCGCTCGACCACACGCCTGTAATTCGGGCCGCGCGCTTTCCCCGGCGTCCATCGTCCTCTAGCGTCGACTTCTGTCACACCAGCAACACGCGCCACAGGAGCCTCCTGTGCCACATCCCGGGGGGGACCCAATGCCCGCAGCCGCTCGCCGTCGCACGAATCCGATGACCCGCGTCGCGACCGGCACGGGCGCGACGCTCGCGCTCGCCACGGTCGCGATCGCCGTCACCGGCACCGCCGGCCACGCCGCCGACACCTACACCGTCCGCGAGGGCGACACGCTGTCCGCCATCGCGAAGCGCACGGGCACGAACGTGCGGGCGCTCGCAGCCGGCAACGCGCTGGCCGACCCGTCGCGCATCCGCGTCGGACAGGTGCTCCGGCTCGTTCCCGCCACGGGCGCCGCGCCGGCCCCGGCGGCCGCAGCCGCGTCCGGCAGCTACACCGTCCGGACGGGCGACACGGTCTCCGCGATCGCCCGAGCGCACGGCACGACCGTGCCGGCCGTCGTGGCGGCCAACGGCCTCGACGCGCGCGGGTTCATCCGGGCGGGGCAGACGCTCAGGATCCCCGGGGCGGCCAGCGCTGCCCCGGCGCCGGCGGCCGCGGCCCCGACCGGGGGCACCTACACCGTGCGCACCGGCGACACCGTCTCGGGGATCGCCCGGGCGCACGGCACCACCGTCGCCGCCGTCGTCGCCGCCAACGGCCTGGACGCGCGCGCGTTCATCCGGGCGGGACAGCGGCTCGTGGTCCCCGGCGCGGGGGCGGCGACCGCACCCGCGGCCGCGTCGACCGGCCTCGTCGGGAACACCTTCGCCGGGCGCACCTACTCCGACAAGGTCGTCGCCTCCGCCAACGAGAACAAGGCCAGCCTGCTCGCCGCCGGGGTGCCGTCGCGCGACCAGATGCAGGCGAAGGTGGCGGCCACCGCACGGTCCATGGGCGTCGACGCGTCCCTGGCCCAGGCGATCGCGTTCCAGGAGTCCGGCTTCAACCACAGCGCCGTCTCCCCCGCCAACGCCATCGGCGCCATGCAGGTCATCCCGTCGTCGGGCCAGTGGGCCTCCGACATGGTCGGCCGGCAGCTCAACCTCCTGCACCCGGACGACAACGTCGTGGCCGGCGTCGCCATCCTCCGCTCGCTCGTGCGCACGTCCCCCGACCTGCCGACGGCGATCGCGTCCTACTACCAGGGCGCGTCCTCGGTGCAGCGCAACGGCATGTACGCCGACACGCGGCGGTACGTCGCGAACGTGCAGACGCTGATGACGCGCTTCCGCTGACCGGCACGGCTCCCCGTATCGGCGCGCCCCCGCCCGTAGACTTCCGCGCGTGGGAGCCACCGTCACCGATCCGCTCGTCGGCCGCCTGGTCGACGGCCGGTACGAGGTCGTCTCGCGCCTCGCGCGCGGCGGAATGGCGACGGTGTACCTGGCCGTCGACCGCCGGCTCGACCGCGAGGTCGCGCTCAAGGTCATGCACCCCCACCTCGCGGAGGGCGCGTCGGGCAGCGCCTTCGTCGCGCGCTTCCGCCGGGAGGCCCGCACTGCCGCGCGGCTGACGCACCCCGGTCTGGTCGGCGTCTACGACCAGGGCGTCGACGGCGACACCAGCTACCTGACGATGGAGTACGTCGACGGCGCGAACCTGCGCCGCCGCATCTCCGAGGAGGGTGCGCTCACGGTCCGTGAGTCGCTGCGCGTCCTGGAGTCGGTGCTGGACGCGCTGGCCGCGGCGCACCGCGCCGGACTCGTGCACCGCGACGTCAAGCCCGAGAACGTCCTGCTGATGAGCGAGGACGACCGGGTGCGCCTGGGCGACTTCGGCCTGGCGCGTGCCGTGACCGAGGTGACGTCGACCACGACCGGCACGGTCCTCGGCACGGTCGCGTACCTTGCCCCCGAGCTCGTCACGCGCGGGGTGAGCGACGCGCGGACCGACGTGTACGCCTGCGGCGTCCTGCTGTACGAGATGCTCACGGGCCGTCAGCCGTTCACCGGGGAGACCCCGATCCAGGTGGCCTTCCAGCACGTCAGCTCCGAGGTCCCGGCGCCGTCGACCCTGGTCGACTGGCTGCCGTCCGAGATCGACGAGCTCGTCGCCGCGCTCGCCGCGCGCGACGCCGACGACCGCCCCGTCGACGCCACCGCGGCGTGCCAGTTGCTGCGCCGCACGCGCGCGAGCCTCGACGACGCCACCCTCGACCGCCGGGCCGACGTCCCGCCGACGGTCACGCTGCCCGCGGCGACGGGCGACGCGGACCTCGACGACGAGGACCTCGACCACGCGGCGACCACGCGCCTGTCCCCGGCGGACCGCCGCGGGGGCACCGTCGCGCTGCCCATCGGCCTGGGCGTCTCGGCGCCCCAGCCGCCACCCGCGGGCGCCGAGCGCGACCGCGCCCGCCGCCCGCGTTGGGTGCTGCCCGTGGCCGTGGCGACCGTGCTGGCGCTCGTGGGGCTGGGCACGTGGTGGTACCTCGAGCACGGCCCCGGCGCCTACACCGCGGTGCCGGCGGTCGTGGACCTCACCGAGGCGGACGCCGTCTCGGCGCTCGAGGACGCCGGGCTGCGCCACGAGCGGGCCGAGGCGTTCGACGACGACGTGCCGGCGGGGTCGGTCGTCGCCACGGACCCGGGCCCGGGCGACCCGGTCCGCAAGGACGGCGCGGTGACCTACACGGTGTCGCGGGGCGTCGACCTCGTCGACGTGCCGGACGGCCTCGTCGGCCAGGAGCAGGCGGCCGCCGAGGCCGCCCTGCAGGCCGCGGAGCTCACCGCCGCCTACGGCGACCCCGAGCACAGCGACGACGTGGCGCGCGGCCTGGTGCTGCGCGCGACGCTCCCCGACGGCACCCCGGTCACGGACGCCGCGCAGGTGAAGCGGGGCAGCGCCGTGGACCTGGTCCTCTCGGACGGCCCGGCGCCGGTGACGGTGACGTCGGTCGTGGGGATCTCGGTCCAGCGCGCCACCGAACAGCTCGCGCCCGACGCGCTGGCGGTGACGCCGACCGAGGCCTTCTCCGACACCGTGCCCGCCGGGCAGATCATCGAGCAGCTGCCGAAGGCGGGGGCGACCGCCCACCGCGGCGACACGGTCGAGGTGACGGTCTCGAAGGGCCCCGAGCCCGTTCAGGTGCCCAACGTGATCCAGACCGGCTTCGACGACGCGAAGGCGACGCTGGAGGCGGCGGGGTTCCGCGTCGACCGGAAGAACAGCTGGGGCGGCCTCATCGGCCGGGTGGTCGACCAGAGCGTCGCCGGCGGCGAGACGGCCCCGAAGGGGTCGACCATCACGCTGACGGTCGTCTGAGGCGACGGACGCCCGGCGGCACCCCCGGACACACGACGCCCCGACCTGCGAGGCAGGTCGGGGCGTCGCCGTGCGGGCCTCGGTCGGCTCACGCCCGGCGCAGCAGCTCCACGACGCGGAACGCCATCTCCAGCGACTGCTGGTGGTTCAGCCGCGGGTCGACGAGCGTCTCGTACCGGCGCGCGAGGCCCTCGTCGTCGATCTCCTCCGAGCCGCCGAGCACCTCGGTGACGTCGTCGCCGGTGAGCTCGATGTGCAGGCCGCCCGGCACGGTGCCCAGCGCGCGGTGGACCTCGAAGAAGCCGGCCACCTCGTCGATGACGTCGCTGAACCGGCGGGTCTTGTACCCGGACGCCGACGTGATGCCGTTGCCGTGCATCGGGTCGCACACCCACGTGACGGGGCGTCCGTCGGCCGTGACCTTCTCGACGAGCGCGGGCAGCAGGTCGCGGACCTTGCCGGCACCCATGCGCGTGACGAACGTGATCCGCCCCGGCTCCCCCGACGGGTTGAGCTTGTCCATGAGCGCGATCGCGTCGTCACCGGTGGAGGTCGGGCCGAGCTTCACGCCGAGCGGGTTCTGCACGCGCGAGAAGTAGTCGACGTGCGCGCCGTCGAGCTGGCGCGTGCGCTCCCCGATCCACAGGAGGTGGGCCGAGCAGTCGTACGGCAGCCCGGTGCGCGAGTCGACGCGCGTGAGGGGGCGCTCGTAGTCCAGCAGCAGGCCCTCGTGGCACGCGTAGAAGTCGACGGTGCGCAGCGCGTCGAAGTCCGCGCCGCACGCCGCCATGAACCGGATCGCGCGGTCGATCTCCGCGGCGATCTCCTCGTAGCGCGCGTACGCGGGGTTGGTCGTGAAGCCCCGGTTCCACTCGTGCACCCGCAGCAGCGACGCGAAGCCGCCCGTCGTGAACGCGCGGATGAGGTTCAGCGTCGACGCCGACGTGTGGTACGCCTCGAGCAGCCGCTGCGGGTCGGGCGTCCGCGCCTCCGGCGTGAAGTCGTACCCGTTGATGATGTCGCCACGGAACGCGGGCAGCGTCACGTCGCCGCGCGTCTCGCTGTCGGACGACCGCGGCTTGGCGTACTGCCCCGCCATGCGACCCATCTTCACGACCGGCAGGCTCGCGCCGTACGTGAGCACGACCGCCATCTGCAGGATCGTCTTGATCTTGTTGCGGATGTTGTCCGCGGTGGAGTCCGCGAACGTCTCCGCGCAGTCGCCGCCCTGCAGCACGAACGCCTCGCCGCGGCCCGCGGCCGCGAGCTGGGCGCGCAGCGCGTCCGCCTCGCCCGCGAACACGAGCGGGGGCAGCGTCGCGAGCCGGTCGCGCACGCGACGGAGCTCGGCGCGGTCGGGCCACTGCGGCTGCTGGAGCGCCGTCAGGCCCTCCCACGCGTCGAGGCCCTCGACGACCCGCGGGTCCGGCTCGACGCTCATGCGTGGCTCGCCGGCACGAGGGGCTGCCCGATGTCCGCGAGGAGTGCGCCGAACCACGGCTGCGTCACGTCGAACGCCTTACCGCCGGCGATGCGCGGGAACTCGATGGCACGCAGCCGGTCCCCCTGCTCCTCGTCGTGCCCGATGACGCCGGACTCCCCGCGCAGCGCGGAGTCGACGGCGAAGTCGGTCATCGACTTGATGAGGCGCAGGTCCTCGGCGTTGGCGGCCGCGGCGCGCGAGTAGTAGCCCGACTTCTGCACCATGGTCTTCTCGGCGCCGAGCTTCTTCGCGAACTGCTTCGCGAACCACTGCCCCGGGTTGATCGTGTCGAGCTTGACGTGGCCGAACGGGTCGCGCTGGACGGTCTCGCCGGCCGCCTCGAGCTGCTCGACGATCTCGTGCATGCCCGCACCCTCCGACAGGAAGACGTTGACGTTGCCCTGCTCGTCCATGATCGCCTTGAGGCGCTCGGCCTCGGCGTCGATGTCGAGCGCCAGCTCGGGCAGGAAGACGGCGTGCACGTCCCAGCGCTCGCGCGTCAGGCCGATGCCGGGGACCCACTCCTGCAGGTCGAGCCACTTGCGGTACTCCGCCGCCGCCGCCGCCGTGAGCCACCCGCAGTGCCGGCCCATGACCTCGTGCACGATCAGCATGCGCGGCCCGGAGCGGTGCTCGCCGATGATGTTGGCGGCGAAGCCCGCGGCCTCCTCGGCCGCGGTCCACGCACCGAGCGACTGGCGGATCGGCACGACGTCGTTGTCGATCGTCTTGGGCAGGCCGACGACCGTGAGCTCGTAGCCGTTCTCGTGCAGGTAGGCCGCCAGGTCGGCAGCCGTCGTGTTCGTGTCGTCGCCGCCGATCGTGTGCAGCACGTCGACGCCGTCGGCCTTGAGCTGCTCCGCCGCGACCTGCAGCGGGTCCTGGCCCTCCTGCACGAGGCCGCGCTTGACGCAGTCGGCCGCGTTGGTGAGCTTGACGCGGGAGTTGCCGATCGGCGACCCGCCGAACCGGTGCAGCACGCCGGCCCTGGCGCGCACCTCGGGCGTCACGACGAGCTTCTCGCCGAGGAGCAGACCGTGGTACCCGTGCTGGTAGGCGATGATCTCGACCTCGGGGGCGATCTCCGTATAGCGCTCGATGAGCCCCCCGACGGCGGAGGACAGGCACGGAGCGAAACCGCCGGCGGTCAGGAGTGCGACGCGACGGACCGACATGGGAGACACCTCTCGTTGGTCGAGCACAGGACTGCGGCGTCCGCGTCGGCGGACGCGCCCAGCGTGCCTCCCCGTCGGGCCGGGGGCGCGGGACCGAGGTCCGGGCGCGGCGACGACGGGTCGTGCGGCACGGCGGTCGCACCGGCACGGTGCGCACGCCCCCGGCACACGGCCGGGACCGACCTCATCCTACTGACGCGGACGGGCCGTCCTCCGGCGGGACCGGAACCTGGACATCGGGACGCGGTCGTCCGCCGGGTGCGTCCGGGAGCTGCCCGGCCTCGTCCGCGGCCGGGTGCCCGGTGGCGATGCGGGCCTTCTGGGTGGCCGCGTACACGTCGACGTACTCCTGGCCGGACAGGCTCATGATCGCGTACATGATCTCGTCGGTGACCGACCGGAGGATGAAGCGGTCGTTCTCCATGCCGCGGTAGCGGCTGAAGTCGAGGGGCTCGCCGATGACGACGCCGATGCGCATGACCTTCGGGATCTTGCGGCCGAGCGGCTGTGCGACATCGGTGCCGACCATCGCCAGCGGGACGACCGGCGCACCGGACTCGAGCGCGAGGCGGGCGATGCCGGTCTTGCCGCGGTAGAGGCGGCCGTCCGGGCTGCGCGTGCCCTCGGGGTAGATGCCGAACAGGCCGCCCTCGCGCAGGCGCTTGAGGCCCGTGCGCAGGGCTGCCTCGCTCGCCTTGCCGCCGCCGCGGTCCACCGGGATCGTCCCGACGCCGCGCATGAAGCCCGCCGTCAGACGCCCCTTGAGGCCGCGGCCGGTGAAGTACTCCTGCTTGCCGATGAACACGATCTCGCGGTCGAGCACGAGCGGGAGGAAGAACGAGTCGATGACCGCGAGGTGGTTGCTCGCGAGGATCGCCGCCCCCTCCGCGGGCACGTTCTCGGCCCCCCGCACCCACGGCCGGTAGACCAGGTGCAGCAGGGGCCCGACGAACACCCGCTTCATCAACCAGTAGAACAACGTGTCTCCTCGTCCTGACGCCCGCGCCGACGCCGCGTACGGCCCTGCCCGGGCGCGGTGCGGACCTGTCGCCGACCCGCGGGGGCCGGCACGTCGGGTCCGACTCTAGAGTGCTCCCATGGCCGCACGCCCCGACGACGCCGCCGGTGCCGACGACACGTCCCCCGCCGAGGGGGCCGCGCCGGGCGGCGGCGCCCCCGCGGCCGGCCGCGGGGCTGGCGACGGTGGAGACGACGGGGCGCCCGCCGCCGGACCACCGGCCACCGGCGACGACGCCGTGTGGGCGGCCATCGTCGCGCGTCTGCAGGACGTCGACCTGGCGGCCGACGCCGAGAGCCCGTCGTCGGGCCGCGTCGTGCGCCCGGCGGCGTCCGATCCCGCCCGCACGCCGGAGGCGGCGGACGACCAGCCCGCCGCGCGGCTCTCGGGCCGCGACTGGGACGGGACGTCGCAGTACGACGCGGCCGAGGACGTCGTCGACGAGGCCGAGCACTTCGTCCCGCCGGACCCCGGCCCGGTCCTCGGCGGGGAGCCCCTGCTGACGATGGCGTGGAGCGCCGCGGTCGGCGTGCCGCTCTTCCTGCTCGTGGTCGTCGTCGGCTGGCGCGACGCGCCCGTGCTGCTGGTCCGTGCGGCGGTCGTGCTGTTCGTCGTGGCCGTGGGCGTGCTGGTGTGGCGGATGCCCCACCGCCGCGACCCGTCGGACGACGACCCCGGCGCGGTCGTCTGACGCGCGCCGCCGGCCCGACCGGCCCGGGTGGTGCGCCTCAGACGCGGGCGAGGTCCGCCGCGCCGACCATGCCGGCGTCGTTGCCCATGGACGCGACGACGATCGCGGCCTCCGGACGGTGCCCGCGTGCCGACAGCTGCTCGGCGTACGCGTTGCGCGCCGGTGCGAGCAGGAGGTCGCCCGCGGCGCTCACCCCGCCGCCGAGCACGAACATCTCGGGGTCGAGCAGGGCGGCCACGGTCGCGGCCCCCTCGCCCACCCACCGGGCGACGTCGCCCAGCAGCTCGGTCGCGAGCGGGTCGCCCTCCTGGGCGCACTGGGTCACGAGCGGACCCGTGATCTTGTCCGCCCGACCGCCTGCGAGCTCGATGAGCCGCACCGCCCGCTCGGGCTGGGTGACGGCCGCGGCCTGCGCGTTGCGCACGAGCGCGGACCCGGACACGTACTGCTCCCAGCAGCCCTCGTGCCCGCAGCCGCAGTAGTGCCCGCCCGGCACCACGCGCATGTGCCCGATCTCCGCAGCGACGCCCCAGGCGCCGCGCACCAGCCTGCCGTGCGTGACGATCGCGCCGCCGAGCCCGGTGCCGAGCGTCAGCATGACCATGTCCGAGACGTCGCGTGCGACGCCGTACCGGAACTCCGCCCAGCCGGCCGCGTTGGCGTCGTTCTCCACGACGATCTTCACCGCCGGGTCGCCGATGAGCGCCGCCACCCTGTCGCGCAGGGGGTACTCGCGCCACGCGATGTTGGGCGCGAACAGCACGCCGGACCGGTCGGCGGCGACGAACCCCGCGGCCGCGAGGCCGACCTCGCGCACCTCGTAGGAGGCGCTCAGCTCGCGGTACACGTCCGCGATCGCCGCGTCGATGCTCGCGACGTCGTCCGGGTCGGTGTCCCGACGGGTCTGGGCGACGATGACGCCGTCGTCGTCCACGACTCCGGCTGCGATCTTCGTCCCGCCGATGTCGACACCGATGGCGTGCATGTCCTCGTCCGCTCCTGCCGTCGATCGCGCCCACGACCACCGCGCGCGCCGGGACCACGCTAGCGGTCCGCGGTGGGAGCGCGCGCACGGCACCCGGTCCGGAAGGGGCCGGCACGCGCCTCGCAGACGGGCGACGCTACCCGGTCGGAGGCTGCTGACCAGGACCGCAGGTCCCGTATCCTCGTCGCACCCGTCGCCCCCCTGCCACTGGAGTCAGCATGGACGAGTTCCACACCCCCCTGCTCGTCGAGACGGACCCGTCGGACAACCTCAACGACCTCTTCGCCGCGCGCGTGCGCGCGACGCCCGACCGTCCCGTCGTCGAGCGCGTGACCGCGGCCGGCACGTGGGAGCCCCTCACGGCGCGCGCGTACGACGACCACGTCGTCGCCGTGGCCAAGGGCCTCGTCGCGCGCGGCGTCGCGCCCGGCGGCCGCGTCGGCATCATGTCGCGCACGCGGTACGAGTGGTCGTTGCTCGACTGGGCCGCGTGGGCCGCCGGCGCCGTGCCGGTGCCGCTGTACGAGACGTCCTCGGCCGAGCAGGTCGAGTGGATCCTCACGGACGCCGGCGTGAGCCTGCTGGTCGTCGAGACCCCCGAGCACGCGGCCGTGGTCGAGGAGGTCCGCGCGCAGGCACCGACCCTGCGTGAGGTGCTGGTGATCGACGACGGAGCCGTCGACGCGCTCGTCGCGGCCGGTGCCGACGTGCCCGACGAGGAGATCGCGCGGCGGCGGGGGCTCGCCGCGCGGGACGACGTCGCGACGATCATCTACACGTCCGGCACCACCGGGCGTCCCAAGGGCGTCGAGCTGACCCACGGCAACTTCGCGCAGCTGACGACGAACGCGGTCGAGAAGCTGAAGGAGGTCGTCCAGACGCCGGGCGCACGCACCTTCCTGTTCATGCCGCTCGCACACGTCTTCGCGCGCTTCGTGCACGTGCTGACGATCCCCGCGGGCGCCGTGCTGGGCCACTGGCCGGACACGAAGACGCTGGTCGAGGGCATCGGCGCCTTCCGGCCGACCTTCATCCTGTCCGTCCCGCGCGTGTTCGAGAAGGTCTACAACTCGGCCGAGCAGAAGGCGGCCGCCGGCGGCAAGGGCGCGATCTTCCAGCGCGCCGCCAAGACGGCGATCGTCTACTCGCGCGCGCTCGACACGCCGTCGGGGCCGAGCCCCTGGCTGCGGCTGCAGCACAAGGTCGCCGACGTCCTCGTGCTGTCGAAGCTGCGTGCGGTGCTCGGAGGGCAGGTCGAGTGGGCGATCTCGGGCGGCGCGCCGCTCGGGGAGCGGCTCGGCCACTTCTACCGCGGCGTCGGGCTCAAGGTCCTCGAGGGCTACGGCCTCACCGAGACCACCGCGCCCGCCACGGTGAACCTGCCCGGCCGCACGAAGATCGGCACGGTCGGCCCCGCGCTGCCCGGCACGTCGCTGCGCCTCGCCGCGGACGGCGAGGTCGAGATCCGCGGCATCCAGGTGTTCCGCGGGTACCACGACAACCCCACGGCGACGGCCGAGACCATGCGCGACGGCTGGTTCCGCACGGGTGACCTCGGCACGATCGACGAGGACGGGTACCTGCGCATCACGGGCCGCAAGAAGGAGATCATCGTGACGGCCGGCGGCAAGAACGTCGCCCCCGCGGTGCTCGAGGACCGGCTGCGGGCGCACCCGCTCATCAGCCAGGTCGTGGTCGTCGGCGACCAGCGGCCGTTCATCGGCGCGCTGGTCACGCTCGACCCCGAGGGGGTGCCCGGGTGGCTGACCGCGCACGGCAAGCCGCCGATGTCGCTGGCCGAGGCCGCGACGGACCCCGACGTGCTGGCGTCGCTCGACAAGGCGGTCGAACGCACGAACCGCGCCGTGTCCCGGGCGGAGTCGATCCGCAAGTACCGCATCCTCGACCGCGACCTGACGATCGCGGACGGCTACCTCACGCCCAAGCTGAGCGTGCGCCGCGTCGAGGTGCTCAAGGACTTCGCGGCCGACGTGGAGGCGCTGTACGAGTCGGCCGGCGAGCACTGACGCCGGCAGGCCCGACCGTGCCCCCGCGCGCCCACCGGGCGGCGGGGGCACGGTGCGTCACGGACCGGTCCGTCCCCGTGCGGACCGGCCGGTCCGGCCCTCAGACGCGCCGCAGCCGGGCCACCAGGACGGCCGACGGCACCGCCCAGGCGCCGGCCGCCTCGACGTCGCGGACGACCTCCCGGTCGCTCGTGACGACGACGAGCACCGGGCTGCCGGCTCCGCCGCGACGAGGCGACGCAGCAGGTCGTCCGCGATCTCGCCCGACGAGAACGCCACCCGGACGCCGCGCTGCTGCGCCGGCGCCCGGTGCCCGTCGGCGCCGTCGAAGCAGCACGTCACCTCGGCGCCGCTGTGCGCCACGAGACGGGCCAGCGAGTCGACGAGCACCCGACGCTGGTCCGCCAGCGGCAACCCCGGCCACCCGGTCTTGCTCACGTTGTAGCCGTCGACGAGCAGGTGTGCGCGCGGGAGCCGCAGGAGCTCGTCCAGCAGCGCCGGGTCCTCGACGGTCCGGCCGCGCGACGTCGGTCGGTCGCCGGCGGGCGGGGCGCTCGGCGCGACGATCTCCGCCGGTGTGCGCGCGACCGGTGGCAGGGCGAGCTCCGCCCGCAGACCCGCCGCCGCGTCGAGGAGCGTGTCCAGCAGGAGCCGGGTCCGCGCGTCCGCGAGGGCCCGGCCCGTGCGCACCTGGTCGCGTGCCGCCGCCCGCTCCGCCGCCGCGGCGCGTCGTGCGTCGGCGGCCTGCGCGGCCAGGTCCGCGGCCGCACGCCGCTCCTCGGCCGCACGCGCGGCGTCCGCCGCGGCGTCGTCCGCCAGGCGCCGCGCCTCGCTGCGCGCACGGTCGGCGTCGGAGCGCAGGCGCCGCAGCTCGCGCTGCAGCGACGCGAGCTCCTCCCGCGTCGCCCGCTCGGCGTCCCGGGCGACCCCGAGCGCGGTGCGCAGGCGCTCGGCCTCGCGGCGCAGCGCGTCGGACGGGCGGTCGGCGCCGGGCGCGTCGTCGGGCCCGTCACCCGCACCGGGCGCCGGCGGGACCAGGGGGCGCCACGGGCGCCCCTGCAACCAGGCGCCCGCCGCCGCCGCGAGGGACGGACGCGGCGTGCCGCGGCCGGCGGCACCGGCCGCGGCGTGGTCGCTCCCCTCGAGCCGGTCGTCGCCGGGGTGGTCGTCGACCTCGCCCGACCCCGTCCCCGCCGGCTCCTCGTGCGCCGCTGCCCAGACGCGGGCCACGCGCGCCCGGAACGCGTCGTCGGTGCGCAGCGCGGTCCACAGCGGCACGGCGCCGGTCGTCGCACGGCGCCGCGGTGCGAACCGCCGGACGGCCGTCAGCGCGGTCGGCACCTCGGCCGGCTCCATCCCGCCGAGGACGTCCGCGGCGGCCCGTACGAGCATCGCCCGGAGCGCGTCCGGGACCGCGTCGTCGGGCACGGACGCGGCGCCGTCCCCCGTGCCCGTCCCCGCAGCGCCCATCCGTGCAGCCTAGGCGGGCGCGGCGCGCCGGACGGCGGCGGCCCGGGCGGAGGTGTCGGACCCCGTCGGTACCGTCCCGCCCATGCCGAGCGTGCGCCGTCTGCGCCCCGTGTGGGCCGAGACCCCGGGAACCGTCCCGCCTCCCCCGGGCGCCCCCGCGCCGGCGGCGGTGGCGGTGCAACCCGGCCTCGACGAGCTCGGCACGCCGCTGGCGGACGTCACGTTCGTCGTGGTCGACCTCGAGACGACCGGCGGGCGCGCGGGTACCGACGCCATCACGGAGATCGGCGCGGTGAAGGTGCGCGGCGGCGAGGTCCTGGGCGAGTTCCAGACGCTCGTCGACCCGGGCGGGCCCGTGCCGCCGTTCATCCAGGTGCTGACCGGCATCACGACCTCGATGCTCGTCGGTGCCCCGCGCATCGAGGAGGTGCTGCCGAGCTTCCTCGAGTTCGCCCGCGGCGCCGTGCTGGTGGCGCACAACGCGCCGTTCGACGTGGGCTTCCTGCGCGCGGCGGCGGCGCGGTGCGAGCGCGCGTGGCCGGGCTTCCAGGTCGTCGACACGGTGCGCCTCGCACGGCGCGTGGTGCTGCGTGACGAGGCGCCGAACCACAAGCTGTCGACGCTCGCCGCCCTGTTCCGCGCGGAGGTCGCGCCGAACCACCGCGCCCTGTCGGACGCGCGGGCGACCGTCGACGTGCTGCACGCGCTCCTGGGCCGGCTGGCTCCGCTCGGTGTCACGCACCTCGAGGACCTCGCGGACGCGGCGGACCCGGTGCCGAGCGACGTCCGCCGACGCAGCACCCTGGCCGACGGCCTGCCCGACGCCCCGGGGGTCTACCTGTTCCGCGGCCCGCGCGAGGAGGTGCTGTACGTCGGCACGTCGACGACGTCGCTGCGCAAGCGGGTACGCAGCTACTTCACGTCCGCCGAGAAGCGCGGCCGCATGACCGAGATGGTGCGGCTCGCCGTGCGCGTCGACCCGGTCGTGTGCGCCACGCCGCTCGAGGCGCGCGTACGCGAGCTGCGCCTCATCGCCGAGCACGCCCCGAGGTACAACCGGCGTTCGCGCGCCCCGGAGCGCATGCCCTGGGTGCGCCTGACGGACGAGGCCTACCCCCGCCTGTCGGTGGTGCGCGACGTGCGGTCCGGCACCGCCCACATCGGCCCGTTCGCGTCCCAGGCGTCGGCGCAGCTCGCCGTGGAGGCGCTGCACGAGACGTTCGCCGTCCGCCGGTGCACGCGCCGGCTGCCGCTCCTGCCGGCCGCCGGCGCCCATGCCTGCGTGCTGGCGGAGCTGGGGCGCTGCGGCGCGCCGTGCACCGGCGGCCAGGACCACGCGGACTACGGCACCGTCGCCGACCAGGTGCGCGCCGCCATGGCGGGCGACCCCGGTGAGGTCGTCGCCGCCCACGCGGCCCGCATCCGCACGCTCGTCGCGCAGGAGCGGTTCGAGGAGGCCGCGACCGTGCGCGACCGCCTGCTCGCCTTCGCGCGCGGCGCCGCCCGCACGCAGCGGCACGCGCCGCTGGCGCGCTGCGCCGAGCTCGTCGCCGCCCGCCGGACCGACGACGGCGGGTGGGAGCTGGTGCTCGTCCGGCACGGCCGCCTGGCCGGCACGGTACGGGTGGACCGCCGCACGGACCCGCGGCCCGTCGTGGCGACCCTCCGCGCGACCGGGGAGCACGTCGCCGCACCCACGGCCCCCGCGACGGCGGCGCACCCGGAGGAGACCGACCTCGTCCTCGCGTGGCTCGAGCAGCCGGGCGTGCGGCTCGTCGAGATCAGCGGCGAGTGGGCGTCCCCGGTGCGGTCCGCGCAGTCCGTGCGCGACGCGGTGGCGGCCGTCGCGGTCGACCTCCTGCTGCCGCGCCCGCCGCTCCTCGACGACGTCCCGCCCGCGCGTCCCGGTGCGGGCGCACCGAGCGCACCCGCCGGCCCCGACGTCCCCGCGCAGGGCGCCCGGCGCACGGCATGATGGCTGCCATGCTCACCGCCATCGTGCACATCGACTGCGACGCCGCCGCCATCCCCGAGGTCGCGGCACAGATCGCCGAGATCGAGGGCGTCAGCGAGGTCTACTCGGTGACCGGCGAGGTGGACCTGATCGCGCTCGTGCGGGTGCGCGAGCACGAGACGCTGGCCGACGTCATCGCCAGCCGCGTCAGCAAGGTCCCCGGCGTGCTGCGGACGCAGACGTACATCGCCTTCCGCGCCTACTCCCGGCACGACCTCGAGGAGGCGTTCGCGCTCGGCCTCGAGGACTGAGCACCGCCGCCGGGTCAGGCCGCGGCCGCCGCCTTCCAGCGCGCGAGCAGGTCGGCCGCGCGGCCGTCGTCGATCGCCTCCTCGGCGATCGTCCGGCCGGCCAGGAGACGGTCGACGAGCGCTCCGTCGCCGGTGCCCGGCCGGGTGCCGTCGGCGACGAACGCGGCCGCCGCGTTGAGGACGACGGTCTCGCGCACCGGCCCCCGCGCACCGCCGACGAGCGCGCGGACGACGTCGGCGTTCGCTGCCGCGTCGCCGCCCCGCAGCTGGTCCACCGTCACCGGTGCCACGCCGACCTCCGCCCAGTCCACGAGCTCCTCGCGGACGGCGCCCTCCCGGACCTCCCAGAAGCGCGTCGGCCCCGTGGTGGCCACCTCGTCGAGGCCGTCTGCCTCACCGCGGAACACCAGGGCGTCACGCCCGCGGCGCGCCAGCACGCCGGCCACGAGGGGGGCCATCCGCGCGTCCGCGACGCCGATCGCGCTGGCGGAGGGCTGCGCCGGGTTCGTGAGCGGGCCGAGGAAGTTGAACGCGGTCGCGATGCCGAGGTCCCGGCGCGGCACCGCCGCGTGCCGCATGGACGGGTGGAACGCACCGGCGAAGCAGAAGGTGATGCCCACCTCGGTCGCCAGGGCGGCCACCCGCTCGAGCGGCAGGTCGAGCCGGATGCCGAGCTCCTCGAGGACGTCCGCCGTGCCGGTCGACGACGACGCCGCCCGGTTGCCGTGCTTCACGACCGTCAGGCCCGCCCCAGCGACGACGATCGACGCCATCGTCGAGATGTTGACGGTGTGCAGGCGGTCACCACCGGTGCCGACGACGTCGACGGCACGACCGGGGACCTCGAAGCGGCGCGCGTGGGCCAGCATCGCGTCGGCCAGTCCGGCGAGCTCCTCGGCGGTCTCCCCCTTGCCGCGCAGCGCGATGAGGAACCCGGCGACCTGCGACGGCGACGCCTCGCCGCTCATGATCCGGTCCATCGCCCAGGCGGTGTGCGCGCTGATGAGGTCCTCGCCCCGCACGAGGGACGTGAGCAGGTCCGGCCAGGTGGTCGCCGCGGCCATCAGGCGGGGGTGCCGGCGCGCACGAGCTGCTCCACGGCGTCGTGCAGGACCACCGGGTCGAGCGGGCGGCTGACGACCGCGTCCGCGTTCGACCACGACGCGAGCCACGCGTCCTGCGGCCGGCCCGTGAGCACGAGCACGGGCGGGCACCGGAAGATCTCGTCCTTGAGCTGTCGCGCGAGGCCCAGGCCCCCGACCTTGTCGGCCTCGCCGTCGAGGACGAGCAGGTCGAGGTCGCCGGCCTCGGTCTCGGTGATCGCCGCGGCGGCCGTGGCCACCTCGACCCACTCGATGTCGGGCTCGCCCCGTCCGAGACGCCGGCCCACCGCGAGCCGCACCTGGTCACGTGCGTCGACGTCGTCGCTGTACAGCAGGATGCGCGGCCCCCGCGCGGTGCTGCCCGGGTCTGCGGTGCTCATGGCTGGCCCCTTCACTCCTCGTCGACGTGCTCCGGGAGGATCTTGGCACGAGCACCCCGCGCGCGGGCGTACCGCCCGCACACGTACCGTGAGCGGCGCCCCGCCCGTCGCCCGGCACGAGGTGACGGTGTGACATATACCCGCCTGCCGCACCGGGCCCTAGGACCCACGCACGCGCGGCGTCAGCCATAATGGCGTGGTGTCGACCGCAACGGCTGCCTCGCGCCCCGCGCCCCACGTGACCGTGAACCGCCCGAACCCCGTCTCGGTGGGGACGATCGTGTGGCTGGCCAGCGAGCTCATGTTCTTCGCCGGCCTCTTCGCGATGTACTTCACGATCCGCCAGGCGGTGCCCGAGGAGTTCGCGCTCCAGAGCGAGAAGCTGAACCTCGCGTTCGCGTTCGCGAACACGACCGTCCTGGTGCTGTCGTCCGTGACCTGCCAGATGGGCGTCTGGGCGGCCGAGCGGCTCCAGCCGCAGCGCACCGGCTCGCTCCTGCAGTTCTGGCGCTGGGGCATGAACGAGTGGATCACCCTGACCTACGTCATGGGTGCGATCTTCATCGGCGGCCAGATCTTCGAGTACGCCGAGCTGGTCCACGAGGGCCTCACGATCTCGTCGTCCCCGTACGGCTCCGTCTTCTACCTGACGACCGGCTTCCACGGCCTGCACGTCGTGGGCGGTCTGCTCGCGTTCCTGTTCCTGCTCGGCCGCTCGTTCACCGCCAAGCGGTTCACCCAGCACGAGGAGACGACCGCGATCGTCACCTCCTACTACTGGCACTTCGTCGACGTGGTCTGGATCGCGCTCTTCGCGGTCATCTACCTCGTCCGATGACGCCGGCGGCCCGGTGCCGCCACCGCCCCACCCGAACACTCCCCCGACGTGAGACGAGGACCGATCCGTGAAGGCACTCGCAGCCCGCAGGCACGACCGGCGTGCGCCGGTCGTGCTGCTCCTGCTGGCGCTGCTGCTCACCGGCGCGCTGTACGCCGTGCTGGCGCCGACCGCCGCCGACGCCGCCCCGACGGCGACGGCGGACCAGGTCGAGCTCGGTGAGAAGCTGTTCCAGGCCAACTGCGCGACCTGCCACGGGCCGGACGGGACCGGGACGGACGAGTACCCGTCGCTGGTCGGCGTCGGTGCTGCCGCGGTCGACTTCCAGGTCGGCACGGGCCGCATGCCGGCGCAGATGAACGGTGCGCAGATCCAGGCCAAGCCGGTCCAGTTCGACGAGGAGCAGATCGCCGCCCTCGCGGCCTACGTCGCGTCCCTCGGCCCCGGTCCGGCTGTCCCGAGCGCGGAGCAGGTGGACCCGGCGCTGGGCGACCCCGCGAGCGGTCTCGAGCTCTTCCGCACGAACTGCGCCATGTGCCACAACGCGGTCGGTGCAGGCGGCGCCCTCTCGCAGGGCAAGTACGCCCCGAACCTGTGGGCGACGACGCCCACGCACGCCTACGAGGCGATGGTGACGGGCCCGCAGTCCATGCCGGTGTTCAACGACGCCACCCTCACGCCGGAGGAGAAGCGCGACATCATCGCCTTCCTCGAGCTGCAGGGCGAGGGCTCGCCCGGCGGCGTCGACCTCGGCTCCCTCGGCCCGGTCAGCGAGGGCCTCTGGGCCTGGGTCGTCGGCATGGGCCTTCTCATCGGCGCAGCAGTCTGGATCGGAGCGAGGTCCTCGTGAGCATGACCCACGACCACGGCCACGACGGCGGGCACGACGCCGCCGACTTCGCGGGGACCGACGTCGTCCTGCGCGAGGGCGACACGACGCCCGAGAAGTTCGAGAACCCCGGCTTCGGCCCGCACCGTCCCCGCAAGGGCGACGTCGACCCGGCCGCCAACAAGAAGGCGGAGCGCCAGGTCGTCGCGCTCTTCGCGATCTCGATCCTCGGCGCCGTCGGCTTCATCGTGGCGTACTTCGCGATCCGCCCCGAGGGCACCGTCGAGTCGATCCGCGCGTCGAACCTCGCACTCGGCGTCGGCCTCGCGCTGGCCCTGCTCGGCATCGGCCTCGCGGCCGTCCACTGGGCCAAGACGCTCATGAACGACCACGAGAAGTTCGAGCACCGGCACGCCCAGCGCAGCACCCCGACGGTGCGCGCGGAAGCGGTGCAGACGCTCAAGGACGGCGTCGAGGACTCGGCCATCGGCCGCCGCGGCCTGCTCAAGGGCGCGCTGGTGTCGTCGCTCGCCCTGTTCCCGCTCACGCTCGTCCTGCCGCTGATCGGCGAGGTCGGCGAGGACTGGAACATCAGCAAGTTCAAGCGGACGCTCTGGTCGCGGGGCAAGAAGCTCACGATCGACCCGACGGGACGCCCCATCAAGGCCGCCGACGTGACGATCGGCTCGGTGGTGCACGTCATCCCCGAGGGCCTCGAGGACTCGCTCGCGCCGCTCGACGAGAAGGCCAAGGCGGTCGTCCTGATCGTCCGCCTCGACCCGCGCGACATCGTCTCCGAGCAGGGCGTCGGCTGGTCGTACGACGGCATCGTCGCCTTCTCCAAGATCTGCACGCACGTGGGCTGCCCCGTGGCCCTCTACGAGCAGCAGACCCACCATCTGCTGTGCCCGTGCCACCAGAGCACGTTCGACGTGGCCGACGGCGCGAAGGTCGTCTTCGGTCCCGCCTCGCGGCCGCTGCCCCAGCTGCCGATCACCGTCGACGACGAGGGCTACCTGGTCGCGCAGAGCGACTTCCACGAGCCCGTCGGTCCGAGCTTCTGGGAGCGTCTGCGATGAGCACCACGACCACCGCGCCCTCGCGCGGCGCACGCGCCGCCGCGGGGACCGCGGACTACCTCGACCAGCGCACCGGCATCGGTACCGCGGTCAAGGAGTTCGCGCGGAAGATCTTCCCCGACCACTGGTCCTTCCTGCTGGGCGAGATCGCGCTGTACAGCTTCATCACGCTGCTCATCTCGGGCGTGTTCCTGACGATGTTCTTCGTCCCGAGCATGAACGAGGTGCACTACGAGGGCCCCTGGCCCGAGCTGCACGGCGCGGAGATGTCGGAGGCGTTCGCCTCGACGCTGCGCCTGTCGTTCGAGGTCAGCGGCGGCCTGCTCATGCGGCAGATCCACCACTGGGCCGCGCTGATCTTCGTCGCGGCGATCGTCACGCACATGATGCGCGTGTTCTTCACCGGCGCCTTCCGCAAGCCGCGCGAGGTCAACTGGGTCGTCGGCTTCGTCCTGCTGATCCTCAGCCTCGCAGCCGGCTTCTCCGGCTACTCGCTCCCGGACGACGTGCTGTCGGGCAACGGCCTGCGCATCACCGACGGCGTGGTGCGCTCGATCCCGATCGTCGGCAGCTACCTGTCGTACTTCCTCTTCGGCGGCGAGTTCCCCGGGCACGACGTGATCCCGCGCCTGTTCACGGTGCACATCCTGCTCGTGCCCGGCCTCATCCTGGCGCTGATCGCCCTGCACCTGTTCCTCGTCGTGCTGCACAAGCACACGCAGTACCCGGGGTCGGGCCGCACCAACGCGAACGTCGTCGGCTACCCGCTCTTCCCGATCTACGTCGCGAAGGCCGGCGGCTACTTCTTCATCGTCTTCGGGATCATCGCGCTCATGGGCGCGACGATGTCCATCAACCCGGTGTGGAACTACGGGCCGTACGACCCCTCCCCCGTGTCGGCCGGCGCCCAGCCGGACTGGTACATGCTGTTCCTCGAGGGCTCGCTGCGCCTCATGCCCGGCGCGGGCACCGAGATCGTCATCGGCGGGGAGAACGGCTTCACGCTGTCGCTCAACGTGCTGATCCCCGCGGTCGTGATCCCGGGCATCCTGTTCATGGCGCTCGCCCTGTACCCGTTCATCGAGGCGGCCGTCACGGGCGACAAGCGCGAGCACCACGTGCTCGACCGCCCGCGCAACCGCCCGTTCCGCACGGCGTTCGGCGTCTCGGTCCTGACCGCGTTCTTCGTCCTGGTGCTGGCGGGGTCCAACGACCTCATCGCCACCCACTTCCAGCTGTCGATCAACGACATCACGTGGGTCTTCCGGATCCTGTTCTTCGTCGGTCCGTGGGCCGCCTTCGTCATCACGAAGCGGATCTGCCTCGCGCTGCAGCGCAAGGACCGGGAGCTGGTGCTGCACGGCCACGAGACGGGCCAGATCGTCCGCTTCGCGTCCGGCGAGTACATCGAGGTCCACAAGCCCCTCGACGAGCACGAGCGCTGGCTGCGCGTGCAGCACGACGCGCACCGTCCGCTCGAGATCGAGCCGGCCGAGGACTCGCGGGGCGTGCGCCGCAAGGGCTACCGCCGCGACAAGCTGCGTCAGCGCATCTCGCGGATCTTCTACGAGGACCGCGTCGAGCCGGTGACGCCGGCCGAGCTGGCCTCGGCGCACTCGCACGGTGACCACGACTCGCTCGGCTCGGTGCACCAGGAGCACGCCGCGATCTCGGGCGCCGACGTCCCCGCCGGCGACCCGGCTCCCACGGGCGGGGGCTCGCGCCTCGTCGCACCCGTGGACCAGACTGTCGACGACGCGCGGAAGAAGTGACCCCGCGCGACGGTTGACGAGTGACACGCCCCTCGCGGTGTCCTCCCGCTCCGGCGGGTGGGCACCGCGTCGGCGTTCTGAGGACGCCGCAGCACGCCGTTGCGGCCCGACGCAGGAAGGCAACAGATGGCTGACTACACGCTCCCGGACCTGCCCTACGACTACGCGGCGCTCGAGCCGCACATCTCCGGCCGGATCATGGAGCTGCACCACGACAAGCACCACGCCACCTACGTCGCCGGCGCCAACACGGCCCTCGAGAAGCTCGCCGCCGCACGCGAGGCGGACGACCTCGCCGCGGTGAACCTCCACGAGAAGAACCTCGCGTTCAACCTCGGCGGGCACGTCAACCACTCCGTCTTCTGGCAGAACCTCTCCCCCGAGGGCGGCGACAAGCCGACCGGCGAGCTCGCGGCGGCGATCGACGAGTTCTTCGGCTCGTTCGAGAAGTTCCAGAAGCACTTCGCCGCCAACGCCGCGGGCATCCAGGGGTCCGGCTGGTCCGTGCTCGCGTGGGACTCCGTGGGCCAGAAGCTCGCGATCTTCCAGCTGTACGACCAGCAGAGCAACTTCCCCCTCGGTGTGGTTCCCGTCGTCATGCTCGACATGTGGGAGCACGCGTTCTACCTCGACTACGTCAACGTCAAGGCGGACTACGTCAAGGCGTGGTGGAACATCGTGAACTGGGCCGACGCGGAGCAGCGCTTCACGCGCGCGCGCACGCAGACGGCCGGGCTCATCGTCCCGACGGTCTGAGTCGACCGCAGTCGTCCGACGGCCGCGTCCCCTCCGAGGGGGCGCGGCCGTCGTCGTTCTGGGACCCGCAGGCCCTCGCCGACAGGCCGGCGACGGCAATGCCGTCACGCCCCGCGCGGGTGCCTCGACGGACGTGGCTCACCAGAGGGCGCCCGAGCTGCTCGTCGACGACCCGGGCACCCCTCGGGGACGGCAGGCACGGTGCCCGTCCCCCGCCCGCTCCCGCGCGCGTACCGGAGACGACGACGGCTCGTCACGACGAGTCGTGACGAGCCGTGCGTACGGGAGGGGCCGACGCCTCAGTGGGCGTGCTGCCCCCGCGAGAACTCGAAGACCCAGCCGACCAGGCCGATCGCGCCGAGCGCGACGGCCGGCACCATGAGCCACCAGCCGACCGCCATCGCGAGGAAGGCGACCGCGGCCGCGAGGCCGATGACGAGCGGCCACCAGCTCCACGGGCTGAACACGCCCTGGTTGCCTGCGCCCTGCTCGATCTCGCCGAGCTCGTCGTCCTCCGGGCGGGCGTCGATGCGCCGCGCGAGGAGGGCGAGGTAGCCGCCGATCATGCCCACCAGGCCGCCCACGAGCGGGATGCCGACGGTGCCGACGGGCTCACCGCCGCTCCAGAAGGCGTAGATGAGGCCGACGGGGATGAAGAACATGACCCCGTAGAGGAAGAGCCGCGCCTCGAACTTCATCGCTCGTCCTCCTGCCGCTGCTGGACGTCCTCGGGACGGTCCTCGACGACGGTGCTGGACGACTTGCTCTCCTGGCCGCTGCCGTTCGCCACCCGCTCCTCGGCGAGCTCGCGCTCACCGGCGCGGTCGGACGTCCAGTCGAGCGGGCCGGGATCGTCGGGCTGGACCTGGTCCATGGCCGCGACCTCGGGGTGGTGCAGGTCGAAGGCCGGCCGCTCCGAGCGGATGCGCGGCAGCGTCGTGAAGTTGTGCCGCGGGGGCGGGCAGCTGGTGGCCCACTCGAGGGAGCCCCCGTAGCCCCACGGGTCGTCCACGGTGACCTTGGGCGCGTGGCGCCAGGTCACGTACACGTTCCAGAGGAACGGGAGCGTCGAGGCCGCGAGGATGACCGACCCGACCGTGGACAGCTGGTTCATCCACGTGAAGCCGTCCGCCGGCGAGTAGTCGGCGTAGCGACGCGGCATCCCGACGACGCCGAGCCAGTGCTGCACGAGGAAGGTCATGTGGAAGCCGACGAACAGCAGCCAGAAGTGGGCCTTGCCGAGCCGCTCGTCGAGCATGCGCCCCGTGAACTTGGGCCACCAGAAGTAGAAGCCGGCGAACATCGCGAACACGACCGTGCCGAACACGACGTAGTGGAAGTGCGCCACCACGAAGTACGTGTCGGACAGGTGGAAGTCGAGCGCGGGGCTGGACAGGATGATGCCGGTCAGCCCGCCGAACAGGAACGTGACGAGGAACCCGATCGTCCAGAGCATCGGCGTCTCGAACGTGAGCTTGCCGCGCCACATCGTGCCGATCCAGTTGAAGAACTTCACACCGGTCGGCACGGCGATGAGCATCGTCATGAAGGAGAAGAAGGGCAGCAGCACCGAGCCCGTCACGTACATGTGGTGCGCCCACACGGTGACCGACAGCGCCGCGATCGCGATCGTCGCGTAGACGAGGCCCTTGTAGCCGAAGATCGGCTTGCGGCTGAACACCGGCAGGATCTCGGTGACGATGCCGAAGAACGGCAGCGCGATGATGTAGACCTCCGGGTGCCCGAAGAACCAGAACAGGTGCTGCCAGAGCAGCGCGCCGCCGTTCTCGGGGTTGAAGATCTGCGCACCGAGCCGGCGGTCCGCGCCGAGCGCGAAGAGCGCCGAGGCCAGGGGCGGGAACGCCATCAGCACGAGGAGCGACGTGACCAGGATGTTCCAGGTGAAGATCGGCATCCGGAACATCGTCATGCCGGGCGCGCGCATGGTGATGATCGTGGTGATGAAGTTGACGGCGCCGAGGATCGTGCCGAACCCGGTCAGTGCCAGGCCGAAGACCCACAGGTCACCGCCGAGCCCCGGCGAGTACACCGTGCTCGACAACGGGGTGTAGGCGAACCAGCCGAAGGACGCCGCGCCCTGCGGGGTGAGGAAGCCGCCCGCGGCGATCAGGCCACCGAAGAGGTACAGCCAGTACGCGAACATGTTGAGCCGCGGGAACGCCACGTCCGGGGCGCCGAGCTGCAGCGGCATGATGATGTTCGCGAAGCCCGCGAACAGCGGTGTCGCGAACAGCAGCAGCATGATCGTGCCGTGCATCGTGAACGCCTGGTTGTACTGCTCCTTGGACTGGAACAGGTCCATGCCCGGCGTGAACAGCTCGGCGCGGATGAGCAGCGCCAGGATGCCGCCGACGGCGAACCAGATGAACGACGTGATCAGGTACATGTACCCGATCGTCTTGTGGTCGGTCGACGTGACCCACCGGATGACGGTGCGGCCGAGCGACTGGCGACGCGGCGCCAGACCCGGGATCCGCTCTGCCTGGGCGACCATCAGTTCTCGTCCTCCCCTGCGACCTCGTGGAGGTCGTGCTGACGGCTGTACTCGAGGCTGAGCGCGCCGGTCTGACCCTTCTCGCGCAGCTCCTCCATGTGGGCGTCGTACTCCTCCTGGGAGACGACGGCGACGTTGAAGAGCATCGACGAGTGCTCCTCGCCGCAGAGCTCCGCGCACTTGCCGCGGTAGACGCCCTCACGCGTCGGCGTCACCTGGAACACGTTCGTGACGCCCGGAATCATGTCCATCTTGTAGAGGAACTCCGGCACCCAGAACGAGTGGTTGACGTCGCGCGCGTCGAGCGTGAACTCCACCCGCTGGTCGACGGGCAGGTAGAGCGTCACCTGCCGGTCGAGCGCCTCGGGGTCCTCCCCGACGTTGCGGGCGTGCTGCCCGGTCTCGTAGACGTCCTCGTCCAGGTAGTTGAAGTCCCAGCTCCACTGCTTGCCGACGACCTGGATGTTCACGTCCGGCTCGGCCGACGTGTCCTGCATCGCCATGGTGTCGCGGTTCGTGTAGTAGAAGAGCACGCCGACCATCACGATCGGGAGCAGCACGTACATGACTTCGAGCGGCACGTGGTAGCGCAGCTGGACGGGGAGCGTGTCGTCGTCCTTGCGCTTCCGGTAGACGGCGACGCACCAGAGGATCAGGCCCCAGGTGATGATGCCGACGATCAGCGCGGCGATCCACGAGCCGACCCACAGCGAGACGACGCGACCGGTCTGGTCGGTGACCTCCTGGTCGGAGTCGCCAGGGAGCCAGCCACGCTGGACCGTCTCGGAGCAGCCGCTGAGCACCAGCACGGTGGCCGAGGCCAGCAGGGCCGCGATCACGCGCCGGGCGCGGCGGGGGGAATCCGGATGCACGGGGGGCCTTCCACTCGCGTCCCAGCGGACCGTGGCCCCGTACGGGCGCGCGGTCATGCGGGACCTTCGTCCTCGACCCGAGCAGCCTATCGCGCTCATGGGCGGCCGCCGTGCGTCGCCATGCCTTTGGCGACGCTGTGTCAGCACCGTCACACGCGCTGAACGCACCGGGTCCGCACTACGGTGCCCCGGTGACCACGCCCGACGTCCCCGCCCAGACCGCGCTCCCCCGCGCCGTGCTCGACGTGGCCGGCCACGCGCCGCTGCGCCCGCTCGCGCGGACCGCGCTGCTCGAGGCGTTCGACCAGGGGTGGGCCGACCCGCGGCGGCTGTTCGCCGAGGCGCGCCGCGCGCGCCTCCTGCTGGACGGCGCGCGGGAGGCGGTCGCCGCCGTGGTCGGGGCGCGGACCGAGGAGGTGGACCTGCACCCCACGCACACCGCGGCGCTGCACGCGGGCGTGCGGGCGGTCGCCCGCGGCCGGCGACGGCACGGCGCGGACGTCGTCGTCGGCGCCGTCGAGCGCTCCGCCGTGCACGCCGCCGCCGCGTTCGTCGCGCAGCGCGGCCAGGGCGCCGTGACGACCGTGCCCGCCGACCGGGACGGTCGCGTGGCCGCCGACGCGCTGGCGGGCGCGGTGCGGCCGGGGACGGTGCTGGCCGCGCTGCAGCACGCGAACGGCGAGGTCGGCACGCTCCAGCCCGTGGCGGCGGCGCGCGACGCACTGCGCCGGCACGGCGTCCCGCTGCTCGTCGACGCCGGCGCGAGCCTGGGCCACGTCGACGTGGGCGACGCGTGGGACGTGCTCGCGGCCGACGCCGGCGACTGGGGCGGACCGCCGCTCGGCGTGCTCGTCACGCGCACGGGCGTGCGCCGCTCCCCCGACTGGCCCGAGGACGACGACCGCTGGTCGCCCGGCGGGGTGGCGGTCCCGCTCGCGCTGGCCGCCGCCGTCGCGCTGCAGGACGCGGTGGCGCACCGTGCGGCGGCCGACGCGCACCGCCGCGACCTGGTCGACCTCGTGCGCGCCAGGGTGGCGGCCGAGGTCCCGGACGTCGAGGTGGTCGGCGACCCCGACGCGCGCCTTCCCCACGTCGTCACCTTCTCCTGCCTCTACGTGGACGGGGAGGCGCTGGTGACGCGCCTCGACCGCGAGGGCCTCGGTGTCGGCTCCGGCTCGGCGTGCACCTCGAGCGCACTCGAGCCGAGCCACGTGCTCGCCGCCATGGGTGTGCTCACGCACGGCAACGTGCGGCTCACGCTCCCCGTCGACGTGCGCAGGGTCGACGTCGAACGGCTGTGCGACGTGCTGCCCGGCGTCGTCGCGGAGGTCCGTGCCGCTGCGGGCGCGGTGGGTCTGTGAGCGGCGGGCCGGTGAGCGGCGGGTACGAGGTGGACGCGCGTGGTCTGCGCTGCCCGGCGCCGGTGCTGCGCGCCGCGGTCGCGGCTCGCGCCCTGCCCCCGGGCGCCGTGCTGCGCGTGCTCGCCACCGACCCGGCGGCGTCGGTCGACCTGCCCGCGTGGGCGCGCATGCGCGGCCACACGGTGACGGCGAACGAACGGTCGGACGACGTCGTCGTCGTCACCGTGCGCCTCGGTGGGTGACCGGCGCCGGGCCGCCCCGCCGTGACGGACCGTGCGCGCCGCCCCGGACGCACGCGGGCCCGCGACCGGATTCCGGTCGCGGGCCCGCGTGGTGGTGCGCAGCGGTCAGGCGAACGACCCGCCGCAGGCGCAGGAGCTGCCCGCGTTCGGGTTGTCGATCGTGAAGCCCTGCTTCTCGATCGTGTCGGCGAAGTCGATCGTCGCGCCGTCGAGGTAGGGCACGCTCATGCGGTCCACGACGACCTCGACGCCGTCGTAGTCCCTCGTCGCGTCGCCGTCGAGCAGGCGCTCGTCGAAGTAGAGCTGGTAGATCAGGCCGGAGCACCCGCCGGGCTGCACAGCCACGCGCAGGCGCAGGTCGTCGCGGCCCTCCTGCTCGAGCAGGGCGCGGACCTTGCCGGCCGCCACCTCCGTGAGCTGGACGCCGTGTGTCGCGGTCTGCGTGGTCTCGCTCATGTCACTCCCGGTTCAGCCAGAGACGGTCCTCGACGGTCGCAACACCGTCGACCGGGCCGTTGTTCCCGCCCAGGGTACGCCCGCGGCGGCACGCCGCCGGCGACCTGTGTCACACCGCACGGGTGACCTCAGCCGGGCGACCACGTGCGCGCGACACGCGTGGCGCGGGCAGCCAGCGAGCCCGCCGGGTCGGCCAGCGCGGCCGCCACCTGGTCGGGACGCTCGGCGACGGCGTACGCGGCCGCGACCCCCGCCGCCGACAGCTCGCGGCGCCCGACGAGCACCTCCCCCGCGACGACCACGGTCGGCACCGCGAGGGGCAGCGCACGGGCCGCGACCTCCGCCACCACCTTCCCGTGCAGCGACTGCCAGTCGGTGCGGCCCTCCCCCGTCACGACGAGGTCGTGCGCGGCGATCCGCGCCGCCAGCCCCACCGCGTCGGCGACGAGCGCCGCACCCGGCAGCAGCCGCGCACCGAGCAGGGCGAGCGCGAAGCCCGCGCCGCCCGCCGCGCCGGCGCCGGGCAGGCTCGTCCACCGGTGCGCGCGCGCGTCGCGGCCCGCCGCCCCGCCGGCCGGCGCCAGCAGCCCCGGGCGCGCGTCCCCGGACCCGAGCACGGCCACCGCGGCGTGCGCGAACGTCCCCAGTGCCCGCTCGAGGTCCTGCGCCTGCTCCGGCGTCGCACCCTTCTGCGGCGCGAACCCGGCCGACGCGCCCTGCAGCCCGAGCAGCGGCACGTCGACGTCCACCGCGGCGACCAGGTCGACGTCCCGCAGGGCGTCGCGCAGGGCCGGGAGCCAGCGCAGGTCGTCGGGGCGGACCGCACCGAGCGCACCGCCGCCCGCCCGCAGGAGCGGCGCCGCACCCACCGCGGCGTCCGGTCCCAGCAGGACGTCCGCGAGCGCGAGCAGGAGGCCCGCGCCGGCGTCGTTCGTGGCCGAGCCGCCGAGGCCGACGACGACCCGCCGGGCGCCGGCGGCGAGGGCGGCGGCCACGAGCTCCCCGGCTCCGGCGCTGGTCGTGCGCGTGGGGTCGCGGTGCGCCGACGGGACCAGGTCGAGCCCCAGCGCGTGCGCGGACTCCACATAGGCGGTGCTGCCGACCCGCAGGAGCGCCGCCGGTGCCGGCACCCCGAGCGGGCCGGTGACCGTCACCGCGTCGAGCGCACCCCCGAGGCTCTCCCGGAGGGTGGCCACGAAACCGGGGCCGCCGTCGGCGAGCGGGCAGGCGGTGACGTCGTCGTGCGGCGCCCCGCGACGCCAGCCGTCGGCGAGCGCGTCGGCGGCCTGCGCCGCGGTCAGCGAGGTCCCGAAGCTGTCGGGGGCGAGGAGGACGCGCACGGGCCGATGGTGGCACGCGTCGTCGTCGCTCCCGCGCCGGGACCGCGCGCCGGACGCACGGCGGGGGGCCGCGGGGCCTGTGGGATCATGCCGCCGTGACGCTGACCACGCCGGGGACCGGCACGTTCACCGAGCCCGCGCCGTCCGCCCTGCTGCTGCTGGGGCGGGGCGCCGACCTCGCCTCCGAGCGTGGCGTCGAGTGCGCCGGCGCGCTGCCGGACCCGAGCGACCCGGCACTGGTCGAGCGGGCGCGCGCGGCCCGGGCCGCGCTCGGCGACCGGGCGTTCGTGCTCGGCCACCACTACCAGCGCGACGAGGTCATCGCGTTCGCCGACGTCACCGGCGACTCCTTCAAGCTCGCGCGCGAGGCGGCCGCCCGCCCGGACGCGGAGTTCGTCGTCTTCTGCGGCGTGCACTTCATGGCCGAGTCGGCCGACATCCTCACCACGGACGCCCAGCAGGTGGTCCTGCCCGACCTCGCCGCCGGCTGCTCGATGGCCGACATGGCCGCGATCGACCAGGTCGAGGACGCGTGGGACGTGCTGGTGGACGCCGGCGTCGCGGACGAGACGGTCCCTGTGACCTACATGAACTCCACGGCGGCCATCAAGGCCTTCACCGGCCGGCACGGCGGGACGGTGTGCACGTCGTCGAACGCACAGGTGGCGCTCCGCTGGGCGTTCGACCGCGCGGGCGGGGTCGCGGGCCGCGGCAAGGTCCTGTTCATGCCGGACCAGCACCTCGGGCGCAACACGGCGGTCCTGCAGCTGGGGCTCTCGCTCGCGGACTGCGTCGTCTACGACCCCCGCAAGCCCGGTGGCGGCGTCACGACGCAGCAGCTGCGGGACGCCCGGATGATCCTGTGGCGCGGGCACTGCTCGGTGCACGGGCGGTTCTCCGCCCGCAACGTCGCGGACGTGCGCGCGGCGGTGCCGGGCGTGACCGTCCTCGTGCACCCCGAGTGCACGCACGAGGTCGTCACCGCGGCGGACATGGTCGGCTCGACGGAGTACATCATCAAGGCGCTCGACGCCGCCGAGCCGGGCTCGTCGTGGGCGATCGGCACGGAGCTCAACCTGGTCCGCCGCCTCGCCCGGGCGCACCCGGAGCTGACGGTGCACTACCTCGACTCCACGGTCTGCTTCTGCTCGACGATGAACCGGATCGACCTGCCGCACCTCGTGTGGGCGCTCGAGGAGCTGGTGGCCGGCCGCGTGCCGAACCGCATCGTGGTCGACGCCGACGACGCGCACTGGGCGCGCGTCGCGCTCGACCAGATGCTCGCGCTGCCGGGGCACTGAGCACCGGGCGCCGGGGCCCCCGCACCCACCGGGGCGCCGTCAGGCGCGCGGCCGCACGCCGGTAGCGTCGCGGCGTGACCCGAACGCTGCAGCTCGCCCTCGCCACCTCCCGTCCGCGGCGTCCCGTCCCGGGGCGTGCGGTCCTCGACCCCTCGGTGACGCGCCTGCGCGTCCGCGCCAGCGACCTGGACCTCTACCGCCACGTCAACAACGGCGTCTACCTGCAGATGATGGACGTCGCCCGCACCCACTACCTGGCGGACCTCGGCGCGTTCGGGCTGCTCACGGAGCGCGGCTGGTACCCCGTGGTGGCGGCCTCGACGGTGACGTACCGGCGCTCGCTCACGTGGCGTCAGCAGTTCACCATCACGACGCGCGTGCTGGGCTGGGACCCGCGGGTCGTGTACCTCGAGCAGGTGTTCGCCCGCGGCGAGCAGCACGTCGCGCGCGGATGGGTCGCCGGGCGGTTCCTGTCCCGGCGGGGCGACCGGGTCCCGGCGCCGGACGTCGTCGCGCTGCTCGACCACGCACCGCCGGCGCCCCCGCACCTCCCCGACGACGTGGCCGCCTGGGCGCGGGCGGTCGACGTGGCGCACCGCTGAGCGGTGCCCCGACCGCCGCCGCCCGCGCTGCCGGCGTCCCGGGTCAGGCCCGCGGGGCGAGCGACGCCAGGAGCAGGGCCTCGGCCAGCACCACGCGCTCGAGCTCCCCCAGGTGGACGGACTCGTCGGCGCCGTGCGCGCGCGAGTCGGGGTCCTCCACACCGGTGACGAGGATCGCGGCCTCGGGGAAGACCTCGAGCAGGTCGCTGATGAACGGGATGGACCCGCCCACGCCGACGTCGACCGACGGGGTGCCCCAGGACTCGCCGAGCGCCCAGCGCGCCGCCTGCGCGGCCGGCGAGTCGCCCGCGGCCTGGAACGGCTTGCCGAGCTCGCCGTCGTGGATCGTCACGCGCGCCCCGAACGGCGCGTTCGCCCGCAGGTGCGCCGAGACCGCCGCGAGCGCGGCCGCCGGGTCCTGACCGGGCGCGAGCCGCACCGAGAGCTTCGCCGACGCCTTCGGCGTGATCGTGTTCGAGGCGCTGGCCACGCGGGGCGCGTCGATGCCGATGACGCCGATCGCGGGGCGGGTCCACAGGCGGGCGGTCAGGGGTCCCGTGCCGGCGAGGCGGACGCCCGGGAGCACCCCCGCGTCGGCACGCAGCGCGTCCTCGTCCATGTCGACGACCGGGTCGGCCGCGTGGACGAGGCCCTCGACCGCGACGTCGCCGTGGTCGTCGTGCAGCGTGGCCAGCAGGCGCGCGAGGAGCGTCGGCGCGTCGAGCACGGGTCCGCCGAACATGCCGGAGTGCACCGCGTGGTCGAGGACCTCGACGTCCACGACGAGGTCGGCGAGACCACGCAGGGACGTGGTGAGCGCGGGCACGCCCACCTGCCAGTTGGTCGAGTCGGCGACGACGATGACGTCCGCGGCCAGCAGGTCGCGGTAGGCGTGCAGGAAGTCGACGAACGTCGGCGAGCCGACCTCCTCCTCCCCCTCGACGAACACCGTGACGCCGACGGCGAGCTCGTCCGCGAGCACCCGCAGTGCCCCGACGTGGGCCATGACGCCCGCCTTGTCGTCGGCTGCGCCGCGGCCGAAGAGCCGCTCGCCGCGGAGCGTGGGCTCGAACGGGTCCGTGTGCCAGTCGGCACGGTCGCCGGGCGGCTGCACGTCGTGGTGCGCGTAGAGCAGGACCGTCGGGGCGCCGGCGGGCGCGGGGCGGCGGGCGACGACGGCGGGCGCCCCGGGCGTGCCGTCCGCGCGCGGGACGCGCAGGACCTGGACCTCCGGCACGCCGGCGTCGCGCAGCAGGTCGGCGACCGCCGTCGCCGATGCCTCGACGTGGGCCTGGTCGAACTCGGCGTTCGACACGCTCGGGATGCGCACGAGCGCCTCGAGGTCCGCGCGGACCCCGGCGAAGAGCTCGGCCGTCCGCCCGCGCAGCGAGGCGACGCGGTCGGCGGGCAGCGGGGACGAGGAGCCGGTGGGGGCAGAGGTGGACGTCACGTCCGGCCACGCTACTCGACTACCCTGGGACCGTGTTCGGACGCAAGCAGGACCCCCCGCCCGCCGCCGTCGTACCGCCGCCGCCGTCGGAGCCGTCGGCCGACGACGTCCGGCCCAGGAAGGGGCGCCCGACGCCCACCCGCAAGGAGGCCGAGGCACGCAACCGCCGTCCGCTCGTGCCCGACGACCGGCGCGGCGCGGCCCGCGCGGCCCGCGTGAAGCAGCGCGCGCAGCGCGAGCTCGAGTACCAGGCCATGCGGACGGGCGACGAGCGCCACATGCCCCTGCGCGACCGCGGCCCGGTGCGCCGGTACGTCCGCGACCACGTCGACGCACGGTGGAACCTCGGCGAGTTCTTCCTGCCCGTGGCGGCGGTGTTCCTCGTGCTGCAGATGGTCACCGCCAGCTCGGCCCCGACGCTCGCGTTCGCCGCACTCGCGATCCTGTACGTGTTCATCATCGCGGCGATCGTGGACGGCTGGCTCATGTGGCGGGGCCTGAAGAAGCGGCTCCACGCGCGGTTCGACGCCACCCAGATCCCGCGCGGCATGACGATGTACGCGGTGCTGCGCGCGTTCCAGGTGCGTCCCTCGCGCCTGCCGAAGCCGCAGGTCAAGCACGGGCAGTACCCGGCCTGACGTCGGCGCCGCTGGGAGGTCGTGCCCGGATGCATGGCGCTGAGCGGCACGCGTTGACGGGTCCCGTGCGCGTCTGACCGGCCACGGCGTGGACGCGGTCAGGCGCCGCAGGCGCGCAGGACCTGGACCGCCACGAGCACGACCAGCCCCCAGCCCAGCAGCGACCGCGGCGAGGACGCCCGGCGCTCGGGGGCGGGCACCGTGGTGGCGTGGGGCACCGGGCGCGGCTCTGCCGGCCGCCGCGACGCCGCGGCCGGCCGGCCTGCCTGGCCCCGCGAGGGCGCGTGGCCGCCCCGGCCCGCGTCCGCCTGCTGCACGCGCGGGCGCGATGCGGCAGCCGCGGTCGGCCGCGCGGTCGACCCGGCGCCGTCACGTCCGCGTCCGCCCCGCGCGTCCCCTGCACCCGCGTCCCCGCCCCGCGCGGCACCCGTCCCCGCGGGCCCGTCGGCGGGCGCGCGCCGGCGCGACGCCAGGGGCACCCAGTCACCGTCGGGGGTCAGGACGTAGGCGTCGACGACGTCGCCCGGCTCGTACGGGGCGGCCGTGCGGTGCCGCAGCGGCGTCCACCGCAGGTCGGCGGTGAGCATGTGCCCGTTCACCACGTCCCCCAGCCGGTACGGCGACCCGGCGGTCGGCGGACGGCGGACCCACTCGCCCGACGCCAGCAGCTCGTAGCCGTCCACCACCGCGCCCACCGCGTGCATCCGGACCTCCTCGTGGTCGCCCGCAGGTTAGCGGTCGGCGCGCGCCGCGGCCGCCGCCTCAGCGCCCGACGGGCCGGACGGTCCCGCCGGGCTCCACGGCGCCACCGGCACCGTGAGCCGCGGCAGCAGCGCGTGGACGAGCGGCCCGATGGCCAGCGCGTACGCGAGCGTGCCGAGCCCCAGCGTCCCGCCGAGCACCCACCCGCCCGCGACCACGACCACCTCGATCGACCCGCGGACGAGGCGCAGGGGCCACCCGGTCCGCGCGACGATGCCGGTCATGAGCCCGTCGCGCGGCCCCGGGCCGAGGCGCGCGCCCACGTACAGCGCGGTCGCAAGGGCGTTGGTGAGGACGCCGAGCGCCACGAGGCCGATCGCCGCCGGCCGCGGCAGCGGGTCGGGCAGGTGCGCGGCGAGCGCGAGGAACGGGTCCAGCAGCGCGCCGATGACCACGACGTTGGCGACCGTCCCGATCCCCGGGCGCTGCCGGAGCGGGACCCAGCACGCGAACACGACGAACGAGAGCACGACCGTGACGGTGCCGAACGACCACCCGGTGACGCGCGTGAGGCCCTGCGTGAGCACGTCCCACGGCATCGAGCCCAGCTCGGCGCGGACCAGCATGACGATCGAGGCGGCGTAGAGCACGAGGCCGCCGAGCAGCTGCACCGCGCGGCGCGGACCGGTCCGGCGCGGGACGGGTGCGTCGGTCACCACGGACGGTCTCCCGGTGGGTGGGGCCGCACGGGCGGCGGCGGACGGTGGCCGAGCCCGTCGTCCCGCACGGCGCGCACGAGCGCGACGGCGAGGGCGACGGCCCCGAGAAGGACGAGAAGGACGAGAAGCACGCCGAGCAGGTCCATGAAACGGAGCCTGGCCGACGAGTGGCCTTGTCCTCCATAGCCACTTCCAGGATAGTGGCACGCATGACCGCGATGTCGCCGATCGACCGCCGCGTGAACGGGCCGCGCCTGCAGGCTCTGCTCGGGCGCTGGGAGCACGGGGGTCCCGCGTACCAGTCGCTGGCCGACGGCGTCCGGGGTCTCGTGCGCACCGGGGCCCTGCCGCTCGGCACCCGGCTCCCGGGCGAGCGCGAGGTCGCGGACTCGCTCGGGGTGTCGCGCACCACCGTGACCGCCGCCTACGACCTGCTGCGCGACGAGGGGTTCCTCCTGAGCCGCCGCGGGTCGGGCACGGTCACGACGCTGCCCGCCGGCGCGGGCGACCGGGCACCCGCCACGCTGGGGACGGTCGAGACCGGCCTCGTCGACCTGTCGGCCGCCGCCCCCACCGCTCCCCCGCAGCTCGCCGACGCGTGCGCCGCGGCGCTCGACCAGCTCCCCCGGCACCTCGGCGACACCGGCTACGTCCCGCTCGGGCTGCCCGCGCTCCGCCAGGCGATCGCCGACCGGTACACGGCGCGCGGGGTGCCGACCGGCCCCGAGCAGGTGCTCGTCACCACGGGTGCTCAGCAGGCGATCCACCTCCTCATGGTGACCCTCGCCGGCCCGGGCGACCGCGTCGTGGTGGAGCACCCGACGTACCCGCACGCGATCGACGCCGCCCGGGGTGCCGGCGCGCGCCCCGTCCCGGTGCCGGTCACCGCCACCGGGCTGGACGTCGAGCTGCTCGCGTCGACCGTGCGCCAGACGTCGCCGCGGCTCGTCTACCTCGTGCCCGACCACCACAACCCCACGGGCACGAGCCTCGACACCGACGCCCGCGCCCGCGTGCGGGACCTCGCCCGGCGCACCCGCACGGTCGTCGTGGGCGACGAGACCCTGACCGACCTCACCCTCGACGGCCCCCCGCCGCCCCCGTTCGCGGGCGACGGCGCCGACGACCTCGTCGTGTGCGTGGGGTCGGCGTCGAAGTCGTTCTGGGGCGGTCTGCGCGTCGGCTGGGTCCGCGCGCACCCCGACCTGGTCGGCCGGCTCGCGCAGCGACGCGCGCACGTGGACATCGGGTCGTCCGTGCTCGACCAGCTCGTCACCACCGAGCTCCTCGCGCACGCGGACGCCGTGCTCGGTGCGCGCATCGTGACCCTGCGCCACCAGCGCACCGTGCTGCTCGACGCGCTGGCCGACGCGCTGCCCTCCTGGCGCGTGCCCGTGCCCGGGGGCGGGCTCTCGACGTGGGTGGACCTCGGGGCGCCCGTGTCCTCGGCCCTCGCCGCCGTCGCGTACGGGCACGGCGTGCGGATCGTGCCCGGCACCGCGTTCGGCGTCGACGGCACGTTCGAGGACCGCCTGCGCGTGCCGTTCTCGCAGCCCGTGGACGTGCTGCGCCGGGCTGTCGACGGCCTCGCCGCCGCGTGGGCCGTGCTCGACCCGACCACGGTGCCGGCGACCGGCCGCGCCGCGCCGGCCCTGGTCTGAGCGGCGCGGCGTCCCACCGGTGCCGAGGGGCGCCGGGGTGCTCAGGGCGCCGGCAGCTCGACCGGTGCGCCCTGGGGCATCCCGTCGTGCTCGAGGGACGCCGTCCGCACCCCCTGCGCGGCCAGGCCGCGCCAGTGCTCGCCGAGCCACTGCTCGGCCTCGAAGCGGGCGAGGAAGACGGGGCTCGCCGGGCGGTCCACCGCCGTGCCGGAGGCGTCGACGAGGGCCCAGCACCAGCGCGGCCGCAGGTTCACCGGCGCACCTCCCGCCGGCCGGCGGCGTCGGCGGCCAGCGCGCGCGTGATCCGGGCGGCATAGGCCGGGCCCTCGTAGACCAGGCCCGTGTAGCCCTGCACCAGCGTGGCACCCACGGCCAGGTACTCCCGCGCGTCGGCCGGCGTGGTGACCCCTCCGACCCCGATCAGGACCGCCTCGTCGCCGAGCCGCGTGCGCAGGCGGGCGACGACGTCGAGCCCGCGTTCGAGCACGGGCGGCCCCGAGAGCCCGCCGGGGCCGAGGTCGTGCGCGATCGTGGTGTTGACCGCGACGACGCCGTCCAGCCCGAGCTCCGCGACCAGCTCCGCGACGGCGTCCACGTCGTCGTCGGACAGGTCCGGCGCGATCTTCACCAGGACGGGCACGGGGGCCCGGCCGGCCCGGGTCGTGGCCTCGTCGGCCGCGACGCGCGTCGCCTCGAGCACCGGACGCAGCGCCTCGACCGCCTGGAGGTCACGCAGGCCGGGCGTGTTCGGGGAGGAGACGTTGACGACCAGGTAGTCCGCGTACGGCGCGAGCCGGCCGGCGCTCGTGGCGTAGTCGGCTGCCGCCTGCTCGGCCGGCGTCGCCTTCGTCTTCCCGATGTTGACGCCCACCACGAGGTCGCGGCCGCGGGGCGTCGCCCGGAGGCGGCGCAGCCGGGCGGCGACCGCCGCGGAGCCCTCGTTGTTGAACCCCATCCGGTTGCGCAGCGCGCGGCGGTCGAGCACGCGCCACAGCCGCGGCGGCTCGTTGCCCGGCTGCGGCTGCGCCGTCACGGTGCCGACCTCGACGAAGCCGAACCCGAGCATCGTGAGCCCACGCACGCCGTGGGCGTCCTTGTCGAACCCGGCGGCCAGGCCGAAGCGGGAGGGGAACCGGCGGCCCCACACCTCGACCGCACCGGCGGCGGGCGGCGCGAACAGCGCGGCGACCACGCGGGACAGCCCGGGGACGGCCGCCACCGCGCGGATCAGCCCGAACGCGAGGCGGTGGGCCTGCTCGGGGTCCAGGCGCCGCAGGACGAGGTCGAAGAGCAGGCGGTACACGCGACCCAACCTAGCCCGCCGCGTCGCCCCGGGAGCGGCCGTCCGCGCCCTGGTCGGGACCGCTGCCGGCGCCGTCGTCGCGCCGGTGCCCGTCGCCGTGCCCGACGCCGACCCGGCCGGTGCGCCACAGCCACAGCAACCCCAGCGCCGGCAGCACGAGCGGCACGTACCCGTAGCCGCGGCCGAACGCCGACCACACCGTCTCGTCCGGGAAGTCGCCGACGTCGACGAGCGAGAGCGCGCCGACGACCAGCACCCCGACGGCCTCGACCAGCACGGTGACCCACGCGAGCCGGCGGCGGTCGGACGCCAGCGCGACCGTCGCGACGACGTAGACGACGCCCGCCAGCAGCGAGAGCGCGTACGCCAGCGGCGCCTCGCCCAGCTTGGTCGTCACCTGGTAGAGGCCGCGCGCCGTGGCCGCGAGCGCGAGCACGCCGTAGACCGCGACGAGGAGGCGACCGGGGCCGTGGCCCGCGCCGCCGCGCGTCGGTGCGCTCACGCCGCGCCCCAGATCTGCAGCAGCCGGTACTCGAGGAACGCCACCGTCAGCGCGGCGACGACGAGGACGACGGAGCTCCACCGCGTGCGCTCCGCGAACGCCCACGCCGCAGCGATCGGCAGCACGATGACCTGCGTGAGGACGTAGCCCCAGAACAGCACGCCGTCGACCTGGCCGGAGCCGGTGGCCAGCAGCACACCGGCCGCCACGGCCTGCAGCACGAGCAGGCCCTCGACCACCGCGGCACCCCACAGCTGGCGCAGCACCACGGCACGGTCGCGGACGACGAACCACCCGGCCCACACGGCCAGCGCGACGCACGTGGCCACGACGAGCCAGGAGAGGGGGGCGAGCACGGTGCCCCACCGTACCCGCGCCCGGGCGGGGCGCCGTCTACCATCGGCATGTGATCTCCCTGACCAGCCAGGACCCTGCCCAGCTCGCCGTCGACGCCCTCGTGGTGGCCGTCGGCACCCGTGACGGCGGCCCGGAGCTGCTCGACGGCGGCAGCCTCCCCGCCGACCTGCGCGCCGGGCTCCTGCGCGACGCCCGCACCCTCGCGCTGACCGGCGCGCCCGACGAGGTCCGCCGCGTCCCGGCGACCGGCGTCGCCGCGGCCGTGCTCGTCCTCACGGGTGTGGGCCCGGTGGCCGCGGTCGGGCCCGAGACGCTGCGCCGCGCCGCGGGCGCCGCGACCCGCGAGCTCGCGGGGACGGCGTCGGTGGCACTAGCCCTCCCCACGACGGGTGTCGACGACGTCGCCGCGGTCGCCGAGGGCGCCCTGCTCGGGGCCTACACGTACACGCGCTACCGCACGGGCGACGGACCGGAGACGGCCGGCCCGGTGGCCCGGCTGCAGCTCGTCACGCCGCGCGCCGGCGAGAAGGCGGCGAAGGACGCCGTCGCCCGCGCCGAGGTCCTCGCCGCCGCGGTGCACGGCACGCGCGACCTCGTCAACGCCGCTCCCAACGACCTGTACCCCGCCGCGTTCGCCGACCTCGCCAAGGCCGCGGTGAAGGAGACGGGCGTGCGCGGCCTGAAGATCTCCGTGCTGGACGACAAGGCGCTCGTCGCCGGGGGCTACGGCGGCCTGGCCGGCGTCGGCCAGGGCTCCGTGCGCGGGCCCCGGCTGGTCCGCGTGGCGTGGGCGCCGTCGAAGCCGCGCGCGAGCGTCGCGCTGGTCGGCAAGGGCATCACGTTCGACTCGGGCGGCATCTCGATCAAGCCCGCGGCGGGCATGGAGGCCATGAAGTCCGACATGGCAGGCGCCGCCGCGGTGCTGCACACCGTCCTCGCAGCCGCACGCCTGGGCCTGCCCGTCGCCGTCACGGGCTGGCTCTGCCTCGCCGAGAACATGCCGTCCGGCACCGCGCAGCGCCCGTCGGACGTCATCACGATCCGCGGTGGCAAGACGGTCGAGGTGCTGAACACCGACGCCGAGGGGCGCCTGGTCATGGCCGACGGCCTGGTGGCGGCGGTTGAGGAGGGCCCGGACCTCGTCCTCGACATCGCGACGCTCACGGGTGCGCAGATGGTGGCGCTCGGCAACCGGGTGTCCGCCGTCATGGGCACCGACGACGCCCGCGCCGAGGTCGTCGCCGCGGCGCAGGAGGCGGGCGAGCAGTTCTGGCCCATGCCGCTCCCGGCCGACCTGCGTGCCGGCCTGAAGTCGAAGGTCGCGGACCTCGCGAACATCGGCGACCGCTTCGGCGGCATGCTGACCGCGGGCATCTTCCTGCAGGAGTTCGTCGGGTCGACGCCGTGGGCGCACCTCGACATCGCGGGGCCGGCCTTCAACGAGCGCGCGCCGCACGGCTACACGCCGGTCGGCGGCACGGGCGTCGGCGTCCGTACGCTGCTGCGCCTGGTGGAGCAGCGCGCCTGACGCACCCGCCCGTCCGGCGGGGGGTCGGCGCACGTCGCCGCCGGGGCGGGGTCAGCCGCGCTCGGCGGCCCTGCGCCGGCGCTCGATCCGCTGGCGCGTGTTCCAGTCGCGCACGCGCTGCGGGTAGCCGGTGCGCTGGACGTCGTAGACGGGGATGCCGAGCTCGCGGGCCAGCGTGCCCGCGGTGCGCTCGTCGGGCACCTTGCGCCGCGTCCACTCCCCGTCCGTCGCGACGAGCATGATCGTCGTCTGCGTGACGTTGGTGCGCGGCTCGACGTACGCCTCGACGCCCACGTGCGTGGCGACGAAGTCGCGCAGGTACGCCAGCGTGGCGGCACGCGCGTCGCGGTCGGGCACCACCGCCGGTCCGGAGCCGGGCGCAGCGTCCCGAGCGGAGCGGCGGCGCGAGAACAGACCCATGCGCGGCACCCTACCGACGTGCGCTGGACGCGACCTGGGCACGGTTCCCCCACCACCCGCGCGGGCGCAGTCATGGGACGACTGTCACCCGACTCACACGATCGGCGCCGCCGACGCGTTCGTCCGTGCGCAGCCGGGATGCCAAGATGGGGCCGCAGCCCGATCCCACAGCCTGCGAGGAGTAGCACGTGGCCGACACCGGCACCGCTTTCGACATCGTCGTCCTGGGCGGAGGCAGCGGCGGCTACGCAGCCGCGCTGCGTGCCGCGGAGCTCGGCAAGACCGTCGCCCTGGTGGAGGCGGACAAGGTGGGCGGCACGTGCCTCCACCGCGGCTGCATCCCGACGAAGGCGCTGCTGCACGCGGCCGAGGTCGCCGACACCGCCCGTGAGGGCGAGGCATTCGGGGTCCACACGCACCTCGAGCGCATCGACATGAACGGTGTCAACAAGTACAAGGACGGCGTGATCGGCCGGCTGTACAAGGGTCTGCAGGGCCTGATCAAGGCGCGCAAGATCGAGGTCGTCGAGGGCTGGGGCAAGCTCACCGGCCCGAACACGGTGCAGGTCGGCGACCGCACGCTCACCGGCGAGCACATCGTGCTCGGCACCGGCTCGTACGCCCGGTCGCTGCCGGGGCTCGAGATCGGCGGCCGCGTCATGACGTCCGACCAGGCGCTCACGCTCGACTTCGTGCCGAAGTCCGCGATCATCCTGGGCGGCGGCGTCATCGGCTCCGAGTTCGCGAGCGTCTGGAAGTCCTTCGGCGCCGACGTGACGATCATCGAGGCGCTCCCCCACCTCGTCCCCAACGAGGACGAGGCGCTGTCCAAGGCGTTCGAGCGCGCGTTCCGCAAGCGCGGCATCAACTTCAACCTCGGCGTCCGCTTCTCGGGCGTCACGCAGGACGACAACGGCGTGCACGTCACGCTCGAGGACGGCAAGACGTTCGACGCGGACCTGCTCCTCGTCGCGGTGGGCCGCGGCCCCAGCACGTCCGGCCTCGGCTACGAGGAGCAGGGCCTCACGCTCGACCGCGGGTTCGTCATCACCGACGAGCGCCTGCACACCGGCGTGGGCAACATCTACGCCGTCGGCGACATCGTCCCGGGTCTGCAGCTCGCGCACCGCGGGTTCGCGCAGGGCATCTTCGTGGCCGAGGAGATCGCGGGCCTCAACCCGCCGGCCATCGTGGAGTCGGGCATCCCGCGCGTCACGTACTCCGAGCCGGAGATCGCCTCGGTGGGCCTCACCGAGGCCGGGGCGGTCGCGACGCACGGCGCCGAGAACGTCGAGACGCTCGAGTACAACCTCGGCGGCAACGGCAAGAGCCAGATCCTCGCCACCCAGGGCTTCGTCAAGCTCGTCCGCCAGAAGGACGGGCCGGTCGTCGGCGTGCACATGATCGGTGCGCGCGTCGGCGAGCTCATCGGCGAGGGCCAGCTCATCGTGAACTGGGAGGCGTACCCCGAGGACGTCGCCGCCCTCGTGCACGCGCACCCCACGCAGAACGAGGCGCTCGGCGAGGCCTTCCTGGCCCTCGCCGGCAAGCCGCTGCACGCCCACAACTGACCTGGATCGAAGGAGATACGAGCGGTCATGTCCGAGAACGTGCAGCTCCCCGCCCTCGGTGAGTCCGTCACCGAGGGGACCGTCACACGCTGGCTCAAGCAGGTCGGCGACACCATCGAGGTCGACGAGCCCTTGCTCGAGATCTCGACCGACAAGGTCGACACCGAGATCCCCTCGCCCGTCGCCGGCGTGCTCGAGCAGATCCTCGTCCAGGAGGACGAGACCGTCGAGGTCGGCGCCACGCTCGCCGTGATCGGCTCCGGCGACGGCGCCGGTGCGTCGGACGCGGCGCCCGCCGAGGCGCCCCAGCAGGCCCAGCAGGACGAGCCGGTCCAGCAGGCGCCCGCCGAGGAGAGCGCCGCGGAGGCGTCGTCCCAGCAGAGCGTCGAGGAGCACGAGGACGCCCCGGCGCCCGCGGAGTCCTCCCAGCCGGCGCAGGCGGAGCCCTCCGAGCCGGCTCAGCCGTCCGCCGGCGCGCAGGGTGGTGCCGGCGAGGAGGTCCGCCTCCCCGCGCTCGGCGAGTCCGTCACCGAGGGCACCGTGACCCGCTGGCTCAAGCAGGTCGGCGACGCGGTCGAGGTCGACGAGCCCCTGCTCGAGATCTCGACCGACAAGGTCGACACGGAGATCCCCTCGCCGGTCGCCGGCACGCTCCAGGAGATCCGCGTGCAGGAGGACGAGACCGTCGAGGTCGGCGCCGTGCTGGCGGTCGTCGGCTCCGGTGCGGCCGCCGCCCCGGCGCCGGAGGCAGCCCCGGCACCGGAGGCAGCCCCGGCACCGGAGGCAGCCCCGGCAACGCAGGCGGAGCCGGAGCCGGCCGCCGCGCCCCAGCCCGCGCAGCAGGAGCCGGCGCAGGCCCCGGCCGCCCCGCAGTCGGGTGGCTACGAGGCCCCGTCGCCCGAGTCGGAGTCGGCGCAGTCCGCCGGCGAGACCCCGGCCGCTCAGGAGGCTGCGGCGCACCAGCCGACGTCGCAGGAGAACCAGCAGTCGCCCGCCGCGACCGCCGGTGGCTCGTACCTGACACCGCTGGTCCGCAAGCTCGCGTCGGAGAAGGGCGTGGACGTGTCCACGCTCACCGGTACGGGCGTGGGCGGCCGCATCCGCAAGGAGGACGTCCTCGAGGCCGCCCGCCAGGCGGAGGAGGCCCGCGCGGCCGCGGAGGCGGCGAAGGCCGCGCCCGCGCCGGCCGCCGCGGCTCCCGCGTCGGCACCGGCACCGAAGGCCGCCGCGCCGGCCGTCTCGCCGCTGCGCGGGACGACCGAGAAGGCGAGCCGGCTGCGGCAGATCATCGCCGAGCGCATGGTCGAGGCCCTGCACACGCAGGCGCAGCTGACCACGGTCGTCGAGGTCGACGTCACGAAGATCGCCCGCCTGCGCGCCCGCGCCAAGGCGGACTTCTCGAAGCGCGAGGGCGTCAACCTGACGTTCCTGCCGTTCTTCGTGCAGGCGGCCGTCGAGGCCCTCAAGACCTACCCCAAGGTCAACGGCGTGCTCGAGGGCTCGACGATCACGTACCACGGGCAGGAGAACGTCGGCATCGCGGTCGACACCGCGCGCGGCCTGGTCGTGCCCGTCATCCGGGAGGCCGGCGACCTCAACCTCGCCGGCATCGCCCGGAAGATCAACGACCTCGCCACCCGGACGCGGTCGAACAAGATCACGCCGGACGAGCTGAGCGGCGCGACCTTCACGGTCACGAACACCGGTTCCGGCGGCGCCGTCATCGACACGCCGATCGTGCCCGGCGGCACGTCGGCGATCCTCGGCACGGGTGCGATCGTCAAGCGGCCCGTCGTCATCAAGGGCCCGGACGGCGAGGACGTCATCGCGATCCGGTCGATGTGCTACCTCTGCCTCTCCTACGACCACCGCCTGGTCGACGGCGCGGACGCGTCGCGCTACCTCACGGCGGTCAAGAACCGCCTCGAGGAGGGCGCGTTCGAGTCCGAGGTCGGTCTCTGACCGCACGGCACGGCACGCACGGTCACGGGCCGCGCACCCCACGGGGTGCGCGGCCCGTGCCGTACCGCGAGAGTGGGCGCGTGGACCGCATGCGCGTGGTGGTGGCGGGCTCGTCGGGGCTGATCGGGACGGCGCTCGTGCGCCACCTGACCGATGCCGGGCACGAGGTGCGCCGGCTGGTGCGCCGCAGGCCGCGGGACGGCGGCGAGATCGGCTGGGACCCGGTCGCCGGGACGATCGACGAGGCGGCGGTCGCGAGCGCCGACGCCGTCGTGGACCTCGCCGGCGTCAACGTCGGCAGCCGGCCCCTCACGGCCGCCCGCAAGCACGAGGTGGTGGCGTCCCGCGTCCAGACCGCCGGGCTCCTCGCCCGCACGCTCGCGGCGCGGGACGACGGTCCGCGCGTGCTCCTCCAGGCCTCGGGCATCGGCGCCTACGGGGACCGCGGGGACGCCCTGCTGACGGAGGACGAGCCGCTCGGGCGCACGTTCTTCGCCGACGTGGTGCGCCGGTGGGAGGACGCCACGACGCCCGCCTCCGACGCCGGGGTGCGCGTGGTGCACCTGCGCACCGGCATCGTGCTGAGCCCGCACGGCGGGGCGCTCGGCCGCCTGCTGCTGCCCCTGCGCGCCGGGGTGGCGACGCGACTGGGCGACGGGCGGCAGTACTGGAGCTGGATCAGCCTCCCCGACGAGGTGGCCGCCATCACGCACCTGCTCACCGCGCCGGTGCACGGCCCCGCGAACCTCGTCACCCGCGCCGACCGGCACGCCGCGCTGCTCGACGCCCTGCGCCGCGCGTACGGCGCCCGCCTGACGGTCCCGGTCCCCGCGGCCGCGCTCCGGGTTGCGCTCGGCGACTTCGCCTCCGAGGTGCTGGGGTCCGTCCGCGCCGACCCCGCGGTCCTGCGCGGGTCCGGGTTCGTGCCGCTGCACGGCACACCGGACGAGGTCGCGCGGTGGGTCAGGACGGGTTCCCCGCCCGCTCCCTGACGTCCCACACGCGCCACCCCTCCCCGGTGCGGCGCAGCACCAGCTCGACCGTGCGCGCCGCCGTGGCCGGCACGGTCGTGCGCTCCCCCGCCGTCGACACCCGGGTGTGCGACCCGACGGAGGAGGTCACCAGCACGACGGCGTCCCCGTCCGGGGTGCGCCCCGACACGACGGCGTCGTGCACCGCGACCGTGAGGCCGTCGCTGCGCGCCCCGGCGAGCTGGTCGAGGAGCGCGACGTCGTGCGCGAATGACGGGGAGCCGGCCACGTGCAGGGCAGCGACACCGTCGGCGGACGCCGCCGCGAGCGCGACGGCGCGCCGCCGGGTGAGGTCGGCGGCGGCAGCGGCGGGGTCGTCGGCGGCGCGCCCGGGCGTCGCCTCCGCGGCCGCTCCGGCTCCTCCCCGCACCGCGTCAGGGACCGGCGCCGCGCCCTCGCGCAGGGCCGTGACGCCCACGACCGCGAGGGCGGCGAGGGTGGCGAGGACGAGCACCGTGACGCCCGCGCGCACCGCTCGTCGCCGCCGGGGGCGGCGCGCGCGCCGCGTGACCTCGGGGGTCGGGGCGCCACGCGGCAGCGACCGGCCGGCGTCGAGCGCGACCTGCGCGCCCGCGAGGGCGTCGGGGTCGGGCATGTGCACCGGCGCGGGCTCGGCCGCGCCGAAGGCCGCGTCGACGACGTCGGCCGCCGCGGGCGCCCCGCGCCGCGCGACGTCCTCCAGCGCGTCCCGCAGCCGCGTCAGCTCGGGGAGCCCGGCGGCGAGCTCCGCCTCGAGCGGCGGCAGCACACCGAGCACGGTCGCGATCAGCCGTCGGACGTCGCCGTCCGCGGTGCCGGCGCCGGCCAGCACGCCCCGCAGGTCGACGAGCACGGGGAAGCCGTCGGGCCGCAGCACGACGCGGTCGGCCGCGACCGTGCCGTGCGCGAGGCCGGCGTCGTGCAGGGCCGCGAGCGCCTGCGCGACGGGCACCGCCACGGTGACCGCCTCAGCGTCGGTGAGCGGCGGACGCGCGGCGCGCACGGCCGCGAGCGTCGGCCCGGGGACGTGGGCGGTGAGGACGGCGACCCGCCCGGCGTCCAGGGGGACCACCTCCCGCACCGCGACGAGGTGCGGGTGCCGGACGCGGGTCAGCGCGTCCGCGAGCGCACGCAGGTGGTCGTCGGCCGGCACGCGCGCCACCTGCACCTCGAGGCCCGGCGCGTCGAGGTCGTCGACGGGGCACGTGACCCACCACGCCCCGTCCGTGCCGACGGACGCGGCAACGCGCTGGCCGCGCTCCGCGAGGAGGCGGGTGACGTCGTCGGGGACGAGGGCCGGGAGCACCCGGCCATCCAAGCGACGTGGCGGCGGGTGCGTCGTCCTGCGTCCACAGCCTCGGCCCGACGGGCGCGGGCGCCCGCGCCGACCCCCCCGGGGGCGGCGTGTCAGTCCAGCAGGACCGGCACGCCGTCGGCCGCCGACAGCCGCGCGGCGTCGAGCACGCGCGCGGTGCGCACGGCGTCCCACGGGTCCACGGGCACGGGACCGTCGGCACGGAGCCAGCGCTCGACAGCGCGGTAGACGTCGGCGTGCCCGCCGGCCGCGCGCGGCACCGGGGTGCGCTCGGCGCCCCGGACGAGCCACCCCTCGTGCGGCGGGACGTCGGCGCCCCGCCCGGCGTCGTACGCGTCGTCGAGGACGGCGAACGGCGTCGGCTCGCCCTCGAAGCTCGTCACGAGGTAGGCGGCGCGGTCCCCGAGCACGCGCGTGCGCGGGCCGGGCGCACCCACGAGCCCACCGGCCTGCAGGTGCGAGACCACGGCCGTCCCGTCCGGGCCGGGCGCGTGCTCGAGGGCCAGGAACACGTCGTCCACGGCGGGCGTCGTCAGCGCCCGCAGCTCGGCGTGGACCCGGCGCACGGGCCCGAAGAGCTGCACCGCGGAGTCGACGAGGTGCGCCCCGAGGTCCAGCAGCAGTCCCCCGGCCTCCGGGTCCTGCTCCTTCCAGCGGTGCTGCGGCTCGGGGCGGAACCTCTCCCAGCGTCGTTCGAACCGGTGCACGCGCCCGAGGGCCCCGGCGTCGAGCAGCGCGCGCAGCGTGAGCTGCTCGGGGTCCCACCGGCGGTTCTGGAAGACCGTGAGCCGCCCGCGGCGCCGCTCGGCGAGCTCGACGAGCGCGATCGCGTCGGCGGTCGTGGTCGCCAGCGGCTTGTCGACGAGCACCGGGACGTCCGCCTCGAGCGCCGCGCGCGTGTGCGCGAGGTGGTCACCCGTGGGGCTCGCGACGACCACGAGGTCGAGCTCCCCCGCGTGCGCCAGGAGGCCGGCGACGTCGGGCACGACGAGGGCGCCCGGCCAGTCGGCCCGCACCTGCTCGGCACGACGGCGGGTGACGGCCGCGACGACACGGTGCCCCGTCTCCGCCAGGAGCCGGGCGTGGATCCCCCGCCCGGCTCCCCCGTACCCGACCAGTCCGACGCGCAGCGGGTCCATGCGCGTCACTCTAGGCGGCTGGTCCCCGTCACCGGGCGGCGGGCTCGACCGGCTCCGCGGGCTCCTCGACCGCGGCGTGCACGCCGTGCTCCGGGCGCCGCGACAGCGCGCTGGGCCACCACGTGCGCGGGCCGATGTCGTGCACGAGCCCGGGCACGAGCAGGCTGCGCACCACGAACGTGTCGATCAGCACGCCGAGCGCCACGATGAACGCGATCTGCGCCAGGAAGAGCAGCGGGATGACGGCGAGCGCGGCGAACGTCGTCGCGAGCACCAGACCGGCCGACGTGATGACGCCGCCCGTCACGGCCAGCCCGCGCACGATCCCGGCGCGCGTGCCCACCGCGATCGACTCCTCGCGCACGCGGGTCATGAGGAAGATCGTGTAGTCGACGCCGAGAGCGACCAGGAACACGAACCCGTAGAGCGGCACGGTCGGGTCGGCGTCGGGCAGGCCGAGGAGGTCGAAGACGATCGCCGCGACGCCGAGGGAGGCGGCGAACGAGAGCACGTTCGCCGCCATGAGGAGCAGCCCGGCCGCGACGGAGCGCAGCAGCACGACGAGGATCAGCAGGATGACCAGCAGCACGACCGGCACGATCACGCGCAGGTCCCGCTCGCCGGCGAGCTGGGTGTCCAGCGTCTCGGCCGCGGCGCCACCGACGAGCGCCTCCGGCGCGACCTCCTCGACCGCGGTGCGCAGGTCGGCCACGACGTCGACCGCCTCCTGGCTGTCGGACGGCGCCTCGGTGACCACGTCGACGCGCGCGCGGCCGTCCACGACCACCGGCGCGGCGTCCCCGGCGGGCGCGCCCGCGGGGGTACCGGTGTAGGGGGCCGCCGACGCGACACCCGGTACGTCCTCGGCCGCGGCGACGACCGCGTCGACGTCCGTCTCGTCGACCACGATCGTCGCGGGCTGCACGGCCCCGGCCGGGAAGTGCTCGGCCAGCACCTCCTCGCCCGCGACCGAGTCGACGGGCGTGAGGAAGACGTCGGTCTGGCTCGTGCCCGTCGCGCGCAGCGTGGGCAGGAAGGCGGCGAGCACGAGCAGCGCGACCGCGGTGCTGATCCAGACGGGGCGGGCGTGCCGCCCGACCCACCGGGCCCAGCGTGCCCACAGCCCGGACGCGTCCGCCACGTCGTCGACGACCGGCGCCGCGTGTGCGCCGTGCGTCGTCGGTGCCGCGACGGAGGGCTCGTACCGCGGCAGCCGCGGCCAGAACAGCACGCGCGACCGGCGCCCCGCGATCAGCAGCAGGGCGGGCAGGAGCGTGAGGGCCGAGAGCACGGCGGCGGCGATGCCGATCGCGGCGACGGGCCCGAGGCTGCGGTTCGACCCCAGCTGCGACAGCAGGAGGCACAGCAGGCCGGCGATCACCGTGCCGGCGCTCGCGAGGATCGGCTCGAGCGACCGCTTCCACGCGCGGCCGAGCGCCTCCGCGGGGTGCTCGTGGCGCTGCAGCTCCTCGCGGTGGCGCGCGACGAGCAGCAGCGCGTAGTCGACGCTCGCCCCCACGACGAGGATCGAGAGGATGCCCTGCGACTGCCCGTTGAGCACGAGCACGTCCGCGGCGGCCAGCTCGTAGACCACCAGCCCGGCGAGCGCGAGCGCGAACACGGCCGTGACGATGACCACGAGCGGCAGGAACGGCGAGCGGTAGACCACGACCAGGATCAGCAGCACGGCGCCGAGCGCGACGAGGAGCAGGAGCCCGTCGATGCCGGCGAACGCGGTCCCGAGGTCGGTGATGAAACCGGCCGGGCCGGTGACCCACGCGTTCAGGCCCACGTCGCCCGCCTCCTCGGCGGTGGCGCCGAGGTCCTCGGCCAGCAGGGCGCGCAGGTCCTCGACGAGCAGGGTGGTCAGCCGCTCCTCACCGACGCGCTCCTCGGCGGCGTCGGCGTCGAGCGGGACGGCCAGCAGCACGGCCTCGCCGTCCTCGGCGGGCACGGGCACGACGTCGCCGGTCAGGCGGTCGGCCCAGGTGCCGTCGCCGCCGGGCACCGGGCGGTCGGGCACGGCGGCCGCGACCTCCTGCGCCGCAGTGAGCTGATCGGGGGTCACCTGTCCGCCGTCGGCCGGGGCCAGCACGACGAGCGCGGGTAGGGTCTGCGTGTCGACCAGGTCCCGCGACGCCTCCGCGGCTCGCGTGGACTCGGCCGACGACGGCAGGAACGCCGCCGCGTCGTTCGTCTGCACCTGTGCCAGCTTGCCCTGGGCCATGCCGCCCACTCCGCCGACGGCCAGCCAGACGAGCAGGGCGACGGCGACCGCCAGGGCGCGCACCCACGATTTCCTCAGCATGCTGAGCATCATGGGTCCCCGAGCGTGCTCGGGCAAGCGGAAGGGCGTGGAGCGGTGACGGACGTCACGGAGCAGGACCGGGTGGACGACCACTGGCCGGTGGGCCGGTTGCTGTCGGCGGCAGCGCGCCGCATCGAGCGGGAGTGGAACACACACCTCGCCGCGTGGGACCTCAACCACGCGAGCCACCCCGTGCTCGTGCACCTCACGGCCGGGCCCATGTCGCAGCGCGGGCTCGCGGAGGCCTGCGGCGTCACGGAGCAGACGATGAGCCGGGTGCTCGCGCGCCTGGAGCGCACGGGCTACGTGAGCCGCCGTCCGGACACGACCGACCGGCGTCGCCACGTCATCGCGATCACGGACGCCGGCCGGCAGGCGTTCCTGGCGTCCGCCGACCCGCGACCCGCGCAGGAGCGCGTCTTCGCCGCGCTCGACGAGCGGCAGCAGGAGCAGCTCCGCCAGCTGCTGCTCCTCGTGGTCCAGCCGGAGGATCCCGAGGCGTGGACTCCCCGCACCGTCCCCGAGGCCCCGGAGGGCACCCCCGGGACGGGCCGGCGGACGGCGTAGCCTGTCGGGCATGCGCGTCGACCGGCTCGAGCTCGGCACCCGGCTCCAGCCGTACGAGCCGACGTGGGCGCTGCAGCGCCAGGTCCATGCCGCCGTCGGGGCGGGCACCCGTGAGGACACCGTGCTGCTGCTCGAGCACGAGCCGGTCTACACGGCGGGCAAGCGCACCGCACGCGGCGACCGGCCCGTCGACGGCACACCCGTGGTCGACGTCGACCGCGGTGGGCGCATCACCTGGCACGGGCCCGGTCAGCTCGTCGGCTATCCCATCGTGCGGCTGGCGGAGCCCGTCGACGTGGTGCGCTACGTGCGTGCGCTCGAGGAGGCGCTCGTCCGCACCTGCGCGGACCTCGGCGTGGCGACGGAGCGCGTCGAGGGGCGCAGCGGCGTCTGGCTGCCTGCCGACGACCCGGCGACGACCCCCACGCCCCGGCGCGCGCGCAAGGTCGCCGCGATCGGCGCACGCGTGGCCCGGGGCGTGACGATGCACGGGTTCGCCCTCAACTGCTGCCCGGACCTCGCCTGGTACGCGCGCATCGTGCCGTGCGGGATCGACGACGCCGACGTGACCTCCCTGACCGCCGAGACGGGCCGGACCGTGACCGTGGGCGAGGTCGTCCCGCTCGTCGAGCGGCACCTCGCCGAGGCGCTCGCACCGCTGCTGGCAGCGGCGGCACCGGCCCCGCAGGCCGCCCCCGTGAACGCCGCCGCGGTCTGACCGCCACGGCTCCCCGTCGGCGCGGCACGTCCGCCCCCGGCGCGCGACGTCAGGCCGGGGCGCCGGCCGCCCGCAGCGCGGCGCACACCTCGCGCGCCCACGCACGCACGGCGTCGAGGTCCCGGTAGTCCCCCGCCTCGGCGCGCGTCAGCGCGACGAGCGCCCGCTCGGACAGGTCCAGCCCCTGCCGGTCGAGCCTGCCGGGGAACACGGCGACGCCGCGGGCGTCCACCGCCCGCGCCACCGCCGTGACGTCGTCCGGGACCGTCGTCGGCACCGGCGGGTCCCCGATCGGCCCCGACCAGAACAACCACACCGGCCGGGCGCGCAGCTGGCCGCCCTGCCGGTCGACCAGGTCCCGCAGCCCGAGCGCCAGCCTGCCGACGTACACGGCCGACCCGAGCACGACCGCGTCGTGGCCGTCGACCCGCTCGACGTCCTCCGGCTCCACCTCGGCCACGTCGTGGCCCGCGGCGCGCAGCTCCTCCGCGACGACCTCGCCCATCTCCCGCGTCGCACCGTGCCGCGACGCCACGCTCACCAGAACTCGCACGTCCGCCACCTCCCTGGCCCCACCGCCTCGGGCGCCTCGTCGCGCCCCGGACCGGCTCGTCTCCAGGGTGGCTCGCCGGCCCGGCGAGCGCGCGGGACCGAGGTCCCCGACCGGCGGCCGCGCGTGTCGCCCCGACGAGGTCTGCGTCACACCGCGCCCGGCCCCGTGCGGACGGGCGCGGGTTAGTCTGACCGCGTGACGATCGCCCCCGAGGGACGCCGGATGCTCCGGGTGGAGGCGCGCAACGCCGCCACCCCCATCGAGAAGAAGCCCGAGTGGATCCGCACGCGCGCCACGACGGGTCCCGAGTACAGCGAGCTCAAGGGCCTGGTGCGCCGGGAGGGCCTGCACACGGTCTGCGAGGAAGCGGGCTGCCCCAACATCTTCGAGTGCTGGGAGGACCGGGAGGCGACGTTCCTCATCGGTGGTGACCAGTGCACCCGGCGCTGCGACTTCTGCCAGATCGACACGGGCAAGCCGGCGGACCTGGACCGTGACGAGCCGCGCCGCGTGGCGTCGTCCGTCCAGGCGATGGGCCTGAAGTACGCGACCGTCACCGGCGTCGCGCGCGACGACCTGGAGGACGGCGGCGCCTGGCTCTACGCCGAGACGGTCCGCCAGATCCACGACGTCAACCCCGGCACCGGCGTCGAGCTCCTGATCCCCGACTTCAGCGGCCGGCCGGACCAGCTCGCGGAGGTGTTCTCCTCGCGGCCCGAGGTGCTCGCGCACAACGTCGAGACCGTGCCGCGGATCTTCAAGCAGATCCGGCCGGGCTTCCGCTACGACCGCTCGCTGGCGGTCATCACCGCCGCGCGGGACGCCGGCCTGGTGACGAAGTCCAACCTGATCCTCGGCATGGGCGAGACGATCGACGAGGCCAAGGTCGCGCTGGCCGACCTCGTCGGGGCCGGCTGCGACATCGTGACGATCACGCAGTACCTGCGCCCGTCCGTGCGCCACCACCCCGTCGACCGCTGGGTGCGCCCGGAGGAGTTCGTCGAGCTCTCGCACGAGGCCGAGCGGCTCGGGTTCCTCGGCGTCATGTCGGGGCCGCTCGTGCGCTCGTCGTACCGCGCCGGGCGGCTGTGGGGCCAGGCGATGCGTCGTCGCGGGCACGAGCTGCCCGCGGCGCTCGCCCACCTCGGCGAGCCGACGACGTCCCGCCAGGAGGCCTCGGCCCTGCTGGCGCGCACCCCCGGGCACTGACCCCGGCCCACCCGGCCCGGGCGGGTGCGCGGGGGCCGACGACCGCGGTCCGACGACCGGTCCGCCGGCGGCGTCCCCGCCGGTAGACTGCCGACCCATGGCACGCGAGCGCTCCACCACCCCGCAGGGCTCCTCCGCCGGCGCCGGCGCGGGGACGGGCAAGGTCAAGAAGACCCGCTGGTACCACCAGGTCTGGCAGGCCTACCGGATGACCCGCGAGAACGATCCGGCGGTCACCTGGATCCTGCTCGCCGTGTTCGTCGGCATCATCGCGCTCGGCCTCGTCATCGGCCTGCTGACCAGCAGCGTGGTGTACGTCCTGCTGCTCAGCATCCCCTTCGCCGTGCTCGGAGCGCTGTTCGTGCTCGCGCGGCGCGCGGAGACGGCGGCGTACACGCGGATCGAGGGCCGGCCGGGCGCGTCGCTCGCCGCCCTCGGGACCCTGCGCCGTGGGTGGACGTTCGGCGAGGAGCCGGTGGCGGTGGACCCCCGCACGCAGGACATGGTCTTCCGTGGCGTCGGGCGCCCGGGCGTCGTGCTCGTCGGCGAGGGGCCCCCGCACCGCATCGGCAAGCTGCTCGAGTCCGAGCGCAAGCGCACCTCCCGGGTCGTGTCGGGCGCGCCCGTGCACGTCATCCAGGTCGGCGGCGGCGAGGGTCAGGTGCCGCTGCGCAAGCTCCCCCGCACCGTGACGAAGCTCAAGCCGCAGCTCACGAAGCAGGAGGTCGGCGAGGTCCTGCGTCGGCTCACCGCGCTCGGCGCGGTCCGTCTGCCCGTGCCGAAGGGCATCGACCCCACGCGCGCGCGTCCGGACCGCAAGGGCATGCGCGGGCGCTGACGCGCGTCCCGCTGTGCGCGCCCACCGGGTGGCGACGGGACCCGGTGGCGGCGAGCGTCGTACGGACGGCGCTCGCCGGACGTCGGCTCAGCGGAGGACGAGCGCGGTGTCGGCCGCGCGGTCGTGCATGCCCCGCCCGTCCGCGTCCCACACCACGGCGGGGACGACGAGGCACAGGAGCACCGACCGGACGAGCGCCCGCAGGAGCCCGGGCGCGCCGGTCGCCACCGCGCCGCCGCCCCGCGCCGCCCCGCCGACGGGCACGACGCGCATCCCGAGCAGGCGGTGGCCGAGGGTGTGCCCGAGGGTCCCGACGAGCACGAGGTTCTCCACGGCGAAGACGGCGACCGTCGCGAGCTGGTGCCCCCGCAGCAGGAACAGGCCGTCGTAGGCGACGGGGAAGAGCACGGCCGACACGGCCAGGCAGGCCACCCAGTCCACGGCCAGCGCGGCGAGGCGGCGAGGCAGCCGTGCCAGCGATCCCGCACCCTCGGCCGGCAGGCCCAGCCCGCTCCCGTCCCGGTCGTCGCCCGCGCCGGGACCCCCGTCGAGCCAGGAGCCCCTCGAGTCGCGCGTCGTCATGCGTCCAGCCTACGGGCGGTCCACACCTCGGACGCTCGACCAGGAGTTCGACCGATCGTTACACGCACAGGCCCTCCGTAACCTGCCGGAAACAATCGCGGCACGGGCGGGAAACCCCGGGTGCCTAGCCTCGGGGGCGCCCGGGACGACCGGGCGCCACCGACCGAGGAGCAGCGGATGTTCACCAAGCCAGAGGAAGTCCTGGCGTTCATCAAGAACGAGGACGTCAAGTTCATCGACGTGCGGTTCTGTGACCTGCCGGGCGTCATGCAGCACTTCAACGTGCCGGCCGCCTCGCTCGACGCCGACTTCTTCACCGACGGCCAGATGTTCGACGGCTCGTCGATCCGCGGCTTCCAGGCCATCCACGAGTCGGACATGAAGCTCATGCCGGACGTGTCGACCGCCTACGTCGACCCGTTCCGGACGGAGAAGACGCTCAACATCAACTTCCACATCGTCGACCCGTACACCGACGAGCCCTACAGCCGCGACCCGCGCCAGGTCGCCGCGAAGGCCGAGGCGTACCTGAAGTCGACCGGCATCGCGGACACCGCGTTCTTCGCGCCCGAGGCCGAGTTCTACATCTTCGACGACGTCCGCTTCGAGACGAAGCAGAACGCGTCGTACTACTACATCGACTCCGTCGAGGCCGCCTGGAACACGGGCCGCGTCGAGGAGGGTGGCAACCTCGGCCACAAGACCCCCTACAAGGGTGGCTACTTCCCCGTCCCGCCGGTCGACCACTTCGCCGACCTGCGCGACCAGATCTCGCTGCAGCTCGACGCCCTCGGCCTGCAGGTCGAGCGTGCGCACCACGAGGTCGGCACCGCCGGCCAGGCGGAGATCAACTACCGCTTCGACACGCTCGCCAAGTCGGCCGACAAGGTGCAGCTGTTCAAGTACGTCGTGAAGAACGTCGCGCACGAGAACGGCCGCACGGCGACCTTCATGCCGAAGCCGCTGTTCGGCGACAACGGCTCGGGCATGCACGTGCACCAGTCGCTGTGGAAGGACGGCGAGCCGCTGTTCTTCGACGAGAAGGGCTACGGCGGCCTGTCCGACCTCGCCCGCTGGTACATCGGCGGCCTGCTCAAGCACGCGCCGTCGCTGCTGGCGTTCACCAACCCGACGGTGAACTCGTACCACCGCCTGGTGCCGGGCTTCGAGGCGCCGGTCAACCTCGTGTACTCGGCGCGCAACCGCTCCGCGTGCATCCGCATCCCGGTCACCGGCTCGAACCCGAAGGCCAAGCGCGTCGAGTTCCGCGTGCCGGACCCGTCGAGCAACCCGTACCTGGCGTTCGCCGCGATGCTCATGGCCGGCCTCGACGGCATCCAGAACCGCATCGAGCCGCCCGAGCCGGTCGACAAGGACCTGTACGAGCTGCCCCCCGAGGAGCACGCGCTCATCCAGCAGGTCCCCGGCACCCTCGCCGAGGTCCTCGACAACCTCGAGGCCGACCACGACTGGCTCACGGCGGGCAACGTCTTCACGCCCGACCTCATCCAGACGTGGATCGACTACAAGCGCTCCGCCGAGGTGGACCCGATCCGACTGCGGCCGCACCCGCACGAGTTCGAGCTCTACTTCGACGTCTGATCGTCCGCGGTCCGTGGCTGCTCCCACGGACCGCGGACCCGCGGTACCGGCACCCCCGTCGCCTCGCGAGGCGGCGGGGGTGCCGTCGCGTCCGGCACCGCCGCGTCCCGCGTCGCCGCCGGTGCGCCGATCCCCGGGTCCGGCGCGGGGGCTGGCATCCTGCTCGCCATGTCCGCACGCGTCCGCCACGTCCTGCTCCCCGGTCGGCACCACCTCGTGACGCGCTTCCAGACGGCCTACCTGCACTCCCTGCTCGCCGGCGACCTCGCGGACTCCTCCGGCCGCCCGGTCGAGTGCGCCGCCGACGCCGACGTCGTCTGGGCCGTCACCTCGGCCACCCACAGCGGTACGCGACGCAACCCTGTTCCCGCGCACCGGCGCGAGGCCATGATCGAGCGGGTCGCGGCCGTCGAGGGGCTGCCCTCGCTCGTGGCCCCCGTGGCGGACGTCCCGCCGAGCCCGCGCTTCGCGCGCACCGTCCTCGCGAGCGTCGAGCTGTCGACGGGCGTGACCGCGACCCCGCTCGACACGGTCGTCGCGTGCTCGACCCCCGAGGTGGCTGCGATGTACGCCGAGCTGGGGTTCCGCGTCGTCCCGGTCGAGGACGCGTGCGAGGACGCGCCGGCGCGCCCGTGGGACGTGCTCGAGCTGCTGGCCGCCGGCGACGAGCGCTGGCGCGACCTCGCGCACCCCGAGGTCGTGCGGTTCTACGACCGCTACCGGCTCGACGCGCAGATCGCGCTGATCCACGCCGACCCGACGGTCTCGACGGAGGGCGACCTCACCACGACGCGCGACTACCGCAGCTACACCGCGGCCTTCGACGACGCGTCGGACCGCAAGTGGGACCAGGTCGCCCGGTTCGTCGAGCCCGGGCGCGTCGTGGACCTCGGCTGCGCGGCCGGTGGGCTCCTCGAGCGCGCGGCACGCGACCCGCGGCTCGCCGAGTCCGACCTCTACGGGGTCGACGTCTCGCGCCACCTCGTCGCCGAGGCGGAGCACCGCCGCGCGCAGGGCGTGTTCGCGAACCCCAACGTCTTCTTCGCCCAGCGGAACCTGCTCCGTTCCGCCGTCTTCCCCGTCGCCTCGGTCAGCACGACGCTGACCGTCGCCCTCACCCACGAGATCGCGAGCTACGGCGAGGGCCGCAGCGACCTCGAGCTCCTCGCGAAGCGGATCTACGAGCACACCGCGCCCGGCGGCGTGTGGGTCTGCTCGGACGTGCTCGGACCGGCCGACGGGGACCGGCTCGTGCACCTCGTGCTGGACGGCACCGGCGCCGGGGTCGCGCCGGTGGACCTGGACGGGTGGACGACGGAGGCCGTCGCCCGGCACGTGGCCGCGCTGTCGCCGGCCGAGCGGCTGGTGCAGCTCGCGCAGGACTTCCCGGCGCTGTCGGGCGGCGAGTGCGACGTGCGCTGGGTCGCGGACGGCGTCGCGGAGCTCACGCTGCGCGCCGCGATGGAGTTCCTCTACACGCGCGACTACGTCGACAGCTGGCTGTCCGAGTGCCACGAGCGGTTCTGCGACATGACGTGGCCCGACTGGGTCGCGCTGCTCGAGGGCGTCGGTTTCGCCGTCGAGCCCGGCAGCGGGGCGTGGCGCAACGAGTGGCTCGTCGAGAACCGGCTCTCGGTCGGGGCCGCGCTGCGCGACGCCGCGACCGGCGCCCCGGTGCCGTGGCCGGAGACGCACGTGACGTTCGTGGCCCGCCGGCCGCTCTAGCGGACCTCAGCGACCGGACGGGGCCACGGGCCCGGACACCCGCCGCACGCGCAGCGCCGCGAGGTCGTAGCCCTGGCTCACGTCGTTCCAGCGGACGCGCGGGGGCCCCGACGCGGCGAGGTCGTGCCGGACCAGCGCGGAGACGAAGATCTCGGACTCGACGAGCGCGAGCGGCGCCCCCGGGCACTTGTGGTGACCGTCGCCGAAGCTCAGCAGCGCGGGCGGGACCGTGCGGGGCAGCGGCCGCGCGGGGCGCAGCGCGAGGGGGTCGTCGCCGACCGTCCCCGCGTCCGCGTTGACCGCGCGGACGTCGATGTCCACGAGCGCGCCCGCCGGCAGCTCGACAGGACCGCCCGGCCCCTCGAGGCGCAGCGGGGCCGTGGTCCGGCGCAGCAGGTGCCCGATGACCGGCTCGAGCCGCAGCACCTCGTCGAGCACCGCGACCCGCCCCTCGCGGTCCGCCGCGCGGTACCGCGCGAGCAGCGCGTCGTCGTCCAGCAGGTGCCAGACCGCGACGGTCATGAGCTCGCGGGTCGTCACCATGCCCGCGGCGGCGTAGGTGACGCACTCGGTGAGGATGTCGAGGTCGCTGAAGCCGTCGTCGAGCAGCCGGCTGATGAGGTCGTCGCGGCGGCGGCGCCTGCGGGACCGGATGGCCGGCTGCACGTCGAGCAGGAAGAAGCGCAGCATCGCGGTGCTGCGGCGCAGCGCACGCCACCGCGCCAGCGGCGTGCGCGCGACCGACGTGTCGGGCTCGAAGAACGTGTCGAGCCGCCGGTGCATGCCGCGCGAGGAGGACCGGTCGAGCCCTATCACCCGCGCCGCGACCTGCACGGCCATCCGCATGCCGAGCGGGGCGACGTCCGTCCAGGTGTCGGCGCGGACGGTCGCGACCAGGCCGTCGGCCGTCTCCTGCATCCACGGGCGGTAGCCCTCGACGGTGCGCGGCGCGAAGAAGCGTGCCGCCGCCCGGCGCTGCGCGTGGTGCGCGTCGCCCTCGAGGTAGAGGATCGGCGGCCGGATCGACGACCCGCCGTCCCGGTCGAAGCCCTCCGCGTTGAAGCCCGCCTGCCGGGTCGCGTCGGCGTGCCGCAGCACGGTCCGCGCCAGCTCGAACGAGCGGATGCGCCAGGCGGGCTCGGGCCCGTCGACCCGCTCGAGCGGCGGCGCGAGGGCGTCGTCCGGCTGCGCGAGCTTGCGCACCGGGCACCGCCCGGCGACCGTGCCGTGCGTCTGCCCGTCCGCCGTGGCCGTCACCCGATCGAGCGTAGGGCTCGCGCCCCCTGGCGACCATCCCCCCGGGTTCGGGCGGCGCCCCGGTCAGCCGTAGAAGACGCGCTCCACCACGGCACGGGCGCGCCGCGCCGTGCGCAGGTAGTCCTCCTCGAGCAGGCTGCCCGACCCCGCGGGGTACCCGACCACGCGTGCGACGCCCGCGAGCGCCTGCCGGTCGTGCGGCAGCACGTCGGCGTGCGCGCCCGCGGCACGCCCGGTCCAGAGCACGTTCGCGTCCCGCAGGCGCGAGGCCAGCTCCCACGCCTCGCGCAGCTCCCGGGCGTCCTGCTCGTCGAGCAGCCCTGCCGCCGACGCGGCCGCGAGCGCGTCGAGGGTGGACGTGGTCCGCAGCGCCGGCACGGCGTGCGCGTGCTGCAGCTGGAGGAGCTGCGCGGTCCACTCGACGTCGGCGATGCCGCCGCGGCCGAGCTTGAGGTGCCGCGTCGGGTCGACGCCGCGCGGCAGCCGCTCGGCCTCGACGCGCGCCTTGATGCGCCGCACCTCCCGCACCACGGACGGGTCCGCCCCACCCTCGGGGTAGCGCAGCGGGTCGATCAGCGCGACGAACCGCTCCCCCAGCTCGGTGTCGCCCGCGACGGGCCGCGCGCGCAGCAGCGCCTGGCTCTCCCAGGGCGACGACCAGCGTCCGTAGTACTCGACGTGCGCGTCGAACGAGCGGGTGAGCGGCCCGTTGCGGCCCTCGGGGCGCAGGTCTGCGTCGACCTCGAGCGTCGGTTCCGGGCCGACCGAGCCGAGCAGCTGGCGGACGCGGGTGGCGGCGGACACGGCGAACTCCTGCGCGAGGCGAGGCTCGACACCGGGCACCGGGTCGTGCACGAACAGCACGTCGGCGTCCGACGAGTACCCCATCTCGCGTCCGCCGAGGCGGCCCATCGCGACCACGAGCAGCCGCGTCGGGGACGTGTCGAGGCCGCGCTCGGCCCGCGCCTCCGCCTCCGCGACGCGCAGCGTCCCCGCGAGCACGGTGTCCGCGGCCGTCGTCAGGCTCTGCGACGCCCGGGTGCTGGTCACGACGCCGAGCACGTCGGCCGCGGCGGTCCGGGCCAGCTCACGCCGCCGCAGCGCGCGCAGGGCCGTCACGGCCGGCACGGGCTCGTCGGCGCGGCGCAGCACCGCGTCCGCCTCGGCGGCCAGCCGGTCGGCCGTGCGCGGCTCGAGCTCCGCGTCGTCCGCCAGCCACGTCACCGACCCGGGCGATCGGCTGAGCGCGTCGGCGACGTAGCGCGAGGTGGACAGCACGCGCGCGAGGCGCTGCGCCGCCGTGCCGGAGTCCCGCAGGAGCTTGAGGTACCAGTGCGTCGTGCCGAGCTGGTCGGACAGGCGCCGGAACGCCAGCAGACCGCCGTCCGGGTCGGCACCCTCGGCGAACCAGCCGAGCATCACGGGCAGCAGCTGGCGCTGGATCGACGCGCGGCGCGAGACGCCGTCCGACAGCGCCGCGATGTGCCGCACCGCGCCCGCCGGGTCGCGGTAGCCGATCGCCGCGAGCCGGGCGCGCGCGGCCTCGGGCGCGAGCGTCGCCTCCTCGGCGGACAGACGCGCCGTCGCCGGCAGCAGCGGGCGGTAGAACAGCTCCTCGTGCAGGCGGCGCACGTCCCGGCGGGTCTGCCGCCAGCGATCGAGCAGGCCCTCCGGGCCCTCGACGCGCAGGCCCATCGTCCGCGACAGGCGCCGCAGGTCGGCGTCCGCGGTCGGCACCAGGTGCGTGCGCTGCAGGCGGTGCAGCTGGATGCGGTGCTCCATCATCCGCATCCAGCGGTAGCAGACCGCGAGCTGTGCGGCGTGGTCCCGGCCGACGTACCCGCCGGCCGCGAGCGCGGCGAGGGCCGTGAGCGTGTTGCCGCTGCGGATCGTCTCGTCCGCCCGGCCGTGCACCAGCTGCAGCAGCTGGACCGTGAACTCCACGTCCCGCAGGCCGCCGACGCCGAGCTTCAGCTGCCGGTCCGCCTCGGCCCGCGGCACGTGCTGCTCGACGCGCCGGCGCATCGCCTGGGAGTCCTCGACGAAGTTCTCCCGCGTGACGGCCCGCCACACGAGCGGGTTCGTCGCCTCGACGTACGCCTGCCCGAGCGCGGGATCCCCCGCGAGCGGGCGCGCCTTGAGCAGCGCCTGGAACTCCCAGGTCTTCGCCCAGCGGTCGTAGTAGGCGCGGTGGCTGGCGAGCGTGCGGACCAGCGGGCCGTCCTTGCCCTCGGGTCGCAGCGCGGCGTCGACCGGCCACAGGGCCGGCTCCGTGCCGCTCGGGCTCGCGCACGCCCGGGCGAGCCCCGCGGCCAGGCGCGCGCCCGCGACCAGCGCGGCGTCCTCGTCGGCGCCGTCGACCGGCTCCGCGACGTACACCACGTCGACGTCGGAGACATAGTTGAGCTCGCGGCCGCCGGCCTTGCCCATGCCGATGACCGCGAGCCGCACGTCGCGGCCGTGGTCGTCGAGATCGGCCCGGGCCACCGCGAGCGCGCCCTCGAGCGCCGCGCCGGCGAGGTCGGCGAGCGCCGCCGCCACGCCGGGCAGCCGGCTCAGCGGGTCCTCGACCGTGAGGTCGGTGGCCGCGATCCGCAGGAGGCGCGTGCGGTACGCGCGGCGCAGCGCGTCCGTCCCTGCGCCCCCGGTGAGGCCGGCGACCGGGACGTGCGCGTCCGGGTCGGCCCCCACGGCGGTCAGCAGCTCGGCCCGCACGTCCGGCGCCGGGACGGCGGTGCCCGCCGTCGGGTCGGCCACGACGCGGAGGTTCTCCGGGTGCGCCGCCAGCGTGTTCCCGAGCGCCGAGGACGCGCCCGTCACCGCGAGCAGGCGGGCGCGGCCCGGCCCGTCCGCCGCGAGCACGTCCCGCAGGAGGTCCCGCAGCGCGGCGTCGCGCCGCACGGCCCCGGCGATCTTCGCGAGCGCGAGCAGCGCCTCGTCGGGGTCGCCCACCTCCCGCAGCGCGGGCACCAGCGTCTCGGCCGCGTCGGGCGCGACCTCGAGGAGCGCCGCGTCCGCGAGCAGGCGCTCGGCCCGCGGCGCGTCCGCGACGCCCACGCGGGTCAGCCGTCCGGCCAGCGAGGCGCCCCGGCCGGTGGACGCGCTGCTCACCGGCGTCAGATCAGCGGGAGGAACCGCTGCAGCTCGTACGGGGTGACCTGCGCCCGGTACTCGGCCCACTCCTGGCGCTTGTTGCGCAGGAAGTAGTCGAACACGTGCTCCCCGAGCGTCTCGGCGACCAGCTCCGAGCGCTCCATCACCTGGATGGCGGCCTCGAGCGACGTCGGCAGCGGCTCGATCCCGAGCGCGCGGCGCTCGGCGTCGGTGAGCTCCCACACGTCGTCGTCGGCGCCCTCCGGCATCTCGTAGCCCTCCTCGATGCCCTTGAGGCCGGCCGCGAGCATGACCGCGAACGCGAGGTAGGGGTTCACGGCGGAGTCGATCGCGCGGTACTCGACGCGGCTCGAGTTGCCCTTGCCGGGCTTGTACATGGGCACGCGCACGAGCGCGGACCGGTTGTTGTGGCCCCAGCAGACGAAGCTCGGCGCCTCGGCGCCGCCCCACAGGCGCTTGTAGGAGTTCACGAACTGGTTGGTCACGGCGGTGATCTCCGCGGCGTGCCGCAGCAGGCCCGCGATGAACTGGCGCGCGACCTTGGACAGCTCGTAGTCCGCACCGGCCTCGTGGAACGCGTTGCGGTCGTCCTCGAACAGCGACACGTGCGTGTGCATGCCGGAACCCGGCTGGTCGGCCAGCGGCTTCGGCATGAAGGACGCGAACACGCCCTGCTCGAGCGCGACCTCCTTGACCACGGTGCGGAACGTCATGATGTTGTCGGCCGTCGTGAGCGCGTCGGCGTAGCGCAGGTCGATCTCGTTCTGGCCGGGCCCGGCCTCGTGGTGGGAGAACTCCACCGAGATGCCCATCGACTCGAGCATCGTGATCGCGGCGCGCCGGAAGTCGTGCGCCGTGCCGCGCGGCACGTGGTCGAAGTAGCCGCCCTGGTCGACGGGGACGAGCGGCAGCGCCGGGTCGGCGGGCGCGTCGAAGAGGTAGAACTCGACCTCGGGGTGCGTGTAGAAGGTGAAGCCGCGCTCGCTGGCGCGGTTGAGCGCCCGCTTGAGCACGTTGCGCGAGTCCGCGAGGGACGGCTCGCCGTCCGGCGTCAGCAGGTCGCAGAACATGCGCGCCGTGCCGTGCCGCTCGCCGCGCCACGGCAGGATCTGGAACGTCGAGGGGTCCGGCTTCGCGATCATGTCGGCCTCGAACACCCGCGTGAGGCCCTCGATGGCGCTGCCGTCGAAGCCGATGCCCTCGGCGAACGCCGACTCCAGCTCGGCGGGCGCGACCGCCACCGACTTGAGGATCCCGAGCACGTCGGTGAACCACAGACGGATGAAGCGGATGTCCCGCTCCTCGACGGTCCGGAGCACGAACTCCTGCTGCCTGTCCATGGCGTACATCCTGCCTGATGACGGGGCCTCGGCGGGCGCAGGTCGCGGGTGTGGCGGGGCACAGGCCCGCGGTGCGCCGCGAACGGCCCGGTCTAGGCTCGGCACATGCCCACGAGCGACTCGCCCGCCGCCGGCACGACCGGCGCCCCGACGGCCCCGAGCGGCACGTCGCCCGCACGTCCGGCGCGGATCCGCGTGCACCACCTGCAGGCCGCCAAGCAGCGGGGCGAGCGGCTGACGATGCTCACGGCGTACGACGCCGTGACGGCGCGGCTCTTCGACGACGCGGGCATCGACATGCTGCTCGTGGGCGACTCGATCGGGAACACCATGCACGGCCACACCACGACGCTGCCGGTCACGCTGGACGAGCTCGTCGTCGCAGCGCGCGCCGTGGCGGGCGCCGTCCGGCGCGCGTTCGTCGTCGCCGACCTGCCGTTCGGCTCGTACGAGGCGGGGCCCGAGCAGGCGCTCGCGAGCGCGGTGCGGATGATGAAGGAGACCGGCGTGGCGGCGGTCAAGCTCGAGGGCGGCCAGCGCTCGCTCGCGCAGATCCGCGCGCTCACGGCCGCCGGCATCCCGGTGGTCGCGCACCTCGGGTACACGCCGCAGTCGGAGAACCTGCTCGGCGGACCGCGCGTGCAGGGCCGCGGCGACCAGGGCCAGCGGCTGTGCGACGACGCCGTCGCGGTGGTCGACGCGGGCGCCGTCGCCGTCGTGCTGGAGATGGTGCCGGCCGAGGTGGCCGCGCGGATCACCGAGGTGGTGCCCGTGCCGACGATCGGCATCGGCGCCGGCCCCGAGTGCGACGGGCAGGTGCTGGTCTGGGTCGACATGGCCGGGATGGGCGACTGGTCCCCGCGGTTCGCCAAGCGCTTCGGCGAGGTCGGCGCGGCGCTCACCGCGGCGGCGCGCGCCTACGCGGACGAGGTGCGCTCCGGTGCCTTCCCGGAGGCTGCACACTCCTTCGACGCCTGACGCCCGGCCGGCTCGTCGTGCCCGACCTCCTGGCGGCACGGGACCGGAGTCAGCGGTCCTCCGCCTCCTCGGCGTCCCACGCCTCGGTGCGCCGCCGCGCCCGGTCGAGCGCGTGCTCCGCCTCCTCGCGGGTGGCGTACGGGCCCATCAGGTCGGCCCACTGACTGCGCTTGCCCTCCTCCACCTGACGGGTGCGGGTGTTGTACCAGTACTCGGCCACGGTCTCCTCCGCCCTCCGGGACGCCGGCTCCGCTCGACGGGTGGCGGGCCGTGCCTTCCGTAGACTGCCAGGCATGTCGCCGGTCCACGCGTCGCGCACCGCTCTCGTCCCGGGACGCGTGAGCCCACGCCGTCCGGTGCCCCCACGCATCCCCCGCCCCGAGTACGTCGACCGTCCCGCTCCCGCGCCGTGGCGCGGACCGGACGTCTTCGACGCCGACACGGTCGCGCGCATCCGCGTCGCCGCCCGCCTCGCGGCGCAGGCGCTGGAGGAGGTCGGCCGGCACGTGCGGCCCGGTGTGACGACCGACGAGCTCGACGCGGTCGGCCACGAGTTCCTCGTCTCCCACGGCGCCTACCCCTCGACGCTCGGCTACCGCGGCTTCCCGAAGTCGATCTGCACGTCGCTCAACGAGGTCGTCTGCCACGGCATCCCCGACTCCACCGTGGTGCAGGACGGCGACATCGTGAACGTCGACATCACCGCGTTCGTCGGCGGCGTCCACGGCGACACCAACGCCACGTTCCTCGCCGGCGACGTGGACGAGGAGTCCCGCCTGCTCGTCGAGCGCACGCGCGAGGCGCTCGAGCGCGGGATCCGGGCGGTGAAGCCGGGGCGGGAGATCAACGTCATCGGCCGCGTCATCGAGAAGTACGCGAACCGGTTCGGGTACGGCGTGGTCCGGGACTTCACGGGGCACGGCGTCGGGCCCGCCTTCCACACGGGTCTGGTCGTGCCGCACTACGACGCCGCGCCCGCGTACGACACCGTCATCCAGCCGGGCATGGTCTTCACGATCGAGCCGATGCTCGACCTGGGGACGGCCGACTGGGAGATGTGGGACGACGGCTGGACGGTCGTGACGGCCGACCGGCGGCGTTCCGCGCAGTTCGAGCACACCCTGCTGGTCACCGACGACGGGGCGGAGGTCCTGACGCTGCCATGAGCAAGGACGCCAAGCACGAGAAGCACAAGGTCGACATCGCGTTCGGCATCGACATCGGAGGCTCGGGCATCAAGGGAGCCCCGGTCGACCTCGCGACGGGCGAGTTCGCCGCCGGCCGGGTCCGCATCCCCACCCCCCAGCCCTCGACGCCCGCCGCGGTGGCCGAGACGGTCGCGCAGGTCGTCGACTCCTTCGACCTGCACAAGGACGTGCCGATCGGGGTGACGTTCCCGGCGGTGATCCTGCACGGGGTCGCGCAGTCCGCGGCGAACGTGGACAAGTCGTGGATCGGCACGGACGTCGAGAAGGCGGTCGGCGCCGCGTCCGGGCGCCGCGTGCTCGCCGTCAACGACGCCGACGCCGCCGGGTACGCCGAGGTCCAGTACGGCGCCGCGAAGGGCGTGCCCGGGGTCGTCCTCGTCGTCACGCTCGGCACCGGGATCGGCTCGTGCCTCGTCGTGGACGGCGTGCTCGTGCCGAACACCGAGCTCGGGCACCTGGAGATCGACGGGCACGACGCCGAGACGCGCGCGTCCGACGCGGCACGCGACCGCGAGGACCTGACGTTCCCGCAGTGGGCCGAGCGCCTGCAGCGCTACTTCTCGGTCGTCGAGAACCTGTTCTGGCCCGACCTCATCGTCGTCGGCGGCGGCGTGAGCAAGAAGCACCAGGAGTTCCTGCCGCTGCTCGACCTGCGCACGCCGATCGTCCCCGCCGCCCTGCGCAACGCCGCCGGCATCGTCGGTGCGGCGCGACTGGCGGCACACGGCGCGCACTGACGCGTCGCCCGCGCGCACGGCCGGACGCCCGCCACGCTCACCGTGGCGGGCGTCCGTCATCCGTACGGGTGCCTACGGCGCCCGATAAGGGCCCTCACCAGGAATCTCCCAGGAACTGTCCGTAGCGTCAGTCACATCCGCGAGTCGAGCACCCGCTCACCCCCACGGCTGGGAAGTCGAACCGAGCCTGGAGGCCGTGTGGCTGCTGCAACCGTCGCCGTCCCGCCCGTCCGTCCGACGTCGCCCCGCGTGGCGGCCGCCGGCACGTACCACGAGCTGTCGGCGGAGGTGAAGGCGGCCGGCCTGCTCGACCGCACGCCCGGCTTCTACATCTCGCTCCTCGCGGGCCTCACCACCGCCCTCGCCGGGCTGGTCACCGCGTTCGTCCTGCTGGGGCACTCGTGGTGGCAGCTGCTGGTCGCGGGCCTGCTGGGCATCGTGCTGACGCAGTTCGCGTTCATCTCGCACGAGGCCTCGCACCGCCAGGTGCTGCTCACGGGCCCGGCCAACGACCGCCTGGGACGGGTGCTCGCCAACGGCGTCGTCGGCATCAGCCACCAGTGGTGGATGACCAAGCACACGCGTCACCACGCGAACCCCAACCGCGTCGGCAAGGACCCGGACATCGCGCCCGACACCGTCGTCTTCCTCGAGGAGGACGCCCGCGAGACGCGGGGGCTCGTGCGCCGGATCGTCCGTCACCAGGGCTGGCTGTTCTTCCCCCTCCTGACGCTCGAGGGCCTCAACCTGCACGCGGTGTCGATCCGCAGCCTGCTGGCCCTGCCGGGCAGCCGCGCGCGCACCCGCGAGCTCGTGACGCTCGCGCTGCGCCTGTCGCTGTACGTCGCGCTGGTGGTGTGGGCTCTGCCCCTGGGCATGGCCGCCGCGTTCCTCGGTGTGCAGCTCGCCGTGTTCGGCGTGTACATGGGCGCGTCGTTCGCGCCGAACCACAAGGGCATGGCGATCATCCCCGCGGACAGCCGGCTGGACTTCCTCAGCAAGCAGGTGCTGACCTCGCGCAACATCAACGGCGGCACGTTCGTCACGATGCTCATGGGCGGCCTCGACGCGCAGGTCGAGCACCACCTGTTCCCGAACATGCCGCGCCCGCACCTCGCCCGCGCCCGGCAGATCGTCCGGGCGCACTGCGCCCGCAACGGCGTCCCGTACACGGAGACGTCGCTCGTGCGCTCGTACGCGATCGTCGTGCAGTACCTCAACCGGGTCGGCCTCGCCGCCCGCGACCCGTTCGACTGCCCCGTGCGCACGCAGTACCGCTGACCGCCGGCCCCTGGTATCCAGGGGCCATGTCGGGGCTCGGGTGGGTGCTGGTGGTCGCGGGCTGCGTCCTCGGGCTCGTGCTCGTCGACCGCGCGGTCGCCCGGGGCTGAGACGCCGCGCCGCCGTGGGACCTCGACGCCGGGCCGGTCGTCCTCGGTGGGGGCCCAAACACCGTGCGCACACCGGGTCGCTCCCCTAGCGTGGGCGCCATGCCCCTGGTCGTCTCGCAGGTCTCGTTCGACGCCGCCGACCCGTCCGCGCTCGCGCGCTGGTGGTCGCAGGTGCTGGGCTGGCCCGTGGTGGAGGAGGACGAGCAGGGGGACGAGGTCGCGATCGCGCCCTCCGACGGCTCAGCGACCGAGTGGCTGTTCGTGCGGGTGCTCGACGAGCGCCGCGTCAAGAACCGCGTCCACCCCGACCTCCGCCCGGCCGACGGCAGCGACCAGGCGACCGAGCTCGCGCGGGTGCTCGAGCTGGGCGCGACGCGCGTCGACATCGGCCAGGGGGACGTGCCGTGGCACGTGCTCGCCGACCCGGAGGGCAACGAGTTCTGCATCCTGCGCAGCACACCGGCTGAGCTCGCGGCCGCGGAGGCGGCCGAGCGCGGCGCCGAGGAGCCGGACGCGCCCGCCGGCGCGAGCTTCTGACCGACCGCCACAGGACGTCCACGGGCTCTCCCCCGACCTTCCGCGCGGACCGCGCGCGCCCGCGTCCCGCCGGGTGCTGAGGTGGGACCGTGCTGCGCCGCCCGGCTCCGGTCCCCTCCGCCTCCCCGGCGGAGCGCGGGTTCACGGGCGTCGAGGAGCGCATCGACCGCTGGGCGCACGCGCGGCTGCGTGCCCTCGGCGACCGCGGCTGGCGGACGTCGGCGCTCGAGCTGGTGGTGTTCGTGCTCAAGCAGGCGTGGGCGTGCCTGTTCGGTGCGCTCATGCTCGCCCTGCTCCTGGCGGCACGGTTCTGGTACCCGGACGACGCGGCGCTCGCGCGGGACGACGCGCTGACCCTCGCCGCCGTCGTGCTGCAGGTGCTCATGCTCCTCACGCGGCTGGAGACGGCCCGGGAGATGCGCGTCGTCGGGCTGTTCCACGTCGTCGGCACGGTGATGGAGGTCTTCAAGACGTCCGCCGGGTCGTGGGCGTACGCCGCCGACGGCGTCCTGCGCATCGGCGACGTGCCGCTGTACTCCGGGTTCATGTACGCCGCCGTCGGCTCCTACCTCGTGCGCACGTTCCGCATCTTCGACCTGCGGTTCGACCGCTGGCCCCGCCGGCGGGTGACCGCGCTGCTCGCGACGGCGGTCTACGCGAACTTCTTCACGCACCACTGGCTGCCGGACGTCCGGTGGGCGCTGGTCGCGGCGGTGCTGCTCGTCTTGGGGCGCACGGTGATGCACTACCGCGTGCACGCGCGCACGTGGCGCATGCCGGTCGTCGTGGGCTTCGTGCTCGTCGCGTCGGCGATCTGGGTGGCGGAGAACGTCGCCACGTACGCGGACGCGTGGCTGTACCCGTCGCAGGCCGACGGGTGGCACCTGGTCTCGCTGAGCAAGCTGGGCTCGTGGTTCCTGCTCATGCTCATCTCGGTGGTGCTGGTGGCGTGGGTGTACCGGCCGCAGCCGCCGGACGCACGCGTGCCGACCGTCGGGTCAGGCAGGCGCGCGGCCGAGGAGACGGGCGACCGCGATCCCCTCACCGCACCGGTGCTCGACGCCCACGACGGCTGACCGGCCGTCCGCCCGCGTGCGGACCCACGCCAGGACCTCCTCGACGGAGTCCACGTCGACCAGCCGCCACTCCTCGGCCTGCGTCGAACCGATCCAGAACTCGACCCGGTAGGCCGGGTGGTCGTCCTCGTCGGTCACGTCGCGCGGGTCGTGCACGGTGGCTCTCACGGCGTCAGCGTCCCGGGCCGCGCCGCCGCAGGCAAGGGTCGCGGTCTCGGGCGCAGGTGGTGCGTGCGGCGGTGACGGCCCGGCGGGCTATCCTGGCGACGCGGATGAGTCAGCCAGGCGGCCGCGTCGGTCCCTCCTCGGAGGGGCCGCCGAGGAACGTCCGGGCTCCGTAGGGCAGGGTGGTGGGTAACGCCCACCCGGGGTGACCCGCGGGACAGTGCCACAGAGAACAGACCGCCACGTGCGACCGGTCCGCCGGACGTGCGGGGTAAGGGTGAAACGGTGGTGCAAGAGACCACCAGCGTGCCGGGCGACCGGTGCGGCTAGGTAAACCCCACCCGGAGCAAGGCCAGACAGGGAGCGTCCGAGGGCTGCCCGCCCGAGCTCCCGGGTAGGCCGCTGGAGGCGTGCGGCAACGTACGTCGTAGATGGATGGCCGTCACCCGCGCGGGGGCAACCGCGCGCGGGGACAGAACCCGGCGTATCGGCTGACTCATCCGCCCTTCGGGGCGCCGCCCCGCCCGCGCCGGACGCCGCGCCGCCGGCGCGCACCGTGCGCGCGGCTCGCACCACGTCGCAGCGGCGACCGCACCGATGCGGACCCCGCCGGGTGGTAGTACACCCTCAGGGACGGCCACGGCGTGCCGTCGTCCGACAGTTCCTCGTGGAAGACGACGTCCTGCACGTCGACCCGTCCCAACCGCTCGATCGAGCTGGCGACCCGGCGCAGGAGGGCCGGCACGTCGTCCTGGCCCGGCCCGAGCGGGTTGTTCTGCGAGAAGTTCCAGGTGGTCCCGCGGTCGGCGCGATCGGTCATCCGCGCAGTGTCCACGGGAGCAGTCGGCCGCGCGACGACACGCCGCACGCCCACCCTCACACGTCGACGCGGTAGTCCAGCGTCAGCTCGTCGCCCGCTCGGCCGCGGATGCCCCAGTGCGTCGGCGGGCTCTCGAGGACGATGACCTCCAGGTCGTCCGCGGCGAGGCCGAGGGCCGGTGCGACGTCGTCGTAGAACGCGGCGACGAGGGCCCGCACGGCGGCGGGGCTGCGGCCGGTGAAGCAGACGACCTCGACGACGAGGTAGGCGTCGCCGCGCGGGGCGACGAGGTCGTCGTCGTCGAACCAGAAGAAGCGGTGGAACCGCTTGTCCTGCGGCAGCCCCCACGCCGACGTCACGGCCCCGTGGATCGCGTCCGAGACCTCCTGGCGGCGCGAGGCCCAGACCGAGCGCCGCCCGTGCACCTTCACGTGAGCCATCGCACGCCCTTCCGGCCGCAGGCACGGCGGGGACGCCGCGTCGCGGCACCTTACAGTCGCGGGGTGCTCGTGATGCTGCCGCCCTCGGAGGGCAAGACGCCCGCTCGCTCCGGCGCGCCGCTCGACCTCGCGGACCTTTCGCACGCCGACCTCACGCCGCTGCGGGCGAAGGTGCTGGACGCGCTCGTCGAGGTGGGGGGCCGCCCCGACGGGCCCCAGGTCCTCGGCGTCTCCCGCGGCCTCGCGGACGAGGTCGCGCGCAACGCGACCCTCCGCGACGCCCCGGCGGCGCCCGCGTCCCGCGTCTACACCGGCGTGCTCTACGGGGCGGCGGGCCTGGACAGCCTGACGCCGACGGCCCGTGCCCGGGCCGCGCGGCACGTCCGCATCGTGTCGGGCCTGTGGGGCGTCGTCACCCCGGACGACCGCATCCCCGCCTACCGGCTGTCCATGGGCACCGACCTCCCCGGCGTGGGGCCGCTCGCGCCGGCCTGGCGCGGTCCGCTCGGCGACGCGCTCACCGCGGAGGCCGCCGGTGCTCTCGTCGTCGACTGCCGCTCCGCCGCGTACCTCGCGGCGTGGACCCCACCGGCGGACGCCGACTGGGTGACGGTCCGCGTGCTGCGCGAGGTGGACGGGCGGCGCTCGGTCGTCTCGCACCACGCGAAGCACACGCGGGGCCTCCTGACGCGGCACCTCGTCACGCGGCGCGGACGTCCGCCGCGTGACGCCGAGGAGCTCGCCCACGTCGCGAGCGCGCTGGTCGGCGACGCGCTCCTGGCCGTCGAGCTCGACGCTCCCCCGCGCCGCGGGGCCCGCACGCTGTCGCTCGTGGTGGCCTGACGTGGCCACGGCGCGGGGCGCCCTGCACCACGTCGAGCTGTGGCTCCCGGACGACGACGAGGCGTGGGCGTCGTTCACGTGGCTGCTCCCCGCACTCGGGTACGAGCGGACGAGCACGTGGCGCACGGGCTCGACGTGGACGCTCGGCGCCACGTACGTGGTCCTGGAGACCGGCCCGGACGTGCTGGCGGGAGCCCACGACCGCCGCCGCCCCGGGGTGAACCACCTGGCGTTCCACGCCGGGACGCGCGCCGACGTCGACACCCTCGTGGTCGCCGCGGAACGGCACGGCTGGACGCTGATGTTCCCGGACGCCCACCCGTTCGCCGGCGGACCGGAGCACTACGCCGCCTACCTGGAGAACGCGGCCGGCTTCGAGGTCGAGCTGGTCGCGGACGAGGAGACGGACGCCACGTCGACCTGACGCGCGGCGGCGGTCAGGCCCCGCCCCACCCCTCGCTGGGCGCACCGGCGACCGCGATCTCGTCCCGCTTGTCCGCGTACAGGCGGATGATGCTCACCGACGCCGGCGCCACGCGCAGCTGGCTCCACGTGCCCGGGTCCGCGCCCATGGTGACGCCTAGCGCCGCGCGGATGGCCACGGCGTGCGAGACCACGACGACGGTGCGTGGACCGCCGGTCCGCAGCGATTCGAGCCCGGCGCGCAGGCGCACGCCGACGTCCTCGATGGACTCCCCGCCGCCGGGCGGGCGCAGCCGGCCGGACGTGTGCCAGGGCTCGAGCTGCCCGGGCCAGCGCTCCTCGATCTCCTCGGCGGTCAGACCCTGCCAGTCGCCGAAGTTCGCCTCCTGGAACGCCGCGTCGGTGCGGACGGCGAGGGAGAGCCGCTCGGCGATAATCCCGCCGGTCTGCTGCGTGCGGACCATCGGCGACGCGACGAGCTCCGTCGGGTACGCGATGTCGCCCCACAGGTCACGCCCGACGCGGTGCACGAGCGCCGCTGCCGCCTCCGCCTGCGCGCGCCCGTGCTCGTCGAGCGGCGGCCCGGGCTCCGAGGAGCCGGAGTACCCCCGCGAGACCGTCATGGTCGTCTGCCCGTGCCGCACCAGCACGACCGTCACGGGCTCGTCGGCGTCGAAGCGCACCGCGGCACCGGACGGGCGCGGCTGTCGCGCCCGGGCCTGGCCCGCCGGGGTTCCCGTCCCGGCCGGGTCGGTCGCCGTGTCGTGGTCGAGCGCCTGCGCGCCGTCGCCCGGTGCGGTCATCAGGCCCCCTCGGTCCCGCGGATCAGGATGCGCCCGCACTCCTCGCACCGCACCACGGCGTCGGCCGGCTTGGCGCGGATTCCCTCGAGATCCAGGGGGTTGAGCTCCAGGCGGCAGCCCTCGCACCGGTTGCCGCGCAGCGGCGCCGCGCCGCGGCCCTGGTGCTGACCGCGCAGCCGCTCGTAGAGCGTGACGAGGGCGGCGTCGATGCCGTCGGCCGCCGTCGCGCGCACCGACCGGAGCCGCTGGGCCTCGGCGTCGATCTCCGCGTACGCGGCGTCGCGCTCCGCGACGACCTTGTCCCGCTCCCCGACCAGCGCGAGGTGCGCCTGCTCGAGCTCCGTCAGCACCCCCTCGTGGGCCTCCAGGCGCTCCATGACCTCGAGCTCGACCTCCTCGAGGTCCCCCTGCCGGCGGGCCAGGCTCTCGAGCTCGCTCGACAGCGCCTGCGCGTCCTTGGCGGAGACCTGCCCCGCGTCGAGCCGCTGCTGGTTGCGCGTGGCCCGGCTGCGGACCTGCTCGACGTCCGCCTCCGCCTTGCGCAGCTCCGTGCGCAGGTCGGACGCGGCGGTGCGGGACGTGACGAGCGCGGTGTCGAGGTCGGCGAGCTGCGCGTCGAGCTCGATGAGCCGGGCGAGGGCGGGCAGCGTGCGCCGCTTGTGCGCGAGCTGGTCGAGGCGGGTGTCGAGCTCCTGGACGTCCAGGAGACGGCGCTGGTCGACTGCGGGGGCGCTCGTCACGGGGTTCCTTCCGGCTGGGTGCTGGCCGTCTGCGGCACGTGACCCGTCCACGGGTCGGTGCGCAGCGTGCTCACGCGGGTCTCCACCGTAGTGCCCTGCGCCTGCAGGTCCGCGACCAGGCCGGCGGCCGCGCGCACGAGCCACGGCCACTCCGACGCGGAGTGCGCGAGGTCGACGAGCGCGGGCCGCGGCGCGCCGCCGCCCGCCTCGAACGCCGCGCGCTCCTGCTGCTCGGAGGCGGGGTGGTGACGCAGGTCCGCGGTGACGTACGCGTCGACGTCGGCGGCGCGCACGGCGTCGAACAGCGAGTCGCCGGACCCGCCGAGCACCGCCACGCGCCGCACCAGCATGTCGGGGTCGCCGGCGTACCGGACGCCCTGCGCGGTCGCGGGCACGGCGCCGGCGACCGCGGCGGCGAACGCGGCGAGGGTCACCGGCTCGCGCAGCGACCCGACGCGGCCCAGCCCGGTCGGACCCGGCTCCGGGGCGAGCTCGAGCACGTCGTACGCCGGCTCCTCGTACGGGTGGGCGGCGCGCAGCGCGGCGAGCACACGCGACCGGTCGGTCCGCGGTGCCACCATCTCGACGCGCGTCTCGCGCACGTGCTCCCGCCGGCCCACCGCGCCGATCGCCGGTGCCGCGCCCTCCAGCGGCGTGAAGGTCCCCTCACCCGTCGTCGTCCACGCCGCGCGCTCGTAGTCGCCGAGCACCCCGGCCCCGGCGGACGCGAGCGCGTCGACGAGCGCGTCGGCGTGGTCGGCCGGGACGAAGACGACGACCTTGTCGAGCGCCGGCGCGGGCACCGGCACCAGGGGCACGGTATCGACCACGCCGAGCGCGTCGGCGAGCGCCTCGGCCACTCCCCCGCGTGCCGCGTCGGCGTTGGTGTGCGCGGTGTACAGGGCGCAGCCGCCGCGCACGAGACGGTGCACGAGCGCGCCCTTGTACGTCGTGGCCGCCACCGAGTGGACGCCGCGCAGGTACAGCGGGTGGTGCGTGAGCAGCAGGTCGGCGTCCCACGCGAGCGCCTCGTCGACCACCGCGGCCACGGGGTCCACCGCGAGCAGCACCCGCCGCACGGGCGCGGCCGGGTCACCTGCCGTGAGGCCGACGGCGTCCCAGGACTCCGCCGTCCGCGGCGGGTACCGGCGCTCGAGCGCGGCGACGACGTCGGCGAGCGTCGCGGGGCTCACGGCAGGACCAGCGACTTCGTCACCGTCCGCTCGTCCATCGCGGCGTACGCGGCACCGATCTCGTCGAGCGCGAACGTCCCGTCGAAGACGAGCCCCGGCTCGATGGTGCCCGCCCACACGTCGGGCAGCAGCCCCTCGATGTACGCACGCACGGGCGCGACGCCGCCCAGCACGCCGATGTTCGCGCCGAACAGCTGCGGCACCGGCAGCTCGGGACCGCCCGCGGGCACCCCGACGTAGCCGACGCGGCCCCCCGGCCGCACCGTGTCGAGCGCCTGCTGCATCGACTCCTTGGTCCCCACGCACTCCAGCACCGCGTCCGGACCGACGCCGCCGAGCAGGTCGATCACCGCCGCCGCGCCCTCGTCGCCGCGCTCCGCGACGACGTCCGTGGCGCCGAAGCGGACCGCGAGGGCCGACCGCGCCTCGTGCCGTGACATCGCGACGACGCGCTCGGCACCCAGCCGGCGTGCCGCGATCACCGCGCACAGCCCGACGGCGCCGTCGCCGACGACCGCCACCGTGGAGCCGGCGCGCACGCCCCCGGCCAGGGCCGCGTGGTGCCCGGTGCCCATGACGTCGGTGAGCGTGAGGACGTGCGGCAGCAGCGCGTCGTCCGGGTGCTCGGGGGTGACGACGAGCGTGCCGTCCGCGAGCGGCACGCGCACGTACTCGCCCTGCCCCCCGTCCACCATGTCGCCGTACCGGTCGGCGCTGCCCCAGCTCTCGCCGTGCACGCACGACGTGTGCACGCCGTTGCGGCAGTGCACGCACGTGCCGTCGCTGATCGCGAACGGCGCGACGACGAAGTCGCCCACGGCGACCCGCGCCACGTCGGACCCGACCTCCTCGACGACGCCGACGAACTCGTGCCCGATCCGCCGCGGCTCGCGCACCGGCCGGACGCCGCGGTACGGCCACAGGTCGGAGCCGCACACACAGCTCGCGACCACGCGCACGACGGCGTCGGTCGGACGGCGGACGACCGGGTCGGGCACCTGCTCGACACGGACGTCACGGGGACCATGCAGGAGGGTGGCGCGCACGGCCCGAGCCTACGTCGCCGGTAGGCTGTCCGACGCTTGAGGGGCCTGTAGCTCAGTTGGTCAGAGCGCCGCGCTTACACCGCGGAGGTCGTCGGTTCGAGACCGGCCGGGCCCACCCTCACCGGGGTCAGCGGTGCAGCGTCGCCAGCGCCTGGCGGTACGCCGCGAGGGGACGGGCCCGCCCGCGCGGGTGGACGACGGACCAGCGCACGACGCCCTCGGCGTCGAGCAGGAAGCTGCCCCGCAGCGCCAGGCCGTGCTCCTCGTCGAACACGCCGTACGCGCGCGCGGCCGCCCCGTGCGGCCAGAAGTCGGAGAGCAGGTCGAACCCGTGCTGCTCCTGCTCCGACCACGCCCGGAGCGCGAACATCGGGTCGCACGAGACGCCGAGCAGCGTGACGCCCGCGGCCTCGAACTCCCCGAGGTTGTCCCGCAGCTCGCACAGCTCCCCCGCGCAGACCCGGGAGAAGGCGAAGGGGAAGAAGACCAGCGCGACGGGCGTGCCGCGCAGCTCGGACAGGGTGACGGGGCTGCCGTGCGTGTCCGGCAGCGTCAGGTCGGGCGCGACGTCCCCGGGTGCGGGGACGCTCACGCCGGGGTCATTTGCCGCGGCCGCGCGTCGACAGGCGGGTGGCGGACCAGTCCGGGCCGATCGAGAACGTGGTCATCGCGTGCAGCCCCGACGTCGTCGCGGCCTCCTCGATGTCGCTGTGCTTCACGTGCCCCGGCCGGCCGGCCTTGGGCGAGAACACCCAGATCGGCCCGTTGTCGTCGAGCACCGTCATGGCGTCGACGAGGAAGTCCGTGAGGTCGCCGTCGTCGTCCCGGAACCAGATGACCGCACCGTCGGTGACGTCGTCGTAGTCCTCGTCGACGAGCTCGTTGCCCGTCAGCGTCTCGAGACCCGTGCGGAGGTCGTCGTCGACGTCGTCGTCGTACCCCAGCTCCTGCACGACCTGCCCGGCCACGAAGCCGAGACGAGCGGCCTGCGTCGCGGCGTCGTCCGCGGTGGAAGACACGTCCGGCCCGTTCCCTTCTGCCCGACGGCTGCGACGGGGGCCGTGGCCCCCACCGGCGGACCCTCCTGACGGGACCGCCTGCCGATGTCGGGACACGTTAGCCCACATGGGCCCCGGGCGGCCCGGCGACGTCCTCGCAGGCGGCGTGTGTCACCGTGCTGCCCCCCCGTGTCACCCACGTCACGGTCACCGGTGTGACTTTCCTGGCCTGCGCGTCCGAGAATGGTCCGGATACCCGCAGCCGCGACCGCTCGCCACCCGCGCGAGACGCCGACCGTGGGATGGTGAGGCGCACCGGGGCGGACCGCTCGGGGGCGCACGAGACGCGAAGGAGCACCCGGTGGCTTCCATCGACGAGACGGGCCCGCTGATCGGCGGCCTGCTCAGCCAGGTCCCGGACATCGACCCGGAGGAGACCGGTGAGTGGGTCGAGTCGCTCGACGGCCTGATCGACGAGAAGGGCGGCCCGCGCGCGCGGTACGTCCTCATGAGCATGCTGCGCCACGCGCGGCAGCGGAACGTCGCGATCCCCGCGTCGCTCAACACCCCGTACGTCAACACCATCGCGGTGCACAACGAGCCGTACTTCCCCGGTGACGAGGTCATGGAGCGGCGCTACCGCTCCTGGATCCGCTGGAACGCCGCCGTCATGGTGACGCGCGCGCAGCGCCCGGGCGTGGCCGTCGGCGGCCACATCTCGTCGTACGCGTCCGTCGCGACGCTCACCGAGGTGGGCCTCAACCACTTCTTCCGCGGCAAGGACCACCCGGGCGGCGGCGACCAGGTGTACTTCCAGGGGCACGCCTCCCCCGGCGTGTACGCCCGCGCGTTCCTCGAGGGCCGGCTGAGCGAGCACCAGCTCGACGGGTTCCGCCAGGAGCTGTCGCACCCGGGCGGGGGCCTCCCGTCGTACCCGCACCCGCGCCTTGCGCCGGAGCTGTGGGAGTTCCCGACGGTCTCGATGGGCCTGGGTCCCGCGTCGGCGATCTACCAGGCGTGGACCAACAAGTACCTGCACGCCCGCGGCATCAAGGACACCAGCGAGCAGGACGTCTGGGCGTACCTCGGCGACGGCGAGATGGACGAGCCGGAGTCGCGCGGCATGCTGCAGCACGCCGCGCAGCAGAACCTCGACAACCTGACGTTCGTCGTCAACTGCAACCTGCAGCGTCTCGACGGCCCGGTGCGCGGCAACGGCAAGATCATCCAGGAGCTCGAGGCGCAGTTCCGCGGCGCCGGCTGGAACGTCATCAAGGTCATCTGGGGCCGCGAGTGGGACACCCTGCTCAACGCCGACAAGGACCGCGCGCTCGTGCACCTCATGAACACGACGCCCGACGGCGACTTCCAGACGTACCGCGCCGAGGACGGCGCGTTCATCCGCGAGCACTTCTTCGGCCGGGACCCGCGCACCAAGGCGCTCGTCGCGAAGATGACGGACGACGAGATCTGGGCGCTCAAGCGTGGCGGTCACGACTACCGCAAGCTCTACGCCGCCTACAAGGCCGCGCGCGAGCACACGGGGCAGCCGACGGTGATCCTGGCGCACACCATCAAGGGCTACGGGCTGGGGTCGGGCTTCGCGGGCCGCAACGCCACGCACCAGATGAAGAAGCTCAAGGTCGACGAGCTCAAGACGCTGCGGGACTCGCTGCACATCCCGGTCAGCGACGAGCAGATCGAGGCCGACCCGTACCTGCCGCCGTACTACAACCCGGGCCCCGACGACCCGGCCATCCGGTACATGCTGGACCGGCGCCGTCAGCTCGGCGGGTTCGTTCCGGAGCGCCGCACGGCCCACACCAAGCTGGCCCTGCCCGAGGCGAAGGCCTACGAGGGCCTGGCGAAGGGCTCGGGCACGCAGGAGGTCGCCACGACCATGGCGCTCGTGCGCCTGTTCAAGGACCTGCTGAAGGACAAGGAGTTCGGCCACCGCCTGGTGCCGATCATCCCCGACGAGGCGCGCACGTTCGGCCTCGACTCGATCTTCCCCACCGCCAAGATCTTCAACACCAACGGCCAGAACTACATGGCCGTCGACCGGGCGCTCATGCTCTCCTACAAGGAGAGCGAGGCCGGCCAGATCATGCACACCGGCATCAACGAGGCGGGCTCCGCGTCGGCGTTCCAGGCCGTCGGGACGGCCTACGCGACGCACGGCGAGCCGCTCATCCCGTTCTACTTCTACTACTCGATGTTCGGGTTCCAGCGGACCGGCGACCAGTTCTGGGCCGCCGGCGACCAGATGGCGCGCGGCTTCCTCATTGGCGCCACGGCCGGCCGCACCACCCTGACCGGGGAGGGCCTGCAGCACGCCGACGGGCACTCGCCGCTCCTCGCGGGCACCATGCCGCACGTCGTGCACTACGACCCGGCGTACGGCTACGAGATCCGGCACATCGTGCGCGACGGCATCCAGCGCATGTACGGCGACGGGACGGACGGGCGCGACCCCAACGTCATCTACTACCTGACCGTCTACAACGAGCCGATGGTGCAGCCGGCCGAGCCCGAGGGCGTCGACGTCGAGGGCATCCTCAGGGGCATCCACCTCGTGGCGCCCGCCGAGGGCGACGGCCCCCGTGCGCAGATCCTGGCGTCGGGCGTCGCGGTGCCGTGGGCGCTCGAGGCGCAGCACCTCCTCGCCGAGGACTGGGGCGTGCGCGCCGCGGTGTGGTCGGTGACGAGCTGGAACGAGCTGCGCCGCGAGGCGCTGGCCGCCGAGCAGCAGGCGTTCCTGAACCCCGGCGAGCAGCCCCGCACGCCGTACCTGACGTCGAAGCTGCAGGGCTCGGAGGGTCCGTTCGTCGCGACGACCGACTTCGACCACCTGGTCGCCGACCAGGTGCGGGCGTGGGTGCCCGGCCGCTACGCCACGCTCGGCGCGGACGGCTTCGGCTTCTCGGACACCCGGGCAGCGGCCCGCCGGCACTTCAAGATCGACGGCCCGTCGACCGCGGTGCGCGTGCTCCAGCAGCTCGTGCTCGAGGGTGCGGTGGACGCGTCCCTGCCGGCGCAGGCGATCGAGCGGTACCGCCTGTACGACGTCACCGCCGGCACGTCCGGCAACACGGGCGGCGACTCCTGACGGAGCGCGGCACCCGCTGACGCGGACGAGCGGGCGGCCCCGGGAGACCGGGACCGCCCGCTCGTGGCGTGTGGAGGGTGGTGTGCGGAGGGTGCTGCGTGCCGCGGCGTGTATCAGGTGCCGGTGTGTCAGGTGCCGGGGATCGACTGCTCGCTCTCGGCCACCTGCCGCGTCAGCTCCGCCCGCAGGCCCGCGATCGCCTTCTGGTCGGGGAACAGGTCCAGCGACGCCAGGTGCTGCTTGGCGTCGAGCGGCCGCCCCGCCTCGATGGCGGCGCGCACGAGCTGGCGGGCGACCTCCGGGTCGTGCTCACGCGGACGCCAGTGGCCGACCCCCAGGTTGAGGGCGTCGACGGGCAGCCCGGCGTCGCACAGCAGCGCGAGCGCCTCGACGAGCGCGCGTCCCGACGTGTCGCGCTCGGCGGCGGTCGTCAGCCGGCGGATGGTCCCCTCGTGGTCGTCACGCACCGACAGGCGTGCCACCTCGATCAGCGGGTACCACGCGCGCGGGTTGCCGGAGAGCTCCTCGCCGAGCGACCACACCGCGAGGTCGGCGGCGTGCTGCCGCTCGCGCTCGACGTTCGGAGCCGTCAGCGGGTCCTCCGCGTGGACCTGCTCGGCTGCGCGCCGGCGGACGATCTCGGCGAGCGCCTGGAACGCGCGCTCGTTGTTGGGGTCGTCGCTCAGCATGGAGCGCAACGCGTCCTCGTGGAGGGTGTCCCCACGACGCGAGGCCGTCGTCGGACGGCGCGCGCCGACCTTGGAGGCCGACGTGGGTCGCCGCATGAGCTGGCGCAGACGAGGCAGGAGGGCCATGCCGAGACCCTATCCGTTCCGTCCCGTGCGCACCTGTCCGGACGGGGGCCCGCACCCTCCGGGACGGCGGGGACCTTTGTCGACTCCCCACAACGGCCGCGCCTATGCTCGGCCTCATGACGTCGCCCTCCACCGCCGGCCGCGCGGGTCCGGCACCGTCGGAGGGCGTGCCGGGCGACGTCGCCGACGGGGCGCACCCGGTCGTCGCGCGCACCCCCGCGAGCACCCTGCGGACGCGGGCGTCGCGTCCCACGCGGGCGGGCCGCGGGGTCGATTCGGCCGACCCCGGCGGCACCGAGACGCAGCGACGGGTGCGCGAGGGGGCGGGGCAGCTCGCCGTCGCCGCCATGCGGCGCCTCGACGCCGACCTCGAGTGGTACCGCGCACTGCCCGCGGAGGACCGCTCGTGGGTCAACCTCGTGGCGCAGGCCGGCATCACGGCGTTCGTCACGTGGTTCGCCGACCCGTCGCGCCCTCCGCACGGCGTCGGCGAGATCTTCGCGGCGGCGCCGCCGGAGCTCACGCGCTCGATCTCGCTGCAGCACACGCTCCAGCTGGTGCGTGTGGTCGTCGACGTCGTCGAGACGCACAGCGACCGCCTCGCCGCCCCGGGTGCCGAGCGCGAGCTCCGCGAGGCGGTGCTGCGCTACTCCCGGGAGGTGGCCTTCTCGGCCGCGGAGGTCTACGCCCGTGCGGCCGAGGTGCGGGGCGGCTGGGACGCCCGGCTCGAGGCGCTCGTGGTCGACGCGCTGGTGCGCGGCGACGCCGACGACGCCCTGCGCTCCCGGGTGACCGCGATCGGGTGGAGCGGCCGCGGCGCCACGATGGTCGTGGTCGGCACCACCGCCGCCCACCTGGACGAGGTGCGCGTCGCGGACCTGCGCCGCGCCACCCGCCGCGCGGCCGACGACGCCCTCGTGGGGATCCTCGGTGACCGCCTCGTCGTGTTCCTCGGGGGCGAGGGCGACCTCCGCGCCGCGGCGGAGAGCCTGCTGCCGCGCTTCGGCCCCGGGCCCGTGGTCATCGGTCCGTCCGCGCAGGGGCTGGTCGAGAGCACGACGTCGGCGCGCGCGGCCCTCGCGGGGCTGCAGGCGGCGGCGGGGTGGGACCGGGTCCCCCGGCCCGTCCTCGCCGACGACCTCCTCCCCGAGCGCGTCCTCGTCGGCGACGCCGTCGCACGCCGCGCGCTCGTGGCACGCGCGTACACCCCCCTCGCGGCGAGCCAGGGCTCGCTCCTGGAGACCCTGTCCGCGTACCTCGGGGCCGGACGTTCGCTCGAGGCCGCCGCGCGCAGCCTGTACGTGCACCCCAACACGGTCCGGTACCGGCTGCGGCGCGTGGCGGACGTGACGGGCTGGGACCCGCTGGACGCGCGTGAGTCGTACGTGCTGCAGACGGCGCTGACGGTCGGGCGCCTGGACGCCGTGCCCGACTGACCGGCGGCCGCCGGACGGCGGCCTCCCCGGGCGCCCCTCCGGCGCGCTTGTACAGGTACGACAAGGCTGGCTCCCGAGGTTGGTGCATGCCGTGACCCGGCGCCCCGCCGGCGGGACGGCACAGTGGACGCGTGCTCGTCGTCGCCTGCCCCGGCCAGGGTGCCCAGTCCCCCGGCATGCTCGCCGCCTGGCTCGAGGTCGACGGCGTCGCCGACGTCCTCGCCCGTGCGAGCGAGGTGACGGGCACCGACCTGGTCGCGCACGGGACCACCTCCGACGCCGACACGATCCGCGACACGGCCGTGGCGCAGCCGCTGCTGGTCGCGACCGCGCTCGCCAGCCTGCGCGCCGTGCTCGACGCGCCGGTCGCCGCGGACCTGGCGCAGGCGGTGCAGGGACGCATCGACGTCGCGGCCGGCCACTCCGTCGGCGAGCTCGCCGCCGCCGCCGTCGCGGGGGTGCTCACCGACGACGACGCGCTGAGCCTCGTCGCGGTGCGCGGTGCGGCGATGGCCCGGGCCGCCGCCGCCACGCCGACCGGGATGAGCGCCGTCCTCGGCGGGGACGCCGACGAGGTGCTCGCGCGCCTGGCGGCGCTCGGCCTCGTGCCGGCCAACGTCAACGGCGGGGCGCAGGTCGTCGCGGCCGGGACGCTCGACGCGCTCGCCGCCCTGTCCGCCGAGCCGCCCACGCGTGCGCGGGTGGTGCCGCTCCAGGTAGCCGGCGCCTTCCACACGAGCCACATGGCCCCCGCCGTCGACGAGCTCGCCGCCGCGGCCGCGAACGTCGCACCGCGCGAGCCCGTCGTGACGCTCCTGGGCAACGCCGACGGGGCCGTCGTCGCGTCCGGCGGCGACGCCCTCGACCGGATCGTCGCGCAGGTCGCCCGTCCCGTCCGCTGGGACCTGTGCCAGGCCACCCTGGTGGACCTCGGGGTCACGGCGCTGCTCGAGGTGGCTCCCGGCGGCGTCCTCACCGGTCTCGCGCGGCGTACGCTGCCCGGGGTCGAGACCGTGGCGCTGAAGTCCCCCGCCGACCTCGATGCGGCACGCGACCTCGTGCGCCGCCACGCCGGCGGCGCGCAGCCGTCCCGCTCGACGACCCCGCAGGAGAGCACGTCGTGACCCGTCCGACCCTCACGCAGGCCACCGGTCCCGCGCACACCCGCATCCTCGGAATCGGAGGCGTCCGCGGCGAGCGGGTCGTGCCGAACGACGACCTCGTCGGGCCGATCGACTCGTCCGACGAGTGGATCCGCCAGCGCACCGGCATCGTCACGCGACGCCGCGCGGGTGCCGACACCGACGTGCTCGACCTCGCCGAGGGCGCCGCGCGCGCGGCCCTCGACCACGCCGGCCTGACCGGCGCCGACATCGACGTCGTCATCCTCTCCACCGTCACGTACTTCCACCAGACGCCGGCGGGCGCCGCGATCGTCGCGGACCGCATCGGCGCCACGCCGGCGGCCGCGTTCGACATCTCCGCGGCGTGCGCGGGGTACTGCTACGGCATCGGCCAGGCCGACGCCCTCGTCCGGGCCGGGACGGCGCGGCACGTGCTCGTCATCGGCGCGGAGAAGATGAGCGAGTTCGTCGACCCCACCGACCGCACGATCTCGTTCCTGCTCGGCGACGGCGCCGGTGCCGTGGTCGTGGGCCCGTCCGACACGCCCGGCATCGGCCCGACGGTGTGGGGATCCGACGGCGGCCAGGCCCAGGCGATCCGGCAGACGCACTCGTGGCTCGCCACGCGCGACGAGGGCGCCGGCTGGCCCACGCTGCGCCAGGAGGGCCAGAGCGTCTTCAAGTGGGCCGTGTGGCAGATGGCGCCGGTCGCGCAGAAGGCCATGGACGCCGCGGGCGTGCGCCCCGAGGACATCGAGGCGTTCGTGCCGCACCAGGCGAACATGCGGATCATCGACCAGATGATCAAGCAGCTGAAGCTCCCCGACTCCGTCGTGGTCGGCCGCGACATCGCGGAGACCGGCAACACGTCGGCCGCCTCGATCCCCCTGGCGACCGAGCGGCTGCTGCGGGAGGGGCAGGTGCCCTCCGGTGCGCTGGCCCTGCAGATCGGCTTCGGCGCCGGCCTGGTCTACGCCGCGCAGGTCGTCGTCCTGCCCTGATCCGCGTGCCGGTCCGGCGCCCCGGTACCGTCGGCACGTTTTCGTCCGAGCACCACCCCCACCCGAGGAGACATCCATGGCGCACAGCGAGCAGGAGATCCTGGCCGGACTGGCCGAGATCGTCAGCGAGGAGACGGGGCTGCCCACCGACTCCGTCCTGCCCGACAAGTCCTTCACCGACGACCTCGACATCGACTCCCTGTCGATGATGACGATCGTCACCCTCGCCGAGGAGAAGTTCGACGTGCGCATCCCCGACGACGAGGTCAAGAACCTCACGACGGTCGGCGACGCGGTCAGCTTCATCAACGGCGCCCAGGCGGCCTGACGCCCGACGCACCCGCGGCCGGGGCGGCGCGCTGACCGCGTGCCGCCCCACCGCCCGCACACCACGCGAGGAGCACCATGAGCACCGTCCCCGAGGTCGTCGTCACCGGCCTGGGCGCCACCACACCGCTCGGCGGCGACGTGCCGTCCACGTGGCGGGCCGCGCTGGCCGGCGAGTCGGGTGCCCGGACCTTCGAGAACGACTGGGCCGAGCGCTACGACATCGCGGTGTCGTTCGCCGCCCAGCTGCGCGTCGCGCCCGACCAGGTGCTCACCCGGCCCGAGCTCAAGCGCATGGACCCCTCGGCGCAGTACGCGGTGATCGCGACGCGCGAGGCGTGGAAGGACGCCGGCTCCCCGGAGGTCGACGGCGAGCGGCTGGGTGCCGTCGTGTCGTCCGGCATCGGCGGCATCTGGACCATGCTCGACGCGTGGGACGCGCTGCGCGAGAAGGGCGGCCGGCGCGTCCTGCCGATGACCGTGCCCATGCTCATGCCGAACTCCCCCGTGGCCTACGTGTCGCTCGAGCTCGGCGCCCGCGCCGGTGCGCACGCGCTCGTGTCCGCGTGCGCCTCGGGCGCCGAGGCGATCGGCTACGCGGTCGAGATGATCCGCACCGGGCGGGCGGACGTCGTCGTCGCCGGCGGGACCGAGGCGGCGATCCACCCGATGCCCGTCGCGGCGTTCGCCGCCTCGCGCACCCTGTCGACCCGCAACGACGACCCGGCCGCCGCCTCGCGGCCCTACGACACCGCACGCGACGGCTTCGTCCTCGGCGAGGGCGCCGGCGTCGTCGTGCTGGAGAGCGCGGAGCACGCCCGCGCCCGGGGCGCCCGCGTGTACGCGCGCATCGCCGGCGTCGGCCTGAGCGCCGACGGCTTCCACATCACCTCACCCGAGCCGTCGGGTGAAGGGCAGATCCGTGCGATGGAGGCAGCGCTCGCCGACGCGGACGTGACCCCCGCGGACGTGCACCACGTCAACGCGCACGCGACCTCGACCGTCGTGGGCGACCTCATCGAGGCGCGCAGCATCCGCGGCGTCCTGGGCGGTGACGCCGACCAGGTGGCGCTGTCGGCCACCAAGTCGATGACGGGGCACCTGCTCGGCGGCGCCGGCGCGCTGGAGACGATCTTCGCCGTCCTCGCGCTGCACGAGCGGCAGGCGCCGCCGACGATCAACGTCGACGACCCCGACCCCGAGCTCGTCCTCGACCTGGTCCGCGACGCCCCGCGCGCCCTGCCCGACGGTCCGCTGGCCGCGATCAACAACTCGTTCGGCTTCGGCGGCCACAACGTGGCCCTCGTCGTCACCGCGGACTGACGCACGCCCGGCGCACGCCGCGGCCCCGGTCCCTGGCGGGTCCGGGGCTGCGCGGTGCCGGGCGACGGAGCCGGCGGCGGGAGGCTCAGCCCGCGCGGTCAGCCGACTCGGTGCAGCCACCGCACGGGCGCACCCGCGCCCGCGTAGCGGAAGGGCTCGAGCTCGTCGTCCCACGCCTGGCCCAGCGCGAGGTCGAGCTCGGCGCGCATGCGTGCCGGGTCGGCGGCGTGCTCGAGCGCGGCACGCACCCGGTCCTCCGGTAGGACGATGTTGCCGTGCACGTCGGTCGCGGCGTGGAAGATCCCGAGCTCGGGCGTGTGGCTCCAGCGCGAACCGTCGACGCCGTGGCTCGGCTCCTCCGTCACCTCGTACCGGAGGTGCGCCCAGCCGCGCAGCGCCGACGCGAGGCGCGCGCCGGTGCCCGGGGTGCCCTGCCACGAGTGCTCGGCACGGTAGAAGCCGGGCCCCGCGGGCTGCGGGGTCCAGTCGAAAGTGACACGCCCGCCCAGCACGTTGCCGATCCCCCACTCGACGTGGGGGCACAGCGCGCGCGGTGCGGAGTGCACGAAAAGGACACCGCGGGTGACGGCACCAGCCATGTGGTCCTCCTGGAGGGCTCGAGGGTCGCCTTCCCCAACGACCTCGGTGCTGCTCCGGCAGGACTCATGACGCACGCGGCGTGCTGTGCACAGGATGCCCCACGTCGGGGCTGCGGTCCAGCCCTTCAGAGCTGTTCGCGGATCGCGCGCATCGCCTTCTTGCGCACGGACCGCTCCAGGCGGTCCAGGTACAGCATGCCGTCGAGGTGGTCCACCTCGTGCTGCAGGCAGCGCGCCATGAGCTCGGTGCCCTGCACGACGACCTCCTTGCCGTCGAGGTCGGTGCCGACGACGCGTGCGTACCAGGCACGGTGCGTCGGGAACCAGAGGCCCGGCACGGAGAGGCAGCCCTCGTCACCGTCCTGGTACTCGTCCTCCGAGAGCTCGACGATCGTCGGGTTGAGGACGTAGCCGATCTCGTCGTCGATGTTCCAGGAGAAGGCGCGCAGCGACACGCCGATCTGGTTCGCGGCGAGGCCGGCCCGGCCCTCCATGTCGACGGTCTCGAGCAGGTCCTCGACGAGCGACCGCACCCGGTCGTCGATGGTCGTGATCGGGTCGCACGGGGTGCGCAGCACGGGGTCGCCGACGGTCCGGATCTCACGCAGGGCCATGCCCCGATCCTTTCACGTCGCCGGGCGTGGGGGTGCCCCGCGCACCGCCGCGACGACGTGCCGCCGGCCACGTGCGGCGGCCGGTGAGCCGCGCCGCTCGGGCACGGACGGCCCCGGACACGACGACGCCGGTGGTGACCTGGTCACCACCGGCGTCGTCGGCGTCGTGCGTGCCGCCCGAAGGCGGCGGGCTCACTCGCCCGTGCGCTGCTGCGGCACGCCCGTCAGGAGCTGGCGGACCTCCGCCTCGTGGAAGCGACGGTGACCGCCGAGGGTGCGGACGGCCGACAGCTTGCCGGCCTGCGCCCAACGCGTGACCGTCTTCGGGTCGACGCGGAAGAGGACCGCGACCTCACCCGGCGTGAGGAGAGCGCCCTGCGAGAGGGGGGCGTTGGTGGTGTGCGTCTGAGTGGCCATGACTGGACTCCTTGGTCGTTCGGCAGCTCGGCTGGCCTCGTGGGCCCCGTGGCTTTGCGTCCCCGCCTTGCGGTGGGTTTGCCGTTTTTCGCTGACGTGGATGAGCATGCCCCAATCTGGACATCCGTGCAAGAACCACCGGGGGTCGGACATACGTCCGGCGCGGGTGAAAAGTCAGAGCCTGCCGAAGCGCGCCCGCACGAAGCTGTAGAGGCCGTAGGCGATGAGCCCCAGAGCGACGAGCAGCAGCAGGAACGGCCCCGCGGGCGCCTCGCGCAGGGTGCGCAGCGCCCCGTCGAGCCCGGTCGCCTCCGACGGGTCCGCGTGGACCGCCGCCAGGACGAACAGCACCCCGAGCACGCCGAGCGCGACGCCCTTGGCGACGTACCCCACGACCCCCGACCAGCGGGCGGCGCGTCCGGGCCGCCCCGCGGGCAGCCGCTGCAGGTCGTCGAGGAACCGCTTCGTGACGCCCTTGTGCACGTGGTAGGCACCGACCGCCAGGACCCCGACGCCGACCGCGCCGACCAGCAGCCGACCGGCGGGCGCCTGCAGCAGGGTCGCGGTCGCGTCCGACGTCTGCCCGCCCCCGGAACCGCCGCCGCGGGCGAAGGTGAGCGCGGTGACCGCGAGCGCCAGGTAGACCACCGCCTTCCCGGCCGCCTTGGCGCGGTCCGCCGCCTCGCCGACGACCCCGCTCAGCGCGGCCGCCGCCTGCCAGGCACCGAGCGCGGCGAACGCGACGACGGCCACCCACAGCGCGACGGCCCCGAACGGCGTCGAGGCCACCTGCGCGAACGCGCCGGACTGGTCCGCGCTGCCGCTGCCGTCCCCGACGGCCAGCTGGACGGCGAGCACACCGATCAGCACGTGCAGCACACCGCTGACGGCGTACCCGGCGCGGGCGCCGGCCTCCCAGACCCCTCGCGACGAGCTCGCGGCGACCGTGGACATGACACCTCCTCGTGGCGGGCTCCCCGTCCTCCCGGCGGCACGCCGGCACCCGCCGGAATCGTGCCAGCAGGTTCCCGGGGCGGCGACCGGAGGGCCGGCTCCGCCGACCGGCGCGACGGCCGTCAGGTGCGTCGCCGGCGCAGTCCCGCAGGCGGACGGAGCATCCCGCCGAGCCGGGCCCCCGCCACGGCCGCCACCGCGAGGACCGCCAGGCCGAGCACCTGGACCCGCGTGCCCGGCTGCGCCCCGGCGGCGTCGCCCACCGCGTGCGACCACAGCGCGAGGTCCACGGCCGCGTGCAGCAGCACGGGGACCGCCAGGCCACCGCCGACCCGCCGCGCCACGTAGAGGACGACCCCCGTGGCGACCCCCACGACCGCGCGCGTCGCGGGCGTCCCGGGGCCGGTCAGCACCTCGACGGCACCCGAGAGGAGCACGGTGCCGACCGCCGCGGCCGGCTCGGGCCACCGGTCGCGGAGCGCGACGAGGCACACGCCGCGCAGGACGAGCTCGGTGTCGAGGGCGGCCAGCGCGCACCCGACCGCGAGCGCGCTCACGAGCCCCGGTGGCGCCGTGCGCAGCGCGTCGACGTCCGTCGTGACGACCGCCCCGACCAGCACGGCGACGGGCACGGCCCACCACAGCGGGTGCACGTCGCGCGGCTCGCGCCACACGTCGCGCCAGCGGCCCCACAGCGCGGTCGCGACGACGACGGCGATCAGTCCGGCCAGGTGCGGTGCGACCAGGTCGGCCCGCACCGTGCGCACGTCCGGCAGACCCGGCGTGGCCCGCAGCACGCCCATGTAGACGCCGACGAGCCACGACACGACCAGCCAGCCCACGACGACGCCCGCGAGGACCGCCCACGGCAGTCGCGCCGGACGGCGGGGCGGGGTGGTGGTCATGCGGGGAGTCTCGCGGGCCCGGCTGCGGGGCGCGCGGCGTCGGTAGGCTGCTCGCACCGGGGCCAGTAGCTCAGCCGGTCAGAGCAGCGGACTCATAATCCGTCGGTCGCGAGTTCGAACCTCGCCTGGCCCACCGCGTGACCTGCGGAAACACTCCCGGCTACACCAACAGGTGTAGCCGAGGGTGTAGCCAACGGCCTGAAACCCGATCCGCAGCCATGCCCGTGCGAGGCCCCGGCGCGAGGCGCACACCCCCCCGCGCCCGATCCGCCGAGCGGGTGAAACGCTCGCCCACCTTCGTCCACCTCTGTCCGGGCTCGTCCTGGGCGGGCGTCCGGGATGGGCGGATTGGCCGTCGCCACGGGCCTTACGCCTGTCAGTGACGGGTGTGAGTATCTGGCACCCGGGCTCCACAGGTGAGGCCCGGTGTCGAGGGACTGGGGGGTCCATGGTCGAAGAACAGCTTCTCGCCATCCTGGGCATCATCGTCGTAGAGGTGCCCGGCCTCGACGTCGAGGTGTGCTACGTCAGTGATCGTCGCGTCGCGCTGATCCGCGCCGGCCTGCCCGAGCGGGCTTTGCGGCGGTGCCACGACTGGTTGCTCGAGACCGTCCCGGAGGCGGCGTGATGCTCGTGCTCACGGCCGTCGTCAACGGGACCTCGGTGGTGGGGGCGGGATGCTCAGCATTGCCCATCAACTCCTCTTGGGGCTCGGCGGCCTGGTGCAGCGCGAGCATCTGCGCAGCGACGTCCTCGATCGCCCGGCGGGCCGAAGCCGGCAGGTTGCCGGCCCCGGGGATCGTGAGCGCACCGGGCGTATCGCCGTAGTGCACCTCGATCCCGAGTGAGCGGCAGGCGGCCGTGACGACTTCCGTCACGGTCACGCCCAGGCCGCGGGCGAGGGCTTCGATCGTCGCCGGGCCGGGGAAGGTCTTCATCTCCCCGGTGGCGAGCTGTTGCAGACGCTCCGCTGTGGGCTTGCCGCCGGCCGCCCGGGAGAGCTGGTCGTAGGACCGGTCCCCCTTGGCGTCGGCGATCAGTGCCGCCAGGTCGGGTGCGTTCATCACGAGCCTCATCGTGTTGGCGGTGCCGGGTAGAGGTCTAGCCCCCGCATGTTAGGCACTGCCTAACGGTGCTTGCCGGATCTTGCCACGCTCGTGCCTAACGTGACGGCGGACACATCCCCCGTCAGCCGCATGATCTAGCCACACCCCCGGCCCCCTCTCACGAACTGGGTATTGCGCCGCTGCCTAAGTACCGCTTACCTTTCTGCCTAGCGGCGCTTGACGCCGACGCCTAAGGAGGGTTTGATGGGGACTACAGCGACGGCACCACGCAGGGTCGTCACGATGCGCAGGAGGTGGCCGGTGGGGATGCGGCACAAGCTCGTCTCGGTGGACATGCTCAAGAAGCGGATGGCGGTCAAGGGCTTCTCGGCCCGCCGGCTCGCGAAGTACGCCGAGTGTGTGCCGGGGACCATCGACAACCTGATCGCCGGCCGCACCCAGTCCCTGAACAAGGGCCGCACCGCCGAACTCATCTGCGAGGCGCTCGACGTCCCCATGGACCTCTTCTTCGTGTCCGAGATGACAAGCGTCACTTCCCACACCACCAAGCCGCGCACGGTCGGGAGGGCCGCCTGATGCTCACCCCCCAGATCACCGTCGCCCAGGTCTCCTACGACCTCCGCGGTGCAGCCGAGGCCACCGGGCTCGGCGAGACGACGATCCGCGAGGCCATCGAGACGGGCGACCTGATCGCCCACTACGCCGGCCGTCGCAACTCCAAGCCCGTCATCCGGGCCGTCGACCTGGACGAGTGGGTCGCCTCCCTTCCCACCTCCCGCAAGCGCACGGCCTAGGAGCCCTCATGGACGCCATCGACGCCGTTGCCGCCGACCACCGCACCACCCGCGTCGAGGCGCGCGAGGCCATCCGCGACGCCATCGTCACGGTCGCCGAGCAGCACGGCGAGGTGCACATCGCCGACGTCCGCCCCCTGATCCCGACCTGGGCGGCTCCCTCGCAGATCGGCGCCGTCATGTGCGCCCTCCGCCGCCAGCACGTCCTCGTGCCCACCGGCGAGTACCGGCCCAACGGCGGGACCGCCTCGCGCAACGCCGCCAAGGCCGCGCAGGTGTACCGCCTCGCGGGGCCGATCCAGACCTCCGCGGCCTGACCCAGCACAGCAGTAAGCCCCGGTCCGCTCATGCCAGAACGCCGGGGCTCACCACTACAAGACAGGAGCGTACCTGTGAGCAGCAACAGCCAGCAGCCGGCCTACGTGGACCGGTTCTACGAGATGGACCCGCAGCACGACGACCTCATCCGTGGCAGCGGGCTCGCCGACGGGATGGTCGTCCTCATCGAGGACCACCTGTTCCGCGCCGACCCCGACCGCATCTCGACCGGCGACGACTGGTCCCGCTACGAGCAGCACAAGGCGCGCGAGAACAACCGCTGGTGCACGGTCTCGGAGCTTCACCGCTACCGCGACCTCGTCGAGTTCGTGGGGCTCTACGCGGACGGCACCAAGGTCCCGCGCCGGTACAACGAGTCGTTCTACTGGCTGGTCAAGAAGGCGTCGCTCGAGGCGGTGACCCGATGAACCCCTTCGACCGCGCCCTCCGCCGCCTCCCCAAGCCCAACTTCCTCACCGGCTGGGTCTCCGACGACCCGACCCCCGACCTGTCGAACCTCGACCGCCTGGACCGTGCCCGTCGTGGTCCTGCGCCGCTGCCGACGGACGCCCAGGCCGCTCGCCTCCTGCACGACCTCGCCAACCTCCCGGCCGACGTCGAGCCCACGGACGAGCAGGACGAGCAGGTGGACGCGGCTGTGGCTGCGGTCGCGCCGGCGGTCGGGTTCGGGTCGATCGACTACGCGCTCGCGGCCGCCTGGGGTCTCTCGCTGGCCGGGACGGCTCCGGAGGTGGAGTACCGGTGAGCGGCATCGACCTGACCGAGGCGCTCGATGCGGCCACCCCCGCACTGTGGGCCGCCGTGATGCTCCGGACCTACGACGCGGCCGATGCGGACGAGCGCGAGACCGCGCGCGAGACCGTGCGCCCCGTCATCACCGCCGCCCTCCCCCACATCGACCGCCAGGTGCGCGAGCAGATCCACCACCTGTTCCGCGCCACCCCGGCGTCGCAGATGGCGAGCGTCCAGGACGGGCGCACGCAGGACTACTACGACGGCGTGGCCGACGCCCTCTACTGGGCCGCCGGCATCGCCCGTGGGGAGGCCGCGTCATGACCCCGCTCGACCTCACCGAGGCGGTGGAGGCGGCCCACGTCTTCACGTCGTCCTCGCGCGTTCGTGGGGGCGGCCTGATGGAGAACTTCGCCGCCTGCACCTGCGGCCACCCGCTGGGCTGGGAGGGCCGGGCAGAGGCGCACCGCAGGCACGTTCTGACGGAACTCGTCCAGGCCGTCCGCGAGCAGGTGGCGCGGGAGATCGAGGTCGAGATGTGGCGCCACGACCGCGCTCAGGTCGGGTTCTCTGCGATCGGGGACGCCTACGCCGACGCCGCCCGCATCGCCCGGGGAGGCACCCAGTGATCCGCCTCCTCCAGCTCGCCCTCCTGACCGCCCTCGCCCTGGTCCTCACGGTCATCGCCGCGCCGGACCTGGGGCGCACGGGATGGGTCGTGGTCCCTGCCCTCCTGGTCCTCGCCGTCGCCCTCGCGTGGCTGGTGTGGGGGCCGCTCGATGAGACGGAGATGAAGCGATGAGCACGACGACGCTTCCGGCCCTCGTCGCCCTCGACCTGGGCGAACAGGCCCTCGCCGCACTCCTCGCCTGGCGCGAGGTGGACCGCGAGCACGGGACGCACACCGACGCCGGCTGGCTGGCGTTGCTCAACCTCCGCGAGGCAGCGGACCGCATCGGAGACGAAGGAGCTGGGCTGTGAGCGAGGACAAGTACGTGCGGGTCATCCGCGACGAGTACGGCTACGGCTGGCGCATCTCGGACGAGCTCGGCACCCACAAGGTCGTCCCCGCCGACGCCCTCGTCATCGAGCGGGGCGAGCTGCACGAGGTGGACCCGAACGTCACCGGGACCGGCTGCATCGTGGGCGGCGAGTTCTACGAGTTCGGCACCATCGAGCGCCACGAGCGCGAGGCCCGCGACCACCTCGCCATCGCCGAGTACCTCCGCGCCCACCCGCCGGTCGACGAGGCACAGGTGGAGGCGGTCACGAAGGCCCTGTACGAGGCGACCACCGACCCCCACGAGATCGACGTGCCCGACGTGGCCCGCCGTCTCGTCGCCCGTGGCGTCCGCGTGGAGGTGACCCCGTGACCACCACCGACACCCGACCAGGCGGCACCTGGGACGTGCTGGACCGCGAGGCCGGGGAGGTGGTCTACCGATGAGCGCCGACGGGTACACGCCGCGCACACAGGACGTGCGGCAGACGTGGGCCGAGGAGCAGGACACCACGCACGGCCTCGGGTACGACGCCCACGCCGCCGAGTTCGACCGGTGGCTCGCTGCCCACGACGCCGAGGTGCGGGAGGCGGCGGCGCCCGCCGAGCACACCGTGACCGCGACGTGGGACGGCGGCGGATGGCCGACCTACCGCTTCCACTGCGCGGCCGGACCGCAGTCCCTGTGCCACGCGGTCTACGACTGCCTGTGCGAGGAGTGGGACGTGGATGGCGTCGAGGGGGGACGTCCCTGGCACGCACTCGACGATGGCCCGCGCCACGTGGGCACCTTCAACTCCGATGTCTGCAACCTGCGCGACTGGTTCGAGAACACCGACGACCCGCTCCACGGAGAACTGACGTTCGCCGTGGATGCGGATTACCAGGGCGACTTCTACCTGTTCCGGCCGACGGCGGCGACCCGATGAGCGACCCCACCTCCCCCGCCGCCATCGCCCGAGCCGACGAGCGCCGGTTCGCCACCCAGGACGACGAGCTCGACGAGCCGCGCGAGACCCCGTGCGGCGCCGGGTGGCACGAGCGGTGCGACGGGCGGGCATGGGTGCCGGGGCCGGACGTGCTCGTGCCGTGCCTGTGTGACTGCGGGTGTGGGGAGGGGGCGGAGTGAGCGTCCACATCCTCGACCACCTCATCCAAGGCACGGACGAGTGGCTGGAGGCGCGTCGCGGGATCGTCACCGCGTCGGTGGTCGGCCAGCTCGTCACCACCACCCACCCGGACGCAACCGAGGTCGGTTGCCCCGACTGTGGCGCAGAGGTCTACAACCCGTGCGTCAGCCGGGCGCGCAAGGCGGTAGCGGCACCGATCAAGTCGTTCCACGCGAGCCGCGTTGCCCTTGCTCAGGATCTCGAGCCGGTCATCGTCCTCGCCAACAACGACACGTCCCGCGCCCTGACGACCCTCCTGGCCGCCGAGCGCATCACCGGATGGTCAAACCCCGTGTACGTGAACCGCGACATGGAACGCGGCACGTACGAGGAGCCCATCGCACGCGAGGCCTACGCCCAGCACACCGGGGTCGACGTCGCCGAGGTCGGGTTCATGGTCCGAGCCGAGCACGACTGGCGGCTCGGCTACTCCCCCGACGGGCTCGTGGGCGACGACGGGCTCATCGAGATCAAGTCCCGGCGAGCCAAGGCGCAGGTCGCGACCGTCCTGGCAGACGCCGTACCCGCCGGAAACATGGCGCAGATCCAGGCCGGCCTCCTCGTCAGTGGCCGCGCATGGTGCGACTACGTGTCGTTCTGCGGCGGGCTTCCCCTGTACGTCAAGCGCGTCTACCCCGACCTGCGCTGGTTCGAGGTCATCACCGCGGCTGCGCGCCTGTTCGAGATAAACGCCGCGCACATCGTCGCCACCTTCACCGAGCGCACGACGGGCATGCCCCTGACCGAGCGCACCAACTTCGACCTGGACCTGGTGTTCTGACATGGATCTCACGAAGGCTCTCGCACCCAAGAGCGACCAACTCGACTTCGCCGACCTCGACGCCTCCGGGCCGCAGGTCTTCACCATCACCGACGTCAGCGAGAACGGCACCGAGCTCGCCGACCAGCAGCCCGTGAACATCGCACTGGCCGAGTTCCCCCGGGTCTGGCGGCCGAGCAAGGGAATGCTCCGGGTCCTGGCTGACAACTGGGGCAAGGACGTGAAGGTCTGGGTCGGCCGCCGCGTCGAACTGTACGGAGACCCGGACGTCTACTTCGGCAAGGAGAAGCGAGGCGGAACGCGCATCAGCCGCCTGTCCCACATCACCAGCAGCAAGACCACCCTCGTCAACCCGCGCGGAGGCAGGGGGGCGCACTGGACCGTCAAGCCACTGCCCGACGCACCCACCGCGCCCGCCCTCGACATCGCCACCACCACCGACCGCGCCGCACTCAAGGCGGCATGGCGTGCGGCGACCCCCGAGGTGCGTGCGCAGATCGAGGCACGGGTGGCCGAGCTCGACGCGGCGGCCAAGGAGCCCGAGCCCGACCAGCCCGCGCTCGACGGCGAGTGGGCGGACGTGGCGGAGACGGGGGGTGCGCGGTGAGTGGGGTCAAGCGCCCCGGATGGCGCAAGCCCTACGTCGGCTGCATGAACTGGTCCCGCCCCGACCTCCCCCAGGCCGCCGTCGTGTTCCGCGGCTACAGCGTCCACTTCGGCACATGGGTCGAGGCGATCGAGTACGCCACCAGGTTCGCCCGTCGCGTGGCTGAGGTCGAAGCCAAGGCGGTCGCGCAGTGAGCGCCCTCGCCCACACCGACGACCTCGAGCCCCCCTACCCCTTCACCGCCGAGGACACCGCCGCCCAGGACGCATCGCTGAACCCCGGCGGGCGCGTCATCGGGGGCGTGTGGGTGCGGGACTACATGACGGGGGATGAGGAGTGAGCGACTGCGACGTCCTCTGCCAGTTCCTCCCCGACGGCATCCACGTCAGCACGTGCCCGCAGTACGGCAAAGCCTGACTGCCAACTACTGCAAAACGCGCCGGGGGCGGCCACCAGCCGCCAAGCAAGCACCGCCCCCGGCGCCCTCCCAACAGGAAGGACCCACATCGTGGGCAAGAACACGCTATCCGCACGACCAGGCCGACCAGCACCCCTCACGATCGACGCCGCGCGCGAGCTCATCGCACAGTGGCGCCGCGACCACCCCGGCGTGCCGATCGTCCTGGACGCCTTCTGTGGCGAGGGGGGCGCCGGCAAGGGCTACGCAGACGCCGGCTGCCTCATCCTCGGCGTCGACAACGACGCCGCACGCCTCGCGCACTACCCGTTCCCCGCGGTCCTGGGTGACGCCATCGAGGCAATCCTGGCACTCGGCCCGCTGGTCGACCTCGCCCACGGGTCGCCCACCTGCACCGGGTACTCCCGCGGCACCGCTGCCGTCCCGGACCGCCTCGACCGGTACGACAGGCTCATCGGCGTCACCCGAGCCGCGATGCAGGAGACCGGCACGGCCTACGTCATCGAGAACGTGGCCGACGCCCGCCCCGAAATGGTCGAGCCCACGATGCTGTGCTGGTCGATGTTCCACGAGCCGGGCAGCGTCCGAGACACGGACGGCACGCCCCTCACGATGCGCCGGCACCGCCTATTCGAGGCGTCGTTCCCCATCACCGCACCCCGTGACTGCCGGCACCCCCGCGCCGTCCAGGTCGCCGGTGCGTACGGCGGCGCACGACGGGACGCATGGGAGGCGCGGCACGTCCGCAAGGGCGGGTACGTGCCCGCCTCGCTCGACGTGTTGCGGGCGCTGACGGGCCTGACGTGGGCGACGGAGCGCGGGACGTTCCTGTCGATCCCGCCGGCGTACACAGAGTTCGTCGGCCGCCAGTTCGTCGCGCACATGACGAAGGCGGTGGCCTGATGACCACCGCCCTGCGTCAGCGCTTCAAGTACCGCCGTAGCGCGGCCACGACCACCGCCGTGACCGTCGTTCCCTCCGCCTTCGCCTTCTCGACGGCGGCGATCCAGACGTCCTCCGGGATGCGCAGCGAGCGCGGCATCGTCGCCACGTCAGGCCACCCACGGGCCGAACTTGGCCTGCATGTCGTCCATGCGGCCGAACGGCGGCTGGTGCGCCTTCTGGACCAGCGAGTGACGGCCCCTCGCGTTCGTCGCGATGGCGCCCGCCATCTTCTCGTTCACCTCGGCGCGAAGGGGGAAGGCCAGTCCCTTGCGCTCGGCGAACGCGGCGCAGTGCTTGCACGTGCACTCGATGGTCTGGGTCGGGATGTCGGTGCGGGTCATGTCGTCCTCCGTGGCTTGGCGTGTATCTACACACTAGCCGCGACTGTATCTACACGCAACCCACTCGACCGGGTGAAGAACGGAGCAGCCGCATGACCATCGATCTTCCCACCATCCCCGCCTGGGTCGACAGCGCCGCGTGCGCATCCGTGGGCGGCGACTACTGGTATCCCGAGAAGGGTGACCGCGCCTCGGCCGACTATGCGCGCAAGGTCTGCGGCACGTGCCCGCTGATCGCCACGTGTTTGGAGTACGCGCTCGACAACAACGAGCCCCACGGGATCTGGGGTGGCCTGACCCCCAAGCAGCGGCAGCGGCTCGGCGGCGCACCGGTCAGCGACATGGACGAGAGCGACGACGAGCTCGACGCCCCCGCTCCCCGCGGCCACGGCACCGTCGGCGCGTACAACATGCACCGCCGCCGCGGCGAGAACGCGTGCCACTGGTGCAAGCAGGCCCAGGCCGCTTACTCCCGCGAGTACCGGGCGCGCAAGGCAGGTGCCGCATGACCTGCATCCGCCGCCCCCGCGCCACGTGGACATCCTGCAAGTGCCCCGACTGCCGCCTCTACACGGCCCGCCGCAAGAAGCAGCACGCCGCGGGGCACCGGCTCGCCCGACCGTCCGACGCCGCCTGGGCCGAGATCGACCGGCTCTCCGCTCTCGGATGGTCCGACACGGCCATCGCATCCGCCGCCGGCCTGCCTCCCCGCACGATCTCCGGGGCCCAGCAGCGACGGCGCACCGGCCACACGTGGTCGCGCGGCACCGCGCAGAAGATCCTCGGCCACGCCCAGTACCCGACCGCCGGCACGATCCCCGCGCTGCCCTACCGGCGGCGGATCCACGCGCTCAACGCCCTCGGGTGGCGCATCGCCGACATCGCCACGGCTGCACAGCTCCCGCTCCCCACGGTCCGCGAGATCGCAGCAGGCAACACCACGGGCGTCGGCGCCGTAGCCGCCTGCGCCCTCCGCGACGTGTACGAGCGAATGTCCGCGACCCTCGGGCCCTCGAACCGGACCCGCGCGCTGGCACGCACGAGAGGGCTGACACCCCCGCTCGGCTGGGACGACATCGACGACCCCAACGCCACCCCCGTCGGCACCGGACCCCAGAAGCGCGCGGCCATCGACCTCGACGAGTTCATGCACCTCATCCGCGGCAGCGAGCACCCCGCGCGGGCCGCACACCGGCTCGGCGTCACCATCTCCGGCGTCGAGGAGGCCGCGCGGCGCCACAACCGACCAGACGTCCTCGAGTCGCTCAAGGGCACCCGACACCAGGAACGGAGCGCCGCATGAGCGACATCGACCCCGACGCGTCCCCGAGGTCCGTCACCCCGGGCTTCGACGCCGCACTCGCCTACGGACTCGCCCGCCGGGAGCGCACCGGAGCCCTGCTGTGCCTGTGCGGCAAGGACTTCACGGGCGACACCGCTGGCCGGCTGCGTCACCGGCAGCTCATGGGGCACACGCCGTCACCGGAGAAGGGGGGTGCGTGATGGATCTGCCGGACCACAGCGGGCCGGACCTGCTGGACATCCTGAGCGAGGTCGGCGCGACCCCGACGGGCATCACCGTCATCGACTGCGCAACGTGCGGGCACCAGCACCCCTCGCAGCGGCGGCACTGCGCAACCTGCGGCGGGGCGTCGCTCTTCGGGCACGCCTCCTGCGCACCCGGGGAGGCGTCATGACCGCCCGGGCCCAGCGCCTCGCCGAGCTCCACGCCGCACGGGTGCGCATCGACGAGCAGATCCGCCGGCTCGCACCCGACGCCGACCTCCCCGAGGCCAACCCGTTCGACCACATCGCCACGCGGCGCCTGGCCGACCTCGCCGTCCACATGGTCCAGCACGGGGCCACCCACGACGAGATCGCCACCGCCATGCACATGCCCCGGGCGTCCGTGTCGCTCCTCATCGCCGGGCAGGCCGCACACCGCACGGAGAGGAGGGCGTCATGACCCGATACAGCGGCGGCGCCGACTTCGAGCGCGAGGTGATCCACCACCTGCGCGCCGAGGGCTACGAGACGGTGCGCTCCGCAGGCAGCAAGGGCAAGGCCGACGTGCTCGCGTGGAAGGCCGGCGAGTTCCTGGTCATCCAGGCGAAGCGCGGCGGCACCTGCCCGCCGGCCGAGCGGCGCGAGGTCATCCGACTCGCCTCGCTGATCGCGGACGGCATCCCCCTCGTCGCCAGCCGCCCCGGCGTGACGTTCCGACGCCTCACCGGGCCCGGGCCGCGCGACTGGGAGCCGTGGGCGACCGACCGGCTGGGGGCGGCCTGATGGTCGACGCTAACCGCTTCTGGTCTCACGCAGCACCCGCCTCGAACGGTTGCCTTGAGTGGGCCGGGGCCACCTTCGGCCCAGGTGGCTACGGCGCGGCGTGGGATGGGGAGCGAACCCGCGGCGCCCACCGCGTCGCCTACGAGCTCACGCATGGCCCCATCCCGGACGGGCTACTCGTGCGGCACGCCTGCGACAACCGGCGCTGCGTGAAGCCCGAGCACCTGAGCGTGGGGACCTACGCCGACAACGCACGCGACTGCACCGAGCGCGCAAGGAAGGCGACGGGGCACCACAGCCCGCTCGCCAAGCTCACCGACGACCAGGTGGCGGAGATCCGCGCTCTGTACGCGACGGGCAAGTGGACGCAACGCGAGCTCGGTCGGCGCTTCAGCGTCACGCAAGCGCGGGTATGGCAGATCGTCCACGACCGCGTTCGGACCGCTCCCTCGGTCCGTGGCGTCGAGTTCCGACCAGTCGGGGAGGCGACTTCATGACGTGGTTCAAGGTTGACGACCGCCTGTGGGGACACCCGAAGTGGCTGGCGACGCCCACCCGTGCGCGAGCCCTGTGGGTCACCGCCGGGTCCTGGTCGGCCGGCATGGCGACTGACGGACGCATTCCCCGGCACGTCCTCGCCGCGCTCGGGCACACCGCGAAGGACGCCGAGGCGCTGGTCGACTCGGGCCTCTGGCGGCAGACGAAGGACGGGTGGCGCTTCCACGGCTGGGAGGAGTTCCAGCCCGACGCAGCGTCCGAGAAGGCCCGTCGCACAGCTGCCGCAGATGGCGGCGCGAGGGGCAATCACATGCGCTGGCATGTGGCCCGGAACATCAACGTCCCCTCCTGCGGGTACTGCAGCGGAGACATCGCCCCCGAATCGGGGGGCGATCAGGGGGGCGAGTCGCCCCCGAATCCTCCCGACCCGACCCGACCCGATACCCGATCCCGATCTGGCTCGCCTTCTCGTGTTGGTGGAGATGGAGACCAATCCCAAATCGTCCAGTTCCGTACGCGCGGGACTCGATCGCTTGGACTTGGAGGCGATCTCTGATGCTCTCCCGCACCGAGATCGAGCGCCTGGCCGCAGCAGCACACGCACTGCGCCCCGACTGGCCGGTCCGCTCCCTGTGCACGTGGCTGCAGACCGACCACGCCGCACGGGCCTACCGGGACGTGGCAGTCGCCCTGGCGTACATCGCCACCGACGCGGCCACGCAGACACCCAAGCGCATGAACGAGATGGGCCCGTGGTGGTCGGCGGTCAAGCTCGCCGGCTCCGACGCCACGGACCACCGGTTCGCCCGTTGCGACGTCATCGGCCACGGCTCCTACGCCGCCTGGAACTGCGGGGCGTGCAGGGCCGAGCAGATCGCAGCCGACGACGCCACACCCACACCCACCACCCCCGACCCCGAGCGCGCCGCCATCGCATCCCGGGGCGCACAGCAGGCACGTGAAGCCCTCGCAGACGCACTAGCCGCCGCCCGACAGGAGATCCAGCCATGACCACCATCCGCACCCTGACCCCTGGCGTGACGGCCACCGTCACCCCCGACACCGAGCCCGGGTTCGTCGCCATCGAGTGGACGGGCGCCGGGAGCACGCACCGGGAGGTGCTGCACGGGGGTGACCTGGCGGAAGCGCTGGGCTCGACCCTCACCCCCGCCCAGGTCGAGGCCCTCGCCGCCTCGTCCTGGCGTCACGGGTCCGGCGGGATGGACCTGGGCGACATGCCGCACCACGACCAGCACCGGCGGCACGTGGGCGAGTGGGTCGCTGGGGCTGGGATCGAGGTGGCGCGATGAGCGAGCAGCCGACCCCGCGCACCGTTGAGGACGCCGCCCGCGCCTACGTCACCCGTCGGCACCCGCCGCTGAACGACCGGGGCGTCGGCATCGCACAGGGGTCGCACTACCGCGACGGGTTCGTCGCGGGCGCCTCCTGGCAGGCCGCACGGATGCCCAGCGAGGACGAGGTGGCGGAGGTGCTGGCGGCTCACGTGGCCTGCTACGGCGGCTCGGACGACGCCTACGCCGTGACGTGCTCGTGCGACCGCTACGGGCGGCCGATGGGCTACGGCCGTGAAGGGGCGACGGTGCACGCGCGACACCAGGCCGAGCGGGTCGCGGCGCTGTACGGCACCGGGCAGGAGGGGCGATGAGCGGGGCACGGATCTTCTTCGGGCCCGCGGGCGCCACGCTCGTCGGGGTCGAGCCTGACGGCACCCCGGTCACAGCCAGCGTTGAGGACGGCGTTGGGCCCATGACGGAGATCGCCGACTACGTCGTGAGCGTCGAGGGCGAGGTGACCCGATGACCGCCCCCCTGCCGACCCCGGACGAGGTGGCGGCTATGCGGGAGCGGCACCGGGCCGAGGTGGTCGACGGCCTGCACTACTGCCTGGCGTGCCAGGTCTCAGCGCCCTGTGACGCCGACCAGCTACTCGAGCTGGTGGACGCGCTGCGCGTGCTGGCCGTCGACCGCATCCGCCGAGCCACCACCGGCGAGGCCACGTGAACCAGCCCCACCCCTTGTCCCAGCCCGAACAAGGCAGCCCGATCCAGCCCCTCGCGCGGGAGTGCGAGCGGAAGCACGAGGAGGACCGATGAGCGAGACCGGAGGCAAGGTGTTCGACGGGTTCCGGCGCAACGAGATGGCATTCCGCATCAGCCGCGACACCGCGCTGGTGTTCGGGCTGGCCGAGCCGACGCCCGCCGAGAAGGCCGCACGAAACGCCGCCGCTGCCGCCTGGCGGGACTACCACGGGCGCCGCAGGCAGGCGGACCGGGACATGGTGGCTGCGCTGGCCGGACTCGGGGACCGCACGGTGGACGCCGTGCTCGATCTGCACGCGCCGACCGCCGGTGAGTACCCCACGTGCAATGGCGACGACTACAGCGGCCCCGAGGCCGATCCGCCCGACTGGCCCTGCGCCACCGTCCTCGCGGTCGCGCGAGTGCATGGCGTACCGACGCGAGAGGACGTGAAGCGATGAGCACCACCGACGACCTCGACGCCGCGGTGCGCCAGCACATGGCGGCCGAGCACCCCGGCCAGCTCGTCATCGGGTGGGCGCTCGTCGCGGCCACCACGGACGAGGACGACGAGGTGAACGGCTACGACAACGTGACACCCGTCGGGCAGCCGGCGCACCACACCGTGGGACTGCTGCGGGTGGGGATCGACAACGTGCTCAACGGGCGACAGGAGGAGGGCGAGTGACCATCACCACCGAGGACGCCCTGGTGGCGAAGGGCCACCTGGACTACATCGCCGACCGCTGGACCGACCTGCGCGCACGACTCCAGCCCGGCGGCGGGAACGCGCTCAGCGGGATGCCGGGGGGCAGCGAGCACCCGTCGCCCATCGACCTGCACGTCGCGGACCTCATGCACGAGATCGAGGAAGAGGCGCGGTCCCTGGGCCACGTGCTGCTCGACGAGACCGAGGACTGGGCGCCGCGCTCGTCCCGGATGCCGGTGCTGCTGTACGACGTCGCGGCTCGGTATGGCCACTGGACGGCCGGGGATGAGCGCACGGCCCTCGCGTTCTGCGACTGGGCGGAGGAGTACGCCAGCAAGGTGCGACGCGCGCTCGAGCGACCAGCCCCGCCGGACTACGTCGGCCCATGCCAGGGGGTCGGCGAGGACGGGGCAGGGTGCGGCGGCGAGCTCCACCTGCGCCAGGACCGGGACGGCGGGACGTGCCGGGAGTGCGGCCAGGAGTTCACGCGGGAGGGCCAGGCGGCGTTCGTGCGGGAGGCGCTGAAGGACCGGCTCATGACGCTCAGCGAGATCGCGTCGGCGCTCGTGGTGCTGGACATGGAGGTGCCCTACCGGACGATCCAGTCGTGGGCGCGGCGGGAGAAGATCAAGCCGGCCTCGGAGGATGAGCCGCTGTACCGGTTCGAGGACGCGCTGACCCTGGCGGCGACACGCGTGCCGGCTGCTTGACGTGAGGGCGGTTGCATCCTAAGGTTCACGTAGGTTGGGTTCTACCCGACGACAGGCCCCGGAGCGAAAGCACCGGGGCCTTCGTCATGCCCACGAGCAGGGCCGGTAGCGCGAGGTGCTGCCACCTCTCCCGTTCGGTCGGTCCGCCCGGCCTGCTCGTGGCACCCCGCCATCGACGACGCCAGCCCGAGGCCCAGGGGGTCTCCACAGCGTTGCCGCCCGGTGCGAGTCGGGCCGTCGCCGATGTGCCTCGTGCTGCTGGCGCTCCTCCGGGAGTCGCCAGCCCGTACGCCAACAACCAGGGGGTCGGGATGGCAGAGGTTCACGTCACCCCGGTCGCCGACCTGATCGAGCACGAGGAGCACGGCGACGGATGCCCCTGCGGGCCCGACGCGATCTTCGAGCCCGGTGGCGTCGTCATGGTGCACCACTCGCTCGATGGGCGAGAGGCGCGCGAGTAGCCCACAGACACCCGCCCTGTGCACCTGGACCCGGCGCCAACGATGGGTGCGAGGCCGGTGAGGCCGTGCTCGGGGCGGGACCAACGAGGAGGCCGGGCGTGGCGACATCACGCACCGGCACCGCGACCTACCTGCGCAACCGCCGCCGGGTCCTGGCCGAAGCACGCCGGGGGGGACTGACGCACTGCCCCGGGTACGCCCGCCGGGATGGTAGCCACCGGGGGTGCGGGCGGGAGCTGGACTACGACACACCACTGCTCGCCGGCTCAGCCGAGACAGACCACGTGGTGGAGCACAAGCACGGCGGGGGGGACGGGGCGGACAACCTCCGCGTCCTGTGTCGCACGTGCAACCAGGAGCGCAACCACGAGCGCGTTCCGGTGAACGTTGCTCGCGTCGAGGACTTCCCGACGTCGCGCCGCTTGGTGAACGAGCAGCCCCAACGCAGCGGCGGGGGTGGGGAGGGACCCCCTGGCCGGGGGTGCCGCTCGCCCCTCCTGGCATAGCGAGCATTTACACACGAGCATTTCCACGCCTCGCCCTCCCCCGTTTTCCACCAAGGAGGGGCCATGGTGGACCGCCCTGACCTGCCCTGCTCTGGTGGCTGCGGGAAGCTGATGTGGCGCTCGAGCTCCACTGCCTCCGAGCCGAAGTGCCGCCTCTGCAGGCGTCGCGACGCTGACTGGTACCGCGCGCGACAGCTCGGTATCTGCACCGAGTGCGACCGCCCCGCCGTGGCGCGAGGGATGTGCTCGACGCACTACTCGTACTGGCACCGGCGACAGTCGGGAGCGTGGGGTCCTCAGTGGGGCATCCCCCTCGAGCGCCGGCTGGCGATCTACGAGCGCGACGGATGGACCTGCCAGATCTGCGGCGACCCCGTCGACCTGCTGGCCGATCGGCAGCGCGATGACGCCGCCCCATCGCTGGACCACATCATCCCGAGGTCGCTCCAGGCGGAGCCTGACCACTCGGATTCGAACCTGAGACTCGCGCACCGTGGCTGTAACGCACGCCGCGGTGCGCAGCTCGACCCGCCCGAGGAGGTGACCGCAGATGGCCGCACGCCTGCGCGCGGTTCCCGACCCGGAGCCGACGCCCACGCCTGAGGTTGGCGGCGCGATCTCCCGCGCTGCGGCCTCGAGTCGCCGCGACCTGCTCGTGGCGCTCCGGGACAAGATCGCCGAGCAACTCGATGCCGGAGTGCCGCCGCGGGACATGGCTTCGCTCTCGCTGCGCCTGGTGAACCTCGCAGACGAGATCGCAGCACTGGACGCGGAGGAGAACGGTGACGACATCGGCTCCGCCGCGGCCACCCCAGACGCGGCATGGCCTGCTTCCTGAGGCTCGCCACCTGATCCTGCCCGAGGGCATCGTCTCGACGGGGTGGCCGTCGGTGCGCGAGGTCTGCCGCAACGTCGGCATCCTGTTCGACCCGTGGCAGGCGGACATGAACACCGCCATCCTCGGGAAGAACGCCGCGGGGCTCTATGCCGCGGACACGGTCGCCATCTCGATCTGCCGGCAGGCCGGTAAGACGTACGACATCGGCGGCCTGCTGTTCGCCGACTGCATCATCAACCCCGGCACCCTCGCGGTCTGGACGGCTCACCACTTCACGGTGACGCGTGAGTCGTTCATGGCACTCAAGGCCATGGCCGAGGTGCCGCAGATGCGCGCCCACGTCGACCCCGACGCGATCACCACCGGCGCCGGCAACGAGTGCATCCCGTTCCGCAACGGCTCGCGCATCATGTTCAAGGCGCGCGAGTCCGGTGCGGTGCGAGGCGTGGCGAAGGTCCGCCGGCTGGTGCTCGACGAGGCTCAGATCCTCTCGGAGCAGGCCATGGCGGACCTCGCCCCGACGATGAACCAGGCGACGAACCCGCAGGTCATCCTGATGGGGACGCCACCCAAAGCCGACGGACAACTCGGAGTTCTTCAAGAGCATTCGCCGTGACGCCTTGGCGGGCGCGTCTGAGGGCCTGGTGTACGTCGAGTTCTCGGCCGACCCCGGCGCGAAGTGGGACGACAAGGCGCAGCGGGCGAAGGCGAACCCGTCCTACCCGCTGCGCACGAACGACAAGGCGATCAACCGCCTACACAAGCTCCTCACAGGCCCGGGCGACTTCGACCGCGAGGCGCTGGGCATCTGGGACAGCGACACGAAGACTCCCGGCATCATCAACCTGGACGACTGGGACGACCTGGCCATGGCAGCGGCCGACGCCCCCACGAACGGCAGCCTGGCCTACGCGGTGAAGTTCTCCGCGGACGGCGAGCGCGTTGGTGCCGCAGTTGCACTGCGTCCCGACGACGGCCCCGTGCACGTCGAGGCCCTGGGTGTCTCTCTCATGGCGGACGGCACGGCGCCCCTGGTCCAGTGGCTCGCAGAACGCTGGCGCAAGGGTCACATCGTCCTCGACGGCAAGGCGGGCGCGGGTGACCTGGCGAACGAGTTGGTGGCCGCGGGTGTACCTCGCCGCCGGATCCACCTCGTGACGGTGGACGAGGCGATCACGGCTCACGCGGGGATGCTCCGTGCGATCCAGGAGCGCGACCTGACCCACCTCGCGCAGCCCGGCCTCGACGCCGCGGTGCGTGCGGCCGGTAAGCGCAAGATCGGCAACGCCGGCGGCTGGGGCTGGGCCTCAACGACGCCGGAGGGTGACGTCACGTCACTGGATGCAGTGACCCTCGCGAGGCACGCGGTAGTGGCCGGCAAGCGGCCGACGGGTCAGGGGCGCACCTCTGGCAACCGGACATCGGGCAACAGGGTGGGGGTGGTGGCGTGATCTCGCAGACCATCCGACTGCCTGACGTCGATGACGAGACGAACGATCTCGCGACGGGGCTCCTGGGCCAGCTCGATCGTTTCTCGCGCCGGAACCGTCTGCTCGAGGCGTACTACGAGGCCGAGCGCACGCTGCGCAAGATGCACGGCGGCATCGTGCCCGAGCAGTACTACCGCCTGGGCCTGGTCCTGGGCTGGGCCGCGAAGGGCGTCGACAGCCTGGGTCGCCGCTGCAACCTCGAGCGCATGGTCTGGTCGGACGGCAACCTCGATGACTTCGGGTACCGCGAGGTGTGGGACACGAACCGCCTCGGCTCCGAGGTCAACCAGGCGATCACGGACACCCTGATCCACGGCTTGTCGTTCGCTGTGGCGTCCAACGGTGTCGACGACGGCGCGCAGGGTCTCGTGCACTTCTACTCCGCTCTCGACGCGACCGGTGAGCGCAACCCTGTGACGCGCGGCCTGGACAACCTGCTCATCGTCCGGGCGCGCGACAAGGAGCGCGTGACGGCGCTGACCCTGCTGCTCGATGGTGTGACCATCGCGGCGCAGATCGTGGACGGCAAGTGGGAGATCGTCGAGTACTCCGAGCACCCGTTCGGCGTGCCGGCCGCTCCCCTGGTGTACCGCCCGCGCCTGCGTAAGCCGATGGGGCGCACCCGGATCACCCGTGCCGCTCGTGGCTTCCAGGACGCCGCAGGACGCGCCCTGGTGCGCCTCGAGGGCCACATGGACGTCTACGCCTACCCCGAGTTCTGGATGCTCGGCGCTGACCCGTCGATCTTCCGCAACGCGGACGGCACGCCGATGCCCGAGTGGGCCCAGCGGCTCGGTCGCATCAAGGGTATCCCCGACGACGCGGACCGTGACGACGCCCTGGCGCGTGCGGACGTCAAAAAGTTCGACGCCGCCTCTCCGGAGCCGCACCTCAAGGCGCTGAACACCTACTCCAAGCTCGTCGCGCGTGAGTACTCGCTGCCGGACTCGTCGGTCGCGATCACTGACTTCGCGAACCCGACGTCGGCGGAGTCCTACGACGCGAGCCAGTACGAACTCATCGCGGAGGCTGAGGGCACGGTCGACGAGCTGTCGCCGGCGCTGCGTCACGTGGTGCCGATCGCGATGGCGATGCGCGGGGGTCTCGACGAGGTTCCCGAGGCGTTCCGGTCCATCGACTGCAAGTGGCGTGACCCGCGGTACATCTCCCGGGCGGCTCAGGCAGACGCGGGCGGCAAGCAGGTGGCCGCGGTCCCGTGGCTCGCTGAGACGGAGGTCGGTCTCGAGCTGCTGGGCCTGTCCGAGCAGCAGATCAGCCGTGCGCTGGCCGAGCGTCAGCGCGCACAGTCCCTGTCGCGTCTCGACGCGCTGGTGAGGGTCGCCGGGCAGGAGGCTCCCGCTGATGGTGTCACCGGCTGACGCAGAGCTCCTGCGACGCGCACAAGGCGGCATCCGCGCCCTCGTCGAGCGTGATCTGCGCGGGTTCTTCGGGATGCTCAACCTGTCCCAGCCCGAGCGGTCCCGCGATCTGCTGCTGGCGTTCGTCCCGGAGCTCGTGCGGCGCTACGGGATGGATGCGGCGCAGTTCGCGGCCGAGTGGTACGACGTCCAGCGAGCGGCGGCAGGCGTCAGCGGTGCGTACCGCGCCACAGCGCTCGCGTCGCCGTACCTGGCGGCCACGGAGCCGACGGTACGACGCGCGGCCGGCGCCCTGTTCACGGACACGCCTGCCGACGCCCTGACGACGCTCCTGGCGGCCACGGGCAAGTACGTGCTGGCGGCCCCGCGCGACACGATCGCACGCGCCACGGACCGCGACCCGCAAGCCGTCGGATGGAAGCGAATCACCCGCCCCGGCGCCTGTTCCTTCTGCCGGATGCTCGCCGGCCGCGGCGCCGTGTACCGCGAGGCGACCGCGCACTTCGCCTCTCACGGCTCATGCAACTGCGCCGCTGCCCCCTCGTGGGACGCGGACGCCCCCGAGGTCGACGTCCGGCTCTACGACGCGTCACAGCGCACCACGGGCATGAGTCCACAGCAGCGAGAGCGACACAACGCGCTGATCCAGCGCGCCATCGGCGACTACGCCGACTGACTTCCCGGGATCACCGGGGTACGCCCACGTCCGGCGGTCAACGGACGGCTCACCCAGGAGAAGAACGATGGCGGACGACTCGACGACCGAGCAGCAGCCGACCGGCGAGGAGCAGCCCGCGGGCGGCTTCAAGCCGATCACCTCCCAGGAAGACCTCAACCGGATCATCGGTGAGCGCGTCGCGCGCACCAAGGCCCAGTTCGGGGACTACGACGACCTCCGCGCCAAGGCGGCCAGGCTCGACGAGATCGAGCAGGCCAACCTGTCGGAGGCGGAGAAGGCTGCCAGCCGGATCGCGGCACTCGAGCGCGAGCTCGAGGCCACACGGTCGGGCGCCCTGCGCGCCCGCATCCAGGCCAAGTTCGGCATCGCCGACGAGGACGCCGACCTGTTCCTCACCGCAACGGACGAGGACACGCTCACCAAGCAGGCCGAGAGGCTCGCCGAGCGTCGCACCAAGACCGCCAACCGCGACCCGTTCGCGGGGCGTACCCCCACCACTGCCGGCGACGACCCCATGCGCGAGTTCGCCCGGCAGCTCATCAAGCGCGACTGATCCGAGGAGATCACCATGCCCGCTCTGACCACGGGGAGCTTCGTCCTCCCCCCGCAGAAGCTCGACCCCTGGCTGGGCAAGGTCCAGTCCGGCTCCGTCATCGCCGCCCTGTCCGACTCGATCCCCATGAAGTTCGGGCCGGGCCAGTCCATGACGTTCGACATCGGCGAGGCGGAGTACGTCGCCGAGGGCGCGAACAAGGGCGGGTCGACCATCGTCCCTACCTCCGTGACCGCGACGCCGTTCAAGTTCCACAAGACCGTCCGCTGGACGAACGAGGTCATGTGGGCCGACGAGGACGACGTCATCGACGTCGTGGAGCAGGTGCTGAACCTGATCCAGCCGGCCCTCTCGCGCGCGCTGGACTACGGCGTCATCCACGGCATCAACCCCACGAGCGGCACCGCGGTCGCCGCGATGACCCAGCGCCTCGTCAACACCACGAACGTCGTGGAGACGGACGACACCCCGCCGGTGAAGCCGTACACGTACCTCGACGCCGCCGACACCCTCGTCCTGGCCGACGGGTACGTGCCGCGCGACGTCGCGCTCGACCCGTCCTTCGCGGCCGGCTTCTCGACCGCGCGCGGCTCGGGCTCCGAGCAGAAGCTGTACCCCAACTTCCAGCTCTCGACCGCCGTGTCCGAGCTCGACGGCCACCGCGCGTCGGTGTCCCGGACGGTCGGCGCCGTCGGCGTCGCGTCGACGGCGACGAACCTCAAGGCGATCGTCGGCGACTTCTCCGCGGTCCGGTGGGGCATCCAGCGCGCCATCGGCCTCGAGATCATCGAGTACGGCGACCCGGACGGCGGCGGTGACCTCAAGCGCAACAACCAGGTCGCGTTCCGCGCCGAGGTCGTCTACGGCTGGGGCATCGCGGACCTGAACGCGTTCGCCAAGGTCCAGAACGCCACCGCGGACGTCTGATGGTCCGCCTGATCGCCCCCAACGGGGCCACCGTCGACGTGTCCGAGGAGAAGGCCGAGCGCCTCGCTGCCCAGGGCTTCCGAGCCTCGGATGGCGATGGCGCGAAGCCGGCGCGCCGGACGCGCAAGGCGACCGCCAAGGCCGCATCCGACGACGAGTGACTAGGAGGCGGTGAGGATGGCCCAGCTCATCATCCCGGCGGACCTCGTACCGTTCGCTCCCGACATCGCCCCGGCGAAGGCCGCGGCGATGATCGAGGACGCCGAGGCGATGGCCGTCCTCACTGCCCCCTGTCTCGTCAACCTCCCGACCGACGACCCTCGGCGCGCCGCCGCCAAGGCGATCCTCCGCGGCGCCGTGCTGCGGTGGAACGAGGCGGGTACGGGCGCCGTCTCACAGGAGCAGAGCGGCCCGTTCGGGCACACGCTCGACACCCGCCAGCCGCGCAAGGCGATGTTCTGGCCGAGCGAGATCACCCAGCTCCAGGGGCTGTGCTCGAGCGGCGAGAAGGGTCACGCGTTCGCCGTCGACACGGTGGGCTCCGGCTGTGCGCACCTGCCCTGGTGCTCGCTGGCGTTCGGCGCCACCTACTGCTCCTGCGGCGTGGACATCGCCGGGGAGCCGATCTACGAGGTGGGGTGATGGCCGGCGAGATCGTGGTCCGGCTGCGCGACGTCGCTACGGGCGTCGACCCCTACGGCAACCCCGTCGAGACCACCACCGAGACGGCGATCCCGGGCGCGTTCTTCGCGCCCGAGCAGGCGTCCCGCGAGTCCACCGAGGTCGGCCGCGAGTCCGTCACGATCAAGCCGTCGCTCTACTTCCCCAAGTCCTGGCCCGACATCACGGCCCGGGATCGCGTCCGGGTCCGCGGCCGCGAGTACGCGGTCGACGGCGAGCCCGCCGACTGGCGCTCCCCGTGGGGATCCTCGCTCGGCGGCCTGGTCGTCACGCTGCAGCGAGTGGAGGGCTGATGGCGCGGCCGAAGATCAAGCTGAACTCGCCGGGCATGCGCGACGTGCTCAACTCGGCTGGCGTGCGCGCCGCCCTGCGCGAGGAGGCTCGCCCGATACTCGCCGAGGCGCAGCGCATCGCCCCGGAGGACACGGGCGCGTACAAGGCGTCGCTCCGAATTGTCGACGCGACCACGGATCGCGCGGTGGTCCGGGTGGTGGCGACAGACCGCAAGGCGTTGGTAATCGAAGCGCGGTCCGGTGTGCTGTCCCGCTCCGCAAAGGGCAAGGCGCGCGCCAGGTCGCGGGAGCGCGCCCGAGTTCGGCGTGCCGAGCGGCGCCACGAGCGGCAGATCCAGGCGATGGAAGACCGCGAGGAGTAGCGCCATGCCGTCAGTGATGTGGCCCGCGATCATCTGGCCCGACCTCGAGCTCTGGGCCATCGACTACCTCAAGGCCCGCCTCGCCACCCGACCCGAGCCCTTCGCCCAGGGCGTCGCGGTCCGCAACGTCGTCCCGGACACGATGCCGGCGCGGCTCATCACGGTCCGCGACGACGGTGGCGGGCGCAGCGATGCGACCAAGACCGCGTCCCTGGGCGTGAACATCTGGGCGGGCGCAGCCAAGAATCCGGCCGACTGCTCCAACCTCGCGCGCCTCGTCACGGCCCTCCTGGAGGACGCCGCGGGCTACGGCCCGGTCAAGGCGCACCTGTCCACCAGTGGCCCGTACCCCGTGGCCGAGGCATCCGCCAAGCCGCACCGCTACCTGTCCGTGGACCTCGTGGTCACGGGTACCCCGCTCACCTGATCTGAGGAGATCGACCATGTCCGTCGACGCTGGCCTGGACCTCAACGAGGTCGACATCGCCGTCACTGGCGCGCTCTACTCGGCTCCGGCCGGGACCACCAAGCCCACATCCGCCACGGTGGCGCCCGCCCCGGCCTTCGTCGGGCACGGCTTCTGGTCGTCCGACGGCCTCACGCAGGGCTCGGCGCGGTCCACCAACCAGGTGCGCGCGTTCCAGCACAACACGCTCGTCGCCGACGTCGTGACGGAGGGCACGGGCACGTTCCAGCTCGTCCTCATCCAGAACAGCCCGGAGAACGCCTCGCTGTTCTACGGCGAGCCGGTCAACACGACCACCGGGCACGTCACCTGGAACCCGGGCCGTGCGAACGGCCGTCGCGTGTTCGTGGTCGACAAGGTCGTCAGCGACACCGAGGTCGAGCGTGTGGTGTTCGACGGCGAGGTCACCGGCATGGACGACCGCGCGACGACCTACGGCAACGTCACCGGCTACGGCGTGACGATCACCGTCTACGGCGAGGCCGACGTCTACAACACCCGCTGGATCGAGGCGCCGTGACGTTCAACCTCGACGCCGTCGAGCACGAGACCAAGGGCACGCCCTGGGAGTTCACCGCCGGCGGGAAGCGGTGGCGCGTGCCGCACATCTCGGACCTCACGCTCGGCCAGCAGATCGCGGTCGACTCGGGCCGGGTGCACATCGTCCTCAACGAGGTCGCGGAGGTTCACGCCAAGGGCGGGTGGAAGCCCGCCGGTCGTGAGGCCGCCTCGCTCGTCGTCGGCAAGCACCCCGACCAGATCGCCACACTCACGGCCATGTGGCTCGCACACGCCGGGATGGAGCCGGGGGAATCCGGAGCCTCGTCGCCGAGCTGAACGCTCGCGGCGAGGCGATCGACGCGGATCTGCAGGCGCACTACGGGCTGTCGCTCGGGGACGTCTTCACGGGCCGCCTGAGCCTGCGCCGACTGGGCTCGCTGCTGCGCAACCTCCCGCTCGACGGGACAGCCCAGTGGCGCCAGATCCGCCGCGACCGGCCCAAGGGAACAGGCAAGCCAGTGCCGCCGCCGGACGACTTCTGGACGCCCGACCGTGACCTCCTGGCAGCGGTCGTCGACGGGCTGCGGATCCTGGCGTGGCAGAACACCGAGGACGGGCACGAGGGGCGCAACATCCCCGAGCCACTCCCTCGCCCGGGCTTCGAGAAGCCCGAGGCGCCGGCACCCGTCGATCCGCGAGTCGCCAGGCGCCGCCTGGCGGAGATGGCCGGTCGCTCAGGTGGTCGTCCCGATGACCCAGGTGCCGACCAGGTAGACGAGCCACAGCGAACCGAGGATGCCGAGTCCTAGGCCCCACTCGGCCAGGCCCCGCCCGCGCTTGCCGGTGCGCTTCGTCTCGCGGATGCCTGCCGCCGCAAGTGCGGCCCCGATGAGGGATAGGAACCCGAACCCCCACAGCAGGGACAGCACGAATCCTGCGATGGCGAGGCCGGAGAACGGCACGGGTCGGTAGTACACCGGCGCGGGCCGCTGCTGCTGCGGGTAGGTCATCCGCGAAGTGTCGCCCGCGCCCGCTCACCGTCACAAGACACACGAGGGGGTGGAATGGCCGGGTCCGAGGTCGGTAGTGCGTACCTGAGCATCATCCCGTCCACCAAGGGCTTCGCGGCCACGCTCGGCAAGGGCATCGATGGGACGTTCGTCGACGCCGGCCGCCGCGGCGGCGAGACGATGGGCGACGAGGCTGGCAAGTCCGGCAAGCGCTCGTTTGTCGCCGCGGGTGCGGCACTGGCCGGCGCGATGGCGGCCTCGTTCGCGGTCGCGGGCGCGGCGCAGATCACGCAGGCCGTGGGCTCGTTCCTTGCGGACGCGATCGGCTCCGCGTCGGGCCTCGAGCAGTCGATCGGCGGCGTGGATGCGGTCTTCAAGGAGTCCGCCGACACGATCCACGAGTGGGCGAAGGGCGCTGCTGACGGCGTCGGCCTGGCGCAGGCTGAGTACAACGAGCTCGCGACGGTCATCGGCGCCCAGCTCAAGAACATGGGCGTCCCGCTCGGTGAGGTCGCGGTCAAGACGAACGATCTCGTCGAGCTCGGCGCGGACCTCGCTGCCCAGTTCGGCGGGTCGACGTCCGAGGCCGTGTCGGCGCTGTCGTCGCTGCTCCGTGGAGAGCGCGACCCGATCGAGCGCTACGGCGTGTCGATCAACGACGCGTCGATCCAGGCCAAGAAGGCCGAGATGGGCCTGTCCGACCTGACGGGCGAGGCGGACCGCAACGCGAACATGCAGGCGACGCTGGCCCTGCTGACGCAGCAGACCGCCGACGCCCAGGGTGCGTTCGCTCGCGAGTCGGGCACGCTCGCCGGCGCACAGCAGCGCCTCACGGCCGAGCTCGAGAACATGAAGACCGAGATCGGCACCGCCCTGATGCCCGTAGTCACCGACCTCCTGGGCGTGTTTCGAGACCAGGGCATCCCGATCCTCCAGCAGCTCGCCGACTGGTTCACCGCGAACAAGGACGCCGTCTACAACACTGGCATCGCGATCGCGGATGCATCCCTCGGCATCCTTGGCGCGTTCCTCGCGATGGCCGAGGGTGGCGCGTCGCTGAACGTCTTCATGTACGGCATGCTCCGGGGCCTGTCGAACGGGTTCTTCAACTTCGCGCTCGGCGTCGTCCTCGCGGCCGATACGGCGTTCGGCTGGATCCCCGGCGTCGGGGACAAGCTCGACGGCCTCGCCGTGGATCTGAAGTCGACGCAGACGACCGCGGATGTGGCCCTAGGGCTGCTCGAGGATGACGCGCGCGACACGCGCGATGCGTTCTCCGCTGGCCGCGATGCCGTCACGTCCCTGCGCGAGGCCGTGCAGAACCTCGACGGCAAGCGGGCGACGGTCTTCCTCGACGCCAAGGGCAACGCCACCAAGATCCTGTCGGACGGGTCCTACCAGACCTCGACGGGGGCGGTGTTCCGCGCGGCTGGCGGCCCAGTCGCGGCCGGGCGTCCGTACATCGTGGGCGAGCGGGAGCCGGAGCTGTTCGTGCCGACTCAGGCCGGGCGCATCTACAACCAGCGCCAGCTCGCGGCGCTGCCGACCGCCCCAAGCGGGGGCGGCACCACCCAGACGTTCAACATCTACGGCGCCGACGACCCCGGGGCGGCTTCTCTCTCGGTCGCCCGCCGGCAGCTACTCCTAGGGGTGTGAGCATGAGTGCTGTCACGCTGGGCGCGCTGCCTCTGGACGGGGTGGATGCCGAGGGCGTCGAGTGGGTCGTCGAGGACATCGAGGGCTGGGACGGCTCGCCCGGGTCGACGATCCAGGTGGTGCAACGCCCGCGTGCTCATGGCGCATGGGCCGGGGACGCGTACCTTCCCGCGCGCAGCGTCGCTGTCGGTGGTGTGCTCATGGCCCCCGACCGGGGCGCGGCACGGCGGGCGCTGCAACGGCTGAACGAGGCCGCGTCGCTCGCGTCCACGACTCTGGCCGTGAACGACGCGGGCGAGTCGCTGTGGGCCGGGGTGCGCCGCCAGGACGTGATCCTGGCGAAGTGGCTTGGCGACAAGGCGGTTCGCTACTCCGTCCAGCTCGTCGCCACCGACCCCCGCCGCTTCGGTGACGCCCTCGTCGAGTCCACCGCCCTGCCCTCGACCGCCGGCGGCCTCACGGTCCCGCTCACCGTCCCGTTCACGATCAACGCCGTGACGGTGACCGGTCAGGTGTCGCTCACGAACCCGGGCAACATCGCCGGCACGGTGCGACTGCGCATCGACGGCCCGGTGCAGGGCCCGGTCGTGACGCACGTGAACAGCGGCCGGTCGCTGGTGTTCTCGTCCTCGATCGTGCTGGGCGCGGGCGAGTGGATCGACGTGGACATGGAGCGCCGCGAGGTGCTCGCGAACGGGCAGGCGTCCCGCAACGGGTGGGTTACCGCCCGGGGGTGGAGCGCGTTCGAGCCGGGCGAGAACACGTGGGCGTTCACCGCGGCCGGCTACGACCCGGGATCCAAGCTGACCGTGACCGCGACGCCCGCGTGGCAGTGAGGAGCACCTGATGGCGCTCTCGTGGGTCGCGGCCGACGCGCGCACCGGCAAGGTGCTGGCCGAGATGCCGGACCTGTCGTGCGAGCGCGTGGGCGTGGTCCTGGGCGCGTACACGAGTGCCGCGGCCAGCCTCCCGGTGCCCACGGCGCCGGAGGGGTGGGCGCGCGCAACGCTGCCCGGTGGTGCGTTCCTCGTGCTGCTGGACGACGACGAGCCGTCGTGGGGCGGGCTGGTCACGCGCCGCACGCGCACGCTGGGCGACACGGTGGACCTCTCGCTCGCGACGATCGAGGCGTACCTGGACCGCCGCTACGTGCGCGACCGCACCTTCACGGGCGCGTCGCAGACGCAGATCGTGCGGCTGCTGGTGGAGGAGTTCGCGACGGACTTCCCCATCGAGGTCGAGGTCGCCCCGTCCGTCGTCACCCGGGATCGCGCCTACGCCAACGAGTCCGACAAGACGCTCCTGTCGGTGCTCACCGAGCTGTCGGGCGTGGAGGACGGCCCGGAGTTCACGGTCCGGTGGGCATGGCGCCACGACCCGGAGCGCCTGGTCCCGGTGCTGCACGTCGCCGACCGCATCGGTTCCCCTGTGCCGCCCGACCTGGGCCCTGCGGCGACGTTCGAGGCGCCCGGCCCCGTGGTCCAGCTGGAGCTCGTCGAGGACTACGGCGCTGGCAAGGGCGCGACCGACGTCATGGCCGTCTCGTCGGGCTCCGTCGGTGAGCGCCCCCAGTCGCCGCGGCAGATCGCCGCGCAGTCCGAGCGGCCCCCGTTCGAGTTCCGGTTCACCCCGTCCACGTCGATCACCGAGGTGTCGACCCTGACGTCCCACGCCGCCGAGGCGTTGGCGCTCATGGCCGACGGCGCTCGCACCCTGTCCCTCGCGGCGGTCATCGACCAGGCCCCGCGCCTGGGGCGTGACTGGTGGATCGGCGACGACATCGGCTACCGCGTGGGCGACGTGTGGACCGAGCGAGTCGGCCTGTTCCCTGGCGGCGGCGCGTTCCCTGGCCCCGCGACCTTCCCCGCCCAGCCCGAGGACGTCGAGAAGTACAACATCCCGGCCTTCCCCGGTGGGCTGATGGGCGTGGCGCGCTGCATCGGCTGGGAGATCGACCTGACGGGCGTGCCCACCGTGGCGCCGATCCTCGAGATGGAGGACTGATGCCGCACCCGGGAACGCTCGCCAACCTCGTCCCCCCGGGCGAGGCCGGCCAGCTGCGACGCATGGAGGACATCGAGCGCACGCAGCGGGAGATGTTGCCCGCCGTGATGAAGGCTGTGGGGCCGCTGATCGAGGAGCTCCAGGCGGCGCAGGAGGCACTCGCGGCGCAGCAGGCCGAGCTCGTCGAGCAGACCGCCAACCTTGCTGCGCGGGTCACCGTCACGGCGTCGACCCCGACGTTCAACACGGGCCCGATCCCGAACGACGGCGCCTGGCACGAGTACGGGCCTGACATCGCCCTCACCGTCGAGGTCCCGACGGGTCGGCTCGTCGTCACGGTGGGCTGTGGCGAGGCGTCGATGAACGCGGGGGGTGCCGCCGTCAACGCGGAGGCGACGTTCGCCATCGCGGGTGTCGCGGCCTACGGCGACTTCTCGTCCCGGTCGTACCTGACCTCGCCGGATGCGGGCGTGGGGACGCCGCTCATGACCCAGCAGGCGTTCACGGTGACGCCGGGGACGTACACGGTCATCGGCAAGATGCGGGCCTGGGGCGCGTCAACGGTGGGTGCGTCGGTCAACTTCCGGCGCCCCTACGTGACGGTGCAGGTGACCGGCTAGTCCGCCCAGTCGTGCGGGACGTACTTGACACCGGGCTCGGGGTTCTCGACGCCCTGCCCCTCGGGCACGACGACGTAACCCTCGGGCACCTCCGGTGCCGGCGCGGGCTCGGGCGCCACAGGCGCCGGGGCCGCAGGCTCAGGCGCGGGCGCGACGACCTCGGGCTCGACCACGGGGGCCGGCTCGACGACGGGCTCGGGCTCGGGCGCGGGGGTCACAACAGCCTCCGGGGTGGGCGTCACGGTCGGCGTGGGGGTCGGCGTCTGAGTCGGCGTCGCGCTCGGCGTGACCTCGACGACGGGCGTCGGCTCGTCCGCGTTGGCGATGGCTGCGACGCCGAACCCACCTGCGACGACTACGAGTGTCGATACGGCCCCGATGACGGCCCCCTTGATCTGCATGGGCCGAAGCGTATCGCCCACCTACCACACGGCCCCGGATCGGCGGGCGCTTCACCCGCCTGCAGAGAGGACTTCACCCATGGTCAACCGCGTCTGGCCGGTCGATGCCGTGAGCGGCGCCCCGTCGTACAGCGGGCGTGCCCTGCGGCAGACGCAGATGGCCCCGCTCCTGGCCGGCGCAACGGCCACCCGTCCTCTCGGCGCGCGTTCCGGTGTGCGCCCGGGGACGCCCGAAACGACTGTCACGGCGACGGCGACGGTGTGGACGGTGCGCCCCCATGCCGGCGTGCTCGACGTCCTGCCCGCTGCGGAGTCCGGGCCCTACGGGTACGCGATCGACGCGAACGTCACCGGCACCGTCACGGCGGCGAACGCGTCGAACCCACGGCGGGACATCGTCTACGTCGAGCTCGTCGACCCCGCCGAGGGCACGGGCGGCACGACCCCGGGCGTCACCCCGAAGTACCTCGCGGGCACGGCGGCGGCCACTCCTGTCGCGCCCGCCACGCCTGCCCGGTCCATGCTCCTCGCGGAGATCAACGTCCCGGCCGCGGGCGGCGGGAACCCCACGGTGACGTGGCGCGCACCCGTCGCTGTGGCGGCGGGTGGCATCGTCCCGGTCCGGACGACGGCCGAGCGTGACGCGGTGACCTACGGGACCGCCGACGCGCCAGTCTTCGTCTCCCTGCTAGGGGATCTCTACCGCGGGGTGGGGTCGTCGTTCGCGCCGATCGGCACGGGCCGCACGGCCGTGGCAGCGTTCACGGCCACCGGCATTGGCACCGGCCAGATCCTCAATGCCCAGGTGCCGGGGTTCGTGGTGCCCGGCAAGCAGGCGCACGCGGTGCGGGTGCAGGTGACGGGCTGGCTGTTCAACGGCGCCAACGCGGGGAACTACACCCTGTTCCTGCGCCAGAACGACGCGGTGGTCGCCGAGACGCAGATCCCGTACGGCAACGGGTACGGCGACCGGCGCACCGTGGCCTTCGAGTTCACCGCGACTGTCCAGCCGGGCGCTCACAAGTTCGATGTCGTGTCCGCGAGCGGCAGCGCCTCGGCGGGGTACGACACCGCCAAGACGTGCCAGCTCACGGTCACCGACCTGGGCCCGGTGTCCTGATGGCCTACCACCTCTCCCCCGCACTCGTGCGCCTGCGCGCCGACGTGGACGCGCTCTGGCCTGGCCGCGACCGCACGTCGGACGGATGGATCGGCGACACGTCGCACCAGGCGCGCCCATCGGACCACAACCCCGACCGGTCGGCGGGCGGCATCGTCCGCGCGATCGACATCGACGAGAACCTGACGCCGGGCGGTGAGGCGTCGGGACTCGTCGCGCAGATCATCCGCGACCCCCGTGTGGCCTACGTGATCTACGAGGGCCGCATCTGGCAGAACCCGGCCGCCTTCGCTCGCGGCGGCTGGCAGCCGTACACGGGGCCGAACGCCCACTCCCAGCACGTGCACGTGTCCGTACGGCGGGGCGTCACGTGGGACCGCGACGCGCGCCCGTGGAGCATCGCCCGCTCGCTGTCCACCAGCTCGGGGCCTGGGCTGCCGAGCCTGCCCAGCATCGACACGCGCCCGATCCCGGGCATCCAGGAGGAGGACATCATGGCGAGCATCCAGGACGTCATCGACGCCGTGACGGGCGCCCTGCGCTCCGAGGGCGTCTCGGGCGCTGCGGACCTTGGCCGGCTCGACGGGCCCATGCGCACGATCGTGTCCCAGGAGACGACGAAGGTCCTGCGCTCCGAGGGCGTTTCCGGGGCGGGTGACACGGGCCGTCTGGTCCAGGCGCTCCAGGGGGCGGGGATCGGCGGCGACGGCCCGGTCGACGTCGGCGCGCTGGCCGATGCGCTGGCCGGCGAGCTCGGCCCGGACCTGGCGCGCGAGGTCGTGGACGCGCTGCACGCGCGGCTCGCGAGCTGATGCCCGGAGGCCGCAAGCACGAGCGCACCCGCCGGGTTGCCGCGCACGCTCGCTAGGCAGGGGGACGGATGGCTAACGGCGAGGCGGAGCCCACATCGTGGGAACTCATGCGGACCCTGCGCGAGGTCCGTGACGACGTGCGGCAGATCCGCGACAACTCAGTCACCCGGGAGACGTTGCGTGAGTTCCAGGTGTCGGTGCGCGAGACGTTCGAGCGCATCAGCACGGAGGTCGCGGACGAGCGGCGCACACGCGAGGTGGCGGACGAGAAGGCCAAGACGGAGCGGCTGGCGATGATCGCAGCTGAGTCGAGCATCCGCGACACGCAGATCAAGACCGAGCGGGACGCCCGCAAGGAAGACGTGGCCCGCCTCGAGCGGCAGTTCGACAAGGTCTCCGCGTGGGTGAAGTGGGGCGGGTCCAGCGGCCTGACCATCCTCGTCGCCGTCATCGGCTGGATCATCTCGAGAGGTGGCGGCGGCTGATGGGCATCAAGGTCCAGAAGGCGGCCCGCACGGTCGCGTTCGGGGTGTTCCTCGTGGCCCTCGCCGCGGCAGTCCTGTTCGTGCTGAACAACCAGGCGCGCGGCGATGGTGAGCGCGCCGACCAGGCCACGGCGATCGACACGCTCGAGGCCGCCGTCGCGGAGTCGTCGCGTCGGTACGCCGAGCTGTACGAGCAGGCGGTCGAGCAGGGCGTGAAGCCCGACACGCCCGCACCCAACGTGCTCCCCACGCCGGCGCGCGGTGACCGTGGCGAGCCTGGCAGCAGCGGCGCCCGTGGCACAGAGGGCCCACCCGGGCCTGCGGGTGAGCCTGGCCCGGCCGGTCCCCCGGGTCCGAGTGGCGCCGCCAGCTCCCCCGGTGAGCGCGGCGCTGGCGGCCCTCCCGGTCCGGCCGGCGCAACGGGCCCCACGGGGGCACCCGGTCCGCCTGGCCCCCAAGGGCCAGCGGGTGAGCCTGGCGCCGCTGGGCCTGCTGGCGAGGTCGGTCCGCCCGGCACCGACGGCCCTGCTGGTCCGCCCGGTCCCACCTGCCCCGACGGCACGACGCTCACGACGCTCGCCGTCGACACGCGCGCCACGCCCGATGACCTGCTCTCGCAGCAGTGGCGCACCGTCGCCCTGTGCACCACACCCTGAGGAGTCCCCATGTCCCACGTCACCCCCACCCCCGAGCAGCCCGCCGTCCCCGCTGGCCTGCGCACGCTCATCTACTACGTCGCCCTCACGGTCGGCTTCCTGGGCCTGCTCGCGTCGGGCCTCGTCGCGATCTACCTCCCCGAGCAGGCGGAGAACACGGGCCAGGCGGTCGGCGTCATCAACGGAGCGCTGCTGTTCCTGACCGGGGCCCTGGGCGTCGCGTACCGCCCCACCCGGTGACATGACCGACCCCCGCCCGCTGCTGACGCCGTGCCCCCGCTGCGGGTGCACGTGCACGTCCCCGCTCGCCGCGGCGGAGTGCTGTGACCCCTGCCCGTGCTGCTGATCCCCCTGGAGTGGTGATGGCCTACCCCCCGTACGTCCTGACGCGGGCCGTGTCCGTCGGCGGCGCGATGACCGTGGAGGCGGCGAAGAGCCTCCGCATCTCCCTCAAGGTCACCTCGACGCGCTCCCTGGTGTGGGACGAGACGGGGTACCGGTTCGAGTCCGAGCCTGCGGAGGTGCTGTCCGAGCCGGGCACCGAGGCGACGGTCGTCCTGCCGCGCACCGACGTCCCTGGCTGGCGTGACGGGCGCACGGGTGCTCTCATCGACGTGTCCGCGCCCGGCTCTCACACGCACACGTACCGCGCGCTGCTGTCCTTCCGGGACGCGGACGGGCGCACTCTGGGCATCCCCCCGGTGGAGGTGGGCCCGTTCGTCCTGCCTGGGGGCGACGGGTCCACGCTGGACCTGGACAAGACGGTCCCCGTCGGCACCGTCTCCGGGCAGGTCGTCAGCATCCCGGACTCCTGGTCCGCGATCGTCGCCGCGGCGCAGAAGGCCGCCGAGGACGCTGCTGCCGCGCTGGCCGGGGCGACGACCGTGGCCGCCGAGGCACTGACGCTCGCCCGGGCGGCGGCACCCCGGGCGGCACGCCCGCTCGTGGACATCCACCCCCTGCCCGGCACCCTCTGGGGCGCGACCACGCAGAACAGCGTCTCGTGGGGCATGGACAACGTCACCACCGCACCGGACGGCACGCAGTACGCCGCATGGTGGTCGGGTGGCACGCGCCCTCACGCGATCATCGGCAAGCGGGTGCGTGACGAGTGGCAGACCTTCGACCTGACAACACTGGCTGGCGACCCGCTTGGCTTCACGGTCGACCTGCACAACGGCCTGGACATCGGGGTCGACGCAGCCGGGTTCGTGCACCTGGTCGGGAACGTGCACTCGGCCCCGATCCGGTACGTGCGCTCGGCGGCGCCGGGCGACATCACCGCATGGACCGTCGAGGTGATGGTCGGGGATGAGACGGAGGTCTCCTACCCGTCGTTCTTCAAGGTCGACGGCGCGCTGCTGTTCGGGTTCCGTCAGGGCGGGTCCGGCTCCGGCGACTACGTGCTGAACCGCTGGGGCGGCGCCGCATGGACGCGCGTGGCGAAGGTGATCGATGGAGCCGCGTCGGGGCAGTCGCCCTACGTCAACCACGTGGCCGTCGAGCGCGCAGGTGGCGCGCACCCCGGGCGCATGCACCTGACGTGGTGCTGGCGCAGGACGTCGGCCGTCAACACCAACCACGACATCTGCTACGCCTACAGCGACGACGCCGGTGTCACATGGCGCAGGAGCGACGACAGTGCCTACGTCGGGCCCATCACGCTCGACACATCCGAGGTCGGCGTCGCCATCCCGGAGAACGGTGGTCTGCTCAACTCGATGGGCTGCGAGGTCGACGCCGCCGGCCGCGTCCACACCGCCGCGTTCCGGTACGACGCCAATGGCTACACCCAGATCCACCACGTGTGGCTCGATGACACGGGCTGGCACTCTGAGCAGGTCACCGACCTGACCTACCGACTCGAGATGACCGGGTCGACCGTGCAGGGGACGTTGGGGAACACCTCGGTCGTGACGACCGCGTCGGGGCGCACGTACCTGATCTGGCGATACCGCCGAGAGGGCCGGCGCGGGTCGCTGCGGATGATCGACCTCACGCCGGGCGACGACCTGTACGGCACGGACTTCGCGATCGCCGAACTGGAGCTCGGGGACGCCCGCCCGTCGTTCGACACCCAGGCGCTGTACGAGCGTGACGAGCTTCGGATCCTGCTGTGCCCGGGCAAGAGCAACGGACAGGCGGAGGAGTTTCTTGACGACCGCCTGTGGTACCACGTGTGGGGCGCGGTCCTGGTGATCGACCTGTCCCGGATCGGCCTGCTGGAGCAGGGCGCCGCTCGCCTGCCGCGCATGACGACCATCGCCTCGCGCGGCGGCTTCGCGACCGAGAACATCACGGCGACCACGCCGACGACCATCGGCCAGGATCAGTCCCTGCCGCTCATCCCCACCATGCTGGATTCGCAGGTGCGGATGTTGCTCGTGCGAGCGTTCGTCCGGTATAGCCGCCCGGGCGGGACGGTCGCGACCATCGGGCTGCGACAGGTCAACGAGACGACGGGCGAGACGATCGACCGGGACCTGACGGCGGCCTCGTCCGGGACCACGATGCGCCCGCGATACGGACCGTGGCGGCCGGTCGAGGTCTATGACGACAACACCCCGGAGGCCGTCGGCTACATCCAGCTCGTCGGCTCCGTCGACACCGGCACCGCCACGGTGGGCCGGCGATCTCTCGACCTGGGCGCGATCATCATCTGACACCCAGCCGCACCACGACAGCCCCCGCTCTCAGCCACCCCGGCTGAGGGCGGGGGCTTTCGTCGTCCCCGCACACTGTCCCCATGGCAGACAACACCCGCGGCGCCCTCGAAGGCACCCAACGCGCCCTCAACGCGCACGACGTCCCACCCGGCCCGCACGCCGACGTCGAGCACCCCATCCCCGTGACCGTGCGCCTGGAGTTCGAGCGCGGTGGGGAGGAGTGGGTCGACGGGGAGGCGCTGGAGTGGACGCGCGAGCTCGTGCGCGTGGACACGGGAGACGTGCGGCTGTGGCCGGCGGTGGTGTGGGTGGGGGTGGGGGATGTGAGGCGGCGCTAGGGGCGCCAGGGCAGCGCGGTTCGGCCCACCCGCACGGTGTCGCCAGGACCGACGCGCACCGGTGTCCCGAGGGGCGCGCGGACGTCGTTGACGAAGGTGCCGTTGGTCGACGCCAGATCCTCGACCCACACCTGCCCGGCGTCGTCCTGGTAGAGCCGCGCGTGCAGGGGTGAGGCGTACTCGTCATCGACATGGATGTCGGCCTGCGGGCTCCTGCCGACGGTGTAGGACGCGCTCACCGCTCCCCCTTCCGGAACGCACTGCCCTCGGGGAGTTCGTCGGGCGTGATGCTCAGGTCACCGTTGCGGGCGAGGCGGCGCATGCTCTCCATGCTGGCCTCGTAGATGCGGCGGTCGACGGCCCGGTCCTCGGCTGCGAGGGCGGCGTAGTGATCGGGCGCATCGCTCACGGCGCCCACTCCGGCCGATACTCGGGGTGGTCGGCATACGGGAGGGCGAGCAGACGGACGACGCCCTCTGCGACCGCCCGAGCACCATCGGCGACCGCAGAAGCCGTGCCTTGCCCCTGGAACTGCTGCTCGTGGGCGAGCGTCGCGATATAGGTCTGCACGATCTGCCGCTTGGCCTCGATGTCGGCGAGGACGCGCGTGTGCTCACGGATCCATCCCTCGGCAAACGCCTGACACTCGGCACGCGATCGCCGGGAAACGATGCCTGACGTGGCCACCTGGTCGTCGCCCCGATAGATGCTGGCCGACACCGTGTTGTCGGGCCAGTAGGTCGCGAAGAACCCGTCTCCACTGAGGGTCCAGTCGCCGCCGACGTCGGGCTGCCACTCGGGGAGCGTGAACGCCGCCTCGTCCTCCCCCAGCCGCGCCCGCAGGAACTCCACCAGGTCGCTCATCGCTCCTCCTCCACGTACTCCCGCAGCGCACGCCGCACCACGTCGGACAGGGTCTCGCCGCGCTCGGCGGCCTTGGTCTTGGCCGCCGCCAGCAGGGCGGGGTCGAGGCGGAAGGTGGTGGTGGGGGTGCCGGGGCGGTTGGGGCTCACCGGACGAAGACCTTGCGGCTCCCTGTCGCGAGGTCATCCGTGACGAACAACTCGCCCGGCGGGTCGGCCATGACACGCTGGTCCAGCGTGACCTCTCCGCCCGCGCACGCGACCAGCGCCCGCACCTCATCTGGGGCTGCCCATCCAGATGACCGGAGATGCCTCACGATCTCGCCGGCCACCTGCCTGTCGAGCACGGTCTGCGTCGCGTCGCCGTAACCGCTCTGCAAGACGTTCATGACCTCGCGCGTCCAGTCCATCGTCTCGCCTCTCGTTGGGTGTAGCGCCAGTCTACTCGCTGGCGCTACACCGCACCAGAGGTCACGCCACCTCGACCGCCCCGCCCTGCCCCACCCACCGGGCCACGGTGCTCTTGCTCACCCCGAGGGCCGCCGCGATGGCTCGATGCGACAGGCCCTCGACCTCCCGCAGCCGCCGCGCCTCGGCCACCTGGTCCACCACCTGTCCCGGCTCGTCCCGGACCTGGACCACCCCGGGCCGCGCGATAGCCAGGTCGGCCACCGTGTGGGTCGCGGCCAGGACGCCGAGGGGCGCGAGTGCTGCGAGCCCTGCGCCGACGAGGGTGCGCCAGTCCGCGACGTCGCCCGTGCCGAGGACGTGCGCCGCGTTCGCGCCGACCGAGACGAGGGTGAACGTCCCGAGCGCGGCCCACGAGAACCGGGTGGACTCACCCCGGGCACGCTGCACCAGGATCGCCAGGGTGTACGCCAGGAGCGCACCGTCCACGAACACCGGGACAGCCCACCGCAGCCACCGGGGCAACTCGGCCCACTCCGCGACCGCGACCAGGCCGGCGAACGAGACGGCGAACGAGACGGCGCCGAGGGTGGCGACGAGGGCGACGGTCAGGACGACGACGGCGCGGGTGTCGGGGTCGATGCGGGAGGTCATGACGCGCCCTCGAGCAGCGCCGGGGACAGCAGCGCCCCGAGCCGGTCCATCGCGTCCCGCATGAGCGGGTCAGCCACGTGCGTGTAGCCCGCCGTCGTCGTCGCGGACGAGTGGCCCATGATGAGGACGCGGGTCCGCTCTGGCACGCCCAGCTCGTACAGCAGCGTGGCGGTGGTGTGACGGGCGGAGTGCAGCGCGACGTCGGGCAGGCCAGCGGCACGAAGCGCGGCGTCCCACAGGGCCGTGTCGCGGCTCGGGTCCATCGGCACACCCGTCTTGGGGTCCGCGAACACCAGGCCCGCCATGCCTGCCGGGTGAGCGTCCATGTACGTGCTCAGCACCGTGGCGAGCAGCGGCGCCATCGGCACCTGACGCCACCCCGCGCGGGACTTCGGCCGGGTCAGCCACAGCCCGCCGTGGACCTGCTCCGCCTCCTGGCCGGCGGGGATGTGGACCTCACGCTTGGGGCACGAGCCGCCGCGGACCTTGCCGCACGGCCACGTCTCGTCCTTGCGTCGGGCACCGCAGCCGTGGGACCAGGTGAGCCGCTGGAGCTGCCACGAGATCGTGAGCATGCCGCGCTCGAGGTCCACGGCGTCCCACGTGAGGCCCAGCCGCTCCCCCTGCCGCAGCCCACCGAGCAGCGCGACGGACCACGCCGCAGCCTGGTAGTCGTCGGCCGCCACAGACACGAGCAGCGTGCGCGCCTGCTCGGCGGTCAGTGCGCCCCGGGTCGACACGGCCTTGCGAGGTGCGTCCGTCAAGGTCGCGACGTTGCGGGAGACCCGCCCCTCGCGCACCGCGTCCGTGAGCGCCTTGGCGAGGATGCGGTGCGCCTGGAGCGCCGTGGTGGACGAGAGGCCCTGACCCGTCACGGCGTCGTGCACCTTCCGCACGTGAGCCGCCGTCAGCTTGTCGAGCCGGATGCGCCCGATGGTCGGCACCAGGTAGCGGTCGACGTAGCCGCGGTAGGTGTCGAGGGTGCGCGGCTTGAGCCTGGGCGCGGCGATGCGGTCGAGCCACTGGGTCAGCCACGCCTCGAGGGTGGGGCTCGCGGTGGGCAGGTCGCCCGTGCGGTCGAGCTCGGCGCGCAGGTCCCGGAGCTTGCGTTGGACGGTGGCGCGGTCGCGGGCGGTGATGACCTTCCGCCGGCGCTTGCGGTCCGGCCCGTCAGGGAGCGTCACGTACCCGACCCACAGGCCGTCCGAGGACCGCTGGTAGATCGACCCGGACCCCTTGTCACGCCTCACGCGTGAGGACATCGGGCGCCTCCTCTCCCCTGCTCCCGCGGCCCGCCTTGAGCCCCGGCCCTACTGTGCCCTATCCGTTGCCCTATCGTGCGCAACCATACGGGTCCGCTCGGACGCGCCATAATGCTCTGACCTGCGGTTTTAGCGGATTCCATCACGGTCGAGTCTACCGTATCGACAGACTCATAATCCGTCGGTCGTGGGTTCAAGCCCCACCTGGCCCACCCTGAACGCCCGCGCCGCGGGGCGCCCCGCCGGTCGCGGTCGCCTCGGCGCACGTGCGGCGTCCGGGCCGCGGCGGCGCACGGTCGGTACGGTGGGCGCGTGGCCCTGTTCTCCCGCCGTCGACGCCTGCCCGACGCCGTCCGCCGGCGCCTCGACCTCCTCCCGGACGATGCGGTGCTGGCCGCTGCCCCGCTCGACGGCGGCCGCTGGGCCGTCGTCTCGCGGCGTGCGCTCCACCTCGTCGACGCGGACCCCGACGCGCCCGTCGCGCGGGCGCCGTGGTCGGACGTCGACCGCGGCACGCTCGACGCCGAGGCGCGCACCCTCACGGTGCACTGGGTGAGCGGGGCGCGGACCGACCTGCCGCTCGCGGACGACCCGGCGGCGCGCGACGTGGCCCAGACGTTCCGCGAGCGCGTGCAGCAGTCGGTCGTCCACGTCGAGCACGTGACGGTGCCGACGGGCGGGCGCGTCCGCGTGGCGCTGCGGCGTGACGAGGACGGCGACCTGTTCACGCAGGCGATCGGCGACGCGCGCGTCGACCTGCGCGACCCCGCGACCGCGCGGGCCGTGGCCGCGGCCGAGGCACGGGTGCGCGACGAGGTCGGGCTCGGCTCGTGAGGGTCGACGCGGCGCACGTCACGCGCTGCTCGCCGCCGCACGTGGTCGGACCGGCCGCCCGCGCCTGCTAGAGTCTCTTCCCGCACGATCCCTCGTAGCTCAATTGGCAGAGCATCCGACTGTTAATCGGACGGTTACTGGTTCGAGTCCAGTCGAGGGAGCAAGCGCCGGGCCTCTGACCTGCACCCCAGGCAGAGGCCCTCGCCATGTCCGGCGCCGACCGTCGTGCCCGGTGGGTCCGCGCGCCACCCGGCGCGCGACGCGAGAGAGGGACGGGCAGCGACGACCGTGACGCAGCACGCACCCGGGGCCGCGGGCAGGCTCGCACGGTTCGAGCAGGCGAAGGCCCGGCCCGAGATGGCGCTGCTGCGCGCGCACAGCGTCGAGTGGGTGCTGAGCATCTTCGCCGAGCACCTCGCGGCGGGCCCCGTGGAGGTCGCCCACTTCCACGAGGTCGTCGACGTCGAGCTGCGCGAGCTGCGCGCTGCGGGCTCCCCCGAGCTGCAGGAGTCGACCCGCACGGCGCGCGACTACTGCAACGACTGGGTCGCCCGGCAGTGGGTGAACCGGGCGCTGGTCGACGGCGTCGAGCAGTACACCCTCACGGCGGCGGCGCTGGACGTGCTGGCGTTCGCCGACCGGCTCGTCGACCGGCGCTCGACCGTGTCGGAGTCCCGCCTGCAGCAGATCCTGGACGCGGTCGCGCGTCTGTCGGACGAGGCGGACCCCGACCCGCAGGCGCGGGTCGACCGCATCGACGAGCAGATCGCCGCGCTCCAGGCGCAGCGGGACGCGCTCCTCGGGGGCGACGTGCCGCCCACACCCCCCGCGCGCCTGCACGAGCAGCTGCACGGCGTCATGGACCTCGCCCGGCACCTGCCCGCGGACTTCAAGCGGGTCGCCGACAGCGTGTACACGATGCACCGACGGTTCGTCGGCGAGGCGGAGGACGAGCCGGCCGGCCGGGGGCGGACGCTGCAGGCGTTCTTCGACGACCACGACCTGCTCGAGGCGAGCGCCGAGGGACGCGCCTTCCGCGGGCTCATGCGCCTGTGGGGCAGCCACCGCGCGCAGGCGGCGCTGCGGCGCGACATCGACGCCCTGCTCTCGCAGGACTTCGCCGCCGAGCTCACCCCGGAGCAGCGGCGCGCGCTGCGCACGCTCCCCCGCATGCTCGTCGACGCCGCGGAGGACGTGCAGGACACGTACCGCAGGCTCACGCAGTCCCTCGAGCGCTTCGTGCAGCACCGCTCGGACGGCGACCGTGACCTGCGCGCGCGTCTGGCCCGCGCCCAGGCGGCCGCGCACGCGCTGTTCGGGCAGGGCGCACGGCGCGTGTCGGTCGACCTCCAGCTGGGCGCGAGCCTGCCGGACGTCCAGTCCATCGCGCAGGTGCAGCTCGCGGACCCCGGCCTGCGGGAGCGGCCGCCGGTCCTCGACGAGGTGGAGTGGGACGACGGCGGGCTGTCGCCCACCGACATGCGCGAGCTCGGCGGCCCGGCGCTCGACGAGATCCGCCGCGCGGTGGACGTCGCGACGGCCGCGGCCGGGTCGGGCCGCCCGACCCTCGGGGAGGTGTGGGACGCGCTGGCCCCGGAGCAGCGCCGACCGCGCAACGTCGTCGGGCTGCTGCACGTCGCGGTCGAGGCCGGCGCCACGTTCCTCGACGACACGGGCGACCGGCTGGAGGCGGTGCGCACGGACGGCTCGCGGGTCGTCTGCACCGTGCCGTGGGCCGTCCTGCCCGCCCCGGACCCGCGGACCACGGACCCCAGGACGCAGGAGGCCCTCGCATGAGCATCGCCGACGACGACACCCGCGCCGCGCGCACCCCTGCGCGTCCCGAGCCGCTGTTCGCAGGTGACCAGGGCCGGCTGCCGGCGGAGGTCCGCGCCACGCTCGTGCGGGTGCTCAGCTCGCGGTTCGTCGACGGCGTGCGGCACGCACCGCTGTGGAACCGGGTGCTGCGTCACGAGGACGTGCTGCGCTCGCGCCTGCACGACCTCTACCTCGAGCTGGTCGTCGACCGCCGGCGCCAGGTGGCGTTCACACAGCAGCTCGAGCTGGAGGACGACGTCCCGGTGCTGCTGCGCCGCGACAAGCCGCTGACGCTCGCCGCGACCGTGCTCCTGCTGCACCTGCGCCAGGAGTACGACCGCGGTGCCGTCGAGGGCCGCGACGTCGTGGTGGAGCACCGCGAGCTGCTCGACCACCTCGAGGCGTGGAAGGACGTCGACGACCAGAACCCGGCGCAGTTCCGCCGACGCTGCGAGAGCGCGGTCGAGAACGTCAAGGAGAAGGGCGTGCTCGCTCCCGTCAGCGACGGGCGCTACCGCATCTCGGGGATCGTGCACTCGATGCTCACGGCGGAGAAGGTCGACGCGATGACCGCGGCCCTCGCCGCGCTCGCGACCGGCGAGGGCGGCGAGCAGGGCGACCAGGACGCGCTCGACGACCATGACGAGCAGGACGGCGGGCGATGACGGCACAGGCGGTCGCGCAGACGATGGACGGCTTCGACCCGGCGATCGCGCAGTTCCGGCTGACGCGCATCCAGCTGGTGAACTGGGGGCCGTTCCACGGCTATCACGCCGTCGACGTGCACCGCGAGGGCACGCTCGTCACCGGCCCCTCGGGCGCGGGCAAGTCGACGCTCCTCGACGCGATGATCTGCGTGCTGATGGACCGCTCGGTCACGTTCAACGCCGCGGCGCACGACGACGCCGTCGGCAGCCGGGAGCGCACGTTCTACTCCTACATGCGCGGCAAGACGGGGTCCCGCCGCGATTCCGGACGCGGGGGCAGCCGCGCGATCTACCTGCGCGAGCGGGCGACGTGGAGCGCCGTCGCGCTGACGTGGGCCAACCTGGCCGGCCGTACGGTGACCGCGTGCCGCGCGATGCACATGACGGCCGACGCGACGTCCGACCCGGACATCACGCACGCGCTGATGCTCGCGGAGCAGGACCTGGACGTGCGGGACCTCGAGCAGGTCGTCGAGCAGCGCTTCCGCCAGGACGCGATCCGCCGGGCGCTGCCGTTCGTCACGACGTTCGGCACGGAGTACGGGCGCTACGTCGCGCGGCTGTCGGCGCTCGTGGGCATCCGTGGCCAGGACGGGGACAGCGCCAAGGCCATCCGGCTGCTGCACAAGGCGCAGTCGAGCAAGGGCGTGCACAACATCGACGACACGTTCAAGCGGTTCGTGCTCGACGACTCCAGGGTCGCCGCGCGCCGGGACGCCGCCGTCGAGCAGTTCGTCAGCCTGCGCAACGGGTACGAGCAGATGGTGCGGGCACGCGACCAGATCGCGCTCCTGTCGCCCCTGCCGGCGTTGTGGGACGCCTACCGGTCGGCGGGCGGGTCGAGCGAGGACCTGCGGGCTCTGCTGGGCGACGCCGACGGCCCGAGCCCCGCCGAGGCGTACGTCCTCGGCGTCCACAAGGAGCTGCTCGCGGCGCGCGCCGAGCACGAGCGCGCCGAGCACGTCCGTCAGGGCGCTCTGCACGCCGCCGCGGCGGCGGAGCACGAGGAGGCGGCGGACGCGGTCCGACGGCTCGAGCGGCAGCGGTGGACGCAGGGCGGGAGCGACCTCGAGCGCCTGGACGCGGAGGTCGCGGAGCTCGCGGCGGCGCACGACCGGGTCGCGCGCCGGTACACGGATCTCGAGCGGTGGTGCGGGCTCGTGGGCGCTCCCGTACCGGGCACCGCGCGCGGGCTGGCGGCGTTGCTGCGCCGGCGTCCCGACGACGTCCCCGCGGACCAGGATGACGCGGCCACCAAGGACGCCCTCTGGCAGCGCAGCGCCGCCGTGAGCGCGCTCGACGCCGAGCTCGCGGACCTGCGCGCGCAGCTGACGTCGCTCGAGCAGCGACGGTCCAACGTGCCGGACGTCGACCTGCGCGTCCGGCGCGTCGTCGCCGAGGGCACGGGCCTGGCCGAGTCGGACCTGCCCTTCGTCGGTGAGCTGCTCGACGTGGCACCCGAGGAGGAGGCGTGGCGCACCGCCGCCGAGCGCCTGCTCGGCGGGTTCGGCGTGCGGATGCTCGTCGACGCGGCAGCCGCGGCGCGCGTGGCCGCGTTCGTCGACACGCAGGACCTGCGCACGCGCGTGCGCTGGACGCCCGTCGACACGGCGGCCCCCGTCACGGGAGCGGCGGCCGAGCCGGGCACGATGGCCGCGAAGGTCGTCGTCGCCGAGGGCCCGTTCGCACCCTGGCTGCGCGCCCAGCTCGTGCGTCGTTACGCGCACCGCTGCGTCGAGGACGCGGCGCAGCTGGCCGTGCTGCGCGAGGGCGTGACGGTCAACGGTCAGGTCAAGCACCGCGACGGCCTGCACGAGAAGGACGACCGGCCGGACGTGCGCCGGCACCGCGTCATCGGGTTCGACAACGGGCGCGCGCGCCGTGACGTCGCCGACGCGATCGCCGCGGTCGAGGAGCGGCGGCCGGCGCTCGTGCGCGCGCGCGACGACGCCGACGCCGCACGTGAGCACCGCCGCGCCGTGGCCCGGGCGTGGCAGCAGCTCGGCGCGCTCACGTGGGCAGAGGTCGACGTGGACGCGGCCGAGGCCGCGCTCGACGCCGCCCGTCGCCGCCGCGACGACGTCGTGGCCGGCGGCGACCTCGTCGCGCTCGACGCGCAGGTCGCGGCGCTCACCGAGGCGCGCGACGCCGCCAACCACCGGGCCCGCACCGCGCGCGAGGCCGCGGCGGCGGCCGAGAAGGCGTGGGCGCGCCGCCTCGACGAGGAGGACCGCGTCGGCGCGCGCCTCGACGCCGTCCGCGCGCCGACGGACGAGCAGCTCGCCGTGCTGGCGGAGATCGCGCGCGGGTGCGACGCCGAGCCGACGCTCGAGACGGTCGGGCGGCTGCGCAAGGCCGTCGAGCTGGCCGTCGCGCAGCGGCTCACCTCGGCCGAGTCCGCGGGCGAGCAGGCACGCACCGCCATCGCGACGACCCTCGCGGACTTCCTGCGCTCCTGGCCGGACGAGAGCGGCGCGTTCACGCGTGACGTGCAGGACACCCCCGCGTACCTCGACCGCCTGGACGACCTGCGCCGCGACGACCTGCCGGCCGCGCTCGGCCAGTGGCGCCGACTCATGCACAGCATCAACACCATGGGCCTCACCGCGCTCCTGCAGCAGCTCCGCGACGAGCGGCTCGTCGTCGACGACCGCATCGACCCGATCAACGACGTGCTGCGCAGCGTCCCGTTCGGGCACGACGGCTACCTGCAGATCGTCACGACCGACGTCGAGCCACCCGCCTCCCGTCAGTTCCAGGCCGAGATCGACGCGATCCTGGCGGACGGTCCGGGCGCCGACCCGCAGGACACCGACCTCGAGGCGCGGTTCGCCCGCATCGCGCGCCTCATGGACCGCCTCGACAGCACCGACCCGGACGACCGGGAGTGGCAGCGCGACGTCCTCGACGTCAAGCGCCACGTGCGCATCTCCGCCGAGGAGCACCGGACCGGCGAGACGCAGGCCCGCGTGTACGAGGGTGTCGGCGCGACGTCCGGCGGTGAGGGGCAGGAGCTCATCGCCGCGACGCTCGGTGCCGCGCTGCGCTACCAGCTCGGGGGGATCGAGCAGGTTCCCGTGTTCGGGTCCGTCATGGTCGACGAGGGCTTCGTCAAGTCCGACCCCGACGTCACCCGCCGGGCGATCCGCGCGCTCCAGTCCTTCGGCTTCCAGCTGGTGATCGCCGCACCGATCGACAAGTACCAGTCGATGGAGCGCGAGTTCGGCTCCGCGTACCTGGTGGAGCACGACCCGGCGGCGGGCCGGGCGCACGCCCGCGGCCTGCCGATCGCCTTCGGGCCGACGCACCGGGAGGCGGCGCCGGCCTGAGCCGGCGCGCGGACGGCCGGAGCTCGCCGGCCCTCCTCGCCCGCTCCGCGCCGGCCTCGCCTCACGCCTCGACGGGGCCGGACCACGTGAGCAGGAGCGCGCACACGTCGTCGCGGTCCCCGCCGCCGTCGCGCGTGACGGCGTCGACGAGCCCGTCGAGCGACCCGCCGTCGGCGAGCAGCCCCGGGGCCCGGCGGGCGAGGTCGGCGAGTCCGTCGGGCAGGGACCTGTCGCGGCGCTCGACGAGGCCGTCGGTGCACAGCAGCAGCCGGTCCCCGGGCGCGAGCGCCGCCGTGCCCTCGGGTCGCGGGCCCGCGCCGCCGCCGACGCCCAACGGCACGGTCCGGCCGGCCCACAGGTACGTCGCCTCGCCGTCCGGGCGCAGGTGCAGCGGTGGCAGGTGACCGGCGACCGCGTAGCGCACGGTGCCCGTCGCGAGGCCGATCTCGGCATAGGCGACCGTCGCCGCGAGACCCACCCGTGCCCGGGCCGCGAACCGGTCGAGCCGTCCGAGCACCTGGGCGGGGCCGCACCCCGGCTCCGCGGCCGCCCGCAGCGCGCTGCGCAGCTGCGCCATCGACGTCGCGGCCTCGAGGCCGCGTCCGACGACGTCGCCCACGACGACGCCGAGCCGGCCGTCGTCCACCGTCAGGACGTCGTACCAGTCGCCGCCGACCTCGAACCCGTCGACACCCGGCCGGTAGACCGTCGCGACGCTGGCCCGCGCGTCGGGGACGTCCGGCGTGCTCAGGAGCGCCTGCTGCAGGACGTGGGCGGCAACCGTGCGCTGGTCGAACAGCAGCGCACGGTCCAGGGCCGCGCCGGCCTGGCGCGCCGTTGCCGCGAGCACGAACGGGTCCCACGGCTCGTCGCCGGCCTCCGTGCGCGGCCGCAGCACCCATGCCCCGTGCTGTCGCGTCCGCCCGCGGAGGGGGACGACGACGGACCCGTCCGGCGTGACCTGCACCGGACCGTGCAGGACGTCGCCGGCGGGCGGGACGACGTGCGGGCCTCCCCCCGGCTGGACACCCGGCGCGTCGCCGTGGCGGACCAGGCGGCCCCGCTGGTCGGCCGTCCACACGGTCACCCGGGCGGCACCGAGCTCCTCCACCGCCGTCGACTGCAGCGCCCGCACCACGCCGTCGACGCCCGACGCCGACAGGAGCGCCGCGGTCGCGGCCTGCAGGGCCCGCACGTGGTCGACCGCAAGATCCGCTGCTCGTCGCGCCGCGACGAGCTCGCGCTCGTAGCGTGTGCGGTCCCGCGCCGAGGACAGCGCCACGTCGATCACGGGCGGCACGTCGGGGTCGACCACCCGCCGCGCGGCCGCCATGAGCACCGGGGTCCGCCCGCCGGGGCCGGCGAGCTCGAGCGCGACCTCGTCGACCCGCCGCTGGAGGCTCAGCAGCGGGGCGATGTGCGTCTCCCAGTAGATCCGCCCGCCGACCGTCAGGAGGTCGCCGAATCTCGCGTGCCCGACGACCTCCCCCGCGCCCCGACCGACCCATCCCAGCAGCGTCGCGTTCGCGTCGAGCACCGTGCCGTCGAGGGACAGCCGCAGCAGACCGACGGGGGCTCGCAGCCAGGCGGCGGAACGGGCGTCGGCGTCCACGCTCACCGTCCCAGGAAGTCGCGCAGCACGGCGACGAGCGCCTCGGGCGAGCTGAGGTTCGGGCAGTGCCCCACCGCGTCGAGCAGGACCATCTCGCTGTCCTGGAGGTGCTCGTGCACCCAGCGCCCGACCTGCGGCGGCGCGATCGCGTCGACCCGGGACTGCACGACGAGCGTGCGCACCGCGACGCGGGCCACGTCCTCCCGGTTGTCGGACAGGAACGTCGTACGGGCGAAGTGCCGGCCGATCGCGGGATCGGTGCGGCAGAACGAGTTCGCGAGCTCCTGCGCGAGCTCCGGCCGGTCGGGCCGCCCGACGATGACCGGAGCGATGAACTGCGCCCACCCCAGGTAGTTGGCGTCCATCGTCGTGAGCAGGTCGTCGATCTCGTCGGCCGAGAAGCCGCCGCGGTACCCGTCGTCGTCCACGTACCGCGGGCTCGGGCACACGAGGACGAGCCGCTCGAACAGGTCAGGCCGGGATCCCGCGGCCAGCACGCCGACCATCGCGCTCACCGAGTGCCCGACGAGGACGACCGGCCCGCCGACCGCCTCCACGAGCGCCACCACGTCGTCCGCGTACCCCTGCAGCCGCCCGTAGCGCTTCGGGTCGTACGACCCGAGGTCCGAGCCGCCCGCGCCGATGTGGTCGAAGAGCACCACGCGGTGCGACCGCTCGAACGCGGGGGCCACGTACCGCCACATGCTCTGGTCGCAGCCGAAGCCGTGGGCCAGCACGAGCGTGGGCCCGTCCGCGTTCCCCGATACGTGCGCGTCATGGCGCGCCAGCACCCCCATGGCCCCGACCATAGGCCCCAGCCCGGGCGCCGGCACCACCCTCGAACCGCACTCGCCCACCGCACGCCGCGAGGTCGGCCCCGGGGGGACGCACGACCGCCGACCAGCCGGCGCCCGGTGGTGGCAGAGGGCGCGCGGCCGCACGAAGGCTGCGTGAATGCGCGATAGCGGCCCGAAAGTGCCGTGGAATGCACGAAGGCCCACCCCTGGTGGGGTGGGCCTTCGTGGAATGGTTGTCCGGCGGCGTCCTACTCTCCCACACCCTGGCGGGTGCAGTACCATCGGCGCTGAAGGGCTTAGCTTCCGGGTTCGGAATGGGACCGGGCGTTTCCCCTTCGCTATGACCGCCGTAACTTCGTCGAGATGACGAACAGGCCCTCCCACACACGAAGGTGGGGAGGGGGCCCGTTGGTTTCTCGGGAACCGCACAGTGGACGCGTAGCAATGAATGGTGTTAGTCAAGTTGTCGGCTTATTAGTACCGGTCAGCTGCGGCAGTCTTTCGTCCTGCCTTCCACATCCGGCCTATCTACCCAGTGGTCTAGCTGGGAGCCTCTCACCCCGTAGGGCATGGAAACCTCATCTTGAAGCAGGCTTCCCGCTTAGATGCTTTCAGCGGTTATCCCTTCCGAACGTAGCCAACCAGCCGTGCTCCTGGCGGAACAACTGGCACACCAGAGGTTCGTCCGTCCCGGTCCTCTCGTACTAGGGACAGCCCTTCTCAAGTTTCCTGCGCGCGCAGCGGATAGGGACCGAACTGTCTCACGACGTTCTAAACCCAGCTCGCGTACCGCTTTAATGGGCGAACAGCCCAACCCTTGGGACCTACTCCAGCCCCAGGATGCGACGAGCCGACATCGAGGTGCCAAACCATGCCGTCGATATGGACTCTTGGGCAAGATCAGCCTGTTATCCCCGGGGTACCTTTTATCCGTTGAGCGACGGCGCTTCCACAAGCCACCGCCGGATCACTAGTTCCGACTTTCGTCCCTGCTCGACCTGTCAGTCTCACAGTCAAGCTCCCTTGTGCACTTGCACTCGCCACCTGATTGCCAACCAGGCTGAGGGAACCTTTGAGCGCCTCCGTTACATTTTAGGAGGCAACCGCCCCAGTTAAACTACCCACCAGGCACTGTCCCTGATCCGGATGACGGACCGAGGTTAGATATCCAGAGCGACCAGAGTGGTATTTCAACGTTGACTCCACCGACACTGGCGTGCCGGCTTCACAGTCTCCCACCTATCCTACACAAGCCGCACCGAACACCAATACCAAGCTATAGTAAAGGTCCCGGGGTCTTTCCGTCCTGCTGCGCGTAACGAGCATCTTTACTCGTAGTGCAATTTCGCCGAGTTCGCGGTTGAGACAGCGGAGAAGTCGTTACGCCATTCGTGCAGGTCGGAACTTACCCGACAAGGAATTTCGCTACCTTAGGATGGTTATAGTTACCACCGCCGTTTACTGGGGCTTAAATTCTGAGCTTCGCCTTGCGGCTGACCCGTCCTCTTAACCTTCCAGCACCGGGCAGGCGTCAGTCCGTATACATCGTCTTGCGACTTCGCACGGACCTGTGTTTTTAGTAAACAGTCGCTTCTCCCTGGTCTCTGCGGCCCTCCACGCTTCCCGGGCAAGCCGGTACACGCTTGAGGCCCCCCTTCTCCCGAAGTTACGGGGGCATTTTGCCGAGTTCCTTAACCACGATTCTCTCGATCGCCTTGGTATTCTCTACCTGACCACCTGAGTCGGTTTGGGGTACGGGCGGCTAGAACCTCGCGTCGAGGCTTTTCTTGGCAGCATAGGATCACCCATTTCCCGCATACGCGGTACCCGTCGGTTCTCAGGCTGATGAGGTGCGGATTTGCCTACACCTCGCCCTACGGCCTTGGACGTGGACTACCATCGCCACGCTGGGCTACCTTCCTGCGTCACCCCTGTTAATACGCTTACCTACTACCGGTTCGGGTCCCGTGCTCCGACCCGCGGTGTCCCCGAAGGGACGGTGCGGACCATCGGACGGTTAGCATCACCGGGCTCGGTATGGGCGGTTCTTCGCCGGTACGGGAATATCAACCCGTTGTCCATCGACTACGCCTGTCGGCCTCGCCTTAGGTCCCGACTTACCCAGGGCGGATTAGCCTGGCCCTGGAACCCTTGGTCATTCGGCGGACGGGTTTCTCACCCGTCTTTCGCTACTCATGCCTGCATTCTCACTCGTGTGGGCTCCACCACTGGGTTCCCCCGCGGCTTCACTGCCCACACGACGCTCCCCTACCCATCCACACGACTGAACCACGAAGGCTTGTCTCGAGTGTGAATGCCACAGCTTCGGCGGTGTGCTTGAGCCCCGCTACATTGTCGGCGCGGAATCACTTGACCAGTGAGCTATTACGCACTCTTTCAAGGGTGGCTGCTTCTAAGCCAACCTCCTGGTTGTCTGTGCAACTCCACATCCTTTCCCACTTAGCACACGCTTAGGGGCCTTAGCTGGTGGTCTGGGCTGTTTCCCTCTCGACTACGGAGCTTATCCCCCGCAGTCTCACTGCCACGCTCTGGCTTACCGGCATTCGGAGTTTGGCTAACGTCAGTAACCTGGTGGGGCCCATCGGCTATCCAGTAGCTCTACCTCCGGCAAGAAACGCGTGACGCTGCACCTAAATGCATTTCGGGGAGAACCAGCTATCACGAAGTTTGATTGGCCTTTCACCCCTAACCACAGGTCATCCCCCAGGTTTTCAACCCTGGTGGGTTCGGGCCTCCACGCGGTCTTACCCGCGCTTCACCCTGCCCATGGCTAGATCACTTCGCTTCGGGTCTAGAGCACGCGACTCAAACGCCCTGTTCGGACTCGCTTTCGCTACGGCTTCCCCACACGGGTTAACCTCGCCACGTACCACTAACTCGCAGGCTCATTCTTCAAAAGGCACGCCGTCACCCCTGCTAGGGAGGCTCCGACGGATTGTAGGCACACGGTTTCAGGTACTATTTCACTCCCCTCCCGGGGTACTTTTCACCTTTCCCTCACGGTACTTGTCCGCTATCGGTCACCAGGTAGTATTTAGGCTTACACAGTGGTCTGTGCAGATTCACTCCGGGTTTCTCGGGCCCGGAGCTACTTGGGATCCCCATCGGGAGGCCACGCCATTTCGTCTACGGGGGTAACACCCTCTGTGCCGGGCCTTTCAAGACCCTTCGACTATGACGCGACTTTCTGACTCCCTGTCGGTTCGGCAGAACCAACTGACGGGTCCCACAACCCCGTACGTGCAACACCTGCCGGCTATCACACACGCACGGTTTGGCCTGATCCGCTTTCGCTCGCCACTACTCACGGAATATCTCTTCCTGCCGGTACTGAGATGTTTCACTTCCCGGCGTTCCCTCCACACACCCTATATATTCAGGTGCGGGTCACCACACATGACTGTGGCGGGGTTTCCCCATTCGGAGATCCTCGGATCACGGTTCGTTTGCCAACTCCCCGAGGCTTATCGCAGGCTACAACGTCCTTCTTCGGCTCCTGGTGCCAAGGCATCCACCCTGTGCCCTTATAAACTTGACCACAAAAGATCATTCAAAGATGCTCGCGTCCACTGTGCAGTTCTCAAGCAACCACCGGACCCCGCCGGCACCCGGGCACGCCTACCCCCACGCTCAACAAGCGCAAGGGAGGTTCACACCCACCGACGGACCCGAAGGTCCCTCCAGCCCCCACCCGCTCCTCCCGCCCACACACGTGGACGGACAAGAAGCAGCAGGGACCTTCACGACCCCGAAGCAACACCCCGAACCGGGCTGTTCCCTCAGGACCCAACAGCGTGCCAGGCCAACCCTTCCACCAGCAGGACATCCGTTCCCTCCCACCCGGCGCACACCCCGAGCAAGCTCGAGACACACACCAGGCGGCGTACTAGGCACCCACCAGCCTCCAGGCCGGCCGTAGTCGATGTTCCACCCGTGAGCACCACCCCCCACACGAACGGTGAGGGCATGGGCCTGGACACCGACCGCCCACCCATGACAGGCGGACCCCGATGCCAGATGCTCCTTAGAAAGGAGGTGATCCAGCCGCACCTTCCGGTACGGCTACCTTGTTACGACTTAGTCCTAATCGCCAGTCCCACCTTCGACGGCTCCCCCCAAAAGGTTGGGCCACCGGCTTCGGGTGTTACCGACTTTCATGACTTGACGGGCGGTGTGTACAAGGCCCGGGAACGTATTCACCGCAGCGTTGCTGATCTGCGATTACTAGCGACTCCGACTTCATGGGGTCGAGTTGCAGACCCCAATCCGAACTGAGACCGGCTTTTTGGGATTCGCTCCACCTCGCGGTATCGCAGCCCTTTGTACCGGCCATTGTAGCATGCGTGAAGCCCAAGACATAAGGGGCATGATGATTTGACGTCATCCCCACCTTCCTCCGAGTTGACCCCGGCAGTCTCCCATGAGTCCCCGGCATAACCCGCTGGCAACATGGGACGAGGGTTGCGCTCGTTGCGGGACTTAACCCAACATCTCACGACACGAGCTGACGACAACCATGCACCACCTGTGCACCGACCTTGCGGGGCACCCATCTCTGAGTGTTTCCGGTGCATGTCAAGCCTTGGTAAGGTTCTTCGCGTTGCATCGAATTAATCCGCATGCTCCGCCGCTTGTGCGGGCCCCCGTCAATTTCTTTGAGTTTTAGCCTTGCGGCCGTACTCCCCAGGCGGGGCACTTAATGCGTTTGCTGCGGCACGGAATCCGTGGAATGGACCCCACACCTAGTGCCCAACGTTTACGGCATGGACTACCAGGGTATCTAATCCTGTTCGCTCCCCATGCTTTCGCTCCTCAGCGTCAGTTGCGGCCCAGTGACCTGCCTTCGCCATCGGTGTTCCTCCTGATATCTGCGCATTCCACCGCTACACCAGGAATTCCAGTCACCCCTACCGCACTCTAGTCTGCCCGTACCCACTGCAAGCCCCAGGTTGAGCCTGAGGTTTTCACAGCAGACGCGACAAACCGCCTACGAGCTCTTTACGCCCAATAATTCCGGACAACGCTTGCGCCCTACGTATTACCGCGGCTGCTGGCACGTAGTTAGCCGGCGCTTCTTCTGCAGGTACCGTCACTTGCGCTTCTTCCCTGCTGAAAGAGGTTTACAACCCGAAGGCCGTCATCCCTCACGCGGCGTCGCTGCATCAGGCTTGCGCCCATTGTGCAATATTCCCCACTGCTGCCTCCCGTAGGAGTCTGGGCCGTGTCTCAGTCCCAGTGTGGCCGGTCGCCCTCTCAGGCCGGCTACCCGTCGTCGCCTTGGTAGGCCATTACCCCACCAACAAGCTGATAGGCCGCGAGCCCATCCCCCACCGATAAATCTTTCCAGACGCTCCAGATGCCCGGGCGCCTCGTATCCGGTATTAGACCTCGTTTCCAAGGCTTATCCCAGAGTAGGGGGCAGGTTGCTCACGTGTTACTCACCCGTTCGCCACTGATCCGGTCAGCAAGCTGACCTTCACCGTTCGACTTGCATGTGTTAAGCACGCCGCCAGCGTTCGTCCTGAGCCAGAATCAAACTCTCCGTAAATGTCACACAGCCACCCACCAGGCGAACCCGGCAGGCAACAGACACAACAAAGAACCCCAAACCAATGGGGCCGAAACTGGTCTCTACCCCAGACCACCACCCACAGGGGCGCGGATGCGAGATCTGGGCTCGACACCAAACAAATGGCATCGACTACTTGGCACACTGTTGAGTTCTCAAGGAACAGACGCTCATCCTCGATCAGCCTTTCGGCATCCCGCAGGAGGCTCGTTCACCATCGTAGCGGATGATTCCTGCGTCCCTGCCCACCGTGGTGGTCATTCGGCATTTCCGCCCGACTGCATCAGGTTAGCAGATCTTTTTCCCTCCGGACCACCGTGGTGGCGCCGGAGAGAATGTCATGCTCGCCCTGAGGCAGTCATTCCATCATAGCGGGTCTTCCTCGCGCTCCTCGCCACCGTGGTGGCGACTCCGCGCGGCCCGCTGCGGGTGCCTCGTCGCTCACGGGGCTCCCCGCGGGACCGACGCGAAGGAAGGTCCGTGGGGATACCGCCTGGGAGGAGGCAACCGCTCCAACTTAGCGGAGCGCGACCGCGGGGTCAACCAGGCCTCGGGGTCGCCCACGCCGTCGACCGGCGCCCCCCACGCCCGTGGCTGTGTGCAGGTGTCGCCCGCCGGTGGCGGGCACCGGCTGCTGCCGCCACGACGGCGGCGTCGGCACCGGCACTCACCGGGCGGCGTCCAGGGGGCGCCCCTACCGTGAGTCGATGACCTACGCCTCCGTCGTCGTCGACCGTCTCATCCGCGGCTACCAGCAGAACCTGTCGCCCCGGAAGGGGTGGAGCTGCGCCCACCGCGTCGCCCACGGCGGCGCCTCCTGCTCTGCAGCCGTGCGCGACCTCGTCGCCGGCCGGGGCGTCGCGCGGTCGATCGTGCCGACGGCTGCCCGCTTCGTCGCCTGCTACCAGGCGGCGGCGCTGCTCGCGCAGACGGATGTGCGCGGCGTGTGCTGCTGCGGCGGGATCCCGATCCCGTTCCGCTTCTGAGCGGTGCCGCCCCGGGGCGTCCCGCTCCGTGTGGTCCCGTGCCGTGTGGTCCCCCGCGGAGTGGTCCCCCCTCGGCGCAGCCCGGCAGAGGCGTCCGCGGTGGGGTGCCGGCGGCGGTGCGCGCCGGCCGCCGGTGGCGCTCCGCCCGTGTCCGGGCCTGCGTCAGGCAGGCCGGGGGCCGCGTACGGGCGGCGTCCGCGGCGGCAGCCGGTGCAGCACGACGTCGTCGATCGCCCCGTCCGCCATGGTCCACGACAGCCACGTGTGGTGCGGCTGGCGGCGGCGGTCGGTCGGCGAGCCGGGGTTGAGCAGCCGGAGCCCGCGCGGTGTGGTCGTGTCCCACGGGATGTGGCTGTGGCCGAACACCAGGACGTCGAGGTCGCCGAACCGGTCGTCGCAGCGCCGCTCACGTCCCGCCGCGGACCCCGTCTCGTGCACCACGCCGAGGCGGACGCCCGCCACCTCGAGCCGTGCGATCTCCGGCAGCCGCGCGCGCAGGTCGGCGCCGTCGTTGTTGCCGTAGCAGGCGACCAGGCGTGCGGCGCGCGCCTCCAGCCGGTCGAGCAGGTCGACGCGCACCCAGTCGCCCGCGTGCACGACGAGGTCGGCGTCGTCCACCGCTGCCCACAGCTCCGCCGGCAGGTCGCGGGCGCGGGCGGGCAGGTGGGTGTCGGCCATCGCGACGACGCGCACGGCGGTCACGTGGTCTCCCGCCGGGCCGTTGCGGCCCTCACGGCCGACGCGGCACGGACCGGCGGTCGCGCCCCTCGCGCGGACGCAGCGCCTGCCGGCACCGCGTGCAGACGTGCCGGACCTCGTCCGCGTGCCGTCCCGTGTCGGGCTGGGCGTCCTCCCACCTGACGTGGGGGAAGCGCGCGAGCGACGCGCGGGCGAGGGGGATCCCGCACACCGTCTGGTTCGTCCCCTCGAGCCACCCGTGCACCTCGCCCGCCGGCATCCGCACACCGTCCGGGTCCGTCCACGTGCTCGACGCCGCGACGCGTGCACCCGTCGGTCGCCGTGGCATCCGCACCGTCCTCGTCCACCGGTGCGCGTGCCCGGGCGCACGCGCGTCGAGCCAGCCTCACACGGGTCGTGCGGGGCCGCCACGCGCGCCTCGCCTCGCCGCCTCCTCGCCTCTCGCCAGGACGCTGCGAGGCGTGCGGACGCCCGGCACGGGCACCGCGCGCGGGCGGCGCGGCGACGACCATCACCTCCCCACCCCGGCCGCGGTCACGGTCGCGTCCCGTCCGCGGGGCGACCTGTCACCGACCTCGCGCCGCACGCGCGGTCGCCGTACGCGCCCGAGCCGCGCCGACCCGCGTCCCGGGGCCGGGCGCCGTCCGCGCGGCGGCACGCGCCGACCGCCGGATCGCCGTCTGACCTGCGGTGACGCACCCCCTCGGGGACGGGGTGGACGGCGGGCACGCGGAGCCCCACACTTGCCTCACCGCCGGCCCCCCGGCGGGTCTCCCCCGCCCCACCCGGCTCCCCGCCCCACCCGGCTCCCCGCCCCACCCGGCTCCCCGCCCCACCCGGCTCCCCCGCCCCACCCGGACGCCCCGGCCACCGTCGGCCCGCCGCGTCCGGAACCTGCCCGACCCCTCTCGCACCACCAGCAGTCCCTCCCCACCCCCTCCGTGTCGTCCGGCCCGTGCGCCGGGGAAGGATGCGTCGGCCGTGCTGCGCTCCGTGGCCTGTCACCTCTCCCTCGACGTGCGCGAGCCGCTCGAGCTGCTGCTCGCGGTCGCCGTGGCGGAAGGGCCGTTCGAGCGGTCGGAGGACCTCATCGTGCGCACCGACGACGAGCCGCTCGACGTCGAGGAGATCAAGCTCCCCCACGGCGGGCGCATGCACCGCGTGTGGGCACCCGCCGGACGTGTCGTCGTCGACTACCGGGCGCGCGTGTCCGGGCAGGCCGAGCCCAGCCCGGTCGAGGACGTCGACCTGGTCGAGTACCGGCGGCCGAGCCGCTACGCCGAGTCGGACCGTCTCCTCTCGTTCGCGCGCGACCAGTTCGCGGGCCTGACGGGCACCGACCTGCTGGACGCCGTCGTCACCTGGGTGAGCAGGCACGTCACGTACCTGCCGGGGTCCAGCCTGCCCACCGACGGCGCGACCGACACGCTCCTCAAGCGCCGTGGCGTGTGCCGCGACTTCGCCCACCTCACCGTCGCGCTGCTGCGCGCGTGCGACGTGCCGGCACGCCTCGTGTCGGTCTACGCGCCCGGGCTCACGCCGATGGACTTCCACGCCGTGGCCGAGGCCTACGTCGACGGGGCCTGGCACGTGGTGGACGCGACCCGGCTGGCGCCCCGGCCGACGATGCTGCGCATCGCCACCGGCCGCGACGCGACGGACACGGCCTTCCTGTCCTACTACGGCGGCGCACTGCTCCTCCGGTCGATGACGGTCACGGCCGTGACGGACGGCCGCACCGAGGACGACGGCACCGGGCTCGTCGCCCTGCGCTGAGCTCGCCCGGCCTCAGGCGGTGTCGCGCAGCGTGCGCCGGCGGCCCTCGAGGTCGAGGAGCTCGGTGAACAGCGCGCGCGACGCCACGGGGTCGACGTCCGGGCCCATCCGCTGCAGGCGGCCCCGCACGTCGGCGATCTGCCGCGTGTAGCCGATGTCGACGAGCCGCATGACGACCCCCCGGACGTACCCGGGCAGAGCGTCCTCGCGGTCCTCGGGGAGGGGCGCGACCGAGAGCTCGGTGACGAGGGGGTGCACCGGCTCGGCCGCCTCCTCCAGCACCGCGCCGACCCAGGCGGTCGACGAGCCGCCCGACCGCTCGACGTGCGCGCGCCCGCCGGCGACGCCGCCCGCGGCGCGGACGGCCTCGTGGACCGCGCGGTAGGCCGGCGCCGCGAAGGCATCCGGGGCGAGCGCGTCGAAGTCGTCGGGCACCAGCAGCGGCGCCTGCAGGACGACCTCGAGCGCGGTCCGCTCGACCTGCGCCACCGGGTCGCGGCGGTCCGGCACGGGCATGCGGACGGCGCGCTCGGGCTCGGGCGCGCCGTCGCGCCCACGGTCGCCGGCCCCCCGGTCGTCCGGGCGCTGGGCGCCGGCACGGCGGCCGTCGCCGGACCCGCCTCGGCCGGCACCCCGGCGCACGGCGTCCTGCACGGCACGCCGGACCGCGTCCTGGTCGTCCATGCCGAGCCAGCCCGAGAGCAGCCGGACGTACTCCGGGCGCAGCGCGGTGTCGCGGATGCCCGCGACGACGGGCGCGGCCGCCCGCAGCGCGCCCACGCGTCCCTCGGCCGTGGTGAGGTCGTGCGCGGCGAGCGTCGAGCGGATGACGAACTCGAACAGCGGCTGACGCGCCTGCACGAGCGCGCGCACGGCGTCCGGGCCCTTCGCCTGCCGCAGGTCGCACGGGTCCATGCCCGACGGCCCGACGGCGACGAAGGTCTGCGCCGTGAAGGACTGGTCCTCCCCGAACGCACGCAGCGCCGCCTTCTGCCCCGCCGCGTCGCCGTCGAACGTGAACACCACCGCGCCGCCGACCGACCCGCCGCCGGCGAGCTGCACGCCGCCCGCGCCGCCGCCGTCCCCGAGCAGCCGCCGCACGATCCGCGCGTGGTCGCCGCCGAACGCGGTGCCGCACGTCGCGACCGCCGTCCGGACGCCCGACAGGTGCATGGCCATGACGTCGGTGTACCCCTCGACGACCACGACCTGCCGCTCGCGGGAGATCTCGCGCTTGGCCAGGTCGATCCCGTAGAGCACGTGCGACTTGCGGTACAGCGCGGTCTCCGGGGTGTTGAGGTACTTGGGACCGGTGTCCTCGTCGAGCAGGCGCCGCGCGCCGAAGCCGACCGTCTCCCCCGTCACCTCGCGGATCGGCCACACGAGCCGCCCGCGGAACCGGTCGTAGACGCCCCGCTGCCCCTGGCTCACGAGGCCCGACGCGGTCAGCTCCGCCTCCGTGAAGCCGCGTCCGCGCAGGTGGCGCAGCAGAGCGTCCCACCCCTGGGGCGCGAAGCCGACGCCGAACTCGTCCGCCGCCGAGCGGTCGAACCCGCGCTCCGCGAGGAACGCACGCCCCGGGGCGGCGGCGGGCGTGAGCAGCTGCTCGCGGTAGAACTCCTCCGCGACGCGGTGCGCGTCCAGCAGGCGGCGGCGCCGTCCGGGCTCCTCGCCGGGCCGCGCGGGCCCGCCGTCCTCGTAGCGGACCTCCATGCCGACGCGCGCCGCCAGGTGCTCGATCGCGTCGGTGAAGCCGAGGCCGTCGACCTTCTGCACGAAGCTGATGACGTCGCCGCCCTCGCCGCACCCGAAGCAGTGGTAGCGCCCGACCTGCGGGCGGACGTGGAAGGACGGGGTGCGCTCGTCGTGGAAGGGGCACAGCCCCTTGAGCGAGCCGACGCCCGCGGAGCGCAGGGCGACGTGCGCACCCACGACCTCCTCGATGTGGACGCGCTCGCGGACCGCCTCCACGTCCTCCCGCCGGATGCGCCCCGCCACGGCCGAGAGTCTAGGCGCCGCGCAGCCGCCGGAGCGCCGGTGTCGAATCCCCGGGCCGCCGTGCGTCAGGGTGTGGTCCGGGTCACGAGGGCCCGGCACCGGCAAGGAGGACCCGTGGAGTACATGCTCTTCATCTGCACCGACCCCGAGGGCGAGGAGGCCCGGCCCGGCGACGTCGACATCGAGGCGTGGGGCGCCGACGTCGACGCGCGGGGCGTGTGGAAGCACGGCGACCGGCTGCGGCCCGCCGAGGCCGCCACGACCGTCCGCCGGCGCGGCGACGACCTGCTCGTCACCGACGGCCCGTTCGCGGAGACGCGCGAGACGATCGCCGGCTACGACGTCATCGAGTGCGCCGACCTCGACGAGGCCATCGCGGTGGCGGCGGCACACCCCATGGCGCGCGGGGGGCGTGTCGAGGTCCGGCCCGTCTGGCCCCTCGACGCCGAGGGCTGACCGGCGCGACCGCCGCGGCGACTCAGTGCCGCGGCGGTCGCACCAGCCGGGCGTGCAGCGCCACGGCCGACACGTCCGTGAGCGACGCCACCTGGTCGACGACCACGCGCAGCCGCTCGGCGTCGTCCGCGGCGGCGCGCCAGTCGGCCGCGAACGGCGGCTCGAGGGCCACGGGGGCGCGGTCGGACAGGACCTCGACGAGGTCCGCGAGCATCTCGCGCTGCCGCTGGTACAGCGGCTCCAGCTCGCGCGGCGCCATGACGTACGCCACGGCCATGCCCTTGAGCACGAGGATCTCCGCGACCGTCTCGAGCGGGACGACCAGCTCGGCCGCGTAGCGCGTGAGCGGGCCCGGGCCGTACCGGGCGCGCGTCGCGAGCTGGGCGGCCTGCGCGAACCGCCCGATGAGCTGGCTCGTCGCGTCCTTGAGGTGCGCGAGCGCGCTGCGCGACCCGTCGAAGCGCGGCTGCCACAGCCGCGCGGCGACGAGCCGGTCCATCGCGGCCTCGAGGCCTGCGGGGTCGACCTGGTCGCCGTACCACGTGCCGACGGCGTCGACGATGCGGGCGCGCTCGTCCGGCACGGTCAGCACGTCCAGGTCGAAGCGGCCGCCGACGACGGCGTCCTCGACGTCGTGCACGGAGTAGGAGATGTCGTCGGCGAGGTCCATGACCTGCGCCTCCAGGCACTTGCGACCGCCGGGGGCGTCCTGACGCAGCCAGGCGAACACCGCGAGGTCGTCCTCGTACACGCCGAACTTGTGCGTCGGACGGCCGGTGGCGGCGCTGACGGGGCCCTGCCCGAACCGCCACGGGTACTTCACCGACGCGTCGAGGCTGGCGCGGGTGAGGTTGAGCCCCACCGAACGTCCGCCCCGGTCGACGACCTTCGGCTCGAGCCGCGTGAGCAGCCGCAGGGTCTGCGCGTTGCCCTCGAACCCGCCGATGTCGCGGGCGAGCCCCGCCAGCGCGCGCTCGCCGTTGTGGCCGAACGGCGGGTGGCCCAGGTCGTGCGCGAGGCACGCGGTGTCCACGACGTCGGGGTCGCAGCCCAGCGCCTTGCCGATCTCCCGGCCAACCTGGGCGACCTCGAGGGTGTGCGTCAGCCGGGTGCGGACGAAGTCGTCCGACGAGGGCCCGAGGACCTGCGTCTTGGCGCCCAGCCGGCGCAGCGCCGAGGAGTGCACGATCCGGGCGCGGTCGCGCTCGAACGGCGAGCGCTCCCGCGACTTCGAGCCCTCGGGGACCCACCGCTCCCGGTCGGCGTCGACGTAGCCGTCACCGTCCGCGCGGGCGCGGGCGAGGTCGTCGAGCGTGGTCACAGGATCAGCGTAGTTCGGGGCGTGCGGCACGTCCGGCGCGGGCCGGCCCGGTCCCGGTCGGCGGCCCCGGGACAGCTGCGGCCCGGGGACGCACTCACCCCTTGACGGCTCCCGCCGTCAGCCCGCCGACGATGTACCGCTGCAGGAACAGGAACAGCAGCAGCACGGGGACGGCCGCGATCACGGCGCCCGCCGTGAACAGGCCCCAGTTCGCCTCGAGCAGAGCAGAGACCCAGTTGTACAGGCCCACGGCGACGGTCCAGTTGCGCTCGGACTGCAGCACGAGCCGGGCGATGATGAACTCCCCGAACGAGCTGATGAACGACAGCAGGCCCACGACCGCGAGGATCGGCGTGACCAGGCGCAGGATGATCGTCCAGTACGTCTGGGCGTGCGTCGCCCCGTCGATCTTCGCGGCCTCGTCGAGCTCGCGCGGGACGGTGTTGAAGAACCCGTACATGAGGAACGTGTTGACGCCCAGAGCGCCGCCGAGGTACACGGCGATGAGCGCGATCTTGCTGTTCAGGCCCAGGACGGGCAGCACGTTGCCGATGCCGAGCAGCAGCAGGAAGACCGCGACGAACGCGAGCATCTGCGGGAACATCTGGATGATCAGCAGAGCCGTCAGGCCCGCGCGCCGGCCCCGGAAGCGGAACCGCGAGAAGGCGTAGGCGGCCGCGGCGCCCATGAGCACCGTGCCGACCGCCGTGGCGACCGCGATCACGACCGTGTTGAGCAGCCACGTCCAGAACAACGACTCGCCCAGGGCCGTGTAGTTGCTCCCGGACACGTCGCTGAACAGCTCGTTGGAGCCGGTCAGCGTGCCGCCCTCCGACAACGACGCGGAGAAGACGTACACGATCGGGAACAGCGCGAAGGCGACCGCGACGACGCCGACGAGGTGGCGCCAGCCGAGCTCGGAGAACCAGCGCCGCGCCGGCATGCGGTGCCGGTCGGACCGGGTGGCGGGCTGCGCGGGGGCGGTGGTCGTGGTGGCCATCAGTTGATCTCCTCGAACTGCCGCGTGCGCTTGAAGGTGATCGCGGAGATGGTCGCCACGATGACGAAGATGACGATCGACAACGCGCTGGCCAGGCCGTAGTTCTTGGGCGCCGTGCCGTCGAGGCCGGACACGCTGTACACCATCGAGATGAGGATGTCGGTGTGGCCGAGCGGCACCGACGCGTCGGCGAACTGCGGCCCGCCCCCGGTCAGCATGTAGATGAGCGTGAAGTTGTTGAAGTTGAAGGCGAACGAGGAGATCAGCAGCGGCGTCGTCGCGACCAGCAGCAGCGGGAGCGTCACCGACCGCCACGTCCGCCACGGGCCCGCGCCGTCGACCTTGGCCGCCTCGAGCACGTCGGCGGGCAGCGACTGCAGCGCACCGGTGCAGATCAGGAACATGTAGGGGAACCCGAGCCACAGGTTCACCATGAGCACCGAGACCTTCGCCAGCCACGGGTCGGTCAGCCACGGCACCGCGGCCCCACCGAGCAGGACCTGGTTGACGAACCCGTACGAGCGGTTGAGCATCCCCGACCACAGCAGCGCGGCGAGGAAGCCGGGGATGGCGTACGGGAAGATCAGCAGCGTGCGGTAGATGCGCCGCCCGCGCAGCCGCGGGTCGTTGAACGTGATCGCCAGGAACAGGCCCAGCAGGAACGTCGAGCCGACCGACAGGATCGCGAACACGAACGTCCACAGCAGGATCTGCACGAACGGGTCGGCGTACCGGCTGTCGCCGAACGCGGTCCGGAAGTTGTCCAGCCCCACCATGACGCGCCAGCCGACGTTGAGGCGCTGCCCGTCCGCGTCGACGAACCAGCCGTCCTCGCTCGGCGTGTACACGGTGCCGGTCGTGACGTCCGTCATCGTGTCGGCCTCGGCGTCGTACTCCAACGTCGAGGTGTAGGCGTACCCCGTGCGGCCGTCCTGGGTGCGGATGGAGCCGTCCTCCGGGTCGTCCGACACGGGGACGCGCAACGTGGTGACCTCGCCCTGCCGCTGGAGCACCTGCGCGCGGTCGAGGACCTGCCAGCCGGGGACCTCGGTGATCCGGTCGTCGTCGACCGTCGCGCCCTCGTCCTCGCGCAGGGGGTCCTCGGCCGTGCCGACGCGGACCTCGCCGTCCGGCTCCAGGACGGCGAACCCGAGCTCGCCGCCGCGCTCGACGACGGTGATCGGGTACGCCCGGGACCCCTCGACGCGGCGCTCGTTCTGGATGAGCAGGGCCTCGATGGCCTGCTCCTTGGTGGAGTTGTGGCCGTCGCCGTAGTTCGTGAACGCGACCCAGCCGGTGTAGACGACGACGTAGACCTGGAAGACGAGCAGGAACGCCAGGCCCGGCAGCACGTACTTCAGCGGCAGGGTCCGGCGGGAGAAGTACACCCAGTCCGTGAGGACGAGCAGGGCGACCATCGCCGCGAGGATCCCGTAGGACTCCTCGTTCCAGGCGGCCAGGATCGCGAAGACGCCGAAGGCGTTGACGACCGCCAGCAGCGCGATCTTCGCGATCAGGCCGGAGAGGGTGCCGGACGAGCGCGGCGCGCCGGGTCCCCGCAGCCGGCGGCCGGGCCCCGGCTGCGCGCCTCCCCCGCCGGTGTCGGCGGTCGGGTCGTCGAGGGTGGACTGGGTGGACATCGGGCCTCCGTACGGGCTGACGGGCGTCACGCCGGGGGGGACGGGTCAGGGGCGGGCTGCCGGGCCCGTCCGCGTCGCCGGCGACGGCCGTGCCGCACGGGACCGGGGCCCCGTGCGGCACGCCGCCGGCGGTGTCAGGAGCCGATGGCTCCCTCGATGTCGGCGATCATCTTGTCCCACGCGGCGACCGGGTCGGCCGTGCCGGAGAGGATCTGCGCCTCGGTCACGCCCCAGAACTGCCAGACCGACCCCATCTGCGGGATCGACGGCATCGGGGCCGCCTCGGCGCCCACGGCTGCGAAGCCGGCCGTGATCGGGTCCTCGTTGGCGATCTCGGCAGCCGCCTTGAGGGCCGGCGGGCGGTCACCCGCCTCGTAGAGGGCGAGCTGGGCGTCCTCGGACGCCATGTAGTTGACGAGGAAGTCGTTCGCGAGCAGGGCGTTGTCGCTCTGCGCCGAGACGTAGAAGCCCTGCACGCCGACGAACGGCTGCGCGGCCTCGGGACCGGCCGCCGGGATCGGGTCGACGGAGAGCTCGAGGCCCTCGAACTGCTCGAGCATCCACGGCCCGCCGATGATGAAGGGCGACTCGCCGTTCTTGAAGGCCTCGACGGCGATGTCGTACGTGATGTCCGTCTGCAGCACGCCCGCCTGCCCCTGCGCCTGCAGCCACTGCGCGAAGGCCTGGCCGGGGGCCCCGCCCATCGCGAGCTCCGGCGAGTAGGTGCCGTCCTCGTTCTGCACGAAGACCGGCGCACCGAACGACGTCTGCAGCGGGTAGTACGTGTAGGGGTCGCCCTCCTCACCGGTCTGGATGAGGATCGGGTACGTCGTGCCCGCCGCCTGCCCGGCCGCGAGCGCGTCGTCCCAGGTGGCCGGCGCGCTGGACGCGAGGGCCGTGTTGCGGATGAGCGCGATGTTCTCGATCGCGTACGGCAGGCCGTACACCTGCCCGTCCTGCGTGAAGGCCTCGACCGCGACCTCCTCGAACTCGGCGCTCTTCTCACCGAGCTCGATGGGCGCCACGACGCCGTTCTGCGTCATCTCGCCGAGCCAGTCGTGCGCGCCCACCGTGATGTCGGGGCCCTCGCCCGTGGGCACCTGCGCCAGGAAGTCGGCGCGGATGTCGTCGAAGTTCTTCACCACGAGCTCCACCGCGACCTCGTTCTCGTCGGTGAAGAGCTCCGCGGCGTCCTCGACGGCCGCCTGCCGGGTCTCGTCGACCCAGATGACGAGACCGTCGTCGGCAGCGGCCGCGGAGGACTCCGCGGCGCCGCCGCTGTCGCCGTCGCCTCCGCCGCACGCGGTGAGGGTGAGCGCGAGGCCGAGCGTCGCCGCCACGGCCGGGATGCTCCGTCGCATCGTCATCTCCTGGTTGTCGAGTGCCGTCGCCACGCGTCGGCGGCTGCCCACGCTGACCTGGTCCTGCGAACGTACGGCGACCGCGACGCCGCCTGCAAGTTGTTGCGGTAACTTTCAGATAGCGTTTCAGAGACGGTCGGGCAACGCGCCCCGCGTGGAGGACGAGGAGGTCGCGTGACCCGGACTACGCTTCCGCCTGTGCGCACCCGGCTGACCGACCTCGCCGAGCAGGCGGGGGTGAGTACCGCGACCGTGTCGCGCGTCCTCAACGGCAAGCACGGCGTCTCCGTCCAGGCGCGCCAGGCCGTGCTCGCCGCCCTCGACGTCCTCGGGTACGAGCGGCCCGAGAAGCTGCGCATGCGCTCGGCCGGCCTCGTCGGGCTGGTCGTGCCCGAGCTGAGCAACCCGGTGTTCCCCGCGTTCGCGCAGGTCATCGAGACGATGCTCACCGACCGCGGGTACACCCCCCTGCTGTGCACCCAGTCCCCCGGCGGCACGACCGAGGACCAGTACGTCGACCTCCTGCTCGACCGTGGCGTCGACGGGATCGTCTTCGTCTCCGGCCTGCACGCGGACACCACCGCGAGCAAGGACCGGTACCACCGGCTGCGCGGGCGTGGCGTCCCGCTGGTGCTCGTCAACGGCTTCGCCGAGGGCGTCGACGCGCCCGCGGTGTCCACGGACGACACGGCGGCCATGGACCAGGCCTTCCGCCACCTCTGGTCGCTCGGCCACCGGAGCATCGGGCTGGCGGTCGGGCCCACCCGGTTCGTCCCGTCCCAGCGCAAGCTCGCCGCGTTCGCCGCCCTGCTCGAGCGGCACACCGGGGACGCCGACGTGGACCGGCACGTCGTCTCCACGCTGTTCACGGTCGAGGGCGGCCACGCCGCCGGGAGCCAGCTCTTCCGCACCGGCCACACGGCCGTCGTCTGCGGGTCCGACATGATGGCCCTCGGCGCGGTGCGCGCCGCCCGCGCGCTCGGCCTCGCCGTGCCGGACGACGTGTCCGTCGTCGGGTTCGACGACTCACCCCTGATCGCGTTCACCGACCCGCCCCTGACGACGGTGCGCCAGCCCGTCGCCGCGATGGGGCACGCCGCCGTGTCGGCGCTCGTCGCGGAGATCCGTGGCACGAGCGCACCCCGGGCCGAGCTGCTGTTCCACCCCGAGCTCGTGGTGCGCGCGTCGACCGGGTCAGCGCCCGGCGAGGCCGCCGGTGTCGGGGTCCACGCGACCCCCGCCAGCATCTGAGCACCGGAGCACACGCCCCACCCCCGTCCTGGTGACGCGTGAACGCGCCCCCCTGCCCCCCGCACGTCGGCGCCTGCTCCCGCGCCGCTGCCCGCTCCCCCTCAGGAAGGTCGACCACCTGTGACCATCGATGCCCTCCCGGACGCCGTGCTCGCGCACCGGGTCGAGGACCCTGCCGGACCCTGGTGGCGCCACGCCGTCATCTACCAGGTGTACCCCCGATCGTTCGCGGACGCCTCTGGGGACGGCGTGGGTGACCTGCCCGGCGTCACCGCCCGCCTCGACCATCTCGCCGAGCTCGGCGTGGACGCGGTGTGGCTCTCGCCGTTCTACCGCTCGCCCCAGGCCGACGCGGGGTACGACGTGGCGGACTACCGCGCCGTCGACCCGCTGTTCGGCACGCTCGCCGACGCCGACGCGCTGATCGCCCGCGCGCACGCGCTCGGACTGCGCGTGGTCGTGGACCTCGTGCCCAACCACACCAGCGACGAGCACGTGTGGTTCCAGGCCGCCCTCGCCGCCGCACCGGGCTCGCCCGAGCGCGACCGCTACCTCTTCCGCGACGGTCGCGGGGAGCACGGCGAGCTGGCGCCCAACAACTGGGAGTCCATCTTCGGCGGGCCCGCGTGGACCCGCACCACCGACGCCGACGGCACGCCCGGGCAGTGGTACCTGCACCTGTTCGACAGCAAGCAGCCCGACCTGAACTGGGAGAACCCCGAGGTCCGGGCAGAGTTCGAGCAGATCCTGCGCTTCTGGCTCGACCGGGGCGTCGACGGGTTCCGGGTCGACGTGGCGCACGGCATGGTCAAGGAGCCGGGCCTGCCCGACTGGCACGGCCACGTCTCGATGATCGAGGGGAGCGAGGGCACCGACACGGTCGACGGGTCGGGCAACCACGGGCCGATGTTCGACCAGGACGGCGTGCACGAGATCTACCGGGCCTGGCGCTCGGTGCTCGAGGAGTACGACGGCGACCGCGCCATGGTCGCCGAGGCGTGGGTCGAGCCGCTGTCGCGCCTGGCGCGGTACGTGCGCCCGGACGAGATGCACCAGGCCTTCAACTTCGCGTTCCTCGCGGCGGGCTGGGACGCCGCGGCGTTGCGCCGCGTCGTGACCGCGTCGTTCGCGGCGAACGACGCGGTGGGCGCCCCCACCACGTGGGTCCTGTCCAACCACGACGTCGTTCGGCACGCCTCCCGCATGGGCCTGGCCGACCCCACGCACCGCCCCAACGGCATCGGCCACGGCGACGAGCAGCCGGACGCGGCGCTCGGCCTGCGCCGCGCACGCGCCGCCTCCCTGCTCATGCTCGGCCTGCCCGGGTCGGCGTACGTGTACCAGGGCGAGGAGCTCGGTCTGCCCGACCACACGGCGCTCGACGACGGCCTGCGGCAGGACCCGGCGTTCTTCCGGACCGGCGGGGCCGAGCGGGGCCGCGACGGCTGCCGCGTGCCGCTGCCGTGGGAGGGCGACGCCCCGGGCATGGGCTTCTCGCCGACGGGCGCCACGTGGCTGCCCCAGCCGGCGGAGTGGTCCGAGCTCGCCGCCGACAAGCAGCGGGGCCGTGCCGGCTCGACCTACGAGCTGTACCGCGCGGCCCTCGCGCTGCGCCGGTCGGAGCAGCTCGGCGCCGGCGGCCTGGCCTGGCTGGACAGCGAGCCGCGGGTGCTGCGGTTCGCGAACCGCGACGTGGTCGTCGTGGCGAACCTCGGCGACGACGAGGTGGCGCTGCCGACCGGCACGGAGGTGCTCCTCGCGTCGGGTCCGCTCGGCGGCACCGCGGCAGCCCCGGCCCTGCCGGGCGCGACGACCGTCTGGACGCGCGCCTCGGCCTGAGGCCGCAGCGTCGTGGCGGCGGCCGGCCGGGGACCTGCCTCAGTCCGCCGTCGCCGCGACGGCCCCGTCGACCACGCCCTGGGGCCCGCCCGCACGGAACCACGCGCGCTGCTGCGCCGCCCCCGAGCCGCGCACCCAGAGGGAGTCGAGCAGACCCTCGACCCGCTGGACGTCGCCGTCCTCGGTCAGGACGGGCCGCACGTGCTCCAGCAGCGCCCGCACGACGTCGCGCGCGGGCGCCGGGACGAACCGCGGCGGCGCGACGAGGTCGCCCGTCAGGCCGGACCGTCCGGATCGCCACGTGGCCGCCCGCAGCTGCTCGATGCGTGCCGTCACCGGCGGCACGCCGGCCGCGGCGTCGCGCGCGGCCGTCTCGACCAGGCCGCGCGCCAGCGCCGCGACCAGCACCGCGTCGTCGGCGCGCAGGCACACGTCGGCGACGCGGATCTCGACCGTCGGGTACCGGTGCGACAGGCGGGCGTCGAAGTAGAGCATCCCGTGGTCGAGCGCGGCACCCGTCGCGAGCAGGCCCTCGACCACCTGCCGGTACCCCGCCACGGAACCGAACGGCGCGGTCGGCCCGGCCGTCGGCCAGCGGCTCCACACCTGCGACCTGAAGCTCGAGTACCCGGAGTCCTCGCCCCGCCAGTAGGGCGAGTTCGTGCTGAGCGCCAGCAGCACCGGCAGCCACGGCGCGATCCGGTCGATCACCGCCACGCCCTCGTCGTCGTCCGCGACGGCGACGTGCACGTGGCAGCCGCTCGTGAGCTGCTCGCGCGCGGTCAGCGCGTACTCCTGCGCCATCCGGTGGTAGCGGGCGCCGTGCGCGAGGCTGCTGTCCCCGGCGACGGGCGACGTCGCCACCGCGGCGAGGCGCACGCCGACCGCGCGCGCCGCGGCTGTCGCCCGGCGGCGGCCGGCGCGCACCTCGTCCGCCAGCGCGCCGAGGTCCTCGCACGGGTGCGTGCCCGTCTCGAGCTGCTCCTCCTTGAGCTCGCCCTCGAGGCCGCCGCCCGGCTCGGACTCGTCGTCCTCACCGCCCGTGCGCAGCTCGTACGCCCGGACGGCCGCGCCGGCGGCGCCCACGGGCGCCCCATCCGGGCCCACCAGCAGGAACTCCTCCTCGACGCCCACGGTTCGCATGGCGGGAGTCTGGCGGGTCCGGGCCCCGCGCGCAGGTCGGCGGGCGGCGACCCGGGGGTCAGCCCCCGGAGACCGACAGCTCGGCCTCGTGCAGCTCGCGCCGGAAGTCCTCCGACAGCTCCCGCGAGTCCAGCCACCCGTACGGCAGGATCGGCCGCTTGGGCGAGCCCGCGCGGCCGCGCTGGCCCTCCGCCGCCGCGCCCGGGTACGGCTGGTCCAGGTCGAGCTGCGCGAGCCGGTCGTCGAGCTCCGCGAGCGACGACACCAGGCCCAGCTGGGCCCGCAGCTCGCCGCCGACGACGTACCCCTTGAGGTACCAGGCCATGTGCTTGCGCATCTCGCGCAGCGCCTTGGACTCGTCGCCGAAGTGCTCGACCATGAGCTCGGCGTGCCGTCGGACCACGTGCGCGACGTCACGCAGCCCCGGGCGGATGCGCGCGTCGGAGCCCGCGAACGCGGCGGCGAGGTCGGCGAACAGCCACGGCCGGCCCTGGCACCCACGCCCCACCACGACCCCGTCGCACCGCGTGTGCTCGACCATCGCGAGCGCGTCCTCCGCGGACCAGATGTCGCCGTTGCCCAGCACCGGGACGTCGGTGACCGCCTCCTTGAGGGTGGCGATCGCGTCCCAGTCCGCCGTGCCGGAGTAGTAGTCGGCCGCCGTGCGCCCGTGCAGGGCGACCGCGGCGACGCCGGCGTCCTGCGCCGTGAGCCCCGCCTCCACGTACGTGAGGTGGTCGGCGTCGATGCCCTTGCGCATCTTGACGGTCACGGGGACGCCGGCCGGACGCGCGGCCTCGACGGCGGCCCGCACGATCGCCGCGAACAGGTCCCGCTTCCACGGCAGCACGGCGCCCCCGCCGCGCCGCGTCACCTTGGGGACGGGGCAGCCGAAGTTCAGGTCGACGTGGTCCGCGCGGTCCTCCTCGACGAGCAGCCGCACGGCTGCTCCGACGGTGGTGGGGTCGACGCCGTACACCTGGACCGAGCGCGGCACCTCGTCCGCCTCGAAGGAGATGATCCGGAACGACTCGGGGCTGCGTTCGACGAGGGCGCGGCTGGTCAGCATCTCGGCGACGTACAGCCCGGCGCCGGACTCGCGGCACAGGCGCCGGAACGCGGCGTTCGTGACGCCCGCCATGGGTGCGAGGACGACGGGCGTGTCGACCGTGATCGGGCCGATGCGCAGCGGCGGCAGCACGTGGCGCCCCGCGGCGACGGGTCCGGTCGGCGTGTCGGTGGAGGTCTGCACGGCCCCATTGTCCCCCGGGCCGTGCCGGGTCACCGCGGCCCCCCCGACGCCGGGCCGGCACGGTGCGCGCAGCACCGTGCCGGCCCGGCGCGGGTCGTGCGGTGTCAGGCCCCGATCAGGCGCTGCGCGAGGTACGGCGTCACCTGGTCCAGCGCGACGCGCTGCTGCGACATGTCGTCGCGGTGGCGGATCGTCACGGCCTGGTCGTCGAGCGTGTCGAAGTCCACGGTGATGCAGAACGGCGTGCCGATCTCGTCCTGGCGGCGGTACCGGCGGCCGATCGCGCCGGCGTCGTCGAAGTCGACGTTCCAGTTCGTGCGCAGCTCGGCGGCCAGGTCGCGCGCCTTCGGGCTGAGCTGCTCGTTGCGCGACAGCGGCAGGACGGCCGCCTTGACGGGCGCGAGCCGCGGGTCGAGGCGCAGCACCGTGCGCTTGTCGACGCCGCCCTTGGTGTTCGGTGCCTCGTCCTCGGTGTAGGACTCGACGAGGAACGCCATGAGCGAGCGCGTCAGGCCGGCGGCCGGCTCGATGACGTACGGCACGTACCGCTCGTTCTTCTGCTGGTCGAAGTACGACAGGTCCTGGCCGGAGTGCTGCGCGTGCGTCGACAGGTCGAAGTCCGTGCGGTTCGCGATGCCCTCGAGCTCGCCCCACTCCGACCCCGTGAAGCCGAAGCGGTACTCGATGTCGACCGTGCGCTTGGAGTAGTGCGACAGCTTCTCGGCCGGGTGCTCGTAGTGGCGCAGGTTCTCCGGCGCGATGCCGAGGTCGGTGTACCACTGCGTGCGCGCGTCGATCCAGTACTGGTGCCAGTCCTCGTCGGTGCCGGGCTCGACGAAGAACTCCATCTCCATCTGCTCGAACTCGCGGGTCCGGAAGATGAAGTTGCCGGGCGTGATCTCGTTGCGGAACGACTTGCCGATCTGCCCGATGCCGAACGGCGGCTTCTTGCGGGCGGCCGTGAGGACGTTCTGGAAGTTGACGAAGATGCCCTGCGCCGTCTCGGGCCGCAGGTAGTGCAGGCCGGACTCGTCCTCGACGGGGCCGAGGTAGGTCTTGAGCATCATGTTGAAGTCGCGCGGCTCGGTCCACTGGCCACGGGTGCCGCAGTTGGGGCACGCGATCTCGGCGAGGCCGCCCTCGGGCGCACGGCCCTTCTTGGCCTCGAAGTCCTCGAGCAGGTGGTCCTCGCGGAACCGCTTGTGGCACGAGAGGCACTCCGTCAGCGGGTCCGTGAAGACGCCGACGTGGCCGGACGCGACCCACACCTGCCGCGGCAGGATCACGGACGAGTCCAGGCCGACGATGTCGTCGCGGCTCGTGACCATCGAGCGCCACCACTGCCGCTTGATGTTCTCCTTCAGCTCCACACCGAGGGGTCCGTAGTCCCACGCGGACCGCGTGCCTCCGTAGATCTCGCCGCTCGGGAAGACGAACCCCCGGCGCTTGGCGAGGGAGACGACGGCGTCGAGGCGGGAGGCGGTGCTGGCCACTGGGTTCTCCTGGGTCGAGGAAGCCCGCGGCTGGGTGCCGCGGGGCACAACCGGAACAGCCTAGCCGCGGCCCGGCGGCGCCCGCGCCGCGCGCTTTTGACATCGGTTCGCAAGTAGTTGAGAATCGGTCTCATGTCCCGGCCCTCCCGCGCCCTCGCGCTGCTCGCCGCACCCGCCCTGCTGGTCGCGGGGTGCTCGTCCGGCGGCGACGCGAGCGACGACACCGGCCGCGTCGCAGCCCTGGCGTCGTTCTACCCGCTGCAGTACGTCACGCAGGAGGTGGGGGGCGACCGCGTCGACGTCGCGTCCCTGACGCCGCCCAGCGTCGAGCCGCACGACGTCGAGCTCTCCCCCGCCCAGGTCGCCGACGTGTCCTCCGCCGACCTGGTGGTCTACCAGTCCGGCTTCCAGCCCGCGGTCGACGAGGCCGTCGAGCAGGCGCAGCCCGGCCACGTGGTCGACGCCACCGCCGCCGCCGGCCTGGACGAGGGCGGCACGCACGCCGACGAGCCCGGCGAGCACACCGCGGACGACGGGCACGAGCACGACGGCCTGGACCCGCACTTCTGGCTCGACCCGACCATGCTGGCCCCCGTCGCCGACGCGGTCGCGGACGCGCTCACGGAGGTCGACCCGGACGGCGCCGACACCTACCGCGCCAACGCCGACGCGCTGACCGCGCGCCTCGCCGCCCTCGACGAGGCGTACCGCACCGGCCTCGCGACCTGCGAGCGCGACGTGGTCGTCACGTCGCACGAGGCCTTCGGGCACCTCGCGCGGCGGTACGGGCTCGAGCAGGTCGGCATCTCCGGCATCGACCCGGAGGCCGAGCCCTCGCCCGCGCGCCTGCGCGAGGTCGCCGACGTCGTGCGCGACGAGGGCGTGACCACCATCTTCTTCGAGACCCTGGTCAGCCCGAAGGTGGCCGAGACGCTCGCCGCCGACCTCGGCGTCCGCACCGCGGTGCTCGACCCGCTCGAGGGGCTCGCCGACGACGCGCAGGACTACGTGTCCGTCGCGGAGCAGAACCTCGAGGCCCTGCGCGTGGCATTGTCCTGCTCGTGACCGCGGCACCCCCCACCCCCGGACCAGGGCCCGCCGTCGGCGCGGCCGGCGGGACCGGCGTCGCCGCCCCCGCGGCGATCGACGCGCGGGACGTCCACGTGACGCTCGGCGGCCGCCCCATCGTGCGCGGCGTCGACCTCCAGGTCCCGCCCGGCCAGGTGCTCGCGCTGCTCGGTGCCAACGGGTCCGGCAAGTCCACCCTCGTGCGCGCTCTGCTCGGCGTCGTCCCGCTCACCTCCGGCTCGGTGCACCTGCTCGGCGCCCCGCTCGGGCCGCGGGTCCCGTGGCAGCAGGTCGGCTACGTGCCCCAGCGCATGGCCGCCGGCGGCGGCGTGCCGACCACGGCGCTCGAGGTCGTCACCTCCGGGCTCCTGCACGGGCGCCGGCTCCTGCCGCCGCGGGACCGGCGCGCGCGCGCCCACGCCGCCCTCGAGACGCTCGGCGTCGGCCACCTCCTGCACCGGCGCGTCCAGGAGCTGTCCGGGGGCCAGCAGCAGCGCGTGCTCATCGCCCGGGCCCTCGTGCGCCACCCGCGCCTGCTCGTCCTGGACGAGCCGACCTCCGGCATCGACCTGCCGACGCAGGAGACGTTCGTGCGCACCGTCGCGACGTTGCGCGACACGGGCGCCACGGTGCTGGTGATCCTGCACGAGATCGGCCCGTTCGCGCCCCTCATCGACCGCGCCGTCGTGCTCCGGCACGGACGCGTCGTGCACGACGGCGCACCGCCCGCCGCGCGCGACGAGCACGGCACCGCCGAGCACGACCACACCCACCCGCACGCCGACCCCGCACCGCCGTCCGAGGGTCCCGACCTCACGCTGGGGGTGGCCCCGTGACGTGGTGGGCCGAGCTCGCCGAGCTGCTGTCCTCGCCCCTCATGCAGCGCGCGCTCATCGCGGCCGTGCTGGTCGGCGCCGCCGCACCCGTCGTCGGCACCTTCCTGGTCCAGCGCCGGCTCGCGCTCATGGGCGACGGCATCGGCCACGTGGCCCTGACGGGCGTGGCCCTGGGCTGGCTCGTCGGGAGCTGGGCCGCGGCCTCCCCCGCCGACGCGTTCGCCGTACCGGGCGCCGTGGTCGCCGCGGTGGTCGGCTCGGTCGTCATCGAGCTCGTGCGGGAGCGGGGACGCACCAGCGGCGACCTCGCGCTGGCGATCATGTTCTACGGCGGCATCGCGGGCGGCGTGCTGCTCATCAAGGTCGCCGGCGGGACCAACGCCAACCTCATGAGCTACCTGTTCGGCTCCATCGCCACCGTCACGACGGCCGACCTGTGGTGGACGGCCGGACTCGCCGCGCTGGTCCTCGGTGTGGGCGTCGGCCTGCGCTGGGTGCTGTTCGCCGTGAGCCACGACGAGGAGTTCGCCCGTGCGAGCGGGCTCCCGGTCCGGCTCGTGTCCATGACCGTGGCGACGCTCGCGGCGCTGACCGTGACCATCGCGATGCGCGTGGTCGGTCTGCTGCTCGTCAGCGCGCTCATGATCGTCCCCGTCGCCGTGGCCCAGCTGTACGCGCGGTCCTTCGGCCGCACCATGGCCGTGGCCAGCGCCGTCGGCGTCACCGTGAGCGTGGTCGGCCTGACCGTCACCTTCTGGAACGACGTGCCGCCCGGCGCGACGATCGTCGTCCTGGCCGTCGCCGTGTACGCGGCGGGTGTGGCCGTGCGGCCGCTGGTGCACCGCCGGCGCGCCGAGGAGGACCCGCACCCCGACATGTCGGACGACGTGCTCGTCCCGGGCTCCCCGACCGACGGCTGCGCGCCCGACGCGGGCCCGAGCGCCGTCCCCGCGCGATCCTGACGCCGGCCCGGGCACCCACGACGGGCGCCGCCCGCCCCTCCCGGGTGGGACCGAGGTCTCGGCCGGGCACGCGGGCCACCGACGTAGGATCGACCGCGTGACGGAGGTCGCGCGCGCCTACGGCCTCGACGGCCTGCCCCTGGGACTGGTCCTCGTCATCTTCTTCGTCTCCGTGCTGGCCCGCTCGCACGCGACGTACTGGGCCGGGCGGGCGGTCGCGCGCGGGGCGCAGTACGAGGGCGCGCACCGCCACGGGCCGCGACTGTGGAAGCGCACGGTCGACCGGCTGGCGCAGTTCGCCGGCACCCCGCTCGCGCGGACCGGCCTCGCGCTCGTGCACCGCTGGGGTCCGCTCGCCGTGACCGCGGGCTACCTGACGGTCGGCGTGCAGACGGCGGTCTTCGCCGCCGCGGGCCTGCTCCGCATGCCGTACCTGCGCTTCACGATCGCGTCCCTGCCCGGGTCGGCGGCGTGGGCCGTCGTCTGGGGCACCGTGGGCATCGGCGCCGTGTGGGGCGCGGTCGCCCTCGCGGCCGGCTCCCCGTGGGGCGTGGCCGCACTGCTCGCCGCCGCGGCGGTGGTCGTGCTCATGCTGCTCGCGCGCCGCCGCCGCACCGCGGAGCGCGACGCCCGCGCCGGCTCGCCCTCCGACGGCACGGTGCCCTCGGAGAGCGCCCTCTGAGAGCGCGGCGGCCTCGGACGGCACGACGCCCTGAGCAGGGTGCCTGCGACAGCACGACGCCGCGCCCGCGCTGGGACGCGGACGCGGCGTGGCGGTCGGGCGACCGGGCGCCGCCCGGGGGCACCGATCAGTCCGGCGGCTCCTTGGTCTGGTCGTCCACGTCCGGGACGTCCTGCGCGCGCGGGCTCTGGCCCTGCAGCTCGTCGATCAGCTTGGACGCGTCGGCCTTCGTCAGGCTCTCGGGCACGTCACGCCCGGAGTCCCGCGCGAGGGTGCTCAGGTAGCTCATCTGCGCGCCCGTCGCCGGCTCGTCGCCGGTGGTCCAGTCGTCGGGGTCCTTGATGGTGCTCGAGCCCATGGGGTCGGACGGGTCCTGCACGGAGGTGTCGTCGGCGTCGCTCGTCATGGCGTCACGCTACGACGGGCCTCCGACAGCCGCGCGCGCTCGCGCGCCGCGGGCGAGCGCGGTGGCGTCAGGCGCCGTGCGCGGGCGAGACGCAGAACTGGTTCCCGTCGGGGTCCGCCAGCACGGTCCACGCGAACCCGTCCGGCAGGGTGTGCGCGGCGACGTGGGTGGCGCCCGCCGCGACGCACGCGTCCACGAAGCGGGTCACGTCCTCGACCGCGAGGTCGACGTGCACGCGGTTCTTGCCCGGCGTCGGGTCGGGCACCTGCTGGAAGCCCAGCGTCACGCCGCCCGGCGCGGCCGGCTGCACCATCGCGAACCCGGGGTGCGCCTGCACCCGCCCGCCGGTGCGCGCGGCCCACCACCCCGCGAGGGCGTCGGCGTCCCGGGTGTCGAACGTGACCATCCCGACGTGCACGGTGCCGACGTGCGCCCCGGGGCGCGTGGTCCCGGGTGCGGGCGGGACGAAGGGCGTGGGGACGTCGTCGTCGCTCATGGCGTGAGGCTAGCGTCCGCCGTGTCAGGCCGTCGGGGGCGCCAGGGCGTCGACCGCGCCGCCGTAGCGGCGGTCGCGCCGCGCGTACGTCTCCACGGCACGCCAGAGGTGCCGCCGGTCGACGTCGGGCCACGGCTCGTCGAGGAAGACCAGCTCCGCGTACGCGGCCTGCCACAGCATGAAGTTGGAGATCCGCTGCTCCCCGGACGAGCGCAGGAACAGGTCGACGTCCGGCAGGTCCGGCTCGTCGAGGTACCGAGCGAGCACCTTCTCGTCGACCTTCTCGGGCCTGAGCCGCCCCGCCGCGACCTCGCGCGCGACCGCCTGCGCCGCGTCGGCGATCTCCGCGCGGCCGCCGTAGTTCACGCACATCGTCAAGGTGCAGGTGGTGTTGCCGACGGTCTGGCGCTCGGCCGTCTCGAGCTCGTTGATCACGGAGCGCCACAGCCGGGGACGGCGGCCCGCCCACCGCACCCGCACCCCCCACGAGTCCATCAGGTCGCGCCGGCGGCGCAGCACGTCGCGGTTGAAGCCCATGAGGAAGCGCACCTCGTCGGGCGAGCGGTTCCAGTTCTCGGTGGAGAACGCGTACGCGGAGACGTACTCCACGCCGATCTCGATCGCCCCGGCGACGACGTCGAGCAGCGACGCCTCACCCGCGGCGTGCCCCGCGGTGCGGGGCAGCCCGCGCGCGTTCGCCCAGCGGCCGTTGCCGTCCATCACGACGGCGACGTGGCGCGGGACGAGCTCGCGCGGCACGGCGGGGGGACGCGCACCGCTCGGGTGCGGCGGGGGCGGGACCGGCATCAGACCCTCTCGACCATCGGGAGCGAGCGCAGGCGGCGCTCGAGGTGGAACTGGCAGAACGCGGCGACCAGGCCGTTGCCCTCCGCGCGGTGCCGCTCGGCGCTGCCGTCGGCGACGGGCCAGTCGCCCGAGAGCAGCGCGGCCAGCAGCTCGAACGTCTCCGGCGCGGGTGCCGCGGCCCCCGGCGGACGGCACGCCCCGCAGACGGCCCCGCCGACCGCGACCGCGAACGCGTGGTGCGGGCCCGGCGCACCGCACCGCGCGCAGTCGGTGAAGCTCGGCGCCCAGCCGGCGATCGCGAGCGCCCTCAGCAGGTAGGAGTCGAGCACGAGCCCGGGCGCGTGCTCCCGCGTCGCGAGCGCACGTACCGCGCCGACGAGCAGCCAGTACTGCTGCACCGACGGCTCGTGCTCCGCCTCGACCAGCCGGTCCGCCGTCTCGAGCATGACCGTGCCGGCCGTGTACAGCGTGTAGTCCTCGGCGATCCGCCGGCCGTAGGGACCGATCGTCTCCGCCTGCGTCACGACGTGGAGGTTGCGGCCCGTGCTCAGCTGCACGTCGACGTGCATGAACGGCTCGAGCCGGGACCCGAACCGCGACGTGGTGCGCCGCACCCCCTTGCCGACGGCACGGACCTTGCCGTGCTCGCGCGACAGGAGGGTGACGATGCGGTCGGCCTCACCCAGCTTGTGGGTGCGCAGGACGATCGCCTCGTCGCGGTAGAGGCTCACCGGGCCATTCTGCCCCGCGCCGCCGACACCCGTGCGTGCGGGGGCCGGCGGCGCGGCGTGTCACGCCGGGACGCAGGTCCCGTCGCGTCAGCGCTGGTGGCGGTTGACCGCCGAGACGATCGCCTGGAGCGTGGCCGTCGTGATGGACGGGTCGATGCCGACCCCCCACAGGATGTCGTCGCCGATGGCGCACTCGACGTACGCCGCGGCCGTCGCGTCGCCACCGGCAGACAGGGCGTGCTCGGCGTAGTCGAGCACCGCCACGTCGACGCCCACGGCCTTGAGCGCGGCCACGAAGGCCGCGACGGGCCCGTTCCCGGTGCCCCGGAGCGTGCGCTCGACACCGCGGTCGAGGACGTCGGCCTCGAGCGTGTCGACGCCGCCCTCGGCGCTCGTCGCGCGCGTGCCGCGCAGCGCGAAGCGGCCCCACGGCTCGAGCGACCCGCCCGGCAGCGCCGGCAGGTACTCGTCGCTGAAGATGGTCCACAGGTCGTCGGCCGTGACCTCCGTGCCGTGCCGGTCGGTGTGCCGCTGCACGACCTGCGAGAACTCGATCTGCAGGCGGCGCGGGAGGTCGAGGTCGCGCTCCGACTTGAGCAGGTAGGAGATGCCGCCCTTCCCGGACTGGGAGTTCACCCGGATGATCGCCTCGTAGCTGCGGCCCACGTCCTTCGGGTCGATGGGCAGGTACGGGACCGCCCACTCGGCGTCGGCGACGGGCGTGCCCGCCGCCGCGGCGCGCGCCTCCAGGGCGTCGAGGCCCTTCTTGATCGCGTCCTGGTGCGAGCCCGAGAACGCGGTGAACACCAGGTCGCCGCCGTAGGGGTGGCGCTCGTGCACCGGCATCTGGTTGCAGCGCTCGACGGTGCGGCGGACGCGGTCGATGTCGGAGAAGTCGATCTGCGGGTCGATGCCCTGGCTGAACAGGTTCAGGCCGAGCGTCACCAGGTCGACGTTGCCGGTGCGCTCGCCGTTGCCGAACAGGCAGCCCTCGATGCGGTCGGCACCCGCCAGGAAGCCGAGCTCGGCGGCCGCCACCGCCGTGCCCCGGTCGTTGTGCGGGTGCAGCGACAGGACGACGCTCTCGCGGTGGCGCAGGTGCCGTCCCATCCACTCGATGGAGTCGGCGTAGACGTTCGGCGTCGCCATCTCGACCGTCGCCGGCAGGTTGACGATGACCGGCCGGTCCGGCGTCGGCTCCAGCACGTCGAGCACCGCGTTGCAGATGCGCACCGCGAACTCCAGCTCGGTGCCCGTGTACGACTCGGGGCTGTACTCGTAGAGCACCTCGGTGTCCGGGATCAGCTCCTCGTACTTCTTGCAGAACCGCGCGCCCGACACGGCGATGTCGACGACGCCGTCCTCGTCCGAGCGGAACACGACCGCGCGCTGCAGGGCCGACGTCGAGTTGTACAGGTGCACGATCGCCTGCTTGGCGCCGGCCAGCGACTCGTACGTGCGCTCGATCAGGTGCTCGCGCGCCTGCGTCAGCACCTGGATCACGACGTCGTCGGGGATGCGGTCCTCCTCGATCAGCATCCGCACGAAGTCGAAGTCCGTCTGCGAGGCAGCGGGGAACCCGACCTCGATCTCCTTGTAGCCCATGCCGACCAGCAGCTCGAACATCTCCAGCTTGCGGGCGGGGCTCATGGGCTCGATGAGTGCCTGGTTGCCGTCCCGCAGGTCGACCGCGCACCAGCGGGGCGCCTGCGTCATGCGCCGGGAGGGCCAGGTGCGGTCCGGCAGGTCGACGCGGATCTGCTCGTGGAAGGGCCGGTACCGGTGGGACGGCATGCCGGACGGCTGCTGCGGGTTGCGCTCGGCGCTGGGGGTCACGCTCGGGGTGACGGTCATCGGGGTGTCCTTCGTCGCGGGGTGTGTCGGCGGGCGGTCAGCCGGGCACAGCGCACTCCGCGACGAGGAGCCGGCCTAGAGGGCCCCGTCGCGGCGACGAAGAAGAAGGCTGCGGTGCGCCACGGGGAAGACCCTACCCCCGTGGCAGCGGCCCCTCGCAACCACGGCCCTGTCGCGACCGCGGGCCGACGGGTCACCCCAGCACGAACGCCTCCGTGACCGTCCGTGCGACGAGCACCCCGCCGACGCCCTCGAGCGACGTGACCCCCACCGGCAGCGGGACCGACCACACCCGCACGCCGTCGCGCAGCCCGCGCGCGACGAGGGCCCACCGCTCCGGGCCGTCGGGCTCCGCGCCCAGCACCAGGCGGCCGTCCGTCACCGGCGCGAAGGGAATCGCCTCCCCCGTGCGGTGCTCCCACAGCAGGGTCCCGTCGCGCGCGTCGGCGACGCCCAGCGCCGCGTCGCCCCACAGCACCACGGCGCCGTCCACGGCGGCCACGGGCGAGTACGACGTCGCCAGCTCCCAGACGACCGTGCCGTCGTCCGGGTCGAGCGCGGCCACCCGGTTGCCGAGGTCGGTGAGGAGCACCCCGACCGAGCGGTCGTCGGCGGCCAGGCGCACGGGCACGCCGGGCACGGGCACCCCACGGCTCCCGTCGGCCTCGTGCAGGTGCGCGCCACCGACCGACGCCCACGTCGCGAACCGCCCGTCGGGCAGCGGCGCCACGACGAGCTGCCGGCCGGTCGCCCCGTGCGCGACGACCTCGCCCGACCGCGCGTCGAGCACCGTCGTCGCGTCCCCGCTCAGCACCACGACGCCGCCCGCCACGGTGAGGGACGGGTCGATCCGGCCGCTGCCGGGAGTGACGAGCACGTCCGCCGAGCGGTGCGACCAGAGCACCCCGCCGTCGGCGCCGGCGCGCCGCTCGACGAGCACGTGCCGGTCCGGCTCGACCGTGGCCACCACGAGGTCGTCGCCCGCGCGGCGGAGGCCGACCAGCGGGTCCGCCACGCTCCACGTGCCGGCCGCAGCGCCGTCCTGCGCCCGCAGGGCCCGCACGCGCGTCGGTGGCACCGAGTCGGCGGTCTCCCGCGAGCGCGAGTAGACGACGCGCGGCTCCGTCCACCGGCACAGCACGAGCGCGCTCCCCCGCGTGCCCGGCGGGCAGCTCACCGCCACGGAGTCGAACCCGGCCGGGCTCGTCTCCACGAGGTCCGCGTCCCACCGCACGTCACCGTTGCGCGGGTCGTGCGCGCGGACCTGCCAGGTCCCCGACGCGTCCGACACCGTGACGACGTGCCCGGCGGCGGGGACCACACCGGTGCGGCCCGTCGCCGGAGCACGCCACAGCTCCGCGGGCGGCGCGTCGAGCGGCCGCACGAACCCGGGCAGCCGTGCGATCGCGTCCGCCCGCGCCGCGGCGCCGCGTGCGACGACCTGCGTCGCCACGACGGCGGCGGCGAGGACGAGCACGAGGACCCACGCGGCGGGCCACCACCGCCGCACGCGCGCGCGGGTTCCCCCCGCGGGTGGCGTCGTGGCGTCCTGACCGGGCTCGGGCGCGGCCGTGCGCGCCGGCCCCGGCGCGTCCTCGTCGTCGGAGTCGGCGAGCTCGACCAGCTGCATCCGTGCAGCGGGGCGCGCGCCCGTCATGGGCCGACTCTAGGCGCGCGGGGTGCCCTCCGCGCGACGCGCCCCGTCCGGCCGCAGGACGTCCGCGACGGACGTGCCCGGCACCGCGACGACGCGCAGCGACCGGTCGCCGAGGACGACGACCGCACCGGGCCGCAGCCGTACCGGGTGATCGACCCGGCACACGACCTGGCCGCCGTCCGGCAGCGTCACGACCGTGCCGTTGGTCGACCCACGGTCCGTGACCCACGCCCCCGCCGCGTCGGCGCCCAGCTCGAGGTGCGTCTTGGAGACCGAGCGCCCCGGGTCCGTCACGCGCACCACCTGGACGCCCGCGCCCGGGGACGGGTTGCGCCCGAGCAGTGCGACCCGCTCGATCGTCACCGTGCGGCCGTCGTCGAGGGCGACGCGCAGCCCGCGGGCGGCGCCGCGCCGCGGCGCGGGCACCACGTCCTCCCGCGGCGGCGCGGGTCGCGTCAGCTCGAGCTCCGGTGCCAGGCCGTCCTCCTCCGCGGTGCCCGGGGCGGGGGGCGGCGGGGTCGCGGGGCGCACGACCGGCAGCGCCCGGGTGTCCAGGTCGGGCGCCGCGCGCCGCGGGTCGAGCGGTGCGAGCACGAGCCCGCCCGTGGTCGTCGGCACCGTCCGGACCGGGGTCGAGGGCTGCTCGGCCACGGTGCCGGCCGGGCGGGTCGCGGGCACCGCGCCGCGCGCGGCGGCACCCGGGCCCGAGGACGCCGCTCCCGGCGCCGACGCGGCCGGGTCGGCGAGCGCAGCCCACGCGGGTCGCGCCGCCGCGCCCGGCCCGGACGGTGCGGACGCCGCAGCGGGTGCGGCAGGTGCGGCGGGTGCGTCCGCCGAGGACGGTGCAGCGGCGTCGGGTGCGACCGCGGCGGCCGTACCGGGCGCCCCGCCCGGGTCACCCGCCGACAGCGGCCCGGAGACGGGCAGCATCGACGTGTGCGAGGCCGTGGTGCCGGTGCGCGCCCGGACCGCAACCGCGCCGTCCTGCGCGAGGAGGACCTCGGCGTCCACCGCGCGGTCGTGCCAGCCGCGGTTGCGCCCCGTGCGGTCGAGCGCCGGGGACACCAGCACCGCGACCTGCCCGACGAGGCACGCGAGCGCGCCGGCCGCGACGACCAGCTCGCGCAGGAGCACCCGCACGAGCCCGACGGGACGACGGCTGTGCACGTCCACCGTCCGCACGCCCAGCAGGCGGCGGCCCAGCGTCCACCCCAGGCGGCCGTGCAGGACCCACTGCGTCGCCGCGACCGCGGCGGCCAGGACGAGCGCGACGAGCGCACCGACGCCCACCGGAGCGACGACGACGTCGCCGGGGTCGGCCGCGCGCGCCGTCGCGAGCACGCGCCGCAGGGCGTCGAGGGTGAACGGCGCGAGGAGCAGCGCGACCAGGAGCTGGTCCACGGCGACCGCGAGGAACCGCCGCCCGAGGGACGCGGGCGTGTCGGTCACGTCGACGTCCCGCGGGAGCGCGCCGGTGCGGTGCGTCATCGCCGGCCCCCGCGGCCGGCCGCCGGGTGCGCGGTCATGCCGTGCGCTCCACCGTGAAGGTCACGCCGTCACCGAGGTCGACCACCTCGTCGGTCGCGACGACGCTCGGCTCGCCCGCCGGCAGGCGGCGCACGCCCTCGCCGGGACGGGACACGTGGACGCCGTTCGTCGAGTCGAGGTCGGTCACGACCACGTGGTCGCCGTCGAGGCGGACCTCGGCATGGGTGCGGGAGATGTCCTGGTGGGGGCTCGGCACCGTGACGAGGCGCGGCAGCTCGCGCGCGGTCACGCGGGACACCTGCGGCGCGCGGCCCAGCAGCACCGCGCGGTCGAGCTCGACCACCAGGCCGGTCGACAGCACCAGGCGGGCGGGCAGCGGCGTCGGCTCGGGCGTCGGGAAGGGCCCGGGGACGGCGTCGTGGGTCCACGCCGGGAGGCGGTCGCGCAGCCGTGCGAGGTCGCCGGACAGGATCGTCATGCCGTCGTGGTCGTCGTCCGACGGGTCGAGGTGGTCCGGCGCCGGGGCGGACGCGGGTACGGGCGCGGCCCACGGGTCCACGGCGGTGAGGCCGGACGTCGGCGCGTCCGGTGCCGGGGCGAGCGCGTCGGGGGCCGGCGTCGACGACTGCCACCAGTCGTCCTGCAGCACGGTGTCGTGCACCTCGGGCTCCTCCGCGAGCGCGACCGGTGCCGCCGGCAGGCCCAGGGGGTCGTCCGGGTCGCCGGTCGAGACGGGCGCCAGCGGCAGCGGGGTCGGTGTCGAGGACCCCGCCACCGGGCCGGCCGGTTCCCGCGGGAGCGCCACGTCCGCCGCGGGCGGCAGCGGCTCGGCCGGCGCGGGCTCCGGCAGCGGCGGCAGGTCGGCCGTCGGCGGGGCCGGCAGCGCAGCCGCGCCCGCCGCGACCGGCTCGGGCTCCGCCGTGTCCGGCTCCGGCTCGGCCTCCGTCGCGACCGGCTGGGGCTCTGCCGCGTCCGGCTCCGGCTCGACCTCCGTCGCGTCCGGCTCCGGCTCGGTCTCATCCGGCTCGGCCGCTGCCACCGTCGCGTCCGGCCCGGGCTCGGTCGGCTCGGCGCTCGCCTGCTCGGCAGCGAGCGGGAGCGCGTCGCCGGCCACCGTCGCGCCGGCCGTGTCCCCGGCCGGAGCCGAGGAACCCTCCTCGTCGTCGTCCGGTGCGGACCCGCCCGCCGCGGTCGCGGGGCCCGACGCGGCGGACCCCGCCGCGGCGACGCTGGCCGCACGCGAGTCGTCCACCACGGCGCGGCGCACCACGGAGGAACGGACCACGGAGGCGCGCACCACGCCGGCGACGAGCGGCCACCACGGCGCCTCCTGCGCACCGCCGTCGCCGGCCCGCAGCTCGAGGGACTCGACGTCCTCCGCCCGGTGCTCGGTCCACACGGCGTCCTCGCTCGCGGACAGCACCTGCTCGCCGTCGGCGGTACGGACGCGCAGCTCGACGGGGCCGCGGAGCACGGCGCGCACGGCGCCGGCACCCTGCGTCGTCACGATCGCGAACTGCGGGAGCTGCGCGAAGCCGGCGGCCGCGACGACCTCGAGCGCGGACAGCACGCCGCCGCCGTCGCCGGCCACGTCCCAGAGGCCCGCGGCGACCTCGGGGCGGGTGCCGGGCGCGACGAGGGCGAGGAGACCGTCGGCGGCGACGGCCGTCCACTCCCCCGCGGCGTACTGGTGCGCGGGCGTGGCGTCGTTCATGACCGGTCCTCCTGGACGTCCTGGACGGTGCGGGCGTGCCCGACGACGGCGGCGGGCGTCGCGTCGGGCAGTCGGGGTGCGCGGGGCAGCGTGACGCCGTTGAGCATCTCGTCCCACAGGAACGGCTCGTCGTCGGCCGCCGGACGGGGGGCGGTGGCCTGCACGTCGTCGGGCGTGACGACGGTGGCGGCGACGTCGACGACGACGGCGCTGACGTTGTCGCGCCCGCCGTGCGCGAGTGCCTCCTGCACGAGGCGCGCGGCGGCCTCCTGCGGCTGGGTGGCCGAGCGCAGCACGGCGGCGATCGCGGCGTCGTCGAGCTCGCGCGTGAGGCCGTCGGTGCAGATCAGGAGGCGGTCGCGGGGGCCCGCAGGCAGCATCCAGTAGTCGGGCTCGGGCGGCTCGCCCGTGCCCAGCGCCCGTGTCAGGACGTGCCGCTCCGGGTGGTGCTGCGCCTGCGCGGGGCCGATCTCGCCGGACTCGAGCAGCTCCTGCACGACCGAGTGGTCCACGCTGACCTGCGCGAGCGCGTCGTCCGCCCAGCGGTACACGCGCGAGTCGCCGACGTTGAACACGAGCCAGTACGACCCGCCGTCGTGCTCCGCGACCGCGGCGCCCGCGACCGTGGTGCCGCCCTGCCGACCGCCGGTGAACTCGTCCCGGATCCGCGCCGACGTGCGCGCGAAGCACGCGTGCACGTCGTCCGCGCCCGCGCTCGACCGCCCCGCGAGCTGCGCGAACTCCTCGACCGCGATCCGGCTCGCCAGGTCGCCCGCGTCGTGCCCGCCCATGCCGTCGGCCACGAGGAAGACCGGCGGGTACGCCAGCAGCGCGTCCTCGTTCACCTCACGGACGCGGCCGCGGTCCGTCGCCGATCCCCAGGACGTACGCACTGCACCACCCTTCCCCGCATCTGGTCCTCATCGGCGCACATCGTGCCGCACCTGAGGGGTCCGGCCGTGCCATCACCACGCCCGGCGTCAGATGCCGAGCTGGAACACGCCCCAGTACGCGAGCACGACGAGCAGCACGGCGCAGCCGACGACGACCGTCCACAGCGCCACGCCGCGCACCACGCCGGGTGCGACGGGCACGTCCGCCTCCCGCACCGCGGTGGAGCGCCGTGCCAGGGCGACGGCGGCGACGACCGCGGCGACCCCGAGCAGGCGCACGACGAGCCAGCCGCCCTGGACCACCCACGAGTTCCGCTCGTAGTCGAGCGCGAGGCGCGCCACGGACAGCAGGTACCACGCCATGGCGGCGACCGTCAGCGTCGTCGTGACGGCGAGCACGACCAGCCGCAGCGCGACGCCGGGTGCGTACCGGTTCCGGGTGCCGACCGCCTCGACCGCGTCTCCCGCCGCCTCCGGTTCCCGGCCCGGGTCGGGCGCGTCGCGCCCGTCCCCGGCGGGGGGTGCCGCCCGTCGCCCGGTGCGCCGCACGAGGGACGCCGCGCCGTGCGCCCCGTGCGACGCGACGACCGCGAGGCCGGCGAGCACGAGCGCGGCCAGCGCGATCACGACGAGGGCGATCATCACGGTCCCGTCGCGCAACCAGCCCGGCTCGGGGACCGGTGCGGCGAGGTAGGGCTGGGTCGGCTGCGCCCCGGCGGCGCGCGGCTCGGCGTCGGCCGTCGCGGGCAGGCCGAGGACCCACCCGGGCAGGTCCTCGAGGAACGCGGGCGAGACCTCGCCGTCGACGCGGATCCCGTGGCTCGCGCCGTCGTAGTAGCGCACCGTCACGGCGTCGTTGCCGGCGACCGCGGCGTCCGAACGGATCTGCACGGCGCCCTGCACGATCGGCATGGACACGTCCCCCGTGCCGTAGACGACGAGCAGGGGCTGGCGCATGCGCTGCTGGTACGGACGCACGTCGAAGTCGACGTACTCGAAGCCGCCGCCCGGCATCGACATGCCGACGGCGCGCGGGATCGCCCGGAACACGCCGTGCGGCACCTGCGTGTTGCGCAGGTACGCGTCCGTCGCGAACGCGGCCTGCTGGCGCGGCGGCACCACGGGTGCCGACACGAGGACGACGAACGCGAGGTCCGGGTCCTGCGCGGCCATGACCGGGGCGATCCAGCCGCCCTCACTCTCGGCGTAGACGCCGACGCGTGCCGCGTCGACCTCCGGCCGCTCGCGCATCAGCGCGACGGAGCGGGCGTAGTCGTCCGCCATCGCCACGTACTCGCGGTGCCGCGCCGTGTACGTGTCGAGCCGCTTGTCCGGCACGAGGGCCGCGACGCCCGACGCGGCGAGCGCGTGCGCCTGGGCGAGGAACGCCTTCGTGAAGCGCCCGGTCCCGGCCCCGTGCACGAAGACGACGCCCGGCACTGGCTCCTCGGCGCCGACCGGCACGCTGAGGCGCCCCTGCACCGTCACGCCGTCGAGCGCGATCTCCACGACCTCCGTGCGCACCTCGTAGCGGCCGAGCTCCGGCGCCCCGCCGATCGCCGTGCTCGTCGACGTGACGCGGATGGTCTCGGTCATGGCCGCGGGCGACCAGCTGGGGCCCAGCGCCGCCCCGACGATCGCGAGCAGCACGCTGCCCAGCGCGACGCTCGCGACCAGGCGGTACGCGGACGACAGCCGGCCCGTGCTCGTCGTCGACCGCCGGACGGCGCGCCTGACCCGGCGCAAGGCGCCCGAGTCGCTCACCCCCACGTCAGAAGCCCAGCCGACCGAGCTGCTTGGGGTCCCGCTGCCAGTCCTTCGCGACCTTGACGTGCAGGTCCAGGAAGACGCGCGCGCCGAGCAGCGCCTCGATCTGGCCGCGGGCGCGCGTACCGACGTCGCGCAGCCGCGCACCGGCCCGGCCGATGACGATCGCCTTCTGGCTGTCGCGCTCGACGAACAGGTGCACCCGCACGTCGAGCATCGGGGTGCCGTCGGCGGTGGGCCGCTCCCGCGGCACGATCTCGTCGACGACGACCGCCAGCGAGTGCGGCAGCTCGTCGCGCACGCCCTCGAGGGCCGCCTCGCGCACGAGCTCGGCCACCATGACCTGCTCGGGCTCGTCGGTCAGCTCGCCCTCCGGGTACAGCGCGGGCCCCTCGGGCAGGTGGGACACGAGGACGTCGGTGAGGACGTCCACCTGGTACCCGTCCTGCGCCGACACCGGCACGATGTCCGCCCACGCGCCGAGCCGGTCGACCGCCATGAGCTGCTCGGCGAGCCGCCCCTTGGGCACCAGGTCCGCCTTGGTCACGATGGCGACGACGGGCGTGCCCGGCCGGCCCTCGGGCGTCATGCGCGCGAGCTGCTCGGCGATGTAGCGGTCGCCCGGGCCGATCTTCTGGTCCGCGGGCAGGCAGAAGCCGACGACGTCGACCTCGGTGAGCGTGTCGCGCACGAGGTCGTTGAGCCGCTCGCCCAGGAGCGTGCGCGGCCGGTGCAGGCCGGGGGTGTCGACGAGGACGAGCTGCGCGTCCTCGCGGTGCACGATGCCGCGGACGGTGTGCCGCGTGGTCTGCGGCCGCCCCGACGTGATGGCGACCTTGTGGCCCACGAGCGCGTTCGTGAGCGTCGACTTGCCGGCGTTCGGCCGCCCCACGAGGCACACGAAGCCGGACCGGTGGCTCATCGGGCCGCCTCCGGCTGTCGCTGGTCGCGGACCGCGGAGGTGCCGCGGGCTGGGGTCTGGGTGGCGTCCGTGTCGTCCTCCGGCTCATCGGCGCGCCGCACGACCACCGTCGCGAGGCGCTTGCGTCGTCCTTCGACGCGGTCGGCCTGCAGGTGCAGCCCGTGGATCTCAGCCTCCGAGCCCGGCAGCGGGACCTTGCCCAGCGCCTTGGCCAGCAGGCCCGCGGCGGTGTCGACGTCCTCGTCCTCCACCTCGATGCCGAACAGCTCCCCGAGCTCGTCCCGGCCCATGCGGGCCGGCACCCGGTACACCCCGTCGCCGAGGTCCTCGACCTTGGGGGCGCTGGGGTCGTGCTCGTCCGTCAGCTCGCCGACGATCTCCTCGAGCGCGTCCTCGATGGTCACGAGCCCGGCGATGCCGCCGTACTCGTCGACGACCAGCGCGATGTGGCTCGAGCCGTCCCGCAGCTCCCGGAGCAGGGCGTCCACCGGCTTGGACTCGGGGACGAACACCGCCGGCCGCGCCAGCGAGGACGCGGGGGCGTCGAGCGGGTCGTCGCCGTCCGGCGCGCCGTGCGGCGGGATCCGCCGGACCACGTCCTTGAGGTACAGCACGCCGACGAGGTCGTCGACCGACTCCCCCACCACGGGCACGCGCGAGAAGCCCGAGCGCAGCAGCAGCGCGAGCGCCTTGTGCAGGGGCGTGTCCGCGTGGGTCGTGATCATGTCGGTGCGCGGCACCATCACCTCGCGCGTCAGGGTGTCGCCCAGCTCGAGCACCGAGCGGAACATCTCCCGCTCGGCGTCCTCGATCGCCTCGGACTCGCTGACGCGCTCCACCATGTCCCGCAGCTCGGCGTCGTCGTGGTCGTCGCCCGCCCCGGCCGGGACGGCGCGTCGCGCCACGCCGCCCGCGAGCGCCGTGGTGACGAGCAGCAGGCGCGACAGCGCCGCGAGCACCCCGACGGGGTGGCGGCGGGCGGTGCTGCGGGGGCTGACGCGCACGAGCAGGAACGCCACGACGGCGCACGCGGCGACCGCGAGCAGCGCGGTCGCCCACCAGGGCAGGCTCCCCGCACTGATCGCGAGGGTGATCGACACGGTGGCCGTCATCTCCCCCAGCAGCCGGACGAACGACGCGGCGTGCGCGACGCGCGCGGGGTCCTCGACGAGGCGGCGCACGCGCGCCGCGGCGCGGTGGTGCTCGGCCTCGAGCTCGGCGACACGCGCGCGGGTCACGCGCAGGACCGCGACCTCCCCGGCCGACAGCGCGGCGGCGAGCAGGATCCCGAGAACCGCGAGGGCCACCAGGAGGGCGACGGGCACGTCGGTCATCGGCCCGCCAGGAAGGTCAGCAGCAGGCGGCGCTGCAGGGCGAACATCTCCTTCTCCTCGTCCGGCTCGGCGTGGTCGTACCCGAGCAGGTGCAGGATCCCGTGCGTGGTCAGGAGCAGCATCTCCTCGACCGTCGAGTGGCCGGCGGCGCGCGCCTGCGTGGCGGCCACCTCGGGGCACAGCACGACGTCGCCGAGAACCCCGGGCCCCGTTGGCTCGCCCTCACGGCCGGGGCGCAGCTCGTCCATGGGGAACGACAGCACGTCCGTCGGGCCCGGCTCGTCCATCCACCGCACGTGCAGGTCGCTCATCGTCGCGGTGTCGACGAACCGTACGAACAGGTCGGCCTGGGGGTGCACGTGCATGGCGTCGAGCACGTAGCGCCCGAGCGCCGCGAACTCGGCCTCGTCGACCTCGTGGCCCGACTCGTTGCTGACCTCGATGCTCATGCGCGGTCCCACCGTGCGTAGGCCTCGATGATCTCGCCGACCAGGCGGTGGCGGACCACGTCGGAGGACGACAGCCGGCAGAACTCGACGTCGTCGACGCCGCCGAGGATGCCCTCCACGACCCGCAGGCCGGACGTGGTGCCCGACGGCAGGTCGGTCTGCGTGACGTCGCCCGTGACGACGACCTTGGAGCCGAACCCGAGGCGCGTGAGGAACATCTTCATCTGCTCGGTCGAGGTGTTCTGCGCCTCGTCGAGGATGATGAACGCGTCGTTCAGGGTGCGCCCGCGCATGTAGGCGAGCGGTGCGACCTCGATGGTGCCGGCCTCCATGAGCCGCGGGATCGACTCGGGGTCGACCATGTCGTGCAGCGCGTCGTACAGCGGCCGCAGGTAGGGGTCGATCTTCTCCGAGAGGGACCCGGGCAGGAAGCCGAGCCGCTCGCCCGCCTCGACGGCCGGGCGGGTCAGGACGATGCGGTTGACGCGCCGGGCCTGCAGGGCCTGCACGGCCTTCGCCATCGCGAGGTACGTCTTGCCGGTGCCCGCGGGGCCGATGCCGAACGTGACGGTGTTGCGGTCGATCGCCTCGACGTACTCCTTCTGCCCCGCCGTCTTGGGCCGGATCGTGCGGCCGCGCGTGGACAGGATGTTGAACGTGAGGACGTCCGCGGGCCGGGCCTGCGACCCGGCGGTCAGCATCGCGACGGACCGCGTCACGACCTCGGGGCTCAGGGGCGTGCCGGCGGAGGCCATCTCGACGAGCTCGTCGACGAGGCGCGTGACGAGGCCGACGTCGCCGGCGGGACCGGCGAGCGTGACCTCGTTGCCGCGGACGTGGACGTCGACGGCCCGGAAGCCGTCCTCGATGGTGCGCAGGACCTCGTCACGCAGGCCGAGCAGCTCCACCATCGACACCTCGGCGGGGACGGTGATGCGGTGCTCGACACGCGCGTGGTGCGGCTCGGGGGCACGGGGTGCGGGGCTGGAGTCGGCCATGTGCTCGGCTGGCGCCGTGCGCTCCTTCGGTCGTGCGGCGTTCCGGGCGCTGCTGCGCCCGGCCGGCCGCGCGGCAGCACCGTGGGCCTGGACCCATCCTACCGAGGCCGTCGGCACCGACGAGCAGACGGGCCCACGAGCCTCCTGTGGAGCGCGCGGGCGGATCGGGACAGACTGGGAGGGACCGCCGGGGCAGGGGGCGTCCCGGCGGGTGCCCGTCCGTGCCGAGGAGGCGCCGTGGCCCGCTACGTGCAGGACTTCAGCGAGGGCGACCGGGACCAGAAGGACCTGCTCGGGGGCAAGGGCGCCAACCTGGCCGAGATGACGCGGCTGGGCCTGCCGGTGCCGCCGGGCTTCACGATCACGACCGAGGCGTGCCGCGCCTACATGCGCACGGGACGCGTGCCGCCCGAGCTGCGGGTCGAGGTGACCATGGCGGTGCGCCGGCTGGAGGACGCCGCGGGCCGGCGGCTCGGCGACTACCACGACCCGCTGCTCGTGTCGGTGCGCTCCGGTGCGCGGTTCTCCATGCCGGGGATGATGGAGACGGTCCTCAACGTGGGGCTCAACGACGCGTCGGTGCAGGGCCTGACCGAGCTGTCGGGCGACGAGCGGTTCGCGTGGGACTCCTACCGCAGGCTCGTGCAGATGTTCGGCCGCACCGTGCTCGGCCTCGACGGTGCCCTGTTCGCCGACGCGCTCGAGGAGGCGACGGCGGCGCGCGGCGTCGCGAGCGAGGTCGACCTGACGGCGCAGGACCTGCGGGCACTCGTCGAGACCTACAAGCAGCTGGTCCGCGAGCACACCGGCCGCGAGTTCCCGCAGCACCCGCGGGAGCAGCTCGACATGGCCATCGTGGCGGTGCTCGGGTCCTGGGGCACGGAGCGCGCCCGGCTGTACCGCCGCCGCGAGCGCATCCCGGACGACCTCGGCACGGCCGTGAACGTGGTGACGATGGTGTTCGGCAACCTCGGTCCCACGTCCGGCACCGGCGTCGCGTTCACGCGCGACCCCGCGACCGGCCGGGCCGGCGACTACGGCGACTACCTCGTCAACGCGCAGGGCGAGGACGTCGTCGCGGGCATCCGCAACACCCTCAGCCTGGCCGACCTCGAGCGCGTCGACCCGGCGGCGCACACCGAGCTGCGGCAGGCCATGCGCCGCCTCGAGACGCACTACCGCGACCTGTGCGACATCGAGTTCACGATCGAGCGCGGCAAGCTCTGGATGCTGCAGACCCGGGTCGGCAAGCGGACGGCGGCGGCGGCGTTCCGCATCGCCTGCCAGCTCGTCGACGAGCACCTGATCACGATGGACGAGGCGCTCGCGCGCGTCAGCGGCGACGAGCTCGCCCGGCTCGCGTTCCCGCGGTTCGCCGAGGACGGCGGCGGCCGCGACCTGTTCGCGGAGGGCATGCCGGCCTCGCCCGGCGCCGTCGTCGGCCACGTGGTGCTGGACTCCGCGACCGCACAGGAGCGCGCCGCGGCCGGTGAGGACGTCGTGCTCGTCCGGCGGGAGACCAGCCCCGACGACCTCGGCGGCATGATCGCGGCCGTCGGGGTGCTGACGGCCCGGGGCGGCAAGACGTCGCACGCGGCGGTCGTGGCGCGCGGCATGGGCCGCACGTGCGTCGTCGGTGCGGAGGACGTGGTGGTCGACACGGCCGCACGCACCGTCACCGCGGGCGGGCGCGTCGTCCACGAGGGCGACCTGCTGGCCGTCGACGGCAACACCGGCCGCGTCTACCTCGGCGAGGTGCCCGTGGTCCCCTCGCCCGTGACCACGTACCTGGAGGAGGGGCTCGAGGCCGCGTTCGCGCAGGCCGGCGACGACGAGACGCGGGAGCTGGTCGGCGCGGTCGACCGGATCCTCACGCACGCCGACGACGTGCGCCGTCTGCACGTGCACGCGAACGCGGACACGGCCGACGACGCGGCGCACGCGCGCCGGCTCGGGGCGCAGGGCGTGGGGCTGTGCCGGACCGAGCACATGTTCCTCGGCGACCGCCGCGTCCTCGTCGAGCGCGTGGTGCTCGCGGAGGACGAGGAGGACCTGCGGGCCGCCCTCGACGCGCTGCTCCCGCTGCAGCGCGAGGACCTCACGGCGCTGCTCGCGGCGACCGACGGCCAGCCGACGACGATCCGGCTCATCGACCCGCCCCTGCACGAGTTCCTGCCCGACCTGACGACCCTCGCCGTCAAGGTCGCGGTCGCGCGCGAGCGCGGCGAGGTCGACGAGCACGACGTGCGGCTGCTCGCCGCGGTGCAGCGCATGCACGAGGCCAACCCCATGCTCGGCCTGCGGGGCGTGCGCCTCGGGCTCGTCGTGCCCGGCCTGTTCGACCTGCAGGTGCGGGCGATCTGCGAGGCGGTGGCCGCGCGCAGGTCCGCCGGCGGCGACCCGCACGCGGAGGTCATGGTCCCGCTGGTGGGGTCGGTGCAGGAGCTGCACCTGGTGCGGGAGCGGGCGCGCACGGTGATGGCGGAGGTCGGCGCGGCGCACGGGATGTCGATCGACCTGCCCGTCGGCTGCATGATCGAGCTGCCGCGGGCCGCGCTCACGGCCGACCGCATCGCCGAGGAGGCGCAGTTCTTCTCCTTCGGCACGAACGACCTCACGCAGACGACGTGGGGCTTCAGCCGCGACGACGTCGAGGCCGCGTTCTTCCCGCAGTACGCGGCGAACGGGGTCCTCGGGGTGTCGCCGTTCGAGACGATCGACGAGCGGGGCGTGGGGCGGCTCGTGCGCATCGCCGTGGCGGAGGGCCGCGCCGCCCGCCCCGACCTCGTGCTCGGCGTGTGCGGGGAGCACGGCGGCGACCCCGAGTCGATCGGGTTCTTCCACGAGGTGGGCCTCGACTACGTGTCCTGCTCGCCGTTCCGGGTGCCCGTCGCGCGCCTGGAGGCCGGGCGCGCGGCGGTCGCGCACGGCGGCGCCGACACGCGCTGAGCGCCGCCGCCCCGCACGCGTGCGCGGTCGCGCCCGCTCAGCGCCAGCGGCCGAGCCGCTGCGCGAGCAGCGCGAGCGCCACCGGCCCCGCCGTGGACGTGCGCAGCACGTGCGGACCCAGGCGGGCGGTCACCGCACCGGCCGCGCGCAGCCCGTCGAGCTCGCGGTCGCCGATGCCGCCCTCGGGACCCACCACCACCAGGACGTCACCGGCGTCCGGCAGCGGCACCGCCGCCAGCGGCGTGCTCGCCTCCTCGTGCAGCACGAGCGCGGCGCCGCCGCCCTCGAGCGTGCGTGCCACGAGCGCGCGCAGCCCCGCGCCGTCGACGGCCTGCGCGACCTCGGGCGCGCGCGCCCGGCGCGACTGCTTGGTCGCCGCCCGCACCGTGCCCACCCAGCGGGCCCGGCTCTTCGCGGCGCGGTCGCCGCGCCACACGACGATCGACCGTTCCGCCTGCCACGGCACGACCGCGTCGGCGCCCACCTCGGTCGCCGCCTCGATCGCCATCTCGTCGCGGTCCCCCTTGGCGAGCGCCTGGACGAGCACGAGCCGCGGCGACGCCTCCGGCTCCACGACGACGTCGTCGACCGCGAGCCGGACGCCCTCCGGGCCGACCGCGCGCACCGTGCCGACCAGGCGCACGCCCGCACCGTCGACGACGTCGACCCGCTCCCCCGGCGCACGCCGCTGCACGACGCCCGCGTGCCGGCCCTCGGTGCCGTCGAGCAGGAACTCCCCGCCGGCCGCGACGCCGGCGAGCGCACCGGGCTCGACGAGGAAGACGGGTGCGCTCACCGGCCCGCGAGCTTGTCGCGGAGCTTGGCGAAGACGCCCGGGTTCGCCGCGGACAGGCGCGCGTCGGGACGCTCCTCGCCGCGCAGCACCGCCAGGCGCCGCAGCAGCTCCGCCTGCTCCTCGTCGAGCGCGCTCGGCACGTGCACGTCGACGTGCACGTGCAGGTCGCCCCGCCCGCCGACGTGCAGGTGACCGACGCCGAGCCCCTTGAGCGTGACGACCTGGCCGGGCTGCGTGCCCGGCCGCAGGTCGACCTCCTGCGGCCCGTCGAGCGTGTCCATGCTCAGCACCGTGCCGAGCGCGGCCGCGGTCATGGGGACCTCGAGGGTGGCGTGCAGGTCGTCGCCCTTGCGCACGAACGTCTCGTGCCGGCGCTCGCGGATCTCGAGGTAGACGTCACCGGCCGGTCCGCCCGCGGGGCCGACCTCGCCCTGGCCCGTGAGCTTGATCCGCGTGCCCGTGTCGACGCCCGCCGGCACGTCCACGGAGAGCGTGCGGCGCGAGCGCACGCGACCCTCGCCCGCGCACTCGGTGCACGGCTCGGGGATGACGGTGCCGAACCCGTGGCACGCGGCGCAGGGCTGCGTCGTCATGACCTGGCCGAGGAAGGAGCGGGCGACGCGCTGCACCGACCCGCGGCCGCCGCACGCCTCGCACGTGCGCGGCGATGTGCCGGGACGGCAGCACGTGCCCCCGCACGTGGGGCACAGCACGGCCGTGTCGACCTGCACCTCGCGGTGCACGCCGAACGTCGTCTCCGCGAGGTCGACGTCGAGCCGCACCAGGGCGTCCTGGCCGCGGCGCGCGCGGGGCACCGGCCCCCGCGGCGCCCCCGCGCCCGCGGCGCCGAAGAACGTCTCGAAGATGTCCTGGAAGCCGAAGCCGCCCCCCATGCCGCCGCCGGGCGACGCCGGGTCGGCGCCCATGTCGTACGCGCGGCGCTTCTCCGGGTTGCCGAGCACGTCGTAGGCGCGCGAGACGTCCTTGAAGCGCTCCTCGGCCGCCGGGTCGGTGCCCGCCACGTCGGGGTGCAGCTCACGGGCGAGCTTGCGGTACGCCTTCTTGACCTGCTCGGGGGTGGCGTCGCGCGCGACGCCGAGGATCTCGTAGTAGTCCGTCACGTAGGTGCTCTTCGCTTCCTGCTCGTCGGGGGCTCGACAGGTCGGTCGGGGCCTGCCGGTCAGCCGGCGAGGATGCGCGTGAGGTAGCGGGCCACGGCCCGTACCGCCGACATCGTCCCGGGGTAGTCCATGCGCAGCGGGCCGACGGAGCCGAGGACGGCCACGCCGCCCTCCGCGCCGTAGCCGCTGGTCACGATGCTGGTCTCCGCCAGACCCTCGTGCTGCGTCTCGCGTCCGATGCGGACGGAGATGCCGGCGGTGTCCTCGGCCATCTCCGACAGCAGGCGCAGGAGCACCACCTGCTCCTCGAGCGCCTCGAGGACGGGGCCGATGGTGTGCGGGAAGTCGGCGCCGGCGCTGCGGGCGAGGTGGGACGCACCGGCGACCACGACCCGCTCCTCGCGCTCCTGCGCGAGGGTCTCGCCGACCGCGGCGACGACCGCGCGCGCGAGCCCCGCGCCGTCGGCGACGAACTCCTCCGCGAGCGCCTCGAGCGCACGGTCGAGGTCCGGCAGGCGCAGACCGGCGGCGGCCACGTTGAGCCGCACGCGCAGGCGCGCCACGACCGCCTCGTCGACGTCCTCGGGCAGCTCGAGCGTGCGCTGCTCGACCCGGCCGGTCGTCGTGATGATGACGACCAGCAGGTGGCGCGCCCCGACGGGCACGAGCTCGACGTGGCGCAGCGCGGAGCGCCGCAGGGACGGGTACTGGACGACCGCGACCTGCTGCGTCAGCTGCGCGAGCAGCCGGACCGCGCGGTCGATGACGTCGTCGAGGTCGACGGCCTGCTCGAGCAGCGTGCCGATGGCGCGCTTCTCCGCGGCCGAGAGCGGCTTGACGCCCGCCAGCCGGTCCACGAAGACGCGGTAGCCGAGGTCCGTCGGCACGCGGCCCGCGGACGTGTGCGGCTGCACGATGAGCCCGGCGTCCTCGAGCGCGGCCATGTCGTTGCGGATGGTGGCCGGGGACACGCCGAGGGCGTGCCGCTCGGTGAGCGCACGGGAACCCACGGGCTCCCGCGTGGCGACGTAGTCCTCCACGATCGCGCGGAGCACGTCCAGCCGACGGTCCTCGCTCATTGGCCCTCCTCCCGTGCGTCGTGCCGCGTGCAGCCTCCGCGGTCGGTGCACCAGCGGGGTCGCGCCCCGGGTAGCACTCGCGGTGCGCGAGTGCCAATTCTACGCCGTGCCGCGCCGGCCCGGCACGGCCCGCCCCCGACGGGTGCCGGGCCCGTGCGACGCGCCCGGCCGGCGCCGACCGCTCGCCGCCCGGGAGGGCTAGCGTGCCCCGCGTGAGCCACGACCGCTACGGCCCCGACATCCTCTCCGCCGGCCCGACCCGGCACCACCGTCCCCCGCGCACGTCGCGCGAGCAGCCCGCCGAGACCGGCCTCGTCGTCGAGGACGTCGAGACCGGGTGGGTCGGCGCCGTCGTGCGGGTGGAGAAGTCGGGCGGCCAGCACGTGGTCGTGCTCGAGGACCGCCGCGGCCGCACGCGGACGTTCACGCTCGGGCCCGGCTTCTGGGTCGACGGCGCTCCGGTCGTCCTCGTGCCGCCCGTCACGCGCACCGCGCCCGCCCGGCCGACGCGCACGGCGTCCGGCTCGGTCGCGGTGCCCGACGCACCCGCCCGGGTCGCCCGCGGCAGCCGCATCTGGGTGGAGGGCAAGCACGACGCCGAGCTCGTCGAGAAGGTCTGGGGCGACGACCTGCGCGTCGAGGGCGTCGTCGTCGAGCTGCTCGAGGGCGTCGACCACCTCGCCGCCGCGGTCCGCGACTTCCGGCCCACCGTGGACCGGCGCATCGGGGTCCTCGTCGACCACCTCGTGCCCGGCTCCAAGGAGAGCCGGATCGCGGCCGAGGTGGTGCGGGCCGCCCCCGCCGGCACGGTGCTGGTGCTCGGGCACCCGTACGTCGACGTGTGGCAGGCGGTGCGGCCCGAGCGGCTGGGCCTGGCGTCCTGGCCGACCATCGAGCGCGGCACCGAGTGGAAGCGCGGCATCCTGCGCGAGCTCGGCTGGCCCGCGGACGAGCAGGCGGACGTGGCACGCGCGTGGGTGCGCATCCTGCGCTCGGTCCGCAGCTACGCCGACCTCGAGCCGAGCCTGCTCGGTCGCGTCGAGGAGCTCATCGACTTCGTGACCGCCTGAGCCCTCGCGCGACGACGCCCCCGCCGGGACCGGCGGGGGCGTCGTCGTGCTGCGGGCCGGGACGTCAGGGCGCGACCGTGCCGCCCGTCAGCCGCCGGAACGCGTACACCGAGACGAGGATCGCGACCGGCGTCCCGACGAGGGCCCCGACACCGCAGATCGCGGCGCCGACGGCGGAGACGACCCACGCGACGAGGACGACGAGGATCGACGTGCCGATCTCGCGCGTCTGCAGCGTCGCGCTCGACCGGATCGCGTCGATCGCGCCCTGGTCGCGGTCGACGACGAAGTGCACCGCGAAGAACACGAAGTACACGATCACGAGCATCAGCAGCGGCGCCACGATCCACGTCCAGCTCACGAGGAGGTAGGCCACCGAGACGAGCAGGCCGACGACGAAGACGGGGCCGGCGTGCGAGAAGTCGAACATGTCCGCGATCGTCACCTGGCGGCCGTCCGCGGCCTTGAGCGCCGCCTTGACGTACGCGGCGAGCCAGAGCGCACCGAGCAGCACCACGAGGGCGCCGATCACGATGCCCCCGATGCCCAGGCCGATCGCCGCACCCGCCCCCGCAGCGGCGCCACCGTCGTCCACGTTCTGCACGAGCGCGCCGAGGCCGCCGAACGCGACCGACACCAGCAGGACGACCAGGAAGATGCCGACGGACCACGCGAGGCCGCCGACGACGAACGCGACCCAGCTCTGCCCGAACTTGGTGAACGCCCACGTCAGGCTCGCGCCCACGTCGACGGTGGCCCGGGGCGCGCCCGGGTACGGCTGGCCGTACGGCGCCCCGGCACCCGGCTGGCCGTACGGCTGGCCGGGCGGCGGGTACGCGCCGCTCGGCTGGCCGTACCCGGGCGGCGGCGGGTACGCGCCGCCGGGCTGGCCGTACCCGGGCGGGGGCGGCGGGTAGGGACCCGCCCCCGCGGCCGGCGGCGGGTAGCCCCCGGCGGGGGGCCCGTACGGCGACGCCGGGGGCTGCCCCGCGGCGGGCGGCGGGTACGCGCCGCCCTGCTGCTCCGGCCCGGGCGGCGGCACGGGGCCGTCGTCGTCGCGCGGCGGCGTGCCGCCGGTGTTCTCCGTCATGGGGCTCTCCTGGTCCACGGGCGCGGCGCGCCCACCCAGGTCAGCGAACCGACACGCAGGAAGACGTGTCAAGCCGACGCCCCGACCCGGGCGCCGGTGCCACCCTCCCGGGTTCCCCCGCCCGGGCGCCGGTGCCACGCGCGCCAGTACGCTGCCCGCGGACGAAACGCCCGTCCCGGTGCACCCGCCCGGGTGCGGCCCGGCACGCCGACCGGCCCGCACCGGCTCGGTCCGGCGCCCGCCCACCGTCAGGAGCCCGCGTGTCCCACGACCCGTACGCCACCCCCGCCCGTTCCACGCCCTCCGCCACGTGGGCCGTCCTCGCGCACCTCGGCGGGATCCTCGCCTACTTCTTCGTCGGCTGGGTGACGGCCCTGGTGGTGTGGCTCGTGCACCGCGGCAAGGACCACGCCGTCGCCCACCAGGCGCTCGTGGCCCTGAACTTCCAGCTGACGGTGCTCGTCGCGATGGTCGCCGCACGCATCCTCGCGGAGATCCCCCTCATCGGCTTCGTCGGCTGGATCGCCATGGTGGCGATCGGCATCGCGAGCCTCGTGCTGTCGGTGCTCGCCGCCGTGGCCGTCAACGCCGGGAGCACCTACCGGTACCCGGTCAGCCTGGAGCTCGTCCGGTGAGCGCGTACCCGCCGCCCCCGGTCGCGCCGCCCCTGCGCCCCGACGAGGAGCGCACCTGGGCGGTGCTCGCCCACGTGCTGCCCCTGGTCGTGTCGTTCGTGGGGCCGCTCGTGGTGTGGCTGGTCTGCCGCGGCCGCGGCCCGTTCGTCGAGCACCACGCGAAGGAGTCGCTGAACTTCCAGCTCACGGTCCTCGGCGCGACGATGGTCTCGTTCGTGCTGATGGTCGCGTCGTTCGGGCTGCTGACGCTGCTGCCGTTCGGCGTGCTCGTCGTGGGCGCCGTGCTGCACGTGCTCGGGGCCGTCGCCGCGTCGCGCGGCGAGTGGTACCGCTACCCGGTGTCCGTCCGGCTCATCAGCTGACGCGGGGCGCAGTCGTCAGGCGGCGAGCGTGCGCACGACCGCGTCCGCGAGCAGGCGCCCCCGGCGCGTCAGGACGACCCGGCGCGTGCCGTCGAGCCCGAGCGCGGCCCGCGGGTCCACCAGCCCGTCCGCGACGAGCTCCGCGACCGCCGCGCGGGACGTCGGCGCCAGCTCGCCGATCGGCAGGCCGTCCGCGATCCGCACGCCGAGCATGACGCGCTCGAGCTCGGCGGTCGCCGCGTCGACGACCTCGCGGCCGGCGGCCGGGCTGCGGCCCGCCTCGAGCCGGTCCGCGTACGCCCGCGGGTGCTTGACGTTCCACCAGCGCACCCCGCCGACGTGGCTGTGCGCACCGGGGCCGACGCCCCACCAGTCGTCCCCGCGCCAGTAGCCGAGGTTGTGCCGGGAGGCGTCCGCCGGCGTGCGCGCCCAGTTGCTCACCTCGTACCAGCGCAGCCCCGCGGCCGTGAGCAGGTCGTCCGCGAGCTCGTACTTGGCCGCCTGGTCGTCCTCGTCGGGCAGCGTGAGCTCCCCGCGGCGCACCTGCACGGCCATGCGGGTGCCGGCCTCGACCACGAGCGCGTAGGCGCTCACGTGGTCGACGCCCGTCGCGAGCGCCGCCTCGACGCTGCGGCGCCAGTCGGCGAGCGACTCCCCCGGGGTGCCGTAGATGAGGTCGAGCGACACGCGCAGCCCGGCCTCGCGCGCCCACCGCACGACGTCGGGGACGCGCTCCGGGTCGTGCGTGCGGTCGAGCGTCGCGAGCACGTGCGGCACCGCGGACTGCATGCCGAAGGACACGCGCGTGAACCCCGCCGCGGCCAGCCGGTGCAGCCCGTCGGGGGTGACGGAGTCGGGGTTCGCCTCCGTGGTGACCTCGGCGTCCGGGGCCAGGCCCCACGTGCCGCGCACGCCGTCGAGCAGCCGCACGAGGTCGTCGACGGGCAGGAGGGTCGGGGTCCCGCCGCCCACGAAGACGGTCGAGACCGCGCGCGGCGGCAGGCCCGCGTCCCGCAGGACCCGGTCGGCCAGCGCGATCTCGCGCAGCGCCGTCCCCGTGTACGCCGCGAGGCTCGCACCCCCGCCGAGCTCGGTGGCGGTGTAGGTGTTGAAGTCGCAGTAGCCGCAGCGGACCGCGCAGAACGGCACGTGCAGGTAGACCCCGAACGCGCGCCCCGCCGACCGCGGCACGACCGACGGCGGCAGCGCGCCGTCCGCGGGCGGGACGTCGCCGTCGGGCAGCGCCGGGCTCATGCCCGCACCGTCACTTCTTCTTCGCGTCCTTCGCTTCCCTGCCGCCGCCGGCCGAGCCGGCACCGTCCGACGTCAGCGCCGCGATGAAGGCCTCCTGCGGCACGTCGACCCGGCCGATCGTCTTCATGCGCTTCTTGCCCTCCTTCTGCTTCTCCAGCAGCTTGCGCTTGCGGGTGATGTCACCGCCGTAGCACTTGGCGAGCACGTCCTTGCGGATCGCCCGGATCGTCTCGCGGGCGATGATGCGCGAGCCGACGGCCGCCTGGATCGGCACCTCGAACTGCTGGCGCGGGATCAGCTCCTTGAGCTTCGCCGTCATCATCACGCCGTACGCGTACGCCTTGTCCTTGTGCACGATCGAGCTGAACGCGTCCACCTGCTCGCCCTGCAGCAGGATGTCGACCTTGACGAGGTCGGCGACCTGGTCGCCGACGGGCTCGTAGTCGAGGCTCGCGTACCCGCGCGTGCGCGACTTCAGCTGGTCGAAGAAGTCGTAGACGATCTCGGCGAGCGGCAGCACGTACCGCATCTCGACGCGGTCCTCGGACAGGTAGTCCATGCCCTGCAGGTCGCCGCGCTTGCCCTGGCAGAGCTCCATGATCGCGCCGATGAACTCGCTGGGGGCGAGGATCGTGGCCTTGACGACCGGCTCGTGGACCTCGCGGATCTTCCCGCCCGGGAACTCGCTGGGGTTCGTCACGCGGACCGTGGTCCGGTCCTCCAGCACCACGTCGTAGACGACGTTCGGCGCGGTGGAGATGAGGTCGAGGTCGAACTCGCGCTCGAGCCGCTCGCGGATGATCTCGAGGTGCAGCAGCCCGAGGAAGCCCACGCGGAACCCGAACCCGAGCGCGACGGACGTCTCGGGCTCGTAGTTGAGCGCCGCGTCGTTGAGCTTGAGCTTGTCGAGCGCGTCGCGCAGGACCGGGTAGTCCGAGCCGTCGATCGGGTACAGCCCCGAGAACACCATGGGCTTGGGGTCCGAGTACCCGCCCAGGGCGTCCGCGGCGGGCTTGGCGGCGTTCGTGACCGTGTCGCCGACCTTCGACTGGCGCACGTCCTTGACGCCCGTGATCAGGTAGCCGACCTCACCCACGCCGAGCCCCTTGCTGGGGACGGGCTCCGGGGAGATGACGCCGATCTCGAGCAGCTCGTGCGTCGCCCGGGTCGACATCATCGCGATGCGCTCGCGCGGGTCCAGGTGGCCGTCGACCACGCGGACGTAGGTCACGACGCCGCGGTACGTGTCGTAGACGGAGTCGAAGATCATCGCGCGGGCGGGTGCGGCCGCGTCGCCGACCGGCGCCGGCACGGTCCGCACGATCCGGTCGAGCAGCGCCTCGACGCCCGCGCCCGTCTTGCCCGAGACGCGCATGACGTCGGCCGGGTCGCCGCCCACGAGGCGGGCGATCTCCTCCGCGTACTTCTCCGGCTGCGCCGCCGGCAGGTCGATCTTGTTGAGGACGGGGATGACCTGGAGGTCGTTCTCGAGCGCGAGGTACAGGTTCGCGAGCGTCTGCGCCTCGATGCCCTGCGCCGCGTCCACCAGGAGGACCGCGCCCTCGCACGCGGCGAGCGAGCGCGACACCTCGTACGTGAAGTCGACGTGCCCCGGGGTGTCGATCATGTTGAGCGCGTACGGCGTGCCGTCGAGCTCCCACGGCATGCGCACCGCCTGCGACTTGATCGTGATGCCGCGCTCGCGCTCGATGTCCATGCGGTCGAGGTACTGCGCGCGCATCGCACGCGCCTCGACGACGCCCGTGAGCTGCAGCATGCGGTCGGCGAGGGTCGACTTCCCGTGGTCGATGTGCGCGATGATGCAGAAGTTGCGCAGCAGCTCGGGCGTCGTGGCCGCCGGGACGATGCGTGCCGCGGCGGCGGCGCTCGGGATCGGGGACACGCGCTCTCAGGCTCCCGGGTCGTGGGGGGCGCCGGGGTTCCGGCGCCGCAGGTCTCGGTCGGCTCCGACGGGGCGGCACGGCACTGGCCGGCGGCCGCAGGTCGGTAGCCCCCATGTTCCCACGACGAGCGACCGGTCGGCCCCACCGGCGTCCCCGGCCCCGCCGGCGTCCCCGGCCCCGCCGGCGCGGACGCGCTCGGCGCACGGCGGTCACGCCTCGCGCGTGATCCGCACCTCCACGTAGAGGTCCTCGGTCTGCGGGCCGGCGTAGATGCCGCGCAGCGGCGGCACGTCGTCGTAGGACCGGCCGCGGCCGAGCACGACGTGCTGCTCCCCCGCGGGGACCCGGTTCGTCGGGTCGAAGCCGTACCACTCGCCCGTCCACCACTCGACCCACGCGTGCGACTCCCCGGTCACCGTGCTGCCCACCTCCCCGGTCGCGTCGGGGTTCAGGTAGCCCGACACGTACCGGGCGGGCACGCCGACGGACCGCAGGGCGCCCAGCACGAGGTGCGCCATGTCCTGGCAGACACCCGTGCGGGCCTCCCACGCCTCGGCCGCGGGCGTGTGCACGGACGTCACGCCGGGGATGTAGTCGAGCTCCTCGCGCACCGCCCGGCACACCGCCTCCGCCGCCGCCGCCGGCGCGAGGCCGTCGGCGGCGGCGCGGGCGAGCGCCACGACGTCGTCGGGCGCGGCCGTCGTCGGGCCGTCGGCCAGGAACTCCGCGAGCCGGTCGCGCACCTCGGGCCCGCGGAGCAGGTCCCAGCCGACGTCCGCGGACGGCGCCGACCGGCCGGCGACCTCGACGACGTGCTCGGCCGTCAGCAGCAGCGACCGGTGCGGCGCCAGCACCTCGAACGCGGTGACGTGGGTGCCCCAGTAGTCCCGGTAGCCGTGCGACCACGTCTGCGGCTGCACGTCGACGCGCGTCTCGAGCACCGACTGCCCGGGCTGCGACAACGGCGTCACGCGCGCCTCGTTGTAGGACGCCTGCACGGGCTCCGTGTACCGGAACGCCGACGTGTGCACGATCCGCAGCCGGCTCACAGCGCCTCCCCCACCCACGTCAGCTCCGCCCCGGACGGGAAGTACCGGCCGCGGATCGCGTCGGAGGCCGCCGAGCACGCCCGCTGCACGAGCTCCATCTCCCGCGGCAGGTCGTCGAGGATCTCCATGAGCGGGCGGTACTCCAGGTTCGAGCGGACGTGGCCGAGGTGCCGGCGGGCGTCGTCGATGCCCGACCGGTCGGTGACCGGCTCGAGCGCCGTCAGGCACGCCTCGGCCTGGTTGAGCGCCGCGACGATCGAGCGCGGGAACAGGCGGTCGAGCAGGAGGAACCCGGCGGCGCGCTCGTCCGGGGCGGTACCCCGGTAGGTGCGCAGGAAGGCCTCGTGGGCGCCGCACGAGCGCAGCAGCGTCGTCCAGCCCGGCCCCGCCGAACCCGCGAGCGCCCGCGTGGTGAGCAGCCGGGCGGTCATGTCGGCCCGCTCGATCGAGCGGCCGAGCACCATGAAGGACCACGTCTCGTCGCGCGACGTCGTGCCGTCCATGATCCCGGCGACGATGGCCGCGCGCTCCCGCACCCACGTGAAGTAGTCGTGCGGCCGCGTCGGGCGCATGTGCGTGGGCAGCTGGTTCCAGGTGGCGTTGAGGCACTCCCACAGCTCGGTGGAGACGATCTCGCGCGCCCGGCGGGCGTTCTCGCGCGCCGAGACGAGGGAGCCGGCGATCGCGGACGGCGAGAACCGGTCGTACGCGAGCACGTCGAGCACGTGCTCGCGCCCCACCTCGACGTCGGGGGGCGGCGACGGCCGGTCCATGACCGACAGCAGCGAGCGGCAGGCGGCGTCCTCCTCCGCCCACGGGTCCTCGAGCAGGTTCTGCACGTGGACGTCCAGCAGGCGCGCGGTGTCGTCGGCGCGCTCCACGTAGCGGCCGATCCAGAACAGCGACTCGGCGATGCGGCTCAGCACGTCGCACCCCCGGCCCGCTGCTGCTGCTGCTGCATGACCTGCACGCGCGCGTCGCTCGGGTTGGAGTCGATCGGCACGGCCGCCTCCTGCGGCACCCGCTGGGCCTGGCCCTGCACCTGCTGCTGCGAGCGCCGCGGGACGCGCCCGCCGAGCACCCACGTGTCCTTCGACCCGCCGCCCTGCGACGAGTTCACGACGAGCTGTCCCTCGGGCAGCGCGACGCGCGTCAGACCGCCCGGGAGCACGTACACCGAGTCGCCGTCGTTCACGGCGAACGGGCGCAGGTCCACGTGGCGCGGGCGGAGCCCGTCCTCGACGAGCGTCGGGACGGTCGACAGCTGCACGACCGGCTGCGCGATCCACCCGCGGGGGTCCTGCCGCAGCCGCGCGCGCAACGTCTCGAGCTCGGCGGCCGACGCCCGGGGTCCCACCACGAGCCCCTTGCCGCCGGACCCGTCCACGGGCTTCACGACGAGCTCGTCGAGGCGGTCGAGGACCTCCTCGAGCGCACCCGGGTCCTCCAGCCGCCACGTGTCGACGTTCGGCAGGATCGGCTCCTCGCCCAGGTGGTAGCGGATCAGGTCCGGCACGTAGGTGTAGAGGAGCTTGTCGTCCGCGACGCCGTTGCCCACGGCGTTGGCCAGCGTCACCGTGCCGAGCCGGGCGCACGTCATGAGCCCGGGGCACCCGAGCAGCGAGTCCGACCGGAACACCACCGGGTCGAGGAACTCGTCGTCGACGCGCCGGTAGATCACGTCCACGCGCCTGCGGCCTTGCGTGGTGCGCATCCACACCCGGCCGCCCGAGCAGTACAGGTCGCGGCCCTCGACGAGCTCGACGCCCATCGTCCGCGCCAGGAGCGCGTGCTCGAAGTAGGCGCTGTTGTAGACGCCCGGCGTGAGCACCACCACCGTCGGGTCGTCGTTGCCGGCCGGCGCGGCGGCGATGAGGGCGGCCAGCAGCCGGCGGGAGTAGTCGACGACCGGCCGGATGCGCAGCGTGGCGAACAGCTCCGGGAAGGTCTGCGCCATCGCGCGGCGGTTCGACAGCACGTAGCTCACGCCGGACGGCACCCGGACGTTGTCCTCCAGGACCCGCCAGCCGCCCAGCGAGTCGCGCACGAGGTCGATCCCCGACACGTGCACGCGCACGCCGTTGGGCGGCTCGATGCCGCGGGCGGCGCGGTGGAAGTGGGTCGACGACACGACGACCGACCTCGGCACGACGCCGTCTGCCACGGCCTTCTGCGGCCCGTACACGTCCGCGAGGAACGCCTCGAGCGCGCGCACGCGCTGCTGCACACCCGGCGCCACGTGCTCCCACTCGTCGCCCGCGACCACGCGCGGCACGACGTCCAGCGGGAACGGCCGCTCCTCGCCGGCGAAGTCGAACGTCACGCCCTGCGTCAGGTACGAGCGGGCCAACGTGTCGGCGCGTGCGCGCAGCTCGCCGTCGGAGAGCTGCGCCAGCGCGGCGTGCACGTTGCGGTACGCCGCGTGCACCTCACCGCCCGGCCCGATCATCTCGTCCCAGGCATCCCCGGCCGGGTAGTCGTCGAACAGGTCCGCCATGGCGGCGAATGTAGCCCCGAAGTGTCAACGACGCGTTACGGGAGGACCGCGCTCCCCCGTGCGGCGCTGCGCGCGTCCGTGCAGGTCGGGGTCGCGGGGGCGCCCGTGCCGCGCACGACGGACCGTGTCCGCGGGCCGCGCTGCGCGGGTCGGCGTGCGCGTCGCTAGGCTCCCGGCGTGCGCGCTGCCCGGTGGACCTCCCTGCTGCGTGCCGTCGTCGACGCGGTGCGCCCGTCGACCGGCGCGCCCGCCCGACCGCGGCGCCCCGCGACGGCGCGCCCGGGTGCCGCGCGGGCCGGCGACGGGGCGCAGCGGACCGTCCGCCCGACGTGGGCGCCGGCGGCCGACGGCGAGCCGGACCCGGGCGAGGTCGTCTGGGCGTGGGTCCCGTACGAGGACGACCCCACGCAGGGCAAGGACAGGCCGGTGCTCGTCCTGGCCCGGGAGGGCCGCACGCTGGTCGCCCTGATGCTCAGCAGCCAGGACCACGACCGCGACGCGGCCGACGAGGCGCGGCACGGCCGCGTGTGGACGGACGTCGGCACCGGCGGGTGGGACCCGCGGGGCCGTCCCAGCGAGGTGCGCCTGGACCGCGTGCTGCGCCTGGGTCCGGAAGCGGTGCGGCGGGAGGGTGCGGCGCTCGACCCCGAGGTCTTCGACCGGGTCACGCGTGCCGCCGCCCGCCTGCACGGCTGGTAGGATCGTGATCCGCGTGTCCGCCCGGGTCGGCGGACACCTGCGCAGGCCGTTCCCCGCGGGTACCCCCACGCCCCAGTCCCGGCGCTGCGCACGCCCTCTACGACCTGTCAGATCGCTTCGGCGACCACACCAGAGAGTCCACACGTGGCGAACATCAAGTCCCAGATCAAGCGCATCACGACGAACGAGAAGGCGCGCCTGCGCAACAAGGCCGTCAAGTCGGAGCTGAAGACGTACGTGCGTCGCGTCCGCGAGGCCGTCGCCGGCGGCGACAAGGACACCGCGGCTGCGGCCCTCGTCACCGCGTCGCGCAAGCTCGACAAGGCGGTCTCGAAGGGCGTCATCCACGCCAACCAGGCAGCCAACCGCAAGTCGGCGCTGGCGAAGGCCGTCAACGGTCTCTGACGACCGGGACCCGCGGACCGTCACGGTCCGGCGCGGGTCCGGCGGCACCGCCGCACGCTCGACGAACGAGGGCGTCACCCGCAGCTGCGGGTGACGCCCTCGTTCGTGCTCGGGCACGTCCGCGGCGCACGGGCGGGCGCGAGCCGTCGCACCGCCCGTGCCGGTCAGCCGGCGACCGGGTTCAGCCCAGCGACCACGTCTGGTGCGGCGTGCCCGTCGGCAGCGACGGCTGGAAGCCGGCCTCACGCAGCGCGCGGTCGTACGCACGCGCGGCCTCGTCGACCTCGCCGCGCCGCAGGTAGCGGTCACCCAGCTCGCGCCACACGCCGGCGGAGTGCCGCGTCGCCGCCATCATGCCGAGCATGTCGGCGCCCCAGCGGTACGCCGCAGCAGCCCCGTCCTGGTCGCCGCGGGCCGCGAGCACGTCGCCGAGCGCGAGGTGCGCCGTCGCCGCCTCGAGCCGAGGGGCCTCGCCGAGCGCCGTGAGCGCCGCGTGCGCGTCCGCCTCCGCCTCGTCCACGTCGCCGAGGAGCAGGTGCGCGCGCGAGCGCTCGACCTGCAGCCGCGCGACGTCCAGCTTCGAGCCCGCCGCGGACAGCCCGGGCTCGGCGAGGTCGATCTGGTCGAGCGCCGCCTTGGGGTCCGCCGGCTCGGAGCGCAGCAGCAGCCACGCGTAGTTCACGCGCAGACGCGGCAGGTCCCGGTCGGGCTCCCCCTCCGAGAGCAGCGCCAGGGCGCGCTCGGTGTAGCGCTGCGCGAGCTCGTAGTCGCGCCGCTGCTCCGCGACGAGCGCCGCGTTCCAGTAGACCGACCCCCGGCCGCGCGGCGTGCCGAGCGACTCGGCGAGGCGCACGAGCTCGGCCGCGCGGTGCGTCGCGTACAGCAGGTCGCCGCGCTCCACGTACGCCCACAGGACCGTCGACGCCAGACGCAGGTGCTCGTCGGTTCCGACGAGGTCCGCCCGGTCGAGGTCCCCGAGCGTGCGCTCACCGACCTCGACGGCGCGGTGCAGGTCGCCCGCCTCCAGGTAGCACCCGACGAGCGCGGTGGTCAGCACCGCGGCGCGCAGCTGGTCGTTGCGCCCCTGGGTCTCGGCCAGCAGCGGCTCGAGGATCGTGATCGCGGCCTCGAGGTCGCCCGTCATCTCGTGCGCGCGGGCGAGGGTCGTGAGCGCCTCGGACCGCAGCGCGGGCGTGATGACGGACAGGTCGAGCCCGGAGATGCGGTGCACCGCGCCCGGCGCGTCGCCGCTGGCCAGGTCGAGCCGCGCGTAGTCGAGCTCGAGGCGGGTGCGGGCCTCGTTGGGACCGTCGTCGCCGTGCTTGAGGAACTCGAGCGTCGTGCCGAGCCGCTCGGCGAGCACCGTGAGCGCGGCGTCGGTCGGCTCCCGGTGGCCGGCCTCGATGAGGGAGATGTAGCTGGGCGAGAAGGCGTTGCCGGCGAGAGCGGTCTGCGAGAGCCCTGCTGCCAGGCGCGCCTCGCGCACACGGTCACCGATGGTCGTCATGAGATGTCATCTTACGTATGACGACCGTGTACGCCAGACCAGCACCACGGTGAGTCGCGGCGTGCACGGCGTGGCGGCAGCGGCGCACCGTCCCGCGCGGCACGTGCGCGGCCGGGCGGCACGGTGGGGGCACGCCGGAGACCCGCGCGCGCCCCACCGGCGGGTCACCGGGTCAGACGGCGTCCTTGCAGCAACCGGTGCCGTTGAAGGACACCGAGAAGGCCGTCCCGGCCGGCACGGCGGTCGCGAGCGAACCGGCGAGGACGAGGGCGGCGAGGGCAGTGGCGACGGACTTCATGTCGTACTCCTGTCAGGGCTCGGCGCCTGGGCGGGACTCGAGACGTCCTCTCCAGGCCGGGGACGCCGCCGCAAGGGTGACACACCGGGCATGTCCGCGGGAACCTCGGCGACGCCCCGGAGCACCGCCGGCGGATTCCACCCCCTCGCGGGGCGATCACACGGTGAGACATGTGGTGTCATAGTCGCCATGACACCCGACGGGCGCGAGTCGACGCTCGCGCGGCTGGGGGCCGCCGTCGACGCGGCGATCCCGCACGAGCTGCGCCGCGCGTGGGACGAGCACGTCGCCCACCAGCCGGTGCTCGTGGCGCGTCAGGGCATCTACTCCGGCCACGGACGCCCCTTCGCCTACCAGTTCTCCTACCGGGCCCCCGGGCACCGCGCCGACGTGGCCCGCGGCTGGGGCGCGCGGGACCACGAGCGTGCGACCCAGCACGTGCTGCGCGCGACGTTCGGCCGGGCCGACCTCGAGGGCGTCGCGCACGGCCGCCTCCTGTTCGTCCGGTGCCCGCGCGCGCACCTCGTCGGCGAGCTCGAGGTCCCGGCACGTCCGGACCGGCTCGTCCTCGAGGTCAGCGCCACGACGGAGGTCGACGCCCCGGTCCTCTCGGGGATCCGCCGTCTGCGCGAACGCGGCTTCCGGATAGCGGTTCCGTCGTTCGTGGACCACCCCGACCAGCGCCGGCTCCTCCCCCACGCCGACTTCGTGAAGATCGACGTGCGCGACCTCGACGTCGAGGGACACCCCGTCGTCGGCGTCGCCCGGTCCTTCGGTGCCGTCCTCATCGCCGAGTACGTCGAGTCGACCCGGACCCTGCGCCATGCGCGCGACCTGGGCATCGCGCTGTTCCAGGGCAACCTCATCGAGCGTGCCGACGTGCTGGACCGGGCCGGCGCCCGCCTCGTCGGCCGCTGACCGCGCGACAGCCCGTCCCGCCGCACGCGTTCTGCCGTACCGTCACCCCGCCGGACGGCGGCCCGTCGTGACCACGAACGGGGAGGGCGGTGCGGTCAGCGGTCCACCGCCGCCGCCACCCGCAGCACCGCCCGCTCCACCGCGAAGCGCGGGTCGCGGCCCTCGCCCTTGACCTCCGCGTCCGCCTGCGCGACCGCCGAGATGGCCGTCGCGAGACCCTCCGGGGTCCAGCGCCGCAGGTCCGCCGCCGCCCGGTCGACCTGCCACGGCGCCATCCCGAGCTCGCGCGCCGCCGCGGCACCGCGACCGCGCACCGCGCCCACCTTGGCGAGCGTCCGCAGCCGCACGGCGAGGGCCGCCACGATCGGGACCGGGTCCAGACCCGTCGCCATCGCGTGCCGCAGCAGCGCGACGGCCCTCCCCGCCTCCCCGGCGACGGCCGCGTCGGCGACCTGGAAACCCGTCGCCTCGACACGGCCGCCGTGGTAGCGCTGGACCGCCTCCTCGCCGATGAGGCCCGTCGTGTCCGCCACGAGCTGCGCGCACGCCGCCGCCAGCTCCCGCAGGTCCGAGCCCACCGCGTCCACGAGGGCGCGGACCCCGCGGGCGTCCGCGCGGCGACCGGCACGGGCGAGCTCGTCCTGCACGAAGGACGCCTTGTCGGCGTCCGACTTCACCGACTCGCACGCGACGGTCGGGACGCCCGCTGCCCGCGCCGCGTCGAGCAGCCGCTTGCCCCGCATGCCGCCGGCGTGCCGGAGCACGACGACGACGTCGGTCATCGGCCGTGCCACGTACGCCTCGGCGTCGACCAGCAGAGCGTCGCCGGAGCGCTCGACGCCCTCCACGAGCACGACCTTCCCGTCCGCGAACAGGGACGGGCTCGTGAGCACCGCCAGCTCTCCCGCCGCGTACTGCGCGGCGTCGACGCGGACGACCTCCACATCGGGGTCCGTCTCGCGCACGCGCGCCACGATGCGCTCCGCCGCCCGCTCGGCGAGCAGCTCCTCCGGGCCGGACACGAGGACGACCGGAGCCGGTGACGCCTGCGTCCACGGCACCCCGGCGACTGCGGGGCCGCGGGACGCGCGTCCCGCGGAGGACGAGCGCGCGGACGAGCGGGACGAGGAGCGGGCGGGCACGGACCCAGTGTGCCGGACACCGCCGACACCGCCCTCCGCGCCTGCCGCCCGGGGCTCCCCGCCGTGCCGGGCGCGGCGCCGTCAGCCGCGGTGCTCCCGGCGCAGGAGCAGGACGGCCGCCGCGGTCGCCGCGAGCACCGCGGCGACCGCCCCGACCGGTCCCGGCAACCACGCCAGGGCGGCGCCGGGCAGCCCCGCACAGACCCGGGCCACCGCGCCCATCCACCAGCACGCGGCCCCCGCCACCGCCGCCAGCACCCCCGCCGCGGCCGGCCACCACGCCGCGACGGCGACCGCGGCGAGCCCCAGCACGGTCGCCGGGGCGACGACGGGCGCCGTCAGCACGTTGGCCGCCACGGACCACGCGCCGAGGCTGGGCCACAGCGCGAGCACCACGGGCAGGCAGCCGAGCTGCGCGGCCACGGGGGCCGCCAGCACGACGGCGGCGCCCCGCCCCCACCACCCCGACCACCGTTCGACGAGCGGCGGCCCGAGCGCCACGAGCCCCGCCGTGGCCCCGACCGACAGCGCGAACCCCGGCGCGACCGCGAGCCACGGGTCGTGCACGAGCAGGACGACGACGGCCGTGCACAACGCCGCCGGACCGACGGGCCGGCGGCCGGCGAGCAGGGCCACGAGGCCGACGGCGCCCATGACGGCCGCCCGCACGACGCTCGGGTCCGGTCCGACCACGAGCACGAGCCCGACGCCCACCGCACCGACCGCGCCCGCCCGGACGACGCGCGGGGCATCCACGGCCGCCGTCGCCGCGAGCGCGAGCGCGCCCAGGAGGGCGAAGTGCGCCCCCGACACCGCGGTCAGGTGCGCGAGGCCGGCCGTCCGCATGGCGTCGCGCAGGTCGACCGGGATCGCGCCCGTGTCGCCCACCGTCACACCCGGCAGCAGCGCGCCGGCGTCGCCCGGCAGCGCGCCCGCCAGCGCGCGGGCGTGCCGGCGGGCCGCTGCGGACCACGCGAACCAGGGACGTGGCCGTCCGAGCAGCTCGGGCGCAGCACGCGCCGTCACGCCGACGGCCGCCCGCTCCCCAGCCGGCCGCGTCGCCGCACGCCCCCGCACGGCGACGTGCGCGTCGACGTCGACGGGCTGCGTCCCGGCGGCCTCGTCCCCGGCCGGGTCACCGGCCGGGTCACCGACCGGGTCACCGACCGGGAGGAGGACCTCGACGTGCACGCCGGCGGCGAGGAGCGCCCCGCTGCTCGTCAGGCGCACCTGCTCGGCCGCCACGGTCACGAGCAGCCGGGGTGGGGCACCGGCGGCACCGGCGAGCACGCGCGGCGGGACGGCGACCCGTCCAACGACGTCGACGACCACCCCGGCCCGGGCCGCGTCCGCGAGCGCGGCCGGTGCCGCGGCATGCCGCTGGACGGCTCCCGTGGTGAGCACCGCGACGCCGACGACGACCGCGAGCGCGGCGGCCGGGCGCACGCCGGGCGGCGGCACGCGAGCACGGGCGGGGCGCGACACGGAGCCGGGGGCAGAGCTGGGGGCGTGGCTCGGGGCGTAGCTCGCGGCGTCGCGCAGCACCCGCACGACGGCCAGGCCGAGCGCGCAGAGGACGGCCAGACCCCACGCGGTGGCGGACCCGACGGCGTCGGCAGGGACGAGCACGATCAGCGCCGCAGCCCCCCACGCCGTCGCCGCCGGCGGCAGCAGGCGCAGGTCGACGCGGCCCGCGGGCGTCGTCACACCCGGACGAGCGGACGCAGCCGCTCGAGCACCGCGGGGCCGATGCCGCTGACGTCGTCGAGCTCGTCGACGGAGGTGAACGGCGCACGTGCGCGCCGGTCCAGGATGCGCTGCGCCAGGACCGGGCCGACGCCGGGGAGCCCGTCGAGGGTCGCGAGGTCGGCCGTGTTCAGGTCGACGGTGCCGGCACCACCCGTGCCGCCCGACGCCGCCTCGTCACCCGTGCCCGGGGCGCCCGCGGACGGCGCCGGCACCTCCCCGACGCGGGGAACGTGCAGCTGCTCGCCGTCGACCACCGTACGCGCGAGGTTCACCGCGGCGAGGTCGGCGTCCGGGGTGCTCCCGCCGGCCGCGGCGACGGCGTCGGCGACGCGCGCGTCGACGGGCACCGTGACCAGGCCCGGTGCGGCGACCGCCCCCACGACGTGGACCACGGCGGGCGCCCCGGACGCCGCCGGGGTGGGCGTCACACCGGCCGCCGGCGTCCCGCCCGGCGGGGTCGCCTCCCCCGCGGCCGCCGTCCGCTCCGCCCCGGCGGCGGTCGCCCGCGGGCGCGGCAGCTCGACCGGCACACCCTCCGGTGCCGTGGAGGCACGCAGGGCGACGCCGCCCGCGAGCAGGGTGACCGCCAGGGCCGCGGCCGCGGCCGCGCGCGGTGCGACCGCCCACCGGGTGCTGCCCCGGGGCCGCGCGGGATCCGCGCCCGGCGGCCGTCCGGGATCCTCGCCCGGCGGCGGTCCGACCCGACCCGCGGCGTCCGCGAGGGCGTCGAGCGTCGCCGCCCGGCGCACCCGTGCGTCGACCCGCGGGCCGGCGCCGGGGTCGGGTTCGGGGTCGGCGTCGTGGCCGGCGCGCGCGTCCCCGCCCCACGCGGCGGCGCTCCCGCCGGGGACGCCCTCCGGCCGTGGGGTCCAGCCCGCGGCCGGCGCGGCCGGCGAGGCCGCCCACCGTGCCTCGGCCGTCGCGGGGCCGGCCGCCGAGCCCGGCCCGGTGGCACGCCACCGGTGCGACCGCCAGGACGGAGGCCCCGCGTCCGGGACATCGGCCCGCGCGCCCGGGGGCGGCGGTACGGACGCACCGGACCGGTCCCGCGCGCGGGGCACCGACGGCGGCCGGCCACCGGCGGGCCCGGCGACGCGGCGGCGGTCTGTCGTCCGCTCGGCACCGCCGGCCAGCGCGGCGAGGCGGTGCGCCACGGCGGGCTCGGGTCTGTCGCGGGAGGGCACGGCGTCACGCTAGGCAGGGCGCTCGGCATGCCTGCCGGGAGCAGCCACCCGGCGGTGCGCGGGCCCCGGGCGGCCAGGGCTGGGGTCGGCTCGCGCGGGTCGCGTCCGGCGGCGGACCGGACCGCGGCGACGACGTGCGCGGACAGGCGTCGTTCAGGCCTCCGCGGTCACGCCTCCGCGGCCAGGCCTACCGGTCGGGACTCCGCGGTCAGGCGTCCGCGACGACGACCGCGAGCAGGCCCGGTCCGGCGTGCGCGCCGAGCACCGCACCGGCACCCGCGACGACGACCTCGACGGCGTCGTCCGCGCGCTCCGCGAGCCGGGCGGCGAGCTCGTGGGCGGCGCCGGGGTCACCGGCGTGGTGCACCCCGATCCGGACCGCGCCGCGCCCGGCGAGCTCCGTGGCAGCGACGTGCTCGAGGCGCTCGCGTGCAGCTCGGCGGGTGCGCACCTTGTCGGCGACGACGACCCGGCCGTCCTGCACGGCCAGCAGCGGGCGCAGGCCCAGGACGGTCCCGAGCGCGGCGGCCGGTGCGCTGAGCCGCCCGCCGCGCCGCAGGTGCTCGAGCGACTCGACGAGGAACCACGTGCGCGTGCTCGCGGCGGTGACGGCGGCCGCCGCGGCGACCTCCGCGAGGTCCGGCCACACCGGTGCGGGCGGGCGCCGGCGCCGCGGCAGGCCGCCGGACGCGCGCCGGCGCGCGCGCACCTCGTCGGCGGCCGGGTCGGGCACGGCCGCGCCCGCGCAGCGGGCCGCCGCGAGCGCCGCGAAGCCCAGGCCGAGCGCGACCGTGCCGGAGTCGACGACGCGGACGGGGACGGGGCTCACCGTCGCGGCGGTCCGCGCGGACCGGACGGTCCCCGACATCTCGCCCGACAGGTGCACCGACACGATCTCGCGCGCCCCGGCCGCCGCGGCGCGCTCGTAGGCGGCCGCGAACGCGGACGGCGGCGGCTGCGACGTCGTCACGCGGGCGCCACGCTCGAGCGCGTGGAGCAGCTGGGCGGGCGTGACGTCGACGCCCTCGACGTGCCGTGCCCCGTCGATCGTCACGTCGAGGGGCACGACGGTCAGGCCCGCCGCCGCCGCGAGGGCGGGCGGCAGGGCCGACGTCGAGTCCGTGACGACCGCGACCCGGGGCGGGTGCGGCGCGGCGTGCCCGCTCAGGCGGGCACCACGTTCACCAGCTTGGGCGCGCGCACGATGACGGTCCGCACGCCGCGTCCGTCGAGCGCGCGCTGCACGCCGGCGTCGGCGAGCGCGATCTCGCGCAGCTCGTCCTCACCCACGGACGCGGGCACCTCGGCACGGCCACGCACCTTGCCGGCCACCTGCAGGACGCACGTCACCGTCTCCTCGACGAGGTACGCGGGGTCGGCCTCCGGGAAGCGCGCGTGCACGACCGAGCGGTCGTGGCCGAGCCGCTCCCACAGCTCGTCGGCGATGTGCGGCGCGACGGGCGCCGTCATCACCACGAGCGCCTCGACGGCGGCGCGCGGCGCCCGCTCGAGCGTCGTCAGGTGGTTGTTCAGCACGATGAGCTTGGCGATCGCGGTGTTGATGCGCATCGCCTCCATGTCGTCACGGACGTCGGCGACCGTGCGGTGCAGCAGGCGCAGCGTCTCGGTCGACGGGGCGTCGTCCGAGACGACCAGCTCGCCCGTCCGCTCGTCGACCACGTTGCGCCACAGCCGCTGCAGGAAGCGCTGCGCGCCGACGACGGCGCGGGTCTCCCACGGACGCGACAGGTCGAGCGGACCCATGGACATCTCGTACACGCGCAGAGTGTCGGCGCCGTACGCCTCGTACATCTCGTCGGGGGCGACGGCGTTCTTCAGCGACTTGCCGATCTTGCCGTACTCGCGGTGCGCGGGCTCGCCCTCGTGGCTGAAGCCGGTGGGCGACGCCTCGTCCTCCACGACCTCCGCGGCCGGCACGTACACGCCACGCTCGTCGGTGTACGCGTAAGCCTGGATGTAGCCCTGGTTGAACAGCTTGTGGAACGGCTCGGCGCTGCGCACGTACCCCAGGTCGTACAGCACCTTGTGCCAGAACCGCGCGTACAGCAGGTGCAGCACGGCGTGCTCGACCCCGCCGACGTAGAGGTCGACGCCGCCGACCGAGCCCGCCGGCTGGTGCCCGTGGCCAGGGCCGAGCCAGTACTGCTCGAGCTCGGGGTCGACGATCACGTCGTCGGAGCGCGGGTCCAGGTAGCGCAGGTGGTACCAGCAGGAGCCCGCCCAGTTGGGCATGGTGTTGGCGTCCCGGCGGTACGTCCTGGGCCCGTCGCCGAGGTCCAGCTCGACGTACAGCCACTCCTCGTTGCGGCCCAGGGGCGGCTCGGGCTCGGAGTCCGCGTCGTCGGGCGCGTACGTGCGGGGCGAGAAGTCGGGGACGTCGGGCAGCTCGACCGGCAGCGCCGACTCGGGCAGCGCGATGGGCGTGTCGTGCTCGTCGTACACGATCGGGAACGGCTCGCCCCAGTACCGCTGGCGGCTGAACAGCCAGTCGCGCAGGCGGTACGTGACCGCCTTCTCCCCCACGCCCCGCTCGGCCAGCCACGCGACGATGCGCTCCTTGGCCTCTGCGACCGTCAGCCCGTTGAGGTCGACCTCGTCGTTCGCGGAGTTGACGACCCGCCCGTCGCCGGTGCGTGCCCCCTCCGGCGTGCCCTCGGGTGCGTCGATCGTGTGCACGACGGGCAGCTCGAAGGCCTGCGCGAACGCGAAGTCCCGCTCGTCGCCGCCGGGCACGGCCATGATCGCGCCCGTGCCGTAGCCCATGAGGACGTAGTCGGCGGTGAAGACCGGCAGCAGCGCGCCGTTCACCGGGTTCACGGCCAGGTGGCCGGTGAAGACGCCGGTCTTGCGGCCGGCGTCCTGCTGACGCTCGACGGCCGTCTTCGCGGCGGCCTCGGCCCGGTACGCGGCGACCGCGTCGACCGGCGAGGCGTGGCCTCCGGTCCATGCGTCCCGCGTGCCGTCGGGCCACGCCGCCGGCACCTCGTCGAGCAGCGGGTGCTCGGGCGAGACGACCATGAAGGTGGCGCCGAACAGCGTGTCGGGGCGCGTGGTGAAGACCTCGACCGCGTCGCCGCCCTGCACCGCGAAGCGCACGCGGGCGCCGGTCGACCGGCCGATCCAGTGCCGCTGCATCGAGCGGACCTTCTCGGGCCAGTCGATGCGGTCGAGGTCGTCGGTCAGCCGGTCGGCGTACGCGGTGATGCGCATGTTCCACTGCCGCAGGTTGCGCTGGAACACCGGGAAGTTGTCCCGCTCGGACCGCCCGTCCGCGGTGACCTCCTCGTTCGCCAGCACGGTCCCGAGCCCGGGCGCCCAGTTGACCGGCGTGTCCGAGAGGTAGGCGAGGCGGCGGCTGTCGACGACGCGCCGGCGGGCGGCCGGGTCGAGGTCGGCCCACGTCGCCCCGGCGGGCACGCCCGGCACGTCGGCCGGGACGGGGCGCACGCCCTGCTCCAGCTCCTCGACCAGCTCGGACACGGGGCGCGCGCGGCCGCGGCCGCCGTCGGGACGCACGGCGTCCTCGTCGTACCAGGCACCGAACACCTGCAGGAAGATCCACTGCGTCCAGCGGACGTAGTCGGGGTCGATCGTGGCGAACGACCGGCGCGGGTCGTGCGCCAGGCCCAGGCGGCGCAGCTGGCGCTGCATGATCGCGATGTTCGCCTCGGTGGTGGTCCGGGGGTGCTGGCCCGTCCGCACGGCGTACTGCTCGGCCGGCAGGCCGAAGGCGTCGAACGCGAGCGCGTGCAGCACGTTGTCGCCGCACATGCGCCGGTACCGGCCGACCACGTCGGTCGCGATGTAGCCGAGCGGGTGGCCGACGTGCAGACCCGCACCCGAGGGGTACGGGAACATGTCCATGACGTAGAACGGGCGCGCCGCGGGATCGGCGTGGTTGCCCTCGCCGTCCGTGAGGCGGCCCGACGGGTTCGGCGTGAAGAACGTGCCGCGGCGCTCCCACTCGTCCTGCCAGCGCAGCTCGATCTGCTCGGCGAGCGCGGCGGTGTACCGGAACGGGACGTCGTCGGGGGTGGTCGTCGGGGCCTGGCTCATGAGGGGGTCCTTCACCGCGGGATCGTCGGGGGTCAGCCGGCACCACGCACACCGCGACGAGTGACCGGCCTAGGGGGTCTCGCCGCGGCGTCGAAGGAGGAGCGTCCTCACCAGCACGGGACGACCTTACCCCTGGCCACCGACGGCTCGACACCCGGGCGGCCCCGCCGGTGGGTCGTCACGCGGGCGTGCTCGGGGCCGCCGGCGCGGGCGTGCGTCCCACGGCCAGGACGACGACGAGACCCAGCGCCGTCAGGCCCGCACCGACCCACGCGGGCGCGAGCAGCCCCCAGCCACCCGCGATGACGAGCCCGCCGAGGAAGGCGCCGGCGGCGTTGCCGAGGTTGAGCGCCGAGTGGCACAGCGCCGCGCCCAGCGACGGCGCCGCGGGCGAGACGTCCATGAGCCGGGTCTGCAGCGCGAGCCCGAGCACCTGGGAGGTCACGCCGAGCAGGACGAGGGCCGGCACGACGGCGGCCGGCCACGGGCCCACCAGCGCGATGAGGACGAGGACGGCGATGGTCGCGACCATGCCGCCGACCACCGTGCCGAGGACGGACCGGTCCGCGAGCCGGCCGCCGAGGAGCGTGCCGACGGTCATGCCGACGCCGTAGAGCGCGAGGACGAGCGGCACGGCCGTCACCGCGAGCCCGGTGACGTCGGTGAGGAGCGGCTTGACGTAGGAGTACACGGCGAACATGCCGCCGAACCCGATGGACCCGGCGCCGAACGCGATCCAGAGCGGGCCGTTGCGCAGGGCGGCCAGCTCGCCGCGGACGGTGGCGTCCGCCGCGGCGGGCAGCGACGGCGTCCACGCGCGCAGCGCGACGAGGGTCACGAGCCCGATGCCGCCCACGGCGACGAACGCCCAGCGCCACCCGACGGCGTGGCCGACGACCGACGAGAGCGGGACGCCGACCGCGCAGGCCACCGTGAGGCCGGCCATCATCGCCGAGACGGCCCGCCCGCGGCGCTCGGGACCGACGACCGCGGTGCCGACGACCGCACCGACGCCGAAGAACGCGCCGTGCGGCAGGCCCGCCAGGAAGCGCGCCGCGACCAGCGTCTCCGCGGTGGGCGCGAAGGCCGCGAGGACGTTGCCGACCGTGAAGGCGACCATGAGCCCGAGCAGCAGCCTGCGGCGGTCGAGGCGGGCCCCGAGCGCGGCCAGCGTCGGCGCACCGAGCACGACACCGAGGGCGTACGCGGTGATCGCGTGGCCGGCGACGGGGATCGAGACGTCGAGGTCGGTGGCGATCTCCGGCAGCAGGCCCATCGTGGCGAACTCGGTGGTGCCGATGCCGAAGCCGCCGAGCGCGAGCGCGAGCAGGGCCGTCCGGGCGCGCGGGTCCGCGGCGCGCCCCGGTCCGGCGACCTGGGGCCCGGCCGCGGGTGGCACGGCCGACGACGAGGAGGTGACGGTCACGGCGGCCTCGAATCGATTCGACATAGCGTCGAGGGTCGCCGTCGACCGCTCGGGGGGATGGGAGGAGCCTACGCGCGCGGTGCTGCGGCGGCGAGCCAGATGGCGCCGGCCGCGACCTCGCCGAGCTCGACGCGCACGACCCCGGGGCCGGCGCCGATCTCGACGCTCACGACCCCGGTGACCGCGCGGCGCTCCTCCAGCCGGACGTGCGCGTCGAGCACGAGACCGACGTCGTCCAGGTAGCGCAGGAGCTCGGGGTCCGCGTCCGAGATGCGGGCCACGACGTAGTCGCCGGGCTCGACCTCCCACATCACGCGGGCGTCGGGCAGGTGCACCGTGCCGTCGGGGCCGGGGATGGGGTCGCCGTGCGGGTCCCGGTCTGGATGGCCCAGCAGCTCGGCGACACGGTCGACGAAGCGGTCGCTGACGGCGTGCTCGAGCACCTCCGCCTCGTCGTGCACCTCGTCCCACGCGTACCCCAGCCGCTCCACCAGGTACGTCTCCAGGAGGCGGTGCCGGCGCACCATCGCGACCGCGTGCGCCCGGCCGGCGTCCGTCAGCTCCACCGCGCCGTACGGTCGGTGGGTCACGAGCCCCGCGTCCGCGAGCCGGCGCACGGTCTCCGACACCGTCGACGCACCGACGCCCAGCCGGCCCGCGAGGAGCTTGGTCGTCACCGGCGTGTCGGACCACTCCTGCGCACCCCAGATGACCTTGAGGTAGTCCTGGCCGACGGCCGTCAACGGGGCGGGGCTCTCCGAGGTCACGGGGACCAGGGTAGGGCGGACGGCAGGGCCGGTACGGGGACGTGCTCGGTCAGCGACCGTCGACGCTCCAGTGCCACGGCTCCCCGGGCAGGTTCTCGAGCCCGTGGTCCGCGGCGTGCTCGACGAGCCACGTGTACCCCGCCGAACCGGCGCCCAGCGTGCGGCCGCCCGCCGTGAAGTCGATCGCGAGACCACGCTCGTGGCGCGACGACCCGGGGGGTGCGGTGCTCGGGGAGCACGACGACGCCGGAGCCTCGTAGACGTGCCAGTCCGTCGGTCCGCAGTGCGCCCGGCGCAGGGCGATCTGCTGCTCGGCGCTGCGCCACCCGCCGCCCCCCAGCTCGATGCCGTCGGCGCGCGCCGCCTCGACGAGCGCGTCGACCGCCGGCGCGAGGCACGGGTGCACGCGGATCCCGCCGCTCGTGACCACCGTGTCCCCCTGCGCCACGGGACCGTCGACGAGGCCGCAGTCGGTGGGCACGGCGCCGCTCGGTACGCCCCCCGCGGGCGCGGCGCCGCTCGGCACCCGCCCCTCCGGCACGGCGACCTGCCACAGCACCTCACCCACCGGGCCGACCAGCACGACCGCGGTCTCCTCGAGCGCGAGCCGCGCACCGGGCCGCCCCGCGGTCCCCGTGCCCCACACCGGCGCGCCCGCGGCGTCGAGCAGCACCAGGTCACCGTCGTCCTGCAGGCGCAGCGTCACGCCGGTCGTGGTGCCGGACGTCCACAGCGGGTCGCCGTCGAAGGACGCGACCAGGGCGCCGCCGGCGACCTCGAGGCGCAGGTGGCCCGACGGCGACCCCAACGACGCACCCGCCGCCAGCTCGGCGCCCGGCCCGAGCTCCGCGGGCCCGATGGGAGCACCCGACGACCACACGGGTGCGCCGTCCGCGGCGAGCAGCGCGAGCGTCCCGTCGTCCCGCAGCGACAGCGTGGTGCCGCCCTGGCCGGCCGTGCGGCTGCGCCACAGCCACGTGCCGTCCGCGTCGACCGCGACGAGGTTGCCGTCCCGTCGCAGCTCGAGGGCGACCGCGGGGCCACCGGGCGCCGCACCGGCCGCCTCGGTGCCGTCCACGCCGGGCGCCCACCGGACCGTGCCGTCGGGACCCATCAGCTGTACGCCCACGTCCGGGAGCACGAAGAGGTTGTGCAGGCCGTCGGGCGACGAGAGCACGTCACCGGGCGCCAGGCGCACGGGGCCGGAGAGACTGGCGGGCTCCTGCGCCGTGCCGCTCTCCCACGCCACCGTGCCGGCGCCGTCGACCACGACGAGGTCGCCGTCCTCGCGCACCTGCAGCACACCGCCGGGCACCGCGGTCCCGGTCCGCCACACGACCGTGCCGTCGGGCGCGACCGCCTCGACGTCCCCCGACTCCGTGGCGCGCACCGTGGACCCGGGCACGCCCCGGCCCGACGACCAGCGCACCGCACCGTCGAGCCCGTAGAGACCCAGCGAGCCGTCGGGCTGCAGCAGGAGCGTGTGGGCGCCGCCCGGGGCGACCAGCGCCTGCCCCGGGACCAGGGTCTCGCCGCCGCGCAGGACGTCCTCCCCGGGTCCCGCCGCCGCCGGGCCCCCCGCGGCGACGACGAGCACCGCGGCGAGCGGCACGGCCAGGACGGCGGCAGACGACGGACGCACGCGGTTCCCTCCCCCAGGGACACCGACGGCCACCCCCTGCGACCACCGGCTGATCCAGGGCAACACCTCCGCGCGGGATGCGCAAGGCCGCGCCCCACTCTGTTCACCCGCCGTTGCCGGGAACCTCACCCTCCGGGCGGGCGTCGCCGGTCCCCGGTGTCGCCGGTCCGTCGGTGCCGTCACCCGACGTGCCGTCGCCGGCGCCGTCCTCCGTGCCCTCCCCCGTGCCGTCCGGCGTGCCGTCCTGAGTGCCCTCTCCCGTGGCGTCCTCCGGCTCGGGCACGACCACCTCGGGCCACGGCTGCCGGTCCTGCACCTCGACGCTCCCGTCCGGCGACACCGCCACGACCTGCACGTCGAGGAAGCGCCGCTCGCGCGGGTCGAAGCGGAGCAGGGTCAGCTCGGCGACCCCGCGCAGCGGCCCCACCGTGGGCTGGCCGAGCGTGGCGCCCGCCGTGCTGGAGCTGATGTACCGCACCCCCAGGCCGACCTGCTCGGGGCCGACCCGCCGGTGGTAGTGGCCGGACACCTGCGCGGGCACGCAGCCCTGATCGAGGGCCTCGTCGCCGCCGGTGGGCGTGTGGAGGAGCAGGAGGTCGACGTCCCCGGCGTCGCACGCCGTCTCGGCCAGCCGGCGCGCCTGCTCGCGCGGCGTCTCGTCGTCCGCCGTCGTCGTCCCGCCGCCCACGCGGGTCTCGTTCGCGTCCCGGTCACCCAGCACGCGCACACCGGCGACGTCGACCACCGACCCGTCGAGCACGGTCGCGCCCGCCCGGGCGTAGCGGCGCGTCGTGTCGCGGGAGTCGTGGTTGCCCGGAGCGGTGACGAGCGGGACGCCGCCCGGCACCGCGCGCGCGAACGCCGTCACGCAGTACTGCTCGACGGACGTGCCGTTCATCGTGGTGTCGCCCGCGTCCAGGACGGCGTCGACCTCCGCCAGCTCCGCGAGCGTGCGCACCAGCGGGGCCATGCCCACGTTGCAGTGCAGGTCGGACACCACGAGCAGGGTCACCGGCTCGACCGGGTCCTCCTCGGCGGCGCGTCGGGTCGCGTCGTCGGTGGGCGCGTCGTCGGTGGGTGCGTCGTCTGCGGGCGCGTCGTCTGTGGGTGCGTCGTCGGTGGACGCGTCCTCGGTGGGCGCGCCGTCGACGGCGTCCGGGCCGGCGGGGTCCGGGTCCGCGGGGTCGGCGCCCGCGCCCGCGGCCGCCGCGTCGCCCCCGTCGCCCGCAGCGGGGTCCACCGCCGGTGCCGGGTCGCCCACGACGGCGCCGTCCGCCGGGACGTCGGCGGACGCGTCGTCGGACCCGTCCTGGCCGTCCGGCGCGCCCGTGGGCGCGGGCTCCTGCGCCGCCCGTGCGTCGGCCTCGGCCCACTCCGTCCAGGCGACCGCGAGCGCGGAGTCGGCCCGCGCGTAGAACTCCTCGTTCGCGCGCCACGCGTCGACGGCGTAGCCCCCGTACGTGTCGATGATGCCGCCGAGCCGCCCGGTGACGCGCGCCCCCGCGAGCGGGGTGCCGTCGAACACGGCCGAGGCGGCGACCTGGGACTGCGGCTGGTCCTCGGGGGCGACGCTCGACGTCAGCACGGTCGCGCCCAGGACGAGCACGAGCGCCCCTGCGACGGCCTGCCGGCGGTACGGCCGCAGCACCGCGGTGAGCTGCGCGCGCCGGTCCGCGCCGAGCAGGAGCCGGACCCCCCACCACACCCCGACGAGGACGAGGAGCGCGAGCAGCGAGCGGGCGGCCGCGTCCGCCGCCAACGCGACGGCCACGTCGCGCACGGCCGCCTCGGGGCCCGAGAAGAACTGCAGGTAGGAGGTGAGGTCGTCCGCGAGCGCCTGCAGGGTCGTCGCCTGACCGAGCTCGGTGACCTGCGCGGGGATCTCCTGCACCGTCGCACGGACGCCCAGCGTCAGGGGCAGCGGCGAGTCGATCTGCAGCGTCCCGAGGGGGCCGAGGTCGATCGTCACCGTCGAGTCCGTCGTGACGTCGTAGCGGGTGACGTGCGGCCCGAGCGACGCCTGCACGGTCGCGGTGGTGACGCCGAAGACCAGCGCCGCCACCACGGCCAGCAGCGCCAGCGCGAACGTGCGCGGGCGCGGTGCGCGCAGCCGCGGCCGGCGCCGCCACCAGGGCGCGCCGCCCACGGGTGCCCCGGCAGGCGGGGGCGCGCTCCGGGCCTCGTCCATCGGGGCAGAGCCTATGCGCGGCGACCCGCGCGCCACGACGCGGCGACTCGCGCGCCAGGCGCACGGGACGGCCGGCCCGCCACCGCCCGGAGCCGGGCGCGGCGGACCGGCCGTGGCCTGCCGGGGGTCAGAGCGAGTCGCGCCAGCGCACCCACTTCTCGGTGCGTGTCAGGTCGTAGTCGGGTCCACCGGCGCTGGTGGTGAACAGCCGGACGCCGGCGTCGAGCAGCTCCTGGGCGACGTCCTGCGGGTCCGAGCCGTCGACGGCGACCGAGCGGGTCACCAGCGACGCCGTGTCGCGACCCACGGCCGCGCCGTGCTCGTCGAGGATGCCGCTCTTGCGCCGCAGCGTCTCCACGTCGCCGAACGAGTGCCAGATGTCCGCGTGCTCCGCCACCACGCGCAGCGTCTTGCGCTCGCCGCCGCCGCCGATCATCACGGGGATGTCGCGCGTCGGGGTCGGGTTCATCGCCGCCCAGCGGGCCTTGATGCGCGGCATGGCGTCGGCGAGGTCCGCGATGCGCGACCCGGCGGTGCCGAACTCGTAGCCGTACTCGGTGTAGTCGCGCTCGAACCAGCCCGCTCCGATGCCGAGGATCAGCCGCCCGCCGCTGATGTGGTCGACCGTGCGGGCCATGTCGGCCAGCAGGTCCGGGTTGCGGTACGAGTTGCACGTGACGAGCGCGCCGATCTCGACGCGGCTCGTCTGCTCGGCCCAGGCGCCCAGCATCGTCCAGCACTCGAAGTGCTTGCCGTCGGGCTCACCGCTCAAGGGGAAGAAGTGGTCCCAGTTGAAGATCACGTCGACCCCGAGGTCCTCGGCGCGCAGGACGGCGTCGCGGATCTGGGCGTAGTCGGCGTGCTGGGGCTTCAGCTGGACGCCGATCTTGACGGGTGCGGTCATGGTTCTCCTCGTCTCGGGGCGCGCGGGGCGCACGCCGGTGATGGTGCCAGGTGGGGCGCGCGGCGGCGCGCCGGGCGCCGCCGTGGCGTGCCGGCGGGCAGGTCAGCGCTCTCGCCGTCCGTGAGCGTGAGCCTCAGGACGTGACGTCGCGACGCTGTCGGTCGGGGTCCGCCCACGTGGGCACCGGGACGGCCCGGCTGCGCGCGGCGGCGCTCACTGGTATGTGACGAGGTCCGGGACGGGCTGCACCTGGTAGGTCTCCACCGGGTCCAGCATCGGCTGGTCCTCGTCGTAGAAGTTCTTCCAGCCCCAGTGCACGGGGGGCGCCCCGGCGCGCAGCGCAGCCCAGGTGCCCGCCTTGGCGGCCTGCCCGCCCTGGCCGTCGACGTGGACGACCGTCGCCAGCTCGTCGTGCGACGTGTCGATGCGCTCGCGCTCGGTGATCATCCGCAGCGAGAACTGGTGCAGCACGAACATCTTCTGCGGCAGGCCCCGCTCACGCGTGAACTGCGCGAGCCACGCCGCCGTCGCGTTGACCTCGTCGGCACCCACCGAGCCGATCTGGCGCAGGTGCACCTGGTCCGGCGCCAGCCTCCACTCGGGGTCGAGTGCGAGCCCGACGTGCGGCAGTGCGAGGAGGTCGGCGTAGCGCTGGGCCTGCGTGACGAAGTCGGTGCGGCCCGGCTGCAGGTCGAGCACGACCGTCATCCCCGCCGCGCCGGCCGCCTCGACCAGGGGGCGCAGGTCCTCGACGGGGCGCTCCGACGAGTAGTCGCCGTCGTTCCCCGGTCCGGCCGACGCGACCGTCGCGATGATCTCGACCGCCGGCACCACCGTGTCACCCGTCAGTCCGCGGTAGGGCGCGGCGTGCTGCTCGGCGCGCGCGAGGGTCGCCGGCACGTCCTGCTCGCCGAGCACGCCCAGCGCGCTCGAGCCCGGCGTGCCGTAGAGCGCGACGTACTTCTTGCCGGGCTGCCCCTCGATCGCGGGGAAGACGAGCTGCCCCCCGCCGGGCAGCTGCGTGCCCGTCCGCGCCGAGGCCACGCGCGCCGCGAGCCGGTCGGCCGGGCCGAACGCGTCGCCGAGCGCCACGACGGCGACGGGCTGCGCGGCGGCGACCTGCTCGACCACGGCGGAGGTCGAGCGGGGGTCCGCGCCGGGCACGTCGACGACCCCGGCACCTGCGGCGCGCAGCGTCGCGAGCGCGGCGAGGGGCTGCGGACCCGCGACCAGGCCGAGCACCGCCGGTCCGGGCGCGGGCGACGCGGTGGCGGGCAGGACGGCGGCGGAGGGCGTCCCGGCGGAGGGGGTGGTGCCGGCAGAGGGGCCGTCGTCCGACGCCGCCTGCTCGGAGCGGAGCACCGCGACGTCGCCGGGCGTGAGGGCGCGCACGGCGGCGGCCTCCCCGCCGGCCGGCACGACGGTGTCCGCGCCGGCCGTGCGCCCGGTGGCGCGCGCGACCGCGTCGGCGTCGGCGCCGGGTGCGAGCGGCACGGCGTCGACCTCGGCGGGCAGCGCTGCGGCGTCCGCGGCACCGACGACGAGTGCCGCCCCGGCACCGAGCCGCTCGATCTCGGCGGCCACGTCGGCGTCCGCGCCGGTCAGCAGCACGGGCGCGCCGACCGCGACCGCGGCGGAGGCGGCCGTGAGCTGCGCGGGGACGTCGGCCGCGTCCGCGAGCACGACGACCGGGGACGACGCGAACACGGCGGCGGACGCCTGCACGGCGGCGACCGCGTCCGAGCCGGACGTGACCGTGGCCGGTGGCGGCGTCGGGTGCAGGGTGGCAGCGGCCGCCGTCGCCGACGCCGAGGGCCGGATCGCGTCCGTCCGTGCCGGGGCGTCCGGCGTGCCGGCCGTGCAGGCTGCGAGCGCCGCCACGGCGGCGACGAGCGCGGCCAGCCGGCGGCGCGGCGCGGCGCGCCCGGCGCGGAGGGCGCCGCCGTGGTGCAGCACCGTGCGGGGCGCGGGGCGGACCGGGCTGTCGGTCGTGACCCGCCCCGTCGTGGCGGGCGGGGTGCCCGCTGGGTCGGTCGCCTGGGGCCTCACCGGCTGCACGCAGTCCCCTCCCGGGTCGGGCGGCACGTCGCCGCGACTCGCACGGCCGCGGCCGTGGCCGGCCTCCGGCCGACGCCCCCACACTGTAGGCGGCAGCACCGGCGGGTGCAGACTGCGGTCCGGCGAACGGGCACCGGTCCTGCGGCACCCGCCTGCACGCGAGATCATCGGCAGGTGGACCCCGACGCGACCCCCACCGCCACCTCCCCCGGCGCGAGCAGCAGCACCGGGGGGCGACGGGCGACCACGCCGTCCCCGCCACGGCCGCGCACGAGCGCCCCGGTGTGTACGTGACGCCCGGCACGGACTACGACCGCGACACGCGCTACATCACGACGCGCATCACGGCCGACGGGCGGGACGGCTGGCCGGTCGCGCCGGGCCGGTACCGGCTCGTCGTGTCGCGCGCGTGCCCGTGGGCGAGCCGCGCCGTGATCGTCCGCCGCCTGCTCGGCCTGGAGGACGCCCTCTCGATGGGCGTCTGCGGCCCCACGCACGACGAGCGCTCGTGGACGTTCGACCTCGACCCGGGCGGCGTCGACCCGGTGCTGGGCATCCCCCGCATCCGGGACGCGTACCTCGCGCGCGACCCGGAGTACCCCCGCGGCATCACGGTGCCCGCGATCGTCGACGTGCCGTCCGGCATGGTGGTGACGAACGACTACGGGCAGATGACGCTCGACCTCGAGACCGAGTGGACCGCGCTCCACCGACCGGGCGCGCCCGACCTGTACCCGCCGGCGCTGCGCGACGAGATCGACGAGGTCGACGCGCGCGTGTACCGGGACGTGAACAACGGCGTGTACCGGTGCGGGTTCGCCGGGACGCAGCAGTCGTACGACCGCGCGTACGACCGTCTGTTCGCGGGCCTCGACTGGCTCTCCGAGCGCCTCACCGACCGCCGGTACCTGGTGGGCGAGACCATCACCGAGGCGGACGTGCGCCTGTTCACGACGCTCGTGCGCTTCGACGCCGTCTACCACGGCCACTTCAGGTGCAACCGGTCGAAGTTCACCGAGATGCCGGTGCTGTGGGCGTACGCGCGGGACCTCTTCCAGACCCCCGGCTTCGGCGACACGGTGGACTTCGTCCACATCAAGCAGCACTACTACGGCGTGCACCGGGACATCAACCCGTCCGGTGTGGTGCCCCGCGGGCCGCTCGTGGGCGGGTGGCTGACGGCGCACGGCCGCGAGGCGCTGGGCGGGCGACCGTTCGGGGACGGGACGCCGCCCGGCCCCGTCCGGGACGACGACCGCGTCGCCACCGGGCACGGCGCCGACGCGGACGACGGGCCGGCGGCGTGACCGGCACGTCCGAGGTGCTGCCGCACGCGCCCACCGCCCCCCGGGACGGCTCGGCCCGTGAGCACGTGCGCGCCTACGTCGCCGCCGCCGTGGCTGCGCTGGTCGCCGCGGACCCCGCGCTGGCGGCGGGGGACGACGAGGCGGTGCACGACGCCCGCGTGGCCACGCGGCGGCTGCGCACGGCGCTCGGGGACTTCGCCCCCGTGCTGGACCGCGCCCGGGTGGCCCCGGTGCGCGCGGACCTGCGCACGCTGGGCCGGCTGCTCGGGGACGTGCGGGACCCGGCGGTCGAGCGCCACGCGCTGCTGCGCCGCCTGGCCGACGAGCCGGTCGAGCTCGTCGTCGGCCCGGTGCGCGAGCGCGTCGACGACGACCGTCGTGCCGCGCAGCGGGCGGCGCTGGGCCCGCTGCGCGCGCACCTCGCCTCGGGTGCGCACCGGCGCACGCTCGCGGTGCTCGCGGCGCTCGCCGAGGACCTCCCGCCCGGTCCGCGCGCGGACGAGCCGGCCGACCGCTACCTGGCTCGGCGGGCCCGGCGGGCCTGGCGGCGCTTCGACGCCGCCGTGGGCCGCGCCGACGCCCTGCCGCCCGGCGACCTCCACGACCACGCGCTCCACGACGCGCGCAAGGACGCGCGCCGGGCACGGTACGCGAGCGAGCTCGCCTCGTCGGCGGTCGGCGACCGGGCGGCACGCGCGGCACGACGGGCGGCGACCGTGCAGGCGGCTCTGGGCGAGCACCACGACGCGCGCGTGCGGCAGGCGTCACTGCGGCGGATGGCCATGGCGGCGTACCTCGACGGCCAGAACACGTTCACGTTCGGTCGGCTGCACGCGCTCGCGCAGGCCGAGGCGGACGCCGCCGAGCGGGACGCCGCCGTGGCGGTCGCGCGTGCCCGGCGCGGGCGCGGCCCGCTCGCCTGACGCCTGACCCCTGACGCCGGCTCAGGCGGCGTGCGTCTCGCGCGCGCTGACGCGCACGACGTTGCGCCAGGGGTCCGCGAACCGCAGGGTCGCGCCGTCGTCGTCGGGCACGACACCGGCCGACCGCACGCGCTCGCGCAGCGCGCCGAGGTCGTCGACGGTCGGCACCACGACGCGCACCTCGCCGAGCCCGAGCGACGACGCGCGTGGCCCGGCGCCCGCCGTGCCCCACGTGTTCACCGCGAGGTGGTGGTGGTACCCGCCCGCCGCGACGAAGAGGGCACCGTGCCACTCGGCCTGCACCTCGAACCCGAGGGCGTCGACGTAGAACCCGCGCGCCGCGGCGACGTCGCCGACCTGCAGGTGGACGTGGCCCACGACGGCCGCGTCGTCGCCGGCGGGCTCGGGGTGCACGAGGTGCTCGCGGAGGAAGGCGTGCGGGTCCAGGCGCAGCGCGTCCATGAGGACCCCGCCGCCGGGCGCGCGCTGCCACCGGTCCCGGCTGCGGTCCCAGTACAGCTCGACCCCGTTGCCCTCGGGGTCGGTCAGGTAGAAGGCCAGCGAGACCAGGTGGTCGGCGGAGCCGACGTAGGTGTGCGGGGCGTGCCGGGCCACCGAGGCGAGGGTGGCGGCGAGGCCGGCGCGGTCGTCGAAGAGCAGCGCCGTGTGGAAGAGGCCGGCGGAGCCCGCTGCGCGCGGGGGCAGGCCGGGCGCGTGCTGCAGCACGACCACCGGCACGCCCCGCCTGCCCAGTGCGACGCGCACGGGGCCCGCTCCCCCGGCGTCCCCGTCGAACCGGTCACCCGGTCCCTCGAGCACCGTGAGACCGAGGACGTCGCGGTAGTACCGCAGCTGGAGGTCGAGGTCGTCGACGAGCAGCGTCACGGCGTCCATGGCCGTGCCCGCCGCGATCGGCTCCCGTGCGGGACGGGGGGCGAGGGGGACGTCGGCGCCGGCTCCGGGCACGGGGGCGGTGGGCATGGTCACCAGAGTAGTAGTTGACTGTTCAATGGTTCACGTCTCGACTGGCGGCCCTAGGTGCCGGACATCCGGTGGTCCCGCCCGAAGCCCGGCAGGAACCGCGGCCCGGTCGCGGCGAGCTCGTCGGCGTACGCCGCGGCCCACACCCCGAACGGGGCGTGCGCGAGCGCGTCGTTCGCGAATCGGCCGTCCTCGGTCACCTCGGTCACGCAGAACCCGGGGATCGCCAGGTCGGTCACGGGCCCGCCCCGCTCCACCTCGGCCACCACGAGCGGGACGTTGCCGCCCGCGAAGACGTCGACCACCCAGCCGTCCTCGCCCAGCCACACCGAGTACCGGAGCTTGGCCACCCGCGCCCCGCCCCGTCGCACCATCTCGACGCCGACCTGCGGGTCGAGCTGGCGCTCCGCCTCGTACCGGGTGCCCCCCGCCATCGGGCCCTTCACCGTCACCGCGCAGAAGTCCACGCGGTCGGCGAAGCGCTCCAGCAGCGTCGCCTCGTCGAGCGCGAGGTCGACGGGGACGTCGACCGCCGACGCCTGGGCCCGGACCCGCAGCGCGTAGCCGCCGTCGGCGAGGTAGTAGCTCTGCACGATGAGCGCCGGCGCGGCGTCCAGCAGCTCGCCGGGGACGTCGCGGGCGAGGAACCGCCGCTCGAACTCGAAGTCCCCGTACCCGGTGTCGCTCATCGTCCGCCCGTCCGCCGCCCCACCGCGCCGGACGCGCGGCCGTCGGGCCCACGCTAGCGACCCGCGACCGACGCGGGGACGGCGGGCGCGCCGCCGCCCGCCCGGATCGGGGATTGCGCGTGCCCCGCGGCACGTGCCACGCTCGGTACGAATCGGGAGAAACCGGTTTCTCGCACTGTCGCCACCGAGACGAAGGAGTCCGGCATGCGCGCCGTCCCCCCATCCCTCTCCCCCGCCCGTACGCGCCCCGCGCCCACGCACGCGCGCCCCCGCCGGCGCGCCGCGGGCGCCGTCGCCGCCGTCGCCGCGGCCGGGCTCCTGCTACCCCTGGCGCCCGCCGTCGCGGCGGCGTCCACCGCCGCGCCGGCGCCCGGCGCCCCCGTGCGCGACCTCGGCCGCGAGGTGCTGCCCGCGGGCGACGGCTGGGCGTCGTGGTCCGGCACCACCCGCCCCGACGGCCGCGTCGTGGAGGCCACCGGCACCACCGGCGGGGCCGCGGCGTCGGCCGCCGAGGTGTACGTGGTCGACACCTGGACCGAGCTGCGCGACGCCCTCGCCGGCCGCCCCGGGGGCTCGCAGACCGACGCCCGCCGCAGCACCACGCCCCGGATCGTCTACGTCCGTGGCACCCTCGACGCCTTCGAGACCACCGACGGCACCCGTCTCACCTGCGACGACTTCGCGGCGCAGGTGACGGTCGCCGGCACCGGCGCCCCGTTCTCCATGGCCGACTACGTCGCACACTTCGACCCGGCCGGCCCGTGGGGTCGCGAGGACCCGAGCGGCCCCCTGGAGGACGCCCGCGTCGCGGCCGCGGCCGTGCAGGCGCGCCAGACGCAGCAGCACGTCGGCTCGAACGTCACCGTCGTGGGGGTCGGGGACGACGCCGGTGTCGTCGGCGCGAACCTGCGCGTCCGCGACGCCGCGAACGTCATCGTCCGCAACCTCACGCTGTCCGACGCGTACGACTGCTTCCCCCAGTGGGACCCGGGCGACGGCGAGACAGGCAACTGGAACTCCGCCTACGACAACCTCTCGGTGTGGACGTCGACGAGCGTGTGGGCGGACCACCTGACCCTCGACGACGGCGACCACCCGCCGGCCTCGCTGCCGACCGTGTACGGCCGCCCGTTCGAGGTGCACGACGGCCTGCTCGACGTGACCCACGGCTCGGACCTCGTGACCGTGTCGTGGACGCACTTCGACGACCACGACAAGACGAGCATCGTCGGCTCGTCCGACTCGCGCCTGCAGGACCGCGGCCAGCACCGGGTCACCTACCACCACAACCGGTGGACCGACGTCGGCCAGCGCGCGCCACGGGTCCGGTTCGGCGACGTGCACGTCTACAACAACCTGTACGAGCAGACCCGTCCCGGCCTCTTCTCGTACTACTGGGGTGCCGGGATCGAGTCGAGCATCGTCGCCGAGAACAACGCCGTGGAGCTCGCGGACGGCGTCGACGCCGCCCGCGTCGTGGCGGAGTGGAAGGGCACGCAGCTGCTCGAGACCGGCACGCTGGTGAACGGCGCTCCCGTGGACGTGGTCGCCGCCTTCAACGCCACGGCGGCGCTGCCGCTCGCCGACACGGCCCGCTGGACACCCGCCGACCACTACGACCCGGTGGTCCAGCCGACCGGGGAGGTCGCCGCGGCCGTCCGCGCGGGCGCCGGCGCGACGCTCCCGTCGGGTACGCCCGTCGCCGCGGCGGCCCCGGACGCCCCGCGGCTGTCCCACGACAACGCGCACGGCACCGGCCTGCACGACGGCGACTACACCGTCACGTCCACCCTGTACTGGGGGCAGAACGCGACGGTCGTGCGGTTCTACGAGAACGACGTGCTCGTCGACGCGCAGTGGCTGGACGGGCGCTCCCCACGCCGGCAGACCGCCACTCTCGACGTCACGGGACGGGCGAACGGCACGTACACCTACGTGGCCGAGGTGCTCAACCCGTGGGGGACGGCGCGCTCCGCCCCGCTGACGGTCACGGTCCGCGACGCCGCGCCCGGCCGACCGGTCGTCACGGCAGGGCCCGTGCGGGACGGCGCCGTCACCGTGACCACCACCCTCTGGTGGGGCACCAACGCGACCTCGTACACGCTGCTCCTCGACGGCGTCGAGGTCGACCGGCAGGAGCTCGTGGCGCAGACACCACGCCGGCAGCGCACCACCACCACGCTGACGGACCTGGCCCCGGGCACGCACACCGTGGTCGCACGGCTGACCAACGCCGCCGGCACGACGGAGAGCGAGCCGCTGCTGCTGACCGTGCGGGGCTGACTCGGCACGACAGGGAGCGCCCCGCCGGCCCCGGTGACCGGGGTCGGCGGGGCGCCGTCGTCTCGTGCGGGCGTCAGCCCGGCGCGACGACGCCCTGGCCCGGCGCCAGCTCGGCGGGCAGGCCGAAGCGCGCGAACAGCTCGGCGCCGAACCACACGGTCACGTGGCGGACGCCGTCCTCCCCGAGCGTCACCTGCTGCACCTGGAACGGGCGGTGCACGCCGTCCTCGCCGCGCATGTACAGCCCGTACGCCGGCAGTCCGTTCGCGGAGGTCGGCAGCAGCCGCATCGAACCCGGACCGGTGGCGGGGCACCACGTCGCGATGAGCTCGCCGACCGCGACGGGCCCCTGGTACCAGCCCGGAAAGGGCGGCATCTCCCACACGACGTCGGCGGCGAGCAGCTCGACGATCGCTGCGACGTCGTAGGCCTCGAACGCCGCGACGTACCGCTCGAGCAGCTGACGGTGCCGCGGGTCGGTCGGCTCGAGCGGCGCCACGTCCTGCACGTTGGCCATGTGCGCGCGGGCGCGCTGCAGCGTCGAGTTGACGGCGGCGACCGAGAGGTCGAGGGCGTCCGCGACCTCCGCCGCGGACCACGCGAGGACCTCCCGCAGCAGCAGCACCGCACGCTGCTGGGCCGTGAGGTGCTGCAGGGCGGCGACGAACGCGAGCCGGACGGTCTCGCGCGCGACGGCCGTCTCCGCCGGGTCGGCCGGTGCCGTCGACCACACCAGGGAGTCCGGCAGGGGCTCGAGCCACGGCACGCTCGTGTCCATGCGGGGCTGCTCGCTCGGGTCGGCCGGCGGCGCGCCGATGCCGGTCGGCAACGGGCGTCGGCGGCGGCCCTCGAGGTGCGTCAGGCACGCGTTGGTCGCGATGCGGAACATCCAGGTCCGCAGCGAGGACCGGTTCTCGAACCCGCGCATGGCACGCCAGGCACGCAGGTAGGTCTCCTGCAGCATGTCCTCGGCGTCGTGCACGGAGCCGGTCATCCGGTAGCAGTGCGCGAGGATCTCCCGCCGCAGCGGGGCCAGGCGCGCCGTGAACTCCTCCTCCGACAGGTCACCGCCGGCCGCGGCCCCGGACGGGGGGACGGACGAGGCGGCGGTCGGGACGGGCGTCCCGACGGAGGGCTCCTGCGATGTGGTCGTGGTCACACATCGACGGTATCCGGGACCACCGACACCCCGAAACCCCGTCGAACCGGACAGTCGCGACAGATGAGTCCCGGCGTCCCCCCGAGTCGGCACCGGTGGCGCGCCGCAGCCGGCGCCCCGCCCTGGACGGACCGGCGCCCGCCCGCGGCACCACCGCCCGCCCGCCCGACGCCACCCAGGGAGCCCGCCGTGGACCGCATGATCTTCGTCAACCTGCCGGTGTCCGACCTCGCCACCGCGCGCGCGTTCTACGAGGGCCTCGGCTTCGCCGTGAACGACATGTTCTCCGACGAGCACGTCGTCAGCGTCGTGGTGTCCGACACCATCGTCGTCATGCTGCTCGACCAGGAGCGGTTCGCCTCCTTCACCCCCCTGCCCGTGGCCGACGCCCGCACGAGCACGCAGGTGCTGCACTGCCTGTCCGCGGCGTCGCGGACGGAGGTCGACGCGTTCGTGCAGCACGCCCTCGCCGCCGGTGGCACCGAGTTCCGCGCCACGCAGGACGAGGGACCGATGTACGGGCGGTCGGTCGCCGACCCGGACGGCCACGTGTGGGAGATCCTGCACATGGACCTCGTCGAGGCCTGAGCGCCCCGCGTCGGTGGTCGCGGGAGGTGCGCGGGCCCGTGCCAGACTCCCCACCATGCCCGCCGACGCCGCGCCCGCCCCCGGCGCCGTCCCCCCGTCCACTCCCGAGCGGTACGCGCCCGACGACCACCTCGGTGGACGCTCGCTGCTCGTCGCCGCGGCGTACGTCGTGCTGCGGCGGCACGCCGACGGGACGGACGAGGTCCTCCTGCAGCTGCGCCGCGGCACGGGCTACATGGACGGGTGGTGGGCCACGCTCGCCGGCCACGTCGACCCGGGCGAGTCCGTGCACGAGGCCGCGGTGCGCGAGGCGGCGGAGGAGGCGGGCGTCGTCGTCGCCCCCGACGCCCTGCGACCGCTGACGGTGCTGCACCGGTTCGAACGCGGTGGCCCCGCCGTCGAGCAGCGGATGGACGCGTTCTTCGAGGTGACGGACTGGGCCGGCGAGCCGTCCCGGCGTGAGCCGGACAAGACGGCCGCGATGGCGTGGTTCCCGCTCGACGCCCTGCCGGAGCCGGTCGTGCCGCACGAGCGGCTCGTGCTCGGGATGCTGGCGTCCGGCGGTCCGCTGCCCGCGGTCCTGTCGCTGCCCTCCTGACGACGCCGGCCCGGCGCGGACGAGCCGCGCCGGGGCCGGATGCCGGACCGGCCCGGTCAGCCGGTGTTCTGCAGACCGGCGGCGACGCCGTTCACGGTGAGCAGGAGGAGTCGGCGCAGCTCGTCCGCCTGCTCCGCGGGGGCGCCGGTGCGCAGGCCGCGCAGCGCCCGCAGCTGCAGGAGCGACAGCGCGTCGACGTACGGGCTGCGCAGCTGGACGGCGCGGCCGAGGATGCGGCGCCGGCCGAGGATCGCGTCCGAGCCGGTCGTGGCCAGCACCCAGCGGCGCGTCAGAGCCATCTCGGACAGGACGAGCTGGGCCAGGTCGTCCCGGTCACCGAGCGCGAGGTAGCGCGCCGCGATGCGCTCGTCGGTCTTCGCGAGCGACATCTCGACGTTGTCGATGATGGTCGCGAACAGCGGCCACTCGGCGTACGCGGTGCGCAGCTCGTCGAGGTCGCCCACGGCCTCCAGCGCGGTGCCCAGGCCGTACCAGCCGGCGAGGTTGATGCGCGCCTGCGACCACGAGAACACCCACGGGATGGCCCGGAGGTCGTCGAGCGAGGAGACCGAGAGCCCGCGTCGCGCCGGGCGGGACCCGATCGGCAGCAGGCCGAGCTCCTCGAGCGGCGTGACCTCCGCGAACCAGGCCGGGAAGCCCTCCGCACGCACGAGCTCGTGGAACCGCCGGCGCGACGCGGCGTCGAGGCGCGACGCCAGGCCGGCGAACCGCGCGGCCGCGTCGTCGTTGCGGCGCACGACGCTCGGCGCGTCGGCGAGCAGCGTCGCCGCGGTCACCTGCTCGATGTGCCGGGTCGCGATGTCGGGGTCCCCGTAGCGGGCGAAGATGACCTCGCCCTGCTCGGTGAGCTTGAACCGGCCGTCGACCGAGCCGGGCGGCTGGGCGAGCACGGCCCGGTTGGCGGGGCCGCCGCCGCGCCCGAGGGCGCCGCCGCGGCCGTGGAACAGCGTGAGCGCGATGTCGTGGCGGCGCGCCCAGTCGGCGATGCGGCGCTGCGCGTCGTCGAGCGCGAGCGTCGCCGAGACGGGACCGACGTCCTTCGACGAGTCCGAGTAGCCCAGCATCACCTCGACGCGGCGCCCGTTGACCGCCAGCCGCTCCTGCACCCGCGGGTGCTTGAGCGCCTCCTCCAGGATGTCGACGCTCGCCTGCAGGTCCGCGAACGTCTCGAACAGCGGGATCGCGTCGATCACGGGCGCGTCGTCGGCGCCGCCGAACGCGAGCTCGGCGAGGCGGTACACGGCCGGCAGGTGCTCGGGCGACTGCGTGAAGGACACGATGTACCGGCGGGCGGCCGCGACGCCGAAGCGGCGCTGCACGGACCCCAGGGCGCGGAACGTGTCGAGTACCTCGAGCGTCTGCGGCTGCAGGTCGCCGTCGATCCCGTTCTTCTCGATGTCGGCGAGCGCCGCGGCGTGCACCTGGCTGTGCTGGCGGACCTCGAGCTCCGCGAGGTGGAACCCGAACGTCTGCAGCTGCCACAGCAGGCGCTGCAGGTCGCCGTACGCGGCGCGGCGGGCGCCGGCCGCGACGAGCGAGTCCTGCACGACGCGCAGGTCGGCCTCGAGCTCGTCGGCCGTCGCGTACGCGAGGTCGGCGTCACGGCGTCGGGTCGCCGCCACGCGCTCGACCACGACGAGCATGGCGCGCCGGTGCGGCTCGTTCGGCGCGTCGTTCGCCGCACGCGTGGTGATCGCCTCGTCCAGCGAGCGCTGGCGCTGCCACAGCGCGTTGAGCCCGGGCGACGGCGGCGTGCCGACGCCGTCGAGCGTGAGCCCCGCCGCGACGCGGCGGGCCGAGACGAGCAGCGCGTCCAGCGCGTGCTCCGAGGCCGCCACCGCAGCCGCGCGGGTCACCTCGGCGGTGACGTTGGGGTTGCCGTCGCGGTCGCCGCCGATCCAGGTGCCCAGGCGGGCGAACGGCTGCACGACCGGCGCGGTCGTGCCGGCGTCGCCCGCGAGCAGCCAGTCGTCGAGGCGGCGGTAGACCTGCGGCAGCACGTCGGCGAGGGTCGCGTCGACGATGGACAGCACCGTCTCGACCTCGTCCAGGACGGTCGGCTTCTCGGCCCGCAGCGGCGACGTGCGCCACAGCGTGTCGATCTCGGCGAGCAGGCGACGCTCGTTCTCGGCGAGCGTGGTGCCGCCCGGGTGCATCGTGTCGCGCTCCGCGACGAGCTCGGCCACGCGGCGGATGGAGCGGGCGACCGCGCGGCGGCGCGCCTCGGTCGGGTGTGCCGTGAAGACCGGCCGGAACTCGAGCGTGGCGAGCCGCTCGCGGGCGGCGTCGGGGCCGATCTCCTCGGCGAGGCGCTGGTACGCGGCGGGCAGCGAGTCGTCGGGCGCGAGCTCGTGCGGCGCGAGACGCGACTCACGCTCGTGCAGGACGCGGACGCGGTGGTACTCCTCGGCGAGGTTCGCGAGGTGGAAGTAGCAGGTGAACGCGCGCGCCACGTGCTCGGCCCGCTCCGGCGAGAAGCCTGCGACCAGGCGCTCGGCCTCTTCCAGCGCGTCGCCGTCCGGCTCGCCGTGCGACCGGATCGTCAGCTCGCGCAATCGCTCGACGTCCGCCAGCAGGTCGTCGCCGCCGGCCTCGCGCAGCACCCGTCCGAGCAGCTCACCGAGCAGCCGGACGTCGTTGCGCAAGGGCTCGGGGACCTCGTGGCTGGCAAGTCCGCGTGGGACCTCGGTCGCGTTCTCCGCTGCACTCACGGCGTCCAAGGTAGACGACGCGGGGCCGCCGGCGCCCATCCGCCCACGCGCCGGGCGTCCGCGACGACCCCTGCGGATCAGATCTCCGCGGGGTCGGCCGGGCCCTTGGGGACCTCGTCGCGCGCGGCCACCGCCCACGGCCGCCGGTACCGGGTCGGCTGCTCGAGCGCCCTCCGCCCCGGCCGCACCAGCCGACGTGCGCCGCTGCGCAGCGGGCGTGCGCTGCTGCGCAGCGGGCGGCCCAGCAGGCCGCCGAGCGTGACGCCCGCGGCGAGCCCGACGGCCACCATGGCCGCACCCAGCAGGATGGCGCCGCCCTGCCCGCCACCACCCTCGTCGACCAGGACGAACAGGCCGCGGTAGATCGCGAGGCCGGGCAGGAGCGGCACGATGCCGCACACCGACGTCACCACGGGGGGCACCCGCAGCCGCCCGCCGAGGAGCTCGGCAGCGAGGCCGACGACGAGGGCCGCACCGGCCCCGGAGGCCGCCGGACCGACACCGAGGAGGCCGAGCGCCGCGGCGGCCAGCATGCCCGTCGCCCCGGCGCCCGCCGCCACCGCCGCCACCCGCGGCGGTGCGTACGACGCGAGCGCCCACGCCCCCGACACGACCGCCGCCGCCGCCACCCGCAGGCCGAGCGGCCCGCCGTCGGCGCTGACGTCGACGAGGTCGAGCGAGACCCCGGCCCGCTGTGCCACGTCGAGCACCGCGCCGATCCCGACGACGAGGCCGAGGGTCAGCACCAGCACCTCGAAGACGCGTCCGACGGCCGTCACGGGGAAGCCGTTGATCGCGTCCTCCGCGGCCCCGACGAGCGACAGTCCGGCGAGGAGGACGACGATCCCCGACGCGACGACGACCGACGGCGGCAGCGTCACCCGCTCGACCGGCAGGAGCGGGACGAGGACCAGCATGGCCACCGCGACCGTGGTCGCCACCGCCGCGCCGGCGGCCTGCAGGAAGAACGGCGGGATGCCCCACCGGCCCAGCCGTCGCAGCACCCGGTCGATGACCGCGGTGGTCGCGCCCGCGACCGCGGCGACGCCGGCGCCACCGCCGAGCAGCACCGCGACGCCCGCCGCCATGACCGACAGCAGCAGCGTGATCAGCCCGCGGCGGTACGGGTGCGGCCGCGCGACGATCTCGTCGAGGCGTGCGTGCGCCTGCTCCAGCCGTGCCGCGAGCGCCTCCGTCGGCTCGTCGGGGTCGGGCCGCGGCGTCGCGGTCAGGTCGCCCGCGAGCGCGAGGACCTCCGTGAGGCGGCCGTAGTCGGACGTCCGGGTCTCGACGACGCGCAGCACGGTCACCGGCGTCCCGTCGGGTCCCGGGTCGTGCGAGACGAGGACCGCGGTGAACGTGAGGTCGACCTGGCACGGGACGCCGAACGCCCGGGCGACGCGGTGCACGGCGGCGCTCGCGTCGCCCGCCGAGGACCCCAGCGACAGCATCGCCTCGCCCGTGCGCACCGCGAGCTCGAGCGCGGCGCGCACCAGCCGCTCGTCGTACCCGGCGCCCTGGGCACGCCGGCCCACCTGGACCGCGGGCGGCCCGCCGGCGGTCCGGCGCGCCAGTCGTCGCAGGACGGCCCGGGATCGCACCGCACGAGGCTAACGGGTGGCCACGGTCGCACCGCCGCCGTCGGAACGTGGTCCCCTGCCGCTCCCGGACGCGCAGCAGGAGAGGACGGAGACGGAGCACGGGCCGGGCGGTCTGCACCCGCCCGCGTCCCGCTCGGCGACCGGGTCCGCGGACGCCTGGGCGACGTGAGCGACGTCACGGCGGTCGTCGGGACCGTGCTCGGCGGCGCGACAGCCCTGCGCGTGGCCGTGCTGCAGATCACCGCGGGGTCGTGGTCACACCGGCGCGGTCGAGCCGTGGACGACCGTGCAGCCGTGGCGGAGGTCACGGCCGCTCACGGGTCCGGCACCGGCTCCGGTGCTGCCCGTCGCGCGTGGTGCGGGCTGTCCGGGTTCAGCAGCGAGTGGCCGCGCCCGTAGGCGAAGTAGACGACGAGGCCGATCGCCAGCCACACCCCGAAGCGCAGCCACGTCTCCCAGTGCAGCTGCAGGATGAGGAAGGCGGACGCGAGCACGCCGAACGCCGGCACGAACGGCATCAGGGGCAGCCGGAACGAGCGCGGCTCGTCGGGGCGCGTGTAGCGGAACAGGATGACGGCGACGCACACCACCACGAACGCGGACAGGATGCCGATGTTCGTCAGGTCGGCGACCGCGCGGATCGGGAAGACGCCCGCCAGCAGCGCCGACGCGGTGCCCGCGATCCACGTCACCCGCTGTGGCGTCCCGTGCCGGTCGGTGGCCGCGAACCACGTCGGCAGCAGGCCGTCGCGGCTCATCGAGAACCACACGCGCGTGACCCCGAGCAGGAACGTCAGCATCACCGTGAGGATCGACAGCACCGCGAACACCGAGATGATGCTCGCGACCACCGGGAGGCCGACGTTCGTGAACGCCGACGCGAAGCCCGCCTCCGGGTCGATCTCCTCGTAGCTCTGCAGCCCGGTCAGCACGAGCGTCGCCGCGACGTACAGCAGCATCGCGATGACCAGGGACAGGATGATCGCCTTCGGCATGTGCTTGCGGCCGTCCGTCGCCTCCTCCGCGGCGGTGGACATCGCGTCGTACCCGAACACGGCGAAGAACACGGTCGCGGCGCCCGTGAGCACCGGGCCGAAGCCGTTGGGCAGGAACGGGTCGTAGTTGGCGCTGTCCACGTAGAAGACGCCCAGCCCGATGATGAACAGGATCAGCACGATCTTGATCGCGACGGCGACGAGCTCGAACCGGCCGAACGCCCGCGTGCCCCGGCTGAGGACGAACGTGACGAGCAGGCAGATGAGGAGCGCGGGCACGTTGACGACGCCGCCCTCCTCCGCGCTGGCGGTGACCGCCGCGGGCAGCTCGACGCCGAACCCGGCCAGGAACGCCTCGAGGTACCCGGAGATGCCGATCGCCACGACGGCGACGATGGCGATGTACTCGAGCAGCAGGTCCCACCCGATGAACCAGCCGACGATCTCCCCGAGCGCCACGTACCCGTAGGTGTACGCCGACCCGGCGCGCGGGACCATCCCCGCGAACTCCGCGTACGACAGGGCCGCGGCCGCGGACGCGAGCCCCGCGACGAGGAACGAGATGAGCACGGCCGGCCCGACGCCCGGGTTCTCCGCGTCGCCGTGGGCGACGAGCCCGGCGAGGGAGAAGATCCCGACGCCGATGATGCCGCCGACGCCGATCGCGGTGAGCTGCCACAGGCCCAGGCTCTTCGACAGCCTGCCCGCGCCGCTGCCGGACTCCACCTCGTCCATCCGGTCGACGGGCATGCGCCGCCACACCGACCCCGCACTCCTCGACACGGCCATGGGTCCGCTCCCCTCGGCGTGGTGGCGGACGCGGGGAGCGCCGTCGGACGCCTGCCCGTCGAGGCTCGCAGCGATCGACGCGCGCGTCCACCAGTGCTGGCGGACGATCCGGCCCGGTGTCATGCTCGGGCGACGGCGCGCGGCCCGGTCGCGGCGGCGCCGCCACCGCCCGGGGGGAGCGCGCATGGCGCAGCGGCGCGCACGCGGCAGGGCGGGCACGGACCGGCGGAGCCGGCGCCCGCGGCCACCGCACCCCGCGGGCCTGGTCGTCGCCACCGTGTTCGCGATGGTCGCGATGACCCCGTCGCTGCTCCCCCGCGACTGGCTCTACCAGGCCCTCGTCTCCGGCATCTCCGGCGCGCTCGGCTACGGCGTGGGTGTCGCGCTCGCGTGGGTCCTGCGTCGGGTGCCGGCGTGGCGCCGCCTGCTCGCGTCGGCACGCGCGCGGGTGCCGGAGGACGTGGCGCCAAGGCTGCGCCCGGCGCTCGCCGTCACGGCGCTGCTCGCCCTCGTTCTGATGCTCGTCGTCGGCGCCCGCTGGCAGCGGGCCATGACCGCGGCGATCGGGATGCCGGCGCCCTCGACCGCCGACTGGTTGCGGGCAGCACCGCTCCTCGTGCTCATCGCTGCCGTCCTCGTCCTCGCGGCGCGCGGCGTGTGGGGGGTGAGCCGCCGGTTCGACCGGTTCCTCGAGGCTCACCTCCGGTGGCCCCACACGGTCGCGAGCGCGGTCGCGGCGGTGCTCGTGCTGGGGGCCGTCCTCCTCGTCGACGACCTGCTGCTGCGCCGCGGCCTCTCGACGGCGGACGCGGTGTTCGCGGCTCGCAACGACCAGGACCACCCGGGCGTCCGGCAGCCCCGGGCCCAGGAACGCACGGGCTCGTCGGCCTCGTCGGTGCCGTGGGAGTCCCTCGGGCGGGAGGGCCGGCGCTTCGTGGCGCAGGGCCCGACCCCGGCGCAGCTGCGGTCGGCCGGCGCGGTGGGCGCGCCCACGACCCCGATCCGGGTGTACGCGGGGATCGAGAGCGCCGAGACGCCGCGCGGCCGGGCCGCGCTCGCGGTGGAGGAGCTCGAGCGCACCGGCGCGTTCGACCGGTCGGTGCTGCTCGTGGCGACGACGACCGGCAGCGGCTGGGTCAACGGCCCGGCGGTGGAGGCGCTCGAGCTCATGTACGGCGGCGACACGGCAGCGGTCGCCACCCAGTACTCCTACCTGCCCAGCTGGCTGTCCTTCCTCACGGACCGCTCGCGCGCCACCGACGAGGCGCGCGCGCTCACCGCGGCGGTCGAGGAACGCGTCGAGGCGCTTCCCGAGGGCGACCGCCCGCTGCTGCTGGCGTACGGCGAGTCCCTCGGCTCCTACGGCAGCGAGAACGCCTTCACGTCGCTCGCCGACATCCGCGAGCGCCTCGACGGGGTGCTGTGGGTGGGCCCGCCGAACGCGAACCAGATCTGGCACGCCCTCGTCGAGCGGCGCGACCCCGGCACACCCGCCCTCGCGCCGGTCTACGCCAGCGGGCTGCTCGTGCGCTTCGCCGGCGACGCCCAGCAGATCACGACCCCGCCGACGGCGTGGGAACCGCCGCGGGCGCTGTACCTGCAGCACGCGTCCGACCCCGTCGTGTGGTGGAGCCCCGACCTGCTGCTGTCCGAGCCGGACTGGCTCCGTGAGCGCCCCGACGGCGTGGACCGCCCGGTGCTGCGGTGGTTCCCGCTGGTCACCTTCTGGCAGCTGACGTTCGACCTGCTCAACGCCAAGTCGGTGCCGGACGGCCACGGGCACAACTACGACGCCCTGGCGCTCGACGGGTGGGTCGCCGTCGCCGCGCCCGACGGGTGGACGTCCGCGGACACCGAACGCGTCCGGGCGGTCCTCGGGCCGTGACCGGCCGGCTCTTCCCCGACCGGTGCGGCGTCAGTCTCCCGCGTCGACGCCGTCGGCCGGGAGCCGCACCGTGGTACGCGCTCCGTCCGCCCACGTGACGACCACCCGCGTCGCGCCGTCCGGCGCCGCCCGCAGCGCCTCGGCCGGCCGGTCGCGCGCCCCGAGGTCGGCGCCCTCGAGCCCCACCGCGACGACGCACCACCCGGGCAGCGCACCGTCGGCGGGCGGCCGCACGGGCAGGGCGACCACCGGGACCGCCGCGTGCGCGCCGAGGGGCGACGCGTCGTGGGAGCGCACGACCTCGCCGCGCGCCGCCGACCCCGGGGCGGCGACCGTCGAGACGAGGCGGGCGGTGCGCACCGCGACGGCGACCTGCCCGGGTGCACCCGTCCCGCGCGCGGTTCCCGACGCACGCAGGGCCTCCTCGGCGGGCGGTCGCGCGTCGGCCAGCGGCCAGCCGCCGACCTGCAGCTCCAGCGCGTCCGGGGCCGGGTCGGCGACCCGCACGAGCCGCACCTCCCAGGCACCGCGGACGACCGACACGACGGTCACCGTGCCCGCCTGCGACGCCGCGCCCGGCACGCCGTAGCCGTGGCCCGCGAGCGCGTGCCCGGGCTCCGGCGCGAGCCAGTGCACCGGGCCGTGCGAGCCGCCCACGAGCACCCCGGCACCGCCGGGGAGCTCCGCGCCGTCCGGGCCGACGGTCCGCGGCGCCGGCAGCTCGAGCGTGGTGAAGCCCGCGCGGTGCGACCGGCGGCCCGCGGCGTCCACGAGGACGACGGACTGGTCCACCGGGCTCGTCCAGGCTGCGGCGTCCAGCAGCGGCGCGGTCGCGGTCGAGTAGCCGAGGCGCGCGTACAGCGGCGAGTCCCCCACCCGGTCGCCCGGCCGCGCGTGGTCGACGCCGTGGTTGACGACCCGCACGATGCCGTCCGCCCGCGTCCCCGTGACCAGCCACCCGGCGGGGCGCACGACGCGTGCGTCGTCACCCGCAGCGCTCGGCAGCGGCGCCTCGTCAGCCGTCCAGACGGGGTGGTCGGCGGGCAGTGCGAGGCCGAGGAGGCCCTTGCTCGCCCAGTACGGCGACCCCGGCCCCGAGTAGCTCTGCGCGAGCGCCGGCCACGGCTCGTGCCAGCCGAGGGACAGCAGGCCGTCCTCGTCCGGGACGCCGCGGGCGGCGAAGTGGTCGACGACGGCGGACGCGCAGCGCCGCAGCGTCCCGGGCGCCACGGACGGGACCTCCGCGACCGCGCCCACCCAGTACGGCGCCGCCGCCGCGAACCGGTAGACCAGGCTGCGGCCCTGGACGAGCGGGGAGCCGTCCCCGCCGACGAGGTGCACGGCGTCCTGCAGGAAGCGGTCGAGCATCGCCGTGTCGGACGCCCTGCGCGGCGCCGCCAGGTCCTCGGCACCCGCCATGCGGCCCCACAGGGTCGGGTACAGGTGCAGCGCCCAGCCGACGTAGTGGTCGAACGACCGCTGGGTGCCGTCCGACAGCCAGCCGTCGCCACGGACGAACGAGTCGTGCGTGGCCAGGTCGTCGCGCATCTCGTCGAGCGCGAACGGTCCCCCGACGGACCGCAGGAACGTCTGGACCACCAGCCGGAACCAGACCCAGTTGATGCGCGGGTACGTCGCGTCGCCGACGGCCGGCGACAGGTAGTCGACGACCTGCTCCTGCACGAGCGGCGAGAGCCGGTCCCAGATCCAGGGCCGGGTGAGGTCGAGGACGAGCGCGATCGACGCCGCCTCCACCTTGGACTGCCCGTGCTCGGGCAGCCGGACCCACCGGTGCGCGCCGTGCGGGTCGGTGCCCGCCGCGAGCCCGTCGGCGTACCACTGCGCGAGCCCGAGCGGGTCGGCGCCCCGCTCCCCCGCGAGCCGGAAGCCCGCGGTGAGGAACGTGCGCGCGAAGCCCTCGAGCCCGTCGACCGCCGACCCGTACCCGCCCGGCGCCCCGGGCAGCGTGATCAGGGCGTGGTCCGGTGACGCGTGCGGCCGCACGGCCAGCAGCAGGCCGTCCGCGAAGGCCGCCCAGCGCTCGCGGTCCCACCCCGCACCGGCCGGCGCCCCCGGACCGGCCGTCGCCGCAGCCCCGGCGCTCACGCGCTCACCGCCGCGGTGGCGGCCGTCAGCGGCGTGGCGAGCGGCCGACCCTGGACGAGCGCCTCGAGCTCGTCGAGCGCGTGCTGCGCCATGCGCCGTGTCTCCCGCCCGAGGGACCCCGCGACGTGCGGCGTGACCATCACGTTGGGTAGCCCCAACAACGGGTGCCCGGCCGGCAGCGGCTCGGGATCGGTCACGTCGAGGATCGCGTCCAGCCGGCCGGCCGCGCAGGCGACGAGGAGCGCGTCGTGGTCGACGAGCGACCCCCGGGCGGTGTTCACGAGCGTCGCGCCGTGCGGCAGCAGCGCGAGCTCGCGCGCGCCGATCAGGTGGTGCGTCTCGGGCAGCGCGGGCGCGTGCAGCGAGAGCACGTCGGCGCGGCGCAGCGCGTCGTCCAGCTCGGCCGGCTCGCCGCCCGCGGCACGCACCTGCGCCGCGTCGGCGTAGGGGTCGACGACGAGCACCGCGGCCGTGTCGAGCAGGCGGAGCAGCTCCACGACCCGGCGGCCGGTGCGCGAGAAGCCGACGACGGCGACCGTGCGGCCGTAGTTCGACAGGTCGTCGCGGGCGACCACGTCGTTCCAGGTGACCGGGGCGGTGCGGCCCTGCGCGGCGAGGAAGGGCGCCTTCTTGCCCGCGAGGACGATCGCGGCGAGCGTGTACTCGGCGACGGGCACGGCGTTCGCGTCCGCCGCCGTGCTCACCGCGACGCCGCGGCGGTAGACGTCCTCGCCGACGATCCCCCGCACGCTGCCCGCCGCGTGCAGCACCGCGCGCAGCGCGGGAGCGGCGGCGAGCCGCTCCGCCGTCAGTGCGGGAGCGCCCCACGACGTCACGAGCACCTGGGCGCGCGCGAGCCGACGGCGGGTCGGGGCGCTGTCGAGCTCGTCGGTCCACACCGGGTCGCCGACCTCGGCGAGCGCGGCGAGCCGGGCGAGCTCGTCACCGCGGAACTGCAGGGCGAAGGTGGCCGCGTCCATGACCAGCAGCGTGTCGGGACGGAACACGGCGGTCCTTCGTCGTCGAGGGGCGCGGACGCTCTGACGCGCCCGGTCGACGGTCGCCGGTGAGCGCTCTCCGGTCATCGAAGACGCGCCCGAGAGCTGCTGTCAAACGGCGCCACGACGTCGATCCGGGCAGATCCGGTCGTTCCGGGTCATGACCACCGCACGGGCCCACCGATGCGCGGCGCACACGGCGCCGGCCCTCCTGGCGGTGGTGGCCGCGTCCGCCCGGACTGCGCCCAGGCGGCCGACCCACCACCATGACCCGCATGAGGTTCTACGCGCAGGACGGGCCGCGGCGGGCGCGGCAGGTCGTCGGCGATCTCGCGGTGCTCGCGTGGGTCGCCGCGTGGGTGTGGGTCGCCCGCCGGCTGCACGACGTCGTGGCGCGCCTCGGCGCACCCGGCCGCACCCTGGAGGACGCCGGCACGTCGCTGCGCGACAGCCTGGGCTCCGCCGGGGACTCCGTGGCCGGCATCCCGGTCGTCGGGGACGACGTCCGGGCGCCGTTCGACGCCGCCGGGGGCGCCGCCGCGTCCATCGCAGCCGCCGGGGTGCAGGTGCAGGAGGGTGCGGCACGTCTCGCGCTCGCCGCGGCCGTCGCGGTCGCGCTCGGGCCGGTGCTCGTGGTGCTCGTCGCCTGGCTGCGCGCCCGGGTGTCCTTCGCGCGCCGTGCCGGGGCCGCCGCCCGGCTCGTGGACTCCGCCGCCGACCTCGACCTCTTCGCGCTGCGCGCGCTGGCCACGCAGCCGGTCACGCGGCTCGCACACGTCTGCGACGACCCGGCCGGCGCCTGGCGCCGCGGCGACCCCGACGTCGTGCGGGCCCTCGCGGCCCTGGAGCTGAGGTCCCTGGGCGTGCGTCCGCCCGCCGTCGCTCCCGGGGAGCCGACCTTCTCCGGACGGTGAGCGGCTCCGGACCCCGTGCGCCGGCCCGACGTGCCTGCGCGCCCCGCGCACGGACGGCGCCCGGGCCGATGACTTCGCGCGCCGTCCGCGGTCCACACCACATCGCGCCCGCCGCACGCCGAGGAGCACCGATGACCGACCGCGACCAGCAGGACGCGCCCCCGACGGAGCACGCCGTCGTCGTCTCGCGCGAGCTCGACGTCCCGCCCGACGTGGCCTGGACGGCATGGAGCGACCCCGACCTGCTCCGCCGGTGGTGGGGACCCGTCGGCTTCACGTGCCCGCGCGCGGACGTGGACCTGCGCGTCGGCGGCTCGACCCTCGTGACCATGCAGGCCCCCGACGAGTGGGGTGGCTTCCGGATCCACAACCGGTGGTCCTTCCGAGCGGTGCACCCGCCCGAGCGCCTGGCGTTCGTCAGCACGTTCGTGGACGAGGCCGGCGCGACGCTCACCCCGGCCGAGGCGGGCGTGCCGGCGACCGTCCCGGGCGAGGTGCCGCACGTGGTCGTGCTCGAGGCCCTGGACCACGGGCGGACCCGCATCACGGTGACGGAGACCGGGTACGTCGACGAGGAGACGGCCGCCCAGTCGCAGGCCGGCCAGGAGCAGTGCCTCGACAAGATGCAGGCGCTCTTCGCGGTGCCGGACAGGCCCCGCACGGAGGGCTGACGGACGCGCGACCTCTCGCGTGGCTGTCCGCAGAAGCGGAAGGCCGTTCCTCCCGACGGGAGGAACGGCCTGACCAGCACTTTCGGTGGAGCTGAGGGGACTCGAACCCCTGACCCCCTGCATGCCATGCAGGTGCGCTACCAGCTGCGCCACAGCCCCGTGGCCCTCGCGGGCCCGGTGCGCCCCGTGAGGCGCTCGGAAAGCATAGGACGCCCCGCGCCCGAAACGCTAATCGGGGTCCCGGGTGTCCGCGTCGGCGCTCTCGTCCGGCGCGGCGACGTCCGGCCCGGCGTTCCAGTCGGACGACGCGTCGGTCGGGCCGAGGTTGTACCCGTGCAGGCGCCAGGCCGGCTCGTTGCCCCCGCGGTCGGGCGTGAGCTCCGCCCAGTGGGCGTTGAGCATGCCGACGACCCCCCGCCAGTGCGGCGGCTGCCCCAGCAGGTCGGCGACGACCGAGCCGATGGCGGCGCCGTGCGACACCACGACCACGGTGCCCTCGCGGCCGACGCGCGCCGCGTACTCGCGCACCGCCGCCCCGACGCGTGCGGCCACGTCGGCGCGGCTCTCCGCGCCGACCCCCGCGGGGTCGCCGCCCGTGCGCCACACGGTGAACTCGTCCGGCCAGCGCGCCTCGATCTCGTGGCCCGTCAGGCCCTCCCACTCGCCGAACCCGCGCTCGCGCAGCCGCGGGTCACGCTCCACGACGAGGTCGAGGACGCGTCCCAGTGCGTCGGCCGTCTCGGCCGCACGCGACAGGTCGGAGCTGACGACGAGCGTCGGGGCGTAGCGGGAGGCGATGCGCGACGCCGCGGTGCGGGCCTGCCAGCGGCCGGCGTCGTCGAGCGGGATGTCGACCTGGCCCTGCAGCCGCGCCGTGGCGTTGTAGGCCGTGCGGCCGTGCCGCCACAGGAGCAGGCGACCGGCGCCGGGCACCGCGCCGCTCACGCCTGCGCGTCCTGCGCGCCTCGCTCGTCCTCGGGCAGCTCGATGACCGGGCAGTCCTTCCAGAGCCGCTCGAGCGCGTAGTAGACGCGGTCCTCGGCGTGCTGGACGTGCACGACGATCTCGCCGAAGTCGATGAGGACCCAGCGCCCCTGACCCTTGCCCTCGCGGCGCACGGGCTTGGCGCCGATCTTGTGCAGCGCCTCCTCGACGGCGTCGACGATCGCGCCGACCTGGCGCTCGTTGGTGCCGGAGGCGATGAGGAAGACGTCGGTGAGCACGAGCTGCTCGCTGACGTCGAGGGCGATGATCTCCTGGGCCTTCAGGTCGGAGGCGGCACGGGCGGCCGCGTGGGCCAGCTCGATCGCACGGGTGCTCGCGGGCACGGGACTCCTCGGGTTCGTCGGCGCCGAACGGCGCCTGGTCGGTGGCGCGGGCGCGTGGCGCCCGCACGGCGGTCAGAGCGGCGGCGCTCCCGCGACAGCCGCGAGGAGCGTGAGCGCCGGTGCGACCGCCGCCGTCTCCTCGCCGCGGGCGTTGATGAGCAGCAGCATGATGAGGAAGCCCAGCACGAAGGCGACGAGCGCCAGCACGAGCAGGTGCAGCCACGTGTAGGGGTGGCGGCGGGACTCCGGCTCGTCGTCGTCCAGGTCCTCGTCGTCGTCCAGGTCGTCCGCGGGCGCGGCGGCGCGTCCCCACGGCGGCGACGGCTCGCCGCGTGCGGGTGCCTCGGCGCCTCGGGAGCCGACGGCCCGCTCGGGCGGGTCGACGACCGGCGCGGACGCCGCCACGGCCGCCGGGGCGGGGCGAGCGGGGTCGGCGGTGGGCTGCGCGCCGCCACCGCCCCACACCGGGCCGGCCGGAGCGGACGACGGCACGGGCCGCGGCGCGGACGACGCGGTGCGCCCCGGTGCCCCGGCCGAGGGGCCGGCAGCGGCCGGCGGAGCGGCCGAGCCTGCGCCGGCGGGCGGCCACGTCGTGCCACCGGACGAGCCCCACGCCGACGTGCGCGGCGGCGTCGCCTGAGCGGACGACGGGGTCGCCGACGCCCAGCTAGGGCCGGCCGGTGCCGTGGGCGCGGCGCCCGCGGACCACGTGCGCCCGTCCGGGGCCGTCGCGGGACGTGCGGCCTCCGACTGCGACGGGGACCAGCCACGGGGCGTGCCCTGCGTGGGCCCTCCCTGCGTGGGCCCTCCCTGCGTGGGCCCTGCGGGAGCGGGTGCGGCACCCGGCGCGGGACGCGGCGCGGGTCGCGCAGCCGGCTCCGGGGTCGGCCGCGCGCCCGGCGCGGACGTGTTCGGGCCCTGCCACGGCGCGGGCGCACCGGGACGAGACGTGCCGGCGGGCGCCCCCGGCGCGGTCTGCGGACGTGCGGGCCCGGCGGGTGCGGCCTGGGGACGTGCGGACGACCCCGGCGCGGCCTGGGGACGTGGGGGCGCCGCCGGCGCCGCCTGGGCACGTGCCGGCGCGGCCGCGGCGCCGGGCCTCGGGCCCGCCGTCGGGTCGAGCGACGGGTCGCGGTACGAGCGGCGCGAGCGCCCGGCGTCCGGGCCCGCACCGGCCGACGGCACCGGCCCGCGGGCGGACGGACCGGCGGGCGGCCCGGCGGTCCACGACGGCGTGCCGCCCTGCTGCGCCGACCCGGCGGTCCCGCCGGGAGGCGTCACCAGGCGGCTGCGCATCGCGCGGCGTGAGCCCGGCGTGGGGCTCTCACCGCCCTCGGGGCTCGCCGACGCCGACGGGGCACTGCCCGCACCGGTCACCGGCGCACCGCCCTCCAGGGCGGCCCGTTCCATCTCGCGACGACGGCGGCGCTCTCCGGGTTCACTCATGAGGACCTCGATACAACCTGTGCTTGGCGATGTACTGGACCACCCCGTCCGGGACGAGGTACCACACCGGCTCCCCCGCACCCGCACGTGCGCGGACGTCGGTCGAGGAGATCGACAGCGCGGGGATCTCCAGGACGTCGACCCGCCCCTCGGGCAGTCCGGCCACCGACAGCGCGTGCCCGGGACGGGTGACCGCCACGAAGCGCGCCATGTCGAAGAGCTCGCCAGCATCCTTCCACGTGAGGATCTGGGCGATCGCGTCGGCACCGGTGATGAAGAAGAGGTCGGCGTCCGGGCGCTCCGCCTTGAGGTCCCGCAGCGTGTCGACCGTGTAGGTCAGTCCCTCGCGCTCGACGTCCACGCGGCTCACCGTGAAGCGCGGGTTCGACGCCGTGGCGATGACGGTCATGAGGTAGCGGTGCTCCGCCTCCGTGACCGCCGTGTCCTGCTTGAACGACGGCTGCCCGGTGGGCACGAAGACGACCTCGTCGAGGTCGAACCGTGCCGCGACCTCGCTCGCCGCGACCAGGTGGCCGTGGTGGACGGGGTCGAAGGTGCCGCCCATCACCCCGATGCGCGACACGCGTCCCTCCGCTGCGGACAGCACCGTCAGTGGCGCGACCCGACGCTGCGGAAGGCGTAGGTGATGAGGAGCAGCGCCAGGAGGCCGACGAAGCCGCCGATGCCGAAGACGGCGGGCGGGAAGGGGAGCTCGGTCCCGTGGGCTGCGGCCTCCTCGGCCGCGGCGATCAGGGTGGCGTGCACGTCGTCCTCCTGGGTGTCGTCGCGTGACGGCTGGTGCGGTGCTGCGTACGTGCCGGCGTCCCGGCCGCGACCCGATCGGGCGGCGGGCGACGCGGCGTCCCAGTGTCGCACGGGTGCCGGGGCGTGTCGGGCAGGTCAGGCGCGCACGTGGCCGTCCCCGTGCACGACCCACTTGGTGGTGGTGAGCTCGGCGAGGCCCATGGGGCCGCGGGCGTGCAGCTTCTGCGTCGAGATGCCGATCTCCGCCCCGAGCCCGAGCTGTCCGCCGTCCGTGAACCGGGTGGACGCGTTGACCATCACCGCGGCGGAGTCGACCTCGGCGACGAAGCGCTCGCTCGCGGGGAGGTCGCGCGTGACGATCGCCTCGGTGTGGCCCGAGCTCCACGTGCGGATGTGCTCGAGCGCCGCGTCGAGGTCGTCGACCACACGCACGGCGAGGTCCAGGGCGAGGTACTCCGTCGCCCAGTCGTGGTCCGTCGCGGGCACGACCGCGACGCCGGCCGGCGCCAGCTCGCGGGTCCGGTCGTCACCGTGCAGCGTCACGCCCGCCTCCGCGAGCGCCGTGAGGGCGGAGGGCAGGAAGCCGGCGGCCGCGTCGCGGTGGACGAGCAGCGTCTCGGCCGCGTTGCACACCCCGACGCGCTGGGTCTTGGCGTTGAGCAGGATCGGCAGCGCCACGGCGGGGTCGGCCGTCGCGTCGACGTAGACGTGCACGTTCCCGACGCCCGTCTCGATGACCGGCACGGTCGACTCCCGCACGACGGTCGCGATGAGGTCCGCGCCACCGCGCGGCACGAGCACGTCGACGAGGCCGCGCGCGTGCATGAGCGCCACCGCGCCCTCGCGGCCCCACGCGTCGATCGACTGCACGAGGTCGCCCGGCAGCCCCTGCCCCTCGAGCGCCCCGGCCAGGACCGCGACGACCGCCTCGTTGCTGCGCGCCGCGGCCGACCCTCCGCGCAGGATGACGGCGTTGCCGCTCTTGAGCGCGAGGCCCGCGGCGTCGACCGTCACGTTGGGGCGGGCCTCGTAGATCATCCCGACCACCCCCATGGGCACGCGCAGCTGGCGCAGGCGCAGGCCGTTCGGGAGCGTCGACCCGCGCACCACCTCGCCGACCGGGTCGGGCAGACCCGCCAGCTCGCGCAGCGCGTCCGCGATCGCGCCGATGCGCGCGGGGTCGAGCGCGAGGCGGTCGAGCAGCCCGGGCGACATGCCGGCGTCCCGTCCGCGCGCGAGGTCCTCGGCGTTCGCCGCCACGATCGCGTCGGCAGCGCCGACGAGCGCGTCGGCCATGGCGTGCAGCGCCGCGTCCTTCGTCGCGCGCGTCGCCGTCGCGAGGCTGCGTGCCGCGACCTTGGCCCGGCGGGCGACGTCGAGGACCGCTGCAGCCGTCGGGGTCGAGGTCGCGGTGGCGCCGGCCGGCGACGTGCCCGCGGGCGCCGGGACCGCGGCGGGCGCGGTCGACGGGGCGGCGGGCTCGAGCGAGGTCGTCATCGGGCCAGGGTAGTCCGGGCCGCCCGGCACGCCGCGGGCGTCCGCGGGACGGTCCGCGGGCCGCTCCGGCCCGCACCCGGCGCCCGGCCGGACGGGACGGTCAGCGCCCTCGGCGCACCAGGACGAGGTCGTCGCGGTGCACGAGCTCACGGTCGTAGCCCGCGCCGAGCGCCGCACGCAGCTCCCCCGTGGACCGGCCGAGCAGCTGCGGGACCTCGTCGGACGCGTAGGCGACGAGGCCGCGCGCGACGACCGCACCGGCGCCGTCGACGAGCTCGACCGGGTCACCCGCCTCGAACGTCCCCTCGACGGCGGTCACGCCGGCCGGCAGCAGCGACGTGCCGCGCTCGAGGACGGCACGCACCGCGCCGTCGTCCAGGACGAGCCGCCCGTGGGTGCGGGCGGCGTGCGCGAGCCAGAGCAGCCGGATGGACGAGCGCCGGCCCGTGGCGGCGAACCACGTCCCGACGTCGTCCCCGGCCAGGGCGCGGCCCGCCAGCGCGGCCGACGTGAGGACGACCGGGATGCCGGACTGCGTGGCGATCGCCACCGAGTCCAGCTTCGTCACCATGCCGCCGGTGCCCACGGCGCTCCCCCGGGCCGACACGTCGACCCCGGCGACGTCCGCCGGGCCGCGCACCTCCGCGACCCGCCGCGACCCGGGCCGTGACGGCGCCCCGGTGTACAGCGCGTCGACGTCCGTCAGGAGAGCGAGCGCGTCGGCGTGCACGAGGTGGGACACGAGCGCGGCGAGGCGGTCGTTGTCGCCGAACCGGATCTCGTCCGTGGCGACGGCGTCGTTCTCGTTGATGATCGGCACGACGCCGAGGTCCAGCAGCCGCGTCAGCGCCCGGTGCGCGTTGCGGTACTGCCCGCGCCGCCACGTGTCCTCGGCCGTCAGCAGCACCTGCGCGACCCGCAGACCGTGCGCGCCGAACGCGCGCGTGTAGTGCGCGACGAGCAGCCCCTGCCCCACCGACGCGGCGGCCTGCTGCGTGGCGAGGTCCCGCGGCCGGGCCGCGAGCCCGAGCGGCCCGATGCCGGCGGCGATCGCACCCGACGACACGAGCACGACCTGCGTCCCCGCCGCGCGCCGCGCCGCGAGCACGTCGACCACCGCGCGCAGCCGCTCGGGGTCGAGGTGGCCGTCGGGCGTCGTCAGCGAGGACGACCCGACCTTGACGACGAGCCGGCCGGCGGTGGGCAGCTGGTCTCGGCCCAGCAGGGCGGCGGAGGTCACGCGCCCATGATGCCCGCCGGGGGCGCCCGACCCGGACGCCATTTCCGGCGCGCGGACGGGCGCCGGGGCCCCGCCGTGCGTCACTCGGGCTCGGTCCAGACGCCCTGCTCGCGCTCGGTCCACAGCTCGGCGCGCGCGGCGGACTTGGCGTCCATGCGCTCCTTGTACTCCTGCCGCTTCTCGCCGCGCGTGGGGCGCGCGCGGTCCTCCAGGCGCAGGTCCGTACCGCGCGGACCACCGAGCAGCTCGGAACCGGTGAGCAGCGTCGGCTCCCAGTCGAAGACGACCGCGTTGTCCTCACGCCCGATGCGGACCTCGTCGCCGGCGACCGCACCGGCCTTGTACAGCTCGTCCTCCACGCCCAGGCGCGCGAGCCGGTCGGCCAGGTAGCCGACGGCCTCGTCGTTGGTGAAGTCGGTCTGGCGCACCCACCGCTCGGGCTTCTCGCCGCGGACGGCGAACCACACCTGACCGGCGGCCTCGCGGCGCGTGACCGTGAAGCCGGAGTCGTCGACCGCACGCGGGCGCAGCACCACGCGGGTCGGCTCGGGCGCGGGCGCGGCCCGGCGGGCGTGCTCCACGCGCTCGGCGAGGGCGAACGTCAGGGCGCGCAGGCCCTCGTGGCTCGCCGTCGACACCTCGAACACCGGGAGCCCGCGCTCCTCCAGGTCCGGCCGCACCAGCTCGGCGAGGTCGCGCGCCTCGGGCACGTCGATCTTGTTGAGCACGACGACGCGGGGACGCTGGGCCAGGGGCACGCCGTTCGCGGCGACCTCGAGGTCCTCCGCGTACGCCGCGAGCTCGGCCTCGATGACGTCGAGGTCGCTCAGCGGGTCGCGGTCGGGCTCGAGCGTCGCGCAGTCGAGCACGTGGACGACGACCGCGCAGCGCTCGATGTGCCGCAGGAACTCCAGGCCGAGGCCGCGGCCCTCCGACGCCCCCGGGATCAGACCGGGCACGTCCGCGACGGTGTACCGGGCGTCCCCGGCCTGCACGACGCCCAGGTTCGGGACCAGCGTCGTGAACGGGTAGTCGGCGATCTTGGGCCGCGCCGCCGAGATCGACGCGACCAGGCTGGACTTGCCGGCGCTGGGGAAGCCGACCAGCGCCACGTCGGCGATGGTCTTGAGCTCCAGCACGACGTCCGCGGAGTCGCCCGGCTCGCCGAGCAGCGCGAACCCGGGCGCCTTGCGGCGCGGGGACGACAGGGCGGCGTTGCCGAGCCCTCCGCGCCCGCCCGCGGCGACGACGTACCGGGCGCCGGCGCCGACGAGGTCGGCCAGGACCTTGCCCGCCGGCGACTTGACGACCGTGCCGTCGGGGACGCCCAGGACGAGGTCCTCGGCAGTGGCGCCGCTGCGGTGGTCGCCCATGCCCTGCGAGCCGTTGCCGGCGTGCCGGTGCGGCAGGTGGTGGAACGGCAGGAGCGTCGTGACCTGAGGGTCGACCTCGAGGATCACCGAGCCGCCGTTGCCCCCGTTGCCGCCGTCGGGCCCCGCCAGGGGCTTGAACTTCTCGCGGTGGATGGACGCGCAGCCGTGCCCACCGTCACCGCCGGTCGCATGCAGCACGACCCGGTCGACGAACGTCGCCACGGTGTGTCCTTCCTCGGCGCCTGGGCGCCTGGTGTCTCGCGCGGGCCGCGCTCGTCGCGCGTGCCTCGTCGCCTGTCCGACGGCGGCAGCCGCGGCCGCTCACCCTCCGTCGATGGTCACACGACGAAGGGGCGCACCGCACCGGTGCGCCCCTCCCGTCGAGTGCTGCGTGCGTCGCGCCTCAGGCGTCCGCGGCGACGATGTCGACGACCTTGCGGCCGCGACGCGTGCCGAACGCGACCGCGCCGGCGGTCAGCGCGAACAGCGTGTCGTCGCCGCCACGGCCGACGTTCGCGCCCGGGTGGAAGTGGGTGCCGCGCTGGCGGACGATGATCTCGCCGGCCTTGACGACCTGACCGCCGAAGCGCTTGACGCCGAGGCGCTGCGCGTTCGAGTCGCGACCGTTGCGCGAGGAGCTCGCGCCCTTCTTGTGTGCCATGACTGACCTGCTCTCTTGCTGGCGGAGGACGATCGACGGGCCGCTCGCGCGGCTCCGGTCACTGGATGCCGGTGACCTTCAGGCGGGTCAGCTTCTGACGGTGACCCTGGCGCTTGCGGTAACCGGTCTTGTTCTTGTACTTGAGGATGTCGATCTTGGGACCCTTCTCGTCCCGCACGACCTCCGCCGTCACCGTCACCGCGGCCAGGGCCGCAGCGTCGGTCGTGACCTTCTCGCCGTCGACGAGCAGGAGCGCCGGGAGCTGGACCGTCGACCCCGTCCCCGCGGCGAGGCGGTCGACGACGACGACGTCGCCCACGGCGACCTTCTCCTGGCGGCCGCCGGCCTTCACGATCGCGTACACCACGTTGCTGCTCATCTCTGCTCGTCGGACCTTCGTCACTGCTCGTTCGGTGATCTCACCACCGGTGCCCGCGCACCACCCCGGCCACGAGGGCGAAGGGTTCGCGTCGGCGGATCGACGGCACGTGCACCGGCACGGGGCGCGTACCCGAGGGGCACGCACGCACCGGGGCGCACGGGGCGCACCGACGTTCTAGGGTACGGACCCCGTCCCGCCGGGTCAAACTGCCGTGGGGGCGCCACGACGTGCCGCCCCCACGGGTCTCACTCCTCGCCGGGCTCGCCCTGCGCCGGCCCACCCGGTACGGCCTCGTCCTCGGCGGCCACGTCGGCCACCGCGTCCGCGACCGCCGCGTCGGTCTCGTCGTCGTCGGCGGTCTCGAAGACCTCCGGCGCCACGGCGTGCAGCTCGAGCACGGCGTCCTCCGGGGCCGGCGCGGCCGGCGCGGGCGGCGACGCCGGTGCGGGGGCGTCCGCGGGCGCCGCCTGCACCCGCGTGGCCCGACCGCGGCGGCGGGGCGCCGAGGCGACGCCCGCGGCGGCGAGCTCGGCCAGCACGTCGAGCGCCGGCTGGGCGCCCGCGGGCGCGCCCGGCCCGACCTCGGCCTCGACGACGACCTCCGTCGTCACGTCGACCACGGTCTCCTCGACGACGAAGCCCGCGGCGTCGTCGTGGTGCGCGTCGTCGTGGTCGGCGTCGTCCGCGCCCTCGGCGGTGACGACCACCTCGGTCCGCACCTGCTCGTGCTCGTGCTCGTGCTCGTGGGCGTGCGCCGCGGCGGCCGCGATGGTCGCCAGCGTGGCCTTGACCGCCTCGCGCGCCTCGGGCAGGACCGGCACGGTCGCCGCCGCCGCCGCGGTCGGCTCGGCCGTGGCACCGCCGCTGCCGCGCTTGCGGCGCGCCCGCTTGGACTCGCCCTCCGGCGCCTGCGGCGCGCCCGCGTCGGGGCGGCCGTTCTTCTCGATGGGGTCCGCGTGCACGACGAAGCCGCGCCCGTGGCAGTGCTCGCACGTCTCGCTGAACGCCTCGACGAGGCCCTGGCCCACGCGCTTGCGCGTCATCTGGACGAGGCCGAGCGAGGTCACCTCGGCGACCTGGTGCTTCGTCCGGTCCCGGCCGAGGCACTCGACCAGGCGCCGCAGCACGAGGTCGCGGTTGGACTCGAGGACCATGTCGATGAAGTCGATGACGATGATCCCGCCGATGTCGCGCAGCCTCAGCTGGCGGACGATCTCCTCCGCCGCCTCGAGGTTGTTGCGCGTCACCGTCTCCTCGAGAGTGCCGCCGGCGCCGGTGAACTTGCCGGTGTTGACGTCGATGACCGTCATGGCCTCGGTGCGGTCGATCACGAGCGAGCCGCCCGAGGGCAACCAGACCTTGCGGTCCATGCCCTTGGCGAGCTGCTCGTCGACGCGGTGGACCGAGAACACGTCCTGCGTGCCCGTCCACTTCGAGACGCGTGCGGCCAGGTCGGGCGCGAGCTCACCGACGTACGAGGAGATGGCCGTCCACTCGTCCTCGCCCTCGACGACGAGCGAGGAGAAGTCGTCGTTGAAGATGTCGCGCACGACCCGGATGGCCATGTCCGGCTCACCCTGCAGCAGCGCCGGGGCCGTCGCCGTGCGGGCCTTCTTCTCGATGGCCTCCCACTGCGCCTGCAGCCGGACGACGTCGGCGCGCAGCTCGGCCTCGCTCGCCCCCTCGGCGGCGGTGCGCACGATCACGCCCGCCGAGTCGGGCACGACGTCACGCAGGATCTTCTTCAGGCGCGAGCGCTCGGTGTCGGGCAGCTTGCGGCTGATGCCCGTCATGCCGCCGCCCGGCACGTACACGAGGTAGCGGCCGGCGAGCGTGACCTGGCTCGTCAGGCGCGCGCCCTTGTGCCCGATCGGGTCCTTCGTCACCTGCACGAGCACCGGGTCGCCCGACTTCAGCGCCTGCTCGATGCGGCGCGGCTGGCCCTCCAGGCCCGCGGCGTCCCAGTTGACCTCGCCGGCGTACAGCACGGCGTTGCGGCCCTTGCCGACGTCGACGAACGCGGCCTCCATGCTCGGGAGCACGTTCTGCACGCGGCCGAGGTAGACGTTGCCCACCATCGACGACTGCGCCTGGTTGGAGACGTAGTGCTCGACGAGCACGCCGTCCTCGAGCACGGCGATCTGGGTGCGGCCGTGGCGCTCGCGCACGATCATCGAGCGCTCGACCGACTCGCGGCGCGCGAGGAACTCGGCCTCGGTGATGATCTGGCGGCGGCGGCCGGCGTCGCGGCCCTCCCGGCGGCGCTGGCGCTTCGCCTCGAGCCGGGTGGAGCCCCGCAGGGCCGTGACCTCGTCGCCCGCGGGCCGCGAGCGACGCGGCTCCTCGACCGCTGCCTCGCCACGCGTACCCCGACGGCGCCGGCGGCGCCGACGGCTCGACCCGCCGGCGTCGTCGTCACCCGCGGCGTCGTCGTGGTCCGTCTCGCGGTCGGCGTCGGTGTCGGCGTCGGTGTCGGTGTCGGTGTCGGTGTCCGTGACGTCGCCCGCGCCCGGGGAGCCCTCGGCGTCGTCGTCGTCCGCGGTCTCCGCGCGCCCCCGGCGACCGCGTCCGCCCCGACGACGACGGCGGCGGGGCGTGCCGTCCTCGTCCTCGTCGTCGTCCGCCGCCTCGGCGTCGAGGTCGACCTCGGCGGGGAGGTCGTCCGGCACGGGCGCGGCGTCGTCGTCGGGCTCCTCGGCGCCGACGGTCGCCTCCTGCTCGATCGCGTCGTCCGCGGCACGGCGGCTGCGGCCCCGCCCCCCGCGGCCTCGGCGGCGCGAGCGGCCGGCGCCCTCGTTCTCCTCGGCGGCGGGCGTCGTGGCGTCGGGCTCGGCGGCGGCCGGCTCGGCGGTGGCCGCCTGCGCGGCGGCGCGCTCGTCGGCGGCGCTCTGCTCGGCCGTCTGCGCGGCCTGCGAGATCTCCTCCGGGGAGCCCGTGGCGACCTGCGCGCGCCGACGGCGGGGACGTGCCGCGGGGTCGGGCGCCTGGAACAGCACGGCGGTCGTGGCGAGCCGCGCCCGTGTGGGCGCGCTGGTCTCGGGGGCGGACTCGGTGCGGACACCGCCCAGCTCCGCGAGCACGTCGAGCTGCGGCGCCCGACCCTGCGTCACGGTCTCGTCGGCGGCCGACGGGGCGGCGGCCGTCGTCTCGAGGGCGGTGTCGATGCCGGCGTCCTCGACCGACGCAGTCGCGCGCCGTGACGCGCGGCGGCGGGGCGCCTTCTTCGCGGGCGCCTCGGCCGTCTCGTCAGCCGCCGGTGCCTCGGCGACCGGCACCTCTGTGGCGGACGTCTGGGGAGCGACCGGCTCGGCGGCGACCGGCTCACCGTCGACCGGCGCGGCGGCGTCGGGCGCCTCCACGGGCGCGGCCGTCTTGCGGCGGCTGCGGCGCGCGCGGGGCGCGGGCGTCTCGGCCGGCGCCGACTCGGCGGCGGCCAGCTCGGCGGCGGCCAGCTCGGCGGCCGCCTCGTCCGTCTCCTCGACGGCCGTGGGCGTCGCCTCGACGGCCGGCGTGGCGACGTCGGCCTGCGCGGCGGTGTCGGGCAGCACGACGGTGCGGGTGACACGGCGCGAGCGGCGCGCGCGGGCCGGAGCGGCGGGGGCCTGGGCGGACGCCGGGTCGGCGACAGCCGCGGGCGCCGGCTCGGACTCGGCGGCGGGCGCCGGGGCGGCCACGGGGGCGGTCTGGGCCGCGGGGGCCGACGGCTCGGTCGCCGGAGCGGCGGGCTCCCCGGTCGTGCCGGTCGACCCGGCGATCGGCGGGGTCACGACGTCGCGTGTCACGCGGCGTCGGCGCCGGGTCGGCGCCTCTCCCCCCGTGGTCGTGGCGTCGGTGGAGATGTCGGGGGTGTTCTCGGGGCTCACGCGCGGTGCTCCTGTGCGCCCGGGCGGGCCGCCCACACGTCGTGCTCCCCCGGGCAGGTCGTCGTCGCTCGCCCGGGACTGCCCGGAACGGCGACGGAAGTCGCTGGTCGCGGCCACCGCGCGGGTGTCCGGCGCCATCGCCGGCCGGGCCGTCTCGGCGCTCCGCTTCTGAGCGGCGCCGAGGAGGGCGGCGGTGAGGCTGCACGGACGGCCGGTGCGGCCGTCGGTCCCGGCGGTGTGGCGCAAGGACCGCGACGAGTATCGCACAAGGCGGCCGCTCCGCCCCGGGGGGCGCTCCGCGTCGGCGCGTCGGGTGCACGTGACGACACCGTGTCAGCACTCGGGACCTAGGTCCCCCACCGTGGCGCGGCGGTCTTCCTACGGTCGTGAGGGCGGTCGCCGCCCGCCCGCTCGTACCACCCGAGCCGCCCTCCTCGCACCGACGGAGACCTGAGTGGACGCCCTCGACCTGGCCCGCTGGCAGTTCGGCATCACGACCGTCTACCACTTCGTCTTCGTGCCGCTCACGATCGGGCTGTCACCGCTCGTGGCCGTCATGCAGACCGCCTGGGTGCGCACCGGGAACGAGCGGTGGCTGCGGCTGACGAAGTTCTTCGGCAAGCTGCTGCTCATCAACTTCGCCATCGGCGTCGCCACGGGCATCGTGCAGGAGTTCCAGTTCGGCATGAACTGGTCGGAGTACTCGCGGTTCGTCGGCGACGTCTTCGGCGCTCCGCTGGCCATGGAGGCCCTGGCCGCGTTCTTCGTCGAGTCGACGTTCCTCGGGCTGTGGATCTTCGGCTGGGACAAGCTGCCGAGGAAGATCCACCTCGCGTGCATCTGGGCCGTGGCGATCGCCACGAACCTCTCGGCGTACTTCATCCTCGCGGCCAACTCGTGGATGCAGCACCCGGTCGGCACGACGTTCAACCTGGAGACCGGCCGCGCCGAGATGACCGACGTCGTCGCGGTCCTCACCAACTCGACCCTCCTGGCCGCGTTCCCGCACACCATCGCGGCCGCGTTCCTCACCGCGGGCACGTTCGTCGCCGGCATCGCCGCCTGGTGGATGGTGCGGCTCGTGCGGGCGGGCCAGGCCGGCACGGCGCGCGACGTCTACCGCCCCGCCGTCGTGCTGGGCCTCGTCACGATGCTCGTCTCCGGCGTGGGCGTCGCGGTCTCCGGCGACTGGCAGGCCAAGCTCATGTTCGAGCAGCAGCCGGCCAAGATGGCCGCCGCGGAAGGGCTGTGCACGTCGCAGGACGGCGCACCGTTCTCGATCCTCGCGATCGGGGACCTCACGAACGACTGCGAGGGCGTGCGGCACCTGCTGGAGATCCCCGGCGTGACGTCGTACCTGGCCACCGGCGACTTCGACGCGCCCATCCGCGGCGTCGACGAGCTGCAGGAGCAGTACACGCGGTGGATCGGCGAGTGGGAGGAGGCCAACGGCGTCGAGGCCCCGGTCGACGCGGACACGCGGTTCTACCCCAACCTCGCGGTCACCTACTGGTCGTTCCGCCTCATGATCGGGCTCGGCGCCGGATCGGCGGCGCTGTCCCTCGCGGCCCTGTGGCTGCTGCGCCGCAAGGGCTCGGTGACGGGCCACGTGTGGTTCGGCCGGCTCGGGCTGGCCGCCATCGCGACGCCGTTCGCCGCGTCCGCGTTCGGCTGGATCTTCACCGAGATGGGCCGCCAGCCGTGGGTCGTCGCACCGAACCCGGACGCGTCCGGCGTCGACGGCGTGTGGCTGCTCACCGCCCGCGGCGTGAGCGAGGTCGTCAGCCCCGGCATGGTCGTGTTCTCGATGGTCGGGTTCACGCTCCTGTACGGCGTCCTCATGGTCGTGTGGTTCCGCCTCATGAAGCGGTACGCCGTCGAGGGCGTCGCCGACACCGAGCGCGACCCGAGCCCGGACGCCAACCCGCCCGTCGACGACGCCGACGGCACCGACCGTCCGCTGTCCTTCGCCTACTGAGGAGACCGACCATGGACCTGCCCGTCGTCTGGTTCCTCCTCATCGCCGTCCTGTGGACCGGCTACCTCGTGCTCGAGGGCTTCGACTTCGGCGTCGGCATGCTGCTCGCGGTCCTGCCGCGCGGGGACCGCGCGCGCCGCGAGAAGGAGCGCCGGCTGCTCATCAACACCGTCGGCCCCGTCTGGGACGGGAACGAGGTCTGGCTGCTCACCGCCGGGGGTGCGACCTTCGCGGCGTTCCCCGAGTGGTACGCGACCATGTTCTCGGGCTTCTACGTCCCGCTCTTCCTCATCCTGCTCGCGCTGATCGTCCGCGTCGTGGCGTTCGAGTGGCGCGGCAAGATCGACGACGACCGCTGGCGCGGCTGGGCGGACCGGGCGCTGATGGTCGGCTCGTTCGTGCCGTCGCTGCTGTGGGGCGTCGCGTTCGCGAACCTGGTCCGGGGCGTCGAGCTGGACGCCGACCACCAGTACGTCGGCGGCCTCCTCGCGCTGCTGTCGCCGTTCGCGCTGCTCGGCGGGCTCGTGACGCTGAGCATCTTCCTCACGCACGGCGCGGTGTTCCTCTCGATGAAGGTCGACGGGCAGGTGCGGGAGCGCGCCGCGACGTTCGCGTCGCGCAGCGCCGTCGTGACGCTCGTCCTGGCGGGCGCGTGGGCCGTGTGGGCGCAGGTCGCCTACTCGGTGCCGTGGACGTGGGCGGCCGTGCTCGTCGCCGCCGCGGCCCTGGTCGTCGTGGTCGGCGCCACCCGGGCCCGGCGCGAGGGCATCGCCTTCACCGCCTCCGCGGTCGCGATCGTCGCCGCCGTCGTGCTGATCTTCGGGTCGATGTTCCCCGCGGTCATGCCGGCCCTCGACCCCGCGCACTCCCTCACCGTCGACAACGCGTCCTCGACGGACTACACGCTGACGGTCATGACGTGGGTCGCCGGCATCCTGACGCCGGTCGTGCTCCTCTACCAGGGATGGACCTACTGGGTCTTCCGCAAGCGGATCACGCTGGAGCACATCCCGGAGTCGACCGGCCTGACCTTCGCCCGCGTGACCCAGCGGTCGTGAGCCGCAGGCAGGACCGCCCGCGGCGGGGGCGGGCGCGCGACGTGGCCGGGCGGTCGGCGTGAAGCCGCTGGACCCCCGCCTGCTGCGGTACGCGCACGCCGCCCGCGGCTACCTGGCCCTCACCGTCGCGCTCGGCCTGCTGACGGGCGGCCTCGTGGTCGCCCAGGCCCTGCTGCTCGCGCACGCGCTCGGGTCGGCGGTGGCCGGCGGGGCGTCACCGGCCGCCGTCGCACCCCTCGTGGGGTGGCTCGTCGCGGTCGTCGCCGCGCGCACCGTCGTCGCCGGGGTGCAGGAGCGGTACGCGCACCGGGCCGCGACGCGTGCCGTCGCCGAGCTGCGGGAGCGCGTCGTCGCGCACGCCGCCGCGACCGGCCCTCGGCGGTCGCCGGACCACGACGGCGCGGCGCTCGTCACCCTCGCGACGCGGGGCCTGGAGGCGCTCGAGCCGTACTTCGTCCGGTACCTGCCGCAGCTGGTCCTCGCCGCCACGCTGACGCCCGCGACCCTGCTCGTCGCGCTCCGGCTCGACTGGGTCTCCTTCGCCGTGCTCGCCGGGACGCTGCCCCTCGTCCCCGTCTTCATGTGGCTCGTCGGCGTCATGACGCAGGGCCGGTCGGCCCGCGGGCTGGCGGCCATGGAACGGCTCGGCTCCCAGGTGCTCGACCTGCTCGCCGGCCTGCCGACGCTGCGGGCGTTCGGCCGCGAGCGCGGCCCGGAGGCGCGCGTACGAGCGCTCGGCGACGCCCACCGGCGCGCGACCGCCGGCACCCTGCGCATCGCCTTCCTGTCCGGCATGGTGCTCGAGCTGCTCACCACGCTGTCGGTCGCCGTGGTCGCCGTCGGCGTCGGGCTCCGGCTGGTGCACGGGGGCATGGACCTCGTGACCGGCCTCGCCGTGCTGGTCCTCGCGCCCGAGGTGTACGCGCCGCTGCGCCAGGTCGGCGCGCAGTTCCACGCGTCGACCGACGGGGTGGCCGCAGCCGACCGCGCGTTCGCGGTGCTGGACGCGCCGCTGCCCCCACGTGGCCGCGTCACGGCGCCGGACCTCGCGCGCGGCGCGGTGGAGGTGCACGGGCTCGGTGTGCGGGCACGCACCGGCTGGGCGCCCGCGGGGGTGGACCTGACCCTGCGACCCGGCCGCGTCGTGGCGCTCGTCGGGCCGTCCGGCGCCGGGAAGACGACGACCGTCGAGGCAGTCCTCGGTCTGCTCGCGCCGGACGCCGGCGCCGTCCGGCTCGTGGCCGCGGACGGCACCTCCGTCGACGTCGCCGACGTCGACCCCGCGACGTACTGGCGCCAGGTGACGTGGCTGCCCCAGCGGCCCGTGCTCGAGCCCGGCACCCTCGACGCCCTGCTCGGCTCCCCCGCCCCGGCCGAGCGCGACCGCGCCGCCGCCCGCACCGGCCTCGACGCCGTCGTCGCCGGGCTGCCGGACGGCTGGGCGACGGTGCTCGGCGCCGGGGGCAGCGGGCTCAGCGTGGGCCAGCGCCAGCGGCTGGCGCTCACGCGGGCGCTGCTGCGCCCCACCGCCGTCGTGGTCCTCGACGAGCCGACGGCGCACCTCGACGCGGCCGGTGAGCGGGTCGTCCTCGACACGCTGGACGCCCTGCGCGAGGCGGGCAGCGCGGTGCTGCTCGTGGCGCACCGCCCGAGCCTCGTGGCGCGGGCCGACGACGTCGTCGCGGTCGCCGACGCGGGCGCCGACGCCGTGCCGGTGGGCGCCCCGTGAGGCCCGGCTCCGTCCCGCGCCCGGTCGCCGCCGACCACGGGTCCGCCACCGGACCGGCGGCCACGACCCGGCCACCGCGGGGCACGCTGCGCCGGGCCGTCCGCCTCCTCGACCCCGACCCCCGCCGGGTCGCGCTGGCCGTTCTCCTCGGCACGCTCGCGCTCGGCTGCGCGGTCGCGCTCGCCGCCGTCTCCGCGTGGCTCATCGCGCGCGCCTCGCAGATGCCGCCCGTGCTGACGCTGTCCGTCGCGACCGTCGCCGTGCGCACGTTCGGCATCGGCCGCGGCGTGCTGCGCTACCTCGAGCGCCTCGTCTCCCACGACGTCGCGCTGCGGGGCATGGTCGCGCTGCGCACGACGCTGTACGCGCGGCTGGCGGCCGGACGCCCGGAGGCGGTCCTCGGGGTGCGCCGCGGCGACCTGCTCGCGCGCGTCGGCGCGGACGTCGACGCCGTCGGTGACGTCGTCGTCCGCGGGCTCCTGCCGGCGGCGGTCGCCGCGGTGCTCGGCGTCGGGACCAGCGTCGCGATGGGGCTGTTCTGGCCGCCCGCCGGCGTCGCCCTCGCCGGGTGCCTGCTGCTGGCGGGCGTCGTCGCGCCGTGGGCGACCGCGGTCGGCGCGCGCCGCGCCGAGGAGCACGGCGTGCGCGCGCGCGCCGACATGACCGCCGCCGCCCTGGGCATCCTCGACGACGCCGGGCCGCTCGCGGTCTCCGGCCGGCTGGACGCCGAGCTCGACGCGCTGCGCGACGCCGACCGTCGCCTCGCCGCCGCAGCGGACGCCGGCGCGCGCCCGGCGGCCCTGGCGGCGGCCGTCGGGCAGCTCGCCGTCGGCCTGGCCGTCGTCGCGGCGCTGGTGACGGGCGTCCCGGCCGTCGGGGCGGGCCTGCTCGCGCCGGTGGAGCTCGCGGTGGTCGTGCTCACACCGCTCGCGGCCTTCGAGGCCACGTCGGTGCTGCCGGCGGCGGCGGTGCAGGTCCAGCGCTCGCGCGCCGCCGCCGCGCGCGTCCTCGCGCTCCTCGACGACGCGGGACCGGCGGCGCCCGTCCCGGCGACCCCGGTCCCGCCGGCGAGCGACGCGACCACGGACCCGCACCTGGTCGCCACCGGCCTCACCGCGGGATGGCCCGCCCGCCCGGCCGCCGTCGGCGGTGTCGACCTCACGCTCGCCCCCGGGCGTCGCGTCGCGGTCGTCGGCCCGAGCGGCGCGGGCAAGTCGACCCTGCTGCTCACGCTGGCCGGGCTGCTCCCCCCGGTCGCGGGCGCCGTGCGGCTCGACGGGACCGACCTCGCGGACCTGCCGCGCGAGCGCGTCGTCCGGGCGGCCGTCGCGACCACCGAGGACGCACACGTCTTCGGCACCACCGTGCTCGAGAACCTCCGCGTCGCGCGCGGCGACGTCACCGAGGCGGAGGCCGCGCAGGCGCTGGCGCGCGCCGGCCTCGGCGACTGGCTCGCCGCCCTGCCCGACGGGTTCGGCACGCTCCTCGGCCCCGACGGCCGCACCGTCTCCGGGGGCGAGCGCCGGCGCCTGCTGCTGGCCCGCGCGCTCGTGTCCGACGCCCCCCTGCTGCTCGTCGACGAGCCCGCCGAGCACCTCGACCCCGCCACCGCCGACGCGCTCCTCGACCGCGTGTGGCACCTGCCGCCCACCCGGGCCGGCGCCCGCCGGGGCGTCCTCGTGGTCACGCACCGCCTCGCCACGCTGGCGTCCGCCGACGAGGTGCTGTGGCTGCAGGACGGCCGCGTCGCCGCGCGCGGCACGCACGAGCGGCTCCTCGCCGAGGTGCGGGGCTACCGTGAGGCCGTGGAGTCCGAGCGCACGACCGACGCGACCGCGACCGGCCCGACCGGCCCGACGAGCAGGGTGGACGCGTGAGCGCGGGAGGGGTCCAGCCGCGGCAGGTCGAGCCGCGGCACGTCCCGCCGGGCTCGCCGGCGGCCCACCCCGTCGGGGTGCCGTTCGACCACGGGGTGCTCACCGAGGTCACCGGGACGCCCGCGCCGCTGACCGGCGACGCCCTGACCGACCTGCTCAACGCGATCCTCGCCGTCGCCGGCCAGCTCGACCTGCCCGCCGTCCTCGAGCGCTTCGTGCAGGTCAGCGCCGAGCTGACGCAGGCGCGCTACGGCGCGATCAACGTCCTCGACGAGACCGGCACGTCGACCACCTTCGTCTACACGGGCGTGCCCACGGCCGTCGCCCGCATGCTCGCGCACCCCCCGCACGCGCACGGTGTGCTGGGGCAGATCCCGGTCGACGGCGCGCTGCGCCTGGAGGACCTCACGAAGCACCCCGCGTTCCGGGGCTGGCCGGCGCACCACCCGCCGATGGGGCCGTTCCTCGGTGCGTCCGTGAAGGTGGGCGAGCACGTGTACGGGCAGCTGTACCTCTCGGAGAAGCAGGGCGGCCCGTTCGACGCGCACGACGAGGAGATGGTGGTGGCCCTCGCGGCCGCCGCCGGCGTCGCCGTCGCGAACGCGCGCCTCTACGCCGACGCGGAGCGGCGCGAGCACTGGCTGCGCGCGGGGCAGGAGATCACGACGATGCTGCTCGAGGGCATCGACGAGGAGGACGCGCTCGCGCACATCGCCCGCACCGCGCGCCAGGTCGCCGGCGCGGACACGGCCGCCCTCGCACTGCCCGGCATGGGCGGCGAGCTGTACCTCGAGCTCGTGGAGGGGTACCACGCCGACGAGCTGACGGGTCTCGTCATGCCGCGGGACGGCCGCGCGTGGACCGCGCTCGAGGAGGGCGTCGGCCTGCTCACGCCCTCGCTGAGCGCGTCGCGGACGGTCAAGGTCGACCAGATGCGCACGTTCGGGCCGGCGATGTTCGCTCCCCTGCAGTCGTCCGGGCGGGGCGTCGGCGTGCTCGTGCTGCTGCGGCGCATCGGCTCGACGCCGTTCGACGAGAGCGACCTCGCCACCGCGCAGTCCTTCGCGTCGCAGGCCGCGCTCGCGTACGTGCTCGCCGAGGCGCGGCACGCGCAGGACGTCGCCGCCCTCCTCGACGAGCGCGAGCGCATCGCGCGCGACCTGCACGACCTCGCCATCCAGCAGCTCTTCGCGACCGGCATGCAGCTCGAGACGGTGCGACGCCGCGCGGCGCGCGGCGTCGACGCGAGCGCGCTGACGGACATCGTCGAGGAGGCGCTCGACAACGTCGACAGCTCCGTGCGCCAGATCCGCCAGATCGTCTACGCCCTGCGTGACCCGGACGCCGCCACGGGCCTGGTCGAGCGGCTGCGACGCGAGACGTCGCTCGCGCGCACGGGCCTCGGGTTCGCGCCCTCGCTCCTGCTCACGCTGGACGGCCGGCCGCTCACCTCCGGTGACGGCGTCGAGGAGGACCTCCTCGACGAGCGGCTCGACGCCGACCTCACCGACGACGTCGTCGCAGTCGTGCGCGAGGGGCTCGCGAACGCGGCCCGGCACGCGCACGCGTCGTCCGTGGCCGTGCGCGTCGCCGTGCGCGGACGCGGGCCGAGCGGGTCCGTCGAGGTGGAGGTCGAGGACGACGGGGCCGGTCTGCCGGCCGTGCGCGACCGCAGCTCCGGCACGGGGAACCTCGCGTCGCGGGCGCGTCAGCACGGCGGCACGTTCACGCTCGGAGCCGCACCGAGCGGGCGCGGGGCCCTGCTGACGTGGCAGGCGCCCCTCGACTGAGCACGGCTCCCGGGCCGGCGGGCCCCGGGGCGTCAGTGCCCGGGCTCGGACCGCCAGCCGGCGTGCTTGCGGGACGCGACCCACGCCGCCACCTGCGTGCGGCGCTGCAGACCCATCTTGGCCAGCAGCGACGTGATGTGGTTCTTCACCGTCTTCTCGGCGACGCCGAGGCGTTCGGCGATCTCCCGGTTGGACATGCCCTCGCCGATGAGGTCGAGGACGCGCAGCTCGCTCGGCGTCAGGCTCTCCGTCGGGTCCTCGTGCCCGGCGCGCCGGCGCGCGACGGTCCGCTCGTCGAGGAGCGTGCGCCCGGCGGCGACCGCGCGGATGACGTCGGTGATCTCGGCGCCCCGCACGCTCTTGAGCAGGTACGCCACCGCACCCGCCTCCAGCGCCGCCGCGAGGGCGTCGTCGTCGTCGAACGAGGTCAGGACGATGGCGCGGGCGGTCGGCACCTGCTCCCGCACGGCGGTGAGCAGGTCGATGCCGGTGCCGTCGGGCAGCTGCAGGTCGACGAGCATGACCTGCGGGCGCACGAGCGCCGCCCGCCGGACGCCGTCGGCGACGGAGCCGGCCTCGGCGACGACCGTCATGCCGTCCGTCCGCTCGACCACCTCCGCGATCCCGCGCCGCACGACCTCGTGGTCGTCGACGATCATCACGGTCACGGGGCTCTGGCGCGCGTCCGGGACGGGCGGCGTCGACTGGCTGGTGGCGGACACGATGGCATCGTATCGAGCCATGACGACGATCATGCTGCCCACCACGGCCGACGGCGTGCCGCGCCTGCCCGCGGGCGTCCGCGCCGTGCCGTACGACGTCTCCGCTCCCCCGCCCCCCGAGGCCGCCGACGCCGACGCGCTCGTCGTGTGGGGCAACCCGGGCGACCGGCTCGCCGAGCTGGCCGCCGCCGCGCGGCGCGCCCGGTGGGTGCAGACCCTCGCCGCCGGGCCCGACGCCGTGCTGGCGGCGGGCTTCGCCGACGACGTCGTCGTGACGAACGGGCGCGGGCTGCACGACGCCACGGTGGCCGAGCACGTGCTGGCGCTCGTGCTGGCGTGCGTGCGCCGGGTCCCCGACCTCGTCCGCGCGCACGACGCCCACCGGTGGGCCGGGGAGCTCGGCGGGCTGCAGCCGCTGCACCCGCCCGGCGAGGTGCGCACGCTGCTCGACGCGCACGTCACCGTCTGGGGCTTCGGCTCGATCGCCGCCCGCCTCGCACCCCTGCTGCACGCGCTCGGCGCCGACGTCACCGGCGTGGCCCGCACCGCCGGGGAGCGCCACGGCTTCCCCGTCGTCACGCCGGACGCCCTCGCGGACCTCCTGCCCGGCACGGACGTCCTCGTCACGCTCCTGCCCGACCTGCCCGCGACGCGGCACGCCGTCGACGCCCGCGTGCTGGGGCTGCTGCCCGCCCGTGCGTGGGTCGTCAACGCCGGCCGGGGCAGCACGCTCGACGAGGACGCCCTCCTGGCCGCCGTGCGCGAGGAGCGGCTCGCCGGGGCGGCGCTCGACGTGGTCGCGACCGAGCCGCTGCCCGCGTCGTCGCCGCTGTGGGACGAGCCGCGCGTGCTCGTCAGCCCGCACGCGGCCGGGGGCCGGCCCGTCGGCTGGACGGAGCTGGTCGCCGACAACGTCGCGCGCTTCGTCGCCGGGCGGCCGCTGCGCAACGTCGTCGAGCGCGGAGCACGTGAGCGCTGATCGGCGCTGAGCACCGAGCACCGAGCACGTCGGGCGACGAGCGAGGGACGGGCGCCGCGGGATCGGGACCCGTCCCACCGCGCGCGTCGGTGCGGCCCGCCGCTACCAGCGGCCGTGACGCGGGCGCGGCTGGCAGCGCGGGCAGGTGTACGACGAGCGGCTCATGAACTCGTCGCGCCGCACCGCCGTGCCGCACCGGGGGCACGGGCGCCCGTCCTGGCCGTACACCGCGAGCGACCGGTCGAAGTACCCGGACGCGCCGTTCACGTTGACGTAGAGCGCGTCGAAGCTCGTTCCGCCCGCGGCGAGGGCCGCCGTCATCACCTCGGTGGCGCCGTCGAGCGCCCGGCCCACCTCCGGGCGGCGCAGCGTGTCGGTCGCACGGGCGTAGTGCAGGCGCGCCCGCCACAGCGCCTCGTCGGCGTAGATGTTGCCGATGCCGCTCACGAGCGTCTGGTCGAGCAGCGCGCGCTTCAGCCCCGTCCGCCGCCGCCGCACCGCGTCGACGAGGGCCGGCCGGTCGAGCGCGGGGTCGAGCAGGTCGCGCGCGATGTGCGCGACGGGCGAGGGGACGACCGCCCGGTCGGAGCCGCGTCCGCCGGGGCGTCCGTCGGGCGTGGCGACCAGGTCCGGGACGGAGAGGTGACCGAACGTGCGCTGGTCGACGAAGTCCAGCGCGGAGCCGTCGTCGAGCGCGATCCGGACGCGCAGGTGGGGGTGCTCGACCCAGCCCGCGGGCCCCGGGGTCGCGACGGGGTCGAGGCCGGGCTCGGGGCCCGCGTCGGTGGCGCGGGCGTCGGCGGACGGGCCGCGGACCAGCAGCTGCCCGCTCATGCCGAGGTGCGCCATGAGGGCGTCGTCGCCCCGGCCCGGACCCTCGTCGAGCAGGAGCCACAGGAACTTGCCCCGCCGCACCGCGGCGTCGAGCCGCCGCCCCCGGAGGCGGGCCGCGAAGTCGCCCGGGCCACCGTCGTGGCGACGCACCGAGTAGTCGCGGTGCACCGTCACGTCGACGACGGTCCGTCCCAGCACGTGCCGGGCGAGGCCGTCGCGGACCGTCTCGACCTCGGGGAGCTCGGGCACGGCGTCAGGCCCCGGCGGTACCCGTGCCGGTCGCGGCTGCCGCGGCGTCCCGCGCGGCGGACAGCGTCGCGTACGCCGCGGCGGCGGCCTCCTGCTCGGCGAGCTTCTTCGCCGAGCCGGTCCCGCTGCCGCGGACCTCGCCGCCCACCACGGCGTGCGCGGTGAACGTGCGGGCGTGGTCGGGGCCCTCGCCGGTGACGTCGTACGTCGGCGCGCCGAGCCCGAGCAGCGCGGACAGCTCCTGCAGCGAGGTCTTCCAGTCGAGACCGGCGCCGAGGTCCGCAGCCGCCTCGAGCGTCGCGCTGACGAGGCGGTCGACGAGGCCGCGCGCCGTCTCGAGGCCGTGGGACAGGTAGACCGCGCCGAACAGCGCCTCGAGCGTGTCGGACAGGATCGAGTCCTTGTCCGCACCACCGGTGGCGAGCTCGCCCTTGCCGAGCAGGAGGTACGCGCCGAGGTCCAGGGTGCGCGCCACGCGTGCGAGCGCACGCTGCGACACCGTCGCGGCCCGCATCTTCGCGAGGTCGCCCTCGGACAGATCGGGGTACGCGCGGTAGAGGTGCTCGGTGACCACGAGCCCCAGGACGGTGTCACCGAGGAACTCGAGGCGCTCGTTGGTCGGGATGCCACCCGCCTCGTGCGCGAACGACCGGTGCGTCAGCGCGAGCACGAGAAGCTCGGGGTCCAGACGGACCCCGAGCTTCTCGAGGAGCGAGTCGGCAGCCGAGACCGCACGCGCGCCGCGCGGGGCGTCAGGTGTGCCGGTCATCGGGCCGGTGGGTCAGCTCGCCTCGTGCTCGCTGCGCACGGCCTCCGCGTACCGGCGGCCGTTGTAGGCACCGCAGGACGGGCAGGCGATGTGCGGCTGCATGTGCGCCTTGCACTGGGGGCAGGTCGTGAGCGTCGTGGCAGTGGTCTTCCACTGCGAGCGACGCGCACGGGTGTTGCTGCGCGACATCTTGCGCTTCGGAACCGCCACGGTCAGCTCTCTCTCTGTTCGTCGTCAGTGCTCGTCAGGCCGCCGAGAGCGGCCCATCGAGGGTCGATCGTGTCGTGCTGGTGGTCCGGGTCGTCCGCGAGCCGCGCGCCGCACTCCGAGCACAGGCCCGGGCAGTCCGGCCCGCACAGGGGCCGGAACGGCAGCGCGGTCACGATCGTGTCCCGCAGCGCGGGCTCGAGGTCGACGAGGTCGTCCTCCAGCTCGCGCACGTCCTCGTCGTCGTCACCCTCCGCGGCCGCGGCCTGCGCACGCTCAGGGTAGACGTACAGCTCCTGCAGCGTGACGTCGAGAGGCTCGACCACACGCTCCAGGCACCGCACGCACTCCCCGACGGCCTCGCCGCGGATCGAGCCGGTGACCAGGACCCCCTCCATGACGGCCTCGAGCCGGAGGTCCAGCTCGAGGTCGCTCCCGGAGGGGACGCCGATCATCGCGGTGCCGAGCTCGTCGGGTGCGGGCACCGTCCGCGGCACCGTACGCGTCGATCCCGGACGTCGGCCGAGCTCGAGGGTGTCGAGCACGAACGGCGAACGGGGATCGAGGCGGGCAGAACGCACGGTCCGGTCCCCTCATTCCTGTGGCCCGTCCGGCACGCGGGCGCGCCGGACGGTGTGGTGCGGTGTGATGACGAGTCGGCCCCGCCGCGACCGGCCGGACCAACCGACAACTGTACGGCACCGCCGCGGGCTGCCCAAACCACGAGGTGCCCCCGGTCGGCTGCCCGCCGACGACGGAACGGGTCAGCCGCCCTCGCCCGGCTGCAGGCGGCCCGCGAGCTTCGCGCGGCCGCCCTGCACCTGGCTCAGGACCTTGCCCAGGTCGATCTCGAAGTCGGCGAGCCGCCGGTCGCAGTAGTCGTCGGCGTCGCGCCGCAGCCCGTCGGCGGTCTCCTGCGCGTCCGCCACGATCTGCGCCGCCCGCGCCTGGGCCTGCGCCACGACGGCCTCCTGCTCGACCAGCTCGGCCGCGCGCGCCCGGGCACGGGTGACCAGCGACTCGGCCTCGGCGTGGGCCGCCGCGCGCGCCGCGTCCGCGTCGGCCAGCACCGCGTCGGCCCGCTGCAGCTGCGCCGGCAGCGCCGCGCGCACCTGCTCCACCAGCTCCAGGATCTCCGCGCGGTTGACCAGCACCGACGACGACATGGGCATGGCCCGCGCCTCCAGCACCGCCTGCTCGATGGCGTCGAGCACCCCCGCCACGCCGCCCGTGCGCTCCTCGTCGACCCCGCGGTCGGTCTGCTCCGTCATCGTCCGTCCCCTCCCTGGCGGGCCCGCGCGTCGAGCGCGCGGTGCACCGCTGCCGCCACCGGCGCGGGCACGAGGTCGTCGATCCGACCCCCGTGCCGCGCCACGTCCTTGACCAGCGACGACGCGATATGCGCCAGCGCCGGGTCCCCCAGCACGAAGACCGTCTCCACGCCCGACAGGTGCCGGTTCATGAGCGCCATCGGCACCTCGGCGTCGACGTCCGCCCCGCCGCGCAAACCCTTGACCAGCGCCACGGCGCCGACGTCACGCACGAGGTCCGCGAGCAGGCCGCGCGTGCCGACGACGCGCACCCCGTCGACGCCCGCCAGCGCCTCGGCCGCGAGCGCGACGCGCTCGTCCGCGGTCAGCAGCGGCTGCTTGGTGGAGTTGTGCGCGACCGCCACCACGACCTCGTCGAACAGGGCGCGGGCACGTCGCACGACATCCACATGACCCAGCGTCAGCGGGTCGAACGACCCGGGGCACACCGCGATCCTCACGCACGCCAACCTACGTCACGGACCCGTGACGGCACGTGACGGGCGCCCCGCGCGCCGCGTGCCGGAACGTGGAGGTGCCGCACCGGCGCCGGTGCGGCGCCCCCCGTGCTGCGGCCGGTCGTGCCCCGTCCCCCGTGCGGGCGCCACGCCGCACGGTGGTCGTCCCGCGCGCGCCGCCGCGCTAGCGTCCGCACCCATGGACGACCCGCGGCCGGCACGGGCCGACGACGTGCCCGCGATCCGCACGGTGTGCGCGCTCGCGTACGCCGAGAACCCGCTGATGGCCTGGGTGCTGCCCGTCCGCTCGACGCGGGAGGACGCGTGCGCCGCGTGGCTCGGCCCCGCGCTCGAGCGCTACGTCGACATCGGGTACGTCGACGTGCTCACCGCCGGGGCGGTGGGCGAGGGTGCGGACCGGCCGGACGAGGTGGTCGCCGTCGCGGCGTGGCGCCCGCGGCACGCGGACGGGGCCCCCGAGCCGCCGCCGCGCCTCCCCCGGCCGGCAGGCGTCCTGCGGGCGCTCGTCGGGCCCTCCCGCGCCGAGGAGGTCCTCGCGGCGCTGGGTGACACCGCCGCGTACGCGCCGCCCCACGCCGGCGCGTACCTCAACTACCTCGCGGTCCACCCCGCCTACCAGGGCCGAGGGCTCGGCGGGGTGTTGCTGCAGCACGGCCTGCGGGCGCTGGCGGGCTCCCCGTGGCGGGGCACGCCGTGGCTCGCGACGAGCGACCCGCACAACGTGCCGTTCTACGCCCGGCGCGGGTTCGCCGTGGCCGGCAGCCACGTCCTCGGCGTGGACGGCCCACGGCTGACCGTCATGCACGGGCGCGGGTGACCCTGAGCCCGTAGGCCGTCGGTCCCTCCGGCGTTCAGGCCGGGCGCTCGCCGAACCACACGTGCGTCTCGCCGTACCGCCGGTCGTCGATCGCCGTGAGCGGTGCCGGCCAGGTCGGCGCGGGCGCGCGGGTCGAGCGCTCGACGACGACCACGCCCCCCGGGGCGGTGCACCGGGCGACTGCCGCGAGGGCCGACGCGAGGGCGGCCTCCGCCAGGTCGTAGGGCGGGTCCAGCAGGACCAGGTCGACCGCGCCGTCGGTGAGCCGCGCGAGGTAGCGGTCGACGGTGTCGGCCACGACGTCGACCCGGTCGGCGAGGTCGAGCGCGCGCACGTTGCGCCGGCACGCGTCCACGGCGACCCGGGCGGTGTCCACCAGCACGGCGTGCGCGGCCCCGCGGCTCACGGCCTCGAGGCCGAGCGCACCGGAGCCGGCGTACAGGTCGAGCACGCGGGCGCCGTCGACGGCGTCGAGGTGCTCCAGGCGCGAGAACAGCGCCTCGCGCACCCGCTCGCTCGTCGGCCGCGTCCCCTTGGCGGGGACCACGAGCGTGCGGCCGCCGGCCGTGCCGGCCACGATGCGCGTCACCTCGCCGCCCCGCTCGGCGCGGGCGCGGGGGCGCTCGCGTCCGCCCCCTCGAGCGTGCGATCGAGCCAGCTCTTCTCGTGCGTCGAGGAGCCGATGAGGACCGCCACCACGGACAGCACGAGCTGCGCGGTGACCAGCGGCGTCGTGACCGTCGACAGGCCGATCGCGATCCACAGCGGCAGCAGGCACAGGGCCACGAGGTCCGGTCCGCGGGCCACCACCGCGAACGCACCGGCGGGCACCGCGCCCGCGGGTGTCGCCACGAGGTTCTTCCCCCAGTCCGGCGCCGGCCGGTACGCCGCCCGCACCGCCGCCGCGGCCCACACGGGCGTCGACGCGAGCGCGAGCACGAGCCAGTCGACGACCGGGCCGCCGGCCCAGCGCGCGACGGCGGCGAGCGTGAGCGCCGACCACACGAGCGCGACGAGCGCCGGCACCACCATCCGCAGCCGCCGCACGGTCGTGTGCCGCAACGGCAGCGCCCGGTCCAGGGCCGGCGCCATCTCCGCCCAGCGGGACCCCTCCGCGCCGGCGCTCGCGGCAGCGGCGCCACCGACGACGACGGCGAGCACCACCCCCACCGGGCTCGCGAGCTGGGGCACGACCGTGACGAGGGCGGGCACCAGCACGCCGACGGCGACCTGGACGAGATGGCGCGGCGACCGCCGCAGCAGGACGACGTCCGCCGTGACCAGGGCGGTGACCGGCCCCCGCACGGTCCGCAGCCGCGACGACCGCCGGCGCGCGGGCCGCAGCGTCCCGCCCCCGAGCGCGCGGCCGAGCTCGCGGGTGTCGAGGGACACGACCGCTCCGACCGCCTGCGTCGCCACCGACCCGCTCTCCCGCACCGTGCGTGCGGGCAGCCGGCCGAGCCGTGCGTCGACGCCGGCCCCCAGCGCCGCGACGGCCACGGCGCCCGCGGCGACCAGCGCCCAGCCCGGGACGGGCGTCGTGGCCGGCGCCGTGCCCGTCGCCACGAGCAGCGCCGCCGCGACCGGCGCGGCCAGCAGCAGGGCGTCGCCGGCGAGGGCGGTCGTGCGCCGCGGCACGCCGGCCGACTGCACGAGCGCCGCGGCGAGCACGAGCGCGGCGGCGCCCGCGGCCCCCACGAGCGCCCCGCGCACGAGCTCGGCCCCGGCCCGCGCCAGCAGCCCCGCGTCCAGCAGCACCACCACGACCGCCCCGGCGAGGGCGGCGAGCACGGGCAGCCGGACCGCGGCCGGACGGAGCAGCCCTCGGCGCTGCACGGGCAGCGTCAGCCACCACGCGCCCTCGGCCCCACCCGCGCCGACCGGCCCGAGCCGGCCGGCCACCCCCACGAGGGCACCGGCCGCGCCCACCAGCAGCACCGCCACGAGGACGGGCAGGCTCAGCCCGCCCGGCGTCGCGACGTCCGGCGCGGGCGGCAGCGCGACGCGCAGCTGCTGCACGACGCCGAGCGCGAAACCGACCGCGACCGCGACGCTGAGGACGGCCGAGTAGACGTCGGCCAGGAGCGCACCGACGTGCGCGTCGGCGTGCGCCCGGGCCGCCTGCGTGGTGAACCGGCGGATCGAGCGGGCCGCCGGGACCGGGCCCGTCTCGTACGGGCGGACGGCCGTCACAGCACGACCCGCGCGATGCGCGCCGCGGCCTCGTCCGCCGTCACGTGCTCGACGGCCCGGTCGTCGATGTGCACGGCCGCGTCGCAGACCTCGCGCACGAGCTCCGCGTCGTGCGTCGCGAGCAGCACGGCGCCGCCGGCGGCGGTCTCCGCGCGCAGCCGCTCGGCGAGCCGGGCGCGCATGCCGCGGTCGAGGCGCTGCTCGGGCTCGTCGAGCACGAGCAGCGAGCGCGGACGGGCGAAGCCGGCGGCCAGGAGCAGCCGGCGGCGCTGCCCCGAGGAGAGCGCGACCGGCAGCGCCTGCGCGTGCTCGGCCAGACCGAACTCCGTCAGCAGCTCGGCGACACGGTCGCGCGCGTCGAGCACGCCGTGCCCCCGCGCGGTCAGGTACAGGTGCTCGGCGACGGTCAGCGCGGGGAAGTACGCGTCGTCGTCGAGGACCCCGGCGACCTCGCGGCGGAACTCCGGCTCCCGCTCGTCGACGGGCCGGCCCAGCACCTCGACGCGACCGGCGAGCGGTGTGAGCAGCCCGAGGACCGTCTTCAGCACCGTGGACTTGCCCGAGCCGTTCGCGCCGACGAGTGCCACGGCCCGACCGGCGTCGACCGTGAAGGCCACCGGCGGGCAGACGGGCGTCGCCCCGTAGCCCACCTCGACGTCGTGCACGCGGACCACGGGTGTCGCCATGGCGGCCAGGGTAGTTGCGCCGGTGCCGGGGGCGGTGCCGGTGTCGGGGGTCCGGTCCGGCGTCACGCGCGGTCCAGGTACTCCTCGCGCTCCCCCGCCAGCTGCTGCTCGATCGCGCCGCGCAGCGCGGGCCACGCCGCGAGCTCGGCGTCGTCCGCGACGAGCGCGCGGGCGTCGGAGCGCGCGAGGTCGATGACGTCGGCGTCGCGCGTGACGCGCAGCAGGCGCAACGAGCTGCCGCGTCCGTGCTGGGCGGCGCCGAGCACGTCGCCCTCGTGCCGCAGCTCGAGGTCGAGCGCCGCGAGTCGGAACCCGTCGGTCGTGCTCGCGAGCGTCTCGAGGCGGGTATGCGCATCCGTGCCCGGCTCCGCGGCGCTCACGAGCAGGCACAGGCCGGGACGCGACCCGCGGCCGACGCGGCCGCGCAGCTGGTGCAGCTGCGAGAGCCCGAACCGGTCGGCGTCGAGCACGACCATGACCGTCGCGTCGGGCACGTCCACGCCGACCTCGATGACGGTCGTCGAGACGAGCACCGGCGCGGCCCCGGACGCGAACGCCGCGAACGCCCGCTCCTTCTCGTCCGGTGCCATGCGCCCGTGCAGCACCCCGACCCCGACCCCCGCGAGGTCGGCGCGGGCGCGCAGCTGCTCGGCGACCTCCGTGACCGCCCGCAGCGGCCGGCGCGGCGGCACGGCGCCGCCACCGACCGTCTCCACGGCCTCGGCGAGCAGGTCGGCCCCCTCGTCGTCGTCCGCGGCACCACCGGGGGCGTCGTCCGCCTCGATCCGCGGGCACACGACGTACGCGCGCCCGCCACGGTCGACCTCCTCGCGCACCCGCTGCCACGTGCGGTCCGTCCAGCGCGGGTTGTCCGCCGGCACGGCGTGCGTCGTGATGCCGGCCCGGCCCGCCGGCACCTGGTCGAGCACCGACGTCTCCAGGTCCCCGAACACGGTCATCGCGACCGTGCGCGGGATCGGCGTCGCCGTCATCACGAGCGTGTGCGGCGTGCGCGCCGCCTTGGCGCGCAGGGCGTCCCGCTGCTCCACGCCGAAGCGGTGCTGCTCGTCGACGACGACCAGACCCAGGTCGGCGATCTGCACGTGCTCCGACAGCAGGGCGTGCGTGCCCACGACGATGCCCGCGCGCCCGCTCGCCGCGTCCAGGAGCGCCTCGCGCCGCGCCGCCGCGGGCAGCGAGCCCGTCAGCAGGGCGACGCGCGTGGCGTTCTCCGCGCCGCCGAGGAAGCCCCCGTCGGCGAGGTCCCCGAGGAGGGCGCGCAACGTGCGCACGTGCTGCGCGGCGAGCACCTCCGTCGGCGCGAGCAGCGCCGCCTGGCCGCCCGCGTCGACGACCTGCAGCATCGCGCGCAGGGCCACGACGGTCTTGCCCGAGCCGACCTCGCCCTGCAGGAGCCGTTGCATCGGCCGCGGCGCGGCTAGCTCCGCCGCGATCTCCTCCCCCACCGTCCGCTGGCCGGCCGTGAGCTCGAAGGGCAGCCGCGCGTCGAACGCGTCCAGCAGCCCGCCGGCCCGGCGCGGCCGCGCGACCGCCTCCTCCTGCGCGACCCGCTCGCGTCGGCGCGCCAGCTCCGCCTGCAGCACGAGCGCCTCCTCGTAGCGCAGCCGGTCACGCCCGCGCTGCCACTCCGCCTCGTCGGCGGGGACGTGCACGAACCGCAGCGCCTCGAGCAGCGTCGGCAGGGCGTGCGCCTCGCGCAGGCGGTCCGGCACGGGGTCGGGCACGTCGACCTCGCGCAGCGGGTCCAGCACCGTGCGGACCGCCTGCGCGACCTTCCACGACTCGAAGCCCGCGAACGCGGGGTAGATCGGGATGGGGCGGCTCGCGTCGAGCAGCGCCTCCTCCTCGTCCTGCACGTCGTCCTCCGCACCGAACAGGCGGCACTCGGGGTGCATGAGCTGCAGCGTCCCCCGGTACAGCGAGACGACGCCGGTGAACAGGCCGCGCCGGCCCGTGCGCAGCTGGCTCTCACGCCACTCGAGCTTGCGCCGGTGGGTGGCGAAGAACGTCAGCTCGAGCCGGCTCGTGCCGTCCGTGATCGTCGACTGCAGCAGCCCCTTGCCCTGCGCGGTGGTGCGCAGCGACGTGCGGACGACCTCCGCCACCACGGTGACGTGCTCCCCGACGGCGAGGCGCGTCATGTCGGTCAGCGTCGCCGCCTCCGCGTACCGGCGCGGGTAGTGCCGCAGCAGGTCCTCGGCCGTCTCCAGGCCCAGCTTGCCCAGCGCCTTGCCGGTCCGCGGGTTCGTGGCCCGCGCGAGCGGCACCGCGAGCGGATCCGTCGTCAGCATCCGCGCCCCCACCTCCTCGTCCTCGTCCGTGCGTCGTCGTGGGCCGCGCTCCGGCCGGCCCGTCCCGCGGGCGCGCACCGGCCACGTGCCGCCGGCGGTCGCCCGTGCGCGCGGGCGGCGGTCAGTCGACGCCCACCCACCACCCTGCCTCCGCGGCCGGCCCGGCCACGACGACCTCGTGGTCCGGCAGCGCCGCGCGGACCGCGTCCACGGCCGCCGCCGCGTCGGCCCCGACGTCGGCGCCGTGCACGAGCGTGACCGACTGGGCCGCGGGTCGGCTGCGCACGAGGTCGCGCACGGCGCCGACGAGCGCCGGCACGCCACCGGGCGCGTCGCCGCCCGCGTCACCCGGCGCGTGCGCCGGCACCCGCACGGACAGCAGGCGGTCCAGCGCCGCACGGGCGGCGCCGGACCCTCTCGCGGGGTCCGCCAGCACCGCCAGGCACGCCACGACCGCGGCGCCGTCCGGTGCGGCCGCCAGCACCGTGGCGGGCGGCACCCCGGGCGCCTCGGGCACCGTCCCGGGCGGCACGCCGCCGACCGCGTCGAGCACGACCACGTGCGAGCCCTCCGCGTCCACCACGGCGCGCCCGACGTGCTCGGCCGGTACGGGCGCCCCCGGGTCGGCGACGAGCGCGACCGCGCCCGCCGTGGCGTACCAGGCGGCCAACCCGCCGGAGGCCGTCACGACGACGAGCCCGGGCCCTGTCACGGGACCGGGGTCGACGGCCCGGACGACCACGCGGTCGCGCGCGCCGGGGGGCACGAGCGCGAGGGCCGCGGCGGGGTCGTCGGTGTGCACGTGCGCGTGCCAGCGGTCGCCTGCCGCGACGACCGCGACCGCGTCGCCGACGCCCCGCAGCGCGGCGGCGAGGGCGTCGGTGCCCGCGGCGCCGTCCGTCGACGAGCACGAGGGCCCCGGGCGGACGAGCAGCATGACCTCGAACGCGCCGCCGGCCGCAGCCGCGTGCGCACCGGGCAGCGCGACCGCGCCCGTGGGCAGCCACGCCAGGTCGACGTCGGCGACCTCGGCGGCGGTCCGCGTGCGCAGGGCGTGCGTGAGGGCGTCGAGCACGACGAGGAGCGCGCACGCGCCCGCGTCGACGACGTGCGCCGCCCGCAGGACGTCGTGCCCCGCGCTCACGCGTCCGAGGTCGGACCGGGCGGCCGCGAGCGCGTGCGCGAGGACGTCGGCGTCGGCGCTGCCGTGCGGGACGGCGGACCCGTGGTCGTGCCTGCCGACGTGCGCGGCCACCTGCGCGGCGACCGTCAGCACCGTCCCCTCCTGCGGGTCCGGCACCGCGTCGCGGGCTGCCGCGGCCGCCCGCGTGAGCGCACCCGCGAGGTCCTCGCCCGCGGCGACGGCCGCGGCGAGCCCGACCAGCCACTGGCTGAGGATGATCCCGGAGCTGCCGCGCGCCGCGGCGGCGGCGCCGGCGGCGAGGGTGCCCGCGACCTCGGCCGCACCGGCGCCGCCGGGCAGCGCCGCGACGGCGTCCGCGCCGCCCGAGACGGTGAGCAGCACGTTCGACCCGGTGTCCGCGTCGGCGACGGGGAACACGTTGACCGCGTCGACCCGCTCGCGCGCGGCCGCGCACACCGCCCGCGCACCCGCCGCCCACGCGCGCAGCACGACGGGGTCGCCGAGCGCCGCCGCTCCCGGACCCGCCGCGGGGTGCACGGACCCGTCACGGTCCACCGCCGGCTGCACCGCCATCCGTCGCCTCCGTCGTCGTGGGGACGCCCGCGCCGGCCCGCGCGCACGGGCCCGCCGACGGCTCCGAGCCGCCGCGTCACCGGAGCACTGTGCCGCACCGCGCCCACATTTGGGTGCCAGGTCGTCGATGGGCTAGCCTTGTCCGGTTGCCCGGACCCCGTCCGGCATCCCCACCGACTTCCCGACGCATCGTCGTGCGGTCGTGGCCGGTCACCAGACCCTGGTGGCAGGCCCGGCCCAGGCCGCGTGCGCGGGTCGTGCACGAACCGGACCGCCCGCCGGCCCCGGGACAGAACAGAACCAGGAGAAGATCGTGGCTGCCAACTGCGACGTCTGCGCCAAGGGCCCGAGCTTCGGGCACAGCATCTCGCACTCGCACGTGCGCACGAAGCGCCGCTGGAACCCGAACATCCAGCGCGTGCGCGTGGTCGTGGCGGGTACCCCGAAGCGCCTCAACGTGTGCACCTCGTGCCTCAAGGCCGGCAAGGTCCAGCGCGCCGTCTGAGACCCCCGTGCCGCGCCGCCGCCCCCGGGCGGACGGCGCACCCGCACAGCAGGACCCGACGAGGGCCCGCGAGCATCCGCTCGCGGGCCCTCGTGCTGCGTGCGACCCCTGTGGCACGCTGGCGTCATGGTCGAGCAGATCGTCGACGAGGTCACCATCCGCCCCGCCACGCCCGACGACGCGCAGGCCATCGCCGACGTGCACGTCCGCTCCTGGCAGGAGGCGTACGCCGGCATCGTCCCCGCCGAGTACCTGAGCGGTCTGGACGCGGCCGCGCGCGGCAGCCGCTGGCGCGAGCTCCTGACCGCCGGCCCCGCGGACCACGTCCGCACCTTCGTCGCCGAGTCCGGGGGTCGGCTGCTCGGCTTCGCCTCCTACGGCCCCTCGCGCGACGAGGACGCCCGCCGCGGCGAGCGCGAGATCTACTCGATCTACCTCGACCCCGGCACCTGGGGGCACGGCGTCGCGCGCGAGCTCATCCGGACCGTCGTCGCCGAGGCGGGCGAGCACACGCCCCTCGTGCTGTGGGTCCTCGCGGCCAACGAGCGGGCACGCCACTTCTACCGCCGCCACGGGTTCCAGCCCGACGGCGTCGAGCGCCTCGAGGACGTCGGCGGCGCCGAGCTGCTCGAGATCCGCTACCGCCGCGGCTGAGCCCTCCGCGGGATCCTCAGTCGGCGAAGTGGTCCCAGCCGACGGACCCCGCGCGCGGCGGGCGCCCGTCCACGAGCACCGGCTCGCCGCCGCGCTCACGCACCACGCCGACCGGGCGGAAGCCCTCCGGCAGCGTCGCGTCGGCCGGGAACGTCGCGAGGAGCCCGTGGTCCTCCCCGCCGGCGAGCAGCCAGTCGTCGACGGCCACCCCGAGCGCGTCCGCGGCACCGCGGAGCCGGGCCACGTCGTCCGCGAGCACGGTGCCCGGCGGGCCCAGGTCGAGCGTCACGCCGCTCGCCCGGGCGAGGCGGCGGCCGTCCCGCAGCAGGCCGTCGGACACGTCGAGCATCGCGGTGGCGCCGCCCCGCGCCGCGAGCGCGCCCGCCTCGACCAGGGGCTCGGGCGAGCGGTAGGCGGCCACCAGGCCGGCGTCGAGCTGGGGGCGGCCCGCGGCCAGCAGCGCCCACCCGGCCCCCGACCAGCCGCAGCGTCCCGCCAGCGCGACGACGTCGCCCGGCCGGGCACCCGTGCGCCGGACGGCGGTGCGGCCCTCGAGGTCGCCGTGCGCCGTGACGGCGACGACGAGCACGGGCCCGGACGAGAGGTCACCGCCCACCACGCCGACGTCGAGCGGGCGGCACGCGTCGCCCAGCCCCGCCGCGAGCCCCTCCACCCACGCCGCGGGCGTGTCCCCCGGCACGACGAGCCCGACGACGAGGGCCGTCGGGCGGGCGCCCATCGCGGCGACGTCGGCGAGGTTCTGCATCGCCGCCCGACGGCCGACGTCGGCGGCGGTCGACCAGTCGCGCCGGAAGTGCACACCCTCGACGAGCACGTCGCACGTGACCACGACGCGGCCGTCGGGTGCGGCGACGACAGCCGCGTCGTCGCCGGGCGGCACGAGGGTGCGCGAGCCCACCGGCAGGTGCGGGAAGATCCGGTCGAGCAAGTCCTGCTCGGTGAGGTCACGGACGCGGGGACTCTCGGCGGCCACGGCCACACGCTATGCGCTGCGGCGCCGCGCCCGCGCACCGGCACGGCCGCGCACGCGCCCCGTCCCGACCGCGGGCCGGGACGTCCGGCGGCGGCGGGTACCGTGGAGACGTGTCACCCCGCCGTGCCCTGCCCCTCGCCGCCGCGGTCCTGGTGACCCTCGCGGCGTGCGCCCCCACGGTCGCGGTCGACGTGGCCCCGCACGCGGCGGACCCGGTGTGCGCGTCGGTCGTGCTCGCCCTGCCAGACCAGCTGTCGGAGGACCTGCCCCGCCTCGAGACCGACGCGCAGGCGACGACCGCCTGGGGACGTCCCGACGCCGCGGTCGTGCTCCGCTGCGGGGTCGAGCCGCTCGGCCCGACGACCGACCGGTGCCAGTCCGTGACGACGCCGAACGGCCCGACGATCGACTGGGTCGTCGTCGAGGAGTCGGGCGACTGGCGCTTCACGACCTACGGGCGCGTGCCCGCCGTCGAGGTACGGGTGCCCGAGGCCGTGACGGAGTTCAGCACCACGTCGTTCGTCGACCTGCTCGGTCCCGCGGTGGCCCTGACGACGCAGGAGCGCGCCTGCCTCTGAGCAGCGCGCGCCCGCGCCGGGTCAGCGCAGGCCGGTCGACCGCTCGAGCGCCAGGCCGACGAGCTCGTCCACGAGCTCGGCGTACGGCACGCCCGTCGCCTCCCACATCCGCGGGTACATCGAGTACGGCGTGAACCCGGGCATCGTGTTGATCTCGTTGACCACGACCTCGTCGTCGGCCGTGACGAACACGTCGACGCGGGCCAGCCCCTCGCACCCCACGGCGTCGAAGGCCCGGACGGCCACCTCCCGGACGCGCTCCGTGACGTGGGGCGGCAGGTCGGCGGGGCAGGAGAGCACGACGCCGTCCTCGTCGAGGTACTTCGCCTCGAAGTCGTAGAACGCGTGCCGGTCGTGGGTGACGACGACCTCGCCCGGCAGCGACGCGCGTGCGGGAGCCCCCGCGCGGCCGCCGAGGACGCCGCACTCGACCTCGCGCCCGACGATCGCGGCCTCGACGACGACCTTGGGGTCGTGCCGGCGCGCCTCCGCCACGGCGTCCTCGAGCTGCGAGCGCTCGACCACGCGCGTGATGCCGAGGCTCGAGCCCGCCCGTGCGGGCTTGACGAACAGCGGCAGCCCGAGGTCCGCCACGAACGCGTCGAGCGTCGCGGCGTCGGCGGTGGCCCCGCCGGGCAGCACGCGGAAGGGCCCGACGGTCAGGCCGGAGCCGGCCAGCACGAGCTTCATCATGTGCTTGTCCATGCCGACGGCGGACGCGAGCACCCCCGAGCCGACGTAGCGCACGTCGGCGAGCTCGAGCAGCCCCTGCAGCGTGCCGTCCTCGCCGAACGGACCGTGCAGCAGCGGGAAGACCACGTCGACGGCGCCCAGCGTGCGTGCGACGCGCCCGTCCTCGACCACCTGCACGTCCCGGTCCACCGTGCCCTGCGGCAGCACGACGCGCGCCGACGCGCCGTCGACCTCGGGCAGGTGCCCGTCGCGGATCGCCCAGCGGTCGGGGTCGTCGTCGGCGAGCACCCACTGCCCGGTGCGCGTGATGCCGACGGCGACCACGTCGTACCGTGCACGGTCGATCGCCCGCAGGACACCGCCCGCGGTCGCGCAGCTGATCGCGTGCTCGCCCGACCGGCCCCCGAAGAGGACCATGACGCGCGGTCGGTCACCTCCCCGGGCGTGGGGGTGTCCGTCGGTCGTCGGGTCGGTCGCGGGGGCAATCGTGGCGTCCATCGCCGACCGACCCTACCGGGCGGGGACGGGGCCCGGGTGCGTCCTGCGGGCTACCCTGCCCGGGTGGACCGTCCGCACACCCCGCCGCACGCCTCGTCGCCCCCCGCGCGGCTCTCCCCCGACACGATCGCCGTCAGCGCGGGCCGGCCCGCGCGCACGCCGGGTGCCGCCGTGAACCCGGCCGTCGTGCTGTCGTCGACGTACGTCTCCCAGGGGGAACCGGGGGCCGGCGAGCACCTCTACGCCCGCAGCGGCACGCCCACCTGGGAGCCGTTCGAGGAGGCCCTGGCCGCGCTCGAGCGCGCGGGGCACGCGGACGCCGGCCGTGCGACCGACGGCCCACCCGCGGTCGTGCTGGCCTCCGGCATGGCGGCGATCGCCGCCGTGCTGGCGCTCGTGCCCGTCGGCGGGCGCGTCGTCGTGCCGCGGCACGCGTACCAGGTCACCCTCGTCCTGCTGCGCGAGCTGGCCGAGCGGGGCGCCCTGACGGTGGACCTCGTCGACGTCGCGGACACCGACGCCGTCGCGGCTGCCGTGCGCGGCAGCGGGGACGTCCCGCCGGCCGCGATGCTGTGGCTCGAGTCCCCGACCAACCCGATGCTCGAGGTCGCGGACGTCGCGTCGCTGGTCACCGCCGCGCACGGGGTCGCGGCGCTCGTCGCGGTCGACAACACGTTCGCCACGCCGCTCGTGCAGCGCCCGCTCGCGCTCGGTGCCGACCTCGTCGTGCACTCGGTGACGAAGTACCTCGCCGGGCACTCCGACGTCGTCCTCGGCGCCGTGGTGACGGACGACGCGGACCTGCACGCGCGCGTGGTCGCGCACCGCACGACCCACGGCGCGATCGCCGGGCCCTTCGAGGTCTGGCTGGCCCTGCGGGGCCTGCGCACGCTGGCCCTGCGCGTCGAGCGGTCGCAGCGCAGCGCCGCCGAGCTCGCACGCCGCCTGGCCGCCCACCCGGCTGTGCGCGAGGTACGGCACCCGAGCCTCCCGGACGACCCCGGCCACGCCCGCGCCACCGCGCAGATGGACGGGTACGGGTCCGTGCTGGGGGTGCGGCCGGTCGGTGGTGCCGCGGGGGCCGACGCGTTCGTCGCGGCGGTGCGCCTGTGGGTGCCGGCGACGAGCCTGGGCGGCGTGGAGTCCACGCTCGAGAGGCGCCGCCGGTTCGGCACGGAGTCGCTGACGGTCCCGGAGGACCTCGTCCGGATGAGCGTCGGCATCGAGGACGTCGACGACCTGTGGGCGGACCTCGAGACCGCCCTCGACGCGGCACGGGCGGTCGCCGAGGACTGACCGGCACGGGCCCCTGCGGGCCAGGTCCCGGCCGGCCCCGCAGGCCGGCACCCGGCCCGGGAGCGCGGAGGGCTAGACGCCCTCGGCCTTGTGCGGGCGCGCCAGCAGCAGCCCGGCGAGGCGGTCGACCGGCAGGTCCTCGTGCAGCACCTGCACGACCGCGGACGTGATCGGCATCTCGACACCGAGCGACGTCGCGAGCTCCAGGACCGACCGGGACGACTTCACGCCCTCCGCCGTGCCGCCCGTGGCGACGATCGCGTCGTCGAGCGTCATGCCGCGCCCGATGTGCACGCCCAGGGTGTGGTTGCGCGAGTCCGGCGACGCGCACGTCGCCATGAGGTCGCCCATGCCGGCCAGGCCGGGGAACGTGTCGGCGTCGGCGCCGAGCGCCAGGCCGAGACGCGTGATCTCGACGAGGCCGCGCGTGATGACGGTCGCCATCGTGTTGTAGCCCATGCCGCGGCCCTGCGATATGCCGACCGCGAGCGCGATGACGTTCTTCACCGCCCCGCACAGCTCGACGCCGACGACGTCGCGGTTGGTGTAGGGACGGAAGTAGGACGACGCGCACGCACGCGCGACGATCCGCGCGGTCGCGTCGCTCGCCGACGCCACGACCGTGGCGGTCGGCTGACGCAGGGCGATCTCGCGCGCGAGGTTCGGCCCCGACAGCACCGCGACCCGGGCCGCCGGGAGCCCGAGGCTCTCGGCGACGACCTCGCTCATCCGCCGGTCGGTCCCCAGCTCGACGCCCTTCATGAGCGAGACGACGACCGTCTGCGGGCCGATCGCGTCGGCGAGCGGCACCAGCACGTCGCGCGCCCGCTGCGACGGCACGGCCACGGCGACGACGTCGGCCCCGCGCAGCGCGGCGCGCGCATCGTCGCTGGCCGTCACGCCCGCCGGCAGCTCGACTCCCGGCAGGTAGCGGCTGTTGCGGCTCTCCGTGGCGATCTCCCGCACCGTCGCCGCGTCCCGGCCCCAGACGGTGACGGTGCAGCCGGCGTCCGCCAGGACCGCGGCGAACGTCGTCCCCCAGCTCCCCGACCCGAGCACCGCAGCGCGCAGCGGCGCGTCGACGGACGTCACTCGCCCTCCCGCCCGTCGCCGGTGGGGGCGGCAGGGGCCGCGGGCGGGCGGCGCATGTCGAACGGCTCGGCGGGCGCCTGCTCGCCCCGCACCTGCTCGAGCTGCCGGGTGATCGCGGTCATCACGCGGCCCGTCGCCTCCCGCAGCGTCGCGGTGTCCTGCGGGCGGTCGTAGAGGTCGGACAGGTCGACCGGCGGCCCCGCCACGACGGTGACCTTCTTGCGCGGGAACGGCCTGGGCACCTTGCCGTACCGGGCCAGCAGGTCCTGCGGACCCCACTGCGCGATCGGCACGACGGGCGCCCGGGTCGTCAGGGCGAGACGGGCCACCCCGGTCCTGGCCGTCATCGGCCACAGGTCGGGGTCCCGGGTCAGCGTGCCCTCGGGGAAGACCACGACGCACTCCCCCTCCGCCAGCGCCGTCACGGCGGTGAGCAGGGAGTCCCCGGCCGACGCCGTCTCGCGGTGCACCGGGATCTGTCGCGTCGCACGCAGCACCCGCCCGAGGACCGGCACGGAGAACAGCGACGCCTTCGCCAGGACGCGCGGCACGTGACCGTGGTCCCACAGGTAGTGGGCGAGCGTGAGCGGGTCGGCCTCGGTCATGTGGTTCGACGCCGCGATGAACCCGCGGTCGGTCGGCAGGTGCTCCCCCCCGTGCCAGTCGGGCCGCGACACCGCGAACATGAGCGGCCGCACGACGCGGGCGATGGCGCGGTAGGCACGGGTGGAACGCTGCGGCGACGGCACGGGACAGGATCGTAGCCGTCACCGCTGCACCGTCCGCCGCCCCGCCCACCCCCCTGCGCCCCGGCGCGGGTCGCCCGGGTCCGGGGACGCGGGGACGCGCGACGGGGCCGGTCGCGGGTGCGACCGGCCCCGTGGCTGCGGACTGCGGAGGGCGTGTGCTGCGGCTGGTGCGGGCTGCGGCTGGTGCGGGCTGCGGCGGCGCGTCAGCGCACGGGGACCGGCTCCCGGCTGAACTGGGCGCCCAGGGCGTCGAGCTTGTCCGTGAAGCGCTCGTACCCGCGGTCGATGAGGCTGATGCCGCGCACGGCCGACGTGCCCTTGGCCGTGAGGGCCGCGATGAGGTGGCTGAACCCGCCGCGCAGGTCCGGCACCTCGATCTCCGCGGCGGACAGCGGCGTGGGGCCCGAGATGACGGCCGAGTGGTAGAAGTTGCGCTGCCCGAAGCGGCACGGCCGCCCGCCCAGGCACTCCTTGTAGACCTGGATCGTCGCGCCCATGCCCACCAGGGCGTCGACGAAGCCGAACCGGTTCTCGTACACCGTCTCGTGCACGATCGACAGGCCGCGCGCCTGGGTCAGCGCCACGACGAGCGGCTGCTGCCAGTCGGTCATGAACCCGGGGTGCACGTCGGTCTCGAGCTGCAGGGAGCGCAGGTCCCCGCCGGGGTGGAAGAACCGGATGCCGTCGTCGTCGATGGTGAACTCGCCGCCGACCTTGCGGAACGTGTTGAGGAACGTCGTCATCTCCGGCTGCGTCGCGCCGCGCACGTACACGTCGCCGCCCGTCGCCAGCGCGGCCGACGCCCAGGACGCAGCCTCGATGCGGTCGGACAGCGCGGTGTGCTGGAAGCCGAAGAGGCGGTCGACGCCCTCGATCCGGATCACGCGGTCGGTCGCGACGGAGATGATCGCGCCCATCTTCTGCAGGACGTTGATGAGGTCCATGATCTCGGGCTCGATCGCGGCGTTCGACAGCTCCGTGATGCCCTCGGCACGGACGGCGGTGAGCAGCAGCTGCTCGGTCGCCCCGACGCTCGGGTACGGCAGCGCGATCTTCGTGCCCTGCAGGCGGCGCGGCGCACGGATGTGGATCCCGTTGTCCGTCTTGTCCACCACGGCACCGAACTGGCGCAGGATGTCGAGGTGGTAGTTGATCGGCCGGTCGCCGATCCGGCAGCCGCCCAGGTCGGGGATGAACGCCTCGCCGAGACGGTGCAGCAGCGGGCCGCAGAAGAGGATCGGGATCCGGCTCGAGCCGGCGTGCGCGTCGATGTCCGCGACGTGCGCCTGCTCCACGTCCGTGGGGTCGAGGCGGAGGATCCCGCCCTCGGCGTCGGCGTCCACCCGGACGCCGTGCAGCTCCAGCAGCCCCGTGACGACAGCCACGTCGCGGATCTGGGGAACGTTGCGCAGCTCGCTCGGGGTCTCGCCGAGGAGTGCGGCGACCATCGCCTTGGAGACGAAGTTCTTGGCGCCACGGACGGTGATGTCTCCGCGCAGCGGGTTGCCACCGTCGACATACAGCAGGTCGGTCATGGCCCCATGCTCCACTACCCACCACCCGTGCCGCACCACGACGCTGCCGGCGTGGGCGGTCATCGCGAAACTCTCACATTCGCGGGGGCGTGTGGTGCGGGGTGCGGGCGCGCGCGTCCGCGGGTGCGAGCGTGCAGGCACCGACCGCGGCCCGTCGCGGTGGAGCGGGACCTCGAGCCCGGCGTGGAGCCCGTCGACTACCTGCCGGACATCGCGACGGTCGACTACTTGCGGCCCTTGGCGGCCGTCGACTTCTTACGGCCCTTGGCGTCCGCCGCCTTCCTCCCGGCCTTCGCGTCGGCCGACTTCTTGCCGCCCTTGGCGGCCGTCGACTTCTTACGGCCCTTGGCGTCCGCGGGCTTCTTCCCGGCCTTCGCGTCGGCCGACTTCTTGCCGCCCTTGGCGTCCGCCGACTTCTTCCCGGCCTTCGCGTCCGCCGACTTCTTCCCGGCCTTCGCGCCGCCCGACGTCGTGCGGCCCGTGGACGCGCCCGTCGAGGCCGTCAGGGCCTCGCCGTCCACCGCCGTGCTCACCGCAGTGCCCGCCGCCGTGCCCCCCGGCACGTCGGCCGCACCCCGGCGCCCGGCGACCGCGGCGCGCAGCCCCGACCCCGGCCGGAACCGGGTGACGGTCGTGGCGGGCACCTGGACGGGCTCACCCGTCCGCGGGTTGCGGGCGGCCCGGGCGGCGCGCGGCACCGGCTCGAACGTCCCGAAGCCCGTCAGGGTCACGCGCTCGCCCGCGACGAGCGCGGCGGTGATCTCCGCCAGCACCGCCTCGACCGCCGTCGACGCCTGCGTGCGCGTCCCTCCGCCGTCGGCCGTCCGCGCGGCCACCCTCGCCACGATGTCGCTCGTACCCGCCATGTCCGACGCTCCTCCCGGACCCGCACGCTCAGCGCGCCTCACGGCCACGCTAGCGGGCGGACCCGGGATGCGACGCGGACGCGCCGCGCGAGCTCAGGCGAGCCGCGTCGTCCCCAGCTCGACGCCCACGACGGGACGCGCCGGGCGCACCTCGACCGAGGGGAGGTGCTTGGCGGGCAGCGTGCGCGGCCGCCACGCCTCGCGACGCTCCTCGAACGCGGTGATCTCGTCGACGTGCTGCAGCGTGAGGCCGATGTCGTCGAGGCCCTCGAGCAGGCGCCAGCGCGTGTACTCGTCGACCTGGAACGGCACGACCACGTCGTCCGCGAGCACCGTCCGCGCCTCGAGGTCGACCGTCACCTCGGTGCCGGGACGGGTCTCGAGGACCTTCCAGAGCAGCTCGACGTCCTCCTGCGCGACCTGCGCGGCGAGCAGGCCCTGCTTGCCGGAGTTGCCGCGGAAGATGTCGGCGAACCGCGACGCGATGACGACGCGGAAGCCGTAGTCCTTGAGGGCCCAGACGGCGTGCTCGCGCGAGGACCCCGTGCCGAAGTCGGGGCCGGCCACGAGCACCGATCCGGCGCGGTACGCGTCCTGGTTGAGGACGAACGACGGGTCGCCGCGCCACGCGGCGAACAGCGCGTCCTCGAAGCCCGTGCGGGTGACCCGCTTGAGGTACACCGCCGGGATGATCTGGTCGGTGTCCACGTTGCTGCGCCGCAGCGGGACGCCGACACCGGTGTGCTGGGTGAACTTCTCCATGAGGGTGGTCCTGTCCGAAAAGGTGGGGGCGTCAGGCGGACTGCAGGGCGTCGGTGCGCACGAGCGGGCTGCCGTCGGGCACCGGCACGTCCGGGCCCAGGTCCGCGACGGACGACAGCGTGCCGCGGATGGCGGTCGCCGCGGCGACCAGCGGCGAGACGAGGTGCGTCCGGCCACCCTTGCCCTGCCGGCCCTCGAAGTTCCGGTTGGACGTCGACGCGGAGCGCTCGCCCGGCGCGAGCTGGTCGGGGTTCATGCCCAGGCACATCGAGCAGCCGGCGTTGCGCCACTCGGCGCCGAAGTCGAGGAAGATCCGGTCGAGCCCCTCGGCCTCGGCCTGCAGGCGCACGCGCGCGGACGCCGGGACGACCAGGACGCGGACGTCCTCGGCCTTCTTGCGGCCCTCGACCAGCTTGGCGACGGCGCGCAGGTCCTCGATGCGGCCGTTCGTGCACGAGCCGATGAAGACCGTGTCCACGTGGATGTCGCGCAGCGGCTGGCCGGGCGTCAGACCCATGTACTCGATGGCGCGCTCGGCGGCGACTCGCTCGTTGGCGTCGGCGATCTCCTCCGGCACGGGGACCGCGCCCGACAGCGGCAGGCCCTGGCCCGGGTTCGTGCCCCACGTGACGAACGGCTCGAGGTCGGCGGCCTCCAGCACGACCTCGGCGTCGAACACGGCGTCGTCGTCCGTGCGCAGCGTGCGCCAGTACGCGACCGCGGCCTCCCAGTCGGCGCCCTCGGGCGCGTGCGGACGCCCCTCGAGGTACGCGAACGTCGTCTCGTCCGGAGCGATCATGCCCGCGCGGGCGCCGGCCTCGATCGACATGTTGCAGATGGTCATGCGGCCCTCCATCGAGAGGGACCGGATCGCCTCGCCGCGGTACTCGAGCACGTAGCCCTGCCCGCCGCCCGTGCCGATCTTCGCGATGATCGCGAGGATGATGTCCTTCGCCGTCGCACCCGGCGGCAGCTGGCCGTCGACCGTGATCGCCATGGTCTTGAAGGGCGCCAGCGGCAGCGTCTGCGTCGCGAGCACGTGCTCGACCTCGCTCGTGCCGATGCCGAACGCGAGCGCGCCGAAGGCGCCGTGCGTCGACGTGTGGGAGTCGCCGCAGACCACCGTCAGCCCGGGCTGCGTGAGGCCGAGCTGGGGTCCCACCTGGTGGACGATCCCCTGGTCGGCGTCCCCGAGCGAGTGGATGCGGACGCCGAACTCCGCGGCGTTGCGGCGCAGCGTCTCGATCTGGGTCCGGCTCGTCGTGTCCGCGATCGGGCGGTCGATGTCGAGCGTCGGGGTGTTGTGGTCCTCGGTCGCGATCGTGAGGTCCGGCCGACGCAGGGGACGGCCCGCGAGCCGCAGGCCCTCGAACGCCTGCGGGCTGGTCACCTCGTGGACCAGGTGCAGGTCGATGTACAGCAGGTCGGGTGCGCCGTCCGTGCCGCGGCGCACCACGTGCGCGTCCCAGACCTTCTCCGCCAGCGTGCCGGCCATGTCGTCAGTTCCTCTCCTCCGGGCGGGGGACCCGGCTCGCGACCCGACTCTCGGGCCCCGTCTCGCGTGTCTGTCTTGCATCTCAGTCAGCGAGACGTCAATATCGACCTATGGACAACTCTAGCGGAGTCGGCGTCCTGGACAAGGCTGCGTCGGTGCTGAGCGCCCTCGAGGCCGGTCCGGCGACCCTCGCACAGCTCGTCGCCGCGACCCATCTGGCGCGCCCCACCGCTCACCGCCTCGCCGTCGCGCTCGAGCACCACCGGCTCGTCGCCCGCGACCTGCAGGGTCGCTTCATCCTCGGGCCGCGCCTCTCCGAGCTGTCGACCGCCGCCGGGGAGGACCGGCTGCTGGCGGCCGCGGGGCCCGTGCTCGCCCTGCTGCGCGACCACACGGGCGAGAGCGCGCAGCTGTACCGCCGGCAGGGCGACCAGCGCATCTGCGTCGCCGCCGCCGAGCGCCCGATCGGACTCCGCGACTCCATCCCGGTGGGCGCGACGCTGACCATGCAGGCCGGCTCGGCCGCCCAGATCCTCCTCGCGTGGGAGGAGCCGGACCGCCTGCACCGCGGGCTCCAGGGAGCCAAGTTCACGGCGACCATCCTCTCCGGCGTCCGGCGCCGCGGGTGGGCGCAGTCCGTGTCCGAGCGGGAGGTCGGCGTCGCCTCCGTCTCCGCGCCCGTCCGCGGGCCCTCCGGCCGCGTCGTCGCCGCCGTCTCCGTGTCGGGCCCCCTGGAACGCCTCTCGCGCCAGCCGGGCCGGCTGCACGCCGCCGCGGTCGTGTCGGCCGCGAACCGGCTCACCGAGGTGCTGCGCCGCACCGCCGACTGACGCGTCCGTCCTCGCCGCTCTGCGCCGACGCCCCGGTCCTCGAGACCGGGGCGTCGTGCTGTCCGCACGGGCACGCGTCGGCGATCGTCGGCCGGTGCGCGACCGCCGCCCGTGCCGGCCGGTCGTCCCTGGCCACCCTCGCCGTACGACGCGAGCACGCCCCGACCCACGCCCACGACGCAGCGAGGCCCGGTCACCAGATGGTGACCGGGCCTCGTCTGTACCCCCGACCGGATTCGAACCGGCGCTACCGCCGTGAGAGGGCGGCGTGCTAGGCCGCTACACAACGGGGGCCTTGCGCACGACCCGTAGGTCGCGTGCCGAGTGGACACTCTACCCGACGTCCCGTCCGAGTCGGAAACTCGGGCGGAGCCGGGCCCGCCGCGTACGACGGGTGTCCGTGCTGCCCACGGATCGCTCCGCGGACTGCGCTGGGGTACCAGGACTCGAACCTAGACTAACTGAACCAGAATCAGTCGTGCTGCCAATTACACCATACCCCAAGGGCTGTGACCTGCACCGATACGTCTCGGAGCGCGACCCGGGGGTCGATCACCAGCGCCGTGGTGCCGCACCCGTGGGCGCCGCACCGGCAGTGGACACTACCCGAGCGACGGGCACTCGGTCCAACCGGTCGCGCCCGGACGCACCCCGGGCCGCGCGTTCGTGACCCACCTCACGCGCGCGGGATGTCCGCCACCTCCGTGACGTCGTACCAGAGCAGGTCCCGCTCCTCGAGGCGCTCGAGGGCGTCCTCGTCACCCGCGGCCGCCGCGGCGACGTCCTCCGCGGCCTCCGGCTCGTCGACGTGGATGCTGACGATCTGGTCGAGGCCGACTCCGCACACGACGTCGACGGCGGACGGGACGGTGGTCGTCGCGGGCGCCGTGACGCAGGCGTCGGCGACGTCGGCGGCGACGAGCACGCGCAGGCGCGGTGCGTCCGGCCGACCGGCGAGCAGGACGAGGCTGCCGTCCGCCGCGCTCGCCTGCGCCGCGTACTCCCAGCCCTCCTCGTCCTCCTCGCTCCAGGCCGCGCGCAGCGCGGCAGTGACCGCGTGGGCAGGGCGGGGGTCGAGGAGGACCGGGGAGGACTCCTGCAGCTCGTCGAGGGTGACAGGGATGTAGACGCGCACGGGCACAGTCTGCCGCCCGCCGGCGTCAGGTGACGCTCGCGCGTACGTCCGCGCCCACGGCGACCACGACGTCCGCCGCCAGCGCGGCCAGGCTGCGGCGCGCCGGGGAGCCCGGCGCCACCTCCCGCAGGGCCCGCCCCTCGAGCAGCGCCGCGTCCGCCGCCGCCCGGTCGTCCGGCACGAGGACGACGTCGCGCACCCCGGCGTACCGCGCCAGCGCTCCCGCCACGGCCTCGGCCGGACGCGGGCCCGCCACGGTGGGGCGCAGCCGGTTGACCACGACGCGGCGGGTGGCCGCCAGCCCCCGCTCGGACACCTCGCCGAGGGCACGGACGAGGCGCTGCACCCCGACGGGGTCGGCCGCGCCGACCACGAGCACCAGGTCCGCCTGCTCGAGGGCGGTGAGCGCCGCCGCGTTCCGCACGGGCGCCCGGGTGTCGTAGCTGAGCACCTCGTCCTGCTCGATGCAGAAGCCGGTGTCGACGACCGTCACGTCCGCGAGCCCGCGGGCGACGCGCAGGACCTCCTCGAGCGACGACCCGGGCAGCTCCGGCCACCGGTCCGCGCGCGACACCCCGGTCAGCAGCCGCAGGCGCGGCAGCACCACGGGCGCGAGCCGGGCCAGGGCCGGGAGGTCGAGAGTGCCCTGACCGGCCGCGCGCGCAGCAGCCGCCAGGCCCGGCGACTCGTCCAGGACGCCGAGCACCTGTGCGACCACCCCGCCGTACGTGTCGGCGTCGACCAGCAGCACGTCCTGCCCGAGGTCGGCCAGCTCGGCTGCGAGGTTGACGGCGACGAAGGTGCGGCCCGGCGCACCCGTCGGTCCCCAGACGGCCACCGTGGCACCGGGACGGGCCACGGGCACCGGGTCGGGTGCGACGACCGCCCGCGGCGGGGCGTCGCCGGCGAGCACCCCGAGCGCGTCCCGCACGACCGCGTCGGCGTCGGCGGGCACCTCGACCACGAGGTCGGCGCCGTGCGCGGTGAGCCGCTCCGCGAGCCACGGGCGCGTCGGGTCGCCGAGCCCGACGACGCGGACGCCGCAGCGGTGCAGCACCGCGACCGCCTCCCGGTCCAGGCGGTCGAGGTCCGCCGACACCACGGCGAGGCCCCCGAGGCCCGCCTCGGCCGCCGCGAGGAGCTCCGTGAGATCCGCGCAGCGCCGCGTGACGGAGAGGCGGCCGCCCGAGCCCTCCACCGCCTGCACGATCGCCGACTCCGCGGCGCCCTGCACGGCGCACAGCACTCCGACGCCCACGTCAGCCCCCGCTGCCCGGCACGGGCACGACGTCGACGACGCCGTCTCCCGCGAGCGCGGCGAGGACGGCCGGCAGGTCGTCGACGGGGACGAGCAGGTGCACGCTGCGCGCGCCGCCCGAGCCGAACGCGCCGTCGGGTGCACTCACCTCCGCCACGGTCAGGCCTCCCGCGAGCTGCCGCGGGCCCGCACCCTCGGCCGCCTCGCCCCCGTCCTCGACGGCGTCCGCACCGGCCGGGGTCCACCACACGTCCACCGACGCGCCCGGGACGAGGCCGCGCGAGGCGGGCGCGCTCAGCGGCACGGCCACCGGGCGCACCTCGAGCGCGTCGGCAGCCCCCACGGACGCGACCGGGACCAGCTCGCCGGCGCCGACGGTCCGCAGCACGACGCTGTCCTGGGGCAGCCCGGTGTCGGCGCGCAGGTAGCCGCCGGCGGCCGCGCCGAGCCGCACGTCCGCGACCACCAGGTCACCGGTGCGCAGGGCGTCCCCGGGGGTGAGCGCGTCACGCGCGACCCAGACCGGCACGGTCCGCTGCGCGGTGCCGACCGCCCAGCTGCCGAGCGCGACCGACGCGGCGATCAGCACGAGACCCACGAGCAGGCGCGGGTCGCGCCAGCCGGGGCGGCGCAGCCGCACCGCGGCGGGCGCGGGGAGGTCGAGCACGGTGGTGTCCACGGGGTCTCCACGGTTCGGCGGGACGGGGGTGCGGGCGGGTGGCTCAGGTGCGGGCCAGGCAGCACGGTGGGTGCCCGGTCGGGCGGGGACCGGTCGGGCGAGGACCGGTCGGGACGGGCACCGGCCCTGCTCGGGACGGCGCCCGGGCGCCGCACGAGGCCCGAGTGTGGCGCACCTCCTGGGGGCCGTGACGGCCGCACCGCGACGCCTGTGGACGACGTCGGCGGCGAGGTGCCGCGTGCCAGACTGCCGCCATGGCCCCGCGGTTCCTGACGCTCGCCGACGTGTCCGAGATCCTCAACGTCTCGGCGCCGCAGGCGTACGCGCTGGTGCGCTCGGGCGAGCTGCCCGCGATCCAGATCGGCGGGCGGCTGCAGTGGCGCGTCGAGGCGACCGAGCTGGAGCGGTACATCGAGCGGATGTACGAGCAGACGCGCGCCCGCAACGCCCACGCCGGCTCGCAGGGCGACGCCGGGCACTGACGCCGCTGCCCACCGGCGGGTCCGGCCCGACGTCCGGCACCGGCGGGGGCGCCCGCTCCGACGACCTCCGGCGCGCCCGCGGTCGTGCGGGCGCTCACGACGACACCACCGCGCACAGCGCAGCGAACGGCACGGTCGCGCACCCCGCGCCGGCGGGTTCCGGCAGGAACTCGACGTGGTCGGCGCCCACGCGCTCGACCCGCCCGCCGAACGCCCCGCCCCGTGTGCGCACGGCCACGGACGCACGGTCCCGCGCGAGCGCCCGCAGGACGTGACCCAGGCCGAGCCTGCTCTCGACGCGGCCGGCGGGTGGCGCCACCGCGCCGGGCAGCCCGGTGAGGGTGTCGACGGCCGCCAGCGGGACGAGCGCCCGCCGGTGCGGGGTCACGCCCAGCAGGAGCCAGTCGGCCCCCGCCTCGAGCAGCTCCCCGGCGAGCGGCTCGCCGGCATCGGCGAGGTCGACACGCACGCGGGTGCCGAGGGCGGCCCGCACCCGGTCCAGCAGGCGGACCTGTGCACGCTCGGCGCGGACCAGGTCGGCGACGTCCCACCGCCCCTGCTCGGCCGCACCGGCCGCGAGCTGGCTCTCGAGGTCGGCGAACAGCCGCTCCCACCGCATGCGCGGACGGTAACCGTCCGCGGGTACGCCGCCCCAGCGGCGGCCACAGACCGGACAACTGTGGACAGAGCCGACGCACGTCGATACACCTAGGGCACTCTTCCGACATCAAACGACATCAAACTGCATGATCGTGAGGTCACCGATGATCCGACCGCCCACTCCCCCGCGTCCCGCACCCGGCCGGACGGCGGCGCTCGCTGCCGGCCTCCTGCTCGGAGGCGTCGGGGCCGCGACGGTCGCCGTGCTGCTGGCCGCCCACGCCCTGCCCGCCCTCATGGGCCCGCCCCTGCACCGCGTCGACGCCACCGTGGCGGCCGGCGTGCTGCTGGTCGGCTCGGCCGCGGCGGCGTGGATCGCGGCGAGCGCCGTGCTCGCGGGCGCCTGCGCCGTCGTGCGCGCCGGGGGTCACGTGTGGAGCCGGGGCGAGACCGCCGTGCGCCGGTGGGCGCCCGCCGCCGTGCGGCGCGCGCTCGCCGTCGCCGTGGTCGCGGCCGTCGGCGTCGGCGCGGCGACCGGCGCGCACGCCACCGCACCACCCCACGGCGAGCCCGTCGACGCCGTCACGGCGGCTCGCACCGCGGCGGCGCCCGTCACGGCGGCGCCCGTCACGGCGGCGCCCGTCGCGGTGGCGCCCGTCGCGGCGGACCTCGGGTGGGCACCCACGTCGACCTCGCCGCGCGGCGCATCCTCCGCAGCGCCGTCGTCGGACCCGGCGGGGCCCGCCCCGGGCAACGGCTCCGCCGCGCCGGCGCCCGGTGCGGCCACGGGGACGGCCCCGGATGCCGTGGCCGCTGCGGACGCACCGGCGCCCGCCGGCGGCGTGGCGGGGACCGCGGCGGACGCAGCGCATGCGTCGGCGCCTCCTGCCCCGGCAGCGCCGCCGCACGTCTCGCAGGGACCGGCCGCGGCCTCCTCCACGACCCCGCGGGGCAGCTCGGCGACGACGCCGGCGACGACGCAGGCGACGGCGCCGGGCCCGGCGCCGCACGCAGGAACCCCGCCGGGTGCCCCGGCGACCGTCGTCGTCCAGCCGGGCGACACGCTGTGGGCGATCGCCGCCCGCCACCTCGGCCCGGCGGCCTCCGACGCCGCCGTGGCCGCCGCATGGCCCGCCTGGTACGCCGCCAACGCGGCCGCCGTGGGCCCGGACCCCGACCTCATCCGCCCCGGCCAGGTGCTCGTCGTACCGGCCGACGCCGACGGGAGCACCCGATGACCACGCTGCTGCAGGACGCCACGGGGCCGACCGGCGTGGAGGCCGCGCTGCACCGTCTGCACCCCGTCACCGCGACGCTGACGCCCGTGCCGACGACGCCGGCCGCGGACCCTCACGTCCGCGCGCGCACCGTCGACCCGTTGCCCACTCCGGCGCGGACGCCCCGCCTGCGTCTCGTCCCCGCGGCCGCACCGGCGCCGCGGCTGCGGGCCGAGCGCCCGCTGGGTCCGCCGCCGACGGTCGCCGACCGCGTCCGCCTCGTGGCCAGCGACCGCGCGCTCGTCGCCGAGGCCGCCGACGAGGAGCCGGGGCCGGAGCCGGACGTCGACGCCGGGCGGTTCGCGCACGGCGTGGGGCTCGCGTGCGTGGAGGTCGTCCAGGGACGCCGTCCTGCGGGTCAGCTCGCCCGCTGGCTGGCGCCGGGCGTGCTGCACGCGGTCCAGGAGCGGGCGGCCCTCTCCCGGCGCGCGGGCGTGCCGACGCCCCCGCGGCGGCCCCAGGCACGGCGCGTGCGGGTGTGCGCGATCGACGCGCGCACCGCCGAGGCGTGCCTCGTCGTGGACGACGGCACCCGGGTGCGCGCCGTGGCCCTGCGGCTCGAGGCGCACCGCGGGGGGTGGCGGGTCACGATCCTGGAGATCGGCTGACGCCGACACGCAGCGACGCCCGCCCGCGCACTGTCTGGAGTGCCACGGACGGGCGTCGGCGCGTGCACGCCGCCGTCAGCGCTTGCGCTTGGCGGCCTTGCGCCGATCGGCACGGTTCGCGCCGTCGCCGCCGGAGCCACCGGAGCGCTGCCCGGCGGGGGCGCCGTTGCCGTCACCGCGCGTCACCACGGATCCGTCGCCGTCCACCGACGGCGCCGTGTACTGCAGGGGGGTGCGCTCCGCCGGGCCGTCCAGGCCCTTGGCGACGAGGCGACCCTCCTGCGGGGCCTCGGCGACCGCCTCGGGCCGGCGCGCCGCTGCCGCCGCACCCGCGCTGCCGGCGGCGGCCGCCGCGGACTCGACGCTCACGACCGGGCCGCCCGGCTGACCGGCGGCATCGGTCGCCGCCCCGGCCGGGGCCACCTGCACCTCGAGGTTGAACAGGTACGCGACCGACTCCTCCTTGATGGCGTCGGTCATCGCGTTGAAGAGCTGGAAGCCCTCGCGCTGGTACTCCACCAGGGGGTCGCGCTGCGCCATCGCGCGCAGGCCGATGCCCTCCTTGAGGTAGTCCATCTCGTACAGGTGCTCGCGCCACTTGCGGTCGAGGACCGAGAGGACGACGCGCCGCTCGAGCTGGCGCATGTTGTCCACGCCGAGCTGCTCCTCGCGCTCGGCGTAGGCGTGCTCGGCGTCCGAGAGGACCTCGCGGGTGAGCAGCTCGCTCGACAGGCGGGTCTCGCCGCCCGCGGCCTCCACGACCTCCTCCGGCGTGATCGAGACCGGGTAGACGCCCTTGAGCGCCGTCCACAGGGCGTCGAGGTCCCAGTCCTCCGGGCGCCCCTCGGCGGTCGCCGACGCGATGTAGTCGGTCAGCACGTCCGTGCGGAAGTGGGCGAGCTGCTCCCGCAGGTCCTCACCCTCGAGGACGCGCCGCCGCTGCTCGTAGATCACCTCGCGCTGGCGCGACATGACGTCGTCGTACTTCAGGACGTTCTTGCGGATCTCGAAGTTGCGGGCCTCGACCTGCGACTGCGCGGACTGGATGCCGCGCGTGACGATCTTCGACTCCAGCGGCATGTCCTCGGGGAAGCCGGCGCGGGTCATCATCGACTCCGCGAGGCCGGCGTTGAACAGGCGCATGAGGTCGTCCTGCATCGACAGGTAGAACCGCGACTCGCCGGGGTCCCCCTGCCGGCCGGAGCGGCCGCGCAGCTGGTTGTCGATCCGCCGCGACTCGTGCCGCTCGGTGCCGAGCACGTACAGGCCGCCGAGGTCGGTGACCTCCTCGTGCTCCGCCGCCACGGCTGCCTTCGCCGCGGCGAGGGCGTCGGGCCACGCGGCCTCGTACTCCTCCGCGTTCTCCGCCGGGTCCAGGCCGCGCTCGGCGAGGGCGGCGACCGCCATGAACTCGGCGTTGCCGCCGAGCATGATGTCCGTGCCGCGCCCCGCCATGTTGGTGGCGACCGTGACCGCGCCCTTGCGACCCGCCTGCGCGACGATCGCGGCCTCACGCGCGTGCTGCTTGGCGTTGAGGACCTCGTGCGGGACGCCCTGCTTCTTCAGCTTCGAGGACAGCAGCTCGGACTTCTCGACGCTCGTGGTGCCGACGAGGACGGGCTGGCCCTTGGCGTGGCGCTCGACGATGTCGGCCACCACGGCGTCGAACTTGCCCTCCTCGGCCTTGTAGACGAGGTCCTTCTGGTCGAGGCGGATCATCGGCTGGTTCGTCGGGATCGGCACGACGCCGAGCTTGTACGTGCCCTGGAACTCGGCGGCCTCCGTCTCGGCCGTACCGGTCATGCCGCCGAGCTTCTCGTACAGGCGGAAGTAGTTCTGCAGGGTGATCGTGGCGAGGGTCTGGTTCTCCGCCTTGATCGCCACGCCCTCCTTCGCCTCGATGGCCTGGTGCATGCCCTCGTTGTAGCGACGGCCGGGCAGGATGCGGCCGGTGTGCTCGTCGACGATGAGGACCTCGCCGTTCATCACGACGTAGTCCTTGTCGCGCTTGAACAGCTCCTTGGCCTTGATCGCGTTGTTGAGGAAGCCGATCAGCGGGGTGTTGAGCGACTCGTAGAGGTTGTCGATGCCGAGGTAGTCCTCGACCCGCTCGATGCCCGGCTCGAGCACGCCGACGGTGCGCTTCTTCTCGTCGACCTCGTAGTCGCGCTCCGGCTGCAGGCGGCGCACGACCTTGGCGAACTCCGCGTACCAGCGGTTGGTGTCCCCCGACGCGGGGCCCGAGATGATCAGCGGCGTGCGCGCCTCGTCGATGAGGATCGAGTCGACCTCGTCGACGATCGCGAAGTGGTGGCCACGCTGGACGAGCTCGTCGACGCTCCACGCCATGTTGTCGCGCAGGTAGTCGAAGCCGAACTCGTTGTTCGTGCCGTACGTGATGTCCGCGGCGTACTGCTCGCGGCGCTGCGCCGGCGTCATGTTCGCGAGGATCGTGCCCGTCGTGAGGCCGAGGAAGCGGTAGACGCGGCCCATGAGCTCCGCCTGGTAGCCCGCGAGGTAGTCGTTCACGGTGACGACGTGGACGCCCTTGCCCTCGAGGGCGTTGAGGTAGGCGGGTGCCGTGGCGACCAGGGTCTTGCCCTCACCGGTCTTCATCTCGGCGATGTTGCCCAGGTGCAGCGCGGCGCCGCCCATCAGCTGGACGTCGAAGTGGCGCAGCCCCAGCGTGCGCCGCGACGCCTCACGGACGGCGGCGAACGCCTCCGGCAGGAGGTCGTCCACGGTCTCGCCCTCGGCGAGCCGGGCCTTGAACCGGTCCGTCTCCTCGCGGAGCTCTGCGTCGGACAGGGACGTGAAGCTGTCCTCGAGGGCGTTGACCTGCGCAGCGATGCCGGAGAGCTTCTTGAGGACCCGACCCTCGCCCAGTCGGAGGACCTTCTCGAGGATCGCCGTCACGCATCTCTCCCGACGTGCTGCGCCCCGTCCGCGCACTGCGCCGGGGCGGTCCGTGTCCCGGCCGCTCGGCCGGGCGCGTCCATCGTAGGCGAGTGCGGCCGCGGCGTGGGGCGGGTCGCGTGCGCCGGCGGGGGCACGGGCGGCTCGGCGGCCGGTCAGGCGCCGGGGTCGGCCACCTCCCGCAGCGCGGGCCCGAGCGCGACGGCGAGCCCGCCGGCGGCACCGTCCGCCAGCACGTCGCCCAGGCCGAGCCAGCGCGCGACGGTCCGCAGCTCGGCCGCGAGGGCGCGCGCGACGACGACGTCGTCGCGCAGGTCGCCCCCGACCGGGCCGCCGGGGGCGCGGTGGGCGGCCGCGACCCGCAGCACGCCCGCGGCGCGGTCCGCCTTGAGGTCGACGAGCGCCTCGAGGCGGTCGCCGAGCAGGAACGGGAGCACGTAGTACCCCCACACGCGGCGCTCGGCGGGCACGTAGATCTCGATGCGGTAGCGCAGGCCGAACAGGGCCTCCGTGCGCGACCGCTCCCACACGAGCGGGTCGAACGGGCTGAGCAGGGCGCTGCCCGCCACCCGCCGCGGCACGGTCGAGTCGCGGTGCCGGTACGCGGGCCCACGCCACCCCAGGACCTGCACGGGCACCAGGACGCCCTCCTCGACGAGCTCGTCGACCGCCCGCTGCGCCCGGTCGACGCGGATCCGCCAGTGGTCGGCGAGCGTGCGGACGGTCGCCACGCCGTGGGCGCGGGCCGCCGTCGCCACGAGCCGGCGGGCCGACTCCGCCTCGTCCGCCCGCGGCAGGGCCACGACGGCCGGTGGCAGCACGCGGTCCGCACGGTCGTAGCGGCGCTCGAACTGCGCGTTGCGACCGGCCGACGTGAGCTCGCCGACGTCGAAGAGGTACTCGAGAGCGCGCTTCGCGACCGTCCAGTTCCACCCCCAGTGGTCCGTCGGCCGCGCGTGCCGGGACCCCAGGAGCGCGTGCGCCTCGCGCGCCGTCACGGGGCCGTGCGCGTCGACGAGCGCCCGCACCTCCGCGACCTCGGCCGACCGGTCGATGGGGACGCCGTGGATGTGCACGCCCCGACGCAGCGCCAGGTCGCGCAACCGGTCGTGCTTGAAGGCGAGGTCGCGGAAGGTCGTGGGCGGCACGAACGACGCCTCGTGGGCCCAGGTCTCGACGAGCCGGCGCGGCGCCGCGCCGGCCGCCCGGTCGAGGGCGGTCGGGTCCCACGGGCCGACCCGGGCGTACACCGGCACGAGGTGCGCGCGGGCCAGCACGTTGACCGAGTCGATCTGCAGCAGCCCGAGCCGGTCCACGACCGCCTGGAGGCCGCGCGTGCCGACGGGCCCGGTGCGCCCCGGGCGCGGCCGGTCGAGCCCGGAGGCGCGCAGCGCGGCGCGGCGTACCTGCGCGACGGTGAGCGTCTCGCGCGGCGCGGGGCGCGCGGCGGCGAGGAGGCCCGCGGACGGACGGGCGGGGGTGCGACGGACCTCGGCACCGGTGGGCACAACGTTCATGTCGGCATCCTGCCGCCAGGCGCCGACAACGCCCGCCGGGGCGGGACGGCGCGCGCGGCGGGCGTGGTCACTGCGACGGGGCGGCGGCCGTGTCGGGCCGCCGCCCCGTGCAGCCGCGCGGCGCCCGCCGGTGCGGACGCGCGCGTACCGGTCAGCCGGCGACCTGGTCCGCGGCGGGACCCACGTCACGGACGGGCGCGTCGAGCTTGATCACGCCGTAGCTCCAGCCGCGCCGACGGTAGGCGACCGCCGGCTGCGCCGTCTCGGCGTCGACGAAGAGGTAGAAGTCGTGACCGACCATCTCCATCTCGTAGAGGGCGTCGTCCAGCGTCATGGGCTGCGCGTGGTGGACCTTCTCGCGGATGACGACGGGCGAGTCGCCCAGGGTCGTCTCGAGCACGCCGTCCTCGTCGCGCTGCGGCGCGGGCGCGGGCTCGTCCGGCAGGTCCTCCGGCTCGAGCGGCATGGCGTCGCCCGGGGCGGCCTGACCGTGGTTGCGGTGCGCCTTGCGCCGGTCGCGCGCGCGCCGCAGCCGCTCGATCAGCCTGCCCAGCGCGAGGTCGAGCGCGGCGTACGCGTCGTCGGAGCAGGCCTCGGCGCGGATCACCGGACCCTTGTCCACGACGGTGATCTCCACCCTCTCGCTGCTGTCCGACTGCCTCGGGTTCGGCTCGTGCGACACGATGACGTCGACACGCTGGGCACGCGGGGCCAGCTGCTCGATCTTGGCGAGCTTGTTCTCGAGGTGCGCGCGATACCGCGGGGTCACCTCGGTGTGCCGGCCTGCGACCACGATCTCCATGGGGGCCTCCTGGGGAGGTCAGGGGCGGGCTGCGCCCGCCCGGGCGGGACATACGTCTGCGGCCCCGTCAGGGGCACGGGGGCGGCATCACCTCCTCGCCGCGCGCACGTCCTACCTGCGAGGACGGCGCGCTGGGCGTCGTTCCCAGGGCACCACGCTAACGCGCGGAGGGCCTCGGCCGCACGCCGCCGGGGGGGCCAGGTCAAGGCCGGCGCTCGCGTGCGCGCGGCAGCGACCCGCGCCCGGTCAACGCGACCGGCGCGCGCCGTCGGCGGCCGGCACACCCACCGGCGTCGCGGTGCCGGCGGGCGAGCGAGCGGAGGGCGACGGTGTCGCCGCGAGCACGCAGCAGCCGGCCACGTCGGCACCCGCGTCGCGCAGGGTGCGCACGCACGCCGCGAGGGTCGCGCCGGTCGTCAGGACGTCGTCGACGAGGACCACGACCACGCCTCGCACGTCGTGGTGGGCGCGGACGTGCACCCGCCCGGCGACGGCGCGCACCCGGTCGCGCGCGCCGAGACCGGCGAGGTCCGCACCACCGCGGCGGGCCAGCGCGGGCCGCGCGGTCGCGGACCGGCCGCCCGAGCGCAGGCCCGCCGCCACACCGGCCGCGAGCGCGCCGACCGGCGCCCGGCCGCGCCGTCGGCGCGCGGCCGCGGTCGACGGCACGGGGACGACGAGCACCGCCTCCCCGCCGGGCGGCCGCGGCAGCCCCGCGTGCGCGACCTGCCGGCCGGCTGCGGCGACCGCGGCGGCGAACGCCGCGTCGAGGTCCGCCCGCCCGCCGTCCTTCCACGCACCGACCGCCGCCCGGACCGGTCCGGCGTACGGTGCCACCGCCCACACCGGGACGAGGGTGCGGTCGACCAGGTCGAGCCGCGGCGCGTCCTGCTCGCACCGCCGGGCCGGTCCGGCGAGGAGCCCGGCGCACACCGGGCACCACGGCACGTCCTCGCGGCCGCACCCGGCGCACGCGACGGGCACGACGAGCCCGAGCAGGTCGCGGAGCGCGGCACGGGCGGTGCGCAGGGCACTCCTCGACGGGGTCGTGCGGTGGTCGGTCATCGGCACAGCGTGCGCACCGCGCGTGCCGACGCGGGTCACGCACCGGCGGTCCGGGGGACGCCGCGGGTGCCGCCGGGGCTGGGGTCTGCCGACGGCAGGTCGGCCGCGGGCGTCAGCCGGGGAAGGCCGCGCCCGACACGTCCGTCGCGCCCGGCACCGTCACCCACGTGCGCCCGTCGTAGCGCAGCAGCTCACCGTCGGCGGTGACGACGTGCAGGGTCCGCTCGCCGCGCCCGGCCGCGAGCGCGGCCGCGCCGGCGACGACCGGCAGCGGCGTGCTCCGCCCCGAGACGGGCACCAGGTGCGGGACCGTCCCCGCCTCGTCCTCCGCCAGCACCGCGAGCGTCACGTCGTCGACCCACACGACCGCCCCGGTCGGGGCGAGACGCGCACCGGCGCGGACCGGTGCGCCGAGCCGCAGCGGTGCGGCGGACTCGTCCCGCACGACACCCGCGACGTCGAGGCTCACCCCGTCGGGACCGCTGGAGACCACCGCGATGCGCGTGCCGTCCGCCGAGACGCGCAGCGCGTCGACGGTCCGGCCGGCGAGCCAGTCGCCCGTCACGTCGACCGGCGCGGCGCCGGGGCGTGTCGCGACGAGCGGGCCCGCGGTCGAGGTGCGCGCCGTCCACACCCAGCCGTGCCGGTCCACCGACGGCGCCGCGAGAGCCGCGCCCGCCGCGAGCACCTCGCCCGGCTGCCCGGCGGCGGGCACGGTGACGAGCGTGCCCGGGTCCGCGAGCGCCACCCTCAGGTCGCCGCGTCCGCGCGCCAGCCCCTGCGGCGCGGCGCCCTCGACGGCCGCCACGTCGTCCACGGGTGCCGGCTCGGAACCGGTGAGCGAGACGACGCGGCCGCCCGCCAGCACCTCGAGCTCGCCGCCGGTGGCCGTGGGCACGTCGGCCGCACCGCCGTCCAGCACCACGCCGCCGGCGCGGACCTGCACGGACGCGATCCCCAGCGGACGCAAGGACTCCTCGAGCTGGGCGAGCAGGAGCCCGCGGTCGGCCTCCTGCACCACGCCGACCGGCTGCAGGGAGACCTCCGCCACGCCGCCCTCGACGAGCACGGCCTCCGGCTTGAGCTCGACGCCGGCGGGCACCGCGCTCGACACGGCGTCACGCAGCCACGGGGACGGGCCGGCGAGCAGGGCCTTGACCACGGCCGTGGGCAGGTTCCGGTCGCGCTGCGGGAACCAGCGGACCTCGGGGACGAGCATGTCGGCGTCCGGCGTGAGGAACCAGAGCGTCACCGCGCGGTACTGCTGGTCCATGGTGGCGGGCGTGATGATGACGCCGTCGGGCGCGTGCGTGATGCGCCAGTCGCCGTCGCCGTCCTGCACGAGCTCGAACCGCGCGGACTCGCGCGCGGCCGCCGACGTCTCGGCGAACCGGCCGCCGTCGTCGACCTTGCCCACGACGTCGAGCTCCACCGTGACCTGGGTCTCGCTCGTCGCCTCGAACTCGACCGACCGGGCGACCGTCGCACCCGCCGTCGGGTCCCACTCGGAGCGCGCGTCACCGGCCAGGAACTCCCGGGCCACGACGAAGTCGCCGGTGACCTCGGCCGCGCCCGCGAGCAGGAACCCCTCGACGATGTCGGCGGGGCCGGCGTCGGCCTGGGGGCCCTGCGCGAGCACGACGATGCCCTCGGGCTCGTTCACCTGGCCGTCCCCGGCCACCACGGGGCCGGACGTGGGGAGCGCGACGCACCCCGCGAGCGCGGCCGCGCACGCCGCGGCGACGAGCCCGGCCCGCACGCGGCGGGGCGCGCTCACGCGCCGCCGCCGGCTGCCGCGCGGGCGCGCCCGGTCTCGCCGAGCACGTCCGCGCGGGCGGGGTCGCGCAGGTCCGCGACGACCGCGATCTCCCCGGTCATGGCGAGCAGCTCCGGCAGCGCCGCGGGGTCGGTCCGGGACAGCGGGGCGGCACCGGCCGGCCCCGGGGCCTCGTCCGGCACGAGCGGCAGCGGGGAGCCCGTGAGGCGGATGCCGGCGCGGCGCGGAAGGGTCAGGCGGAAGGACGCACCGCGTCCGGGGCGCCCCCACACCTCCAGCCGGCCACCGTGCAGGTGGGCGTCCTCGAGCGAGATCGCCAGGCCCAGGCCGGTGCCGCCCGTGGTGCGGGCGCGCGCCGGGTCGGCGCGCCAGAACCGGTCGAACACGTGCGCCGCCTCCTGCTCCGTCATGCCGACGCCGTGGTCCCGCACGGTCACCGCGACCGCCTGGGAGTCGACCGCGAGGACGACCTCCACGTCGCTGCCGTCCGCGTGCTCGACCGCGTTCACGAGCAGGTTGCGCAGCACGCGCTCGACCCGCCGCGGGTCGATGTCGGCGGTCGCCGGCTCCTCGGTCAGCCGCACGCTGAGCCACGAGCCGCGCCGCTGGGCGAGCGCGGTGGTGTGCTCGACCGCCTGCAGCACCACGTCGCGCACGTCGCGGCGCTCGGCGTCGAGCACGGCGGCACCCGCGTCGAAGCGGCTGATCTCCAGCAGGTCGGCGAGCAGGTCCTCGAAGCGGTCGAGCTGGGTCTGCAGCAGCTCCGCGGACCGCTTGACCGCCGGGTCGAAGTCGCCCCGGGAGGCGTGGATGACCTCGCCGGCCATCCGGATCGTCGTCAGCGGCGTCCGCAGCTCGTGCGACACGTCGGAGACGAACCGGCGCTGCAAGGTCGAGAGCTCCTCCATGCGACGGATCTGGTCCTGCAGGCCCTCCGCCATCTCGTTGAACGAGCGCGCGAGCCGCGCCATCTCGTCGCCGCCGCGGACGGTCATGCGCTCCGACAGGTGCCCGTCGGCGAGCCGCTCCGCGACCTGCGCGGCCTGCTGCACGGGGTGCACCGTGCGGCGCGTGACGAGCCAGGTCATCGCGCCGAGCAGCACGACGAGCGCCGCCGCGGCGAGGGCGAGCGTGCGCAGCAGGAAGTCGAGGCGCTCCTGCTCGGCCTCGAGGCTGTAGAGGAAGAACATCTGGTACGTGCCGACGACCGGGACCGTCACGTCCTGCCCGACGACGATCCCCGGCTGCGCGCGGCCGTCCGCGCTCGGCACCGTCACCGACTGCCACTGCTGCCCGCCGCCGGCCGTGGCCGCCTTGAGCTCGCGGCTGACGAGGTCCACGAGGGAGCGGTCCGTGGCGGTCGCGCCCACCTCGACCGTCGACTGCTGCCCCGGCGCGCGCAGCAGGAACACCTCGCGCTCGCCCGACCCGCCGCTGCGCTGCGCGAGCGTCACGTCGCGCAGCAGCTGCTGGACGTCGGCGCGCGTGGTCGCCGTCGCGGACGAGAACACGTCCTGCGCCTGCTGCGTGCTGCGCGCGCCCTCCTCGAGGACCTGGTCGCGACGGGCGTCGAACAGGCCCGAGCTGATGCGCGCGCCGACGTACACGCCGAGCAGCGCCAGCGCGACGAGCCCGATCGCGAGCGTCGACGTCAGGACGCGCACCTGCAGCGACGAGCGCCACCAGCGCGCCACCGTGCGCACGCGCCGCGCGGCGCGGACGCGGCCGAGCCGCCGCCAGGCGCTCACGCGGACCACGGCACGCACCTCACGTCCCCTGCACGCCCGCCTTGTAGCCGACGCCACGCACGGTCACGACGATCTCGGGACGCTCGGGGTCCGTCTCGATCTTGGACCGCAGCCGCTGCACGTGGACGTTGACGAGCCGGGTGTCGGCGGCGTGGCGGTAGCCCCAGACCTTCTCCAGGAGCACCTCGCGCGTGAACACCTGCCACGGCTTGCGCGCGAGCGCGACGAGGAGGTCGAACTCGAGCGGGGTCAGGGAGATCGGCCGGCCGGCGCGGTCCACGCGGTGCCCCGGGACGTCGATGGTGAGGTCGCCGATCGCCAGGTGCTCCGGTGCCGGCTCGTCGCTGCGGCGCAGGCGCGCCCGGACGCGGGCCACGAGCTCCTTGGGCTTGAACGGCTTGGAGATGTAGTCGTCGGCACCCGACTCGAGGCCGAGCACGACGTCGACGGTGTCGCTCTTCGCGGTGAGCATGACGATCGGCACGCCGGACTCGGCCCGGATGAGCCGGCACACCTCGTTGCCGTCCCGCCCGGGGAGCATGAGGTCGAGCAGGACCAGGTCCGGCTGCGTCTGGCGGAACACGCCGAGCGCCTGGTCGCCGTCCTCGCAGAACACCGGCTCGAAGCCCTCCGAGCGCAGCACGATGCCGATCATCTCCGCCAGGGCTGTGTCGTCGTCGACCACCAGCACGCGTCCCCTCATGGGCGTGATCATCTCACCGTCGGACGCACGTCCGGGGGCACCTGCGGGCAGGCGTGCGGGTGACGTCCCCCGGCGGCGGCCCGGCCACGGCCCCACCACGACCCCGCCGTGCGCGCGGCTCGTCCACGGACGCCTGTGACCTGCCCGGTCGCCGGGCGGCCGCGTGGCACGATGGGCCCCGACCCGCACGACGCACCGAGGAGCCGTGGAGAGCATGACCGCACCGCAGGACGACGGCACGTCCCCGGCGCCCTGGGTCAGCCCCGCGGCGCGTCCCCCGGCCGGCGACTCCGTGCCGCCTCCTCCCCCGGCTCCCGGTGCCGCAGCCCCCGCCCCCTCTGCCCCCGGCGCGGCCGGGCCTGCCGGGGCGGACCCCGCTCCGCCCCCGCCCCCGGGCGCGAGGCCGGCGGGACCGCCGCCCCCGTCCGGCTGGGGGGCGCCGGCGTCGCCCGCGGGCTGGGGTGGGCCCGGCACGGCACCGGGCGCGCCGTGGGGGCAACCGGGCGCACCGGCCGGGCGCGGCCCTGGCGGACCCGTCCCCGCGTGGCGTCCGGCCGCCCTGCAGCCCGGGATCGTCCCGCTGCGCCCGCTGGGGCTCGGCGAGATCCTCGACGGCTCGGTGCGCGCCGTGCGCGCCAACCCGGCGGTCATGTTCGGTCTCGCGGCGCTCGTCGTGACCGTGGCGGTCGCGCTCCAGACGCTCGTGCAGCTCTACCTCGCCGGGCTGGTCGCGGCCGCCATCGGCGACGCGCTCGTCGGTGCGGACGTCACCGGCACCGACGTGGGCGCGATCAGCGAGCTCTTCTCCGTCTCCCTCGCGCAGTCGGCGACGCAGCCCCTCCTGCTGCCGGCGACGAGCGTCCTCACCGGTCTGCTCATCGTGTCCGTGAGCCGGTCGGTGCTGGGACGGCACGTCGCCCTGCGCGAGGTGCTGCGCTCGCCCCGCGTGTGGTGGGTGCTCGGCTTCGCGGTGCTGGTGCTGCTCGTCGAGCTCGTCGTCGTCGCCGCGTGGGTGGGGCTGTCGCTGCTGCTGTTCGCGCAGGAGCAGGAGGCGGCCGCGCTCGTGGTCCTGCTGCTGGGCGGTCTGCTCGTCCTCGTCGCGTTCGTCTGGGTCACCGTCCGCACGCTGCTGGTGCCGCCGGCGCTCATGCTCGAGGGCAAGCCGTTCTGGGCCACCGTCGCGCGGGCGTGGCGCCTGACGCGCGGCAGCTTCTGGCGCCTGCTCGGCACGTACCTGCTGGCCACGATCCTCGTCGCCGTGGTCACGTACCTGTTCCTCGTGCCCGCCTCCCTGCTCGCGGGCGTGCTCGTCGGCACGACGGGGTCCACGGCCGTGACCGTCGTCGTCACCGCCGTCGCGACCATCGTCGGGCTCACCATCTCCACGTCGTTCCTCGCGGCCGTCGTCGCGCTGCTCTACGTCGACGTCCGCATGCGCCGCGAGGGCCTCGACCTCGAGCTGGCGCGCGCCGCGAGCGAGCCGTGAGGCCGCTGGAGGTACCGGTCCGGCCCGATGCGCCGACAGCCCGCCGATGGGTGCTCGAGGAGCTCGCCGACCCCGCCTACAGCCGGGAGGAGTCCCTGCTCGACCGCTTCCTGGCGTGGGTCGCCGAGCAGCTCGAGGGCCTGCAGGGCGTCGGACTGCCGCCGGCGGGTGCGCTCGCCGTCGTCGTCGGGGTGGCCGTGGTGGTCGTGCTCCTCGCGCTGTGGATCGCCGGTCCCGTCCGCGGTGGCCTGACGACGCGTCGGCGTGCGCGCGCCGTCCTCGCGGCGGACGACCGCCGCTCGGCCGACGACCTGCGTGCTGCCGCCGATGCCGCCGCGGCCGCCGGGGACTGGCCCACGGCCGTCGCGGAGCGGTTCCGTGCCGTCGTGCGGTCGCTGGAGGAGCGCGGGGTGCTCGACGAGCGGCCGGGCCGGACCGCGCACGAGGCGGCCGGCCTCGCGGCGCGCAGGCTCCCCGGGGCTGCCGACGTGCTGGCCCGCGGTGGCGACCGGTTCGACGACGTCGTCTACGGCCACCGCAGCGCCACGCCCGACGACGACCGCCTCATGCGGGACCTGGACGACGCGGTCCGCGCCGCCCGCGCGGGCGGCGCAGCGGCCGGCGCGGGCGGCGCCGCGGCCGGCGCGACGGCCGGCGTGCGGGCCGGCGGACGTGCGGGCGGGGACGCCGGATGAGCGCACCCACCACGGGGCCCACGACCGTGCCGCTGCGCCCGGGCGAGGTCCTCGGGGACGGCACGACGGGCCGCACCCGGGCCGCCGGCACGTGGCGACGCGCCCGCCCGTGGCTCGCCGTCGCCGCGGTGCTGCTGGTCGGCGTGCTCGTCCTGCTGCTGCCCGCGCCCCCGTCCAGCACCACGCCCGGGGCACCGGACAACGCCGGCGGCGCCGGCACCCGGGCGCTCGCACAGGTGCTCGAGCGCCGCGGGGTGGAGGTCGAGTACGTCCGCACCACCGCCGAGGCCGAGGCCGCTGCCGCGCGCGGCGGCACCGTCCTCGTCGTCGGTGACGTGTGGCTGCTCGCCGAGCAGGTGGACCGCATCGCCGCGCTCGAGAACGACCTCGTGCTCGTGGACGCCGGGTGGGCGCTGTCCCTCGTGGCGCCGGAGCTGACGGCGGGGGGCGACGTGTCCCCCCGCGGCGTCCGGCAGGCGGCGTGCGACGACCCCGACGCCCGCGCCGCCGGTGCCGTCGTCGCGGGCGGGTCCGTGGAGGACCTCGCCGGTGAGGCGACCGTCTGCTTCCCGCCCGCGGCCGGCGCCGCCGAGGGCGCGTACGTGGTGCTCGAGCAGGAGGGGCGTCGCGTCACCGCGCTGTCCGACCTGACACCGCTCACGAACGACGCGATCGCGCAGGAGGGCAACGCCGCGCTCGCGCTGCGCACCCTCGGCCGGCACGACCACCTGGTCTGGTACCTGCCCAGCCTCGACGACGTCGGCACGGGCGGGACGGACGACGCCGGCGCGTCGCTGACCGACCTCGTGCCGTGGGTGCGGCCCGTCGCGCTCTGGCTCCTGCTCGTGCTCGCCGTCGTCGTCGTGTGGCGCGCCCGCCGGCTCGGGCCGGTCGTCTCCGAGCCGCTGCCCGTCGTGGTCCGCTCCGCGGAGGCCACGCGCGGGCGCGGGCGGCTGTACCGGAGGGGGCGGGCGCACGGGCACGCCGCGGCGGCCCTGCGCGCCGGTACCGCGACCCGGAGCGCGCAGCGTCTGGGCCTGGCCCGGTCCACGCCGGCGCCGGCGCTCGTGGACGCCGTGGCGCGTGCGTCCGGGCGCCCCTCCCGCGACGTGGAGCAGCTGCTGTACGGACCGCCCCCCACCGACGACGCGGGCCTCCAGCGGCTCGCCGACGACCTGCACCACCTGGAGAGCGAGGTTCACCGACCGTGACCGACGAGACGTCCTACCCGCCGGCCGCCGCACCGGGCGGCACCGCCCACACGCCGGCGCCGTCGACCGCGCCGGTGACGCCGGCCCCGGCCCCGGCGCCGGTACCGGCACAGGCGCCGGTGCAGGCACAGGCGCCCGCACCGGCCGGACCCGCCACGCGGTCCGCCGCCCCCGAGCCGACCCTGCTCACCCCGACCGAGGACCTGCGGGCGGCGCTGGCCGCGGTCCGCCGGGAGGTCGGCAAGGCCGTGGTCGGCCAGGACGCCGCGGTCACGGGCCTGATCATCGCCCTGCTGTGCCGCGGCCACGTCCTGCTCGAGGGCGTGCCCGGAGTCGCGAAGACCCTGCTCGTCCGCAGCCTGTCCGGCGCCCTGTCGCTCGGCACCAAGCGCGTGCAGTTCACCCCGGACCTCATGCCCGGCGACGTCACGGGCTCGCTCGTGTACGACGCCCGCACGGCGGAGTTCTCGTTCCGGGAGGGACCGGTGTTCACGCACCTGCTGCTCGCGGACGAGATCAACCGCACGCCCCCGAAGACCCAGGCCTCGCTGCTCGAGGCGATGGAGGAGCGGCAGGTCTCGGTCGACGGCGTGCCGCGCCCGCTGCCCGACCCGTTCGTCGTCGTCGCCACGCAGAACCCGGTCGAGTACGAGGGCACCTACCCGCTGCCCGAGGCGCAGCTGGACCGGTTCCTGCTCAAGCTCACGCTCCCCCTGCCCGAGCGGGCCGACGAGGTCGAGGTGCTCGCGCGGCACGCCGCCGGGTTCGACCCGCGCGACCTCGCTGCGGCCGGCGTGCGCGCCGTGGCCGGTGCCGGCGAGCTGGCCCGCGCGCGTGCGGAGGTCGCGCAGGTGCAGGTCGCGCCGGAGGTGCTCGGGTACGTCGTCGACGTGTGCCGGGCGACGCGCACCTCGCCGTCCCTCGCCCTCGGCGCGTCCCCGCGCGGTGCCACCGCCCTGCTCGCGACGTCCCGCGCGTGGGCGTGGCTCTCCGGCCGCGGCTACGTGACCCCGGACGACGTGCAGGCGCTCGCCCACCCGACGCTGCGGCACCGCGTGCAGCTGCGGCCCGAGGCCGAGATCGAGGGCGTCACGACGGAGTCGGTGCTCGACACCGTGCTCGCCTCCGTCCCCGTCCCCCGCTGACCCGTGGCGCTCACGTCCCGCGCGGTCCTCGTCGCGCTCCTCGGCATCGTGCCGGTCGCGGTGCTGCCCGCCCCCGTCACGGTGCTCGCCTGGGCGGTCGTCGTGGCGGTGCTGTGCGCCGTGGACGTCGCCCTCGCGGCGTCACCGCGCGAGGTCGCGGTGTCCCGCGACGTGCCGCGTGCGGTGCGGCTCGGGCAGGCGACGCGCTCGGCGCTCACGCTGCGTGCCGTCGGCCGACGGCACGTGCGCGCGCTCGTCCGGGACGCGTGGCCGCCGTCCGCGCTGCCCGACGGCGACGCGCCCACGGGGGCACGCACACCGCGCCACCGCGTCGACGTGCCGCCGGGCGAGGCGCGGACCGTCACGACGCCGCTGCAGCCGACGCGGCGGGGCGACCTGCTCGCCGACCGCGTCACGGTGCGCACCGTCGGCCCGCTCGGCCTCGCGGGCCGGCAGGTCTCGCTCCTCGTGCCCGCTCGGCTGCGGGTGCTGCCCGAGTTCGTCTCGCGCCGGCACCTGCCCTCACGCCTCGCGCGGCTGCGCGAGCTCGACGGGCGCGCCGCCGTGCAGGTGCGCGGTGCCGGCACCGAGTTCGACTCCCTGCGTGAGTACGTCGACGGCGACGACGTCCGCTCGATCGACTGGCGCGCGACGGCCCGCCGCCAGGAGGTCGTCGTCCGGACGTGGCGGCCCGAGCGGGACCGGCACGTGCTGCTCGTGCTCGACACGTCCCGCACGAGCGCGGCGCGCGTGCTCGACGCGACCCGCCTCGAGGCGTCGGTCGAGGCGGCGCTGCTGCTCGGTGTGCTCGCCGCGCACGCGGGCGACCGCGTCGAGCTGCTGGCCTACGACCGACGCGTGCGGGCCCGGGTCGCCGACAGCCACCAGAGCCGCGTGCTGCCGGGCCTCGCGGAGGCGCTGGCGGGCGTCCAGCCCGAGCTCGTCGAGACCGACTGGGCGGGCCTCGTGACGCAGGTGCGCTCGAGGCTCAGCCGCCGCGCGCTCGTCGTGCTGCTCACGTCGCTCGACCCGGCCGCGGTCGAGCAGGGGCTGCTCGAGGTCGTCGGTCAGCTCACGCGCCGGCACCAGGTCGTGCTCGCCTCGGTGGCCGACCCGGAGCTGGAGGAGCTGCGCACCGCGCGGCGCACGGTCGAGGAGGTCTTCGACGCGGCCGCCGCGGAGCGCACCGCGCTCGAGCGCGGTGCCGCGGCGCTGCGGCTGCGTCAGCGCGGTGTCGAGGTCGTCGAGGCGCTGCCCGACGACCTGGCGCCCCGCCTCGCGGACACCTACCTGGCGCTCAAGGCCGCCGGCCGGCTCTGACCCCGTCCGCGCCCGCACCCCGGCCGGTGTCGGTGGGCCGCGCTAGCGTCGCGCCGTGGACGCCCCGCTCGACGACCGCGCGCTCAACCGCGCGCTGCTCGCGCGCCAGCACCTCCTGACACGCGCGACCGCGGGCGTCGAGCAGGTGGTCCGCGACGTCGTCGGGCTGCAGGCGCAGAACCCGTGGTCGCCGTTCGTGGGGCTGTGGAGCCGGGTCGCGGGATTCCGCACCGACGCGCTCGACGCGCTGCTGCTCGACCGCCGGGTGGTCCGCATCGCCGTCATGCGCTCGACCGTCCACCTCGTGACCGCGGCGGACGCGGCGGTGCTCGCGAACCTGCTGCGGCCCGTGCTGCACCGCGAGCTGCGGAGCAACCCGCAGCGCCGTACGGCTGCCGACGCGGTCGACCTGGACCTGCTCGCCCGGTCGGCCGCCGCGCACGTCGGCGCCCGGCCGCAGCCGACGACGCGCCTCGGGGCGCACCTCGCCACGACGTGGCCGGACGTCGACCCGAAGGACCTCGCGGCGTTCGCGCGCGCGCTCCTGCCGCTCGTCCAGGTGCCGCCGCGCGGGCTCTGGCGGGGGTCCGCCGCTCCGACGCTGACGACGCTCGACGTCTGGGCCCCGGGCGCGGTCGCCGCCGCCGGGGACCTCGCGGACCCGGCCGTCCGCCGGCGGGCGGAGGAGGACGTGGTGCTGAGGTACCTGGGCGCCTACGGGCCGGCGTCGGTCGCCGACGTGCAGACGTGGTCGGGGCTGCGAGGGCTCCGAGCGGTCGTCGACCGCGTCCGTGACCGGCTGGTCGAGCTGCCCGTCGCCCCGTCGGCCGCGTCGGGGCGCGCCCGCACCCTGCTGGACCTGCCCGGTGCCCCGCGGCCCGACCCCGAGCACCCCGCGCCGGTGCGCTACCTCGCGGACTACGACGACGTGTGGCTCGCGCACGCGCGGCGGGAGCGCATCATCGACGACGTGCACCGCCGCCGGCTGCAGACCCCGAACGGGCGCAGCCCGGCCGCCGTCCTCGTCGACGGGCGCGTGCGCGCCACGTGGGCCGTCGACCGCGCGAGGACCGGCGACCGTGCCCGCGCGACGCTCGACGTCACGCCGCTGGAGCCACTGACGACGCGGGAGCGGCGCGGCGTGCTCGAGGAGGGTGAGGCGTTCGTGCGCTTCGTCGCCGACGACGCGGCCGAGCACGCGGTGCGCCTGGCCACCGGGTGACGCGCCGCCCGCAGCCGGCGCAGGGCCGGGACGCTGCCGTCAGCCGGCGGTCGCGACGACGTAGCCGGCACGGTCCGCCGTGAGGTCGCCGGTCTCCCCCGCCGCGACGGCACGCCGCCCGAGCACGAGCGTGTACGCCCAGAACAGGGCCAGCACGAGGGCGCCGACGGCCACCTTCACCGGCCACGGCAGCGACGAACCGGTCACGTACCCCTCCACGAGCCCCGAGACGGCGAGCACGCCGACGAGCCCGAGGGCGACCGTGAACAGCGCGCGCCCCTCCTGCGCGAGCGCTCGACCCCGCGGGCGGGGCCCGGGGTCGACCATCGTCCAGAACAGGCGCAGCCCGGCGGCGCCCGCGACGAAGATGGCGGTCAGCTCGAGCAGCCCGTGGGGCGAGATCAGCTGCAGGAACACGTCGAGCCGGCCGTACGCGGCCATGAGCCCGCCGGCCGCGCCCACGTTCACCGCGTTGGTGAGGAGCATGTAGACGGGCAGCACCCCCGTGATGCCCGTGCCGATGCACACCGCGGCGATCCACGCGTTGTTGGTCCACACCATCGTCGCGAAGCCGGCGCCGGGCTCGTAGTACGCGGCGAACTGCTCGTCGACGTACTCGCGCTGCGACGAGGGCGACCCCATGAGGGCGCGGGCGTCGGGGTCGAGGGCGACGAGCAGGCCGGTCGCGACGCCCACCACCAGGAACACCACCATGACGGCGACCGTCCACCAGCGGATCCGGTAGAGCGCCGCCGGGACGCTCACGGCGACGAAGCGGGCGACGTCGGACCAGGCGGGCGCGTGCGCGCCGGCGAGGCGCCCCCGTGCGCGAGCCAGCAGCTGCGACAGCCGCGTGACGGTCTCGGGGTCCGGCGCCGCCGAGCGCACGGCCGACAGGTCCGTCGCCGTGGCCTGGTACAGGCGCACGAGCTCGTCGGCCTGCGCGCCGTCGAGCCGGCGGGCGCGCACCAGCGCGTCGAGGCGCGTCCACCGGGGCGTCCGGGCGCGGGTCCAGGCGTCGAGGTCCACGCGCACAGCCTGCCATCCGCAGGCGGCCGCGCGGTGGCGCCGGGCGGCTAGTCTGCGCAGGTGAGCGTGGGTACGGGGTGGCGACCGGACGGGCCGGCCGACGGTGTCGTCATCGGCGAGGGCGTGCTGCTCGACACGCGCCCCGCCTCGGTGGCGTCGCGGCTGTGCGGGGGCATCGTCGACGTGCTCGCGCTGCTGGTGGGGGCGGTCGTCGTGGCGGTCGTCCTCGGCCGGCTGGACGTGCAGCTCGACGCGCAGTGGGGGCGGGTCCTCGGCGTCGTCTCGCTCGTCACCGTGGCGGTGGTGCTGCCGGCGACGGTCGAGACGCTCAGCCGCGGCCGCTCGCTGGGCAAGCTCGTGGCCGGCGTGCGGATCGTGCGGGACGACGGTGGGCCGATCACGTTCCGGCAGGCGTTCGTCCGCGCCCTGACGGGTGTGCTCGAGCTGTGGGCGACCCTCGGCTCGGTGGCGTTGATGTGCTCGGTCGTGCACCCCCGCGGCAAGCGCATCGGGGACGTCCTCGCGGGCACCTACGCCGCGCGCGTGCGCGGCGCCGCACCGGTCCGGCGCCCCACGCCCATGCCGCCCGCGCTGGCCGGCTGGGCCGCGCACGCCGACGTCGCCCGCCTCCCGGACGGCCTCGCGCTCGCCGTGCGCCAGTTCCTCGCGCGCGCCGACAAGCTGCACCCGGCATCGCGCGTCGAGCTCGGCACGCGGCTCTGCGCCGAGCTCGGGGCGTTCGTGAGCCCGCCGCCCCCCGCCGGGACGCCTCCCGAGGCGTTCCTCGCGGCCGTGCTCGCCGAGCGCCGCCGCCGGGAGACCGACGTGGAGCTCGAGCGCGTGCGCCGCGGCGAGGAGGAGGCCCGGCTGCTGCGGCGGCTGCCGCACGGCGTGCCCGACCCGGCGGCCTGACGCGCGCAGGACCCCGGCGGCAGGGCGCCGTCGCGGGCTGACGCCCGCCCGACGGCGGACTCGCGCCGGTCGGCCGGGACAAGCCTCGTCAGGCGGGACGGGCCTCGTCGGCCAGCAGCACCGGGATGCCGTCGCGGACCGGGTACACCAGCGGTCGCTCGGGGTCCTGCCCGACGAGCACCGGCTCGCCGTCGGCGTCCGTCGCGTCGACGAGCTCGGCACCGGTCACCGGGCAGCGCAGCAGCGCCCGCGCCCACGGCTCGAGCGGCGTGGCCGCCTCCGCGGGGCGCGCCGTGCCCTCCCCCGCGGTCACGGGGCGTCCTGCCGCACGAGCGCCAGCACGTCGTCGCGCACCTTCTCCATGATGTCCGCGTCCGCCGCCTCGACGTTCAGGCGAAGGAGCGGCTCGGTGTTCGACGCGCGCAGGTTGAACCACCACTGCGGGTGGCCGCCCCAGTGCGACACCGTGAGGCCGTCGAGCTCGTCGACCTCCACCACGCCGCCGCCCTGCTCCGTCACGTACGCCTCGATGACCCGGGCGCGGGCGGCGGCGACGTCCTCGACGCGCGAGTTGATCTCGCCGCTGGACACGTACGGCTGGTACTGGTCGGCGAGCGCCGACAGGGGGTGCGGCTGCTCGCCGAGGGCCGCGAGGACGTGCATCGCGGCCAGCATGCCGGTGTCCGCGAAGAAGAACTCGCGGAAGTAGTAGTGCGCGCTGTGCTCGCCGCCGAACACGGCCTCGTGCTCGGCCATCTGCGCCTTGATGAACGAGTGCCCCACGCGGGTGCGCACGGTACGGGCGCCGGCCGCCTGCAGCAGGTCCGGCACGACCTGGGACGTGATGAGGTTGTGGATCACCGTCGGCGTGCGGCCCGCGGCCCGCTCGCGCTCGACCTCGCGCAGGCCCACGAGCGCCGTGATGGCCGAGGGGCTGACGGCGTCGCCGTTCTCGTCGACGACGAAGCAGCGGTCCGCGTCGCCGTCGAACGCCAGGCCCAGGTCGGCGCCGTGCTCGACGACGGCGGCCTGCAGGTCGCGCAGGTTCTCCGGCTCCAGCGGGTTCGCCTCGTGGTTCGGGAACGTGCCGTCGAGCTCGAAGTACAGCGGGACGATGTCGAGCGGCAGCGCCGGCAGGCCCGCGCCCGTGCCGAGGACGGCCGGGACCGTGTGCCCGCCCATGCCGTTGCCCGCGTCGACGACGACCTTGAGCGGACGGATGCCCGACAGGTCGACGAGCGAGCGCAGGAACTGCGCGTACTCGGTGAGCATGTCGCGCTCGGTGACGACGCCGCGCTCGGCGACCGCCGTGACGCCCTCGGCCGCGTAGCGACCGGCGAGCTCGCGGACCTCGGTCAGCCCGGAGTCCTGCCCGACGGGTCGCGCACCCGCCCGGCACAGCTTGATGCCGTTGTACTGCGCGGGGTTGTGGCTGGCCGTGAACATCGCGCCGGGCACGCCCAGCGCACCGGACGCGTGGTAGAGCCCGTCGGTCGAGCACAGCCCGATGAGGACCACGTCGACGCCGCGGGCGGTGA